>JAFNAQ010000061.1 GCA_017860275.1 Bacteroidota bacterium
GGTAAAAATGATTTTTTGCCCATTACCAGTTGTAATATCTAGCTTTCCTTCATAGACTTTGAGTTTAAATGACTCTTTTATTTTAGCGGAATCAGTAGACTCTACTTCATACGTAATAGTTGTAGAAATAAAAGGAGGTATTTTAATATTAGGAAAATAAATTGTTTTTTTATCTGCTGAATATTCAGCGGTTAAATCTATGTCCTGATAAGAGGAACTTATAGATACAAGTTTTACCTCTCTATTAAATGTAATAAATGGAACAGATGTAAGGAAGTTCGTTTGATTGTCTTTGCCTATATAGTCAATTAATTGAAGAATCGGACCAGCTTCTTGTGTGATTTTTATGGTATGAGTTAATCCGAAATCTGCATTAAAGTTAATTGTGGCAGTGCGTTTCTCTAATGTTTTATTTTCATCATATTCAATATAAATGTTATTAGATAAAATTTCGCATTTAATCCAATCTTCTTTGCATGAGAACTCGTATTTAACATTTGTATCTATTAATACACTAAAACTTCCGCGTCTATTTTTTACAGATACATCGCTAGTGATTATTCTAAAATAAGCATCTTCTTTAAGAGTGTTCATGCTTAAATTAATGGCTCTGTTTTCTCCTCCTTTGAATGCGATTGATTTAGTTTCACTGGTATATCCTTCTTTTGAGAAAGTGGCGAATGCAACACCTCCGTTTGGTATTACTAAAGTATATTTTCCATCTGAAGATGTTTGGGCATTAATTTTTTCGGAGGATGTTTCTAGTAGTATTTTTACATCAGATAATCCTGATCCCGAAGAATCTGTTATTTTACCGGAAATAGTAACAGGTTCATTTACATCTGTTATAGTACATGAACTTATTAAAAACAGAAAAAGTATCTCAGTAATTAAAAGATTAAGGTTGCGCATGTTGTATAGTAATATTTATTTTTGTCCAAAAATAGTAATATCATTTTAATAAAAAGCTATTTTGTAAATATTAAATTTTAAGTATTGACTAAAATAGCCCTTTTATTTTGTTTACAATAGTTTATTATGAATTCGGTTAACTTAAAAAATGCGTTATGCGGCAATAGTCGCAAACTCAATTAGTCCTTTTACAAGCTTGTCATTTAAGTTCTTGTTCGGTCTTATACCAGACAGCGCAATAAATCTTTGAAGCAAGAAAACATTGTGAATCATTGTTTTAATTGATATCATTGAAAATGCTTTATTGTTCCTGATAGCATATGCTTTAGCTAAATTGGCTGTCGCAAGAGAGGCGTTAAAATTGAAATTCATTCTTATTATGTTTCTGCTCTGACTATTGCATAGTCCTGTATATCCTGAACTTGAATTATTGTTTCGCCATTGAAAGAATTAATGTTCAACAGCATGACAGAAAATGATAGAACAGGGCATGGTTTGTTCAGAAGAACTACGAATTAAAATGAATCAGATTGAGGATGTTTTATAAATAGCTGTTGATATTCGAAGAATGTGAATTTATTGATGATTGCTAAAAAATGTACTATGGATTTAATCCGATTATTTTCTGTTTATGTGGATATTCTCTATAGATTGTTCTTGATCTATAATTCTGCAGATTCTAATATTGAAAGATTTTTCAGATGGGAGTAGGATTATTATATTCGGACAGATTTTAGCTAATAATAATGTTGAATTATCTTCTAATGAATATCCATATAGCAGACCAATTTTTTGTATATCGCTATTAGGTATTTCTGCAAATAATACTTCAGAAGGGTCAGGTAATCCTTTTTTTGTCTTAATATAAGGCTTTATATGATTCATAAATTCAGAGAATGTGTCTTTGTCCATTCTCCAATAATTATCTTTCTTTTTTAGTCGAAGTATCATAATACAGCCTTTAATCTAGGATATTTGTGTTATAAATTCTTTTTAAGTATGCTTACGAGGTCAGTTGACTTCTCTAAGCTAATTTATATTTATTTAGTATACAATTTAAAGCATACTTTGTATATTATTAAATAGCTTTATTAATAATATATATATTTATTTTTGATTACAAATATACATATATATATTTATGTCAAGAGAGTCTAGTTCTGTTTTTTAATTCAGTTTATGGTTAATTAATGATAAAAAGCCTTATGGTATATATTTTACTATAATTATTTCTATTGGTTGCTACTTTGAATTTTTTAGTATCAATATATATATTTATATTTTTTATACAGTAATAGTTCTATTTATATACAACTTTATTTTATTACTTTATAAATATCAATATTGTTTTCTAAATGGCATAATTGCTTTTTTATATTTGTTAGTTTCATTATCTTAGAAATGTGAGTAGATCCGTTTTTTAGGCTGTTTCTTAATGATTTATAATCCTATTATCATCTTGTTTATATTATAATTAAGTAAAATGTGGTTTCCAGAAAGGCCTTTTTCGTGAAAATTATATAAATAATTATCACTAATTTTCTATATTTGTTCTAGTAGTAAACTTTAATGCTTTGGGTTTAGCAACTAGATGATTGTTTATAGGTTTTTTTTTAATTAAGTGTATTATTTTGCTTTTTTAGTGTAATCAAAATTTAGTGTTATTTAATATTTATATTTATAGAATCGATAAATAATTATGCTCAAGATTCAGTCCATATGTAAGGAAAAGAGAATAACTCTGCAGGAGGTCTCAAAACGTTTAGGGATATCATACCAGTCACTCTATACGTCAATAAATGGCAATCCAACACTTAATATGTTAAGGCGGATTGCCAAAGTTTTAGATGTTAGGGTTGTTGATTTGTTTGAAGAAGAAGAGGGAGGTGATGATTATAAAATCTATATTGAGCATAATGGCGAAAAAAGATTAATATCAAAAGAAGATCTTAAATCTCTTTTTAATCAAAAAGAATGATAATGGATTTTATCTATCTTGTGTCTTATGTGTTTTTACTTTCTTTTTGTTTACGCATTTATGTATGCTATTTTCAATATTTAACTTGCTCAGATTCTGATAATATGGCTCTAATAAAAAGCTCTACTTTGAGTTTTATGTTGTATCTTTGTGCTTTACAACGAAAAGAGACAACAAAAATAAGATGGTTTCAGTAGAAGGATTAAAAGTCGAGTTTAATGCTAAAGCGCTGTTCGACGAAGTATCATATGTAATTAATAAAAAAGACCGCATTGGTCTGACTGGGAAAAATGGTGCAGGAAAATCTACCATGTTAAAGATCCTGGCCGGAATGCAAACTCCCACTGCCGGCACTATTTCTATTCCAAAAGATGTTACTATAGGCTACCTTCCTCAGGTAATGATTCTGAGTGATAATTACACCGTGATGGAAGAAGCAGAGCAAGCTTTTGGACATATCAAAGAATTGCAGGAAGATATTCAGCGGATGAATCAGGAATTGGCAGACAGAACCGATTACGAGTCGGAAAGTTATCATAAGCTGATTGACCGCTTTACTCACGAGAATGAACGCTTCCTGATGATGGGCGGTACTAATTACCAAGCTGAGATTGAACGCACACTTGCCGGATTAGGCTTTAGCCGGGAGGATTTATCGCGTCCAACTTCTGAGTTTAGTGGAGGATGGCGTATGCGTATCGAACTAGCAAAGCTCTTGCTGAGAAGACCAGATGTCCTTTTACTTGATGAGCCTACTAACCACCTGGATATTGAGAGTATTCAGTGGCTGGAGAATTTCCTTGCTACTCGTTGCAATGCGGTGGTATTGGTATCTCATGACCGTGCTTTTCTGGATGGGGTAACTACCCGTACTATTGAGATTAATTGCGGAAAAATATATGATTATAAGGTTCCTTATTCACGTTATGTGGAACTTCGGATAGAACGAAAAGAACAACAAATGCGTGCCTATGAGAATCAACAGAAACAGATTCAGGATACGGAAGATTTTATTGAACGTTTCCGGTATAAAGCAACAAAAGCTGTGCAGGTGCAAAGCCGTATCAAACAATTAGATAAGATCGTTCGTCTTGAGATTGATGATGAAGATAACTCCTCGTTGAGGCTTAAATTTCCGCCTGCAGCTCGTTCAGGAAACTATCCGATTATTGCTGAGGACTTGAAGAAAGCTTATGGCAATCATGTGGTTTATCATGATGTGAACCTCACAATAAACCGTGGAGAAAAAGTCGCTTTTGTTGGAAAGAACGGTGAAGGTAAATCTACCTTGGTAAAATGTATCATGGGAGAAATTGACTATGAAGGTAAACTAACCATTGGTCATAACGTACAGATTGGCTACTTTGCACAGAATCAGGCTCAGATGCTTGACGAAAGTCTTACTGTATTTGATACTATTGATTATGTGGCAACTGGGGATATCCGTACTAAAATTCGTGATATTCTGGGTGCTTTCATGTTTGGTGGTGAGGCTTCCGACAAAAAGGTTAAGGTTCTCTCCGGAGGTGAACGTACTCGTCTGGCTATGATTAAGCTATTGCTCGAACCTGTTAATCTCCTTATTCTCGATGAGCCTACCAATCACCTTGATTTACGTACAAAAGATGTGCTTAAGGATGCCATCAGGGATTTTGATGGAACCGTGATTATTGTTTCTCACGACCGTGAATTTTTGGATGGTCTTGTTACAAAGGTTTATGAATTTGGTGGTGGAGTAGTTAAGGAGCATTTAGGCGGTATTTATGATTTCCTTCAAAAGAAAAAGATGGATAGTCTTAATGATTTGCAGCGAAAGCCTGAATTATCAACTTCTCCTACTGCTCAGAATAATGAACCAGAAACTGTATCAGAGAATAAACTTTCTTATGAAGCACAGAAAGAACTTAATAAAAAGCTTCGTAAACTGGAAAAGCAAGTGGCCGACTGCGAAAAGAAAATAGAAAATCTGGAAGATAAAATCTCGGCTGTTGAGCTAAAAATGGCTACTCCTGAAGGAGCTTCGGATATGGATCTTTATGCTGAACATCAAAAACTGAAGCAGGAAATGGACCGTGTAGTAGAAGAATGGGAATCTGCTTCAATAGAACTTGAAATTGAGAATATATGAAATTAAAGAATTATTTGCCGTTGGTTGCATTTTGTGTAATGAGTACAGGCTGGAATTGTGAAATGAATGCGCAGTTAGCTCCAGGAGTTATGTGGTGGATGGATGGAAAAGAATCCGCTTACAGGAGAATATTCACGTTTTGGTTCTTTTGATAAGTTGGCCGAAAACAATCGTGAACAGTTAAAAGGACTGATTGCGGGACTTGCTTCTACAAAGAATCAGTCTGGTACAGTTGCACAAAAAATTGGTGATCTTTATAATATTGCCATGGACAGTGCTAAACTGAACAAAGAAGGAGCTGCTCCTATTAAACCTTATTTGAAG
>JAFNAQ010000032.1 GCA_017860275.1 Bacteroidota bacterium
ATCTGGTTACTCTTTAGTAAAAAAGGGGAAATTGTCACACTCTCTCCCGGAGATGCATTGGAAGAGGCGCTTTGTCACGGATGGATAGACGGACAAGTTCAATCCCTTGACGATAATACATATAAAAAATATTTTGCGCGACGTGTACCTAAAAGCGTATGGTCTGTTAAAAACAAAGAGCTGGCGCAAACTCTTATGGAAAAGGGTTTAATGACCTCGCAGGGTTTAGACGCGATAGAACATGCCAAGAAAAATGGTTCATGGGATAATGCTAAACGTATCCTTATTGGCGATGAACAGATACGGATGTTTAAGGAAATCATTCAGCCGTATGAACCTGCTTATACCAATTTGCAGGCTATGTCGCATTCGGTACAGCGTACATATACCGGATTTTATCTTGATGCCAAATCTGACAAAACCCGTCAAACCAGGCTGGAAAAGATTATTGACAGACTTAATAGGAATTTGAAGCCAATTTGATGTAGTTAATTTATATAACAATATTGAAAAAGAGAAAGAGTTATAAAATGCAAGAAAGCACAACAAAATGTGTATGTCATAATGGTTTTAGTGGGTATCCTGACATTGTAGACCGATTAAACTTTTGTGTCGGTAGACAAGAAACTGTCCCTCAATCCATTATTAGACATGGCTTAAACCATTGTTTCGCGTGAAAAAATCTATACTCACAATGAAAATTTGTCAAGATATTATAGATAAGCAATTCGATTTGAATCAAAGGAAAAACCTTTTTTATAGTGGAATACTTAATTCATTAAGATTTAGTCCTGAGACATTAGATACAATTGAACGGATAGGCTTAATTGATTCCAATTCTGAAAATGTACTGATTAACTATTTGACCAATAAGGCTCTTCAGGAATTTTGCGGGGTTAATCAATATTTCAATTTTGATAAACAAGCCCAGTTGGATTTAAGAAATATATACGTTGAATTATTTTCAAATATTAAAAATCGCAAATCCTCTATTGATTCAATTGCTGAAAAGCATTATGATAACTTAACAAAATGGTTGAAGAGTACAAATTTATTTGCAGAAATGATTTATACCTCTAAAGGTGAAATGATAGAATCGGTCGTGTGTTCAGAATATAATCCTGACTTGCAGATTGAGATTCTACAAATTGACTTTAACCAATTAATTGAACCAGTTTTGGATATTGGCTGTGGAAAACAAGGAAATCTAGTGTTATGTTTGCGTCAAAAAGGTATTGATGCTTATGGATTTGATAGATTTGCATATGACAATTCCTTCCTTACGAATTCGGATTGGTTCGAATACAAATTTGAAAAAGATAAATGGGGAACAATAACCAGTAATCTTGGATTTTCAAATCATTTCCAACATCATCATTTTCGGAATGATGGTAACATTATTGGCTATGCTAAAAAATATATGGACATTTTGAGTTCTTTGAAAATAGGAGGTTGTTTTCATTATGCTCCAGATTTGCCATTTGTAGAACAGTATTTGGATAAGGATAAATATCAATTGATAAAGCGAAGAGTTGATAATTATGAATTTAAATCAACTAAAATAAAACGACTAAAATAATTCACGACTGCACAAAATAAACTTAACACAATGATAAAGAACAAAACAGCGCAACAACTTGGATTCTGGACAGCAATTATTAATGCCATATTAATTTTATGGTTTTCAATTGCCTTTGGGTTATATCAGCCAATTCTGCATGCACCATGGACTGATATACAAACATATGCAGACACATTTAAAATTGCACCATTTATTGCGTGGATAATACCTTGTCTTTGTCTTACTATTTGTTTTTTAATCATGATGGTATGCATCCATATACTTACTTCAGATGAAAACAAAATATGGAGTATGCTTGCACTTGTATTTGCAATAGCTTATACTACTTTATTAAGTATATGTTATTATATACAAATAGTTGTTGTCGAATATAATATTATCCATAATTCAACCGAAGGACTTACATTATTGCTCTTTGCTTCGCCTTATCCGCATTCAATTCCGGGCGCTTTAGAAGGTATGGGATATGCATTTATGAGTTTGTCATTAATTTTTGTATCAAAACTATTTTCAGGCAATAGCTTGTCTAAATTGATAAATCGCATGTTTCTATTTTCGGGACTTACCGGATTTGCTGTTTTTACTGATCCGATTTTCCCTTTACCTGGAACAATTATCTTGATTATTGTAATCGCAAATGCAATTTTTCTTTTTACCGCGTTAATTCTTACTGCAATTTGGTTTAAACAATTGCTCAAAAAAAATGTCTGAAATTTTATTCTTAAAAATTTTTTATAATGAGAAATGAAACAATAAAAGAAATTGTATATCAATTAGGAGCTGATATATGTGGAATAGCTAACGTTGATAAATTTAGAAATGCACCAAAAGGTTTTCACCCGCAAGATATTTTCTCAGGTTCTAAATCAGTGATTGTTTTTGCAAAACAATTTCCTAAAGGGACATTTTTATCCCAATCATATGCTCCTTATACTATGGCAAGGAATCAACTTATTCAAGAGATTGATATTTTAGCATTAAACTTATCACTCATAATTGAAAAAAATGGATTTTTGGCAGTTCCAATTCCCTCTTCTGAACCTTATGAATATTGGGATTCAAAAGAAAAACACGGAAGGGGAATCTTATCACTCAAACATTCTGCACAATTAGCTGGTGTCGGAATTATTGGAAAAAATACTTTATTAGTAAATGAGAAATATGGTAATAGACTCTGGCTTGGTGGAGTAATAACAAACGCTGATTTAGAATCAGACCTTCCTGCAAAAAAAATATGTCCTCAAAAATGTACGATTTGTATAGATTCATGCCCGCAAAAAGCTTTAAATGGAATTACCATAGATCAAAAAAAATGCAGAGAAATTTGCTTTACTTCAACTGAAGGTGGAGGATGGATGATTACATGCAATTTGTGTAGAACAAAATGCCCTTTTGCAAAAATTTAAAATTTAATTATGAAGAATATATTAGGTTTTTTTCTTTGTTTATTACCAATAGTATCATACAGCCAATTAAACAACAAAAACATTGCCTATCGTATTACTGAAAAGGATTTAATCCCAGAAGGAATAACGTATTCTTCCGGTACGAATTCTTTCTATATAAGTAGTATTTATAAAACAAAGATTATTCAAATCAATGCAGAAACGGGAGAATTTAAAGATTTTATACCGTCAGATTTACTAGATTTGAGATTTCTGGGAATGATTACCGATGAAACTCAAAAGATCCTGTGGGCATGCGGTAACATTACAAAAAATGGTAAAAATTATTCGAGCGTAATAAAGTTTAACTTAACTTCAGGTAAATTATTAAAATCCTATTCGCATATTGATTCAGTTGCAAATACTTATAATGACCTAGTTGCAGATGATAGTGGGAATATATACTTTACAAATTCAAAAAGAAATTATATCAGTAAAATTGATAAGCAATCAGACTCAGTTTCTGTTTTTTTTGAAGGGCCGGAAATTGCCCATCCGAACGGAGTAACCATCTCTCCGGATAATAAATACCTTTATATTGCTTCAACAGATAAAGGCATCCGTGTTCTGGATATTGCAGGACGCAAAATTATAGGAGAATCGGTCAATTCGATAAATTCAGAAGGTATTGACGGATTAAAATATTATAAAAACAGTCTTATTGGGATCCAAAATGCTGTTGAAAAAGAGAGCCAAATAAAAATATGTAGATATTTTCTGGATGAATCTGGGATAAATATTATTGGAATGAAAATTATTGCACATGACAATCCTCTTTTTGATATTCCAACAACTTTTGTAGTAATTAATGATGACCTTTATTGCCTGGCAAATAGCCAATTAAAAAATCTTGCTTCGCCCGATTTTAAAATTATTAATCCAAAAACATTGAAAGATATTTTGATTTTAAAATATAACCTGAATGATTAATAATTATGTTTTATAAAAAATTTAATTCATGATTCTTATGCAAAATGAAATTAAAATAAAAATTGAAAAATTTAGTAAAGAAGATTTTTCTCGGCTTATTTCATGGATTAATTGTGAAGAAATATTAGTCCAGTTTGCTGGGCCAATATTTTCGTTTCCTCTGACAGATGATCAACTAGAAGCTTATTTAACAGATAGAAAAAGAAGTGCATTCAAAGTTATTAATGCAAATGATAATACTGTAATTGGACATGCCGAAATATATTTAATGAAAGACAATGTTGCTAAACTTTGTAGAGTATTAATTGGTGAAAATAAAAATAGAGGAAAAGGTATCGGGCAGAAAATTGTATCGGAACTTTTAAAGTTTTCATTCATTAAACTTGGTGTTTATTGTGCTGAACTTAATGTCTATGACTGGAATATATCGGCAATTAAATGTTACGAAAAAATGGGATTCAGTATTAATAAAGGAGTATTTAATACAGTAATAGTGAACGGTAATGAATGGGTGTCATTAAATATGACAACAAATAAGTCTGTTTGGAATAATTTAGTATAGTTATCATTGGATGAAAGATAAAATATTGATAATAGGTGGATATGGTCAGGTCGGCAGGAATGTTTGCACTGAGTTAATGAACATTTTTCCAAATAAAATAATTATTGGAGGAAGAAATATAAAAAAAGCAGTCTCTTTTTCAGAAGAGACACAATGGAATGTGAAACCACTTAAAATTGATATTTATGATACCAGGAAATATAATGCGATATTAAATGATATTTCTTTGGTTGTAATGTGTCTAAGTCCCAAAAATACTGATCTTGCATTATACTGTATAGAGAATAATATTAATTATATTGATATTTCACCTTCCTATAAAATGGCTTCTGAGCTAGCGTTATATAAAAATATACCGATTAAAACACAAGCAACATGTGTATTAGGGGTAGGATTAGCTCCCGGATTGTCAAATTTAATGGTTAAGAAGGCTAAGTCATTTTTTGACTATATAAATTCTGTTAATATATTTCTGATGTTAGGAGTTGGAGAAAAACACGGTAATGATGGTATTAAATGGCTGCTAGACAATATAAATAATGTTTATACCATCAACTATGATAACAAGCCTCGTGTTGTAACCCCTTTCGGAACTATTAAAAAGACAACATTCATTGACAAGACGAATCAAAGGAAAACTTTTTCCTTTGATTTAGCAGATCAACACTCAATTCCTAAAACTCTGGGATTGGCTAATGTTTCATCATATTTTTGTTATGACTCTTCTTTCGTTACCAGAGAAATAGTACTCTTGAAAAAAATTGGATTTTTCAAAATGCTTAGAATTAGCTGGATGTATAATTTTATTGCAAATATATTCAGGATAGTTCTTGATGTAATAAACCGACTTAAACTTTGCTCCGATATTTATATCGTAAAAATCGATATTGAGGGTGTAAAAGACAATGAAAGTATTAACCTTCAGTCATCCATAGTAGGTTATAATAATTCTATAATTACTGGCAAAATTGCCGCAATTGTTGCCAAACAGATATATACAGGTAAAATTAAACGAGGTATCTATTATTTAGAAGAGATGTTTGACTTTGATTCTTTTTATTCTGAATTAAAAAATGATATAACATATACCTATAAGATAAACCAATAACCAAATTATTTTTAAACGAATCATTTTTACATCTATAATTACTTTAAAAGGGAAATAATGAAACGTATTTTAACTTTTGTATTGTCTCTAATGTCTTTCTTTATGCTCGGTGCTCAGGAAAAAGTTTCCCTCTCCGGAACTGTTACGGATTTTGACGGAAATCCTATTGACAGTGTCTCGGTAAGATTGAAAAACAAAAAATTTGAGAATGTTTATGAAACACTTACAGATATAAATGGTAGATTTTCATTACAAGTTGAAAAAGGAAACTATTATTGCCTTTATGCAATAAAGTTATCGGATTATAGGAAAACAAAATTAGAGTATTGGACGTGGAATGTTCCGATATTCGAGGATATTGAAATAAATCCGCAATACAATAACATGGAAATTTATGGAATAAATGTTTTTGAACCACAAGTTGGTCCATATGAAACATATATGATTTATTTCCGGCCAATGAGTCTTAAGAAGAGTAATGAAATTGTTGAAAATCAAAAAATTGATAAAACGGCCTATGAAAAAGTGGCTAAAGTCGAAAAACTGTTAACGCCATTAGAAGACAACATCTTTGACATTGCTCCTAATAATATTACTTCAGATGAATTATCTGTTAAGATAAATGGCATTGAATCTAAGATTCTAAACATCCAAAAAGTTAAAGATTATTCAAGAGGAATAAACATGTATGGATATTTTATACAAGTATTAAAGCCAGAAGAAATAAAAACGATGGATGTTGTATACGATAAAATCACAATTGTGCTTAATTCTCTGGAAAGTAATGAAATTGGGATGGGTGAAGCCTTCTTCAAAAGAATAAATTAAGCTGAGACAAGGAGGAGTTTAGATAATGGCTCAATCAATTATACATATTGCATTAATTGTAAAAAATTATGATGAGGCGATAGAATTTTATATGAATAAACTCAATTTTACATTAATTGAAGATATATATCAGCCAGAACAAGACAAACGCTGGGTTGTAGTATCTCCTCCCGGCACAGTAGGAACTACGATTTTGCTTGCGAAAGCATCTAATCCTGAACAAAAACAATTTATTGGTAATCAGTCCGGTGGCAGAGTATTTCTTTTTTTGAACACTGATGATTTTTGGAGAGATTATAATGAGATGATATCAAGAGGGATAGAATTTGTGAGAGAGCCGAAGAACCAATCTTATGGAATGGTTGCCGTATTTAAGGATTTATATGGCAATCTATGGGACTTAGTAGAACTTAAAAAAGAGCATCCTATTATGAATCGAATCAAATGATTGGGTTTTAATAAATGAAAAACGATACAATAAAGAGGATATTTTCTATTCAATCAATCGCACGAAAATGGACACGTATTATGTTGATAATAATTTCGATCTTATTTTTTTGCATACTAATTATAGTTGGAGCTTTGCTGGTATGCAGTCCCGGGAGCCAACTCCCGTTCTTAGATAAAAACGGGATGCCATTGGCGGGCAGTATTTCAGAAAAAACCTATGTAAATATCAATGGTATGAAGATGGGAATGTTTATCAAGAGCAAAGATGTAAAAAATCCTGTACTTCTATATCTTCACGGTGGCATGCCAGGCTACTTCCTTACACAGAAATACCCTACAGGCCTTGAAGACTATTTTACAATAGTATGGTGGGATCAGCGTGGTTCAGGGCTCTCTTACAACGCCGATATTAAACCAGAGACAATTACGCTGGAGCAAATGATTTCTGACACAAAGGGAGTAACAAATTATCTCCGTAAACGCTTTGGGCAGGAAAAAATTTATCTCATGGGACATTCGGGAGGAACTTTTATTGGCATTCAGGTAGCCTCAAGAGCACCTGAATTGTATTTCGCATACATTGGTGTAGCTCAAATGTCGTATCAACTCAAATCTGAAAAACTGGCGTACGATTATATGCTAAAGAGATTCGATGGAAAAGGTGACAAAAAAATGGTTAAAAAGCTCGAAGCAGCACCAGTCACTTTAACAGATGGCACACCGGATGCTTACCTTGCATTGCGGGACAAAGCAATGCACAGTCTTGGCATTGGCACGACACACAACATGAATTCAGTAATTATGGGTGTGTTTTTACCTTCATTGATTAACCGGGACTACACGTTTAGTGAAAAGGTAAATATGTGGCGCGGTAAATCCCGTTCGGGTGTCAGTTGGTTGTGGAAAAATATTCTTGAGACTGATTTGTCGAAAAAGGTTATTAAGTTGGATATTCCTGTATATTTTTTTCATGGCATATATGATTACACTGTATCCTACACTTTAGCGAAAGAATATTTTAATTTGTTGCAGGCACCAGTAAAAAAGTTTTATACTTTTGAGAAATCGGCTCATAGTCCGATATTTGAGGAGCCTGAAAAAGTAAAACAAATTTTTCAGGAGGACGTGCTAGCCGGCAGGAACAACCTAGCCACAAATACAGAAAGATAACATTGATTCTGATTAAAATTTATTGTATAGTTATAAATCAACAATATTGACTCAAAGAATATTTAATATGAAAAAGGTTGTATATTTTGCATTGTTCCTCTCATTGTGTGGGTGCTCTTTACAGAAAACATTAAGAGTGTCGTATATAAAAGAAGGGGAATTTTTAAATGATATAATCCCAATTAAGGATTATCTATCTGATAATGAAAGAATTAAAACCATCTATTTGGACTCGATTAATTTTGCCATATTAGATTCTATCTCATTTAAGGATAATAATCCGGATCGTATGATAGATTTCTCAACCCCTGTAAATCTTGATTTTTCTAAAAGAATAAAGAAATATTCTCCTGAATATTATTCAATAGGTACAGTACATTATACTACCAAATGTATGATTTACTATGATAAACTATTCAACGGAAAAATAAGATTCAACACACAAGATAGTTACAAATCAAATAGTGTATTATTTGGAGATGTCTCTCTAATAACAACTCCTAAAAAATATATATTTGAACGAAATTCTCCTTTTTCTCCCTCTATATTTTTTCATGAAATAGGACATAGAGCTTTTTGGCTGATAGAGTCCGATTTAGGAATTAAATTTAATGGATTATCATATGTACATATGGGTTTACTTGAATATTTTACAGTATCACTTAATAATTCGCCTATTGTCGGAGAATTGGGACTTCCAAAGAAACTAGTAAGAAACGCTAAATTATCATACAATTATCCTATTGATGATTCGTTATACTTAGGTCGTACGCTGCAACTTTTAAAAGAGTCATATAAAACGGAGCTTGTGGATTCTACAAGAAGCATTAGCAAGTACTATAACCTTACTATGAAAAAATATGGTTCAGTGCTTAATAAAAAAATTGATAATCATAGATCGGGTTTAATTATTACAAGCACTCTATGGCGCATACGTGAAACTTTGGGTCAGGAAAATACAGATAAATTGATTGCTGAAGCAATACTTGATTTAAATAAATATATGGATAAGCGCAATTCTTTTTATATAGCTGAGGCAAATGAAGAATTGCCGGATTATATTTGTTGGTATGATTTATACTTTGGCCTTTTAGACAAGGATAAAGAATTTTTTAAAGGAGCTAATAAAGAACTAATCAAATCCTCATTTAAATTAACAGGATTCCCTGTTGAAAAAATTAAATATGACAGATGAAACAACACATATATGGAATGATTTTCATAAAGAGCTAAAAGCCTATATTGCTAAAACTATACATAATCAGGTAGATGCAGATGATGTAGTTCAAGATGTTTTTTTGAAAATAACTCTTAATATTGATAAAGTAAAGAAAGCAGAGAATATGCGCCAATACCTCTATGGAATTGTAAGAAACGTGATAAACGATTATTTTAGAAATAGATTATATAAAAATAACAATATTGAAATTTCCGAAATACTTTTGAGCGAAGAATCCAAGTCGCTTAACTCTGTTATTGCAGAAAGATTAAAACCTTTTATCAATGAGCTTCCTGAAAAATACAAAGAAGCCTTACTTATAACTGAATTCCAAAATATTTCACAAAAAGAATTGGCTGAAAGATTAAATATTTCTTATTCAGGAGCAAAATCCAGAGTGCAACGAGGTAAAGAAAAATTAAAAGAACAGCTTTTAGCCTGTTGTGCTTTTGAAAGAGATGTCTATGGAAATATAATAGATGTCGAAAAAAATAAATGTAATTGTTCTTGATTTTTTGCGTCTTTTTATCGGTTTCTTAGTGTTACTATCGAATGACAATGTTGTCATTCATTAATATTAGTAAAATGGAGAAAGAAGTTATTAAAGAAGAAGTTAAAAAATCTTATGGGTATATTGCAATGAACAAGAGTTCGGCAAGTTGTTGCAATGGTATCAGTTTTAACGAAAATGCAGCCGATTATTCTAATATCAATGGTTATCAAAAAGAAGCCGATCTATCTTTAGGCTGCGGACTACCTACAGAAATTGCCAATATAAAAGAAGGAGATACAGTGCTCGACCTTGGCTCTGGTGCCGGGAACGATGCTTTCATTGCCCGTAGTATTGTTGGGGAAAAAGGTAAAGTAATAGGGATTGACATGACTCCGGAAATGATTAACCGTGCAACACAAAACAATCATAAATTAGGCTATGAAAATGTCGAGTTTGTATTAGGAGAAATTGAAGAAATGCAAGGAGTATCGGATGGGACCATTGATGTAGTTATCAGCAACTGTGTCATGAACCTGGTACAGAATAAAGAAAAAGCATTTAAAGAAGTTTTCAGAGTACTTAAATCAGGAGGTCATTTTAGCATTTCAGATATAGTATATGGCGGATATCTTCCAAAAGGAGTGCTTGAGTCTATCGAAATGTATGCCGGTTGCGTGGCTGGGGCAAGCGAAAAAACCGGCTATCTGGAAATAATAAAAAACATTGGGTTCCAGAATATTCAGCTGAAGAAAGAACAAAAGATTCAATTATCGGATGAATTCCTACTTAAAAGTATAAGTATTGATGAATTAAATAAATATAAACAATCTAATTCTGCAATTTATAGTGTTACGATTTATGCCGAAAAACTTTGATAAATAATGAATACATAAGATAAAAAGAGGGCAGAAGCGGGATATCCTGTTTCTGCCCTCTAAAATTCAAGAGGCCTCCTTGGCTAAATTTTGATTTTATATGCCATGTCAACTATGGTTTCGTGAAGAAAGACCAATGCGTGTGAATAATTTTCCATTGCCCGTTTGACCCAAGTCGATACACTTCGGTGCAGTTCCACTTAAATACTTTGTCTTCTTTGTAAGAGTGAAGGCTGAAAGTCAAAACGGCCATGTCATTCATAGCTGTTACTTTCGGGTTGAGCATTTCGTATTTGGACACATTAATTTGCCCTTCCATTGGTTTATAATACTTTCTGAGGTTATCTAATCCGTCTAACCGCTGTTCGGTGGCTGGGTCAAAGTATGTAACATCTTCGGCTGATAGGTTAAGATAACCGCTAGGGTCGCCCTGATTCCATTTTTCAAGAGCTCCTTTTTCCAAAGCAATAATTGTTTCGGAAATGTCCTTGTTTTTTGTTTGCGAAAAACTCATTGGTGCGAAAAAAATTAATAGCAACAATGTTAATAAAATAAACTGTTTCATTTTCATAAAGTTATTTTTTATTTCAATATATGAATCAGAATTTTAAGTTAGTTACTTATTTCTTACTAAGCTATTTTAAAGTTATTAATTGGAGAGAAAAAAGATTTTCGCAAGAGGTGGAAATTTGTTTCTACCCATTTATTATAAATTGGTCTATTAATTCCCGCAAGTGTGGTAAGGTGGGGGGAAAGGAGATGATTGTATAGATTTCAACCAATTGGTTACTTTAATTGCATTGTTGTCTTTATTATAAGTTGCCCAGTCTCCATCTTCACACAGTAATTTCGCTTTGTATTTTCCTGAAATACTTTCAAAAGCGTAGTAATAATATTTTATTGAACCTACATCACCACCGTGTGAAATCCGGTCAGAAAATATATCTGACTTAATTGCAAAAGAGATATTATTGTAATAGGAAAGCAATTCCTGAGAAATGTGGCCTATTGAAATATTGCAAATTGATAGATTTTCATTTATTTTTTCCTGAGTGATATATCCATTTGAATCCGGCAGGTTATACCTATCTGGGTTTAAGTATGCCTTAACAATTCCGGATTTATCAATAATCCAGCCTTCTCTCTGATGTCCCCATGCGTAATTTTCATATGAGTATACAAAATATCCGCCACTAATCTGTTGATTACTTGGCGATTCAGAGGTTGAATCGGATGATTCCGTTGTGTCAGAATTCCCTCCAATAGATAAATCTTTTGTGCAACTTGTGATGCAAAATGACAAGAGAACCATTCCTGTCAAAATAAACTTCTTCATGTTTCTTTTTGAATTGATTTGTTAATATTAGTTTATAAATACAGGTTTAGATATTTTCCAAAGAGACACAAAAGGTGAAAATGAAGCAAAAAGATAACAATGAAAGCGTATATTTTAGAATCGAAGGTGTATTATTTGACGATGAGAAGAAATTTACATCAATATAAATTTTGAATTAAAATGTCTTTCATAAAAACATATAACCAAATTATTGCGTTAACTGATTATTTATTTTCATTATTACGGTTCTGCTCAAAAATATCCATGGCCGTTCACAAATTTCAAATCCACAATTTGTCAATTTTTGAATTATTGAGTTGAACATGTATTTCGACACGTGAAATCTTTGTTCAGAAATTAAAATTTTCGTTTCACTCGTAGAAATTTTTGCAAGATCACTTATGATATTGTCAATATACTTCATTTCGTGAAATGAATAAAAAGCGAGAATAAAATCGACTTTTTCCGTCAGATTAAGGCTGTTTTCCTGGTTATTATGAATTTGAATTTGCTTTTGTAAATCGCTATTTATTATTTTTTGTTTTAAGATATCGAGCATTCCTTTTTGTATATCGGTGGCGATAACTTTTCCTTTGTTGTAAAGTAGTGTTACAATCTCTAACGTAAAGTAACCTGTCCCACAACCTAAATCAAGCACAGTCATATTCGGTTGGATGTGCTTTTTTAATATTTTTCTTGGATTTTGCACCAATAATCGAAATCGACTCTCCAAAAAT
>JAFNAQ010000109.1 GCA_017860275.1 Bacteroidota bacterium
GAAGTCATCTTGACTTTTGATTTTTGTTAATTTTCTTTAATAATATAGTTGTAAAACCAATAAGATTGAAGTTCAACCAACTTGAAGATGTAAAATCAAATCTGTTTAACAAGGTTCTAAAACCATCAATCCAAGCGTTTGTTCTTTCAATACAATATCGTTCTTTATATAATAGGTCATCTACGAAGATGTTTTCATCGGCAGCGCCATTTCTTTGATTTATTGCAATGTTAGGTATAATTTCAGCTTTGTTGCATAAATCTCGAAGTTCTATGCTGTCGAAGCCGGCATCTGCATTCATAAATAGACCGTCAATTCTTATTTTTGCCTTGATTAGCGTATCAAGTAGTTGGTTAAAGTATTTCTCAATTTGGTGTAAGTCATTATGATTCCCGGCAATAGGTTCTGATATAGCCAGTGGAATTCCTTGTTTATCTGTAAGAAATAGTGCATTAGTGGTTTTCTTTTTCTTTCTGCCTTGATAGGCAACTTCCTCGCCACCACGCACAGCGGGAGTATGACTGCCGTCCAGTTCAACACTGGACATATCCAAGAACGATTTATACTTTTCCAGTAAATGTGTCCATATTTGTTGCCAAATACCGCATTTACACCACTGGCGAAAATGACCAAAAACTGTCTTATAACTGAGAACTACTTTTGAAAATAGACTTGTAACCGGAAGCATATGCCATTGACAACCAGTTTTAAGTTTGTATAATATGCAGTTTACAATCTCAGCTCTATTACTTTTTGTAATAAAACCACGCTTGGCTTTAGGTAAATAAGGCAAAATCTCTGAAATAATTGTATCTTTGTCAAGTACTTGGTACATTATAGAAGGGATTGGAATTTATGTGTTTGATAGTACATAAATAACGTTCCCTTCTTCTGTTTGGTATTTAAATGTTTCTAAAACTTAATAAAACTATAAGTCAAGATGACTTCTAATTTATTTTTTGTTACTTTTCGTTTTAATTTCGTTGATTAATTCTATTTACCAATAAATTTTACACAAATGAAAACATCAAAAATTATCCTGCTCACAAGTTCTTTTTTGATTATTTTTTTGGTTCAAAACGTAAATGCGCAATGGAAAACAATGGACTGGGAAACAAATAACATCAGTTTCAAAATCCCTGAAACTTTCACAATTAAACAAAATGACGGAAATGTATTCACAGCCAGTGGAGGCTCATTAGTCATTACCATTAGGGTATCAGAAAGTAGCGAATACATCGACTCAAAAGCATTGAATTTGAAAGCTGTTAAAGAAATTAATTGCACTGACACTGCCATAATTAAAGGTGAATACAATTACGATCAAGGAGGTTTGTTTGGATATGAGTCATATTATGATGCTAAACAGAATGGCTACAAAATGAAAATGATAATTGCTGGTTACAAAGATATCAATTCAAACAAAAAATATGTTGTTGAGATTTTATATTGGGACGATCCGGCAACAAACGATACAAATTATAGTAGCGGTTTGGAAATGCTGAGAAGCATCACTCTTCTAAATTACGATGAAAGTGAAGACGATGATTACTATGATTATTTTTAATTGAATGTAAGTTTTTAATTTTTAACCATTTAAACTATATAAATATGAACACATTTAAACTTACTTTACTTTTAAGTTTATTCATGGCTGTATTTTCTGTACAGAGTATGCAAGCCCAGTGGACTGACATGGAATGGAATTCATTTAATTTGAAGTTCAAATATCCTACTAATTTTACCATCAAACAAAATGACAGCGCAACTTTTACAGCCTCAGGGAAAATCTTTACAATGACGATTGACGCTTGGGAGGATTATGACTACTCAAGTGTTGAAGATATTTGTAACGATGTTGTAAATACTATAGACTGTACCGGTAAAATATTAGTGGAAGAGAGTGAAATCAAAAATAAAGGAAATTTAGAAGGATACAAAAAATATTATACGGCATATCAAAATGGGAAATTAATGCACATGATTGTTGCCGCATTTATAGATGATTTATTTTTGTATGATTATTCAGTTAAAATTTTATATTGGGATGATCCCAAACAAAATGATATAGATTACAAAGCCGCACAATATATAATTGATAATATAGTTCCTATGGATGAGTAAAATCTTTAATTTGGTTTGAAAAATAAACGAGAATATACGTGAAAAGCAACTTTACAGGACTCTTTGCTCCGTTTATGTAAAATTCAACAAAACTTTAAAATAGTATTTTATAAATTTCAGATAATTATCTGACTTCAAGGCATATATTATTACGTTCTTAATACGTTTTTTATTTTTACACTTGCAATTATTATACAAATATTTATGATTATGAAAAAAACAAATTTGGTTATTATTGTCATCTTTTTTGTTACCGGATTAATTTCTTGCAATAATATGAAAAAAAAATCCACAGTTCCCGACCCGTTGGTTACAGATATTGATTCAACCGTGCGCCCACAAGACGATTATTTTGATTATGCCAACGGTACATGGATTAAAAAA
>JAFNAQ010000002.1 GCA_017860275.1 Bacteroidota bacterium
GCCCATTTTGCCATAACCAATTAATAGTATATTCATAACGATAGTAAATTTAAATTAAATAACTGGCAAAGTTACATTAATATATTTTTATTTGCAAGAATAATCCCCCAACAAATTAACCCCATTATCATATTGCAATTCAAATAATAATCCGTATATTTGCATATAGACGGGCGCCGCTTTCTTGCGCCCAACAAACAACAAAAACAATCCCAAAAATTTTAGATGCACATCTTAATAAATTATGGTAGGTACCCTAGCACTGCTACGGTAGCTACCATAACACGCCTAGGGTAGCTACCCTAGCAAGACTAAATCCTTATAAAAATACTTTAAATCAGGGATTCCCCACAACAAAATAAGGATTTAGGAGATTTATATCTAATAAAAATTATTGATTATTAATCATCATATTTTCTATATCTGTTTTTCTTCCAAATAATCAAAGATTAAATATATTTATTGTTAAATCTAACTATTAGTATTAAGAATATATAATATTCAAACCAAATAATGAGTTAATAAAAGATTATTTCAAAAATTATTAAACATGAATTTATTAAACAAACTCTTATTCTCATTTTTACTTTTACATCTTTTTGTTTCAAGTAATATCACTAAAGCCCAAACACCTCAGATAATCAATTATAGCGACAATGCAAGAATATTTGATTATCAAGAATGGTATCAAAACTCATATGGTATGCCATTGGTTTTTCAAGACTACGATAATAAAGATAATCTGTGGTTATCCTACATCGATAGAGTGAATGATAGTATATTAGTCTACAAAATGGACAATAATCTAAATATTGAAAAAAAGATAGCAGGCACAAAACAGATACTTAATTTTAAATATAATAATAAATTGTATGGGTTTAGATTTACCTACTTAAATCCTGTGGATTTTATAGATTCTGTATTTTTTTATTGCAGTGATTCAACTGGAAATAATAAGATAACAAGTTTGATAAGGAAAAATACTCAAGACAGTTTTCTCCTCTCGACAGATTTTAAAGAAGTATTTTTTAGTAAAGAAAAAAATATTGTACTATTTAACTATGGAGGTCTAAACGATGCCAGAATAGCTAGGATTACGGTAATAGATACATTAGGAAACGTGAAAAAATCCAGAACTTATGAATTAATCCCTTCTATTTATCCAAATACTGGAATAATTGAAAACGAAGATAGTTATTCATTTGTCAGACATATTATAAAGGATTATGAGCATCAATTTTCAAGATTATATAGAGTAGATAAGCAGACCTTGAATATTACCGATAGTATTACCTTTGACTCAATATTTATTCCAACTCATATTACTCAAATAAACGATTCAATATTTATTTCAGCACTAAACTATGAATCGATATATGTAGGAGAATCTTTTCATATAAATATAGAGATTGTGAATATTATATCAGCCACTGTTAAGAAGATTAGATTGGAATTACAAGGAGAAGAGGATGGTAATCAATATTATATCCCTGAATTTGGAAAGAATATTGATTTTATAAATGAAGATTCTATTTACTACTGTTACAGATCAAGAGATAATGGGACTAATTTCATTAATATTGTAAACTTCAGTATTAATGGTAATATCAACTTTAGGTATAGAATAGACTATGATTCAACCATATTGTATAAACAGTTAAATGGAATAAAGGCAACTACCGATGGAGGATTAGTGATGGCTTTTTCTCTATATAATACTGCTTGGGTAGTAAAATTTATGCCTAATGGTTTTGTTGGGCTTACGGAAGTGAGTACAGGGAAGAAAGAAGGTTTGAAGGTTTATCCTAATCCGGCTAAGGATTTTGTTTTGGTGGATATTGAGGCTGATAGGTTCGTTGAGGCTGATATTGAGATTTATGATTTGGGTGGAAGAATGGTTAAGAGTAGTAGGCTTTCGGCAAAGGTTGGAAATAGGATTGATGTTTCTTCTTTAAAGGCTGGAGTTTATGGGTATAGAGTTGTGCTAAATGGTAAGGGTATTAGTGGTAAGATTGTAATTGGCGATTAGGGGGTGAAACTGTTTTTGGGAAAAATCATGTATCTTTGGAAACTGAAATAAATAAACAATATTATTGTTATGAATTATAATGATGTAATAGCTAAAGAGATAGTTCTTCATAAGGTTGGGAATAAGAATGAGGAGTTTTGCTCTTTATCCAAAAAACCGCTATCTGTAGATGATGATGTAAGAGCATTATTGACTACTTATTTTTTATCGGCATTTAAATCTCCAGAATTGTTTAATCTTTTTCATGATTCAGATATTGAATTAAATGAAGTGTATTCATACGTCTCAAAAGTGTTTGAAGATTCATCACTCTTATTTGAACAATCAATCAATTTGGCTAAACATCTTTATGAAAATTCTACTCATCCAAAGATTAAGTCAGGAGAGTTTTATGTTGTTTATTTTAATGATTGTGTAATAAATGGGGAAACGGTTGATGCTATTGGGCTTTTTAAGAGTGAGAATAAGGATACATTTTTGAAGGTGTATCAACAAGGAGATGGTTTTGAGGTAGAGAGTCAAGAGGGGATAAATATTAATAAGCTTGACAAGGGCTGTTTGATTTTTAATATTGATAAAGAAAATGGTTATCTTGTTTCGGTTGTAGATAATACAAATAAGGGGGCAGAGGCACAATATTGGATAAATGACTTTCTTCATGTAAGTAGACGAAAGGATGAATATTATAATACTCAAAATATATTGACACTTTGTAAGGATTTTGTTACCCAAGAACTGCCAAGAGAATTTGAAATATCAAAAGCCGACCAAGCAGATATTCTTAATAAATCGGTAAAGTTTTTTAAGGAGAAAGAAACATTCGACATAAATCAGTTTACAAACGAGGTCTTGGAGCAGAGCCAAGTTATTGATAGTTTTAATAACTTCAAGAAAGAGTATCAGGAAGGATTTGATATAGAAATTGCAGATAATTTTGCTATTTCAGAATCGGCTGTAAAGAAACAAGCAAGAATATTTAAAAGTGTTATTAAATTAGATAAGAACTTTCATATCTACGTTCATGGCAATAACCAGTATATTAAGAAGGGTTATGATGAATCGACAGGGATGAATTATTATCAACTTTTCTTCAAAGAAGAGGAATAGGTTATTATCTAAATTCAATAAGTCTTATCTCTATTTTCCTTTCAAACATTGCATCTAAGGTGTAGATTGATTTTCTTTTTTCTTCAATACTATTAGGGTTTGGAGATTTACTCTCAATTTTACCCATTGCAATGGTTTTTATATTTAAAAATGGAGTTTCATCATCGGCTTTGTTTACTAGATAAGGAATCAAAGCTCCATTATTCCATTTATACATATAATTAATAATTGTTTCAATCCTTCTTTCGGATAGAGAGTAATTATATAAATCATTATGAAGAGAGGAACTAAATCCTCTTACAGATACATTGATTTTCTTTCCCTCTTTTAGGTTATCTAATAAGTAGCTAAACATATCATTTAGTTTAGTCATTCCTTTGTCAATATTGATATTAAAAAAGTTATTAATGCTGTCAATTGCAGCGTTTTCAACAGAGTCAGATAATCCTTTGGTGTATTGTGCCCTATAAACATTGCTTAGCCCCTTATACTCATTGTAGCATTCTTTGTAATCAAATTTTGTTTTTGTTGATGTACTTTGAGGATTAGGTTGGTCATTATGGAAAAATAAAGATAATGGTAGGTCAAGGGCAGGAGTGAAGGGTTTGATTTTTTTAATTTGTTCTATTACTGGTTCAGTATTTATCTTTTCTATTCTAAAACTAAAAAGGTCATTGCAACATGTTTTATTTTCTTTTGTAAAAGAACCTTCTCTATTTGAAGAAAAATAACCCATCTCATCAGGAGTTTGTATATAGGGATAGTAATCATTTGCAATTGAATTTATTGGCTGCATAAGATTTTCGGGTGTAGTCCATCTGCTTAGCCATCCATGAGATTTAAAAATATCAAAACCACCAAAACCCTTATGTGTATCGGAACTAAAGTATAGAGATTTATCCTTTATACAATAGAATGGAGTTATTTCATTTCCTTCGGTGTTTATTGTTGGACCAAGATTAATAGGTTCGGAATTATTATCTAAATCCACATACCATAAATCATAACCTCCATATCCAGGGCGATTTGACGAAAAGTAAAGAATGTTTTTTCCGTCAACTTGAGAAAGATATGGATGTGTATTATTATAACCTTTGAGATTAATTTTTTCGTTTAATTTTTTACCCCTAGTCCAATACCCATTATCATTATATGAAGAGTATATCTCGCAAATTGCATTATCACTTAATTCATTGCAATGAGTATAGTAGGCTATAGTGAAATCATTATTAAAGCTAATATTTGAAGTGTTTTTTTTCGGGCGATTTATACCGATGGCTTCAACCTTTTTAGATGGGGTATAAAAATAATCATCTATGTAGGAGTAGAACAATTGTTGATATGTATCCTCATAGTAAGCTTCTTCGTCATCGGACACTTCTATATAATCTATACTTGAAAAATAGAGTATAGAATCTCCAAGAATAAATGTACCATACTGCGAAGCATTATTGTTTATATTCTTTCCCAAATTATTAATTGTTACTCCGTCTTCTGGTTTGTTGTTGTCAATAGCCCAATTTATATTATCAAGTTCTTTTTTCGCTTGTTTTCTAATTTCAATAAATGGGCAATCCTCTAAAAGTCTTTTTAGCGATGCTTGTGCCGAAAAAGGGTTGCCATTAGACATTGAAACCTTTGCAAGTTTTATATATAAGTCAGGAAATAATGTTGTGATATTATCTGCTTCATATTCTGCAATCAACTTATTATACCAATATTCTGCCTTATCGTAATTGTTTAAAAGTCTATGTGATTCTGCAATTTTATAATATATCTGAGGAGGTGTTTTGAAAAATCTTCTTGCTATTTGATATTGTTCAATTGCGTATTCATAATCTTCATTTTCCATCGCAACATCTCCCTCTTTTTCATAAGCAAGTTGATACTTCTCTTGAGAGAAAACAATGTTAGGGAATAGATTTACTAAACAAATTACTGTTATTGAGAGTAATATTTTTTTTGTAGATAACATATGTGTTTTATATTTTTTTGTTTAAAATCTTGGACAAGGAATGGATGTTGTTTTTCTTGTGTAAGCGAGAGAATTAAATGAGTATAATAGCCATAATTCAACTCCACCATAGGTTTTTGATGCAGGCGTTAGCTTAGATAGATTAATATCATAAGATAATCCAATATTTATATTGTCGTGTTTATACTTTATCATAGCAATAAAGGCATCTATAGTTCTATAATAAGCTCCAAAGCTAAGTATTTTTGAATCAAGTGTAGTCTCAGACATATTAATGTTTAAGTCAGAACCAATAATTATTTCTTGATATTGATTCTGTCTTTGAAAGAATATGGTAGGTTTAATGGAATATAGTTCGGTTAATGAAATTAAATCTGAAAAATAAAAATTAAACTTGGTAGGTAGTTTAATGTCGGAGTCTTCATAATAGGATAGGGTAGGTTGGTTTATATGAAGTAAGGCTATCCCTGCTTGAAGATAGTGTTGTTGATTAGCCTTTAATTGCCAATGAACTCCCATGCCAAAGTCTAATGTATTAATCGTATTAAGTTGTATTCCTTCAATATCTTCTAATTCACGTCCAAAAACTGAATGTGTTAAATCATAACCCCATTTAGATGAATTTCCTTGAATACCAACAGAAATATAATGTTCGCTTTTCTTTTCTATGGCTTTAAAGTATGAAACAGATAAACCAATATTTTGTTGCCCATAACTGAGTGAACCAGCAACATCAGAAAGAAAGTTTACCCCAATTCCAATACCTTCTTTTCTTGCTCTGTTATTATATAGTAATGCTTCAGCAGAAAATAAATATGAATTGTAACCCTTCGATACAGTAGACCATTGATTTCTATACATTGTTCCTAAACGAAACGATGCGCTAGAGAATCCAGAATTTGCAGGATTTAGAAACATTGGGTTAACATCAAAGGACGAAAAATGAACGTCTTGTGCTTGAGAATTAAATGAAAGAAAAAAAATAATAATAAACGAATGAACCAGCTTTGCTTTGATTCTAGTATTTAAAAGATTCAAACAATATTTTAATACAAAATTGTTCATTGTTTATTTTTAATCACTAATCACAATTCCTAATTGCTGATATATTTATTAGCTAAATTCTGTAAGTTTTCACCATCTAATCTAAAAACAGTCCAATCTTCTAAAGGTACTGCTCCAAAAGATTTATAGAAATTAATTGAAGGAGTATTCCAATCTAATACTATCCATTCAAACCTTGTGCAATTTTCTTTTATTGCAATATTTGCAAGATAAGAAAGTAACATTTTACCATAACCCTTACCTCTATGAGATTCTAATACAAATAAATCCTCTAAATATAAACCAGGGCGTCCCATAAAAGTTGAAAAATTATAAAAATAAAGAGCAAATCCAACTTCCTTACCATCTTCGATGGCGAAAATTACTTTTGCTCTCTTTTCGATAAATAATGAGTTATGTAAAATTTCTTCTGTTGCCTTTACTTCATTAGGTAACTTTTCATAAATAGATAGTTGCTTTATAAAGTCTAGAATCAATAAAGTATCATTTTCATTTGCCTCTCTAATTCCTGCATTTTTCATTTATAAATTATTCCAATTAATAATTATTTTAGTTTTGCATTAATTACAGCAAAGTCTCTATGAATAAGCTCTTTTATTTTAGTTAAACCATCTTCCAAAGCTTCTGCACCTGCTTTACGTTGAAATTCATAATAGCCATAATAAGCAGCCATATAAGTAGTAGAAGTACCTCTTTCATTGAACTTAGCAACTAATTGATTTTTCATATCGTAAATTTCAACAATTACCTCTAACTCTGTTGTATTTGAACACATAGGCATTCCAAATGCATTAGGTATCCCCACTGTTAAGCCAGAAAGCCAACTCCATTTATAATTATTCTTTTTATATGCATTACCAATTCTTAGAACAATATTACCTGTTCTTTTTCGAGAAGGATCCATAATATTATTAGTAACATCATTTACCCAAAGATTACATGCATCTTGAATTCTTTTTTCTGAAGTATATACTTTAGTTTTAGAATCCACAAGGAAAACACCTACTCCATAAGGGGATTCAGGGTGAGTAGAGCCATCTTCTGAATAAGAGTTTGCTCCATAAGCATTTTGGAAAGAAGGTACATCGAACCAAATATCCATTCGAGGTAATAAGTTTGCATTTTGAAAATCAGGTTGAAAATCAGATGGTTTTATTGAAACGCAACCAGCTAATAATAACACAATCGAAACTAATAATAAAGATAATTTTTTCATAAAATAATTATTCAAGTCTACAAATATACAAAGATTATTTTATTCAATAACAAAATATTCTTTAGTTGGGTGAAGATTTGTTAAGATTTCTTTAGTAATTTGGTTTATATACTTTGCATCATATTTTCTTGCAACTCTAATATAGTTATCAGAAAAACCAAACATTAACCCTTTTTCCTCATCACCTTCCCAAAGAACACTAGCATTATAACCAATATTTTTCTCGTAAAATGCCTTTTTCTTAAGATTAGAAAGTTGTTGAAGAATAAGGCTTCTTTGTTTACGGATATTCATAGGGACTTTACCGTCAAAATCTTTTGCTAATGAGTCTGGTCTTTCAGAATAAGTAAAAACATGAAGAGCTGCTAAGGGTAATGAAGATATGAAATCAATAGTTGAGTTAAACTCATATTCTGTTTCACCAGGGAAGCCAACAATAATATCTGCCGCAAGAAAAGCATTTGGCATTGCATTATTAATATAATTAATTCTGTCAGCAAATAATTCTCTATTATATTTTCTCTTCATTCTTTCTAATAAGAAATCTGTTCCTGCTTGAAGTGGAATATGAAAATGAGGTTGAAAAGCTCTTGAGGTATTAACAAAATCAATAATTTCATTAGTTATAAGATTAGGCTCAATGCTTGATATCCTATACCTTTTTATCTCCTGAATTTTATCAAGCTCCTTAATTAAACCGAAGAAGTTTTCACCTTGATGTTTCCCAAAATCTCCAATATTGACTCCTGTTAGCACAACCTCTTTCTTTCCCCCAGTTGCAAGTTCTTTTGCTTTAGAAATAGTATTTTCAATAGTTTCACTTCTACTTCTTCCTCTAGCATAAGGAATTGCACAATAGGTGCAGAAATAATCACATCCGTCTTGAATTTTTAAAAAACAACGTGTTCTATCTGAAAAAGAATAAGAAGGGACAAATTCACTTACTTTAGAAATATCTTCAACATGATTCCAATGATCGGCAAAGGCTTCCTTATTACTTATATATTCGAATAATTTATGCTTATCGGCATTACCCAAAATAATATCTACTCCTTCAATTTTTGCAATTTCTTCCGACTGAAGTTGTGCAAAACAACCAATTACTGCAATAATAGCATCAGGGTTATGTGAAATTGCTTGACGGATAGCTGTTCTACATTTTTTTTCAGCTACCTGAGTCACAGTACATGTGTTAATTACATACACATCTGCAATTTCTTTAAAATCTACTTGAATATAGTTGTTTTGAACAAATTTATGAGCTAGATCTGAGCTTTCAGCAAAATTTAATTTACAACCTAAAGTATGGAATGCTACCTTCTTCATTATATATTATACAAGAGTTATCTCTAACTCTATTTATTTTATTAATTCATTAAAATCTTCTTCGGAGATAATTTTTACTCCTAACTTTTCTGCTTTCTTTTTTTTCTCAGGGCCCATTTTATCTCCTGCAACTAAATAATTTACCTTTGCACTTACTCCACTAATTATCTTTCCGGAATTATCTTCAATTACTTTTTTAATTCCATCCCTACTATAATTCTCAAAACTTCCACTAACTACAAAACTAAGCCCTTGAAGTTTATTAGATATTGAGACATCTTCTATCTCAAATTTTAATCCCTTTGATTTTAGTTTTTCAATTAAAGCAATGTTTTCTGGATTAGAAAAATAACTTATTATGCTTTCTGCAATTTTATCTCCAATTTCATCAACCTCGGTTAATTCAAAGAAATTTGCATTAATTAAATTATTAATGTTCTTATAATGTTTGGCAAGTTTTTTAGCAACAACTTCACCAACATACCTAATGCCAAGAGCATAAAGCACTCTTTCAAAAGGTATATTCTTAGAATCTTCAATTGCTTTAATTAGATTGAAAGCTCCTTTTTCTTGAATACTGCCTTTTTTTTCTTGATCTATATTTCCAATTCCAATAAGCTGATTTTCTGATAAAGAATATAGGTCAGCAAAATCAAAAACAAGCTTATGGTCTAGCAAATAACCCATTCTCTCACCACCAAGAGTATCGATATTCATGGCTTTTTTGCTGATAAAATGTTGAAAACGACCCAGGATTTGAGGTGGACAGTGATTATAGTTAGGACAATAATATCCAGCCTCACCCTCTTCTTTAATAAGAGGGGTATTACACTGAGGGCAGGTCTTGATGTACTGAAATTTTTGACTATTGGTTTTTCTAGCAATAAAATTTATTCCAACAATCTTAGGTATTATCTCACCACCTTTTTCGATATAAACTTCGTCGCCAAGTCTTATATCTAATTTTTCAATAAAGTCTGAATTATGAAGAGAAGCCCTCTTGACAGATGTTCCCCCAATCCAAACAGGTTCAAAGTTAGCAATAGGAGTAACAACACCAGTTCTACCAACATTATATTCTATTGAAAGAAGTTTAGAACATGCTCTTTCTGCCTTAAACTTATATGCACTAGCCCAACGAGGACTCTTTGCTGTAGAACCAAGTCTTTCCCAAAGAGAAGTATCATTTAGTTTAATTACAATTCCATCAGTATCAAAGCCAAGGTTATGTCTTTCCACATCCCAATACTCAATAAACTCCATAATATCTTCTATGCCTTTGCATATTGCAATATATGGAGGAATATTAAATCCCCAGCTCTTAGCTAATTTTAATTTTTCGTAATGAGTAAGAGAGTTGAGTTTTTTGTCTTCGGATAGAAGAAAATAGAGATAACAATCTAATTTTCGTTTTGCTGTTTCCTTTGGGTCAAGAAGTTTTACGCTACCAGAGGCAGCATTTCTAGGGTTAGCAAATGGTTCTTCACCATTAAGAATCTTATTCTCATTAAAATCATTAAAAGCCAAATGAGGAAAGATCACCTCTCCTCTAATTTCAAATTCATCAGGATAACCCTCTCCAAAAAGAATAAGAGGAATTGAACGAATGGTTTTAATATTATCCGTAATATCATCCCCAATAACACCATTTCCACGAGTTAAGGCTCGAAAAAGCTTACCATCTTTATAGTTTAGACTTACAGCAACTCCATCGTATTTTAATTCACATATCCACTCTAAATCGTCCTCATTGCCAAGAGATTCCTTTGCTCGAGATACAAAATCTATTATCTCTTCCTTAGAATAAGTATTGGAAAGAGAAAGCATTTGATACCTATGTTCAAACTGCTTAAAGCTTTTGTTAATCTCACCACCAACCCTTTTTGTAGGAGAGTGAGAAAAAAAATCCTTATCAATACTTGGATTATTAATCCTATAAATTTCTTCCAATTTTTCAAGCTCCTTGAGTTTAAAATCAAAGTCTTGGTCAGAAATAGTAGGATTATCTAGAACATAATAATTATAATTATGCTGATTTATTTCTTTTTGTAGAGATAGTATATTTTCTAAAACCTCGCTCATGGATTAAATAGTAGATGAATCCTCTTTTTGAAGTTCTTTAGTAATATCTTCGTCAATAATATTATCTTTCCTTGATATTTTCAGAGTATCAGCAGTCAAGGCATCATACTCTCTTCTGTTTTTTGTAATATCAATGGCAAGATATACAGCATTTCTGAAACTTTGAGCATTAGCCTCATTTTTTCCTGCAATATGATAAGCCGTTCCATGAGCAGGAGATGTTCTTACATAAGGAAGACCAGCCGTGAAGTTTACACCTTCAGCAAATGACATTAGTTTGAATGGAATAAGTCCTTGGTCGTGATAAAGGGCAAGAACACCATCATAATTATTAAAGTCAGTTGAACCAAAGAATCCATCAGAAGGAAAAGGACCAAAGGCAAGAATTCCTTCATTGAAAGCTTTCTTAATAGCAGGTCTTATTATTGTTTCGTCTTCTTCACCATTAACACCGTGGTCTCCAGCATGAGGATTAAGAGCCATAACTGCAATTTTAGGCATACGGATACCAAAATCTCTCTTCAAAGAATTATCCATAGTTCTAAGTTTACGAAGAATTAAGTCCTCAGTAATAACTTTTGGGACATCTTTTAGAGCAAGGTGATTAGTCATAATTCCAATCTTAATCCTTCCACAAGACATTATCATAAGAGAATCTTTAGCTCCAAACTTTTGGGTTAAATACTCAGTATGACCAGGAAAATGAAAGTCAACAGATTGGATGTTCTTCTTACTAATTGGATTAGTCACCATTGCGTCATATTTGCCATTAACCAAGTCTTCACAAGCCATCTCTAGGCTAAGGGCAGCTAATTTACCTCCCATTTCTGTTTCTTGACCGACATCAATCTTAACCTCGTCATGAATAATATTTAATACATTTAATTTTCCTTTTTCAGCTTGTTCTGCCGATTTGATATTGGTGAAAGGAAAATCAGGAGTATTTATCATCTTTTTATAGTAAGATAATATTTTCGATGATCCATATAGGATAGGAGTGCAATGCTCCATAATTCTAGCATCGGAAAAAGTCTTTAATAATATCTCATAACCGACCCCATTAAAATCCCCTTGTGAGATACCAATTTTTATTGTCTTGATATCATTATCTACGTTTTCAATTTCGTGTATATTTTCCATATTTTTATTTTGTTGTATTCTTATTTTTGAATGAAGTATTTCTCTATAAATTTTATAATCAATCTAACTCCGTAGCCAGTTGCACCAATAGGGAAGTACCCTTTTTTAGTGCTATTCATAGCAACCCCTGCAATATCCAAGTGAATAAAAGGAAACTCACTAGTGAAATGAGACAAGAATTTTCCGGCCGTAATCATTCCGGCATAAGACTCCCCAGAGTTTTTAATATCTGCAATATCACTTTTAATCAATTCATTATACTCTTCCCAGAAAGGAAACTCTGCAATTCTTTCATAAACATCTTTCCCTGCCAACTTTAGATCGGAAAGATACATTCCTGCATGATTTTCAATTGCAGCAATACCAAAAGGTCCAATAGCTCTGGCGGCAGCACCGGTAAGTGTGGCAGCATTTATTATTAATGATGGATTATATTGTTTTGCATAAGCCAAGGCATCTGCAAGAATAATTCTTCCTTCAGCATCAGTATTTACTACTTCAACATTTGTTCCGTCATACATATTAATAATATCGCCAGAGGCATAAGCATTTCCACTTGGACGGTTATCTGTACTAGGAAAAAGACCAATAATATGAATTGGAAGATTAAGACGAGCAATTGCATATATAGAACAAGCCATCATAGCAGCGCCAGCCATATCCTCTTTCATATCATTCATATAATCGCCAGGTTTTAGATTTAAACCTCCTGTATCATATACAAGTCCTTTGCCAACCAAAACAAGTGGTTGAGAGTTTAGTACATTTTCGGGTTTGTATTCCATTATTGTAAAAGTAGGAGGATCAATACTCCCCTTGTTTACTGCCAAAATACCACCCATCTTAAGTTGCTCAATTTTTTCCTTATGAAAAACTTCAACAGATATATTAGCCTCACGACCCATATCCTCGAAGCTAGCAGCCAAGCCCTCTGCATTAAGTGTACATACAGGCTCATTAACTAAATCTTTGCATTTTTCAACAGCGTCACAAACAATTCTTAGGTGCTCAATATCCTCACTATTTAAATCGTCATGGATTACAGAAATATGGTCGAAAGGGTGAATAAGACGAGCAGGGTCTGTTTTGTAATTGTCAAAGCAATAACTCGATAAACTTATTCCTTCAATATATGCAAGCATCTCTTCCTTAGATATATTTCCTATAAGGTTAATATTCTGGATATGTTCTTTGTCTAAAATTTCTAGACAAGAGGCGCCAAGTTTTCTAAGCTCCTCAATGGTTTCATGTCCGGTTTTCTTGATAGGAAAAATATTGACAATCAGCCAATGAGATAAATGATTAAATGTAAATAAGGTTCTTTTGTTTTCCTTATGTTCGTTAATAATATAAGCCTCCTGTTCGGAGTTTAGCAGAGGATGATTAAAATTATCATTTTCTCCAAATAAAATAACATTAGAGAACTCTTTTTTTGGACTTAATATTTTATCTATAGTGATCATAAGATTTAGGTTTTATAAACGCACAAAGATAAGAAAAAATAATATATTTAAGAAGAAAAAATAAATAATCAAAGTCATCGCAATTCAAAATATAAATATTAGCGTTTTCCCAGACGATCTTCCATTCTAATCAAAGTTAGGGCTAGTTAGGGTAAGTTAGGGTAAAAAATGAAAATAAAAACTTCTCTATAAAATATAATCACACAAAAAATATTTTTCAGAGAGAAAAAATAAAAAACGTAATAGAACTTTAAAATTCAAATTTAACCCTAACTTACCCTAACTTACCTTAACCCATTTAATAGTTATTTAGAGATATTTGTGATACTTAACAATAATACAACAAAAAAATAACGACAAAAACCATCAAAAAACACCCCAAAAAATGACCAAAAACACCCCTAAAAAACACTAAAAACAGACTAAAAAAACATCAAAATAGAATAAGATTCCATTTCCTTAGAATCTTATTCTATTTTTCTAGAATCTTATTCTATTTTCTTGGAATAAGGAGATAGGAAGAGGTTTTTTTATTTCTTAGAGTGAATAAAAGTTTGTAGTTTTGGGGATTGAAAATTAGGACTAATTGGGACTACTTAGAAAGTCCTAGTAGGTCTTAGTTAGTCCCAATTAGTCCTAGCAAAAAACAGCAATTCTATGACAGATATAATTCTAAAACATGGTGCATATAGAACATTATTATCGTTTCAGAAATTTGAGATAATATATGATGGTACTGTATATTTCTGTAATAAATATCTTAGAAGAGGCGATAGGACTATTGACCAAATGGTTCAAGCCGCAAGAAGTGGTAAGCAAAATATTGCAGAAGGTTCAATGGCGTCAGGCATTTCAAAGATTTTGTAAACTACGGGGGAATACGAGAAAGAATGACCAAAGCAAGGCTAGAAAAACGAAATGGAAATGATGTTTGATTTTCGGATAATGTATTTTAATAATGATGAAGGTGGGGGATGTGTTTTTTCGCAAGGGATTCTATTTGAGTTTTTTTAATTATGATATTTAGGTAAATGCTTATATTTGCACTTTATTAATAATATAATAATGTAATGAGGCTTAATCGAAATGTAATTTTATTTTCAATATCTATATTCCTGTTTTCTGTTTTTCTTACACCTATTTTTGGAGATAATGTAAATGAACCCTTGCCTAATCATCCTATTCAAAAGAAAGAGGGTAGGGAGAGATTTGTGAAAAATCTTATGCAAGATATGAGCATAAGAGATATGATAGGGCAACTTATTATAGTGGGAACAGATACAGATGAGGCTTATTACAAGAAAATAAACTCTTCGATTGATAGTCTAAAGATAGGAGGGATATGTTTCTTTAAGGGAAATACAAATACCCTTGTTCAGATGAGAAATAACTTTGACCAAAGGTCTAAAACACCTCTATTTTTTTCTATAGATGGAGAATGGGGTTTGGGTATGAGAATGAATGATGGATATTCTTTTCCAAGACAATTGACCATTGGAGCAACAAATAATGAAGATTTAATTTATGAAATGGGTAAGAATATTGCCCTTCAATGCAAATCATTAGGAATACATATAAATTTTGCTCCAAGTGTAGATATTAATAATAACCCAAAGAATCCTGTTATCAATGTTCGTTCCTTTGGAGAGGATAAAAAAAGAGTAGCCAAAAATGCATGGGCTTACGTGAAGGGAATGCAGGACAATGGAATCCTAACCACAATAAAACATTTCCCAGGTCATGGAGATACAGAACTCGATTCTCATCATGCCCTTCCAGTAATAACTCATTCAAAAGAATATATTGATTCTGTGGATGTTTATCCTTTTCGATACGCAATTAATAAGGGAGCATGGGGAGTAATGGTAGGTCATTTGAATATTCCATCATTGATTTCTGACTCAATACTCCCTTCCTCGCTTAGCAAGGAAATTATAACAGATTATTTAAAGGATAAGCTAGAGTTCGAGGGGTTGGTATTTACTGATGCCCTTAATATGAAAGGGGTAACTAATAATTATAATGATGGAGAAGCAGAGGTAAGAGCATTAATTGCAGGAGTAGATATTTTACTTATGCCAAAAAATGAATATAAGGCAGTTGAGGCAATAGAAAAAGCTATTGCAGAAAATCGCATAAGTGAGGATGAAATTAGAGATAAATGCAAAAAAGTTCTGAGATGGAAATATGATTTAGGACTATTTGAACAAGAGAAGAAATTGATTCAAATTCCAGAAAAAAAACTAATTGATAAAGCAGAATCTATCACAAATCAACTATCGGAATCGATAATCACTGTTCTTAAGAATGAAGAGAATATTCTCCCATTAGATCCAAATAATTGCTCAAAGGTAGCACTTGTGGAATTTGGGTCAAAAGCAGCAGATAATTACTATAAAAATCTATCGCTTTACTGCAATGTTAAGAGATTTTTAATAGAGGATAAGATAGATACTGATAGTCTTCAAGCAATCTTAAAACAACTAGATAGTGTAGATTATGTTATAGCATCTATCTCCGCAAATATTACCGCTACTCCAAAATCAAACTATGGAGTAACAAAACAAATAATAAATAATCTAGACCTAATACAAAAAAGACAAAAAACAATATTAACTCTCTTTGCTAATCCTTATGTTTTAGCTAGCTTAGATACACTCATAAATCTTAAGGCAATAATTATTGGGTATCAAAATATACCTCAACTCGAATCACATACAGCACAATGTATTTTTGGCGCAAATGAAGTAAGAGGAAAGCTTCCTGTAACGGTTTCCAATACCTATAAAGTTAATTCAGGAATTTCAAAGGCAAAAGAAAATCTAGCATATGAGGATTTATTAGCTGAGGGAATGAATGTTGATTGTTTTGTTAAGATAGATAGTATTGCAAATGAAGGAATAATACAAAAGGCATACCCAGGTTGTCAGATTATTGTTCTAAAGTCAGGCAATATTGTTTATAATAAATCTTATGGTTATCAAACATATGATTCAACAATTGCTGTTACACCAAACACAGTCTATGATATTGCTTCACTAACAAAGATCTTTGCAACAACCTTATCGGTAATGAAACTATATGAGGATGGAAAGATAGATTTGGATGATAAACTATCGGAATATCTTCCATACCTTAAGAAGACAAATAAGAAAAAGATAACAATTCGTCAAGCTCTCTCTCATAATGCAAGACTAAAAGCATGGTCTCCATTTTGGAAAGAATATATTGGTCTAAATGACTCCGACTTTGAAGATGTAAAGTATAAAGATGAGATTTTAAAGAAGATAGCCAAGAGCGAATTGAATAAAGAAGATAAATACGAATATTCAGATTTTGGATTTATACTTCTTGGAGATATGGTTGAAAAAATAACCAATCAAAGCCTTGATGATTATGTGTATTATACATTCTATAAGCCAATGGGTTTAAAACATATTACCTATAAGCCAATGGGATTAATTTCAGATAGTCTAATTGCGCCAACAGAAGATGATAGATATTTTAGGAATAGACTTATAAAGGGAACTGTTCACGATCAAACATCTGCAATATTAAATGGTGTTTCTGGTCATGCTGGATTATTTAGCAATGCTCATGATGTATCTGTAATATGCCAAATGCTACTAAATGGAGGAGAATATGGAGGAGTTAGATATTTGGAGAATAAGACTATTCAAACATTTAATACAAGATATTTTAAGAAACAAAACAATAGAAGAGCTTTAGGATTTGATAAAACATTAATTAATAACACATCAACTCATTGTTCTAAATATGCATCTAGTTCAAGTTATGGACATAGTGGGTTTACAGGAACATATTTTTGGTCAGATCCAGAAAAGGAGATTTCTTTTATCTTTCTTTCTAACAGAGTCTACCCAAATACAGAACCTAACCTATTAGGGAAACTGGATATTAGAACAAGGATAAACGATCTAATATATGAGAGCTTAAATGGAAAATAATAAACTTATTGAGCAATATGCCCATACCTATAATGTAAAAGAGTTTATACAGTCAGACCCTATCCAATTCCCTCATCGTTATTCTGAAAAAAAAGACATAGAGATTTCTGCATTTATTAGTGCATGGATAGCGTATGGGAATAGGAAGGCGATATTAAAAACACTTGAAATTTTACATGATGAGTATAAAACCTCACCCTACGAATTTATAAAGAATAGAGAATTTAATAAGTATAAAGACAATAATAAATCTCTTTATCGTTTCTATAAATACTCCGATTATTTCAATTTATGCGAAAAATTATACCAGATATATGTTATCGAAGGATTTGAAAGCTTAGAGGATAAAATTTTCTCAGAGATAAATAAAAACTTCTCTGAGAAAAATGGAACTTTCTCTGAGAAAAATAATTATTTCTCTGAGAAAAAAACGTATAACTTAGATATTATTCAAGCGATAGTCGATATATTTTTAGATGTAGAAGGAATACCAATTAATACAAAATCTGCCTGCAAAAGACTCTGTATGTTATGTAGATGGTTGGTAAGAAATGATGGGATAGTAGACCTTGGCCTTTGGGATAAGTGCGAACCAAAAGATCTAATTATTCCTGTGGATACTCATGTTCATAGAATAGCTTTAGATTTAGGTATAACATCCAGAAAACAAGCCGATATGCAGACTGCAATTGAAATAACAGATTATCTGAAAACAATATTTCCAAACGACCCTTCAATTGGAGATTTTGCGCTTTTTGGATTTGGAGTAAACAATAAATAATAATTGAAAACTAAAATTGGAAACTAACAAAATGAGAATCTTTTCAAAAATACAAAAACAAATAAGCTATTTAATATATTCTTACCTATTGGTAATATTGATATTCTTTATTTTTAGATTAATAATATTCCCACTAAATCTCTCTGAAATTAAATCAATACTCCAAGAAAGTCAAGGATTGGGGCTAATAGTTAAATCATTAATAATGGGTTTTCGTTTCGATACCGTTATTACATCTTTTATTCTCTCCCCAATAATTATTTCATTATTAATATCTTCAATATTTAAAATCAAAAATAGGATATTTTATAAGATTAATCATTACTATATTGTTGTATTTTTCTCAATATGTTTTGCAATTTCAGCAATAGATATACCATACTTTAAATACTTTTTTTCACGATTTACACTTGTTGGATTAACATGGTTAGATTCCCCACTTTTTGTGTTTAAAATGATATTTCAAGAGCCAAGCTTTATAATTTACTTTATATTATTTGTTGTGATAATTGTCTTGTATTCTTGGTTGATGTATAGAATCTATTGCAAAACGCTAAGAAAAGTAGTTCTTAGTACACAAAATGAAGAAAATGATGAATCAAGAAAATCAATAATAAAAACTTATGCTTTAAATCTAACAATTTATATATTATTATTGCTACTATGCTTTTTAGGTATGAGAGGACGAGTAGCCTTAAAGTCGCCAATAAGAGTAGGTACTGCATATTTTTCGAATAATCCATTAATTAACCAGATAGGACTAAATCCCGTTTATACTTTTATAAAAAGTGTAGAAGAAAAATTCATTCTTTCTCAATCCTTAGAGCTTGTTTCAGATATTGAAGCAGAAAAATTTGTTCTTAACGAGTTTAAAGACTTTTATAGCCAAACTATAAAAACTCAGCCTTTAGAAAATAATGTTATTCTAGTTATTATGGAGTCTATGAGTGCAGAATATCTTGGGCATTTTGGAAATAATAGCGGATTAACACCTTATTTAGATAGTTTAGCGAACCACTCAATTTCTTTTGAAAATGTTTATACTGCAGGAATACATACCTATAATGGAGTTTATTCAACACTCTTTGCTCAGCCAGCACTCTTAGATATTCATTCAATGAAAAAGACAACAATACCTAAGATGAATGGACTCCCAAATATCTTAAACAGAGAAGGATATACCACATTATATTTTACAACACATGATGATCAGTTTGACAATATTGGAGGGTTTTTAATGGCAAATGGTATAGAGAAAATTATATCTCAAAAAGATTATCCTACTAATGAGGTAAAAAGTACGTTAGGAGTTCCAGACCATATTATGTTTGATAGGGCAATAAATGAAATAAATAAATTAGATAAGAACAAACCATTCTTTTCAGCTATGCTAACCTCAAGTCTCCATAATCCATATGTTTTTCCTGAGTCAATATCATTAAAACCTAAATCTAAGGAAATTAAGGATAAGATGCTTGAATACTCCGATTGGGCTATTGGGCAGTTTTTAGAAAAAGCAAAGAAGACATCTTGGTTTGAAAATACTATATTTGTTTTTATTGCAGACCATGGAGCGTATATTGGAAAAAATAAATTTGATATTCCTATTTCATATCATCATACACCATTTTTTATCTACTCTCCAAAACATATTATGGCAGAGAAAAATGAAAATTTAGGACTTCAGATAGATCTTTGTGCCACAGTATTATCAAAACTTGGAATTAATTATAATCGAAAGGAATCACTTGGGATTGATTTGAATAATTTCTCAAGAAGGTATGCTTATTTTTCCTCCGATGATAAGGTAGGAGTATTAGATCAGGATTATTTTTATATATGGAATAAGAATGGGAAAGAAGTTCTTTACAAATATAGACAGGATGATTCAAAAAACTATTTGCAAGAGCAAAGAACTATAGCTGATGAGATGAAAAACTATGCATTTTCAATGATTCAATACTCTCAGAAAACGTTGAAATAAAAAAAGTGGAGGATTGTATTTACAATCCTCCACTTTTTTTATCTTTAGATATTGAATTACTTCTTTATTTCAGTAGTTCCTATTGATTTTTTAGGTGTAGTTTTAAGTTCAACCTTAGTTGCTGGTAAGTTTTTCTTTGCAGCATCAACTTCTTTTTTTGCATCTTTTAAATTAGTTGGAAGTTGTTTTGCAGGAGCTGGTTCAGCTTTCTTTACAGCTTCTTTTTTAGATGCTTTTTTTATAGGAGCAACAACTGGAGCAGCAACAGTTTCTGTCACAGTTTCAATTACAGTTTCAGTAACAGTAACAGTTGGAGTTTCAACAGCAGTTTCAGTTGGAGTTTCAGTTTTTCCACCGCATGCTGTCATTAAAGAAACTAATGCAATACCTAATAATAAATGTTTTACGTTCATTTTCATTGATTTTTTAATTAATATTAATGTGAATTTCAATTTGCAATATTAATAATTTTTTCTTGTATTTCATCAGAGAATACTTTTTTTTTTTTGATAACAAAAGAAAAACTTACTAAAGTGTTGAATTATAATTATATTCTCTTTAAGATTTCAGCAGCACCCAATAAGGTTTCATTAGTTTTTGCAAAGCAAATTCTTAGAGTTTTATTATCAATAGGAGAAGAATAGAAAGGAGAAACAGGCACTGTAGCTACTCCATATTCTTTAGTTAGCCTAACTGCAAAATCCATCTCGTTTTCATCAGTTATCTTTGAATAATCCAAAAGCATAAAATAAGTGCCCTTGCAATCCAAAATATTAAATCTACTACCTTGAAGAGCATCAATCATAAAATCACGTTTTTCTTGATAAAACATTGGAAGATAATCGTAATTATTTGGATCTTTTAGAAAGGCAGCAAAAGCCCATTGCATAGGAGTATTACAAGTGAAAACACTAAATTGATGAACCTTTCTATATTCATCCATCAACTCCTTAGGGCTTACAACATAACCCATTTTCCATCCTGTTGTATGAAATGTTTTCCCAAATGAAGCTGTTACAAAACTTCTTTCAATTAGTTCAGGGTAATAAAGAATACTCTCATGACGAATGCCATCAAATATCAAGTGTTCATAAACCTCATCACTTAAAACAATAATATCAGTATTTAGAGTTAATCTTATCAATTCCTTCATATCATTTTCTCTAAGAACGGCGCCTGTAGGATTATGAGGAGTGTTCATAATAATCATTTTTGTCTTATTACTAATGGTTCGCTCAACTTCTTCCCAATTAATATGATAAGTAGGAGCAACAAGGTTAATAGGTTTTACAATACCACCACAAAGTTCAATTGAAGGAACATAACTATCATAAGCAGGTTCAAAAATAATTACTTCATCTCCTTTACTAATCATTGCAGTAATTATTGTATTTAATCCATGTGTAGCTCCAGGAGTAATAGTAATCTCTGTCTCAGGATTAAAGCTAACGCCATATGTTCTGTTGAGTTTTTCTGAAATAGCCTCTCTCAATGGTAATATACCTGGCATTGGAGCATATTGATTATTACCCTTAATCATATTTTCATTAACCAAACTTGCCAAATTTTCTGAAATTGGAAAGTTAGGAAAACCTTGAGATAAATTTATAGCACCACATTCATTTGCAAGCCCACTCATTACTGCAAATATTGAAGTTTTTGTGTTTGGAAGTTTTGATTGTATTTTCATATATAATTGATTTTTACTTTTACTTTTTACTTATCATTCCCTTGCACCCTAATAGATTCTTGGTGTATGGATTCGAAAATTTCTTTAATAAAATCCTTAGAGATATTTTTATTATCTGCAATTTCTAGTCTAGTTTTTATCATTTCTTCCCAACGTTTTAATTGAAGTATAGAAATATTATTTGCTTTCTTAATTTTCCCAACTTCAAACGAAAGCTCCATTCTCTGTTTTAAAATGTCTATTAATTGGAAATCTAAACGATCTATTTCTTCCCTTAGTGCAGTGATAGAATTTAAGTCAGCATGATTTGTCTTAGGTATAACCAATCCCATAATAAGTTTTTTAAGCTGTAGGGGAGTTATCTGTTGTTTTTTATCAGTCAATGCTTCCTTAGGTTGATTATGAACTTCAATCATAAGCCCATCAAAGTTAAGATTCATTGCAGTTTGAGAAATATGTTTAATTAGCTTAGTATTCCCAGCAATATGGCTTGGATCGCAAATTATGGGAAGTTTAGGCATTAATCTTTTTAATTCAATTGGAATCTGCCAATAAGGAGTCTGTCTATAAGCTCCATTGTCAACAAAAGAAAAACCACGATGGATAGCAGAAATATTATTAATTCCAGCTTTAGAAAATCGTTCAATTGCACCAATCCAAAGATTGATGTCAGGATTCAATGGATTTTTAATAAATACGGGGATGTCAATTCCTTTTAAGCAGTCGGCAAGTTCTTGAATAAGGAATGGATTTGTAGTAGTTCTCGCCCCAATCCATATTCCATCGATTCCGTGCTCAATACATTTTTCAATATGTCGAGTATTAGCAACTTCTGTCATAACCTTCAAAGAAGTAGTGTTTTTTACTTCAACAAGCCATTTAAGACCTTTTGAACCAACCCCTTCAAACTGATTAGGCATGGTTCTAGGTTTCCATATGCCAGCACGAAACCATTGAGCACAACTTCCTTGGTCAATATCTTTAGCTATAGACAATACTTGTTCCTTAGTCTCTGCAGAACAAGGACCACCGATTATTAATAATTCTTTCCTCATTTAGTTAAGCCAAAGCTCAATTTTTTTATCTAAGCAAGGAGAGTAAATAATCGACGATGATAATGCATAAGCAAGGATATCAGAAATAACCTTTTTGCTTGGAGAAAATTCATCATTATAACAATCTAATTCATTTTGTTGTAATTCAAAATCTTCATCCCAAAGAGAAATTAAATCAAAAATAGAGTAATTTTTTTCCATTTGGTATATTTTTGTTGACACGTTTTCATATTTTAAACGTGTCAACAAAAAATATATTATATAATCCGAGAGAAAAGTTTAATAATTAAGAATCATTTCATTTTCTTCGGCAATGCGACGCATATTTATTAATGCGTAGCGCATTCTTCCTAGAGCGGTATTGATACTAACACCAGTTTTATCTGCAATTTCTTTAAAACTCATATCACCATAATGGCGCATAACCAAGACTCTTCTTTGATCTTCTGGCAATTGGCGAACAAGTTTTTTAACATCATTATGAATTTGAGTCTTTATTATTTTTTGTTCAACCGACTCATCGCAATTACCCAAAATATCAAAAATATCGAAATCATCTCCAGTTTTAATCATAGGAAAACGTTGATTGCGACGAAAATGGTCAATAACCAAATTATGAGCAATTCTCATTATCCATTGAATAAATTTACCTTCATCTCTATAAGTACCACTTCTTAGAGTGTTTACCACTTTAATAAAGGTATCTTGAAATATATCATCAGTCAAAGACTTATCTTTTACTAAAGAAAGAATATAATTGAAAACTTTTTGTTGGTGACGAGACATAAGAATCTCGAAACACTGCTTATGACCTTGCATGTAAGCAGCAACCAGCTCATTATCGCTTAAATTATTGAATGACATAGGAAACCTCCTTTTATTTTAAATTTTCTTCTAAAAAAAGTAATCTTCCTAATCTATAAGCAATAATATTTGGTTATTAATTTGATTTATGCCGCAAAGATAATAATATTTTTTAAACCAACAAATATTTTAATCTAAAAATGAATAATTATCTCTAATTAGTAGGTATAACAAATATTATTCCATTTAGTAAGTCATAAAAGCGAAAAAAGAAAAAAAGCTATATCTTTGCAATCCTAAAATTAAAGCAAAAAGAAATATTATATGAGAAAATCATCAAGATTATTACTAATCCTTTTCACTTTTACCTTTTCATTCTTCACTTTAATAAGCTGTGGAGATAAGAAAGACGATAAGGCAATATCAAAGAAAGACGAGCTTGCATTATTAGATGCAAAAATAAGAAAAGAGCCAAAAAATGCAGATCTTTATTACGCACGTTCAAAAGTCTTGTTGGAAAAAGGAAAACTAAAAGAAAGTCTTATGGATATCCAAACAGCAATAAGTTTTGATAATAAGAATTCTAAATATTTGATTCAGAAGGCAGATGTTCTTTTTGCATCAGGAGAAACAACTCTATCATTTTCTGCACTTCAAGAAGCAATAAAAATTGATCCAAAATCATCTGAAGCTTATTTAAAGACTGCTGAAATAGCACTACTCTTAAAAGACTATGATAAAACAATGTTTAATGTAAATGAAGCATTGAAGATAGATAAAATAAGTCCTAATGCATATTACCTTAGAGGATGGGTATTGAAAGAAAAAGGAGATACAATAAATGCAGTAAGAAGTTATAAAAAAGCAATAGAACTTAAACCAGACTATGAACAACCATTCGAAGAGTTAGGATTGTTATATGCCTTAAAAGGAGACCGCTTAGCAATAGACTACCTAACAAGTACAATTAATATAAATCCAAAGAATATAAATGCAATGTATGCTTTAGCATTATTTTATCAAGAACATGGAATGATGCAAAAATCACTTGATACATATCATAATATACTTACCATTAATCCAAATCATGCCGATGCACTACACAATGTTGGATATATAAATTTAGTTTATAAAAAATCATATCAAGATGCAGTTGATTTATTCACCAAAGCTATAGCAACCGATACAACTTTTTATCAAGCATATTTCAATAGAGGAGTAGCATACGAAAAACTAAACCTAAGAGAAAAAGCAAATACCGATTTTAAAAAAGTATTACAAATCAATCCTCAGCACAAGATGGCTAAATCGAAACTTGGAAAATAAATAATGGAAAAAGATTTTTTATTCAGAAAAAAATATTAATTTTGCACTTTAGAATGAGCAAAAATAATACATATAATAATTCTAAAAATATAAATATCAGCAATGATACAAATAGAATTTTTATTTTTCGAAAAGCGACTAATTTATTAGTCGCTTTTTTTTTGTTTAAATTCTAAAGAATGTAGAAAAAACCTTAAATAATATACAAAATGGCAAATTTAAAAGGAAGAAATTTAATTTCAATTACAGACTACACTAAACAAGAGTATATGCAAATACTTGAATTAGCTGCGGAGTTTGAAGCAAATCCACGTCAAGAGTTGCTAAAAGACAAAGTTATTGCTTCAATATTTTTTGAACCATCGACACGTACCCGTTTAAGTTTCGAAAGTGCAGCATCACTTTTAGGAGCTAAGGTTATAGGTTTTTCTAATCCTGCCGCAACATCTCAGTCAAAAGGAGAAAGTCTTCATGATACAATTAAAATGCTTTCAGCGTATTCAGACCTAATTGTAATGAGACATAACAAAGAAGGAGCAGCACGATATGCAGCAGAAGTATCTGATGTGCCATTAATCAATGCAGGTGATGGAGCAAACCAACATCCAACACAATGTATGCTAGATCTCTATTCAATACTTAAAACACAAGGGAAACTAGATAATTTACATATTACGTTAGTAGGAGACTTAAAATACGGACGAACTGTTCATTCTTTAGTGCAAGCAATGTGTAATTTTAATGCAACCTTTCACTTAGTATCGCCAGTAGAACTAAAATTACCATCTTCAGTAAAAATGCATATAAAGAGAGCTAAACTAGATTACTACCAATACACAAATATAAAAGATGCCGTTGCTGTATCAGATATAATATATATGACAAGAGTACAAAGAGAAAGATTCTCAGATCCATTAGAATATGAAAAAGTAAAAGACTCATGTATTTTGGATTTAGCAACTCTTGAAGGATGCCAAGAATCAATGAGAATACTTCACCCACTACCAAGAGTAAATGAAATCACAACCGATGTTGATAAAACTCAGAATGCATATTATTTTCAACAAGCAAAGAATGGAGTATACGTACGTCAAGCATTAATGGCAGCAATCCTTGGTATAAAATAAATATTGTAGGGGCGAATAATATTCGCCAAAAAATAAAAAAATAAAAAACATGACAACAAAAAATAAAAAAGAATTAATAGTTTCTGCAATTGAAAATGGCACTGTAATAGACCATATCCCAGTAAATGCAGTATTGAAGGTAATAAAGATATTAGGAATTGATGCCCATCAAGACGAAGTTCTAATTGGTATGAATCTTGAAAGTAAGAAATATGGAAGAAAAGGGATTATCAAAGTAAGAAATAAATACTTTGAGAAATCAGACCTTAATAAGATAGCACTAGCAGCACCCCATGCAACATTAATAGTTATCAAAGATTATGAAGTTGCTGAAAAAATAGCAGTTCAGATTCCAAATACAATTGAAAAAATAGTAAAATGTATAAATCCGAATTGTATAACAAACAATGAGGAAATGGACACAAAATTCAGTGTGATTGAAAAAGAACCGCTTAAGATTCAATGCCATTACTGCGAAAAAACTATGACTAATATAAGATTCACAGAATAAGCAGTAAAACTTACCAAATGCTATACCTTTTATTAAGTATTCTTTCAAGCCTAGCTATACTCATTATATTTAAAGTGAGTGGTAAATACAATATAAAGGTAATACACCCTATTATTATCAACTATTTTGTGGCTTCAGCTCTAGGATATTTCAATTCTGGACTTAGTCCTCAAAGGCTAATGACAATTCCCATAAACTGGATATGGTCGGCTGCTGTTATTGGAAGTGTTTATGTGTTCACATTTTTCCTTATAGGTTATTCTACTCGTAAAGCAGGGATGGCACTAACAACAATAGCATCAAAAATGTCGTTTGTTTTCCCCATGTTTTTCTCCATTCTTATTGATGCTAATGATAATTATTCTCACACAAAACTCATTTTACTGATAATGGCAATTATTGCTGTATTTTTATCAGTTTATAAAAAACGAACCAAATCGACAGAATCATTATTGATAATATCACTTCCATTAATACTATTCGTCTTTATGGGATTAGCCGATTCATTTGTGAAGTTTGCTCAAAACTCTTTTGTAAAAAATGAAAGCCATTCTTCACAATTTTCGTTCATTATTTTCACATTTGCAGCAATTTGGGGTATAGTTTTAATAGCACTACAAAAAAACAAAAAAGAAATATTGCAGCCCAAAGTTTTGATTACAGGAATATTACTTGGAATATGCAATTTTGGCTCGCTATATTTCTTAATAAACGCACTAAATGACCTTACATTCAATAACTCGTTAGTATTTGCACTAAACAATATGGCTATAGTGCTATTCTCAATAATAATTGCCCTTAGCTTTTTTAAAGAAAAAGTAACAAAACTCAATAGAGTGGGTATATTATTATCGATAATAACATTTGTAACAATTATGGTGTTTATTTAAAAAGTGAAGAGTTATAAGTGAAAAGATAGCAAAGAGGAGCAATATATTGCTCCTCTTTTTGTTTAGATTGAAAATTTCCTTACTTTTGTGAAATAATTTTAATGAACTAATTATTAAATGAGATAAAAGGCGGAAAACTATGATCTACTAATCATAAACTTTTCACTTTTCACTTTAAACTTTAAACTTATGAAAGGTATAGTATTAGCAGGAGGTTCAGGCACGAGACTCTATCCAATAACAAGAGGTGTAAGCAAACAATTACTTCCAATTTTCGACAAACCAATGATATTTTATCCAATCTCAGCACTTATGTTAGCAGGGATAAGGGATATTCTAATAATATCAACACCAGAAGATTTACCAGGATTTAGAAGACTCTTAGGTTCAGGTGAAGACTTTGGAGTTAGATTTGAATATGCAGAACAACCATCACCAGACGGATTAGCGCAGGCATTTATCATAGGAGAAAAATTTATTGGTAATGACTCTGCATGTCTTGTTTTAGGAGATAATATCTTCTATGGTCAAGGATTTAGTAATACCTTAGAAGAAGCATTGAAAGATGCAGAAAAAAATAATATGGCAACAGTATTCGGATACTATGTCAATGACCCAGAACGCTATGGAGTAGCAGAATTTGATTCAAATGGTAAGGTGTTGTCAATAGAAGAAAAACCAAAAGAACCAAAATCAAATTATGCAGTAGTGGGACTATATTTCTATCCAAACAAGGTTGTAGAAGTAGCAAAAAATATCAAACCATCAGCAAGGGGAGAGTTAGAGATAACAACAGTAAACCAAGAATTTCTAAAGCAAGAAGAACTAAAGGTTCAACTACTAGGAAGAGGTTTTGCATGGCTTGACACGGGCACACACGAATCACTATCCGAAGCCTCAACTTTTATAGAAGTAATAGAAAAACGACAAGGACTAAAAGTAGCATGCCTTGAGGAGATAGCTTTTACCAAAGGTTGGATAACCAAGGAAAAACTTATACAAGTAGCGACTCCAATGCTCAAAAATCAATACGGACAATACCTTTTGGGACTAGTTAAAAACTAAAAGGTAAAAACTAAGAACTAAAAGTAGAAAGTGAAAAGTGAAAAACCCACGATTTGCTTTTAGATAATAAAAATAGTCGCATTGCGAACTTTTCACTTTTAATTTTAAACTTTTCACTTTATATGAAGAACATATTAATAACAGGAGGAGCAGGATTTATAGGCTCCCATGTAGTCAGATTATTTGTAAACAAATATCCTGAATATAACATAATAAACCTCGACAAGCTAACCTATGCAGGAAATCTTGCAAATCTAAAAGATATTGAAGATAAGCCAAACTATAAGTTTGTGAAGGCAGATATATGTGATTTTGAATTAATGCTGAAGATATTCTCAGAAAATAATATCGATGGAGTCCTTCATCTTGCAGCAGAAAGCCACGTTGATAGAAGTATCAAAGACCCATTCACCTTTGCACAAACCAATGTAATGGGAACACTCTCACTACTTCAAGCAGCAAAACATCAATGGAATGGAGATTATAAAGGTAAGTTGTTCTATCATATCTCAACCGATGAAGTATATGGAGCATTGGAATTAACAAAACCTGATGGTGATGCACCGTTTGGAGATGATTTCTTTACAGAAAAAACCTCTTATGATCCACATTCACCATACTCAGCCTCAAAAGCCTCATCAGACCATTTTGTAAGAGCCTTTCATGATACTTATGGAATGCCTGTAGTAATCACAAATTGCTCAAATAATTATGGACCATATCAATTTCCAGAAAAACTAATCCCATTATTTTTAAATAATATAAGAAACAATAAACCACTTCCAGTATATGGAAAGGGGGAAAATGTAAGAGATTGGTTATTTGTGGAAGACCATGCAAGAGCCATAGATATTATCTTTCATAAATGCAAGATAGGCGACACCTACAATATTGGAGGCTTTAACGAATGGAAAAATATTGACCTAATAAGAGTAATGATACGCACAGCCGATAGACTACTTGGAAGAAAAGAAGGAGAAAGCGAAAAACTAATAACCTACGTAACCGACCGTGCAGGGCATGACCTTCGTTATGCCATAGACTCAACCAAACTTAAAACAGAATTAGGATGGGAACCGAGTCTACAATTCGAAGAAGGAATAGAAAAAACCATTAAATGGTATTTAGAAAATCAAGAATGGGTGGATAACATAACCTCAGGAGAATATGAAAAATATTATAATGAAATGTACTCGTAAGGGCGAACCTGTGTGTTCGCCCAAAACTATTTATAAATGAGTATAAAGCATAAAACAATTTATGGATTATTTTGGAGTAGTATAGAACGTTTCTCCTCACAGATAATTCAATTTGTAATTGGAATAATAATTGCACGCCTATTAGCACCAACAGACTATGGGCTAATAGGTATGCTTGCAATTTTCCTTGCTATATCTCAATCATTTATCGATAGTGGTTTCTCAAATGCACTAATCATTAAAAAAAACAGAACAGAGGCAGACTTTTCTACAGTATTTTATTTTAATATATTTGTAGGACTATTCTTCTATATAGTATTATTTTTCACCTCTGGCTTAATAGCCGATTTTTATAATTCCCCAATATTAGAGAACCTCACAAAGGTAGTAGGGATAACATTGTTTATTAACTCCCTAACCGTTGTTCAAAGGGCAAAGCTAACAATAGTTGTAGACTTCAAGACTCAAGCAAAGGCATCAATCATTTCAGTAATAATATCTGGAATTATTGGAATATGGATGGCGTACTCCGGCTATGGAGTATGGGCATTGGCATATCAATCTGTTGCAAATGGCTTAGTAAATATGATAATGATTTGGGCATATTCAAAATGGAAACCTAAAAGAATATTCTCATGGACATCATTTAGGGAACTTTTCTCCTTTGGCTCAAAACTTTTATTATCAGGGCTTATAGATACAATTTATAAAAATATTTATACTATAGTAATTGGGAAAAAGTTTTCTGCACATGATTTAGGATTTTATACACGTTCCGACCAATTGGCACAATTCCCCTCATCCAATATTTCAAATATATTCTCAAGAGTTATATTCCCAATCCTAAGCAGTATACAAACAGACGATGACCGCTTGCAAGATGTTTACAGAAAATACCTAAGACTTTCAGCCTTTATTATCTTTCCATTAATGGCAGGATTTGCAGCATTAGCCTCTCCATTTATTAATCTTCTACTAACACCCAAATGGGATGGAGCAGTTTTGATTCTTCAAATACTTTGTTTTGCCTATATGTGGTATCCAATACATTCCATCAATCTCAATCTTCTTCAAGTAAAAGGACGTTCCGATCTGTTTCTTCGATTAGAAATAATAAAAAAAATCATAGGTTTCACAATACTATTAATCACAATTCCAATGGGAATAATTCCAATGTGTATAGGGTTAGTAATCAACTCAATTATTTGTTTAACAATAAATACTCATTACACTGGAAAACTTATTAATGTTGGATTTGTTAAACAAATGAAAGACCTCTTACCAACACTATTCTACTCCACAACGATGAGCGTTATAGTATGGTTAAGTATAATGTTGGTAGATAGTAATTTATTAAAATTATTACTAGGATTTGTGATAGGTACAGTATACTATTTTGGAATAGCATATATATCAAAATCTAAAGAGATACACGAGATTCTTTCAATAATTAAACCTAAGAAATAGATAAAGAAGGCTATGGAAGAAAAAAAAGTAATAACAGTAACTAGTCCATTATTTCCAAAACTAGAAGAATTTATACCCTATTTAGAAGAAATTTGGACGAATAAGTGGTTAACAAATAATGGAGATTTTCATCAAAGATTAGAAAAAGAGTTGGCAGAATATTTAGGAGTAAAACATCTATCATTATTCTCAAATGGAACACTCGCTCTTATTACAGCACTTCAAGCCCTAAGAATAACAGGAGAGGTAATAACAACACCCTATAGTTTTGTAGCAACAACACATTCCCTTTGGTGGAATGGAATAAAGCCAGTCTTTGTCGATGTAGAACCAAATACATTCAATATTGACCCAGAGAAAATTGAGGCAGCCATAACTCCAAAAACTACTGCAATTATGCCAGTACATGTCTATGGCAACCCATGCAATATTGAAAGAATTCAACAAATTGCCGACTCATATAATCTAAAAATCATCTATGACGCAGCCCATGCCTTTGGGGTAAAGAAAAACGGAGTATCCGTTTTAGAATATGGAGACTTATCAACACTAAGTTTTCATGCCACAAAAGTATTCTCCACAATAGAAGGAGGAGCAATTATTTGTCACGATGAGAAAATGAAACGTCATATCGATGACCTTAAAAACTTTGGATTTAGAGATGAAACAACCGTTGTTGCGCCAGGAATAAATGCAAAACTCAACGAAGTTCAAGCAGCCTTTGGACTAGCAACACTATCTAAGGTCGATGATGCAATAGCTCATAGAAAGTTAATAGCCGATACCTATAGAGAAGGTCTTAGAGAAACAAAAGGAATCTCTTTTATCGACGATTTAGAAGGAGTAAGGCATAATTATGCATACTTTCCAATATTTGTAGACCAAAAGCTATATGGAAAAACAAGAGACGAGCTCTATTTCGCAATGCAAAAAGAAAATATATATGGAAGAAGATACTTCTATCCACTAATCTCTGAATTCTCAACCTATAGAGGATTACCCTCATCAAAAAAATCTCATCTTCCAACAGCCAATAAAGTAGCAGAACAAGTTATCTGCCTTCCAATCTATGCCGATTTAGAAATCCAAGATGTAAAAAGAGTAATTGACTTTATTAACAAATAAACCAATGAAACTCGGAATAATGCAACCATACTTCATGCCATACATAGGCTATTTTCAACTGATGAAAGTAGTCGATAAATATGTAATATATGACGATGTAAACTATATAAAAGGAGGTTGGATTAATAGAAACAATATACTTATCAACTCAGAAAAAAGATTATTCACTATAGCATTAGATGGGGCAAGTCCAAATAAGAAAATAAATGAAATTCTTATCAAAGATGATTTCACAAAATTTCTTCGAAGCCTAGAATTATCATACCATAAAGCACCCTATTTTGAACAAGGCATATCATTAATGAGAGATATATTAAAGTTCGAAGATAAGAATCTATCCCTTTTTATTGGTAATAGTTTTAGAGCTATATCTAATTACTTGGATTTCAATACCGAGTTTCTATACTCCTCAAAAATAGAAAAAGATAATGAACTAAGAGCAGAAAAAAAGGTTATATCAATATGCAAGAGCCTTGGAGCAAGTGAGTATTATAATGCAATAGGAGGTAAGGAGCTATACTCGAAAGAGAATTTTGAAACAAATGGATTAAAGCTTCACTTCCTAAAAACAAACCAAATTGAGTATAAACAATTTGGTAATGTGTTCGTACCCAATTTATCGATAATCGATATATTAATGTTTAACTCCAAGGCTGAAATAAACCAGTTTTTAGACAATTATACATTAGAATAAGAATCAACTAAACCTAAAGAATCCTATTATGAATGTACATATTTTACCAGAAGATAAGTTTACCCAATATGCACGTAAGTTATTCGAAAAATACTATCCAAAAGAAAACCTCTATGTAGTAAACACCTCAGATATTAACAATCTAAAATATCTTTCGCTAACAGACGATTTTTTGTTCCTCGACCTAATGAACGAAAACTCTTTATCTATAATAGAAGAGAAAGCAAACCATCAAATAGAAAATATATTTGTACACTACCTAAATAAACCCCATGGAGACGCAGCATTAATACTTAAGCATAAATACAATTCAAAACTATACTGGATACCCTTTGGAGTAGACCTATACCCAATCTTAAAAGATAAGAAAAAGTACATACTCAATGACTACCCAATAAAGCCATGTAAAGAAAGGTTTACATGTAAACTAATACGCCAAAGAATAAAAGATTGCATAAAAAAAATAATAGGAATAGACTATACATATTTCTATCGATTTGTAGAACATTGCGATTATTTCTGTTTCTGGGACATATACGACTACGAGCTATTAGTTAATAATTTCCATACAAAATGCAAATTCAAGTTCTTTGCATATAACGAAGAAGTATTGATACCAATAATAGAAAACGCCCAAAAGACCAACACAATAATAATCAATAATAGTGCATCACCCTCAGGCAACCACCTAAGCGTAATGCGCAAACTCTTGCATATAGATAAAGAAAAACAATTCGATATAATCCTTCCACTAAGCTATGGAGACGATTGCGTAGTAAAACAAGTAACCGAATATGCCAACAAATACTATGGCAATAAAACAACCATCCTCAAAGACTTTATACCACTAGAGCAGTACAACGAAATATTATCAAAAACCTCAGTAGCTATATTTGGAAACCGTAGGCAAGAAGCAGCAGGCAATATATTTATGCACATGCGCTTAGGCAATAAAGTCTTTCTAAGAAAAGAAAACAATATCTATCGCTTAGTAAAAGAGTGGGGAGGATACGTCTATTGTTTCGAAAAAGAACTCAACACAATAGAAGACCTACTAACCCCATTAACCCAAGAACAAATACAAAAAAACCGTCAAGTAGTAGAACAAAAATTTTCCATTCAAAGTGAAAAGAAATATATGCAAGAATTGTTTGCAGATTGATAAAACATAAAGTTCTAGTGTTAAAAATAATCCTGATTAACCATAAAAATAGGAGTATATTATAATAATACTTCGAAAAAAAAATAAAAATAGAAGAAAAAAGGTTAATCAAGTTAATATTATTAATTATTTCCCTACATTTGCAATACCAAAAACCACGCCAGTAACATAAAATTACATGTAACTGACGTGGCTTTGCCATTAGAGAAAACAAAATAATCAATGGAAACCTCATTGTTTGCAATTCCAAAATCAGAAGGATTAAATGTAGAATTCAAATCCTCGTTCAATATTTCTGTAATAGAAACATTGGTTGCTTTTGCAAATAGTAAAGGAGGGAAAGTATATATAGGAATAAAAGACGACTTAAAAGCAAAAGGAGTCATTATATCTCAAGAAAGTGTACAAAATTGGATAAATGAAATAAAGTCTAAAACAGAACCGTCATTAATCCCAGATGTTGAAATACTAGAAAAAGAAGATAAGAAAATAGTTGTATTAAGTGTTTCTGAATATCCAATAAAACCAATTTCTCTACAAAATAGGTTTTATAAAAGAATAGGGAACTCAAACCATTTGATGAATGTTAGCGAGATTGCAGATGAACATCTAAAAACATTAAACACAAGCTGGGATTATTACATAGACCCAAATCATAAAATTGAAAGCATATCCCTAACAAAAATAGAAAACTTCATTAATAAGATAGAAAAGAAAAATGGTATAGAGATAAAACTATCACCAATTGACTTTCTTAAAAAACTAGAATTAATTCGAGAAGAAAAATTGACATTTGGAGCTTATTTAATGTTTTGTGAAGATAATAATCTGATAACAGATATTCAAATAGGACGATTCAAAAGTGAAATAACAATAATAGACAACTTATCCATATCAACAGATATATTTTCAGAGGTAGATGAATTGATTTCTTTTATCAAAAAACATCTGATGATAGAATATATAATAACTGGAAACCCTCAAAGAACAGAGAGATTTGACTATCCATTAGAAGCAATAAGAGAAATAGTAATTAACATGATAGTCCATAGAGATTATAGAAGTACATCATCATCAATAATAAAAATTTATGACGATAGAATAGAATTTTATAATCCAGGTAAAATATACGGAGATATAAATATTAGTGATATAATTTCAGGGAATTATATATCACAAACAAGAAATAAACTAATAGCAAAATGCTTTAAGGAAGTAGGGTTAATAGAAAAATATGGATCAGGAATAAAAAGAGTAATAGAACTCTGCAGAGATCATGGAATAAAAGACCCAGTTTTTGAAGAACAATCAAATGGATTTGTAGTAAAACTATACAAAAATATAATATCAGAAAAGAGTACGGAAAAGAGTACGGAAAAGAGTACGGAAAAGAGTACGGAAAAGAGTACGGAAAAGAGTACGGAAAAGATCTTGGAATTAATAAAAGCAAACCCTAAGATAACAACAATAGAATTAATGCAAGAGACAGGACTATCTCAAAAGGGAATAGAAAAAAATATTTCAAAACTAAAAGAAGAAAACCAAATCAAAAGAGAAGGTGGAAGGAAAACAGGACATTGGAAGCTAAAAGCTAAAAACTAAAAGTGAAAAACGGTATCGCCAAACTTTTCACTATTAACTATTAACTTTTCACTTAATATGGCATCGCCCAAACTTTTAACTTTTAACTTTTAACTATTCACTACCCTGCTTTTACCTTTTTACTTGCTTTTCACTGCTTTTCACTCATCACTCTTAACTTTTCACTTAATACGGTCTTGATTTTTGCAACTTTGTATCAAGACACCCGAAGACCAAAGGTCGAGAGCCACGAAGTGAAAGTTGATAACAAAACGGAATAAAATAAAAAAATAAAAAAAATGGATATAAAGATAGCAGTGATCGGTTTAGGTTATGTAGGCCTACCGCTTGCAAGGTTGTTCTCAACCAAATACTCAACCATAGGTTACGACATAAATAAAGCAAGAGTAGAGCGCCTAATGCAAGGCGTAGACGAAACCTTAGAAGTAGAAGACTCATTGCTTCAAGAAGCAATAGAAAAGCATAACTTTATCTGCACAACCAATCTTGATGCAATAAAAGAATGTAACTTCTTTGTAGTAACAGTTCCAACTCCAGTCGATAAACATAATAACCCAGACCTAACACCACTATACAAGGCATCCGAAACAGTAGGAAAGGTAATCAAAAAGGGAGATATAGTAGTGTATGAATCTACCGTTTATCCAGGAGTAACAGAAGAAGAATGCTTGCCAGTAGTAGAAAGAATCTCAGGATTGAAATACAACCAAGACTTTTTCGCAGGCTACTCACCAGAAAGAATAAACCCAGGCGACAAAGAACACACAGTAGAAAAAATCCGCAAAGTAACTTCAGGCTCAACACCTGAAATAGCTACGATAGTAGACGATGTATATAACTCAGTACTAATAAACGGAACACATCTAGCATCATCAATCCGAGTAGCAGAAGCATCGAAGATAATAGAAAACTCACAAAGAGACGTAAACATAGCCTTTATGAACGAGTTAGCAAAGATATTCAACGCAATGGGTATAGACACTAACGACGTAATAGAAGCAGCAGCATCGAAATGGAACTTCATTAAGCTAAAACCAGGCTTAGTAGGAGGACACTGCATAAGCGTAGACCCATACTATCTAATCCAAAAAGCACAGATATATGGAGTCCTTCCAAGAATAATGTCCGATGCAAGACGCCTCAACGACAATATGGGAGAATACGTAGCAAACCGTGTAATAAAACTAATGAACAAAAAAGGAGTAGTTGTAAAAGATGCAAATATCCTAATCTTAGGAATAACATTCAAAGAAAACTGCCCAGACATACGCAACACAAAGATAGTAGATATACACTCAACCCTAAGCGAGTACACAAGCAATATCACAATCTTCGACCCATGGGCAAACAAAGAAGAAGTAAAACACGAATATAACGTAGAAATTACCAACATCCTACCAAAAGAAAGATTTGATGCTATTATTCTTGCAGTAGCACACAATGAATTCTTAGAATTAAACCTAACAACTTTAAGAAAAGATAATAGTGTATTGTATGATGTAAAGAACATCTTACCAAAAGAAATGGTAGACGGAAGATTGTAATTTAAAATTTATAATTTACAATTTAAAAGTTGAAGAAAATCTTAGCCGTAGCCCATAACGAGTTCCTAGAACTAGACCTACGCTCAATGCTAAAATGTAGTGGAGTACTATACGACGTAAAAAACATCTTACCAAAAGAAATGGTTGATGGAAGATTGTAATTAAAAATTTATAATTTACAATTTAAAAGTTGAAGAAAATCCTAGCCGTAGCCCATAACGAGTTTCTAGAACTAGACCTTCGCTCAATGCTAAAAGAAAACGGAGTATTATATGATGTAAAAAACATCTTACCAAAAGAAATGGTTGACGGAAGATTGTAATTTAAAATTTAAAACTTACAATTTAAAAGTTGAAGAAGGCGGAAGATTGGAATTTAAACTTTTAAACTTAAAATTTAAAAGTTGAAGAAAATTCTAGCAGTAGCACATAATGAATTAAAATCTTTAAACCTTAAAGAACATCAAAAACAATTATCAGTATTGTATGATGTAAAATCAGTAACGCTAAAGGAATTAATTGTCGAAATACATAAAACTAAATACTATAAATAATGAAGTTTGACGAATATAATATTAAAGCAAGAATTTTACCTTCAATTATAATTTTGATACCTATATTGCTTTTTTTTAATAATTGCAAAATTGATAATATTCAAGTTGTTTTTAATAATCTATTAAGTGTAAAAATAATTGGAAATGTTACTCTGTCTATTGCTCTACTATTTTTATTAGTGCAAGTTAATAGATATATTGGTAAGTATATTTTTGAAAAGAGAATGTATAAAAAAGAGCTGGACATGCCTACAACAATTTTTTTATTATATAGTAATTCCGAATTTTCTAAGGAATATAAAAACCGATTGAGAAAACAAATAGAAAATGATTTTTTTATCATTTTACCAGATGAACAATTAGAAAATACAAACTTATTAGAAACAAAAAAAAGAATAATAGAAGCTGTTGGATTAATAAGACATAAAGTAAAAAATGGAAGGCTACTTTTACAGCATAATATCGAGTATGGTTTTTTTAGAAATTTTATAGGCGGTTCTATAATAGGTTTATTAATTTCTGCATTTAATATTTTTTATTTTTACATTATCAATGACAAGTTAATATTTGGCATCAATATTGGATTATCTAGTCTATTTGCTTTACTTTTTATATTTCATCGTCCAATAATTATTAATTTAGGTAATCAATATGCAAAAAGATTATTTCAAGAGTACTTAGCAAAATAATTAAACATAAGTAATAATGATTAAAATACATTTTATAAATGTTGGACATGGAGACTGCATTGTAATTGAGTTTTGTGATAAATCTAGAATAGCAGTTGTAGATATAAATATGTCAAAAGAGATGGATAATGATTCGCAAAGTGAAGTATTAAATGAATTAAATTCTTATGATAAGAATCATTATCAATCCCTCAATTTTTCAAATAGTCAAATATTTGAAAAAGCGGGTTATAATATCAATCTAACCAACCCAATTGATTACATTAAGCAATTGACTAATGGTTCCATATTTAGATTTATTTCAACTCATCCACACCTAGACCATTTATCGGGATTAAGTGAATTAAAATCGAGAGTTGGAATATTAAATTATTGGGTTGTTAATAATAAATTATTAGTAAATAGTTCCAATTTAAGCAATAGTCAAAATGAAGATTGGACTTTATATAAGAAGCTTAGAGATACGACAGAGCGAATACAAGATGGAATTACTATTGTAAAACCAAAGGAAGGTTCTAAAAATCAATATTGGATTGAAGATAATATTACAATTTTATCACCAAATAATAAATTAGTAAAATTGGCTGAAGAAACGAATAGGCCGAATATAATGAGCTACGTGTTATTAATTAATTATGCTGGTCATAAAATAATTTTAGGAGGTGATGCAGAAGATGAAACTTGGGAATATATATATAAAAATCATTCAGATTTAATAAAAGATGTTACTATTTTAAAAGCATCTCATCATGGTAGAAACAGTGGGTATTATCAATCTGCAATTGAACTTATGAAACCTAAATACACGATTGTTTCAGTAGGAAAAAAGCCAGATACTGATGCTTCTAACAAATATAGAAATTATTGTGAAAATGTATTGTCAACAAGGTGGATGGGAAATATTGTATTTGAAATTCATTCAAAAGGAGAGATAAAGTATTATTGTGAACATAATCGTTAGATGTCAATTTCAATAATTATAATATATCATTTTGTAATATTATATAGAAATATTTCTAAGTAAAGTTTAATGAATTGGTAGTAGATTCACATTCAAAGTTATCATTTGGAGTATATTATTTAAATAATCAATTTGTTCTAAAGAATCATTGGAAATTGAAATAATATACAATGATAGAAATTAAAAACTTTCAGCAATAAACAAATACTGAATGAATCCAAAGCTAACTATCATATTTTATCTATACATATTAAAATATCAGAAAAAGACTGATATTATTAAATTAATAATGCTTAATGTCTATTCGAAAAAAACTCTCATATAATCTTTTAATTCAGGCAATAGGTCCTATTCTATCTTTTCTTACTATTTTTTTAATTGCAAGGATTGGTGGACCCAAAACACAAGGTTATTATGCTAGTATATCTGCATGGATTAATTTTGCTGTAGTTGTTGGGATATTTGGGTTTCCCCAAAGCTTCATCTATTTAATCAATAAGATGAATACCTCTCCTAAAATTTTGATTAAGGGGTCATATTTTTATTCTATTTTATTTTTATTACTATTTATACCTGTTATTTTTGTATTAATAAGTAATAATCTTATTAATAGTATTGTAATTAGTACTAATATTCAAGTTTTTATTTTAGGTGTACCAATAGCAATACTAATCCTTCATGGTTTATTAAGAGGAATATATTTAACTTATAATCAAAGTATTTTATTTGCTATTTTTTCAATTTTGCCAGCTTGTATTCTTTTCTTATTTGTGTTTATTGGTTTGATTTTTAAATATCTTAATTTTCAATTGATATACCTCATTTCATCTATTCCATTATTAGTCATTATTATTTTAATGATGAGACCTCTGGTGAATGATAATAAAAATAATGATTATATTAAAAAAATATCTTGGAAAATATTATTTAATCATGGAATAAATACATTTTTACAGGCTTTGTTTTTAGCATCACAACCGATAATAGCGTATTGGATAATCAATAAATATATTGGGGGAACTATTGAAATTGGTTATTTTAATTTAGGATTATTTTTAGTACAAGGATTATTAGTTCCAATAAGTATGATTGCACCATTACTATTTGAACATTGGACAAAAAATAGTAATTATAGATCAATAGTAAAAATAAATAAATTCAAATTTTTTATTTTAGAGTTCATTTTGGGTTGTTTATTAGCCCTCTCTTTACAATATATAATTCCAATAATTTTTGGATTTGAGTACATAAAATCAATAAGAGTTGCTCAAATTCTAATAATAGCTACTCCAATAATTTTTCATACTAGAATACTAATACCAGCAATTCATTCTAAAGGTCATCCTATTATTAATACTTATACTGGCTTCTTAAGATTAATTCTATTCGTTATTATATCTTATACATGGTTGAAATTAGTTGATCATGGATTAACTGGTTTAGCAATAGCTTGGTCATTGTCTGAGCTTATTGTTGCTGTAATATCAATTATTTTATTTAATAAATTATTTAAAGATGAATATTTATATATTACTTAAGAATATTTTGTCACTAATTATTTCATATACATATTATTTAATAGGGAATATTAGAGCTAGTTTGCTTGGTGTTAAATTAGGAAGAGGAGCTAAAGTAAGCCCAAAATCTAAAATAAAAAATGCTTACTATATAGGAAATGCAACAATAGGTTCATCAGTCATTCTTGGTAATGGAAGTTATATTAATTCAGGTACGATTATGACAGGTGTAATTGGAAACTATTGTTCAATTGGTTATAATGTTATTATTGGACCTACAGAACATAATGTTGAATTTATTACAACTTCTCCTAGTCATGCTATAAGTCTTGGTTATAAATCCTCTATTGTAGAAAAATTTAAAAATCCACCAAATATAGAAGATGAGGTTTGGATTGGAGCAAATGTAGTAATTTTAAAGGGTGTCAATATAGGTAATGGTGCTATTATTGCGGCTGGTGCTGTTGTAACTAAAGATGTACCTAGTATGGAGATATGGGGTGGTGTACCAGCAAAATTTATAAAGAAGAGAGGGATTAAATATAACAATTATGCAGATGGATGTTTATAATCAATTTTTTTCACTTATAGGATTAATCTTTTATATATTTAGCATATTTATATCTATCTTACTTGTTTCATCAAGTAAAAAGGATAAATACTCATTTAAAAATTTAACACCGATTTTTTTTATTTTAATTGTTGCACTATATGTATTGCCACTGTCACTTTTTAATTTTTCTCAATCCAATCCAATAGGAGATATTAGTCCTCAATTTTTCTCTTTTTCTCAATATATTCCTTATGCAAATATTTTATGTGCTGTTTTTAACATTACTTTTGTGTTCTTTTATAAAAAATTCACATTGTTTAAATGTTATTCAATGACTGTAAATACACAAAATAGAATAAAAAGATATGAATATTATATTATTTTTCTATTATTAATAATTTCTATCTTTATGCTTTTTCAATTAAGTAGAGAAGTTGGTGGTTTTCTTAACTTAATATTGTCTGGTTATGGAGTTACTAATCTATTTGTTGGTAAAAATCATTATGCAGTAGGTTTTGAATGGATAGTTTCATTAAGTATTATTTTATGGGGTAATGTATTATCAATAAAAAATAAAAAATATATATACATATACATGGTATTAATACTTATACTTTCTATTATTTTCTTTATCATGGGTAGAAGAGCTGTGTTGGTAATACTGATAGGAACTTCGGTGCTTTTATATTATCAACTGTACAAACGAATAAGTATTTTTAAATTATTATCTTTGTTTTCTCTTTGTTTCTATCTTTTAACTCTTAATGGTTTTTTAAGAGGCGACTCGTATGAAAACTTTTCATCATTATCTACTACCTTATATGAAAAGAAACAAAATATTGATAATGAGTCTTTGAATTATTTCTATACTTTGACTAGCGGAAATTTTGCAGTGCCCTATGAAACATTACCTCAAATTGTTAAATCATTGGGTGTAGACTATAATTTAGGATTGGGTAAATATAGTTTTGGCCCTATTTCTGCTATTATTCCTAATGTCTTGTGGCCAGATAGACCTTTACCTCTCTCAAATTGGTATATGGCCACTTTTTATGATGTTAAGCGATTAAATGAAGGTCGTCAGTTTTTTTTATTAACTGCACCTTATATGGATTTTGGTCCAGCAGGAGTAATTTTGATTGGAATATTTTTTGCTTATTTCTGGGCAAATATTGTTAAAAGAGGTATTAAATACCACGATGATGTATTAGTAACTATATTAATAGCATTAGTTTTCTCAAATACTTTGAATATGGTATCTAATGATTTTTTAGGATGGGCAGTCGCTTTTTTTAAAGGTTATGGATTTCCTGTGATTATTTTATTATTAATTAGAAAGATCAAATCAAATATTAAATATTATTTAAAGCTACGTTGATATAATTAATCGTTAGGTTTGGGAAAAAGGAATAAGTTAATTAATATGTGTGATATATTTTGAATTAGTCTTTTGTTACCAATAAATTAAACCATAAAACCATACAATTATGACCGACAAAGAAAAAATTGAAAAATTAGTCTCTATGGAAGTAGAGGATAAGATTAATGATCATTCTGCTGTTACTGTTAATATTTCTATCAGAGAGATTATGGCGGCTAAAGGTTTTTCAGAAGATAGGATTGAAGAGTTTATTCAAATATTTCAAGAGGAGATAGCAAGACTAATTGTTACAGATAGGGAAAAGTTTGACGATTTTATTAGGGAACTTAGTGGTATGGATAAAGATTGTAGGGTAGATATTGTTAAGGATGATTGCTAAGATGAATTTCTAATTTTAAATTACAACTTTTAAATTACTCATTATCAACCTAAATATATATTTATTTCTAGAAATTTAAAAGCGGTGTTGTTAAGATTATCAGGTATTTAATATTTAGATTAAAAAAAATATTAGAATAAAATTTTCGAATTAAATAATAAATTAATTTATTCTCACGTTATATACTAAAATTTAGCGAAATTACCTGCATTTTTAATTATAAATTCAAGCAAAAATATAATTTGAGCAAGAGTTTATAGATAAAAACTAAGGAAAAATAAAAATTAACCTTGAATTTTTGAATTAATACTTGATCTAAATACCTCAAAAATGGCACTTTTATATGCGAAAAATGGCATTTTTGAATATTAAAAGTGGCACTTTTAAACCATGAAAATGGCACTTTTAGGGTAAAAAGACTTGATGTAAATGCAAAAATGCTTGATTAAATTTTGAAGATATGGCAATTAAATACTTTAGACTCAAGAGAAAAATTACAACCAATAGTATTCCAGAGGATAAATACATTGCTGTTATTCAACAAGAAGCTAGAGTTGGGTTTGAAGAACTTGCGGAAATGATTGAAAAGAAAAGCACCTTGAGTAGGGGAGATATCTTAGGAGTATTTGCTGAAATGGAGACAACGGCTCTTTGGATGTTGGAAAATGGTCACCCATTAATTTTGAGGCTTTTTGGTTCATATTTTCCTGCAATTGAAGCAACGGCGGTCGATACTCCAGAGGAAGTGACGGTCAAAACTATCAAGAGATTTAAATGTATTTATAAGCCTTCGGTTTATATGAAGAAAAGGTTTAAAAAAGTTGAATTTGTGTTAGGAGATAATAGAGTTAGGGAGGTGCATTATAAAAAAGATTGAATAAAAATGCTACATAAATAAGGTGGCAGCTTAATTAAATATAATAATCAACTTAAAATTTCTGCTTATGAAATTTAGAAAAGTTAAAAAGAATATCCATGTTGGCTATTCTCCTGGTGAAAAGTATTTAGCTCAACCTGTTAAAGGCGAAACAATCGACTTTAAGGCTATGGCTGCAATGATTGAGAAATCAACCACTGTTAGTAGAGGGGACACCCTCAATGTGCTTGATGCAATGGCTACTGCTGCAGTAACCATGATAAAAGCAGGTCATAACGTAAAATTCGATGGTCTTGGAATCTTTGATCTAAAGACTAAGGTTAAGGCAATGAATACCCCAGAGGAGGTAACTGCTGATACCATCGAAAGAATTACAATTGGATTTATTCCAACTGTAGAGTTAAAAGACCAAATGAAGTCTGTTTCTATAAGTATTGACCCATACGAAACAGAACCAACACCTCCAACTCCGTAATTCTTTTTGAGAGTTAAAAGCTAAAAACTAAAAGTGAAAAGCTTATAGTTGCGAGGTGAAAACCTAAAGACTAAAGTTAAAAGTCTAAGTTGAGAAATCAACAAGTAAGAAATCAAATAATACTAAGAGAAGCTCAAGGAAAGGGCTTCTCTTTGAGTTTATAGGAAGATAAATGACATTTAAATAAATTTGATACTCAATAAATTTATATATAATTGTTATTAATGTGATTATACTTTAATTGTATTGATAGAAGAATGGTTTCTATTGTAAAACTCTAAAATGTGATACTATATTATTTTATAATTATATAAGCAGATTTTTATACATATCAGATATTTAATTATAAGTAGAATATTTATTTTAAAAGAATATACTAGTAAATAAGTGTCGTATATAGTGAGTTTTTAAGTTAAGGCAAAAAATAATTGTTCTATGATGGAAAAAAAAATATTAGTTGTTGGATATTTTGGATATAAAACTAATCAATTAGATGGTCAAACTGTAAAGACTAGAAATATATATGAATTATTTTTAAGACAAAATCAAAGAGTTAATTATATAGATACTCAAACTTTAAGATCTGAGGGTTTTATATCATTATTTAATTCTTTAAAGAAAATAATTACTTGTAATATATTTATTTATTTACCAGCTCATAATAATTTAAAATACTTATTTCCTCTTTTTTTTATATTATCTAAATGTTTTAGATTTAAAATTATATATATTGTTGTTGGAGGCTGGTTGGTTGAGTTCATTTCAAATAAACCATTGCATAGATTTTTTTTAAAGAATATTTTTCAAATTTTTACGGAAAATCAATTAATGAACAGACAATTATCAGAGAAATATAAAATATTTAATTCAACCAAAATACCAAATTTTAGATATGGGGATTTTATTCCTAAAATAAAAATATTAAACGAGCATAAATTAAAAATAGTTTTTATGGCTCGAATAAATAAAAAGAAAGGTTTAGATATTGTATTTTCAATTGCAGATTTGATATTAAAAAATAAATACCATAATCAAATAAGTATTGATTTTTATGGGCCTATTAATCAAGAAGATAATGAATATTTTAAATCTAATCTAAATAAATATGATTTTATTTGTTATAATGGAGTTATTCAGCCAGATACAATTCCTAATACACTAAATAATTATGATATTTTACTTTTCCCTACTCACTATTATACTGAAGGTTTTCCTGGTTCTATTTTAGATTCTTATCGCGCTGGTATACCTGTTATAGTTTCAAAATGGAAGCATGCAGATGAATTTGTTATTGATGGTGAAACAGGTTTTATTGTCCCTTTTGATAATAATGTGGATTATATTTGGTCAAAAATTATATTTATATATAATAATCCAAGAGTTTTATTTGAAATGAAGAATAAAGCATATATTGAAAGTTTAAAATATACTTCTGAAGTAGCTTGGGAGATAATAAGTAGTCGATTTTGAAATAATTAAAAAATATTTTAGTGGATAACTTTTGAATTTTAAAAAGAAATATAGAATTGTCTACTTTATTATTATAAAAATAGCAGTTAAGGTTAATGTAAATTAAAAGAAAAAAATAATAAATATATGAATATAGCAATTGTAGGTACAGGATATGTTGGATTAGTTTCTGGAACTTGTTTTGCAGAAATGGGAATCAATGTTACATGTGTAGATATTGATGAGGATAAGATTTCAAAACTTAAATTAGGATATATGCCTATTTTTGAGCCAGGCTTAGACGATATGGTTGTAAGGAACCATAAAGCTGGACGACTTAATTTTACAACTAATTTGACTTCAGTATTGGATGATGTTGATGTTGTATTTAGTGCTGTTGGAACTCCACCCGACGAGGATGGTAGTGCTGATTTGCGATATGTTTTGGATGTAGCAAGAACTGTTGGAAAGAATATGAATAAGTATTTGGTATTCGTAACTAAAAGTACTGTGCCAGTTGGAACTGCAATAAAGGTTAAGGCTGCAATTCAAAAAGAGTTGGATAAACGAGGTTTAGATATTGAATTTGATGTTGCAAGTAATCCTGAATTTTTAAAAGAAGGGGCGGCAGTTCAAGACTTTTTACGACCAGACAGGGTTGTTGTAGGCGTTGAAACTGAAAGAGCTAAAGAAATACTAACAAGACTTTATAAGCCTTTTATGTTACAGAATAACCTAATGATATTTACAGATATTCCTTCTGCTGAAATGATTAAATATGCAGCAAATTCCATGTTAGCTACTCGTATTTCTTTTATGAATGATATTGCGAATCTTTGCGAACTTGTTGGTGCAGACGTTAATATGGTTAGAAAAGGAATTGGTTCCGATACCAGAATTGGACAGAAATTCCTATATCCAGGTTGTGGATATGGTGGTTCTTGTTTCCCGAAGGATGTAAAAGCATTAATTAAAACTGCACAGCATAATGGTTATGAAATGGAGGTGTTGCAAGCAGTTGAAAGAGTAAACGATAAACAAAAATCAATCCTTTTCAATAAATTACATAAACACTTTCAAGGTGTATTAAAAGGAAAAACCATATCAATTTGGGGTCTTAGTTTTAAGCCTGAAACAGATGATATGAGAGAAGCACCTTCATTGGTATTAATTGATTTACTTCTTCAAGCAGGTTGCAAAGTAAAAGTCTATGATCCAATCTCAATGGAAGAATGCAAAAGAAAAATTGGAGATAAAGTAATTTATTCCAAGGATATGTATGAAGCAACAGTAGATTCAGATGCTTTAATGTTAGTTACAGAATGGAAAGAATTCCGAGTACCAAGCTGGGATGTATTAAAGAAATCAATGAATAACTATTTTGTATTTGATGGAAGGAATATATATGATTCTAAGGAATTAATTGAAAAAGGATTTGTTTATTATAAGATTGGATAAATAATTATGGAAGATTATGGTTTAGTTTCTATTATAATGCCTTCTTATAATTCATCAAGATTTATTGATGAATCTATTGATTCCGTTCTATCACAAACTTATCAAAATTGGGAATTATTAATTACTGATGATTGTTCAACAGATAATACTATTGAAATAATAAATGAATATATTCAAAAAGACAATAGAATAAAAATATTTAAACATAATATCAATTCTGGTGCAGCTATTGCTAGAAATAATTCAATTGAAAAGGCAAATGGAAAATTTCTAGCTTTTTTAGATAGTGATGATTTATGGTACCCAAATAAATTAGAATTACAATTAGAATTTATGAATAAAAATAAAATTGCCTTTTCATGTTCTAATTATGATCAAATTTATGAAAATGGAGAGTTTAATAATATAATAATAAAAGTACCTAATATCATTTCATATTATGAATATCTTAAAAATACTATAATTGGTTGTTTAACCGTAATCATTGATAAATCTATTGTAGGTGATTTTAGAATGCCAAATATTAAAAGTAGCCATGATATGGCCTTATGGTTATTGATTCTTAAAAAAGGATATAACTGTTTTGGCTTAAATAAAACCCTAGGGACTTATAGATTGGTTTCAAATTCTAATACTGCAAAAAAAGGAAAGGCAGCAAAGGATGTGTGGAAAGTCTATAGAGAGATAGAAAACTTAAATATTATTTTTTCTTCATATTGTTTTATGTTTTATGTAATTAATGCCATTAAAAAAAGGATATAATTGTAATTTATTTTGTCTTTAAATTATTAAAAAATTAATCTATTATGAATTACGCAGATTTTGTTGGTTTCGTTCGCGAGACTTTTGATGATAGGGATGGTTATATTATACTTCATGATCCTCGTTTTGTTGGGAATGAGAGGAAGTATATTATGGATGCTATGGATTCAAATTTTGTTTCCAGTGTAGGTGAATATGTGAATAAGTTTGAGAAGGCTGTTGCTGACTTCACAGGTAGTAAATATGCAGTGGCTGCTGTTAATGGTACTTCGGCTTTGCATATTTGTATGCTTTTGGCAGGTGTACGTCCTGGTGAGGAAGTTATTACTCAACCTATATCTTTTATAGCTACCTGCAATGCCATCACTTATACTGGTGCAAATCCAGTTTTTGTAGATGTTTCTCGTTCAACTATGGGTATGTGCCCAATTAAGCTTGAAGAGTTTCTAAAGGAAAATGTACGCAAAGGTGCTGATGGGAATTCATATAATAATAAAACAGGAAAACGTTTTGCTGCTGTTGTTCCTATGCATACCTTCGGTCATCCTTGTGAGATTGATGCAATTGCTGATATTTGCCAGAGGTATAATATTCCTTTGGTTGAAGATGCTGCTGAAAGTATTGGCTCCTATTATAAAGGAAAGCATACTGGTTTATTTGGTAAACTTAGTGCCTTAAGTTTTAATGGTAATAAGGTTATTACTACTGGTGGTGGTGGAATGATTTTGACTGATGATGAAGAACTTGCTAAAAGAGCTAAACATATTACAACAACTGCTAAGGTTCCTCATAAGTGGGAGTATAATCATGATTATACTGGTTATAATTATCGTCTAACAAATCTTGCTGCTGCTTTGGGTCTTGGTCAGATTGAACAATGTGAGTTCTTTATTGGCGAAAAACGTAAGCTAACGGATAAGTATATTACTTTCTTTAAGGATAATAAAGATATTGAGTTTTTTGTTGAATCTAATGATTCCCGTTCTAATTATTGGCTTAATGCTGTTATTCTAAAGGACAGGGCTTCAAGAGACGAGTTTCTTACCTATACTAATGATAATGGAATTATGACTCGTCCTATTTGGGTATTAAATAATAAACTTGATATGTATAAGGGCTGCCAATGTGGTGACCTTTCAAATTCTCAGTGGCTTGAAGATAGGGTTGTGAATATTCCTAGTACAGTTATTATTCCAAATTACTACGAAAATATTCAAAAAGGAGTTTATAGGTAAAAATCATTTTTATGTTGAATGTAAATAATTTTATATCAAAACATATTACCCATAGGGTGGAGAGTATGTTTTTGAAAGATATTGAGAAAAATAGAGAGGCATTAACTCAGGAGATTCAAGGTAAATCTGTTTTGGTTATTGGTGGGGCTGGTACTATTGGCTCTTCTTATATTCGTGCGATTTTGCCTTTTAAGCCAAGTAAATTGGTTGTTGTTGATATTTCTGAGAATGGTTTAACAGAGCTTACTCGTGATCTTCGTTCTACTTATGGTATGTTTGTTCCGGAGGATTATAGAACTTATCCACTTAGTTTTGCTGATCCTATTTTTGAAAAGATTTTTAGAAATGAGGGTGGTTTTGATATTGTGGCTAATTTTTCTGCTCATAAACATGTTAGAAGTGAGAAGGATCAGTATTCTGTGGCTGCATTGATAGAAAACAATGTTCTTAAAGCGAGAAAACTTTTAGACCTTTTGTCAGAGATTCCTCCTAAGCATTTTTTCTGTGTTTCGACCGATAAGGCTGCTAATCCTGTAAATATTATGGGTTGTAGTAAGAAAGTTATGGAGGAGATGATTATGTCTTATTCTAATAAGTTTAAGGTTACTACTGCTCGTTTTGCTAATGTTGCTTTCTCTAATGGCTCTTTGCTTGCAGGTTTTATTGAGAGATTAATGAAGCATCAGCCACTAAGTGCTCCTTGTGATGTGAAGCGTTATTTTGTTTCTCCTGATGAGAGTGGTCAGATTTGTATGCTGGCTTGTGTATTGGGGAAGAGTGGTGAAATATTCTTTCCAAAATTGGGTGAGGAAGATATGATGACATTTTCTTCTATTGCCGATAAGTTCTTAGGTGAGCTTGGTTATGAGATTAAATATTGCTCATTGGAAGAAGAAGCTAGGGAGTTTGCATATAAGATGCCAGAGAATACGGATACTTATCCTGTATATTATTTCGGTTCTGATACTACTGGAGAAAAGGGCTTTGAGGAATTCTTTATTAAGGGTGAGTCATTAAATATGGAGAGGTTTTCTTCTCTTGGTGTGATTGAGGAGTATCCTGCACGACCTATTTCTGATATTGATATATTCTTTACAAAGATGAGTGAGCTTCTTTCTCGTAGTGATATGACTAAGGGCGATATTGTTATTCTTTTAAAAGATTTTATCCCTAACTTTGAACATGAGGAAAAAGGGAAAAACCTAGACTCAAAAATGTGATCTTATGTATAAGTTAATTAAAAGAATTTTTGATATTACAATGTCTTTATTGGCATTATTGGTGTTTTCTCCTTTATTGGTTCCTATTGTTATTGGCTTGCTTTTGACTGGGGAACATTATGTTTTCTATTTTCAAGAACGTATTGGTAAGGGAGGAAAGAGTTTTAATGTATGGAAGTTTGCTACCATGCTTAAAAATAGTCCTAATATGGGTACGGGGAGTATTACTACACGAAAAGATCCACGAGTGCTACCAATGGGTAGGTTTCTTCGTAAAACTAAAATCAATGAAATACCTCAGTTAATTAATATATTAATTGGTAATATGTCATTTGTTGGTCCTAGACCATTAATGCAATGTGATTATAATACATATAATCAATATGTAAAAGATAGAGTTATTAAGTCTAAACCTGGACTCTCTGGAATAGGTTCAATTGTGTTTAGAGATGAAGAGTACCATGTGTCTTTAGCTAAAGATTCAGTTTTGTTTTATCAAAATTATATTCAACCTCATAAGGGAGAACTAGAGGTTTGGTATTTTAATAATCGTAATCTATGGGTAGACTTTATGATTATTTTCCTAACGGTTTGGGTCATTCTTTTTCCTAAAAGTGATTTAGTATATAAGGTTTTTCCCACGTTACCAAGAATGGATTTTGAAAAAGCTGTAGTGGAATTTAATAAAAAGTAAAAAATCAATTTAAATATATAATGACAAATAATATTTGTGTTTTGATTATGGCTGGAGGTTCTGGGGAGAGGTTCTGGCCATTATCTACTAAAAAGAGACCTAAGCAGTTATTGCGTTTGATTGATTCTGAGAGGAGTTTGATTCGTATGACTGTGGATAGGGTTTTGGATATTGTGAGCCAGGATAGGATTTTTGTTGGAACTAATGCTCTTCAGGATGAGGGTGTGTTGGAGGAGTTGCCTATGTTGAGTGTGGAGAATATTATTATTGAACCTGCTTTTAGGGATACTGCTGCTGCTATTGGTTTTGGTTCTTTGGTTATTAATAACAGGTTTAAGGATGCTTCTTTAATTGTTTTGGCTTCTGATCATTTGATTAAGGACGAAGAAAACTTTAGAGAAATTTTACTTAAGGCTGTGGATATTGCTTCTAAGGTTGATTCTATTATTACCTTGGGTATTAAACCTAATAGAGCTGAGACTGGTTATGGTTATTTGGAGACGGATTCTTTTGAGGTGGGTAAAGAGAGTAGGGTTATTCGTTTTTGTGAGAAGCCTAATGCTGATTTAGCAAAGCAATATGTTGATTCGGGTAGATTTTTATGGAATAGTGGAATGTTTGTTTTTAATATTAATACTATTTTTTCTGCCTTCAAGGATTTAATGCCTAATCATTATAGGATTTTGAATCAGATTAAGCTTTTGGGCTCAGAGATAAGGAATCCTGAGAATGAGGTTTTGATGAAATGGTTTATGGAGTTTGAGAAGGTTTCTATCGATTATGGGATTATGGAAAAATACCATAATACTATGGTTATTCCTACCGATTTTGGTTGGAATGATATTGGTTCTTATCCTGCCTTGGAAGAGGTGTTTGAGGGTGATGAGAATGGGAATATTGTTAAGGGAACTTCTCTTAAACAATTCGACTCTAAAAATAATATAATAATAAGTGCTAATGGTAAGAATATTTCTATTGTAGGCGTTGAGGGTTTGATTATTGTAGAGGGCGAGAATGATATTTTGATTTGCTCTAAAAAATCTGCTCAAGAGATTAAAAAAGTTATTTCTTAGGTTTCATCCACTGATTATTTTCTTTTTGCCCACAGATTTACACAAATTTGCCCGGATATTTTTTTATTTGTCCACGTATTTTTCTACTTATTTTTACCTTGATGCAAAAGCAATGCTTCGCAAGTTAAAAGGTAATAGCAGGGTAGTGAATAGTTAAAAGTTAAAAGGTAAAAGTTTGGGCGATGCCATATTAAGTGAAAAGTTAATAGTTAATAGTGAAAAGTTTGGGCGATGCCGTATGTTTTTTAGTTTGATACTTTTTACTTTTAGTTTGCAATTTAAAATTTAAAACTTACAATTAGAAAAAAAGTTTATCTTTGCAAAATCAAAATATTAATGTTATGGGACAATTTAGATTAAATGAAAAAAGTAGGAGGTCTATTGAAAAAAAGACTGGACTTACATTTGATGAATTGATTTCTAAAGATGCAGAGACTATTGATTCTATTATTGAGGATAAGATAGGTAAAAAATTGAAAAATAGATATAAGATTGGTGATTTTGTGGCTCGTGGTTCTGTTTATATTTTTCTTAAAAGATTAATTAGTAAAAGGGATATTGATTCTGTTTTATCTAAAATATAGATGTTTTGAATAGTCTTCATTCTGATAAAATTTCTGATTTATATAATACTTACAATGAGGTTATAAAACCTCTTATTGCGTTGTATGAGGCAAGGGAAGAGGTGTTCCCCATTCCTTTGTTTAATGAGATTCGGGCTTTTAATGATCATATTGCTCGATGTTTTATACCTAGTTCTTCTGATTATCAAATTGAAAACGAGCTTTTTCGTGCTGAAAGGCATATTAATAGAATAGTCTTGGATTGTTATAAGTATCTAAATGTTTCGTTTTATGTGGAGGTTAAGTCTTTTGAAAGTAGAACTAAACATGTGGATTTAACTGTTTTGGATAATGGCTTATTTTATCCAAAGTTTTTGGAGCTTAAAAATAATGCTGTCAAATTAATTAGAAGGGCAAAGAAGAATGAATCACTTAAGCTTGATGAATCATTTAATGATTATCAAAATGCGTATAATGTTTATTCTGAACTTTCTGATTTGATAAATAGTAGGAGTAGTGAGGTTAATTGGGCTCGTGTTAGATTTTCTGTGTTCACTCTTTTAAAGGTGATGGCTTGGGTTGTTGGTGCTGTTCTTTCTGGTTTAATATCATTGTTTCTTACTTGTGAAGAAGTAAAATCTATTATCATAAAGATTTTTTATTAGTTTTTCTCTAAACTTTTTATTTTGTGTCTCTTGATAGAAAAGTAACAAAATATCAAAACTTTTTCTACTTACTTTTACCTTGATGCAAAAGTAACAAAATATCAAGACCGTATTAAGTGAAAAGTTAAGAGTGATGAGTGAAAAGCAGTGAAAAGCAAGTAAAAAGGTAAAAGCAGGGTAGTGAATAGTTAAAAGGTAAAAGGTAAAAGTTTTTTTTGAGGATTTACCCTTATTTTTCACTTTTATTTTTTAGTTTTTCACTCTTTAATTAAACTCGCCTTTGGCTCAGACAGTATAAACTTTCTTAACGGTTTTAAGTCTCTTCCTCTTTACGGTAATTTCAAAATGTCATTCTTGGCGATGCCGTGTTTGTTTGTTTATTTGTGTAATCTGTGAAAATCTGTGGGCAAAAATAAGTTGCGAAGTAACTTCAAACTTTATTATTATTTACAATTGATTGTTTGAAATTTGCACAATGAAATGCCTTAAATCTGCACAATGAAATATCTAAATTGTGCACAATAGAGTAGATAAAATAAATACATCTTTTCACCAAGTCACTTATTGGTGATATTATAGTAGGAAATCATAAAATCAGATAAATCATTGTTCAAGACAAAATAATTATTAGTTTTGTAGTCTTATTAGAAATTGATTATTATGATGAAAAATAATAAAATAGAAATTGCAGGATATGAAATTACAATTATTAATCAGAATGACGATGATTTTATTTCGCTTACTGATATGGCAAAAAGCCAAATGCAGGAAGCTATAATTATTAAATGGTTAAGTTTAAAGAGCACTATCGAATATATTGGGGAGTGGGAAGCATTATATAATCCTAATTTTAATTATACCGATTTCGGTACAATTAAAAATTATGCAGGGAGTAATAATTTTGTACTTTCTGTTAAACAATGGATTGAAGGAACAAATGCTATTGGAATTATTGCAAAAGCTGGTAGATATGGAGGAACTTATGCACATAAGGATATTGCATTTCATTTTGGAATGTGGATAAGTCCAAAGTTTCAACTGCTTTTAGTAAAAGAATATCAGAGGCTTAAGGCTGATGAAGATGATCGTCTTAAAATAGAATGGAATTTACAAAGAACACTTTCTAAAGTAAATTATCATATACATACTGATGCTATTAAGGAAAACCTAATTCCTAAAGAAATTACTAGTTTTCAAGCAAGTTTTGTTTATGCAAATGAAGCTGATTTGTTAAATGTTGCATTATTTGGTGTTACTGCAAAGCAGTGGCGAGATCAAAATCCAGACAAAAATGGTAATATTCGAGATTATGCCTCTTTAGAGAATCTAATAGTACTGAGTAATATGGAAAGTATAAATGCACTGCTTATTCGACAAGGATTGACACAAAAAGAAAGACTTATACAACTTAATAAGGTAGCTATTTCTCAGATGAAATCGCTATTAGATAGCAATATAGTCAAGAAATTGAAATAATTTTGCTATCACAGAAATTTTAAAATTAAACGTTTCTTCAGCATAACTTTTTTCTTGATAAAAAAGTTACAAAAAATCAAGACTGTTCAAAATTACCTATTCCAGAGTCTGAAACCCAAAAAGTTTATAAACTCGCCTTTGGCTCAAACAGTATAAACTTTCTTAACGGTTTTAAGCCTCTTCCACTTTACGGTAATTTTAAAATGTCGGTTTGGGCGATGCCGGGTTTAATTTTAATTTGTTACTTTTAATTTATGTAATTTGTGGAAATCTGGGGGAAAATAAACGTTGTAAGCAACTTCAAACTTTATAGGTATCCCTGTATTTGAAACAAAAAATAGTGTTTTTTGCCCTGTAATTGTAACAAATTTTTATATTTGCTTAGATTTTAAATTGTAATTTAAAACTTACAATTTACAATTTATAAAAACTTTGCAACGCAAAATCAACTTCATAAAATGAAATCCAACATTTAAAAAAAATATCTAACTTTGCGAAGCAAAACCCAACGTTGCTAAGCAACATCAAACTAAATAAAAAAAATCAATGAAAAAATTTACTTTTCCTTTAGTTCTTTTTGTTTTTCTTTTCTTCCTATGGGGGTTTGCTCATAGTATTTTGGATGTTTTGAATAAACATTTTCAGGATGTTTTGGTTATTTCTAAGTCTCATTCTGCTTTGGTTCAGGTTGCTGTTTATGGTGGATATTTCCTTATGGCTATTCCTGCTGGAAGGTTTATTAAGAGATTTTCTTATAAGAGGAGTGTGATTTTTGGACTTATGCTTTTTGCTATCGGTGCTTTTATGTTTGTTCCTGCTGAAAGGATAATGTCTTTTCCTTATTTTATTGTTTCTTTGTTTGTTATTGGTTGTGGTTTGACTTTTCTTGAGACTGCTTCTAATCCCTATATTGTTGCCTTGGGCGATAAGGCTACTGGTGCTAGCAGATTAAGTTTTGCTCAGTCTTTTAATGGTCTTGGTTGGATTTTTGGTCCTATGATTGGTGGACTTATGATTTTTAATGCAGATGGTTCTAATGGTAGTGTTGCTTTGCCTTATACTATTATTGGACTTATTGTTTTGATTGTTGCTTTGGTGTTTATGTTTATTAAATTGCCTAAGATTGAAAGGAATGATATTGATGTTAAGAAAAATGGAGGGATGAGGGTTTTGCTTAAAAATAAACTTTTTGTTTTTGGTGTTATTGCTCAGTTCTTTTATGTTGGTGCTCAGACTGGCATTAATAGTTTCTTTATCAATTACGTTATCGAATTTGAACCCTCTATTCTTCCTCGTTATGCTGCTCTTATTCTTTCTTTGGGAGGTATGGGTTTGTTTATGATAGGTAGGATGGTTGGTAGTTTTATTATGAAAAAATATTCTCCTGTTAAACTTCTTAGGTTGGTTGCTATTCTTGCTGCTTGTTCAATGATTCTAGTTATTTTCTCTTTTGGATTTGTGTCCATGGTTGCTCTACTGCTTACTTATTTGTTTATGTCTATTATGTTTCCAACTATTTTTGCATTGTCGATTGGTAATTTGGGTGATAATACTGAGGAGGGTTCTTCTTTACTTGTTATGTCAATTGTTGGAGGTGCTATTGTTCCTCCTTTGATGGGTGCAATTGGTGAAAATAGTATCGCTCTAGGTTTTATTTTCCCGCTAATAGGGTTTATTGTGGTCTTCTTCTTTGCACGTTTTATGGAAAAAGGCAGTTTTAAATTTTAATTTTTAAATTACAAATTAAAAATGGGAAAAAAGGTTTTTGTTTCTGGATGCTATGATATGCTACATTCTGGTCATGTTGCATTTTTCGAAGAGGCTTCTCAATATGGAGATTTATATGTTGGGATAGGTTCCGATAAGACTATTTTTGATCTTAAGGGTAGAAAGACTATCAATACCGATATGGAAAGATTATATATGGTTAGGTCATTGAGATGTGTTAAGCAGGCTTGGATTAATAGGGGTAGTGGTGTCTTGGATTTTAAGGATGATTTGCTTGATCTTAGACCTGATATTTTGTTTGTTAATGAGGATGGTCATTCTTTTGAAAAAGAGAAGTTATGCAGAGAGCTAGGAATTAAATATATTATTAGTAAGCGTTTACCTTCCCAGGGGCTACCTCGCAGAAGTACCACTGATTTAAGAACGGAGTGTACTATTCCTTATCGAATCGATTTGGCTGGTGGTTGGTTAGACCAAGCCTATGTTTCGAAAATTTATCCTGGTGCTGTTGTCACAATTTGTATTGAACCCGATTATGAGTTTAATGACCGTAGTGGTATGAGTACAAGCACAAGGAAAAAGGCTATTGAACTTTGGCATACAGAGATTCCTGAGGGAGATAAGGAGAAGTTAGCAAAGATTCTTTTCTGTTATGAAAATCCTCCAGGTAGTGAATATGTTAGTGGTTCTCAAGATTCTTTGGGTATTGTTATGCCTGGTCTTAATTATTTATATTATGACAGGGGAGAGTATTGGCCAAAGAGGATTGAGAGTGTTTTAAATGATGATATTCTTAAGTGGCTTGAAGATAGAATTTATCTTCTTGCTCTTGAACCAAGAGAGAGTGGGTTAAGTGTTACTGATAATTCAGATATTTGCGAAGTTAAGGCTAAGGCTTTGGCTAAGGCTGCTGAGGGTTTGTGGGAAAGTGTAAAAAATATGGACTCAAAAGGTTTTGCTAAGGCAATTACCGCGAGTTATAAGGCTCAGATTTCTATGTTTCCAAATATGGTTACTAGGGAGGTTGAAGCTGTTATTGAGAGTCTTTCGCCAGATGTTTTGGGTTATAAACTTTGTGGAGCTGGTGGTGGAGGATATTTGGCATTGTTCTCTGAAGTTGAACAAAAGAATACTTTAAGAATTAGAATAAGGAGATAGTTTATGAGACGTTTTGGTCAGGTTATTAGGGTTAAACCAGAGTGTTTAGAATATTATAAAAAGCTTCATGCTAATCCTTGGCAAGAGGTTTTGGATAAGATTTGGGAGTGTAATATTAGAAATTATTCTATATTTGTACTCCGAGACGATACTTTGTTCGCCTATTTTGAATATGTGGGTGAGGACTTTGAGAAAGATATGAAATTAATGTCAGAGGATGAGATGACTAAAAAATGGTGGAAGGAAACTGATCCTTGTCAGGAATCTTTATGCATTAATCCAAATCAGTGGTGGCATAATATGGAAGAGGTTTTTCATTGCGACTAATATTAAGTGAAGAGTGAAAAGCTAAAAGTGAAAAGTGAAGATTGAAGAGTTCCTTTGCAAGTTAAAAGTTTAAACAACTAAATAAAAAACGAATCAAAAATAAAAAATATATATGAAAAAGGCATTAATTACTGGTATTACTGGTCAGGATGGAAGTTTCTTGGCTGAGTTCCTTTTAGAGAAAGGTTATGAGGTTCATGGCGTTTTGCGTCGCAGCTCCACTTTTAATACAGGAAGGATTGAACATCTATACTTAAATGAGTGGATTAAGGATACTCATAAACAAAGGGCTATTAATCTTCACTATGGTGATATGACAGATTCTAGCTCCTTGATTAGAATTATTCAGGTTGTTAAGCCTGATGAGATTTATAACCTAGCGGCTCAAAGTCATGTTAAGGTTTCTTTCGATGTTCCGGAATATACTGCGGAGACTGATGCTGTTGGGACTCTGCGTCTTTTAGAGGCTGTTAGAATTCTTAACCTTGAGAAGGAGTGTAAGATTTATCAAGCTTCTACTTCTGAGCTTTATGGTCTTGTTCAAGAGGTTCCTCAAAAGGAGACTACTCCTTTCTATCCACGTTCTCCTTATGGTGTTGCTAAGCTTTATGGTTTTTGGATTACAAAAAACTATCGTGAGAGTTATGGTATGTTTGCCGTGAATGGTATTTTGTTTAATCATGAATCGGAGCGTAGGGGTGAGACCTTTGTTACTCGTAAGATAACACTTGCTGCTGCTCGTATTGCAAAGGGAAAACAAAAGAAACTTTATTTGGGTAATCTTTCTTCTCTTAGAGACTGGGGTTATGCTAAGGATTATGTTGAGTGTATGTGGTTGATGTTACAACACAATACTCCTGAGGATTTTGTTATCGCTACTGGTGAGTACCATACTGTTCGTGAGTTTACTACTCTTGCATTTAAAGAGGCTGGTATTGAACTAAAATGGGATGGTGAAGGAGCAAATGAAAAAGGTATTGATATTAAGACTGGGGATATATTGGTTGAAGTTGATCCAAAGTATTTCCGCCCAGCAGAGGTGGAACAACTTTTAGGAGACCCAACCAAGGCGAAAACACTTCTAGGATGGAATCCATCAAAAACATCCTTCGAAGAATTGGTTAGGATTATGGTTAAACATGATTTAGAAACGGTATAACTACCGTTTGGAGGTGAAAAACTAAAAGTGAAAAGTGAAGAGTTCGCAATGCATAGAAAACTTTTCACTTTTCACTAATAACTTTTAACTTGAAAAATATGGAATATTTTGATAAAATATATGTTGCGGGGCATAAAGGTTTGGTTGGTTCTGCTATATGGAATAATTTAAAATCTAAAGGCTATACCAATTTGATTGGTCGCTCTTTTGAGGAATTGGATCTTGGTAACCAAAAGGCTACTGAAGAGTTTTTTGAAAGCGAAAGACCTGATTATGTGTTTTTGGCTGCTGCTCATGTTGGGGGTATTGTGGCTAATAATATTTATAGGGCTGATTTTATTTTTAATAATCTTCAGATTCAGAATAACGTTATTGGCTCTGCATATAAATATGGCGTTAAGAAGCTTTTATTCTTAGGCTCTACTTGTATTTACCCAGCCTCTTGTCCTCAGCCAATGAAAGAGGATTCTCTTTTGACTAGTGAGCTTGAATATACCAATGAACCTTATGCAATTGCTAAGATTGCTGGACTAAAGATGTGCGAGAGTTTTAATATTCAATATGGAACTAATTTTATTGCTGTTATGCCTACAAATCTTTATGGTCCTAATGATAATTTCAACCTAGAGAAAAGCCATGTATTGCCTGCCTTGATTCGTAAGGCTCATTTAGGTAAGGCTTTGCTTAAGGATAATTGGGATGAGATTCGTAAGGATTTGGCTTCTTATCCTATTGAAGGGGTTGGCAAAGATGCTTCTAAGGAGGCTATTTTGGAAAAACTTGCAAAATATGGCATTACCAAGAGTGATAAGGGAGTGAATATTGAGATTTGGGGAACTGGTAAGCCAATGAGAGAGTTTCTTTGGTCTGAGGAAATGGCCGATGCTTGTGTGTTTGTTATGGAGAACGTTAACTTCGAAGACTTAAAACCAAAAGACGCAAAGGAAATAAGAAATTGTCATATAAATATTGGTACTGGTAAGGAAATTTCGATTAAAGATTTGGCTTATCTTGTTGCTGAAAAGGTTGGATTTGACGGCGATATTGTCTTTAATGAAGATAAACCAGATGGGACAATGCGAAAACTAACCGACCCATCAAAGCTTCACAGCTTAGGCTGGCATCATAAGATTGAAATAGAAGAAGGAATTGAAAAAATGTACCATTGGTACCTTTCAAAGTGAAAAGTTAAGAGTGAAGAGTGAAAAGTTAAGAGTGAAAAGTACAGAGTGAAGAATTAAAAGTTTAAAGTTATGAAGAGTCCACTTAAAGATAAAAGTTATATTTTTGCTGTTGAGATTGTTCGATTGATTCAGGATATTCAAATACAGAAAAGAGAGTTTGTTATTTCTAAACAATTACTTAGAAGTGGAACTTCAATTGGGGCTTTGATTCGAGAGGGTGAGTTTGCTCAGTCAAATCTTGACTTTATTAATAAGTTTTCAATTTCTCTAAAAGAGGCTAATGAAACTAAATATTGGTTAGAATTACTGAAAGATACAGACTATATTGATAATGATAGATATATCTATTATGATGATCTAGTAAATGAGCTAATCTCGATGTTAGTGGTTTCGATAAAAACAATGAAACAAAAATTAAATAAATAAACTAATAGAGTGAATAACTTTAAACTTTTCACTTTAAACTTTTCACTTATGAAGATACTGACAATTGACGTTGAGGAGTGGTTTCAAGGTTTTGAAGATATTTATAGTAATGGTCAATATAGAAATTTTGAGATGCGCATCTACGATAACGTGGAGCGCATTTTTCGTTTGCTAGAGTCTACGAATACCAAAGCGACCTTCTTTGTGGTTGGTTGGATTGCTAAAGAGTATCCTGATTTGGTAAGAAGGATTTCGGAAAGATATGAAATTGGCTCTCATTCTTTTTCTCATCGCCAAGTTTCTTCTTATAATAAAGATGAGTTTCGTAATGATGTATCTTCTTCAATTAATTTATTGGAGGATATTACAAGCAAGGGGGTAAAATATTTTAGGGCTCCTGGTTTTTCGATAACTAAGAATCAAGCATGGGCTTTTGAGGTTTTGGTTGAAAATGGTATTGAAATAGATTGCTCCTTTAAGGGTAATTGCCCTTCAGTGATTTCTTATAATGGAATAGAATTAAAGGAAATGCCAATTAATTATTATTCTTTATTTTGGAGAAAAATGATATTTTCTGGAGGTGGATATTTTCGTTTATATCCTTATTCAATGATAAAATACTTAGTAGAAAATTCTGATTATTGTATGTCTTATTTTCATCCAAGAGATATTGATAAAGAACAACCGATGAAAAATATTTCATTAAATAGAAAGTTTCGTTCTAATGTAGGAATAAATAAAGCGGAGAATAAGATAGAAAATTTACTTAATGATTTTAAGTTTATCGATATTCAAGAAGCTGATAATCTGATTGATTGGAATAGTTGTTCTAAAATATTTATGAAACAAATGTTTTAGCCTTTTTATTGAATATTTCTATCCTTTAACCTTAAAAACAATAAAAATGTTTTTTTATGAAAACAATTTGTATATTTGCATTGTTATCAAGTAGTATATAAATAGAGTTCAATTAGTACTAATTAAAATAAAACAAAATGAAAAAGACTATTTTAACAAGTTTATTAGTGGGTTTTTCTCTTTTGAGTATTGCTCAAAATGCAGGAGAACTAAAACCAACAAAAAATTACCAAGTTGGTAGTTTTAATGATAATTGGTTTATTTCAGCTGGTGTAGGTGTTCAAACCTATGTTTCAGAAAACTACTTTTCAGGATCTTTATTAGGTCATTTTAGCCCTGCTGTTGATTTATCTATAGGTAAATGGTTTACTCCAGTTATGGGGGTTAGAGCTCAACTTTCTGGTTTTAATCTTAGAGGTTATAACTCTTTGGTTAGTAATTATGTTTCTGGAGTTGCAAATGAGGATGGTAATTATGAAATGGGATTTGGATATTTTAATATTCACGGAGATTTCTTATTTAATCTTCATTCTCAATTTCATCGATATGATCCTAACAGATGTTATGAATTGATTCCTTTTGTAGGTTTTGGTTTGGCTACTTCTTTTGATATCTCAGAAAAAATAGTTAACCCAGAATTTGCTGCAAGTGCTGGTTTAATTAATCAATTTAGAATTAATGAAAGATTAGATATTGATCTTGAATTAAAGGCAACAGTTATTAAATCTATTATTGATGGAAACAGTGCTAAATACATTAATATACCTATGAGTGCAACAGTTGGTGTAACTTATAAAATTGGTAAAGAAAATGAGTTTAAGTATGCTTCTGTTGAACCAATAATTCCAGTTGTTGAAGCACCTGCTGTTGACAATAGCGCAAACCAAGCTCTTCAAAATCAAAATAATCAATTATCTAAATCTTTAGCTGAACAACAAAAGAAGAATAATGATTTAGCTAATTCATTAAATCAAGAAAAACAAAGAGCAAATCAACTTAACTCAGAATTAGATGCTTTGAAAAAAGCTCCTAAGGTTGAAGCTGTTAATGTAAATGGAAACTTTAGAGTTTTCTATACAATAGGAAAAACTACTTTAGATGAATTTAATTCTGCAAACCTTGAGTATATCGCTGATATGGTTAAAAAATCAAACAGAAAATTTGTTATCAAAGGATATGCTGATAAGACTACTGGTAAGTTAAGTGTAAACCAAAAGATTGCAAATAAGAGAGCTCAAAATGTATATAACCTTTTAACTGAAAAATACGGAGTTAGTAAGGATATATTATCTATTGAGTCTTATGTTATCAACCCAACTGGAAATCCAGGAATGGTTAGAATGGCAGAGATCAAATAATAATAATATTTGATTCAACATTGATAAAGAGGAATAAGTTTTTATTCCTCTTTATTTTTTTATGTACTTTTGCTAAATAATATTTCAAGCTAAACACATTAAAGAGTTTGTTTAATAATTAATCTATATGAGAAAAATTTATCTAGTTGCTCTATTATTAATAATTAGCCTAAGTTCATTTGCACAGAAAGATAAAATAACTTTGGTTAAGAATGGAAAATCAGATTATGTTATTATTGTACCTAAATATAAAAGGAATAAATTTGCTGCAAATGTAGAAAAGGCTAATTATGCTGCTCAACTTTTCCAAAAAGATATTTATAAAGTTACTGGTTGCTTAATCCCAATTTTTGATGATGATTCAAAACCTCATAAAAAAGAAATTTGTATTGGTTCAACTAGGAGAGATAAAAATTTCTATGATAATACAGGAATAGTTTATCCTTCTTCTGGAAGGTATTGTTATAGAATTGAAGATGAAAGATTATTTATTTATGGTACAAATAATGATTTTGAAGATAATTTTGATATTTATGCTGTTGTTGATTTTTTAGAGAAGGAAGTAGGTATAAGAAAGTTTACCCCTGATTGTGAAATATATCCTCAAAAGAAAACTCTTACAATTGAAATTGATAAATATTATCCTCCACATTATGGTTCAATGAACACTTACCGTCAGGTTCGTTCTGTTTTTACTCGTGAGAATAGTGATTTTCGCTATTGGTTAAAACAACATCTTCAAGAGGATATGTTTGCACAGGAATATTTTGTTCATACCTTTGAAAAGTTGGTGCCAAGGGCTAAGTATTTTGAAACTCATCCTGAGTATTATTCTTTAATCAATGGAAAAAGGATGCATGACCAACTATGTTTGAGCAATGAGGAAGTTTTTAAGATAGTTGTTGAAGAGTTGAAAGAGGAAATGAAAAAACAACCTAAGGCAAAGGTTTGGTCGGTTAGTCAAAATGATAATTTCTCCTATTGCTCTTGTCCACTTTGTCAAAAGATAAATGAAAGAGAAGAGTCGCCTTCAGGTGCATTGATTGAATTTGTAAATAAGGTTGCAAAGGAATTCCCTGATAAAACAATCTCCACCTTAGCTTATCAATATTCTCGCAAAGCACCAAAATATATTAAGCCAGAAGAAAATGTTCAAATTATGCTTTGCACAATAGAGGAGGATAGAAATAAGACGATTGAAGAGTCAAGTATTGAAGCTTTAAAAAAGAATCCCAAGTCTCAAACATTTGCTAATGATATAAGAGAGTGGGGAAAGATAACTAATAATATATTCCTATGGGATTACGAGGTGAATTTTGCATATTCGGTTTCTCCATTTCCAAATTTTCATACACTCAAACCTAACCTTAAGTTCTTTATGGAAAACCATGCTTATCAACATTTCCAACAAGCAAATTCAGAAAATGGGCATGAGTTTGCAGAGTTAAAAACATATCTTATTAGTAAGCTGCTTTGGAATATTAATATTGACCAAGACTCAATAATCAATGAGTTTCTTCAAGGTTATTATGGGAAATCTTCTACATACATTAAACAATATATCGATACTCTTGAATATTTTGGACAAAACTCTGGTGTGTTTTTAGATATTTATGCACCTCCAACAAATTACTCGAAAAACTTTCTTTCAAAAGAGAAAATTGAAATTTATTCAAAGATTTTCGATAATGCAGAAAGTTCAGTTAAAGGAGATTCGATATATTTGCTTAGAGTTAAAACAGCTCGACTTCCTCTTTGGTATGCAATTATGGAAATTGGTAAGGCTGATATGTTTGGAGAAAGAGGGTGGTATTATTTAAACAAGGAAGGAAAGTATCAACTAAAGAAAGATATGAAGCTAATGATAGAGGACTTTTATTCAACTTGTGTTAGTGCAAAGGTGGGAAACTTAAATGAATCGAATCTCTCCCCAAAAGAGTATTATGATGCTACAAAACGTTTTATTGATATTAGTGTTGAAAATAATTTAGCATTCGGAAAGACTGTAGTATCTGAACCAAAACCAAGCTCATCATATAGTGAAGGAAATCTATCAACAATAACTAATGGAGTTAGAGGAGACTCAGAATATAAAATACATTGGTTGGGTTGGTATTCATGTGACTTTAGTTTGATTTTAGATTTAGATAGTTCGACGTCAAATAAAACCATAAAACTATCATCATTATATAGTCCTAAGAGTTGGATACTTCATCCCTCAAAGGTAATTTGTTTGGTTTCTAAAGACGGAAAAGAATATATAAAAGTTGGCGGAAATGAATCTGGGCTTATTCAAAGAGATGAAAAAATAATCAAAGAATATGTTTTCAAGTCTCAATCAATGGATTTTAGATATGTGAAATTTGAAATATTTGGAACAAAATATCTCCCATCTTGGCACCCATCAGAGGGAGGGAAAAGCTGGGTGTTTTTAGATGAAATTGTTGTTGAGTAGTAATATTTGTTATATTCAGTCAATTTGAGGGCATTTATTGTTAATAAAATATCTATATTTGCAAAAAATAAAACATATATGAAGAGCGAAAATATTTATAAATACGCATTTAATTGGGGTTCTGCGATAGGGGCAATATTTTTTGTTTACTTGTTACTAGGTTATATATTGCATATAGATGGAAATTTCATGTGGGACTTCCTCGGTAGTATAATAATTATCTTTGGAACAGCGTGGGCAATGACTAACTATAAGAGAAATGTTATCAAAAAAGAGATTGGCTTTAGCAGGTTATTCTTATTAGGTACAATTTCATCACTTGTAGTTTCATTCTTTACTCTTTTATACATGATTCTCTATATTATTAAACTTGATCCTAATTATTTTAATAATATTGTTGAAGTTTATCAAGATATTCTCGATAAATCAGGATCAAATATTGATGCATTGAATGATAAAACAGTTTTGAATACAATGCAAATTCTTATTTTTCCTTCAATTTTCATTGCCGACTTTATAGGGAATCTATTTTATACACTGCTTTTATCTATATTAATTTCTCTACAGAGAACCATGCCTCCAACACCTGATAAGTATAATGATTATACTCCTTACAAAAAGAGCGAAGAGGACAAAGAGGACGTGGAAGAAAAAAATAGCAAAGAAACTGAAATAAACCAAGAGGATAAGAAAGATAATAACAAAGATAATAATTAGTTTATGGGATTACTAAATAGATATGATTCAAAAATGCATGGTAATTATTGGAATGCAATTTTTAAATATGGATTTTTAGTTGGGTTGGGCTTAGTTTTAGTTGTTTTATTTCGTCATTGGTTATCTATGCCATTATCTCAACCAGTAACTTATGCTGAGAATATTGCTTTGTTAGTATTTATGTTTATTGTTGTTTTCCTTTATAGAAAGAGCCTTAAAGAGAAAAACATAACATTTAAGGAAGCATATATTGTTGGTTTTGGAGTGGGTATCGTTTCATCAATTATGTATGGAATGTTTCTATATGTATTTTCCTTATATATTGATACTGAATTTCAACAGAGATGTTTTGAAATACAAAGAGAACTAAAATCAAATGCACATCTTAATGACGAGCAGGTGCGCACAATGGCAACTTCATCTTCAATAGCATTCTCAGGAATATTATTATCGTCTGTAATGTCTATTCTTTGGGCTATGGTTGTTGGAATTGCATTGAGAAATGAGCAAGCTCCTTTAAAAATAAAGAAATAACAAATAATACTTTTTAATATGGATATTTCAATAATAGTACCTTTATTAAATGAAGAAGAATCTTTACCACATTTGATTGAGTGGATAGAAAGAGTTATGAATAATCATGGATACTCTTATGAAGTTTTGTTGATTGATGATGGTAGTAAGGATAATTCATGGAAGGTAATTGAGGAAATAAGTCAAAAGAATAGAAATATTAGAGGATTAAAGTTTAGAAGAAACTATGGCAAGAGTGCTGCATTGAATGTTGGATTTGAACATTGCCAAGGCGATGTTGTAATAACAATGGATGCAGATTTACAAGATTCTCCTGATGAAATACCTGGACTTTTCAAGATGATAAGTGAGGAGGGTTTTGATCTAGTTTCTGGTTGGAAAAGGAAACGTTACGATTCTAAGTTTACAAAAAACCTACCATCGAAGTTCTTCAATGCAACAACAAGAATGTTTTCAGGAATAAATCTTCACGATTTTAATTGTGGGCTCAAGGCTTATAGAAATGAAGTAGTAAAATCTATTGAGGTTTACGGCGAAATGCATCGCTACATTCCTGTTATTGCTAAATGGGCTGGCTTTACAAATATTGGAGAGAAGGTTGTTCAACACCGCAAACGTGAATTTGGAACTACTAAGTTTGGCTTAGATAGATTTATCAACGGCTACTTAGACCTTATCTCAATTATGTTTGTCTCAAAATTTTCTAAGAAACCAATGCATTTCTTTGGACTCTATGGAACAATAATGTTTGTGCTCGGTTTCCTTTCCGCATTAATTTTAGGAGTTCAGAAAATTATTGCTTCGGTTAATGAGATGCCTATGAGACTAGTTACCAATAGTCCATATTTTTATATTTCTCTTGTGTTAATGATTTTGGGAGCAATGTTTTTCTTGACAGGTTTCTTAGCAGAGCTAATTGGAAGAAATTCTCCAACACGTAACCAATATTTAATTCACAAAAAAGCAAATATTCAATAAGTATATGAGAATAAAAGAAGTTATAAGCCAATCTATTGATTTAAAAACTCAGTTATTGAACGATAAAGAGTTAATAAAAGAAATTGAAGAAGTAGCAAAACTCATGGTTGAGGCTTTTAGAAAAGGGAAAAAAGTTCTTTGGTGTGGTAATGGTGGCTCAGCAGCAGATGCTCAACACTTAGCAGCAGAGTTTTCTGGAAGATTTTATTATGATAGACCTCCATTACAATCTGAGGCTTTACATGTAAACACTTCATATATGACAGCTGTTGCAAATGATTATTCTTACGATGTTGTCTATTCAAGACTTGTAAAGGCGATGGGAGCAGAGGGAGATGTGATTGTAGGTATATCAACTTCTGGTAATTCAAAGAATATTCTTTTAGCCTTAGAAGAAGGTAAAGAAAAAGGAATGACTACCGTTAGCTTTACAGGAGAGGGAGGAGGACTTATGAGAGAAAAATCGGATTTTATATTTGCAATACCTTCTAAAGACACTCCAAGAATTCAAGAATGCCATATTATGATAGGGCATATTTTATGTGAATTAGTAGAAGCTGAATTATTTCCAAGAATTAATTAATTATTGAAGGGACACTATATTGTGTCCATTATTTTTTATAGATGAGATTAAAAAGAGATTATAAGACCTTATTCTTAGATAGGGATGGTGTGATAAATGTAAGAATTGTTGGTGATTATATAAAAAAATGGGAGTCTTTTGAGTTTAATGAAGGCGTTTTGGAAGCCATGAAGATATTTGCTCTTAAGTTTGAAACAATAGTTATTGTCACCAATCAACAGGGAATATCTAAGGGACTGATGACTGAAGATGACTTATTAGATATTCATTCAAAGATGAGACTAGAAGTGGAGAAAGCAGGGGGTAGGATTGATGAGATTTTCTATTGTAAAGATTTAGCTGCGAGTAATAGCATAAACAGAAAACCAAATATTGGAATGGGTTTGCAGGCTAGAAAGAAGTTTAAAACCCTTCGCTTTAAAGAAAGTATAATGGTAGGTGACTCAGGCTCTGATATGAGATTTGGTAGACGATTAAAAATGAAAACAATATATATATCGAAATCGATTCAAAAGACTAGAAAATGCTATAGATGGATTGATATGCGTTATGATTCATTATTAGATTTTGCAAAGACATTATAATTCGTTAATAAAAAAACATTTTATGAATAGATTAGTAAGACTATTTCTTTTATTATTTGTGCTTATTTCCTTTGAAGCTCTTGCACAAAACAAGATAGATGAAAATGGTAAAAAACAAGGCCCATGGTCAAAACTTGACAAAAACGGTAAGAAGATTTATCAAGGAAACTTTAAGGATGACTACGAAGTAGGTACTTTTACTTATTTCTATGAAGATGGTAAAGTAAAAGCAAGTTCTGTTTTCTCCGATAATGGAAAGAAGGCTAAGACAACTACATTCTACCCAAATGCAAATATTATGTCTGAGGGAGAATACTTAGATAAGAAGAAGAATGGAAAATGGGTTCTTTACGATGAAAATGGTAAGAAGTTAAGTGAAGAATTTTATTCAAAGGGTTTGAAGACTGGTGTGTGGAATGTTTTTGATAAGGATGGTCAATTGGTTGAAACAATAAACTATTTGAATGATAAGAGAAATGGTATTTATTACAAGAACACATATCAAAAGGGATATTTCTATTTCACCTTCAAGGATGATAAGAGAGATGGACCTTATGAAGACTTCTTCTATTTCCAAAAACTTAAAATCAAAGGCTCATATTCAAATAATCTTAAAGAGGGAGATTGGAAGTATTTTGATTCAATTGGTTCTGTTGTAAAAACTCAGACATGGAAAAACGATGTTTTAGTTAGCGAAAAGGTAAGTCTTGATTTAGGTTCTGAAGTGAAATTTGTAGAGACTAAGAATATTGCTTATTTATATCAAACAGGAAAGAGATTAAATGTTACACTAATGAGTGGAGAAAGCATATCTTGTATAAACAATGTTGATAAACTTCTCGATGTGCTTAGCCTTGATAGTTTTATTCAGTTAAACAAGAAATTGATGTTGTATGCAAATATAAGCTCAATAAAAGGTATAGAGCCTGCAACTGGCGGGGATTATTACATAATCTTAGAACCTAAAACGCCTTCTAAACTCACTACCGATAAAGAGAGTAGAATGGCGCTTGAGAAAATGTTTAAGAAACAAGATTTTTAATGTCCAATAAAATATTAGTAGGATTAAGTGGGGGCGTGGATAGTTTATCCGTCGCCCTTTTTCTTAAGAATAAAGGATATGAGGTAAAAGGTCTTATGCTTGAGTTGATTGATGATAAGACTTTGGCTGATAAGAATTTTTCTCAGCTAAAAGAATATGCTCAGCCCTTAGGCATTGAGGTCTTTAGAGAGGATATAAGAAAAGAGTTTCAAGAGAGTGTTATTGACTTTTTCTGTAAATCTTATATCGATGGCATTACTCCCAATATTTGCGTTCATTGCAATGAGAACATAAAGATACCCTGCCTTCTTTCTTTCAAAGAAAAATATGGTTGTGACCTTATTGCAACTGGTCATTATGCAAGAATTAGAAAAGAGGGTGAGCGTTTTGTATTGTATCAAGCCTTCGACACTTGGAAAGACCAATCCTATATGTTACATCGTCTTACTCAAAAACAATTATCTCAAATTCTCCTTCCATTAGGGGAGTATAAAAAGGAAGATATAAAAACCTTTATGAGAGAAAATGGATTTGAGGTCTTTGCTAACAAGAGAGAGAGTTTTAGTATTTGCTTTACTCAAGACAAGAAATATACAGATTTCTTAATAGAAAAACATCCTGAGTTATTATCTCTAAAAAATGGAGAGATTCATAATAATGAGAATAAAACTATCGGTTATCATAATGGATACCCTTTCTATACCATAGGTCAATATAAAGGACTTGAAACAAATTCAGAAGAAAAACTCTATATCAATAATATTATTCCACAAACAAATACTCTTATTGTTGGAGATAAGGCTTCTTGCTATGTGAATGAGCTTTGTATTTCTGGGATTAATTATATTAAATACCAAACTCTTCAAGGGGAGTACTATTTCGATATAAAGATTAGAGGTAAGGACGAAGGTACAAAGGCGAAGGTCTTCTTTAATAACGATAATGCAAGAATAGTGTTCGAAACTCCAGTCTTTGCACCAACAAAGGGGCAGAGTATAGTTATTTATGAAATTAATGACGTAGTCTGTGGTGGAGAAATTGAAAGCCTTGTTAATTTTAAGAAATAGAATTAAGCGTTTTATAGCCAGAAACCTTGTTTTATCCCCATAGAATCAAGTTCTATTTCTCTAGAATCTTATTCTATTTTCGTAGAATAAGGAGTTATTTCCATAAAATCCTTATATCCACGAAAATAAACTTCGTTTCCATAAATTTTTATCTGATAAAAATCCATCTTTCGTAGGGGCAAAACATTTTTTGCCCCATAAAATCAAACATTTTTCGAATTGGGCGAATAATTATTCGCCCCTACCAATGAAAATACCAAATACCAAGAAATTTATTATAAGAAATTAACGAATCTTTTTCCCCAATCCACCACTCGTATTCAAATATTCAAAGCACGACCCCTAATAAAATTAATAACAATTAACTCCAAAACTTGCAAAATGTTACAAAAATACCGCTTTATTGATGTTTTAGTTAAATACATGCTGTTATTAGGTTTTCTTGTGTTTTTTTGTACCTTTGCGAAAAATATCTAATTTATGAAGTCTAAGAAGTTTTTATCCCTTATTGTTCTGTTAGTTATAGCGACTATTAATGTGATTGCTGTTCCTGCTAATAAAACACCTATTACGATTAAGCAACCAAATGGTAAAATGTTGACTTTTATCCTTCAAGGTGATGAAAGAATTCATTGGGCTACTACTTTAGATAATTATTCTTTACTATCTAATAAAGAAGGTAATTACGTTTATGCAATTCTTGATAAAGATGATAATATGGTTCCTTCAAATATCTTGGCGTGCAATGAAGAAGAGAGGAGCGTGCAAGAAAATGAATTTCTTTCTAATGTAAAGAAGGAGCTATTCTTTAGCAAGAGTCAAATTGAAAAAGCTAAGCAAGCAATGGGAGAAGATAATTCTCCAAAAAAAAAAGTTGCTGGACAAAAATTAGGCAATGGTTCACAGGTAGGGACTAAGAATATGCTTATTGTTTTGGTGAATTTCCAAGACAAGCCTTTTAATTTTTCTAAACAAGATTTCGTTAATAAGTATAGCCTTGATGGTAATACTGCCTTTAATGCAACAGGCAGCGCAAAGGATTATTATAGAGACTGTTCCAGAGGACAACTAAACTTGAATTTTACCGTTGTTGGTCCTTATACCTTATCACAAAATATGTCTTATTATGGTGCTGCTTCTTGGTGGCACGATGCAAAACCACAGGAAATGGCAGAGGAGGCTGTTACTTTGGCTAATGCTGACGTGAACTATGCTGATTTCGATAGCGATGGTGATGGTAAGGTTGACTTTGTTCATATTATCTATGCAGGTAGTGGAGAGAATGAGTCTGGAAATACTAACGAAATATGGCCTCATAGTTGGAATTTTAGTCTAGATAGCATGCTTGACGGAAAAGAGTTCTCTAAGTATTCTTGCTCAAATGAGAGAAAAGTAGTTGGTGATATTAATGGTATAGGTACTGCTTGCCATGAGATTGGTCACGACTTAGGTTTGCCTGATTATTACGATACCGACTATTGGGAAAATGGAGGAACATCAAATACTCTTGGCTCTTGGGAGCTTATGGATGCTGGTTCTTACAATAATAATTCTAATACGCCACCCCTTATCAATGCCTTCTCGGCAGAAAAATTGGGATGGATGAATATTCCTATCTTGAATGACCAAGGAGAATATTCTTTGCCTGCTTTTTCCGATTCAGCTTGTGCCTTTAGAGTTCAACTTTCAAGCGATGAATTTTATATTATTGAACATAGGAGAAAGAAGAAATGGGATGCTTATGTGAAGGGCGAAGGTTTACTAGTCTATCATGGAGACTATAGATTAATCAATCCTTGGTTCGAAAGTAGATCTAATACAATAAATGTTTCTCCTTCTGATCGTGGTTTTTATTTCGAGCCTTCTTCTGGCAATATTGGAGATGTCAATTCAAATAAACTTCCTTTCTCAAATAATACTTTTCCTGCTTTTACCGATATCACTAATCCTGCAACAAAGCTTAAGGACGGAACTATTGTAAATACTCCATTTACTTATATTAGATATATTGACACAATTATTTATTTTAAGTATAAATCAGACCTTGGGCAAGTAATTAATAAGGGGCATGACCTTTATTCAATTGATAGTAATAGGGCTAATGTTATGGGCGCTGTAGCACATTGGGGTAATATGCCAGTTATCGAAAAGGGCTTTATCTGGAGTAAGGATTCATTGAACTTAGATTACGAAAATGGTAATATATGTTCCGATACTTCATTTTTTAATCAGTATACAACAACCTTAACTAAACTTCCAGGCAATGGAACGAGAGTTTATTACAGACCTTATTTACGTTATGCTAATGATATAGTTTATGGTGAATTCAAGTCATTATTGTCAAGGGGTGACGAAGTTGGATTAGATAAAATACAAAATGAAATAAAAATATCAATCTATCCTAATCCTACAAATAATTATTTATGGATTAGCTTAGATAATATAAATAACTCAAGCTATGAAATCTTCGATATTAGGGGTAAACTAATAAAACCTAGTACGAGATTTAATTCATCTCGTACAAAGGTCGATTTATCTAATATTTCAAAGGGGATTTATCTAATAAAGATTCATGCAAATAATACTTCTTCAATTAAAAAGCTAATAGTAAATTAACTTTTATATTGATATTTGAAAATCTCTTAGAGCGTCGTTTAATGATGTTTTAGTATCTGTCGATGCTTTTCTTTTGCCAATAATCAATGCACAGTTTACATTATACTTACCTGCAGGAAATTCTTTAGTTATGCTTCCAGGTATTACAACAGAGTTTTCTGGGACAAAGCCCTTGTATTCTATAGGCTTTTCTCCAGAAACGTCGATAATCTTAGTACTTTGAGTAAGAACTGTGTTTGCCCCAAGTACAGCACCTTTCGATACTATAACCCCTTCAACAACTATACATCTTGAACCAATAAAGCAATTATCTTCAATAATAACCGGGCTTGCTCCAACAGGTTCTAAAACTCCACCAATTCCAACTCCTCCGCTAAGATGAACATTCTTTCCAATTTGAGCACAAGAACCAACTGTTGCCCATGTGTCAACCATAGTTCCAGAGCCAACATAAGCACCAATATTCACATAAGAAGGCATCATAATTACTCCCTTTTCTAAAAAAGAACCATAACGAGCAACTGCATGAGGGACAACTCTTACTCCAAGGTCAGCATAATTATGTTTTAAAGGAATTTTGTCGTAAAATTCCATCATCCCAACTTCCATAGTTTCCATCTTGCAAATAGGGAAGTAGAGTATTATCGCTTTTTTCACCCAATCATTGACTACCCATTTATTATCTTTCTTTTCAGCAACTCTAATAATACCCTTATCTAATTGTTCAATAGTTTCTCTGATTGCATTTTGTGTAGACTCTTGCGAAAGTAAGCCTCTGTTTTCCCAAGCTTTTTCTATTAATTCTCTTTTCATATTTCTTTTCTTTAGGTTTACAAAATTACATAAATACTTATTATCTTTGCGCCATGTTATAAATAAATCTTTATATAAATGAAAAAACTAATACTATTTATTTTTCTTTTTGCCTCATCTTATTGCTTTGCACAAGAGAATGCCTATACGGTTAGGGGACATAACAAGACTCATCTTAAAACAAAAGGAGAGTATTCAAAAAAAGTATATTTTCCTTCTAAGAATAAAATGCTATCCAATATAAGTAATATTACTATGAATCTATATCTGAATTGTCCTGATAGTGGTTGTAGCGATTGGGATTATTCAATTAGTGTTTTGCTTCGTACTACTGAAAAAGAAGATACTGTAAATTACCAATTAGGCAGAATGATAACTCCATATAGTGGGGCATATAATCAAGGAGATAATGCAAAGACTTGGAATCCTAATTGGTCTTGGGATATTTCAAACTATTTACCTCTTTTGAAAGATAGTGTTGAAATTGTTGTGGTTTATGAAGGTTATCAAGATGGTTTTTTAGCTACAACTGATTTTGTTTTTGATTTAGATAAGAGATATAGAAATACAACTATTAAAACACAAAATATTCATTATGGCTATTTTCCTTATGGGAATATTGAAAAACCCATTGATGATTATGTTACTCCAAAAGAAATTGTTCTTCCAAAAGGGACAAAGAGAGTATATGCAAGAGTTATGATTTCAGGTCATGGAGCAGATTCAACTAATGCTGCAGCTGAGTTTTTGAAAAAAGATTTTTATTATAAGGTTAATGGTATTGAGATTGCAAATCAAGCAATTTGGAAAGATGATTGTGGATGCAATCCAATTCAACCACAAGGAGGGACTTGGATATACAACCGTGCTGGTTGGTGCCCAGGAACAGAAGTTAATGAATATCTATATGACTTGACTCCATATATAAAAGGAAATAAGGCAGAGGTGGATATAGACTTTGAATATTATAAAACGCCTCAAATTGAGCAACCAGGTTACCAAGTAGCTCATGATATCTTCTTCTTAGCCTCAGAAATCAAACCAGAGGCTACGAAAAAGAATAAAGTAATGAAGGTTAATGAGTTGCCAATACAATTTATTCTAAGTTATAAGACCAATAATGATGGTTCGAGGAACAAGGCTTGCATAATAAATACGAACAATGGAGATAGGGTATATGAAAGGACTCAGCTTGAGAACAACAAGGAGTATAACGATAAAATAGAGCTTACTAGCGGAACATATAAGTTTCTTTTCACAGACTCAGACTGCGATGGTTTATCTTGGTGGGCAAACAAAGAACAAGGAAATGGTTATGTTTATATTTATAATGAAGATAAAACAAAACTATTAGAAGCCTTTGATCCAGACTTTGGCTGCAAGATTGATTTTGAATTTTCTTTAACAAATAATCCTAATCATTTAATACATGAAAAATCAAAACTAATTATAGTTCCCGATACAAAAGCTAAGACTCATGCCTTTGTAGTATTTCTGAAAGATGGAGTAGAGGAGGAGTTGGTTTTGGAAGTAAAAAACAGAAAGACAAATGAAATTATTACAAAGAATACTTATCCAAAGGCAAATAGCTTCCAAATCTTATATGATTATTCTACCTTAACGAAAGGAGGCTATGAAGCAACAATTAAAACTGCAAACTGGTCAGAAACAAGAGTTTTTGGAGTTAGAGACTAATAAAAAGAGAAATATCATAAATTAAAAACAAAATAAATATATAAAAATAAGGTGTGAATAAATAAGGATTTGAATTTTTCTTTATATATTTGCACTTCAAAACTATTTTATAAACACAAAAAATAAGAAAAATGAAAAAAATTACAATTTTTATGTTAGCCATAACAATGTCTCTTATGGCTTCAGCACAATTCCAACTTGGTCACAAGTTAGTTGACAGAGATGCTGCTTTTGAATATGCAAAAACTCACAAAGCAACTCCTTATGTAAATAATTCTAAAGCTGCTGGTGCAACTGTTGTCGTTAACTCTAACACAGGTTTAACAGTTAATGCAACTATTACTCCTAATGCTGATTGCGTAAAATATTTTGCTGTAACTGCTGAAACTGGTGTAATGGAAGCTGTTGCTCAATATTACGGATTAACTCTACCTTATACAATATCTTATTTTGGACAAGAGTTAACAGGAACACAAACTGTTACTTTAGATGGAGCTACTCCTAATAATGTTTCTAATACAGTTTATGTTTTAGCTGTTGGTTCTACATCTGATAGTAATGTTGTTACAGCTGACTATATGTCAAATTATCTTGGAGGAACAGGTACAGCTAATATAACTACAGTTGTTTCTAATGTAACTTCAACTACAGTTGATTTATCTTACACTATTAATGATCAAACTTCTTATTTCTATTATCTTATTGCTCCAAAAGATACTTTAGTTGCTTATGGAATGCCTACTACAGCTGATGTTATCACTTACTTAGAAGGACAAGATGATAGAAACTATGTAGATCTTGCTGGAACAGTAGGTGGACAAACTCCATTAACAACTGGTGTTAAATATGTTGCTTACGGATTTGCTTATAACAAAAATGAAGTTTTAGGAACTTATACTGCTCCTATTTCTTTTATCCCTGGAGTTGGTATAGTTGGTTTAAATGATGTTGAAACTTTATCTTCATCTGTTTATCCTAACCCAGCAAAAGATCAAGTTACTTTCACAACTTCTTCTAAAATGAACAAAGTTGAAATCTTTAACATGGTTGGTCAAAAAGTTTACGAAAACAATGTAAATGGTATTGCTACTTCAGTTAACGTTTCTAACTTCAACGCTGGTTCTTATATCGCTAAAATATACACTCAATCAGGTGTTGCTACACAAAGACTTATTGTTAAGTAATTAATTTTACTTTAAACATATTAAAGTCGCTTCTTTACGGAGCGACTTTTTTTTATGCCTAATCGTCGTTTTTTTTTATCTTTGCAAATTATTACTATAAAAACTAAATTAGATGATAGATTTATTAATACAAGAATCGGCAAAAAAAGCATTAGAAAGTTTATATGGATTGATTGTCGATACTAACGATATTGTTCTATCTGCAACTAAAAAAGAATTTGAAGGAGATTTTACAATGGTTGTTTTCCCTTATGTGAAAGCAGCGAAGAAATCGCCGGAGCAAGTTGCTAAAGAGATAGGGGACTTTATAATAAATGACTGTAGCAAAATTGAGTCATACAATATAATTAAAGGTTTTGTAAATTTTGTTGTAACAAAGAGTTTCTGGTTGACTTTAGTCGATGAGAATAAACAAAGCTTTACCTATGGTTACCAACCAATAAAAGAAGACAAACCAATAGTTGTGGAGTATTCTTCTCCAAATACTAATAAACCATTACATTTAGGACATATAAGAAATAATCTTTTGGGATGGAGCGTTGCGGAAATTCTAAAGGCAAATGGATATGCAGTAAAAAAAGTAAACCTTGTTAATGATAGAGGTATACATATTTGCAAATCTATGCTTGCATGGCAGAAGTTTGGAAATGGAGAGACACCACAGTCTACAAATATGAAGGGAGATCATCTAGTTGGTAAGTATTATGTCATATTTGATAAAGAGAATAAACGTCAGATAGCGGAGATAGTTTCTACGGGAGTTGAACAAGAAGTGGCAGAAAAAACATCACCTCTATTGATTGAAGCCCAAGAAATGTTAAGGAAATGGGAAGCTAAGGATGAAGAGATCCTCAATCTTTGGAATACAATGAATGGATGGGTGTATGAGGGCTTTGATGAAACTTATAAGAAATTGGGTGTAGACTTTGATAAAATATATTACGAATCTCAAACTTATTTATTAGGTAAAGATTTAGTGAAATCAGGATTAGATAAGGGAGCTCTATATCAAAGAGAAGATAACTCTGTATGGTGTGACTTAACATCAGAAGGCTTAGATGAAAAACTTCTTCAAAGAGCCGATGGAACATCTGTTTATATGACGCAAGATTTAGGTACAGCTCTTTTACGCCATAATGATTTCGATTCAGACAGACTAATCTATGTTGTGGGTAATGAACAAAATTATCATTTCTCCGTTCTTAAACTTGTATTAAAAAAACTAGGTTTTGATTGGTCAGATAAATTATTCCATCTCTCTTATGGTATGGTTGAATTACCTGAAGGAAAGATGAAATCAAGAGAAGGAACTGTTGTAGATGCTGATGATTTAGTAGATGAAATGATTGAAACAGCACGTCGTCAAACTGAAGAACATGGTAAAACTGATGGATTCACAGAGCAAGAAGCAAATAAACTTTATAGAATGTTGGCTCTTGGTGCTTTGAAATATTTTATTCTTAAGGTTGACCCATCAAAGAATATGACCTTTAATCCAAAGGAATCAATTGATTTTAATGGTAACACTGGTCCATTTATTCAATATACACATGCAAGAATTCGTTCAATTTTAAGAAAGGCAGAAACAGAAAAAGGATTTAATATTAACCATATAAAGATTAATACAACATTAGAGCTAAATCAAAAAGAACTTGATGTAATTAGAACCCTTTACGCCTTTCCTTCTGTTGTGCAACAAGCTGGAGCAACATATTCTCCTGCATTAATTGCAAATTACACTTATGAACTTGCTAAAACATTTAATACGTTCTATCAAGATACTCCAATATTAAAAGAAGGAAACTTAGAAATAATGGCAATGAGAGTAAGTATTACAGCATTCGTAGGAAATGTTATAAAAACAGCGATGAGTTTACTTGGAATTCAAGTGCCTGAAAGAATGTAGATAGACAACATATTATTTTCATAACTTACAAAAAAATAGTAAAATATTTGGTTTAAAAATGTTTTACTATTTTTTTTTATTATCTTTGCGATATTAAAATAATAAGTAAATGGCAGATATTTATAATGAATCAGATCCAGAAGAGGTTGGTTGTTTATCTACAATCAATGAAGAGGGTAATGAATTGATATTATTTAATGATAATTTTCATACTCTGGATTATGTTATTGAGTGTTTGGTATTAATATGTAACCTAAGCTTTGAACAAGCATCTACATGTACAAATATTGTTCATTATAAAGGACTATGTGCTGTTAAGCACGGAAGTTATGATGAACTTTTGAAAATGTACAACGCTTTAGTTAAAAAAGGATTAAAAGTTGAAATTAGATAGAATTTATATACAGTAATAACGTTATTAAAGTACGATATTCATTAAACAATAAAATATTATGGATTTATTTATTATTCTTTTATTATTAATAGGAGGGTTATTATTACTAGTTTTAGAACTTGTTGCAATTCCAGGTACAACAATAGCAGGTATTTCAGGTGTGGGATTACTAATTTATGGAATAATTAGAGTATATGCTGAATATGGAGATACTTGGGGAACTATATCATTATTTGTATCACTAGTTATTGGATTATCTCTTTTGTTCTATTCGTTAAGGGCTAAAACATGGAGAAGATTTGCTTTGAATCATACAATAGAAGGAAAAGTAAATGAAATTAAAGAAGAAGATTATAAAGTTGGGGATAAGGGAATTTCAATTACCCGTTTAGCTTCAGTAGGAATTGCAGAATTTAATGGAGAGAGAATAGAAGTGTTTTCAGCAACATCTTTTGTTGACCCTAAGACGAAAATAGAAATTGAAAGAATTGAAGGTAATAAAATTTACGTTAGACCAATAGAATAGAGTATTAATAAATAAAAATTTAAACTTATGATGATTTCAGGAGTAGTATTAATTGTAGTTTTATGTTTAGTAGGGCTACTTGTTTTTCTTTGGATTGTACCATTGAACCTTTGGTTTCAATGTGTTTTGAATGGAGTGAAAATTTCACTTGTTCAATTAATCTTTATGCGTTGGAGAAAAGTTCCACCAACAATTATTGTAAATGCAATGATAAATTCTAAAAAAGCAGGACTAGACCTTAGTTCAGATTTATTAGAGGCTCACTTCCTTGCTGGTGGTCATGTTCAAAGAGTAGTAAATGCTTTAATATCTGCTGATAAGGCAAATATGGGCTTAGACTTTAAGACTGCAACAGCTATTGACCTTGCTGGTCGTGATGTATTTGAAGCAGTTCAAATGAGTGTTAACCCAAAAGTTTTGGATACTCCATCTGTTGCAGCAGTTGCAAAGAATGGTATTCAGCTAATTGTTAGAGCAAGAGTAACAGTTCGTGCAAGTATTCGCCAATTAGTTGGGGGAGCAGGAGAGGAAACAGTTCTAGCAAGAGTTGGAGAAGGTATTGTAACTTCTATTGGTTCTGCAGATTCACATGCCTTTGTTTTAGAAAACCCAGATTCAATTTCAAAGGTTGTTCTAGCAAAAGGATTGGATAGTGGTACAGCGTTCGAAATTCTTTCTATAGATATAGCAGATATTGACGTTGGAAAGAATATTGGAGCACAATTACAGATGGATCAAGCTGAGGCTGATAAAAATATTGCTCAAGCTAAGGCTGAAGAAAGACGTGCAATGGCAATTGCTGTTGAACAAGAAATGAAGGCAAAGGCTCAAGAAGCAAGAGCAAAGGTAATTGAAGCAGAAGCTGAGGTTCCACTTGCTATGGCTGAGGCTTTCCGTAGTGGTAATCTAGGAATAATGGATTATTATAAAATGAAGAATATGATGGCTGATACAGAAATGAGAGAGAATATAGCTAAACCATATCAATCAAAAAATGATAATATTCCTCTAAAGAAATAATATCATATTATTCTATAAAATTTGATGTAGAGACGCAATATTTTGTGTCTCTACGTTGTTTATATACCAGTTGTTTTTTTATTTTAGAGCAAAAGCCAAGCGATGATTAATGAGAATATAATAATAAAAGGTGCAAGAGTCAATAATCTTAAGAATATTGATGTTGAAATTCCAAGAAATAAACTTGTTGTTGTTACAGGACTATCGGGAAGTGGAAAGACATCTCTTGCTTTTGATACATTATTTGCAGAAGGACAAAGACGTTATGTGGAGAGTCTTTCATCTTATGCAAGACAGTTTTTAGGAAGGATGAACAAGCCAGAAGTAGATTTAATATATGGTATTTCTCCTGCAATTGCTGTTGAGCAAAAGACCTCGAATCGTAACCCTCGCTCTACAGTTGGTACAACAACAGAGATATATGAATATCTTAAACTTCTTTTTGCAAAAATAGGAAAGACATATTCACCAATATCTGGCAAAGAAGTTACTCGCCATTCTGTAACAAATGTTGTTGATGCACTCCTCGACCTTCAAGAAGAAACAAGAGTAAATATTCTTAGCCCAATAAAACTACAAACTAAAGAAGACTATGCCTCAAGGTTAGACCTTTTGTTGCAACTTGGGTATATAAGAGTAATGATAGATAATGAAGTCATTAGAATTGATGAAGCAATCTCGAAGAAAATAAACAAATCTACAAAGGTTTGGCTTTTGATTGATAGGATTAGTATTGTAAAGGATTCAGATGACTTATATCTTCGCTTGTCCGATTCTATTCATACTGCTTTTAATGAAGGTGAGGGGGAATGTATTATAGTAACGGATAAGGAAACCCTGTATTTCTCAAATAAATTTGAGATAGATGGAATGGAGTTTACAAAACCTTCTGAGAATTTCTTTACCTTTAATAATCCTTATGGAGCCTGCCCAAAATGTAGTGGCTCAGGAGTAATTGAAGGCATATCGGAGGATTTAGTAATTACACAACCAAACCTATCTGTATTTGAAGGAGTGGTGAATTGTTGGAGAGGGGAGATAATGAAGACTTTTAAAGAGGATTTTATTCTTAAAGCATCTGATTCATTCCCTATTCATAGACCATATAATAAATTAACTTCTGCTCAGAAAGACTTCCTTTGGAAGGGTAATGATACGGTTGTGGGGATAGATAAGTTCTTTGATATGATTAGAGCCGAAAGCTATAAGATACAGTTTAGAGTAATGCTTTCACGCTATACTGGTAAGACAAAATGTCCTGACTGCCAAGGAACAAGACTAAGAAAGGATGCAGGCTATGTTAAGATAAATAATAAATCAATAATCGACCTAGTATTAATGCCAGTTGATGAACTTATTGAATTCTTTGAGAATTTAGAGCTTAATGTTCACCAAATGCAGATTTCAGAAAGATTATTAGCAGAAATAAATGTAAGATTGGGATACCTTAAAGATGTGGGGCTTGGCTACCTAACTCTAAATCGTCAAAGTTCGACTCTTTCAGGAGGCGAGAGTCAGAGGATATCTCTTGCCACTTCATTGGGAAGCCCACTTGTTGGCTCTATGTATATCTTAGATGAACCAAGTATTGGACTTCATGCAAGAGATACACATAATCTTTTGAAAGTTCTTGTTCAATTGAGGGATGCAGGCAATACTGTTATTGTTGTTGAGCACGATGAAGAGATAATACGCAGTGCAGACTATATAATTGATATTGGTCCACTGGCAGGTTCACATGGTGGAGAGGTAGTTTTTGCAGGCAAAAGCGAAGAACTTCTAAAGAGTAAGGATAGCCTAACAGCAAAGTATATTAGAGGAGAAATGACAATACCATTACCTGAAAGAAAAAGGAAATGGAAGGAGTCGATAATAATTGAGAATTGCTGCAATAATAATCTAAAGGAAGTAAATCTTACTCTTCCATTAAATGTTCTTTCTGTTATTTGTGGAGTTAGTGGTTCTGGAAAAACAACACTTATTAAAAAAGTGTTATATAACTCTATATTAATGTATTTAGGTGAGGCAGTTGATGAAGTACCTAAATCATCACAAGCAAAGGGTTCTCTTTCATTAATCAAGGCAATTCAGATGATAGATCAAAATCCAATAGGTCGTTCTTCGAGGAGTAATCCTGCAACCTATCTTGGTGCTTTTGACGAAATTAGAACCCTTTTTTCTCTTCAACCACTAGCAAAGAAACGAAATCTTAAGCCTGGTTATTTTTCATTTAATGTCGATGGAGGACGCTGTGATGAATGCAAGGGAGAAGGTACAGTAACTATTCCAATGCAGTTTATGGCAGATGTTGTTTTGCCATGTGAGTCATGCAATGGTTCAAGATATAAGGAAGAAGCCTTAGAGATTCATTATAGAGGAAAAAGCATTGCAGATGTTTTGGATATGACAATAGAAGAGGCAGTGGAATTCTTTTCTAATGATGATAACAGTTTGGCACAAAAAATTGCTACAAGATTAGAATCTCTTATAAAAGTGGGTCTTGGTTATTTGAAACTTGGTCAAAGCTCAACAACTCTTTCGGGAGGTGAGGCACAGAGAATAAAACTTGCTTTCTTTTTGAGTAAGGGCAATAATGAAAAACATACTATGTTTATTTTTGATGAACCTTCAACAGGGCTTCACTTCCACGATATTGTAAAACTTAATATTGCACTTGAGGAATTAGTAAATATTGGGCATACTGTGGTGGTAATTGAACATCATCCCGATATAATAAAGATTGCAGACTGGGTTATTGAATTAGGACCTAATGGAGGAAAGGATGGAGGAGAGATAACATTCGAGGGAACTCCATTAGAGCTTTCTTGTGCAGAGCACACTCAAACAGGTCGTTTTCTAAAGGGTAAGGTGTAGACTTTCTATGAATTTGCTTCAACTTTGCCTTGACAATATATTATTATTCTATTTATTGATAATAAACGCTATTTCTATTATCGTTTTTCTATTAGATAAAAACAATGCAAGAAATAATAGAAGAAGAGTACCCGAAAAAACGCTTCATCTATTAGAGTTATTAGGAGGAGTATTTGGAATATTACTCTTTTCAAAAATAATAAGACATAAATCCTCAAAGAAATCCTATTATCTAATAACATATTTTATCCTTATACTTTGGCTTGTTGGAGCATATTTTTTTGTATATTTGCAATAGAATTACATCGTACGGGCGCCGCTTGCCTGCGCCCACAACAAATCAAAGCCTAAAATTCCTTAAATATAAATGATGCACATCTTTCATAGTAAATGATGTGCATCTTTTGTATTAAATGATGTGCATCATTTGCACATTAAATCGCCGATTTAATAGTACAAATCAGCTATTTCTTAGAACAAAATAAGGATTAAGGAGCTTAAAATCAAATAAAAATACCCTCCAGTAGGAATATGACATGTTATATCCCCAAAAATTTGTTCAAAGGCAAACCCCAATTCAAATAAAGCAATTACAAAATTAGACATAGAAATTTACAACGCAAAAAATAGGTTAATAAACCTTGATATAGATTCAAAATAACAAAGCATATGTTCAATAATTTCATGTTGTTCTTTCTTTATATAGTATTGAGAGGAATTTATTTATCTTAATCTTGCATCGTACTCATGTTAAAAAAAATATTCCTACTTACTTTTTAAATATCGGTTTTGTTTATAGTGAAAATTGTTCAAATGAGAATTAATTCTCAATAAATTTTACTAATAAATATCAATTATGAAAAGAAAAGCATTTTTATTATTTGCCACAATCTTGATAGGTTTTGGTTTTAGTGCAAAAGCACAAATGGTTGATTTCTCTGTTATGAGTAATGGAAGTCTTATTAATTATAAAATTTCTTCACCAAATTCAGTAAGAGTATTTCTCGGGAATTATTCGGGGGCAATTACTATTCCTTCATCGGTACCTCATAATGGTATTATGTACACAGTAACAGCAATTGACGATACAGCATTTTGTTTTAATCAAGGCCCCAATAGTATAACTTCAATTTCGTTGCCAAATACAATAGATTCTATAGGGTTAGTTTCTTTTGGCTTTTGTACCAATCTTTCGACAATAACACTTCCAAGTTCAGTAAAGTTAATTAAGACTAGAGCATTTATGGGATGTACAAACCTCGCATCAATTACTAGCCATGCGATAATTCCTCCTGTGATTGTTGATTCTGCATTCAAGGGAGTATCGTTAAATATTCCAGTTACTGTACCTTGTGGTTCTTTAGCACTTTATCAAGCAGCTCCTTTTTGGAATATGTTTACTAATTTCATTGCTGATACAACTTCATTCTCAACTGTTATATACGATTCTATTGCACAGGGAGGAGTGTATACTCTTAACGGATTTAATGAAGATTCAGCCGGAGTCTATACTCAAAATCTTCAAACAGCAAATGGTTGTGATAGTTTGGTTACTTTGCATTTGTCGGTTTATACATTGACAACTCCTTCAAGCTGTACAATTGCAAATACTCCTGATGGTATCGCTCTAAGTTGGAATGGTAATGGTAAATCTTATTCTATTTATAGAAACAACGAGTCTATCGCTACATTACACGAAACTTCATATGAAGATACAACTGTTTTGATTGGGGTTAATTATTGTTATCAAGTAAGAGCTATTGCAGATAATATTGAGAGTGATTTAAGTCAAACTTCTTGCCAAACATTTTCTGGGTTAAATGATTTATTGGTTAATGGTATTCATACTAAACTTTATCCTAATCCTGCAAATAATAAAACAACAATAGAAATTCAAGGATTAAAAAATAGTGCTGATGTGTTTTTATATGATATTTTTGGCAAAGAAATAAAAGCATATAAACTTGGTGTTAATCAAACCCAATTGGAAATAGACCTTGAAGGACTTTTAACTGGAGTTTATAATCTAAGTATAGTTAATAGTGATTGCAGAATAACAAACAGATTGATTGTAAAATAAAACAATAAATTATAAATCAAAGGAGGGTTATTCTACAAGAATCCTCCTTTTTAAGCAGCATAATCAACATATTCTTTATCAAAGTGACCCCCAAAAGTTTATTGTCTAACTTTTGGGGGTCACTTCACATAACAGGTATTTTTTTTATTTTACGGTTTTGATGAATTTGCTTGTAAATTAATTCTCAAGGCAGAGATAAATAAATATCGTATTTTTGCAGAAATATTTAATATACTGATGGAGATAGATAAAACTCAGGTTGGGTCTTTGTTCGATTCAATTTCGAAGAACTACGATTTCTTAAATCATTTACTTACCTTGAATATTGATAATATTTGGAGGAAGAAAGCTATAAGACAGTTATCATCAAAGAGGGGTATTGTATTGGATGTAGCTACTGGTACTTGTGATTTGGCGATAGAGGTTCTTAAGCAAGATAAGGCTCAAAGCATTATTGGAATTGACCTTTCTAAGGGTATGCTCGAAAAGGGGCAAGAAAAGATTGATAGATTAAAACTAAACGATAAGATTACTCTAAAACAAGAGGATTGCCACTCTCTAAGCTTCGAGGATAACTATTTCGATGCCGCAACTGTAGGCTTCGGAGTAAGAAATTTTAGAGAACTTGATAAAGGTTTAAAAGAGATAAATAGGGTGCTTAAACCCGGTGGAGAATTTATTGTTCTTGAGTTCTCGAAGATAGAAAACCCAGTCCTTTTATTTTTCTACAATATATACTTTAATCATATACTCCCAACAATAGGAAGAATGGTTTCGAAACATAATTACGCCTATACATATCTTCCAAAGACAGTAAATGAGTTTGTTTGTGGAGAAGAATTTATCGAAAAACTAAAAAAAGCAGGCTTTACAAAAGCAAGTTATAAGACATTAACCTTCGGAATAGTTACAATCTATAAGGCAGTAAAAGAGTAATAGATTAAATATAAATTAAAATAATTATAAGACTTTACCTTGCAAATTGAAATTTTAGTTTTAAATTTGCAAGGTAAAACCATTTTTATATGTATTTAAATAGGGCTATTGAAGAAGAGATTTTGAAGGGTATAGAGAATTTTCCTGTCACTGCTATTATTGGAGCAAGGCAATGTGGAAAGTCTACTCTTGTTAAGCATATTCTTGAAAGATATGATAGTATTTATTTAGACCTTGAGCGTCCTTCCGATTTGAATAAACTTAGTGATGCAGAGTGGTTTCTTTCTTCTCAAAAAGATAAACTCATTTGTATTGATGAAATTCAACGTCAGCCAGAACTTTTTCCGTTAATAAGAAGTTTAGTTGATGAAAGACAAGACAATGGTCGTTTTGTTGTCTTAGGCTCTGCTTCTAGAGATTTGCTTAAGCAAAGCAGTGAGACGCTGGCAGGAAGAATAATCTATAAACACCTAACACCATTTCTTTGGCAGGAGATATATAAGGATACTAAGCTTGAGGATTATTTCTTTCGGGGAGGTTTTCCTCTTAGTCTTTTGAAGAAGGATGAAGAGATATCTATTCAGTGGAGAGAAAGTTTTATTTCAACCTTTTTAGAAAGAGACCTATTGCAATGGAGTGGTTTTACTCCTATTACAATGCGTAGACTTTGGCAAATGTTAGCTCATCTTAATGGTCAAACGGTTAATTATTCATCAATTGCCTCTTCTTTGGGTGCAAGCACTCCAACAATCAAAAATTATATAGATTTACTTGAGGGAACATTTATGGTTGATGTTGTTCTGCCTTATGTTTCTAATCTTGGAAAGAGACTTGTAAAGGCTCCTAAGGTTTATATTTCTGATTCTGGTATATGTGCAAGCTTGTTAAATCTACGAAGTTTTGCAGAGGTTTCTGGACATCCTTCCTTTGGTTCTATTTGGGAACAGATAGTTTTCTCTAATCTAAAGGGTAATTTTCCAAATGCTGAGTTTTATTTCTATAGGACTAGTGCGGGTGCTGAGATGGATTTTGTTATGAAATATAGAAATAAAATATATGCTATTGAATGTAAGGCTTCCTTATCTCCAATAGTTTCAAAGGGTACATATAATGCAATAGAAGATATACAACCAAATCAAGTTTTTGTATGCAGCCCTGTTGAAAAAGGTTATATGATGAATAAAGATATAGAAGTTGTATCGCTTAATGAGTTAGTTGAAAAAATAAAGAAATAATGACTATGAAAAATATTAAAATTGCAATTTCGGGAGATTTGGGAAGTGGAAAATCTGTTTTGGCGAAGTGTTTAAAGGAAACCTTGGGCTTTGATGTTATTTCTGTTGGGGTGATACAAAGGGAATTGGCTGCGAAATATGGTATGGATGCCTTGGAGTTTAATAAGTTTATGGAGACTCATCCAGAGATTGACGAGGAATGTGATAATATGGTTATTGCCCTAGGAAAAGAGGAGAGAGGACTTATCTTAGATTCTCGATTGGCTTGGCATTTTATTCCTCATTCTTTTAAAATTCATCTTTTAGTAGATAATTTACTTGCAGGAAAAAGAGTATATGAGGATAATATTCGTAAGAATGAAAAGTATTCTTCTATTGAAGACGCTGCAAAGAAACTTTTGGATAGAAAAAGCTCAGAGGTTCTACGCTATAAGGCTCTTTATGGTGTGGATGTTGAAGATAAAAACAATTACGACTGCGTAATAGACACCACAGGCAAAACCCCAGAAGAAATCTTCGAACAAGTAATTACAAAATACAATAATTGGTTAGAGAAGCAATAAGTATTTATCTAAGATAATATTTATTCCTTTGTCTTAACTTCAGCTTGCTTTGCCATAATAAATTATTTATTAGTCTTCAATATTTATTCCGAAGGATAACACTAGACCAAGTATATTGTTCTTTGAGAAGGTTGCCTTTTTAATATTGTTGCTTTGTGGATCGATAATAAAATTATATGAAGTACTTAGATTTGCCTTCTCAAGGTTTGTATTAATAAATATTGTTCTTAGTAAATCACATTCTCGGAATATTGAAGAGTTAAGATTTGCATTCTCGAATGTTGCTTCTTGAAGATTACATAGGGTAAAGGATATACCTTTTAGTTTTAATGCGTAGAAGTTTGAATATTGAAGATTAGATTTTTCAAAATAATAAGAACAGAAACTACTGCCTTTGGTAAAGTCCATGCCAGTCATCTTGCAATCAATAAATCTTGCATTAGAAAAATTTGTATTATTTAGTTTGGTTATGCTAAAGTTACAAGAGATAAACTCACAGTCTTCGAAGTATATATTTCCGATAATTATATTTGAGAAATCGCAATTGATAAAACTACAACCTAAGTACTCATCATCTAGTACCTCATGATTGAAATTAATTTTATCTAATCTATTGTTTTCTTGCATTGTATTCGTCTATTATTTTTTTCTCTATCCCCGATGTTGAATATCCATCAAGAAAGGTAAGAGTTTCAACAGAACCATTCTTTGCCATAACTATATCGTAGCCCACAATATCTTCAGCCTTATAGTCTGCACCTTTAACTAAAACATCTGGTTGAATTGCATTTATTAAATCATAAGGAGTAGGAGTGTCAAAATAAACAATTGCATCTACAAACTGCATAGCTGCAAGAATAATTGCTCTTGATTTTTCATCTTGAATTGGACGATGAGAGCCCTTTATTCTCCTTACTGAGCTATCTGTGTTTAATCCTATGATAAGTATATCGCCTAAATCCCTTGCCTTAGCAAGATAGTCAATATGTCCTTGATGAATAAGGTCGAAACAACCATTTGTGAATACAATTTTTTTATTTTCTTTGTTCCACAAAACAATCTCTTTCTTTAATTCTTCTAGAGAATATATCTTAGAATATATTTTATCTATTTCCATTGTATAGATTTTATTTTAGATGATGTTTCTTGTATGAGAAATATATAAATCCAAATAATCCAAGCACAAGTGAGCCTATTTGAGAAACTATCCACATTAACCAACCAGAGGCATAACCTATTGGTTTTAGTATTCCATATATTGCGAGAGATTCGGCAATAATTGCAGGGAATATGCCAATTCCTCCAGGAGTTATTATTGGTCCTATTGCTCCAAATACAGTAATAATTATTGCAATCTTAAAGCTTAATAGCATAGTTTCTGGTAGACAAAGAAATATTATATATGTCCCTAAAATCCATAAAGCCCAAATTAGTAGAGAATTAAATATGAATAGTAGAGGGTTCTCTAATTTTAATATTGATTTCATCCCTTGTAGAAGTCCCAATATTATATCTTTTATTTTGATGAAAATCTTAGTGTGTGAAATCTTTTTCCTTAATAATAATATAAAGAATACAAATAATGATAAGCCAATGATAAAATATATTGCAAATGTTTTTAGGTTGTCAAAATTGATTTTATCCCTGAAATTATCGTAAATATAATCCTTGAATAAGTCAAATTGAAATACAAATGCGAAAAATAAAATTAATGCGAATAATATTGTATCTACTGCTCTTTCAATGATTACAGTGCCTGCTGCTTTTTCAAAAGGTATATTTTGATTTGTTCTAAGCAATCCACAGCGTGCGACCTCTCCTAAACGTGGAACTGCTAGATTAGCTAAATATCCACACATAACTGAAAGAAAGACAGGTGTGAGTTTGGGTTTATAACCCAGTGGAGATAATAACTGGCGCCAACGTATGGCACGAATATAGTGACTAAGGATATTAATTAACACAGCAACAGCAAACCAAAAATAGTTTGCATTTGTGAATGAAGAAAATAATTGTTCTAATTCATCTTTGGATAGTTTCGCTATAAACCACCAAATAAATCCTACGCCCAAGGCAAAGAATATAATAATCCTTATTGCTGGCTTTAGATATCTCACTATCTAAGTTTATTGTTTTCTGGGAAAATTACTGTTGGTGCAAATGTCTTTGCTTCTTCAAAATCCATTGATGCATAAGATACAATAATAACTAAGTCTCCAACTTGAACCTTTCGAGCTGCTGCTCCGTTGATTCCTATAACTCCAGAGCCTCTTTCTCCTTTTATTATATATGTGTCGAAACGTTCCCCATTATTTATATCAAATATATAAACTCTTTCGTTCTCAATTAAATTTGCTGCGTCCATTAAATCTTCATCAATTGTAATCGATCCGATATAATTCAATTCAGCATGAGTAACGATTGCTCTATGTATTTTTGATTTAAAAACTTCAATATTCATTTATCAATAGTTTTTGATTTGAGAGTGCAAAATTATAAATAAAAACTTAACTGACTATCTTTTTATTGAAAAAGTGGATAAAACTCTTTGAAAGAAATATAACTCATCCATATTGAAAATGCTAAGAAGCCTGATGCCCAAACAAATGCAGGTATTTTTGTAAGTTTAGCCATATTTGTTGCATCTCCTGCTTTTTTACTGTCAAAGATAGAAATTTTCAAAAGGATTGAGCATCCAAAAATATTTTCTAGACTAATCAATAGGCCAAGTATTAACAATATATAGCTACTGTAATTTATTATTGCATTAGGTATTAGTATAAGTCCAAAATTAATTGATGCAAATGCAATTGTCCAAATAATACCATAAGTATTTCTAATCCAAAAAATAAGAGACAAACATGATATGATTAATAATGCCCAAAAGATATATTGATTCCAAGTTTTTCCTATTGAATAGAATATGAAATATGAAAAAATAGCACAGAAAAGATAGCCGGCAGAGGCTATAAGAAAAGATTTAAAACTTCCTTTAGAAGATGTGGAGCATGATCCAGATGCATTATCATTGAGTTTTATTTTTCCTACTTTCCCTCCCAATATTATTGCAATTATTGCATGTCCTAATTCATGTATAAGTGTATTCAATGAACGAAACACAACTCCAATTGTCTCAAATCTTGAGATAATGATTATTAATGCTATGACTATATATAAAAATATCTTACTTGGCATTCCAAATCCTCCATGCTTCTTCGGCCTGATAACAAAGCATATCAAAACCATTTATTGTTTTAGCTCCTTTAGCTTTTGCAAGCTTCATAAATATTGTCTGTGAAGGATTGTATATCAAATCAAAAATTATATGAGAAGGTGTTATGTAGTCAATATTTATGTTTGGAACTTCTTCAAGGAAAGGATGCATCCCAAGAGGTGTAGTATTTATTATTAATTTATATGATTCTAAAATAGATTTGTCAATTTGATTGTAGCTTAATATATTATTGTTTTTAGGGTGTCTACTTACAAATTTAAAATCAATTCCATTTTTTTTTAATACATAACTTACTGCTTTAGATGCTCCTCCTGTACCCAAAATTAAAGCCTTTACTTTCATGTTGCTAATATTATCAAATAATGACCTATCAAAACCTACAATATCTGAATTATATCCTTTAAGTACTGTCTTGTTTTTATCCGTAATAACTTTTACAACATTTATAGCTCCAATTTCTTTTGCATTAGTGTCAAGCTCATCGCAATAGGGTATGATTTTCTCTTTATAAGGCATAGTTATACAGAAACCTGTTAACTCTCTTGAAAGATTTGAAATAAAATAATCCAAATCTATAACCTCAATATTTTTGAATATACAATCCGTTATTCCTTCTCTTAGGAATTTCTCTCTAAAATAACTTTCAGAAAATGAATGGGATAGGGGATAACCGATTAGTCCAAAATTTTTAGTTAGCACTTTTTGATTTTTTCTTTTTAATAAAGCCACTATAAATTAAGTATATAATAAATAATATACCTAATACTAACATTAAATATGAAAGCTCTTTATTGTACTTATCAATAATTGAAGATTGTCCATGCGCAATATATCCTAATAAAGCCAAAACTATATTCCAAACTCCAGCTCCAAGAGTTGTAAATATTAGAAAAGGGATTAATTTCATTTTTGCTAAGCCAGCAGGGATTGAAATTAATTGACGAATACCTGGTACTAATCTGCCAATAAATGTAGAACTCCTTCCATGTTTTACAAAATAATCTTCGGCTTGTTGAACTTTTTTACTGCTTAAAAGACACATCCTTCCAAATTTTGATTCTGAAAATTTGTGAATAATTGGACGTCCCAACCATAATGCAAGATAATAGTTGATTAAAGCACCAAGGATTGCTCCAATTGTAGAAAATAAAATAACCAAATAAATATTTAAATCACTATTAGGTTGACTTGCTTTGTAAGCAGCTGGAGGAACAACTACTTCTGAAGGAAAGGGGATAAATGAACTTTCCACTGTCATTAAAAGCGTAATTGTACCATAGTTCATATTATCCATATACCAAGAAACAACTTTTTCTACTGTGGATTCTTCTTTATTTGGTTTTACTTCACTATGATTCTGATTAATAGTTTGAGAGTTCAAAAATGTTTGGGAAGCAAATATCGCAATTAATAAAAAGGAGATAAATTTAATCTTATTCATGTTTTTAATATTTATTCGTTAATATAAGTTTTTATTAATGATTCATATTCTGGATTTTCGAGAATAGAGGGGCAATTTTGTTTTAGCATATCGTAAGTGACATCATTATTTAATAAAAATTGGAATAGATATTCACTAACATATTTTTGAAGATAAGGCTCTCTTGAAGAAAGTTCAATAAGAGCAAGATGTATTTGTGGCTCTTCAAAATTATATTTTTCAATTGTTTCTTGAAGAAGGTGAATAGCATCCATCGATCTATTATTTTCAGCCATCATCAAAGCCCAATTAACTGTAACTATAGCTAATTCAAATCCTTCATCATATAGGGTTTGATACATTTCTTCTCCTTCCTCTATACGATTTTCTTTATAAAGCATTTCTGCATAAGCTAATCGATAATGGACATTGCTTGGATCTAATTCTAGGGCTTGTTTTACGTATGGTTCGGCAGATGCAAAATCATTTAATTCAAAGTAACACATACCTACACCCATCCAAGCGTCATAATTATTCTTATCCCTTTTTATACATTCCTTATAATAGATAGCAGCAGTAGTCCAATTATTTTGTTTTTCATAAGCTTGACCTAATGTGAAGTATATAATAGGTTCGTCTTGGGTTAGTTTTATTGCTTCATGTAGAGTTGCAATGCCCTCTTGAAAGTTTTCTAATGAAATTTGAGATTGTCCTTTATATAAATGAGCTGTAAAGTTTTTTTCATCAATCGCTATACATAAATCTAAGGCCGTTATTGCATCAAAATAATTCTCGTTCTGATATAACATTAATCCGTATGTTAACCAGTTTTGAACTGAATACGGATTATTTAAGCATAATTGTTTCAGAAATTTAATATGATTATAAGTATCACTCGCAAATTGAGAACAAAATGTAAGAGATTGCAAAGCTGTTTCATTTGTTGGATCAATAGCTAATGTTCTTTCAAATATTTTAACAGCCTCATCATGTTCTCCATTAATCATTAATTCTTGACCTAGAGCAAGAAATACCTCTAAATCTTCTTCGTTTTCAGCACAATGTTTTAGAGTTTGAATTGACTTTTCAGAGTCTCCTGCTTGTGAATATAGAATACCTAAAGCAAAAAGAATATCTGTGTCGTGAGGAAGAAGTATCTCGTATTGATGTAAATAATCAATAGCTTCAACATAGTTTTTTATCAGTGCTATGTATTGAGCATTTCTTACAATAATTTCTGTATCGTTAGGGTACAAACTCAAGGATAATTCAATAGCCTTACCTAATTTTTCATTATCCTCTATAGAAAAATAATAATCTATTATTTCAAGGAGTTCTTCTGTATCAAAAAAACCACCTCCCAATGATGAGAGGTAGTCATTAAATTTTATAATACTTTTTTTTGTGTTTTCGTCTAAATCTTCAAATTCTTCCAATTCGCCACTATTCATTACTTAAACTAATTAATTAATACTTGTCAGATTAGAAACGTAATTCTCGAGGAATCATTGCAACTCTATGAAGTTTATTGTTTTTGAAGATAATATAAACATTGCCCATATAAAACCAATGACGATTTGAACCATCAAAGTTTGTAAGAACTTCTCTTTCTGGTTTATTCCATGACATATCAGCCATATCCATAGTCATATTTGGAATAAGTTCTTTTTGAAGTATTGCGTAATATGAAGTTGTATATGTATCCTTATATTTTAAGATTTTCTCACCATCAACCATTGACTTCTCAAAAGTAAGTTTGTCCCCCATATTATAATCGGCAGGCACATAAAATTTTCTCCCTTTTTTGTTTCTCATAAGCATTTGAAACTTTCCATCTTTTACTAGAAAATCAATACATTGAAATATATCTCCTCTTCTAATTGTAAGAGGTGTTTTTCTCTTATTGTCAATAACTGTCATCGAATATTTCTCGCCTCTGTATACAAATTCTTTATGAAGATATTTTTCTTTTGTCTTTCTTAGAAATGATTCTACAACAAAAGGAAAATCTCCTCTTTTTGAAATAACAGGATATTTATAATAAACTGTGTCTCTTGAACCAGGTACAATAAGTTTTAGATATACATTTGTTAAACCTTCTGCATCATGCGCCCAGTCAGCAACAACAAACGTTTTGCCTTTTAATTGTTTTGCTTTTCCTATAGGTAGATCTGCAAAAGAATATTTACGACTATCGTCATCATAGTTAAATAATCTAGTGCCGTTGAATAATCTGGAGTATGTATCCTCAGTAACTATTGGTAAGGTTATCTTTTGTCCAACTAGATTCTTTGGTATATATGAATAGTTAGAGTTTGTATCGTATTTTACAATGCTCAAGTCATCATTTATATATTTACCTTTAGGGTATTCATTCTTATTTGCATTAAAATAAGACATAGGAATAAATGGAAAATTGTAATTATTCCAAAATCCAGTATAATTATAGAATACAGTATCTTCACTATTTCCAACAACTAATTTTATAAAGTTGTATTGAAGACTTCTGTAATTTTGTTTATCTAACTCTGCATAAAAAACTTTATCAAATGCAATCTTATCTACTATATAATCAACGACAACAAACCAAGATTTCTCCATTTTAGCTAGCGTAGCCTTATCCATTCTTTTCAGTTTGTAGTAAGTGATTCCAGAATTGTCATTTTCTTCAGGTTCTGCAATTTCTCCAACAAAGAAATTTTGACCTATAGTATCTGAAATTTTTGGAAGATATAGAGTTTGATTTTTTAAAGTATATGGTTTAGTCATAAACTTTATATGATTATAATAATCGGAATAATCAAAATCGGGTAAGATTTTATCAATATTTGGTTGAGCAAAACTTATTGCAGGAAGACTAAAAGCTATTATTAAAAGGGCCTTAAATTGAACTTTTAAATTCATATTCATTATTATTTTAAATGCATAATTTAGAAAGCAAATATACAAACTTTGTTTGAGATAAAAGAAAAAGATGTAATTTTTCTTAACTTTGCAGGCTGTTATTGGAAATAAATACTATTACATACAAAACATTAATTTCATGCATATAGATATAATTACTTTATTCCCCGATTTATTTACAGGAATTTTTTCTCAGTCAATTCTTTCTAGAGCTCAAAAGAAGGGTATTGTAAGTGTTGAATTCCATGATCTTAGAGAGTATTCAGTAAATAAGTACAAGAGCGTTGACGATTATGCCTATGGAGGAGGAGCGGGGATGGTAATGCAGATTGAACCGATTGCAAATTGTTTAGAAGATTTGAAAAAGAAAAGAACATATGATGAGATAATTTATACAGCACCTGATGGAGAGAGACTAAATCAAAGTATTGCTAATGAGTTATCACTTAAAAATAATCTTTGTTTTCTTTGCGGACATTATAAAGGGGTTGATGAAAGAGTTAGAGAACACTTAGTTACAAGAGAAATTTCAATAGGAGATTATGTTCTAAGTGGAGGAGAATTGGCCGCGGCAGTAATATCAGATGCAATAATAAGAGTGATTCCAGGTGTATTAAATGATGAAACATCAGCACTTTCAGATTCATTTCAAGCAAATTTAGTTTCACCTCCAGTTTATTCACGTCCAGCTGAATATAATGGCTGGAAAGTCCCAGATATTATTCTTTCAGGAAATACAAAGTTAATAGACGAGTGGAGTTTGGAACAATCTATAAAGAGAACAAAAGAGAGAAGACCTGAACTTTTAAAATAAATTTATATATTTGCATTTACTAAATCAATATTTATGAAACCAAGAGAATTATCAAAAACTTTATCATCTAACTGGTTCAAAAGATATAAAATCCCATATTTATTTTTATTAGCCGATAGCATTATACTCCTTCTAATAAGCTTCTTTATTGTTAAAGACTTAGCATCAGGGCTATTATTAAACTATTTCCCCAAAATTAATCCAATATTGATTACATTAATATTATTGATAATTATTATTTTTAGATTTAATATCTCTTTGTTGATGTTTTCAAAACAAAGAGCAGGCTTATATCTTTCTATGTTCTATGTGTTCTTAGTATTATTCTTTGAAATGCAATTTTTGAATATCAATACATCTCCAATGCATTATATTGGTAATACACTAATTAAATTCTTTGAAAAATTCTTATTTAAATTACCAAATTCCATAGATAACATCTTCGAAATATTTATGTCTGTGTATATTTATTATTTACCCCTTATCTTCTATGCTATATTACTATTGATGAGGGTTAAATTGAATACTAACGCAAGATACTTTGATATATTAACTGGGTTTTATGTTACCTCTTTATCAGATAAGTTAAAGATTACAGATATTATTTCATTTTCATTGCAGCTTCTTATTGCTATGTTTATTGGTTTGTTATCTGGTAACTTTTTATGGACATTTATTGTAATTCCTTTAATGATTTATAGTGCTCATTTTCTTTTTAAAAAAATTGAGATGACATTCCCTATCAAAAGGTCTACTAGAAATATATCTAGTATTCTGTTTATTTTCCTTCCTTTTTTTGTTGTTTATGGACAAATGCAACCTTATTTAGGTGTAATCTCATTGGTGCTATCTTTTGTGGTATCTCTTGTGTGGCTAACTATTCTTTCTAAAAATTGGATGAAATCATTGATTGTTGCCTTTTTCTCTTTCTTTCTTATTCCTCTTTTTAGTCTAGGTTATAATCCATTTCTTTATTCTGAGTATGGTATTGTTTCAAAATGTATTCCGAACGAAGGTGAGAAGGTTTTCTTTGTTATTAAAGATAGTAAAGGGGATTTGGGTATAAGGGTTCGCTCTTCTCGTATTGTGAAACCTAAATATAAAGCGGTTAAATATATTGGCAATCATACGGTAGAATTTACTGACTACAAGGATAAGACATATTATATTACGGATTATGATTTTGACTAATAGTAAGAAGGCTGGTTCATTAACTTGAACCAGCCTTCTTAGTGTTTAGATAATGTTATTTCTATAACTGCTTAGCGGGATATAACTCACTCCACCAAGAAACATCATCCTTTAGATATTTAGCAAACCAAGCGTAGATAGTATTGTTCCACTTCTGCCTCTTGCCATAGTCAACTATACCATGGTTTTCTCCCTTAATGGTTATAAATTCTACCTCTTTACCTAGAATCTTTAGAGCGTTAAACATCTGAATACTCTCCCCTGTAGGAACATTAGTATCATCAGTACCATGAAGTAGGAGTAGTGGAGTCTTAATCTTATTTGCATTGAACAATGGGCTTCTCTCAACATAAATATCCTTCCTATTCCAAGGATAAGAGTTCGCCGTAGCACCAGAGCTATAACTATAACCCCAATATCCTTCACCCCAATAAGAGGTAATGTCCGATATACCTGCATGAGATATTGCACAAGCAAAAATATCAGTCTTTGTCTGAAGATACTGCGTCATAAAACCTCCATAGCTTGCACCCATACAACCAATCTTCTTCGAATCAACAAAGCTATGTTCCTTTGCAAAAAGCTTAACTCCAAATATAATTTCATCAGCCGTTCTCTCACCCCAAGCATTCACATGGCGAGCGGCAAACTCTTGACCATAACCAATAGTGCCCGAAGGATTAAGAACATAGAACACATACCCTTGGGCAGTATAGAGAAAGGCAGAGTAACGCATCTCAAAGCTCCTATCAGTAGGTGTAGTCCCAGCATAGTAGTATACAATCACAGGGTACTTCTTCGAGGCATCAAAATCCTTAGGCGTATAGTAACGTCCCTCAATCTTAGTCCCCTTGTAGTCAAAGTTCCACTCTCTCATCTCACCCAAAGCTAGCTTTACATCAGACTTAGGAAAGAATAAAAGGCTTTGCTTCTTAGTGGAAACATCATAAGCATAACTCTTAGCAAACTCATTATAACGCTGACCATAGTACACTATTCTGCGCCCAGACTCATCCACGTCAAACTTAGAAACAATATCCAAACCAAGCTCCACCTTCTCAATTTGCTTAGAGTTAATATCGTAAGAAAATATCGTAACCGAATCCTTATTAACCGCACTAAAATATATCACACCCTTAGTTGTAACCTTATAATCCTCCACTGAAGGTGCAAAGTCCTTAGTTATACACTCCACGGCCTTAGTCTTAGTATTCAAAAGGAAAAGCAAACCATTATAAGAGTTCGGAATAACACCCTTTTTCAAAGTATTACCACAGCCACCAAAAGCCTCACCACTACCTTTGACCACAATAAAATCACTATTAGGAATATAACTAGCATTAGAAATAAAAGGGTCTTGATTTACCAAAGTATCAATGCGCTTAGACGAAAGCTCTATCTCAAACAAAGAAACCTTATCGAACGGACGCTCAGTTATAGCGTCATATCTTAACATCGCAAGAGCCTTATCTCCCGAGGGCTTAATATCGGTAAGCATCACAGAACGATAGCCATAGGTTAAAGGTTCAAGAGACTCAGTCTCGAAATCATAAAGAGAAAGATTACTACGATTTCTCCAACCCCCAATCCTATCATCCGGCATTAAATATTGGCGAGCATCCTCTTTAGAAACATCAATCTTACTCTCTTGGGAAACAATCGCCCTCTGAGAATTTTTATCCTTCGAAGGAATGAAATTTATCGCTCCATCAGGCAGATTATCCGTAATTAAAGTAGAATTGCCCGACTTATCTATAACCGTAAACCTTCTTTTATCACCTTTATCCTCAATGTAATAAAGCGCATCCCCAGTATTATAAACATTATCCTTAGGCAAGAAATCAATACCCGTAATCCCATCACCACCAAACATTCTTTTAGGCTCATTATCAAGACTATAAACAGAGTAGGAGTACGAACGAGAACCCTTAGAATCCATCTCGTAATACTTCACCAAAGCATAAGCTCCAGAGGGAGAAATACTAGTAGAATATATGCTCTTTCCCTCAAGCATAGACTCCAAAGTAAGCCCATAACTCGGATTTTCACCCTCACTAACCTCAATTCCCTTACCCTCAAACAAAGTCTTAAATAAGTGGTTAGCACCCTCACCACTTGTCAAGAAACTTAAAGAAATCAGATGCCTACCAGGAGTAAGTTTAAACTCCGTCGAAATTTTCGCATCCTCATTCAAAGAATCCTTAGAGCTAAGACGCTCCTTCACAACCTTACCCTCAAGAGCAATCTTCACCTTATCAGTACTATAAACCGTTAGTTTACAATTACTAAACTCCTTAGCAGTAAGATAAAAGCAAAACGTAGAAAGCGTAGAATAACCCTTGTTGGAGCTAAGCGCAACCACATCGTTCTCAGAGTTAAGCTTAGAAGAATGAACCTTAATCTTGTAAGACTCCATCGTCTTTTGGCTAGGCACAATTAGGAGAGAATTTCCATCAAACGCCTTCTGATTGTTGTCCAAAGAGTCAAAAAATATTGGCAAAGAGGACTTCCTCTCACCAGAATAAAGGTAGGACGTAACCAAAGTTTGTCCCATGCCACTAAGACTAAATATAGTCAAAACAGCAGTAAATAATAACGTAATTTTTCTCATTTTGTCAATTTATTACAATTTCCTCAAATAATATTTACCTGCAAAGATATACAATAAAATAAACGCAGCAAAGCTGAGAATTTTCGAGAGATAAGTTATTTTTCCTCAGACAAAAATTTAGAGTTATGGCGTGAAAATTTGAAAAGAACTCAGTACTTTTGATTATACTCTAAATTCCATACTTCTCAAAAATATCACTAAACCTATAAAAGAAGATATGAAATTAAACAAAATAGACTTAATAATTGGAAGAAAATATCTATCTTTGAGCATTGAAAACAAACAAAGTATATATCACCACCGAATAAGCACAAGTAACCAAAATCTTACCCTACCTAGTACGTATAAATATTTACACAGGCAAAAGAGATAGAAATACTGTTGATACGGATGGAAAGAAAATAAAGGACAAACATTATTTTAAAACTGAAAATTAGTATGAAAAATATCATTATCATCATCGCTTTGATATTAAGTTGTGAATTATCATATTCTCAAAATAATAATCAATTTAAGCTTGGAGAATACTATAATATTTCTTTACGGAAAGATGTTTGGATGTCTCGGAGTATATCAAAATGTAGTCTTGTACTAGATAGCACTGTATTGTACTTATATAGTGATAGTACCTTCAGTATGAAGAAATATCATTTATATACGGATTGTCCAGTTACCTTTTATCGTTGCGATTCCACTTGGGGAGCTTATAATCATATAGGTAACAAGCTAATGTTAACTAGCGATAAGTCTGATATTGATTATAAACAAGGAGATGGGTTATTCCCTTGTTTATTTTTTGTTGAAGATGATTTATCTATTATTGATAATAAAACTTTGTGTTATGATTGGAGTAAAGATAAAAGTTATATTTTTAAGCTTATAGATAATAAACGAAACAATGAATCAGATTAGAGGTTGTTCAAGTAATCATTTGAAACCCTACAACAATACAAATTAAATTATAGAAGAGGCGAAATGTTATTTCGCCTCTTTTTTTTTAATATAATGTGTATAGGTCAAATAATTTAATTTTTCCTTGATATAAATATTTTTTTCTCTGATAAATTTTTATTTTTCTCAGGGATAGTTTTGGTTTTCTTTGAGAAAGATATGTTTTTTTTGGGTTGGGGGATTTGGAATTGATGTAGGGCGAGATTTTTTAATAGCAAAAGGTTTGGACTTGGCACTAAACATACTTGATTTAGTGCAAGTCTGATCCTATTAAACTAGTTGCGTGCGTGCACACTACTAAGGGGCGTGCACGCACGCATGGTTAAAAAGTTTTAAATATACGAAGATGGAGAGTTCTGCACTAAGCTAACTTGACTTATTAAACTAGGTGCATAGTTGCATTGTACTAAGGGGTATGCAACAACGCAACAAGATTAATTATCAGATAACTACAAAAATATTAGGCAACATTAACAATAATGGCTTATGTAGTTTGTTAGCCGACTATATGCTAAAAAGAGCTTGATTTTATAAAAAAAATCCCTGATTTCTTGGAAAAAGAAACCGATTTTATGGGAAAAATCAGGGAGTTTTCAGAAAAAATCGGTGATTTTTTTCAGAAAATCAGTATCGTTTTTTTATTGTTTTTGAATGGTTCTTCCTTAGCTTTTATCCTCTTTTTGTTGTACTTTTTTGTGTCTATTACACGTGTTTTTTGTAATTATCTGTAATTCAGTTTCCATACATCATTACACACCTCTTAGTACAGTGTAATGGTGTAATGAGTTTAATAGGTTCAGACTTGCACTAAATCAAGTATGTTTAGTGCCAAGTCCAAACTCTTTATTATTAAAAAATATTTGGGTTAGGGTTAAGGTAGGTTAAGGTAAAAAATGAAAATAAAAACTCCTCTATAAATATTATTACGCAAAAAAATATTTTTCAAATAGAAAAAATAAAAATCATATAAGACCTTTGAAATTAAATTTAGCTTTAACCTTCCTTAACCCACCTTAACCTACCTTAATCCAAATCGCTTTTACTCGCGGTTAATCAGTGGTTTAAGCATAAAAATCTAAGTCGATATTCCTATTGATAAAATAATAGCTAAAATAGATTAAAGAGATAGCAACAATAGATCAAAGAGCTAATAAGCTGGAATCAAAATACAGTAGTACTATCTCTTTAATCCACTGATGTGTATCTTTATTTTATCCGATTATCTCCTAATAATATTTCTCTTTCTCTTAATAATACACAAGTCAATTATATAAAAAAAGAAAGCTACCCAAGGTAGCTTTCTTTTTTTATATACTCTTTTACAGTACTTATTCTATTATATATACGTATGTGAGTCCGAGTGAATATTGTTGTTGTTTTTCTAATCTGTCGCTGGCGAAGTAGTATTGTAGTCCGTATTCTACTCCGAAGGCGTGTTTGGTTGTTGCAATTAGTAGTCCTAAGCGTGGGGTGAAGCCTACTCGGAATCCAGATTGTCCTTCGTATTCTCTTAGGTAGTAGCCACCGTATCCGTTTTGTTTATTTTCTTCTGTGCTTAGGCTATAGTCGTATCGTCCCCATATTGCTCCTAGTCCTAATCCTACGTAGGGTTTTAGTCTATCTAGGAAGTTATAATATGTTTCTTCGTTGTGAAGGTAGTAGTTTGCGTAGACAGAGAAGGGTATTTGATTGGCAGCGAAGAGATGTTTTCTTGGAATGAATGGCTTTTTGAAGGAGTTAGGGTTGATATAGGCGTAACCTATTTCTGCTCCAACGCTAATCCTAGCTTCTTGAAACTGATACTCAATGCCAAAGGTAGAACCAAAGCCTTTGTTATAGTTCACCGCAAGGTCGGCTTGTGAATTCATGAAGTATGGCTTTACGACGTAGAATATGTCATAAGGCTCGCCATTGCGGAGACGATGACGCTCTTGTGCACTTGCCTTTGGGGTGAAAATTGTGAAAGTAAGTAATGCTGTGATACAAATGAATAATATTCTTCTCATACTACTTTGGTGTTATATTAAATAATTATTGTTTGTTTTAATCTTTCTTCCAAGAATCTTTAAGTGTGCAGGCTCTGTTGAATACCACTGCCCCTTCTTTTGAGTCGTAATCTACTGAGAAGTAGCCCAAACGTTCAAACTGGAATTTGTCCAAATGCTTAACGTTCTTTAGACTTGGCTCACACTTGCAGTTCTTTAGAATTTTCATAGAGTCAGGGTTGATATTATCTAAGAAGGTCTTTCCATCTTCAGTCTTCTCTGGAGTTTCGGATATGAAAAGTCTATCGAAGAGCCTTACCTCTGCGTTTATATGGTTGTTTGCGTCAACCCAGTGGATTGTTCCCTTTACTTTTCTTCCGTCAGGGGAATTACCTCCACGTGAGGCAGCATCGTATGTGCAATGTATTGTAGTTATATTTCCTTGAGAGTCTTTTTCGACAGATGTACATGTGATAAAGTATGCGTAACGAAGTCTTACCTCATTTCCTAGTGAAAGTCGGAAGTATTTCTTTGGAGGGTTTTCCATAAAATCATCACGCTCAATATATAGGGTGTTAGAGAATGTAAGTTTTCTTGTGCCTGCATTCTCATCCTCAGGATTGTTTATTGCCTCAAGCTCTTCGGTTTGTCCCTCAGGGTAGTTGTCAATAACCAACTTAATAGGGTCTAGTACTGCCATTACTCTATTAGCTCTCTTGTTTAGGTCTTCTCTTAATGAAAACTCTAAACGACCAACGTCGATGAAATTATCTCTCTTTGCAACTCCAATACTATCGCAGAAGTTTCTTATTGCCTCAGGTGTATAGCCACGACGTCGGAAACCACAAATTGTAGGCATACGAGGATCGTCCCAACTGCTAACATGACCTTCTTGAACTAGTTGCAGAAGCTTTCTTTTGCTCATTACCGTATAAGAAAGATTTAAACGAGCAAACTCATACTGATGTGAAGGGAAAATTCCTAATTGTTGAATAAACCAATCGTATAATGGACGGTGAACATCAAATTCAAGGGTGCAGATTGAGTGGGTGATATTCTCTATAGAGTCACTTTGCCCATGAGCATAATCATACATAGGATAAATGCACCACTTATTACCTGTTCTATGGTGTTCTGTATGAAGAATACGATAAAGGATAGGGTCACGCATATGCATGTTAGTATGAGCCATATCAATTTTAGCTCTAAGTATCTTTTCTCCATCGGCATATTTTCCATCTCTCATTTCTTGGAAAATTCTTAGGTTTTCCTCTGGAGTTCTATCTCTATAAGGACTATTCTTTCCTGGGGTTTGAACTGTCCCTCTATTTAATTTTATTTCATCTTGAGTTTGGTCGTCAACATAGGCAAGCCCTTTCTTTATCAACTCACAAGCCCATAGATATAATTGCTCAAAATAATCAGAAGCATAATGTTCCTCAGCCCAGTTAAAGCCTAACCATTTAATGTCTTCTTTTATGCTGTCAACATATTCAACATCTTCCTTAACAGGGTTAGTATCATCGAAACGGAGATTAGTTCTTCCATTGTATTTCTTACCTAAACCAAAATTCAAACAAATACTTTTTGCATGACCAATGTGAAGATAACCATTAGGTTCTGGAGGAAAACGTGTTATTATACTCTTGTGTATACCATTGTTTAAATCATTCTCAATTATCTCCTCTAAAAAATTTAATGAAGGTTTTTCATTAACAATATTTGTTTCTTCCATCTTGTTCTTGTTATCTGTGAAATATCAATAATTCGCGTTAGTTTTCGTTATTTAGATTAACTAAAGTATGCAAAAATACGTTTTTTCTTATAAATTCAGTACTTTTGCACTAAAATATTAAGAAAAATGTTGGTAGTTGGAAATAGTATTGTTAGCGACAATATTAAAGATGTGAAATTTTGTTGTAACCTTTCTCTATGTAAAGGAATGTGTTGTGTGGAGGGAGATGCAGGAGCACCACTTGAGAAAAAGGAAATTAAGATCATTGAGAAATATTATTCTAAAATAAAGCCATACATGACAAAGGAGGGTATTGAGGAGATTGATAAGTATGGTATAGATGATGAAGATATTAGTGGGGAATTATGTACGAGGATAATAGATGGTAAGAACTGTGTTTTTCTAACCTTTGATAATGACATTGCTATGTGTGCAATAGAGAAGGCATATTTGGACAATGTTATTGACTTTAGAAAACCAATATCTTGTCATCTCTACCCAATTAGGGTTCAAGACTATGGTGAGTTTCAGGCTGTGAATTATCATGAATGGGATATTTGTAAATTAGCCCTTGAGCAGGGAGAAAAACAAGGGACTCCTTTATATGTAATATTAAAAGAACCCTTAGTTCGAAAGTTTGGACAGAAATGGTATGATGAGCTTTTGGCTCAAATTTAAAATATATAAAATAAGTTTGCTATGTTAGAACATAAACTATTTAAAGGGAAAACTCTTGCTATTTTATCAGGAGGTGGCGATACTCCAGCTATTAATTCAAGTATTGAATCAGTTAGAAACCGTGCTTCAATGTTAGGTTATAAGGTATATGGCATTCGTCAAGGATGGAAAGGTCTTTTAGGAGATGGAGATATTATTGACTTAACTCGTCAACCTTATAATGGTCTTTATGGAGGAACAGCTTTGCGTTCTTCTCGTACTAATCCTTTTCCTTCGAAGAAAAACCCAGAAGATAGAATACCTCAAATATTACAAAACTTAAAGAGATATAAAATTGATGTCTTAGTTACTATTGGTGGAGATGACACTAATGGTGCTGCAAAACGTCTATACGAACAAGAAGGTATTCCTGTTATTGGTTTTCCTAAGACTATTGATAATGACCTAAGAACTAAAACATGGCATACGTTTGGAGAAACAACTGTTGATGCTGTTGTATGTCCTGGTTTTCCAACTGCGGCAAAAAGAATTGCTGAATTTGCTTCTATTCTTAAAACAACTGCCGAATCTCATTCAAGAATTATGGTTATGGAAGTTATGGGGCGTGATGCAGGTTGGTTAACAGGCGCAGGTATTTTTGGTGGAGGTACCTTATCTTTGGTGCCAGAAATTGAAATGAATAAGGAAAGAAAAGACTTCTTCCTTGAAAGAGTGAAAGAAGCATATCTTAGTAACCCAAAGAAAACATTGATTATTCCTGTATCTGAAGGAGTACGTTGGTATGATGATTTAACAGGTAAGACAGATGTTGTTTTTGCCTCTACAGAACAAGATGAATATGGTCATGCACGTCTTGGTGGGGTAAGTGGAATAATCTCTTCAGAAATCTCAAATAAATTAAAAATTGACGCTCGTGCTCAAGTAACAGGTTATTATCCAAGAGGAGGTACATGTTCTGAATATGATAGAAGATTAACACAAACTCTTGCAGACAAGGTTGTAGACTTATTACTTAGAGAAGAATATGGTCAAATGCCAACTCTAAATAAATTATGTAAATATACAGATCTTGAAGAATTTAATTGTTCTTCTATAGATATGGGAGCTATCGGTAATCGTTCTCTTCCTATGGAGTATTTTGATGCAAACACATTTACATTTACTCCAGCTTATAATGACTTTTTGAGTAAAATTATCGGTCATCCATGTACTCCAGAGTTTAATTATGATTTTCCTATAGTAGTCCCAGAAATGTAAAAATTACCAAGAAATTTTTATTTGTAGAAAGACTGCTTGAATAAAGTAGTCTTTTTGCTTATATAATTTGTCAAAATAAAGATTTAATTTGATATTAATATAAGTTTAATTATTTTTGTTGCTTGAAACTGTAAGATATGAATAAGAATAACTATTGCATTATAATGGCTGGAGGTATAGGTACAAGATTTTGGCCTCTTAGCAAAATAAATAAACCAAAGCAATTTATTGATGTATTAGGAGTCGGCGAAAGCTTACTCCAAATGACATTTAATAGATTTGAACGCATTTGCCCTAGGGAAAATATATACATTGTAACAAGCAATATATATACAGATTTGGTTAATGAACAGATACCTAACCTTGATCCAAATCAAATTATTTCTGAACCTTCGAGGAGGAATACAGCTCCATGTATTGCATACGCAAACTTTAAGATAGCTTCCATTAATCCTGAAGCTAATATCATTGTAGCTCCATCTGATCATTTTATTGTAAATGAGGATAGATTCATATATACTGTTGAGAAAGCATTACATGCAATTGAAACCAATGATATACTTATTACTTTAGGAATAAAACCAACATATCCTAATACTGGATATGGATATATTCAATATAAAGAAAATAATGATATTACAAATTTTGAAGGAGTAAAGAAAGTTAAGCTTTTCACAGAAAAACCTAATTATGAAATGGCTATCCAATTTATTGAAAGTGGAGATTTTTTGTGGAATAGTGGAATTTTTATATGGTCATTAAAGTCTATTGATAAAGCTATGCAAGAACTATTGCCAGAGGTTTATGAAGTATTCAATTCTGGAAAGAAATTCTTTAATACAAATAAAGAAAAAGGATTTATTGAAGAAATATACACAACTTGCCCTTCAATTTCTATCGATTATGGAGTAATGGAGAAGGCTTCTAATGTATATGTAATTCCTTCTGATTTTGGTTGGAGTGACGTTGGAACATGGGGGGCATTACACGAGGTTAGAGATAAAGATGAGAACAATAATAGTATAGTAGGTAAAAATGTAATGTTATATGATACTAAAGATTGTATTATAAATATGCCAAAGAACAAAATGGCTATTATGCAAGGTTTAGAGGACTTAATTATTGTTGATGCAAATAATATATTAATGATTTGTAAGAAAAGTGAGGAACAAAGAATAAAACAATTTGTGACTGATATTGAGGTTGAAAAAGGGACAGAATATCTATAATTATTGATTTTTGTATAATTGGTATAAAAGATAAAATATAAACATAAGATGAAAGATTTAAAAAGAATTGAAATAATTGATCTGCTGCAAGGAAGAGCAACTCTAGAGATAGGTAAAGAAATTTGTGTAAAGGGATGGGTAAGAACCAAAAGAGGAAATAAATCAATCGCTTTTATTGCTCTTAATGATGGAACAATTATTCATAACATTCAAGTTGTAGTTGACTTATCAAAATTTGATGAGGATTTAATTAAGCGTATTACTACAGGAGCATGTATTAGAGCTAATGGAACTTTGGTTGAATCTATGGGACAAGGGCAAAGTGTAGAAATACAAGCAACAGAGATAGAAATTTATGGTGAGGCAGATGTTGATACTTACCCCTTACAGAAGAAAGGGCACACATTAGAGTTTCTTCGAGAAATTGCACACCTAAGACCACGAACCAATACTTTTGGTGCTATTTTTAGAATGCGTCATGCGATGGCTTATGCTATTCATAAATACTATAATGATAAAAGATTTTTCTATTGGCATAGTCCTTTGATAACAGCTTCAGACTGCGAAGGTGCAGGAGAGATGTTTCAAGTTACAACCATGGATTTAAATAATATCCCTAAGACTCAAGATGGAAAGATTGATTTTTCTCAAGATTTCTATGGAAAACAAACAGCATTAACAGTTTCAGGTCAATTAGAAGGTGAATTAGGTGCAATGTCTTTAGGTAAAATATATACTTTTGGACCTACTTTTAGAGCTGAAAATTCAAATACTCCTCGTCACTTAGCAGAGTTTTGGATGATAGAACCAGAGATGGCTTTCTATGATTTGAATGATAATATGGATTTAGCTGAAGACTTTATTAAGTATTGTGTAAAGTATGCTCTTGATAACTGTAAAGATGATTTAGAGTTTTTGCAAAATATGTATGATAAGGAATTAATTGAAAGATTAAACTTTGTTGTAGAAAATGATTTTATTAGACTAAAATATACTGAAGCCATTGATATATTACTTAAGGCGGATCAAAAATTTGAATTTCCTATAGATTGGGGCACTGATTTACAATCTGAGCATGAGAGATATTTGGTTGAAAAACATTTCAAAAAACCAGTAATTTTAATCGATTACCCTAAAGAAATCAAAGCCTTCTATATGAAGCAAAATGAGGATGGAAAGACTGTTAGAGCTATGGATGTTCTTTTCCCTAAGATTGGAGAAATAATTGGAGGAAGCCAAAGAGAAGAAAGCCTTGAGAAACTTATGAAAAGAATGGATGAGATGGGAGTTCCAAAAGAAGAAATGAGTTGGTACTTAGATACACGTCGTTTTGGATCTGCACCTCATAGTGGTTTTGGTTTAGGTTTTGAACGTCTACTATTATTTGTTACAGGTATGTCAAATATTCGTGACGTTATACCTTTCCCTCGTACGCCTAAAAATGCTGATTTTTAATCCATGATATCAAATAAACTTCTTCTAAAACTCCAACAAAAACTCTCTCCTCAGCAGATTCAATTAATGAAACTGTTGCAGTTACCAGCGTTAGCTATGGAACAGAGAATAAAAGAGGAATTAGAAATAAATCCTACCCTAGAAGAAGATTATGATGATATAAATGATGACAATATTGAGATAGAAAATAGTGATTCCGAAGGGGAGTATGATGAAGTTTTTGGGGATAATGAAATTTTTCCAAATGATGATGATTTTATTACTTTTAAAAATAATAATTCTGATTCAAGTGATAAGTCAATTCCAATAATTTCGGAATCAAGTTTCTATGAAGATATGATTAATCAACTTCAATTCCAGTCAATAACAGAACAAGAAAAACTTATTGGTTTAGAGTTGATAGGTAATCTTGATGATTCTGGTTATTTAAGTAGAAGTATTACCTCTATGGTAGATGATTTTCTTTTTCGTCAGAATATTGAAGTTCAAGAGAAAGAAATAGAAAAGGTTTTAGGGATAATCCAAAGTCTTGATCCAGCAGGAATAGGGGCAAGAGATCTAAAGGAATGTCTATTATTGCAGCTAAAACGCAAAGAACAAACAAAAGAAATACTCTTATCAAATAAAATTATTAATCGTTGTTTTGATTTTTTTCTAAAAAAACAATATCATCTAATTTCTCAAAAGCTCAATTGTTCTGAGGACGAATTAGAGGCATCTTTAGAAGAAATACTAAAACTAAATCCAAAACCTGCTAATTCACAATCAACGCAGTCTAATATATCTATTTCAATATTACCAGATTTTATAATTTGGCAGAATAATTCTAGAGTTGAGTTTAGGATTAATAAATGCTCTAATCGCTCTTTAAAAACGAATAGTTATTATCAAAATCTGATGGATGATTTATCAAAATCTAATTCAAAAAAGGATAATGAGACGTATAACTTTTTAAAAGAAAAACTAGAGTCTGCTAATATATTTATTGATTCATTACAAAAAAGAAATGAAACTTTATTTATAATAATGAAGGCAATAATTGATTTTCAATACAATTATTTCATTGATGGTGATGTACAGAAATTAAAACCAATGAGATTAGTAGATATAGCTGACAAGGTAGGAATGGATGTATCAACTATTTCAAGAGTTATTAGCAGTAAGTATGCTCAGACACATTTCGGAATTTTTAAACTTAAAGACTTCTTCTCAAACTTCATGATTAATGATCAAGGAGAAGCAATTTCTACAGATGCCATAAAAAATGTTTTATCTTTAATAATAGGAGAAGAGGATAAAACAAATCCTTTAAATGATGATCAACTTGTAGAAATACTAAAACAAAAGGGATACTCAATAGCAAGAAGAACTGTGGCAAAATACAGAGAGACTTTAGATATCCCTGTAGCAAGATTAAGAAAACAAATAAATTAAATCGAATGAATGGTGAGATTAAATTTACACGTCTAATTTCTAAGATATTTAATCCAATTCTAGCGATTAATTATGTTTTTTTGTTCTGTCTATTCTATACTTTTAGTATTGAAAATCAAAGTTTTTTGAATATATTTACTCTCATCAAATTATTTGCAATTTATTTAACTATCACTTCAATTCTGCCAGCTTTTACGATGTTTTTTATTAATAAATATCCTTCTGTAAATATATTTTATAAAAGTCATATTAGTGACAACCACGCATATTTTACAATATATTCAATTTATTTTTTTATTGCTTATTTATTTTTTACATTGCTTGGAGTGGCCTATTGGATAGAAATCGCACTATTATACCCAATTATTTCAATAGTAATTATTGCTCTTTTCAATAGATTTATTAAGACTAATTTTGCTTGCTTAATAATGGGTACTATTACATTCTACATGTATTACCTAACAATTTATTTCAATAATTCATTTTCAATAATACCTTTTATTATATCTATATTATTTTCGGGTTTAGTCTGTTATTCACAATTATCAATGAAAATATCATCAAATAAAGAGATGGCACTAAGTTATTTACTTGGGATACTTTCATGTATTACAACAATAATTTTTAAACTAATTTTCCAAGAATAATTATTTAGCAGCATAATAGTGTTAAATTACTATCCCTTTATTTGAAAAATATTAGTATTTTTGCCATCGAAATGTATTTCAAGATAGTAAATGACTAGAAAATTATTATTTATATTATTCTTATCAATCAATTTGAGTTTAATAGCTCATTCTCAAAATTCCAATCAAACAGATAGCAGGAGTGCAAATAGGCGTTTTGCTGATTCAGTATATAATGCTCTTAATAATAAAAAGCCAGTTATTGTTAATGATACAACAAATACAAAACATTCAATAAAAGTACAAAGCCAATTCAAATCTCAAGACCAAGAGGAAGAAGAAAATGCTGTTTTTGTTGAAAACAAGTTAGCTCCTTGTCCAACCCTATATAATAATACTTGGTGTACAAATAAGGTAAAGATGCCTCATTTTCGATTTGGAGAATTTCCTGATGAATTAATATTACGACTAGTAGACAAAAAGAAAAGTCAAGGATTTCATTTTCCTTGTAATGGTCAAAAGTCGTCTTCTTATGGATGGAGGTGGAATCGTCCTCATGGAGGAATTGACTTTGCTATTAATATTGGAGAACCTATTTATGCAGTATTCGATGGTGTAGTAAGAGTTGCGCAAGTAAATGGAGGCTATGGTAAGATGATTCTAATCCGACATTTTAATAATATTGAGACTCTATATGGTCACCTAGATAAAATAAATGTAAAAGTTGGTCAAGTTGTTAAGGCTGGAGATATAATTGGTTTAAGTGGAAATACTGGATTTTCAACAGGTCCACATTTGCATTTTGAAACAAGATTTCTATATCAAACATTAGACCCAGAATGGATATTAAACATAGCTTATAAAGGTTTAAAATCAGAGATTATAAAAGTAGATAAAGCTTATTTTGGGATAGAAAGAGCAGAGAAACAAAGAAATAGAGGACTATCAATTACACCATTAGCAAGGGTAGATAAAACATTTCCAAACAAACCGTATATCCCATTCAAAGATAAATATGCTAATAAGAAAATAAATCTACTTGCACAAGGAGGAGATCAACCAATAGAAAAGAAAAATGTTGAGATTAATAATGAGGATAAATCAACGTGGAGGTATATTATTGTTAAGCAGGGAGATACTATTACGAAAATAGCTCAAAAATTTAATATTACTCCAAAGCAAATTATTGATATGAATTCATTAACTTGTGAGGAATTAAAAATCAATTCAAAAATAAGAATAAGATAATCTTATATAAATAACATATTGTTATAACAAAAACATTTATAAATTAAAATGGCAACAGCATTAAAAAACCTATCGTCTTACAATCAAGATGAAGTTCCCTCGGGTGAGGATGGGATTTTTGGAATCGTAATATCTGAGTGGAACACTGAAGTTACATCTGCATTATTAGATGGAGCAGTAAAAACTCTTTTAGATAATGGAGTAGAAGAAAAAGACATATATATTCAATATGTGCCAGGTAGTTTCGAACTACCATTTGGAGCAGCTAAACTATTAGATAAAAAACGATTCGATGCTGTAATATGTCTTGGTTGTGTAATACAAGGAGAAACAAGACATTTTGATTTTATTTGCCAAGCTGTTGCAAATGGTATAATGGAAGTTAGTCTAGAAAAAGAGATTCCAGTAATTTTTGGAGTACTAACTACAAATAGTCAAGAACAAGCCTTAGATCGATGTGGAGGAAAACACGGCAATAAAGGAGTTGAAGCAGCAATTACAGCTCTCAAAATGACATCATTATAATGGGTAAAAACCTTAGGATAGTTTTTTTTGGAACACCTGACTTTGCTGTTGCTTCCCTAGAAGCATTAGTAGATGGGGGATATAATGTAGTTGGTGTAGTCACAGCAACAGATAAGCCAGCAGGAAGAGGACACAAAATTATGTACTCAGCCGTAAAGGAATATGCTCTTAAAAAAAATCTCAGACTTTTACAACCAGAAAAACTCAAATCTCAAGAATTTATTGAAGAATTACAATCATTAAATGCAGACCTACAAATAGTAGTTGCATTTAGAATGATGCCCAAAGAGGTATATTCAATGCCAAGATTAGGTACATTTAATCTTCATGGATCCTTATTACCTAAATATAGAGGAGCAGCACCTATTCATTGGGCAGTAATAAATGGAGAAAAAGAAACAGGAATAACTACCTTTCTCTTAAATGATAAAATTGATGAAGGTGAAATAATTTTTCAGCATAAAATTTCGATTTCAAATGAGGAAACAACTGGAGAATTATATGAAAGAATGATGAAAGAAGGAGGAAAATTGGTTATTGAAACTGTTGAGGCGATAGCTAGAAATAGTTACACTCCAATTCCGCAAACTAATCTGGATAAAAAACCATGCCTAGCACCCAAGATATATAAGGAGACAACCTATATCCCATGGCATAAAAATGGGGCAGAAATAGTGAATTTTATAAGAGGAATGTGTCCTTTTCCTTGTGCAAATACAATTTTTATTGGACAAAAAACAGCTTTAGAGCTTAGTTTTAAGGTATATAAAGCCCAATTTTATCAAATTAATCACAATAAAAAAATTGGATTAGTAGAAATGAATATAAAAGATGGAATTAGAGTATTTTGCAAAGATGGCTTTGTCCAATTAATTGATATTCAGTTAAGTGGCAAGAAAAGAATGTTGGCAAATGATTTTCTTAGGGGTGTTAAAATTGAGGATATTTACCAAGTTATTGATAAAAAAAACTAAAAAATCAAAAATATTTGCGCAAGTAATAAATTTTTCTCATATATTTGCATCACTAACCATTTAAAAAAATAAGAATTATGACAAAAAAAGATTTTATCCAATCAATGGCTGTAAAGACAGGTTTAAATTTAAAACAATCTGCAGCTTCTTATGATGCATTCCTTAATGTAATTGAAGAAAAATTGATCGCTGGTGAAAGAGTTAGTTTCATCGGATTCGGTACATTTTCAGTAGTTGACAAACCAGCACGTACTGCTCGTAATCCAAAAACTGGAAAAGACATTAAAGTTGCAGCAAAAAAAGTTGTTAAGTTTAAAGTTGGTGCAGGATTAAAAGAATTAAAAAAATAAAGATTATTGTTCTTTTTTTAAAACATCTTGACTTCATAGAAGCAAGATGTTTTTTTATGTATTTATGTTTAGTATTTGTACATTTGCATATTAATTCAATAAACAAGTATTATAGATGACAATACAAGATTTTGCCAATAAAATATCCTCTCAGACCAATATTTCATTTAGAGCCGTTGAAAATACAATAAATCTTCTTGAAAATGGGGCCACAATTCCATTTATTGCACGTTATAGAAAAGAAATAACTGGAGGCTTAGATGAAGTTCAAATAACTCAGATACGAAACCTCTTAATTCAGTTCCAAGAACTAGAAAAGAGGCGTAAGACCATAATTGATTCAATCACAGAACAAGGATTACTTACAAAAGAATTAGAAAGTAAAATTCTTTCAGTTCAGATTATGACAGAGCTGGAAGATTTATATCTACCATACAAACCAAAAAGAAAAACCAAAGCCACAATAGCAATAGCAAAAGGATTAGAACCATTGGCAAGGGTAATATTTGAAGAAAAAAATACAGATATAGATATTTTTGCAGAAAAATTTATTGACTCTGAAAAAGGAGTCGAAAATATTGAATCAGCACTCTCGGGAGCAAGAGACATTATTGCTGAGTGGATAAACGAGAATGCTCTGTCAAGAGAAAGAATGCGTAATTATTTTAAACGCAATGCCTTTATGTCTTCAAAGGTTTCAAAGGGTAAAGAGCAAGAGGGTGAAAAATATGAAAATTGGTTTGACTGGTCAGAACAAGCAACAAAGGCTCCATCTCATAGAATACTAGCATTATTAAGAGGAGAGGAGGAAGGGTTTTTAAAAGTGAAGTTCTTACCTGAGGCTGAAGAAGAAGCAATAGAAATATTAGAAAAACAATATATACACACAAGAGGAAGAATTGCAGAAGAATTAGAACTAGCTTGTAAGGATAGTTATAAGAGATTATTATCTAATTCAATGGAAACTGAGATAAGATCATTATTAAAAGATAAGGCAGATGATGAAGCAATTCATGTGTTTGCAGAAAACCTTCGCCAATTATTAATGGCATCTCCCCTAGGGCAAAAGAGAGTTCTTGCCTTAGATCCAGGATATAGAACAGGATGCAAACTCGTATGCTTAGATGCGCAAGGACAACTATTACATAATCAAACAATATATCCACATTCGTCGGTTAGGGAAGAAAATGAAGCAATATTGATTTTAGAAAATCTTGTAAAAGCATACAATATTGAAGCTATAGCTATAGGAAATGGTACAGCAGGAAGAGAAACCGAATTTGTAGTAAAGAAATGTAATTTTTATTCTTCGCCAATAATAACATTGGTAAATGAAAGTGGAGCATCGGTATATTCGGCATCAGAGGTTGCAAGAGAAGAGTTTGGGGATTATGACCTTACAGTTAGAGGTTCAGTAAGTATAGGAAGAAGATTAATCGATCCATTGTCTGAACTTGTAAAAATCGATCCAAAATCAATTGGAGTAGGACAATACCAACACGATGTAAATCAAAATAAACTTCAAAAATCATTAGAGGAAACGGTAATAAGCTGTGTAAACCAAGTAGGAGTAGACCTAAATACTGCAAGTAAGGAACTCCTAACTTATGTATCAGGGGTAGGCCCAGTACTGGCAAAGAATATTGTTGAATACAGAAATGAGAATGGAGCCTTTAAAACAAGGAAAGAACTATTAAAAGTAAAACGTTTTGGAGATAAGGTATTTGAACAAGCAGCAGGTTTTCTCCGAATTAGAGAGGGTAAAAACCCACTTGATGCCTCAGCTGTTCATCCAGAGAGATATGATTTAGTTGATAAGATGGCCAAAAGTGTCGGTTGCACCATAACGGAATTGATTCATGATAGAGAAAAACGTTCTCAAATTAATATTAAAGAGTTTATTACACCAGATTGTGGTCTACCTACTTTGCAAGATATTATGAAAGAGCTTGAAAAACCAGGTAGAGATGTGCGTACTAAATTTGAAGTTTTTGAGTTTAATAAGGATGTAAATAATATTAATGATGTACACGAGGGTATGATTCTACCTGGAATAGTTACAAATATTACTGCATTTGGAGCCTTTGTAGATATTGGAGCACACCAAGATGGATTAGTACATATAAGTCATTTAGCAAATAAATTTATTTATGATCCAAATGATATAGTGAAGATAAATCAAAAAGTAACAGTCAAAGTAATTGGAGTAGATATTCAAAAAAAGAGAATATCATTATCAATGAAAGAAGTAAATTAAAAGAAAATTATGAAAAGCAGAAGAATATTTATTATAGTATTCCTATTTATTATTTCAGTAGCCCCAGCAAAAGCACAGATATTTAAGGGAATGGCAATCTTTGGAGGTAATTTTTCTCAAATAGATGGTGATCAAGTTGTTGGTTATTATAAGTTTGGATTAAACACAGGAGTAGGAGTTATGGCTCCATTAAATGCCAAGAGAAATTGGTTAGCAAGTATGGAGATATTATATAATCGTATAGGTTCAAAAGAAAGTAGAGATCCATTCCAATACATTGCCAACCTACATTATGCTTCAATTCCATTACTAATTCATTATGAAGATAAAAAAGGTGGCTGGACATTTGGAGCGGGTTTACAATACTCAAGACTATTTAAAGTAAGTGAAGATTGGGGATTGCCATCAGATACAATTAAATATATGGATAGACCTGTATTAGAAACTGTAAAGGATTTTAATAGGAATGATATATCTGCAATTTTAGACCTAAGATTCAAAATAGTTGATAAACTCAAATTTAATTTCCGCTATCAGTATTCACTTATTCCAATAAGACAAGGGGTAACATATTTTAATGGTTTCCGTTCGGGAGATTATGAATACAGTTCATGGAAAAGAAATTTTTATAATAACGTATTAACCTTTCGTCTAATCTATATGATTAATGAACGTTCATCGAGTGAATTAGATAAAAATATTAGAAGAAATGAATACTAATATAGAAAAGAGAGTTGCAATATTTCCTGGTTCATTTGACCCAATAACAAAAGGTCATCAATCAGTAATCTTAAGAGCCTTGCCACTATTTGATGAAATAATAGTAGCAATAGGCGAGAACACCTCAAAGAAAGCCTACTTTTCCTTAGAGCAAAGAATGGAGTGGGTAAATCAGACATTTAAAAATGAGTCAAAGGTAAGAGTGGAATCATTCAAGAGCCTTCTTGTGGATTATTGCAAGGAAAATGGAGCAAAATATGTAATAAGAGGTCTAAGGAACTCCATAGATTTTCAATATGAAAGAAATATTGCATTAATTAATCAGGAGCTATATCCAGAAATTGAAACAATATTTTTACTAACAAAACCACAAGATACAGCAATAAGTTCATCATTTGTAAGAGAAATTCTATCATTTGGTGGAGACGTAAAAAAGTTTATACCACAGGAAATTGAAATATGTCAAAAGTAAGTTTTAAACCAGGAACAATGATTTATCCATTACCAGCTGTAATGGTAAGCGTGGGAGAGGATTCATCGGAATATAATATTATAACAGTATCATGGGTGGGGACAATATGTTCAGACCCCCCAATGTGTTATATTTCAGTTCGTAAATCAAGACACTCCTACGATTTATTAATGAAAACAAAATCCTTTGTAATTAACCTTACAACAGAGGATTTAGCCTATGCAACCGATTGGTGTGGAGTTAAGTCAGGCAAGGAGTTTAATAAGTTCGAAGAAATGAAGCTCACTGCGGTGCCAGCAAAAATTGTGAAAGCACCAATGATAGATGAAAGCCCACTATGTATAGAATGCGAGATAATAGAAGTAAAAGAACTAGGAACGCACGATATGTTTATTGCTAATGTAGTAAACGTAAACGCAGACGAGAAATTTATTAATCCTAAAACAAATACCCTAGAACTAAATAAGGCAAAACTAATAGCCTATTCGCACGGAAAATACTACTCCTTGGGCGAGGAATTAGGGTTCTTTGGATACTCGGTACAAAAAAAGAAAAAGAAGAAATAGCCTAGAGTAATTATATATATAGTTCTCAAAGCTTAAAATTTTTATTTCCTTTCTTTGAATTTTTCTCTGAGATAATTTTCCTTTTCTCAGAGAAAAATATATTTTTATGGTCTATAAATTCTATAAAAGGAAATACCTATATGCCAAACAACTATTGTTTGGTTTTTTTGTTAGTATAATATATATATTTGCTCTATGATTGAGGATAATTGGAAGTATGAGGTTTTGAAAGAGGAAACTGCTTTGCTTGAGAGTGGTAGCTCTATTTATTTGGGAGTGGTGAATGATTCTTTGGGGCTGGAGTTTCATAAGAAAATGCCTAAGGGAGCTGCTTTGCGTGAACTTGAAAAGTCGCATTTACATTTGTCTTATTGGGATACACCTTATTATAAAGAGGCTATCGAGAAGTTTTTATTAAAGGTAGATAAAGAAAAAACTGTGATTGCTGATATTGGTTGTGGAGATGGTAGGTTTACAGACCTTTTATTGAGACTAGGTTTTAATAAGATAATTGCTACAGATATTGATATTAAACCTCTTTTGAGTTTGGAAGCTCATTTGAGAGAAACGGGGGATTTAGATAAGGTGCTTCTAATAAATAGTGGTGTTGAGTGTCTTCCACTAAAAAATAATATTTGTAATGCCGCTTTAGCTATTAGTGTGCTTTATTATTTGAATGAAAATTATCAAAAAGGTCTTGCTGAGATAAATAGGATTTTAAACAAGGATTCTATATTTATTAATAGTGAACCAAATCTTGAGGGGGCTTTGTATAGATCTTTGTTTTTTGAAACATTGAGTGATGTTTTTGAAAACTATTTTGAAGAGCTTTTTAAGGAGGAAAAGGGCGATACTCCATTTAAATTTAGGCTTTTTGCGGAGAATGAGATTATTAAAATTTTGGGAGATAATGGTTTTGAGGTTGAGGATAGTCATGGAATTTCTTTGTTTCAGTCCATAGTTAGAATTATGATGGTTAGAGAAAAGCTCAAAGAAGAAGATTTGACTAAAAATGAGGGTAAGATTAGAGAGATTATGAATTTTTTGAATGAAAGTGGCAAATTGTATAGGAATATTATCTGGCAATCGAGAAAAATAAACTAATTGATGATATTTTATCTATCTTTGCAATTGCAAAGCAGTTCTTGCTTTATCGCTGGTGGAGGTAACTCTGCAAGAGGAAAGTCGGGGCAACATAGAGCACCATACTACCTAACGGGTAGGCAGTTTCTTATGGGATTGACAGCAAGTGCCACAGAAAATAACCGCCATTTTTAATGGTAAGGGTGAAAATGTGAGGTAAGAGCTCACGCAAGAGTATAGTGATATGCTTTTGGGGTAAACCTTATGGGTTGAAAGACCAAATATATCAGCATTTAAGGGCTGCTCGTCCATTGCTGAGGGGTAGGTCGTTGGAGGCTTGTCGTGAGGCAAGTCCTAGATTAATGATAGAGACTCATTTATTGAGAACAGAACCCCGCTTATAGAGAACTGCTTTGTTTTTCTTAAGAAACATATTACAATCATATAGTGTCTTTGTTGAAAATGAATTTTGATGAAAAAGAAATAATTGAAGAGTGTAAAAAAGGGAAACCAAGGGCTCAAAAAGCATTATACGATAAGTATTCAAAAAAGCTTTTTGGTCTTTGTCTTAGGTATTGTAGAAATTCCGAAGATGCACAAGATGTTTTTCAAGAGGCTTTCGTCAAGGTTTATTATCAGTTAGACAAATACGACAATAAAGGGTCTTTTGAGGGTTGGATGAGAAGAGTTTTTGTTAATCATGCTTTGAATTACTATAGATATGATAAGAGAAATGTTCAAGTTCCAGAGTATGAAATTGATTTTGTGGATCAGAATGTGTTCGATCGTTTCACCAGAGATGAATTGCTTGGAGTTATTCAAAGGCTTTCTCATAACCAAAGAATAATATTCAATATGGTTGAAGTAGAGGGTTATTCCTATACTGATGTTGCAGAGTTTATGTCGATAACTGAGTCGGGAGTAAGAAGTCAGAATTTTAAGGCTAAGAGAGAATTACAAAGAATGCTCCTTGAGGCTGAAAAAGAAATAAAGTAGAAATTAAACATAAAAATATATGTCTAATAAATTTAAAAGAGAGTTTGATAATTTTGAGGCGACCCCAAATAAGGGTGCTTGGAAAGCTATCAAAAAGAATTTGCCTAAACCAAAGTTTAATTGGTTAGCATTTTCAACAATAACAGGTGCAGCTTTATTAATAACAGGTGCTGTTATACTAATTCTTTCTCCAATAAATAGTAATAAATTAGATAATAATATCAATGCTGTTTCCAACAATAATAAGGTAATAGAAACAAAGACCAATCCTATTCATAATACCATTGCTCAAAATAAAATAGATGATAGTAAGATAATCACTAATGATAATAACTCTCAAAAGAGTGTTATTAGTCAAGAATCTTCACCAGTGGAAAACACTATTTTGAACAATGATCCTAAAGTTGAGCCAAAGCCAATTGAGGTTAAAGAATCTAAGATAAATATTATTGAGAATAAACCAATCATTAAGCCACAGAAGAAAGTAATTGCAAGAGAAGAACCTTTACAAGAAAAAGAAAAATCTCCAATTATTCCAACTGATGATACAAATACAAATAGATTGGTTTTGCTTGTGCCAAATGCCTTTACACCATTAGAAGCGACAAATAATATATTCAAACCAGCGCATACTGAGTTAAAAAGATTTGAAATGAATATTTATAATCGTTCAGGAGTTTTACTATTCTCATCAAATAATATTGATTTTGGATGGAATGGAAAGTATAAAGGAAGTGAATGTGCAGCTGGAGCCTATCCATTCTTAATTAAATTTGAGACACTTACAGGTGTGAAGAATACACAAACAGGTTATATAAATCTATTGAGATAGAATAGTTTACAGACTTCTTCAATTATAAATTATGTTATACCCTTTAGAATCTCGATTTTAAAGGGTATTTTTGCATAATATTTAATTAAAAAAATATCATAAATTATGGCTACTGTTTCAGAGTTACAAAACATTGCTTCACAGGTTAGAAGAGATATAGTAAGAATGGTAAACGGATGTGCTTCAGGTCACCCAGGAGGTTCACTTGGCTGCACAGATTTAATGACTGCATTGTATTTCGATGTATTGGACATTAAACCAGAAAATTTTACATTCGAAGGAAAGGGTGAGGATATGTTTTTCTTATCAAACGGACATATTTCTCCAGTTTGGTATAGCGTTTTATCGCGTAGAGGATTTTTCCCAATAAGTGAATTAGCAACATTTAGAAAACTTGGCACACGTTTGCAAGGTCACCCAACACCACATTCTCATCTTCCAGGAGTGAGAGTTGCATCTGGTTCTTTAGGACAAGGTCTTTCTGTAGGCGTTGGTGCTGCACAAGCAAAGAAACTTAACGGATGCAATCATCTTGTATATACCCTTCATGGTGATGGTGAATTGCAAGAAGGACAAATTTGGGAGGCTGCAATGTATGCTTCTTCAAACAAAGTTGATAATATCATTTCTATTGTTGACTATAACAAGGTTCAAATTGATGGAACAACAGATCAAATATGTTCTCTTGGAGATTTAGCTGCAAAATTCTTGGCATTTGGTTGGGATGTTATGGAGATGAATGGTAATGATATGGAAGAAGTATTAAGAGGTTTGGCTAAGGCTAAGACAATGACTAACAAAGGAAAACCTGTAGTTATCTTAATGCATACTTTAATGGGATATGGAGTAGACTTTATGCAAGGAACAAATAAATGGCATGGTCAAGCACCTAGCAATGATCAAACAAAAGAAGCCTTATCTCAACTTAAAGAAACCTTAGGGGACTATTAATATTTATGCAAAAGAATAGTTTAATAATATTTTTTCTTGCTATTTGTATTTCTTTCTCATCCTTTTCTCAATCAAAAGGAGTAAAGGTTGCAAAGGTCGATGCATTTCAAAAGACTAGAATCTTATTTATTGTAGATTGTTCAAATAGTATGTACTCTAAATGGCAGAGCGATACTAAGATTAAAATTGTGCAATCAGTATTATCTAATATTCTTGATACCCTTAGTGGTCGCCCTAATCTTGAAATAGCATTAAGAGCCTTTGGACATTTAAAAAACTATCCACCTCAAGATTGTGATGACACAAGACTTGAGACCTCATTTTCAAAGAACAATATTGAACAAATAAGAGCTAAACTAAAGGCTCTTGTGCCAAAGGGAACAACTCCACTTGCATCTACACTCGAAAAATGTGCTGAGGATTTCCCTGAGTGCAATAGTTGTAGGAATATTGTTGTGATGATAAGCGATGGTTTAGATGATTGTGGAGGAGATGCTTGCGCAATTTCTCAAGAATTACAACAAAAAGGTGTTTTTATTAAACCCTTCATTGTAGGTATTGGAAAGGGATTAAGAGAACATCTTGAATGTATTGGTACTTTTTACGATGCATCTAATGAGATAGATTTTTCAATAGCTTTGAATAATATTGTTAACCTAGCCTTATACAACACAACTTGTCAGGTTAATCTTTTAGACTCATATAATGAATCGACAGAAACAAATGTTCCGATGATATTTTATGACTCAAAGAGTAAACTTCCTCGATATTCTTTTATACATACATTTAATAATAAGGGAATATCCGACACTTTGTTTATCGACCCATTAATCAATTATGATATTGAAATTCATACAATTCCTCATATTAGAATAGATAATATTAGTCTTATACCTGGACGACACACAAATATTCCTGCAAAGACCCCTCAGGGTTCTATGGTAATAAAGTACAAGGGTAAAGAACTATCCTCATTAAAGACTTTCCCAATATTGGTAAAGAAAAAAGGGGAGAAGGATGTGATAAATATTCATAGTATAAACAGTTCCGAAAAATATATTGTTGGAAAATATGATTTGGAGGTTATGACAATGCCTCGCTTGAAATTAGATAATATCGAAGTAGGTCAGAGTTCAACCACAACAATAGAAATTCCAGCACTTGGTATTGCAAATATCAATAAAGGAAAAGATGGAATGATGGGTAGTTTGTTTGTAAAAGAGAATAATGTTTGGGAATTTGTTACCAGTCTTAACGATATGATAAACGAATCAATAAACCTTTTGCCTGGTCAATATATGGTTGTGACTCGTTTAAAGGCTTCGACAAAGACAACACAAACAATTTCTAAAGAATTTAAAATTGAATCAGGTCAAGTGACCGCAGTTATCTTAGGAAAATAAAAAAATATTATAATGAAAAAATACACTATTTTAGGAAATAACGATACTCGCTCAGGCTTTGGAGAAGGTCTTATTGAAGCAGGTAGAAAAAACTCAAATGTTGTTGCATTATGTGCAGACTTAACGGAAAGCGTTAAGATGACAGCTTTTAAGAAAGAATTTCCAGAAAGATTTTTCCAAACAGGTATTGCAGAGGCTAATATGATTGGTCTTGCAGCTGGTATGGCTTTGAGTGGAAAGATTCCTTTCGCTAGTTCTTTTGCAGCCTTTGCAACAGGAAGAGTCTATGACCAAATACGTCAAGCAGTAGCTTATTCAAATACTAACGTAAAGATTTGTGCATCTCACGCAGGTCTAACACTTGGAGAAGATGGTGCAACACATCAAATCCTTGAAGACTTAGGTCTAATGCGTATGATGCCAAACATGATTGTTATCAACCCATGCGACTTCAACCAAACAAAACAAGCAACTCTTGCAATTGCAGAATATGAAGGTCCTGTTTATCTTCGTTTTGGTCGTCCAAAGGTTCCAATCTTTATCTCTGAAGATACTCCTTTCGAGATTGGTAAGGCAATAATGCTTAACGAAGGAAAGGATGTAACAATAATTGCAACAGGTCACCTTGTTTGGGAAGCGATAGTTGCAGGAGAGATGTTAGCAGAACAAGGCATCGATGCAGAAATAATAAATATCCATACAATTAAACCATTGGATAATGAAGCAATACTAAAATCTGTTGCAAAGACAGGATGTGTTGTTTCATGCGAAGAACATCAATATAATGGAGGTTTAAACGATGCAGTAGCGCAATTACTTGCTCGCAACAATCCTAAGCCAATGGAATTTATTGGTGTTGATGACTCTTTCGGAGAATCAGGTACGCCAGATGAACTAATGGTAAAATACGGATTAAAAGCAGATAACATAGTAGAGGCTGTAAAGAAAGCAATATCAAGAAAATAAATAATAGAGAAACAAAGACCGTCTTAGTTTAGCGGTAATTATCTCAAACAGTATTCACTATTGTCAATGTGATTCTTATTTCTAAACTAATTTTCGAAAACTCAATTATATTCCAAGAGAGTCCTAGTAATGGGACTCTTTTTTTTGTGGAATGGATTGTTAATAATTTGAAATGGATTGTTTTAACTAAAATAGGGAATATGGGCTATTTCTATAACATTGTGTAGGTTTTGATGTTAAATTATCTGAACGTTATTATGGGCTGAGAATTGAAAAATTGCGGGCAATGATAGGGCAGATGAAAACGGCACGTTAATTACTCATAATAAAAATTGAATATTTGGGTGTTTATACTCGTTTGGGCGAATAAACATTTGCCCAAATAGAAAAACAATTTATTTTTTTAGGGCGAAAAATGTAAATATTTGAATGATATTTTTATTTAATAAGGGCGAAAAATGTTTCGCCTCTACAAAGAACCAAAAAAATCCCTGATTTTTTCTACAAAATCCCTGATTTTCCACAGAAACTCCCTGACTTTTCGGAGAAAATCAGGGAGTTTTTTTATAAAATCAGGTTCTTTTTAATTTTCTACGCCGATTTTCTTCAATAAAATATCGGAGAAATCTACATATCATTCAGATATAATGTGATTTGGTTGAAATAGAATCTTATTTTAGCGAAATAGAATAAGGTTCTAGAAAAATAGAATAAGATTCTAGTAAAATGTAATTTGATTCTAAAGAAATGTAATTTGATTCTAGTCGAAGTAGAATAAAGAGACAGCAAAATATTATCAAGAAATAGAGAATTATTATCAAAATCCAGCGCACCAAATCCTCACATTTCTCCCAAAAAACAAAGCTTTTCCCCAAAAAAACCAAAATCCCATTTCTTAAAATTAAGAGTTGAAAAATCACCCTAGTAATTACAAACTCAAAATCGACCAATAATAAATTGTTCTTATAAATTACGCTTATTTATTAATTTTTGTACCTTTGTGAATTGAAGAAAAGATTGATAGTAAACATAAATAAAACCAAAAACCATTTTAGTTGAAGGTTTTGTTTATTTCAAAATTAATTATACTGTAAAAGTAAGGTGAATATGAATAAAGCGAAAAGGGACAAAGTCAATAAACTCAGGAAAGAGGCACAATTTGTTTTGTTTGCAACTTCATATTTGCCATTGTTTGTTCTTATTATTCTAAAACAGATTTCAGAGAACTATTCTTATTTTCATTGGGGCGGATTAGATTTTAATGCAATAATTTTATTTATGCAAAAATTTGGTTTATCAACGATGCTACTGATAATTTCATTAATAGGTATAGCGGGATGTAAATTGCTTTTTGAAAACTTAGAAAGACTATCTCCTAATGGAGAGAATGTTACTGTTTGTAATATAGATAATAAAAATAGTGAATCAATAGGATATATTGCAACATATATAGTACCATTCCTTTTTCAGAGTTTTAATGGATGGTACGAATTGATAGCTTTATTTTTTCTATTGGTCATCATTTACAGAATATATATAAATTCAAACTTAATACTTATAAATCCAATTCTTAGCTTTAAGTATTCCCTTTTTGAAATTGAATACAAACAGCAAAATGGAAAATTAAAAAATGGGTTGATAATAACGAAAGATAGGCGTTTGGAAGAAGATAGTATAATTAAAATTTATGAAATAGGCTTTAAACTATTTTACGGAAGAAACAAACAATAAATACAATTACGATATGACAATAAATGAATTATTAGAGAAAATATCAGAAACAAATGTAGAGGATTCAAAACTGTATTTTATCACAAGAATACTTCGAAGTGGAGTGAAAAAATCAGCTAAAATGATGGATAAATATATTTTTAATGTTTATCAGGTCGATATTGATAATGAGATTAGAGAATATTTGTATAATTCCACTAAAGAACAATTAGAAAATGTAATAAAAAAAGAATTTGATATGATTGACTACGATGTTATCTCTGATGATTCTGGGCATTTGTTTACATATTCCATGAAAAACAAAGCAATGTCATTTTCTGATGTTGTTTATAATAAGCTTTCTTCTAATCCACCTAAAGTTATGAGTATTGCAGGTATTTTATCTGAAATAGAAGAGTTATGGGCATACTGTGTAGGATTTAATAACCCACAGCTATCTGATTGGATTTATACATTTAGAAAGATTCAATCAGGGAAAGTTGCAATAGATGAGAAGGAAAATAAATCAAAAATAAAAGTAATTCAAACTCTATTTAGCACTAAAAGTCAAAAATTGGAATTGTTAAAAGGAGAAACTGTTAACCTTGATAAACAAATTGATTGTGTATATTATGATGAAACCTTTTTTGTCATTAAAAAAGGTAGTTTTGAACATATTGTCGGTTTGCAAGATGAATTTAAGGCAGAAGCTGTCAAAGTCGTTGAAGTATTGAAAAAAACTGATATGATTACAGGTTTGGAAAAGATTGAAGAAAAAATAGAGTCAAATCCAGCAATTCACAAGAAATTGGTCAGAATATCTAGAATGGATAATTATCAGAATATAAACGTAAAAGATATTAAAAAGATGAAAGCTGTATGCAAAAAATACGGAGATAAACTTAATATCAAAGACGGGAAGCTTTGTATTGAAGAAGAGACAGATATTGATATTGTGCTGAAGATGTTAGCTGACTATTATAAAACAGGAGATGTCACAGGAAAGGCATATGGTACTTTTGCAGGAAAAAAAATAGACACAAAAAAATAATATTAAAGTTCTGAAATGCTTATTCATTATGTATCTTCAAGAATTTAAAAAGTAAATATATAAAAACTACAATAAAATATAAATCAACAGCATAATGACTGCAAGAAAATGTTTAACCGCAGCAATATTGGAAGGAATTTCTCAAATACTGGGTGATACAGAGAATGGTCTTACTGGTAGCCAAATACATAAATTTTTATTGGATTCTAATATTGATGATATTGATTCAACAAATACAAAGTGGAAAAGATTATATAGTGCTTTTGCAAATTTTCAAAATACACATAAGTGCTCTAATAATATTTTGAATTTTATTTCATTTGTTCTTTCTCCTGCAAGATATGTTAATAAAAAAGATGAGTTTGAAAGAATTAGAGAATTAGTTAATCAACAACTAGCATTTGCTGGGTATCTTTTAAAAGAAGATGGACAATTTAAGGAAATAGAAAAGGCTAGTATTATCTCTGATGTGCAAATAAAAGCAGATAATCTAAAAAAAGAATTAGAAAAGAGAAATGCACATTGTGAAATTTTCAAGTATTGTAAGGTTGAATTATTGCAAAATAATTATTTTCACGCTGTTTTTGAAGCAAACAAAGGATTATTTGAAAGAATAAGAGAGTTATCTGGATTATCAACAGATGGTAATACTTTAATTGAAGAAGCTTTTAGCAGTAACCCTTATTTGATAATCAATAATTTTACAACACAATCAGAAAAAGATGAACATAAAGGATTCTGTAATATTCTAAAAGGTATTTGCAGTATGTTTAGAAATACAGCATCTCATGAAGCAAAGATATTTTGGGAGATAACAGAACAAGATGCCTTGGAAGTTTTAGGAATCATATCTTATTGTCATAGAAGATTAGATAAAGCGCATAAAATTAGAATGTAATCATTTATTTGAACTTTAAATAATGAATTTTATTAAAGAAAAAAATTAGAAAATGTCTTACAATCCTAATATTCATCATCGGCGGAGTGTTCGTTTGAAAGGTTATGATTATTCTTTTGAGGGGTTATATTTTATTACGGTTTGTTGTCAGGATAGGGTTTGTTGGTTTGGGGGTATTGAAGAGGGAAAAATGGTTTTGAATGATGTGGGGCTAATGATTGATAAATGGTTTTATGAATTGGAAAATAAATTTCATGATATCAAATGCCACGACATGGTAATTATGCCAAATCATATTCATTTTATTGTTGAAAATATTGGTTCACCGAAAATTGTTACATCGACGGCGACACCACCCGTAGGGGCGAACCTGCGTGTTCGCCCAACAAATAATGTTCACCCAACAAATTTTATTCCCCCAATTGAAAATATTCAATCAAATGAATTTGTACAATCAAATAAACATGGCGAAAATATTCAGGGCGAACACATAGGTTCGCCCCTACGAGGGGTTATTCAATGGTTCAAAACAATGACGACAAATGAATATATTCGTGGGGTAAAACAATTGGGATGGGAATCTTTTGATGGGAAATTATGGCAACGTAATTATTACGAACATATAATTAGAAATGAAAAATCGTATTTGCGTATTGCCCAATACATAAATAATAATCCTGAACATTGGAAAGAAGATAAAATGTTTGAAGAAATGAAATAGGCAAAAAAAAAGAGAGCAGGGTTGCTCTCTTTTTTTTATTGTAAGGTTTTCGTTATTTCTTTTTGTTAGCTGGTTGAGTTGGTGTAGTGGTTTTGTTTTTGCGGTTTTTGTAGATTGGGTAGAGGATAGGTAGTAGGATTATTAGGCAGATTAGGATTGAGCCTAAAAGGGAGATTAGGTTGAAGGTTTTGTATGTGCTTGATTCAAGTTTAAACTCTACAACATGTTTTCCAGCAGGAACATTTACCCCGCGAAGAATATAGTTTGCTCTAAAGTATGGAGTTTCTTTACCATCGATATAACATTTCCAATCCTCTGCATAGTAGATTTCTGAACATACTAAGATACCTTCTGTTGTTGAAGAAGTTGTGTACTTAAGGTATTCAGGATTATTATCCGCTGCTTTTTCAAAAACAACGCTTGCATTTGGATCAGCTTGAGCAATAGGTTTTGCAATGCCTTTGAATTTTACATCAACAATAGCAACCTTTCTTGGATCAAAATTATCTAGCTTAAGTATTTCCTCGTTAGCATCCCTAGCCCAATCGATTGTTGGCACAAACCATGCAGCACCACAAGCCTCAGAGTTTTGAATAGCAACACCTTGTCCTTTTTCACCTAAAGGTAAAACAAAGTATTTTGCATCAAGCATATTAAGCACTCCGAAATTGATTGGAGGTATCTGTCCTTTGAATTGGAAATAAAGCTGACGTAATTGGTTTGTTCTAATCTTAGAGGTATCCGACAAATCGTTTTGAACATAGTTTTGGTTTGTCATGTAGAAGTCGATAATATCTTGGTAACGTTGCAATTTTGCACCATGATAACCACCAATTGAAGGGTGGAAATAAGATGTAGTTGCATCGTTAAAAGTATTTACAGACATATTATATACCCTGTAATGATTTACCTTGTTTTGCTCGTTAAGTTTATATATCTCTTCATCGGCAGGAGTAGCAAGTATTGCAGTTTCTTGAGAGCGTTTGAAATTTGTTTCTGTAAGGTAACGTTTGTCAACACCCCAAAGGTCAAACAATATAAGTACCCCAAGAATAGCAACAATAATATTTGATTTCTTTAGCTTATCGGTAGCAAATAGGAATAATGAACCAAAGGCAAAAGCAATCAAAAGGAATGAACGCCAAGAGTCAGACACAAACAAGGCTTTTCTATCGTCGAATAATGCTTGAATATAACTTGAACCCAACCATTGATTAAATACGTCGTCTTTCGATGAAGAAAAACTTGCAAACATCTCTGGCATAATTGCACAAAGTAGAGTTATGCCTCCAGCAATTCCACCGGCGATAAATAATGATTTCTTTCTTTTCTTTGCGTCTAAGTCTTGAGAAAAGAATTCCTTAAGCCCTAGAAATGCAGCAATAACTAGAGTAACATTAGCCAAAACCAAGGCCATCGATGGTGTTCTGAATTTATTATAAAGAGGTAGATTATAGAATAACCACTCGTTTATCGCCATAAAATTATTACCCCATGAAAGGATAAATGATATAATTGTTGCACCAAGTAACCACCAACGCTCTCTTCCTTTAAGTAAAAGGAATCCAAGAATTGCTAAGAAGATAACTATTGCACCAAAATAAACTGTGCCAGCAGTAAATGGTTGTTCTCCCCAATAGGTAGCACCAACATATTGATTAACTACTTGATTTACATTAGGGTCTTGTCCTTTTGCAGGGGCAACACTTTGGGCTGTGCGTATTCTGTTTTCAGCATTCTTTTCCCAACGTTGGTCTGAAGACCCTCCTCCACGTGCATCAGGTATAAGTACTGACATTGATTCTCCAACGCCATAGCTCCAACCATATGCGTAGTCGATAGTTAATCCTTTATCATTCTTTGTTTGAGTATCTCCTTTAGGTTTAATGGTTAATTCAGAACCACCTCTCATTGTGTGAGCAACGTATTCTTTATTAAGCATTAACTGTGCAGATGTAGGCATAATTGATATTAATGCCCCAACTATTAATATACCTACACCAATTAAAAAGTCTTTTACTTGTTTATCCTTTATTGAATAAATAAAATATGTTAGACCAAGCACTACGCCCGCAATCATTGTGTAGTAGGTAATCTGTATGTGATTGAAATAGATTTGAAGTGCTAGTGAAAAAATAAATATGGCAGAACCACTTAGGTATTTCTTTCTAAAGACGAGAATCATACCACCAAGAATTGGAGCCATCATCGACATAGCCCAAGCCTTTGTTATATGCCCAACTTCGATAATTATTATATTGTAAGATGCCAGTGCAAATGAAATACCTGCAATTATTCCTATCCATGGAGAACCTCCAAGGGCTACAATAAAAACATAGAAACCCAACATATATAGGAATACTATACCTAAGTTTAGTTGAAAACCCCATAATTTTAATGGTGCACTTAAAGGAATAAGAACATTATTTGTGCTTGGAGATTGAATTTGGTAAGATGGCATTCCTCCAAACATTGAGTTTGTCCATGAAGCAGCCTTGCCAGTGCTTTCCTTATAATCAATAAGCTCCTTTGCTCCTCCCTTAAAATTCATCATATCGCTCTGTTGAAGCTCAAGACCTTTTAGGATAGGGGAGAAATAGATAGCACTTATCACAATAAATATGGCTATTGCCATAATATGTGGTAAGAATTTTTTAAGATAGTTTTGTTTCATAATGTATTTAATTATTTATTATTATCTTCTTTATCTTCATCTTTATAATACTTTCTTATCGATGGATGTAATTTGCCTGTATAGTATTTAGTTTTGTTTTCAAATAGTCTTGGATTCTCTTTCTTTAGCTTTTCTTTATATCGATTTATCTTAAACTGAGTAACCTTAGGTATAATAAAAGTAGTGAGTAGCCTAAACACTAAATAAAAAACAATAAGACCTCCAATTATATCTATCATTATTCACAAAGTATAAATAAATCTTCTCTAGGGTTAACAAAAAGGATAGGGATATTCTCCTTATTTGGAATTGTCTTATATTCATTAAGACCAAAAAGAGTATTAGTCCAATCTTTATTCTTAGTTGTTTGACAAATTACCAATGATGCGTTTTCTTCTTTTGCAAACTGTATTGCTTGGTGGTCTACAAAGGTTTTTGTATTCTCAGAATCAAAGTAATTGTAATTAAGCGAAAAGTTATTAAACATCTTTGCTGCAAAAGCAATATTGAACTTTAGTTGTTTCTGAAAATATTCATCCTTATACTTATGATAGTAAATAGTTATCTCGCTTTTTGCAAATCTTCCAAAATAAGATGCCCAAAGAACCTTTTCTTTCGATTCTCTAAAGTTTTCGAGAGTCAGGATTATATTATCAAAATTTAGTGGGTTTTTATTTTCTATACTGTCTACGAAATATGCAATTCGAGATGTATATAGATTGTCTAATAATATTTTAGGGCTGTTTGCCTTATTCTTTGCATTTGCATCAACTGAAGTAATAAGCAATACACCAGAAAGGAAATGAGGTATATTATTTAGAATTTCTCTTGTAGAACCTTCTATTGCACAATATGAGTGAAACGGGACTTCAGAGATTGAAGAGTTGATTGATTGAAGCTTAAGCTCAGCCTCTTGAGTAGAAATATTAGTATATTTTGGGTCTGAAATATGTAGAAGAATCAATCCCTTGTCTAAAAGTTTAGCAAAGGCAATTGAATTATCAACTATAGCTTTTGTGTTTTCTAAATCAGTTAGATAAGCTATAACGAATTGATCTTTTATTTCTTTCTTCTTTTCCACTAAAAACGAAGTTTACCTTTACGCCAAAGCATTATTAAAATAAATCCTGCTAGGGCACCTCCAAGATGTGCAAAATGTGCAATACCATCGCTTGTTCCAACAACTCCATTAAACAACTCTAAGGCAATATATCCTATTACAAACCATTTTGTTTTTATTGGTAAAAGGAAATAAAGATAGATATAATCGTTAGGAAACATCATTCCGAATGCAAGCAATAATCCAAATACTATTCCTGAGGCTCCAACGGTATTTATCTGATTTAAGTATTCTCTTACAGGTATATTATCTATTCCTGTACTTACATGAGTATATACTCCAGAGGCAAGGTCTGAATACATAAAGTAATAGGTTATCTCTTGCGTTAAAGCAGCTCCAAGACAAGCTGTTGTGATAAAAAATATAAACTTCTTTGCACCCCAAATATTCTCAAGTGTATAGCCAAACATCCAAATAGCAAACATATTAAAAAATAGGTGATTGAAATTGCCATGTACAAAGGCATAGGTAATATATTGCCAAAAATGAAAAGTGTCTGCTTTGTAGAAGTGAAGACCAAAGATAGATGCTAAATCTATTCCCTTTAATCGAAGAACATAGGTAGCTACAAAAACTATAACATTGATTATAAGAAGATTCTTACAAACTGGAGGAAGAAAACTAAAATTTCTTGGACTATACTGATTATTATAACTCATAGTTTATTTAATTTTTTTACGCTAAAGTGAGCAAAGTTACAAAAAATATAAGAAACCTATATATTTCAAAACATAATTACATAAAATAGATTGTTTCACTATATCGTTAATCTATTTTATTGATTTCTTTCTATCAAAAACAAATAGTTTATTTAATATAAAACCTAGAAATGCGTTTGGAATTATAACAATTGCCTGACCAATTGCATCGGAAAGTTTAGATTTATCAATTGGTAGGTTATGTACGAAACTTAGATATTCTTGAGATAAAATATAACTATAAATTCCAGAGTGTTTTAATAGGAATAACTCTCCAACATTTACTAAATAAATAAATCCATATACTAAGAAAAAATGGAGTATTAGTTTATTCGTTTTTGTTTCAAAAACTATATAACCAGTTGTTTTGTAATTAAATAGAACACCCAATATCTGAGAAAATAATAGGGAGAGGGAGTAGTGAAGTCCAAGCCAAATAAATAATAGGAATAAAAAATATCCAAAAGCTGTATTCAGTACGCCAACAAAAATAAATCGAATAAACTTATTTTCTATTCTCCAGAGCAAATCAATTGGGTATTTAGCAATTCTTTTTATCATATTTATTAGCTTTAGTATGCAAAAGTAGTAATTTTCTTTGTATTTTTGCTTCTTTTATTAACAATTTCAATACTATTATAATGAGTAAAAGGCCACTAATATTTATCACCAATGATGATAGTTTTCATGCTAAGGGGATAAGATTACTTATTGATATAATGAGGAAATTAGGTGACGTTATTGTTGTTGCTCCAACAGTTCAACGTTCAGGTCAAAGCCATGCAATAACTGTAAATGAACCTCTTCGATATCATAAGGTACATCAGGAAGATGGATATTGTGCATATGTTTGCAATGGAACTCCTGTTGATTGTGTTAAGATAGCTTTTAATATTTTGATGAAAGATAGGAAGCCTGACTTATTGGTTTCAGGGATTAATCATGGTTCAAATGCATCTATTAATACAATATATTCAGGGACTATGGCTGCTGTATTTGAGGGATGTTCGGAAGGTATTCCAAGTATTGGGTATTCGATAGACTGCCATAGTGCTGATGTTGATTTCTCTTTTTCAGAAAATATTATTGAGAATCTTGCAGTAGATGTACTTGAAAATGGATTAGATAGTGGAGTTTGTTTGAATGTAAATTTCCCTAACTCACCCATCAAAGGTATTAAGGTTTGTCATCAAGCTAAGGCATATTGGAATGAAGATTTTATAGGAAGAAAAGATCCAATGGGTGGGGATTATTATTGGTTAACTGGAGTTTATAATTGTTTAGATGAATCTCCGGATGCCGATTATAATGTCTTAGAAAAAGGATATGCATCAATAACTCCAATGCAGGTAGATTTTACAGCTTATAAGGTTATAGATAAATATAGTGATAGATTTAAACGATTATATAATGAATAAAATTAAACAAGATAATTTTGCTTTAGGATTATTGATGGGAATAGGCTCAATATTGATTAGCTCTGGTATAATCATATTGGTTCTTTCAATATTTGGAAAAACACTTACTGATGATCCAAAAATATTATTATTCTCTTTTATTATACCAATTTTATTAATGAGATGGTATGTTAAACTTAAGTATTTATTATCGGCAAGAGGAATTATTTTGACTATTGTGTTTGGTTTTTTCGTCTTAGGTTACTACCTATTTAAAATTGGAGCCTTTGCTTCATCGGGACTAAATCTCTTAAATTCATAGATAATGAAGTATTATATCATTGCTGGAGAGGTGTCTGGAGATTTACATGCTTCATTTCTAATAAAAGAACTTAAAGCTCAAGACCCGAGTGCTGAGTTTAGAGTTTGGGGTGGAGACATGATGAGAACGGAAGGAGCCACAATTGTAAGACATATTAATGACCTTGCATTTATGGGTTTTGTCGAAGTAATTGCAAATCTAAAGACTATTCTTGGCAATTTAAGCTTCTGCAAAAAAGATATAATAAACTATAATCCTGATTGTGTAATCTTTGTTGACTATCCTGGCTTTAATCTCAAGATAGCTAAGTTTTGTCATAAGAAGAATATAAAAAACTTCTATTATATTTCTCCAAAAGTCTGGGCTTGGAAGAAAGGTCGAATCAAAACTATGAAAAAGGTTTTGGATAAACTTTTTGTAATATTTCCATTTGAGAAGAAATTCTTTGAAAAATACAATTTTAATGTTGAATATGTTGGAAATCCTATCTTGGATGAGATATTGGATTTTACGCAAACTCAAAAAAAGGAAGACTTTCTCTCAAAGAATTCTTTAGATTCTAAGCCAATAATTGCTCTTCTGCCAGGGAGTAGGGTGCAGGAAATTAAAACTACACTCCCTATTCAAATGAGTTTGGTCGAAAAGTATCCTGATTTTGAATTTGTTGTTGCTGGACTAAATAATCATTCAGAGGCTTTCTACAGAAAGTATATGAATTGTGATAAAACAAAGATTATATTCAATCAGACTTATTCAATATTAAATGTCGCATATTCTGCGGTTGTTTGTTCTGGTACAGCAACACTCGAAACTGCATTGTTCAATGTTCCTGAAGTAGTTTGCTATAAAGCCAACCCCATTTCATTTAGTATTGGCAAGCTTCTTGTTGATCTAAACTATATATCGCTTGTAAATATAATATTAGACAAACTTGCTGTAGTTGAACTTCTACAAAATGATTGGACAACGGAAAAATTAGATATTGAATTTAAAAAGATTACGTTCGATAGAGATTATAGGAATATTATGCTAATGGAATATACTAATCTAAAATCAATGCTAGGAAATGCTGGTGCAAGTAGGACAACTGCATCAAAAATAATAGAGTTAATATAAATAATATGAAAATAAAATCACTCTCAATATTTTTAGCCTTAGGACTTGGGTTTTCATTTAACTCATTTTCTCAGAATATTAAGGTTAGAATATTCTCTGATCAAACAATAACTCACGCAACAATAAGATCTTCATTTGGGAGGTATTCTTTAAGTCTTGATAATAACTCCCCAATAACAATTACTAAAACATCTAAAGTAGATATCAAGTCAAAAGATCAAAAAGTAGAAGTTAAGATAAATGATTCCCTTTATGGTTGTTTTAATAATATTGTTTTTAATAAGGAAGGTCTTAGATCCTTTTTTCAAATAGAGACAAATATTAAATCATTAACCCGAAGATATGATGATAATCTAATTGTAAATTCTGACAATAAGGGATTGAGGCTTATAAATAATATTGAAACAGAGAATTATATTGCTGGGGTTGTGCAAGCAGAAACTTGGGGGGCGACAAAGAATGTTGACTTCTTTAAGATTCAAGCAATTTGCGTTAGAAACTATATTATGATGAATATTGCAAAACACAAAAAAGATGGATATCAAATGTGTGATGCAGTACATTGCCAGGCCTACAAAGGTAGAGCTAATCAACCAGAGGTAATTGAGGGTGCTTACAATAGTAAAGGAGAAATCATTGTAGATATAAATGGAAATATTATAGAAACCTTATTCCATTCAAATAGTGGAGGGCAGACAGTGAGTTCTGAAGATGTATGGGGAAAACCTTTTTCCCATTTGGTTGGAAAGATAGATTCATTTTCTGTTGGACTTAAGGCATATGCTTGGGAAAAATATATACCATTAAAAGATTGGCAAAGATATTTCAAAGAAAAAGAAGTAAATGTAAAAGATGATTCAATAAAGAATGAGCTCTTGAATTTTTCTCAAAATGAAGGAAGAAAAAAGGAAATGTTAGGCGTATCCTTAGTACAAATAAGAAAAGACTTTAATCTAAGATCTACATTTTTTTCATGTCAAGAATGGGGCTCTGAAGTTAAATTAAATGGAAAAGGTTATGGTCATGGAGTTGGACTTAGTCAGGAAGGCGCAATAAAGATGTGTGATGAAGGATTTGAATACTGGCAGGTTATTGAACATTATTATACAGGTGCAAAAATTAAACGCATTGATGAAGATAAATTATTAGGAGAAAATTAAACAATAAATAAGTATGAAAAAATCAACAAGTTTTAAATTATTAGTTGCTTTGGTAACATTATTATTATCTACAATTTCTCTTTCTGCACAAGAGAATAAGAATACCTCAATAAAATGGATAAATATTATTGAAGTTGAAAAAACTTTAAAACAAGAGGAAAATAGCTCAAAGAGAGTATTTATTGATTGTTTTACAGATTGGTGTGGTTGGTGCAAAAAAATGGATAAAGATACTTTTGAAGATACACTTATTTCTAAAATAATGAATCATTATTTTGTCTGTGTTAAGTTTGATGCTGAGGATAAAAGAGATATTTCTTTCGCAGGAACAATATATAAAAACCCTAATCCTAATGGAAGAAGAACACCAAATGAACTTGCAGCAAAATTATTAAATAATCGTCTTTCTTATCCTTCGTTTTCAGTTTTAAACTCTGACTTAACAATTGCAACAGTAATCCCTGGATATTATTCTGCAAAAGATTTTGAACCAATGGCTGTATTTTTAGGAGGTAAATATGAAACAAAATATTCTTGGGAAGAGTTCAGAAAAATATACGAATCAGAAATTAAACCACAGGTTTTAAAATTAATGAAATAATTTATGGAACAAAGAAAACTTGATATAATAAGGAATCTTTTAAGAGATAATATTATGCCAGCAACGGGTTGTACAGAACCAGTTGCAGTTGCACTATGTTGTGCTAAAGCAAAGGAATTACTGGGGCAAATACCAGAAAGAGTTGAACTTATGCTTAGCAAGAATGTAATAAAAAATGCTATGGGAGTGGGGATACCTGGGACAGGGATGATAGGTTTACCTATTGCTGTTAGCCTAGGAGTGGTTTGTGGAGAGAGTGCTAATGGTTTAGATGTTCTTGGATGTGCAAAAGATAATTTGGACTTAGCAAAAGAGTGGATGGATAACCACATAATTGAAGTGAATCCAGCCGAAACAACAGAAAAGCTATATATTGAATGTATAGCATATAAAGGAAATGATTTTTCAAAAGCAATCATTGCTAAAAATCATACTAATTTCATTCATCTTCAAAAAAATAATGAGGTTATTAAACATATTGAATTAGAAGAAAAAGCTGATAATCTCAATAACCAAAGCTTATATAATGAACTAAAGGCTATAGATATATTCAATTATGCCACAACTGCGCCATTGGAAGAAATTGATTGGTTAATGGAAAGTGTAAGATTTAATAAACTAGCCTCTGAAGAAGGGTTAAAAGGAGATTATGGTCTGAGATTAGGAAAGACTTTGTTAAATGACGAAGAACTTTCATTAAGAAAAAAAGTTATTGGAAGAACATGTGCAGCATCGGATGCGAGAATGGATGGAGCTACAACAGCTGTTTATTCAAACTCAGGCTCTGGCAACCAAGGAATTACTTGCACATTGCCTGTATATGAATTTGGTATTGAAATGGGTAAAAGCCAAGAAGAAATTTTAAGAGCATTGATGTTATCACATCTAATGGCTATACATATCAAACAATATATTGGGAGACTTTCTGCACTTTGTGGAATAGTAAATGCATCAATGGGTGCAGGATGTGGAATAATGTTATTGCAAGGGGCTAGTTTTGAACAAATAGGATTCCATATAAAAAATATGATAAATGATATTACAGGTATGGTTTGCGATGGTGCAAAACCAAGTTGCTCATTAAAAATATCGACTGGATTAAATGCAGCATTTGATTCTACAACATTAGCCATGAGAAATATTGTTGTGAATAAGACAGATGGAATTGCAGAAAAAGATGTAGATAATTCTATTGAAAACCTTGGAAGAATAGGTCGTTATGGTATGGATAAAACTGATGAGTTAATTCTATCTATTATGACCTCAAAACGAAGTTAGTTTACTTGAAACTTAACTTCATAGAAAACCCCATTGTTGGAGTTAGACCATTATAAGAATAAGAGGGAATATAGAATGGTTTAATATTCAAGGCAAGGTTAGGGGATATATCATAATCAAAAAGATGAGCATAAACCATTGCGTCTAAAATATTAAAAATATAAACTGCTGCGCCTGCAAAAAGACTTAATTCAAAGTTCTTTTCGTAGGCGTAGTATAAGTTATAAATACTTTGATCTGGATAATTTACATATTGAGGATTTCTTCCAATAGTAATACCATTAGCCCTTAGATTATATTCTTTATGAAATTTTGTTGCACCATTATAGTTTGTTATTGCAAAATATGCAACCGTACCTAAGCCTGCATAGACAATAGGCACTTTCCATGCTTGTTTATTATATATCTGTCCTAGCCCAGGGAGAAAAGTAGAATATAATGTTGCCTTAGTAGGAGAGTGTTTTTTTAATGGTTTGAGACTTATTTTTGTTGAATCAACATTTTGAGCCATTCCAATATTAGTGAGGAAGACAAAAATGATAACTAAAAAAATCTTTAATGTTGAATTTTGATTAACCATTAAGATTATCCTTCGATAATATTTATTATTCGTTCAAAGTCTTTATCATTTGAGAAAGGTATTGTAATTGATCCTTTTCCTCTTTGAGAACGGGAAATCTCTATTTGAGTACCTAATATTTCAGAAAGATTAGATTTCGATTCTGAATAAAAATCAGGTAATGAACCTTTTTTCTTATCCTTCTTTATCTTAGGATTCTTTATATGAGAAACCATAGACTCAACTTGACGAACCGAAAGATCTCTTGTAATTATTTGGTGCATGATATCAAGTTGTTGTTCTTGACTATCTACATTAATTATTGCACGAGCATGTCCCATTGTTATGGAATTGTCACGTATAGCGATTTGAATTTGAGCAGGAAGTTTTAGAAGACGTAAATAGTTTGTTATAGTTGAACGATTTTTACCAACCTTTTCACTCATTTGTTCTTGAGTAAGGTTACATTCATCAATTAAGCCTTGGAATGAAAGGGCAACCTCAATAGCATTTAGATCCTCTCTTTGGATATTTTCGACCAAAGCCATTTCCATTATTTCATTTTCGGTAGCAACCTTAATGTAAGCAGGAATTTCTTTTAGATTAGCCATTTTAGAAGCTCTAAGACGCCTTTCGCCGGCAATAAGTTGGTACTTATCTTTTGAAATCTTAGTAACAGTAATTGGGGTTATTACTCCATGTTGCTTAATTGATTGAGCTAATTCATCTAAAGCCTGAGTATCAAACTCCTGTCTTGGTTGATGAGGGTTTGCTTCAATTGACGAAATAGGAATAAATGATAAACCAGCTGTAATTGTATTAGTTGATTCCGATTTTGGGTTAGCAGTTTCCATTGATTGAAGTAAAGCACCTAGACCTCTACCTAAAACTTGTTTTTTAGCTGTTGCCATTTATTTATTCTTTAATATTATTTTCTTGTAATGGTTTCTGAATAATCTCTTGTGCAAGATTAATATAGTTTATACTCCCAGTAGAAGAAGCGTCATACATAATTGCTGAAACACCATAAGAAGGAGCTTCTGCAAGCTTAGTATTATTGTATATTAGTGTATTAAACACCATTTGTTTGAAGTGATTTCTCACATCTTCAACAACTTGACGAGCAAGTCTTAGACGAGAATCAAACATTGTAAGAACAATACCCTCAATTTCAAGTTCAGTATTTAATCTCCCTTGAACAATACGAATAGTATTAAGAAGTTTTCCAAGACCTTCAAGTGCAAAATACTGACATTGTACAGGGATTAAAACCGAATCAGCGGCTGTTAGAGCATTAATAGTAACAAGACCAAGTGAAGGAGAACAATCTATAATAATATAGTCGTATTCTTCTTTTACACTATCAAGAATAGTCTTCATTCTATATTCTCTATTTTCTACCTTAGGTAACTCAATTTCTGCACCTACCAAATCAATTCTAGCAGGCAAAACATAAAGGTTAGGGGTGGAGCTTTCTAATATAGCTTCTCTTGCATCAACACCATCAATCAAACATTCATAAACACTAATCTTAACCTCCTCTGGCATTATACCTAAGCCCGAAGATGCATTTGCTTGCGGATCGGCATCAATAAGAAGGGTTTTCTTCTCCATAATAGCCATCGCAGCAGAAAGATTAATTGCTGTAGTAGTCTTACCAACACCACCTTTTTGATTTGCAATTGCAATAATTTTACCCATAGAAAAAATGAATTAAAAAGCTAAAAAGCTGCCAAAAGAACAGCCCTATGAGGATTATTCTTTTATTTCGAAGCTGAAATCGTCAAAATTTGGAGTTTCCAAACTATCAATTTCTTCTTCAAATACAGGCTCAATACCTGTTTCGATATAATTTATAGTTCCTTGAAGAGCATTCATAAATTTAGCATGATCCTCTTTATATAGGAAGATTTTGTGTTTTTCGTAAGTAAACTGTCCATTGTTTTCATTGAATTTACGCTTACTTTCTGTGATTGTTAGATACTTTTCACCAGACTTTGTTTCTTTCACGTCGAAGAAGTATGTACGCTTTCCTGCTTTAACAGATTTTGAAAATACTTCATCTCTCTCTCTTTGATCTGTATATTCCATTATTAATTTATAGTTATTTAAAAGGATTAAACGAAGTAGCAAAAATAAGTAATTTAATTAATATATACACTAATTATTGCCTTAAAAAAACACTAAATTTATTAAAGTTGTGTGCCATAGTTTCTTGCACCAAATATTGAGCTCCCAATCCTAACCATTGTAGAACCCTCTTCAATAGCTAGCATATAGTCGTCAGACATACCCATAGAAATTTCTCTAAAATTATTAGTATCAGAGAAGAATCTTTCTTTTAATTCTTTAAAAATGCTTTTAAGTTCTCTGAATTCATATCTTGTCTGTTCCTTATCATCAGTAATTGAACCAATTCCCATAACTCCACAAAATATAATATTTTTCATATCATTATATTCAACACTTGTAAGCAATTCTATTGCCTCTTGTTTTAAAAGTCCAAACTTCGTTTGTTCATGAGCAATATCTATTTGCATTAAGCAAGATACAATCCTATTGTTTTTAATTGCTTCTTTATTAACCTCTGACAATAGTCTAAGACTATCAATAGAATGAATTAGGCTTACAAACGGAACAATATATTTAACCTTATTAGTTTGAAGGTGACCAATAAAATGCCACTCAATGTCCTTTGGCATAAGTTCTGCTTTTTCTTTAAGTTCTTGTGCCTTGTTTTCTCCAAATACCCTCTGCTCTACATAATAAGCTTCGTATAAATCCTCAATAGGTTTAGTCTTTGATACAGCAATAAGCTTAACGTCATTAGGTATTTGCTTTCTAATCAGCTCTAAATTATCTCTAATTCCCATATAATTATTATCTTTGTCTTTCCTTATGCAAAAATAAACTATTTTTTGTTTTTCTCTAAGGATTAATTAACTTTGCATCATAATAATTCATTTTTTATGAAGAATAGAATACTTCTTAATACATTATTGGTTTTAGCTTTATCAATTTCAATACTTGGATGCAAGTCACAAAAAGTTGAGGATGAAAACGAAATTAAAACAGTTATTACTGAATTTTACACCAATCTTAACGATAAGAATTTTACCAATATCAACACCATTTCGACTAAAAAAATGCAAAGATATGTAAAGCATATTTCTTCAATTGGAGACGATTTAGTTACCTACAAAACCTATGAAGTAAAGGATATTAAGATAATTGGTAAGAATGCAGAAGTACAGGTAGATACAGAAGATATATACGGGAATAAATTAGCTTTTATTTGGACATTAACTAAGGATGAAGAAAGCTGGAAACTCGATATGTTTGAAGGAGAAATAGATCAAAATGTATTCACCGAAGAAGAAATAAACTACACTAAAAAACCAATTCAATAAATACTATGATTAAGAAAATTCTATACATTGTAAACATTGTGTTTGCAGTACTATTGTTATTATCTTATTTAACAGCATTTATACCTCCACATATATATCCCAAATTTTCATTGATAGGGTTCGTTTATCCAATACTATTGTTTATAAACATCGCCTTTATAGTAGTTTGGATATTTATAAAATGGACATATGCAATAATTCCTCTTGCATGTATTTTAATACGTTTCGATTATATCCCAAGCCTTATAAGAATAGATGGAGATAAGCATTCTCAGATAATACAAAAAGACGAGATAAAAATACTATCATATAATGTATGTGCATTTCATTACAATACCTTATACAACCAAAGTAAACAAGGTAAAATAGACTCAGTAATTAACTATATAAAAGAACAAAATCCAGATATAATAGCTTTTCAGGATTATGCATCTTCTAAGAAACCAAAATCATCTATACATTATAGTTTAACCAAAAAACTAGGCTATAAATACTATTATGGTGCAGAGAGTGACGATAACCATATATCATCAAATGTAATATATTCAAAATTTCCAATACAAAAATCAGGAATGATTTTACCTATGAGAGAAAATAGCGATTCATATATATTTATTGATATAAAAGTCAAAGGTAAAAGCTTTAGAATATATAATTTTCACTTGACCTCATTTAAGTTGGCAGACAAAGAAAAAGAAGACTTTGCTAAGATAAAACAAGGCGAAATAAAACCTCAAGCGAGTAAAAATATAATTAAAAAATTGGTGTGGGCAAATGATAAACGTTCAAAAGAGGTCGATGAAATTATTCCTATACTAAGAGAAACATCCTTACCATATTTTGTAGTTGGAGACTTTAATGATACACCATTTTCTTACACATATAGGAATATATCAAAGGATATGAAAGATTCCTATGAAGAAAAGGGGGAAGGCTTTGGAACAACATATAATGGAATATTTCCAGCATATAGAATTGACTATATCTTATTTTCAAAAAATGATTTTTCAATTAAGAGTTTTGAAACAAATGAACTTGAATATTCCGATCATTTCCCTGTGTCAGCTATTTTCTCAATAGATAAAAAATAGATGACAACTAAGCAGAGATATGAAAGTTTGATTGAGTACTTTAAAGAAGCTCGTCCCATTGCAGAAAGTGAATTAGTTTATTCAAATCCTTTCGAACTGCTTGTAGCTGTAATACTCTCTGCACAATGCACCGACAAGCGAGTCAATCTTACAACACCAATACTATTTGCCAAATATCCTTCAGCACATGAATTATCAAAAGCTAAAGTTGAGGATGTTTACGAAATAATTCGTTCAATATCCTATCCAAACAACAAGTCAAAGAATCTTGTGGCTATGGCAAATGTTTTGATAGATAAATTTCAGGCAATAGTTCCAGATGATGTAGACAAATTACAAGAATTACCAGGAGTAGGGCGTAAGACAGCCAATGTAATTACATCGGTTATATTCAATCAACCAAATATGGCAGTTGACACTCATGTTTTTAGAGTTTCAGCAAGAATAGGTCTAACAATCAATGCAAAGACACCATTACAAACAGAGCAACAATTAATAAAACACTTCCCAAAAGAAATAATCCCAATAGCACATCACTGGCTAATACTTCATGGTCGTTATGTTTGCAAGGCAAGAAAACCATTATGCGAAGAATGTGGAATTTCTAATATTTGCAAATACTATATGAGTGAAAAATTATAACTTGAATTGAAAAGGGGATAGTTTATTGTAAAAGGAAACACAATAAAATGCATAATATGTCGTAAATAATATATATATTTGCAGTCAAATACAAAATAAAACCAAATACTATGAAAAAGACGGCTTTATTATTATTGGGAATAATCGCTATTTCATTATTAGTTGAATCATGTGCACAACATAAATGTGATGCTTACAAATCAACTAACCGTTACAGGGCGGAATATTTAAGATAATAAACAAAAGATAAGAGATGCAGAGGAATTTGCGTCTCTTTTTTTTATCAAATTACAGATTATCTTACTAAATGCCCTAATCCAAATAAGGTTTTAGCAAAATGGATCTAAGCTTTAATCAAATAGATTAAAGATCCACCCTCATTAGAATCAAAATCCACTCTAATATAATCAAAATCCAACACCACTATCTCTTTAATCCAGTGGAGTAAAAATTTGTGTACTTATTTTTTTATGATTTTCCCTAATTACTGAAATAGGGCAATTTTAGACGATTTGAGAGAGTTTATCGCTTTTTGAAAGTATTAGGTTGGGGAAGAAGGAGATATTTCATTGTGTTGAACGTTTTTTTTAATATTGAGTTAGGGTAAATTTTTAGTTTACCCTTTTGTGCTTTTATACAATATCTGCAAAATAGGAGAGATATTATATGTTTACATTTGTAGATTTACATTTGTGTAATACTATAATGCTACAAATGTAATCAACAACATTTGTATTTATATGTAAATAATATATCCTAATTAACTCATTACAAATGTAACAAGAATAATATACCCAATAGATATAATATTGTATTATAATACTTATAAACCAGTACTTTATAAGCTTTATATAATCTATATAATTAATTAAACAGGGAGTTTCAGGGCAAATATTCATATATTTGAAATTCTTATAAGTCTTTATATTAGTGTGATATAAATAATAATCTGTGATTTGTAACATTATAATATATTAAACGTATTAATATTTACATTTGTACTTTTGTTAATTCTATATATGTAAATTATAGTTCATGATTACAAATGTAATACATTACACAAATGTAAATATTATGATACAAGAAAGAATTTTACTATTGATGAGGGCTCAAGGAATGAACCCAACTCAATTTGCAGACGAGATAGGTGTTCAACGCTCTAGTATATCTCATATACTTTCAGGAAGGAATAATCCGAGTCTTGATATTATTACGAAAATTCTAAACAGATTTCCAGATATTGATTCAAATTGGTTGGTATTGGGAAAGGGTTCATTAGTCTCTGGGAACGCATCTGAGAAAAAAGTTGATTATTCTAACTCGCTTTTTGATGAGATTCCTGAGCAAGAACCAGTGCTTGAGGTCAAAACACCGTTAATTACTCATAATAAAAATATTGAAGATAGAATTGAAGAAATTCAGTCAAAGAATAGTCCAATTGAAGTAGTTAAGGATGTTGAACCATTGATTGATGTTCAAAGAAATCAAAATCTTATATCTGAAAATAGGGTAGATAGTCCTTTAAATGAAAAACGTATCACTAAGATAATAATATTCTATAGTGATAATACTTTTGAGGAATTGATTAAACCATAGCTTCAGAGCCCTTAAATATCTTTGAGTAATATATAATATTATAGCATTTATTTTTTATCTTTGCATGTTAGATTAATTTTTAAATAAATACTATAAATATGCTATTTCCAGATACTGATGTTCTTGAGTTTGAAAGCAGAATAAAGCAGTCAAAAAATATAACTTTGCTAACACATTATAATCCTGATGGTGATGCTATTGGCTCATCAGTAGGGATGTATCACTATCTAAAGTGTAGGAACAAAGAAGTTAATCTTATTATTCCCAATGAATTCCCTCATTTTCTTGATTTTGTCATTGATGGAGTACCCTTTATTCTTGGCAATAAAGAATTGGATAGAGTAAAAAATATCCTAACAAGTACTGAACTTATTATTTGTTTAGACTTTAATACAGCATCAAGGGTTGGAGATGCTCTGGCAGAAACTCTTCGAAATACTAAAGTTGAGAAGATATTAGTCGATCATCATCTTTTTCCTGATAATTGCTATGATGTTGTTTTCTCACATGTTCCTGCTTCCTCAACTTCTGAACTTGTTTATGAGCTATTATATCACTTAGAAGAATATAAACCTTTCTTAAACAAACCAATGGCTCAGGCTCTATATACAGGTATTTGTACAGATACAGGAAGCTTTAGTTTTGGCTGTAATCATAAGAGAACATATGATATTGTTGGTGATTTGGTTGAAGCAGGGGCAGATGTAGAACTTGTGCATCAAGAAGTTTTCAACACAAATTCAGAAGATAGACTAAGACTACTTGGTTTCTGTCTTTGTGAGAGATTGACAATTATTAAGGATAAAAGAGCTGCCTTTATTTACTTATCAAAAGAGGATTTAAAAAGATTCAATTACCAAATAGGAGATACAGAAGGTGTGGTTAATTACTGTCTTACAATGAAGGATATTGAGTTTGGCGTTCTTATTACTGAGCGTATAGACAGGGTAAGACTATCTTTCCGTTCAAAATATGATTTCGATGTAAATATATTTGCTCGTGAAAATTGGAATGGTGGAGGACATCGCAAAGCCTCAGGTGGGCATTCCTTCGATTCATTAGAAAAAGTAATTGAAACACTTACCAATCAAATTCAAAATCTAAAATTATAATGAGAATAAATAAAATAAAGGGGCACAAATTGCCTCTAAATGTATTATTATTTTTCACTCTTAACTTATTTCTTATTACTTTTTGGGGTTGTGAGAAATATAATAATCATCCCGCTTTTGTCCTTCGAGAACAAAGAGAGAAGGCTGGGGAAAAAACTAAAGAACAAAAAATAGATGAGTCATTATTAAAATCCAATCAAGTAATTTCAGAGAAAGAAACCCAACAAATTAATGGTTATATCCAAAGACGAAAATGGGATATGAAGAGACTTAATAATGGAATTTATATGCAAGTACTTACATTAGGTAATGGAGTTAAAGTTACTGATTCAAGTATAGTTAAGTTGGATTATAAGTTGGAACTTATTAATGGTAAGCAAGTTTATTCTTCATCTACAGATGGTCAAAAGATTGTTAAGTTTAATTCATCAGAAAACGAAGTTGGTCTCCTTTATGCTTTGAAAACATTAACCAAGGGTTCTAAAGCAAGAGTTATAATTCCTCAGTATTATGGTTTTGGACTTTATGGAGATGGTAAAAAAATACCTAAACATGCTACATTAGTCTATGAATTAGAAGTGAAGGACGTTAAATAAAAACTAATATATATATGAATAGAAAAAAGAGATTCCTTTTAGTATTGATGGCTTTTTCCATTGCTTTTTCATCTACCTTTATAAGTGGATGTAAAAAGTTGGTTGAAAAAGAGCTAACACCTAATGAATATGGTTTTGCTTTTAAGCATTGTTTAAAAAATGAAAATACTCCAAAGGCTAGGCTAAGTGATGTAGTTTATGGAGAAATGGAGATTCGTCTTAATGATTCCACCGTTTTGTTTTCTAATTTTGGAAAACCAGAACGTTTGTTCAAGATTCTTAACCCTAAGAAAGGGAATATTGATGAATTTTTATTGAACCTTCATGTTGGGGATAGTGCAATTATTATTGCTCCTGCTGATAGTGTTTCAAAATATGTTGCTGGCATTAATTCTAATCATAAGGATAAACTTTATTTCTATATAAAGGTTCAACAAATAATTTCAAAGAAAGAAATCGATGGTGTTCAAAAAGAACAACTCGTGCAAGAAGTTAGAGAAGATTCTATTCTTAATGCATACGCAAGCACAAGAAAATACAATTTCCAAAAACAAGAGAGTGGATTATATTTTATAAAGATTAAGGATGGAGTTGGAGAGAATGCAAAATATGGTCAAAAAGTAAGAGTTAACTATTCTGTAACTACTTTGGAAGGAAAAGTAATTGACACTAATATTAAACCTATTGCAATAAGTGGAAAGATATACTCAGCTCAAAGAAAATATGAACCATTTGAGTTTGTACTCGGAGATGAAGGAGTTATCGCAGGATGGAATGAGGGAATATCTCTAATGAAGTTAGGCTCAAGGGCTAAATTATTATTACCATCAAAAATTGCTTATGGTGCTGAAGGGTACGGAATTATTCCTGCCTATACATCTCTTATTTTCGATGTAACTTTAGTTGGAATACAATAATATAGATAAATTAAATAATTAAAACCTAATCAAAATGATGAAAAAAACAATTTTATTAGTTGTCTGTGCAGTTTTTGCAACAACTTTATTTGCTCAAAAGAATCCTTTAGACGGATTTACAAAGTCTCCAACGGGAGTAAACTACAAGTTTCATGTAAAAAATGATGCTGGAACACCAGTAAATGTTGATGATGTTGTTGTTGGAAAATTCTGGATAATGTTTGGAGACTCAATAATGACAGACGGTTCTAAGATGGAATCTCAACCATTTTTACCGGTTAGCAATGATCAAAGAGTTTTTAAAGGAGATTTAATTGATGGTATACTTCTAATGAAAAAAGGAGAAACTTGTACTTTTGCCTTTGAAAGAGATTCTATTGCAAAACTTTTCCCTCAAATACCAGATTATTTTAAATCAGGAATGTATGCATATTGGAAGATTCAAATAGATGATATCAAGACTGCTGAACAAATGAAGGCAGAGAATGAAAAAATGCAAAAAGGACAAGAGGGTATGGCTGCTCAGCGTAAAGTTATGGCAGATAGTTTAATTAAGTTAGAACCTCAAAAAATTCAGGAAGCAATTAAAACTTATGGTATTGAGAATAAACTAAAGGATGGTATATATTTCAAACCTTTATTCTATTCTAATAACACAGAAAAAATTGAAAATGGAGACAAAGTGAAGGTTCACTATATTGGAAAGTTCACTGATGGTAAACTTTTCGATACATCTGTTGAAGAAGAAGCTAAAAAAGCAGGCAAACATCAACAAGGGAGAGCTTATGAACCTCTTGAGTTTTCTATTGGTGCAAAAATGATGATTCCTGGATTTGAAGCAGGTGTAAAGATGATGTCTAAGGGTGATAAAGCTTTATTGTTGATTCCTTCTAAATTGGCTTATGGCGAAGGTGGAAGAGGAGAGATTGACCCTGCAACTCCATTAATGTTCGAGATTGAAGTAGTAAGCATAGAAAAAGGAGTACCAGCTCCAAAAACAAATGCTCAACCAATAAAAGTAACTCCTACAAAATCTACAAAACCAGCTCAAAAAGCAACTAAATCTACAAAAAAATAATTAAATCATGCAATTAAACCTTACCAAACCAATAATATTCTTCGATATTGAAAGCACTGGTGTAAATGTTGGACAAGACAAAATTGTAGAGATATGCCTATTAAAAGTATTTCCTGACTCAAAGGAAGAAGTTAGAACATATCTTGTTAACCCTGAAAGACATATTCCTGAAGAGGTTACAGCAATTCACGGCATTTCAGACGAAGATGTAAAGGACAAACCTAGCTTTAAACAACTTGCCACAGAGCTTAATAACTTTATTGGCAATTCTGATCTTGCTGGCTATAACTCAAACAAATTTGATGTTCCTTTATTGGTTGAAGAATTTCTAAAGGCTGGCGTTGACTTCGATATTTCTAATAGAAAGTTTATTGATGTTCAGAATATATTCCATAAGATGGAACCAAGAACCCTTAAGGCTGCTTATAAGTTCTATTGCAATGAAGAGCTTATTAATGCTCATACGGCAGAGGCTGATACAAGGGCTACTTACGAAATTCTAAAGGCTCAGTTAGATAGATATGATGGTGTTGAGTTTACAGATTCGAAAGGAGAGGTAACTGTGCCTATAGTAAATGATATGAAAGCATTACAGTCATTCACTAAGAATCAACGTTGGGTCGATATGGTAGGTCATATAGTATATAATGATAATCTTCAAGAGTGTTTTAATTTTGGAAAATACAAGGGTAAACCTGTTACTGAAGTGTTTAATCTAGATTTTTCTTATTATTCATGGATGATGAATGCAGATTTCCCAATGTCAACCAAGAAGATTATAACGGAAATAAAACTAAGAGGATTTAATAACAAATAAAATCCATAATTCAAGTTGAATTAAAAAATTTAATAGGGCGTAAATTTTACGCCCTATTTTTATTTGTACACTAAAGCGAACTAAAAAAATATTATTACGTATAAGAGTAGCTAAGTGAATTAAGGGGCTGATAAGAAGCAATTGTTCACTTTTATAGGAATAAATTGCAAATAGATACTTTATTTGCAAGACAATCACAATTATAGAGTATATTAATCTCTATATCTGAAGACAATCACAATCATATTAAGTTACTTACAAGATCGTATTTTGCGAGCTTGATATATTTCTATATTCAAATAAATATAAACAATTAAATAATAACATTATGTCAAAAGAAAAAGTAGGAAAAGAAAAATCAACGAAGAAAGTTCCTTTAAAAAGTTTAAAAGAAAAAAGAGCCGATAAAGTAGCCAAGCGAAGCGGTAAAGGTACATTTGGTGAAATAGGAAGACCATAATATGGTAAACATAAAAAGAGAAGGAATAATATTATCTAATACAGAATTTGAATTTGAAAATGGTGCTGTACTAAATCCTGCAATTATTCGACAAGGTGACAGTGTACATATTTTTTATAGGGCTGTTAAGGAGGGTAATTTTTCATCGATAGGTTATTGTCGTTTAGATGGTCCATTGACCCTTGTTGAAAGATGGGATAAACCTATTATCTTCCCAGAATTTGAATATGAATCTCAAGGTGTTGAAGATGCCCGAATTGTAAAGATTGACGATTTATTTTATTTATCATATACTGCATATGATGGTACTAATGCAAGAGGGGCATTAGCCATTTCAAAAGATTTAATACATTTTGAGAAACAAGGGATTATTGTCCCTCATATAACCTATGCAAAATTTGTTTCTTTAGCTGCATCGGCTAAGGTTGATATTAATTATTACCATAACCATAAGTTCTATTATCAAGAATCTGATCCAGAAAAAAAGACCTTATTATGGGATAAGAATGTAATCTTTTTCCCTCGTAGAATTAATGGAAATCTTGTATTCCTTCATAGAATTAGACCTGGTATTCAAATTGTATCGGTAAAAGCAATAAGCGATCTAACCAATGATTTTTGGATTGATTATTTTTCTAATTTTAAAAAGAATATAGTCTTTGACCCTTTTTATGGTCATGAATCAGGATATATTGGTGGGGGATGTCCTCCAATCGAAACACCTCATGGATGGCTATTGATTTATCATGGAGTAGAATACATTAATGGTCCAGTATATTCAGCTTGTGCTGCATTATTAGACCTAAATGATCCATCTATACTATTAGCAAGACTACCTTATCCAATATTTTCCCCAAAATTAGAATGGGAACTTTTTGGAGATGTTAATAATGTTGTTTTCCCTACAGGTACTGCATTGTTTGGAGATACCTTATTTATTTATTATGGTGCAGCAGATAAATATATTGCTACTGTATCTTTGAGATTATCTGAATTATTATCTGAATTATTATCTAATAAAGCACAAGTATGAAAAGTAATACTATAATCAATTCCGAAATACTTGTTATTTCATCTTTTCCACCAAGAGAATGTGGAATAGCAACTTATTCTCAGGACTTGATATCTTCTATGAATAATAAATTCAGTAAATCATTTTCAATTAAAATATGTGCTCTTGAGTCTGGAAAAACAAATTATGAATACCCAAAAGAGGTAAAATGGGTTCTTGACACCTCTGTTGCCTCAGAATATGAAAAAATAGGGGAAGAAATTAATTGCGACAATAATATTCATATTGTTTTAATTCAACATGAATTTGGTTTCTTTGCTCAACAAGAGGAAGCCTTTCTTAAGTTATTAAAGAAGATTAATAAACCTATTGTAGTTGTATTTCATACTGTATTACCTGCGCCCAATAAAATACTAAAACAAAAGGTTACTAACATAGCCAATGTTTGTCAATCAATTATTGTTATGACAAATACTTCTGAAAATATATTGATAAATGACTATGCAGTATTAAAGGATAAAATAAATGTTATTGCTCATGGAACCCATCTGGTTTCTCATAAGGATAAACGTTCATTAAAAAAGAAATATAATTTAGTAGGCAAGAAGGTGCTAACAACCTTTGGCTTATTAAGTTCAGGGAAAAGCATAGAGACGACAATAAAGGCATTACCAGAGATTATTAAAACATGTCCTGATACATTATTTCTAGTAATTGGCAAGACACATCCTGAAGTAGTTAAACATGAAGGCGAAAAATATCGCAAGAGCTTAGAAGACTTAGTAGAAAAACTCTCTCTAAAAGATCATGTTGTATTTATCAACTCTTATTTGTCCTTGCCTGTACTTCTCGAATACTTACAATTAACAGATATTTATCTTTTCACAACAAATGACCCTAACCAAGCAGTTAGTGGAACTTTTGTTTATGCAATGAGTTGTGGTTGTCCAATAATTTCAACACCTATTCCTCATGCAAAAGAAGTCTTGACAAAGAAGACAGGGATAATATTTGATTTCCGTTCTTCAGAGCAGTTAGCAAAGAGTGTTGTTAGTCTATTAAACAATAGGCCTCTAAGGAAGCAATTGAGTTTAAACACTCTTCAAGCCATTGCTCCAACTGCTTGGGAAAATTCAGCTATTGCTCATGCTCAACTATTTGAAAAAATTGCAACAGAGAGAATAAAGATAAAATATAATTATCCTGAGATTGACCTTAGTCATATCAAAAGGATGACAACAGATTTTGGAATAATTCAATTTTCGAAGATAAATCGTCCCGATATTTCAACAGGCTATACACTTGACGACAATGCAAGAGCTCTTATTGCTATTTGTATGAATTACGAATTAACTAAGGATAAAGAGCTTATTATAGATATAGCTAAATACTTAGATTTTATCAAATTCTGCTGGCAAGAGAAGGGTGATTTTCTAAACTATGTAGATAAAGAAAAACATTTTACTCCTCAAAATGCTGAGGTTAATTTAGATGATTCTAATGGAAGAGCCTTATGGGCATTAGGATATGTTATTTCTCTAAATAATATTCTACCAGTAGAAATTATTGATCTTGCCCAAAGAATTTTCCAAAAATCGCTATTAGCTATTAAGAATATTAGTTCAACACGTTCAATGGCATTTGTAATAAAAGGAATTTATTACGCTAACATGTCTGAGTCTCATCCTGAAAATATTATTATTCTAAAAACATTTGCCGATAGAATTGTTCAGATGTATAGACATGAATCTTCGGAAAATTGGCAATGGTTTGAAAGTTATTTAACCTATGCAAATAGTTTATTATCAGAATCGATGTTATATGCTTGGCTTATAACCAAAGATGAAGTTTATAAGGATATAGCCGTTTCCTCTTTGAATTTTCTTCTATCTAAGATATTTAATGATAATGGGATAGAGGTTATATCTAATAAAGGATGGTTACAAAAAGATGGAATAGCAAAAGACTATGGAGAACAGCCTATTGATGTTTCATATACTATTATGACTCTAAGCAAATTCTACGATAACCTTAAGATTGAAGACTATAACAAGAAAATGCATATTGCTTTTAATTGGTTTTTAGGAAGAAATCGTTTACATCAAATAATCTATAATCCATGTACAGGGGGTTGTCACGATGGTTTAGAGAAAACATATATTAACCTTAACCAAGGTGCAGAATCGGCAGTAAGTTATTTAATGGCTCGATTAACAATAGAGAAATATATAGAAAATACGCCTATACTTTAAAAATTTTCACGTACTTTGCATGAAGAAAAATGTAAGATATATGAAGATAATTTGTATTGGCAGGAACTATCTTGCTCATATTAAAGAGTTAAATCACTCAATACCCGAAGAACCTGTTTTTTTCTTTAAGCCTGATTCAGCCTTATTGCAAAAACATTCTCCATTCTATTATCCCGACTTCTCTAACGAGGTGCATTATGAGTGTGAACTTGTAGTGAAGATAAATCGTTTGGGAAAGAGTATTCCTGAGAACTTTGCTCATAATTATTATTCAGAAGTAGCCGTGGGTTTAGATATGACATGTAGAGATATTCAAAGAAAAGAAATTGAAAAATCTCTTCCTTGGTCAATATCAAAAGCCTTCGATTATTCTGCTCCAATAAGTAACTTTGTTACATTAGATAATCTAGGCAAAGATATTCAAAATCTTGACTTTAAGCTTTTGAAGAATGGGGTAGTGGTTCAAGAAACAAATACCTCTGATATGATTTTTTCAGTAAATAAATTAATATCCTACCTATCTAGGTTTATGACACTAAAAATAGGAGATATGATATTCACAGGAACACCATGCGGAGTGGGAGAAGTAAAAATAGGAGATAAACTTGAAGCCTACCTCGAAGGAAACTCAATCCTAAAATGTGATATAAAATAAACCAAAACAATAAAACCCCAAAAACCTCGTAAACTTCCCAGCTTACGAGGTTTTTTATTTTAACTAAAAAGCCACTATATATACATTTTTGTAACATTTGGTAAGTTTTGGGGTTAATTGTTCTTAATGTAGTAGGGGGCTTAGGTTTTAAAAATTGAAGGGTGGTGGTGGTTTGGCTGGAATGGTTTGTTAATTTCTTGTAATAAATTTTGTGTTTTTGGGAAGAATGTTTGCTTTTGTTTAGGGCAAAAAATGTTTTGCCTCTACATTTGAAAAAAATCACTGATTTTACAAAAAAACTCCCTGATTTTTTCCAGAAAATCAGGGAGTTTTCACGAGAAATCGGGGAGTTTGTCTGAAAAATCACTGATTTTTTTTACTTATATTTCTTCTTTATAAATTTTTCTCAGAGAAAGTTGCAAAGAAAAGAGATTAAAATCCATAAAAATAACGTTTTACGAAAATATCTCCTTATTCTACAAAAATAGAATAAGGTTCTAGAAAAATAGAATAAGATTCTACGAAAATAATATCAAAAGATTGAGAATTATTATCAAGAGATTGAGCGCAAAATCTTCGTATTTGTAGAAAAATATAAGGTTTTTTCCACCCAAAGCCTATATTTCATTTCTTAAAATTAACGAGGTTAATTTGTTTGATTGATAGTGGATACAATCAATAAAGATAAATTCGTTAGAGTATTGAGGGGTATTAATCAAAAATTCATATCTTTGTAAAGATTAAAAGATAATGTATATGAAAAAGTTAGATCAATTATATTCTGAGTGGAAGGGTCTTCAACCCATTAAACCTGAATATCAAAAGAAAATTGATGATAAGTTTAAATTGGAATTTAATTATAATTCTAATCATATCGAAGGTAATACCCTAACTTATGGTCAGACTAAGCTTTTATTGCTTTTTGGCGAAACCACAGGAAATGCAGCACTAAGAGACTATGAAGAGATGAAGGCTCATAATGTTGGTTTGGAAATGATTAAGCAATATGCTAAGGATAAGGAAAGAGGTCTTAATGAGGGTTTTATAAGGGAACTTAATAAGACTATCCTTGTGCAAAACTATTGGAAAGATGCTCAAACTCCTAGTGGAGAACATACAAGAATTGAAATAAAAGTAGGAGAGTATAAAACTAGACCAAATTCTGTAATTACAAGTACTGGAGAAATATTCGAATATGCTAGTGTTGAAGAGACTCCATCCTTAATGAGTGATTTAGTTTGTTGGTATAACGAAGAAGAGAAAAAAGGAGAACTTTTACCAATTGAACTTGCGGCATTACTTCATTATAAATATATTAGAATACACCCTTTTGAAGATGGAAATGGTCGTATTGCAAGATTACTTGTCAACTATATACTATATAAATATGATTATCCTATGATTATTATTAAATCCGAGGATAAGGAAAATTATTTAAGAGTATTACATATATGCGATGTCAATGTTGGTAGCTATCCTTCAGATAGTGCAAATGCAAAATTAGAAGATATTGAACCTTTCGTAGATTACCTTAAGAACCAAATGATTGATTCTTTGGAGATAAGTATTAAGGCAGCCAAAGGAGAGGATATTGAAGAAAAAGATGATTGGAAAAAACGTATAAAACTAAAACTTCAAGAAGCGCCAGTAAGAACAGATGAACTTGTAGAAAAAATAAATATAGAGCAAGTTATACCAACATTTGAAAAAATTGACGAATGTCTTAAAGAGTTTGAATATATATTTGAAAAAAATTATATTTTACTAAGAAGAGGAGCATACTTCTCCGAAATAAAACAATATGCTGAACTTGAAAAAATAAAGAACATTATATCTTTTGAATTACAAAAAATTTATTCTACTTCAAATAATAAATTTATTTTATCACTTTCTAGTCTATTAGAAATAAATAATTATTTAATAGGAATAGAAATTGGAGGAAGTGATTACATCATTTCAAAAAAATACAACGAAACTATTTCAGAGGAGGACGTAAACCAATTAATATCATTTGTTGGAAAACATTTTGAAGATTTTGTAACAGAGAATATTATTATTAAAGAATAAAAGCCAAAACCTTATTATAATATAAAACCTCGTAGCTTTTTAGTTGCGAGGTTTTTCATTATATATTCAATACACTGACAAATATATTATATTATATGTAAAATATATTTGTCATATTGAAAACTATTTTATACATTTGCAGCATTAATCAATTAAAAAAATTATTTATGAAAAAATCTTATTTATTCCCAAACTACTTTAAGAAAATTGGTTTGGCAATCATTTCTGTTATCTTATTATTAATTGTTTTAGATTCAATAAAGGTAATAGATGCAGACAAAATTAGTTTTAAAACAATTGCAGTAATTGAATCAACTCATATTGGAATTGCTGGTTCCACTGACCTAAATACTGAGTCTCCATATTTCAAAATTGTAGATTGTAATTTTTATACAATATTTCTAGTTACTCTTGGAATAGGAGTGATTTTTGTTACTTTTTCAAAGGAAAGGATTGAAGATGAGTATATTTCAAAAATTAGAGAACAATCTTTAGTATGGGCAATACTTGTAAATTCTTTTATCAATATATTGGTGGCTTTATTTGTTTATGGCTTACCATATTTGTCTTTTCTATTATTAATAAATCCATTTCTTTTATTTGTATGCTATTTCTTTAAGTTCAACTTTGAAATTTATAAACTTAAAAAGTCTTTGAGAGATGAAGAATAGTATTAGGGTTGAGAGGGCTATTATTAGGATTTCTCAACAGGAATTAGCTGATAGAGTAGGGGTTAGCCGTCAAACTATTAACGCTATTGAGCTTGAAAAATATACTCCTTCGGCTATCGTTATTATGAAGATTGCATTTATTTTCAATAAGAACGTAGAGCAAATTTTCTCTCTTGAGGAAAGCGATTGGAAATAATAAAAATCGCCACAAAATAAAAATACCATAGCTAATTCAACTATGGTATTTTTATATTTATTATCTTTGTAAGACTAATATTAAGAAAAATAAATCCTATATGCTTCAACATTTAAGAATAGAAAACTATGCTTTGATTCGTCAGATGGATATTTCATTTGAGAATGGTTTTATTTCAATTACTGGTGAAACTGGTGCAGGAAAATCTATAATGCTGGGGGCTTTGGGACTGATTCTTGGTCAAAGAGCAGATACTAATGTGCTCTGGGATAAGGATAAAAAATGCGTTGTTGAAGCTGAATTTATACTTGATATAAAATATTCTAAACTATTTGATGATAATGGTTTAGATTTTGATGAAACTGCAATTTTCCGTAGAGAGATTTCCCCTAATGGTAAGAGCAGAGCATTTATTAACGATACTCCAATTCAACTTTCAGTTATGAAAGAAATTGGGGATTTATTGATGGATATTCATTCTCAACATAGTACTTTAACTTTAAAAAATTCTTCTTTTCAGTTCTCTGTTGTGGATTCATTTATTAAGGATAAAACTTTATTCAATGATTATAGGTTATTATTTTCTGAATGGAAAAAATTAAATTCTGAAATTATTGACCTTGAGGCTAAGGAAGCTGATTTTCTAAAGGAGTCTTCTTACTATCAATTTCTAAGTGAGGAATTTGAAAAGGCTAATTTGCAAATTGGCGAACAAGAGGAATTGGAACAAGAGGTTGAGCTTCTTTCAAATGCTGAAGAGATTAAGTCTAGTGTTGTACAGACTATTAATATTTTGGATAATGAGGATGGTCTTGGTGCTTTGAGTCTTATCCAACAGGTTAAGGGATATGTTTCAAAAGTTGCTTTTCATCATAAAAGTTTAGAGGATTTATTGAAAAGATTAGATTCTTCATATATTGAGATTAAAGATATTTTGAATGAGTTTATTGATTTCAATGATTCTGTTGTTTTTGATCCTAACAAACTTGAGATTTCAAACGAGAGGTTAGATTTAATTTATCGTCTTGAGAAAAAACATAATGTCAAATCTATTGAAGAGTTAATTGAGATCAGAAATGATATTGATGATAAACTATTGGTTACTTCGAATATTTCGGATAAGATTGTTTTGCTTAAGAAAGAAGAAAAAATTCTTTACGAGAAATTAACTAACCTAGCGAAAAAGATTACCCTTAGTCGGGAGGAAGCCAAGGAAATCGTGTCTAGGAGTATTATGCCTTTGTTTGCTGATATGGGTATGAGTGATGCAATTTTAAAGATTAATATATTAGTAAACAACGAATTACATATTAATGGCGAGAATAGTATTGAGTTTTTATTCAATGCAAATAAGGGTGGGGAGCTTTCACCAATTTCAAAAGTTATTTCTGGAGGAGAGCTTTCTAGGTTAATGCTAGCTATCAAAGCTGTTGAGGCTCAGAATATTTCAAAAGAAAAATCAAATCTTACAATAATCTTTGATGAAATAGATACTGGTGTTAGTGGAGATATTGCTTCAAAGGTTGGAAACATAATGAAAATTATGAGCAAAAAGCATCAGATTATTGCCATTACTCATTTGCCACAGATTGCTGCTAAGAGCGATTATCATTTTAAGGTATACAAAAAAACGGCAGATGAATCTACCGTTTCTGAAATGCTTTTATTAAATATGGATGAAAGAATTAATGAAATTGCATCAATGCTTTCAAGTGATAAGGTTTCCGATGCTGCTATTCTGAACGCTCGCGAACTACTTTCTTAGTTGCTGCATCTTTTAAATCATCATAGAAATGTTGTTTGTTTGAATATTCAAACTTTCTTAACTCAACATATTTTGGTTGCCATCCATCAAAGGTTGTTTTCTTTGTCCAGTTAAAAAACTGATCTTTTTCATACTTATAGTAATATTCTATTGCCCAAGCTCCTTTTGGATCAACACCTATTTCAGATGTCATGTAGCCATGTTCGTCATATGTGTATTTGTAATCAAGGGTTAGTTTATCTTTTCCGTTATATACTTTCTTATTAACAATTAGATTTTTATCATCTAAAGTATATGTTTCTCTGCGCACTTGAGAATCATTGCGATATAGAATCATTTCCTTTACAAAGAAATTAAAATCTCTATTATATACTGTTTTTTCAATATTTCTATTATAACCAAAGGTTGTAAGGGTATAAATCAATGAATCTTGAGGTCCATAAAAATATTTTATGGTCTTTTGTATTGTAGCATCATCTCCAAAGGTTGAATATTCTGACAATTGACCTTTTTCATTCCATTTATAGGTTTGTTTGCTTACCATTTTATTTGCTCCACCTAAAGATGCTGGATATTCTACTGCTACAACTTCAGATGGTCTCCCTAAATATGCATAAGAATAAGATATTGTTGAGATTATCTTATTTGTTGGTTCAAAAAATTCTTCCTTATCTAATGTGCGGTTAACATTATAGGTAAACTTAGAATATCTATCGTTTTTTCCTCCAATATAATTAATCTTCTCAACAAGAAGTCTATTCTCGTTAAAATTCATTAAATAATCATCAATAAAACTAGACCTTTGATCCTTTGGTTTATTTGTTGAATCTGTTTCATACTTTTGATAACGAACAGAAATAGGATAGGCTTTTAGTCCATAATCAGATGTTGATATAGGTATCATTTGTGCATTAAGTGACGAAACAAATAATGAAACTAAGATAAATAAAAAACTCTTTTTAATCATATAGTGAGATATTAAATTTAACGTTTAATTTTACAACTTACAAAGTTACAATAATAAATGTATTAAACAAAAAATTATACGAAGGAAAAATAAAATTAAAGGAAAGAAAAAAATATTTTTATCAGATAAAAGATTATTTATGTCAGACAAAAGAATATTTATTTCTGACAAATACTTATTTATAGGAAGTAAGAATTTACCAATACCAAATTAATCTAAAATCAAACAAATCTAATCATTAGTTTAAAATATTCAACTTCAAATTAACCTTAATATATTTATTCATAATTGTGATTATGTAAAGTACAAATACAAAAAATAAGGAGAGATATATAGTATATCTCTCCTTATTTTGTAATAATTAGTGAATAACTATAATTACTTTCCTTGTCTTAAAGCTTCAATTTTTGCAGATACTTCTGTATATTTATCCTTCATTTCTAAACGAGAATAAATTGTTTTTAAAGCATTTAAAGTCTTATAGTGATTTGGATTTTGGCTTAATACATTTTCAAAAAATGGAATTGCTATTTTAAATGTTTCCTTACTTTCAGCTATTAGTTTATCATAAGCCCCACTCATATCCGTTTCTGGAATTTTTTGAGCTTGTTCAATTTTATCAATCGCTGAATTAAAATACATAACTCCCTTACTGAAATTGGCTTCAATTTGTATAGGTTTAATTGTTAAAGCTTTATCATAAATAATTAAAGCTTCATCAATACTACCTGCATCTCTTTTGCTATCACCAGCAAGTACATATATTGAATTCTTCATATCAATATCTTTGCATGTATCAGCCATATTAATTAAAGCTTCTATATTTTTATTTGATTCTTCTTTATTTCCTATTTCTTGATAAGCACCTGATAATAGAGCAATTATTTTATAGCTAGAAGGAATATTCTTGCGCCCAATTTTTAATACATTGATTGCTTTTTCCATTTCTTTTGCAGCTTTGTTTGTTGCATATAAACTAATATATACAGCTTCTTCTTTTGAACCTGATTTTGCTAATTCACGATAAATTTCTGTAGCTTTATCTTTTTGTTTTGTATACTCGTATGCAAGAGCTATACAATATTTAGATTTCAATGCTACTTCAGATCCACCTTTACCAATTGCAATTGAAGACTTCACAATTTCTTCAAACAATGGAATTGCTTCAGTAAATTGTTGTTTATTAAAAACAGCTAAAGCAAAGTCTAACTGTGTAATAAGAATATTATTTAATGTTGTGATATTAATAGCCATAAACTCATTAGTACCAGCAGTTTTTTCTAATTCAATAGATTTAATAAATGCAGCCTTAGCTTTGTCAGCTAATTGTTCGGAAGTTAGTTCAACTTTTTGTTTTTTAAAGAATTTTTGATCTTCCTGCATCGCTGCATCTAGCAAGCTAGTATAGATTAAACCGGCATAATGCCATGTTTTTGCATCAGCTTTTGTGTCTTCATGCTCACAAGCCTCGTCAATATTCTTAACTGCATAGCCTAAACGTTTGTTTTTCATATCAGAATATGCACTCTGAACTTTCATTGTCTGAGCTGTTGCACTAAAGCCAATTGCCATTATTGCAACAAATAGAAATACTTTTCTCATTTTGTAATTATTTAAGTTATAAAAATTATTTTTTATCTTCTTCTATTGATTCTTGAATAGATTCTGTTTCAATAATATTACCATTTTCATCAGTAATTATTTCAGTTTCCTCATCTTCATCAACATTAATCTTACATACAGCAGCAATTTCATCACCTTCCTTAATATTGATAAGCCTTACTCCTTGTGTAGCTCGACCTAATAAACGAAGTTCTTTAACAGAAAGGCGAATAGTGATACCAGATTTACAAATAATCATTAAATCATTATTATCATCAACATCCTTAATTGCTATTAAGTTTCCTGTTTTATCTGTAATATTAATAGTTTTTACTCCTTTTCCTCCACGATTAGTATGACGATATTCTTCAATATCAGATCTCTTACCATAACCCTTTTCAGAAACAACAAGAATATTCTTTTCTGAATTTTCTACACAAATCATGCCAATCACAAAATCATTAGGATTTCCAAGTGTAATAGCCTTAACTCCAGAAGCATTTCTACCCATTGGTCTCACTGTAGATTCATTGAAACGAATACATTTACCAGAATATAAAGCCATTAATACTTCATGATTTCCATTAGTTAGTCTAGCTTCTAACAAAACATCACCCTCTCTAACAGTAACAGCATTAATCCCATTTACTCTTGGTCGAGAATAAGCTTCAAGAGAAGTTTTCTTAATTATACCATTCTTAGTACAAAGAATAATATAATTATTATTTACATATTCTTCATTTCTTAAGTCCTTAGTATTAATATATGCTTTTACATTATCGTCTGGTTCAATTTGAATCAAATTTTGTATTGCACGTCCCTTTGAAGTTTTTGTTCCTTCAGGGATTTCAAAGACTCTCATCCAAAAACAACGTCCTTTTTCTGTGAAGAACAACATATAATTATGCATTGAAGCAATAAAAATATGTTCAATAAAATCTTCATCTCTTGAAACAGCTCCCCTACTACCCTTTCCTCCTCTATTTTGAACTCTATATTCAGAAAGAAGTGTTCGTTTTATATAACCAAGATGAGAAATTGTGATAACAACATCTTCATCTGCAATCATATCTTCAATTTTAAAGTCAGCAGAAGAATATTCTATAGTAGTTTTTCTCTCATCACCATATTTTTCACGTATTTCTACAAGTTCATCTTTAATAACTTGCATCAAAACATCGTGATTATTCAAAATTTCTTTACATCTTTCGATAAACTTCATTAAAGCATCATACTCTTCTTGAAGTTTTTCTCTCTCCATTGCTGCAAGTGCACGTAAACGCATATCAACAATTGCACGTGTTTGAATTTCAGAAAATCCCCAACGTTCCGACATTGTTTCCCTAGCCTCTTGAACAGTTTGAGAATTACGAATAAGTGCGATTATTTCATCAATAAAATCTAAAGCCTTAAGTAAACCTTCTAAGATATGGGCTCTTTTTTCTGCCTCTGCAAGTTCAAACCTTGTTCTACGTTCAACAACCTCAATTCTATGGGCAACAAAATACTTTATAATATCATAAAGATTAAGCATCTTCGGACGACCATGAACTAATGCAATGCTATTTATAGAAAAAGATGTTTGAAGTTCAGAATATTGATATAGTTTATTTAATACAACATTGGTAATTGCATCGCGTTTTAATTTGTATACTATTCTTATACCATCTTTATTCGACTCGTCTCTAATTTCAGAAATACCCTCAATCTTCTTTTCGTCAGCCAAAACAGCCTGACGTTTTATCATCTCAGATTTATTTACCTGATAAGGTATAGAAGTTACAATAATTTGATCATGACCATTAGCAGCTTGCTCAATATTAGTATTAGCACGCATTACAATTGAACCTCTTCCAGTAGCATAAGCATCTTTTACTCCTTCATAACCATAAATAATACCACCTGTTGGAAAATCTGGAGCCTTAATGTATCGCATCAATTCGTCAATAGTAATATCATTATTATCAATATAAGCTATTGTACCATTAATAACTTCAGTAAGATTATGAGGAGCCATATTTGTAGCCATCCCTACAGCAATACCAGAAGTTCCATTAATCAATAAAGTAGGAATTCTAGTAGGTAATACAGTAGGTTCCTTTAAACTATCATCAAAATTATTTTGAAAGTCAACAGTATCCTTATCTATGTCTGCTAATATTTCATCAGAAATTTTAGCTAATCTAGCCTCAGTATAACGCATAGCAGCAGGTGGGTCATTATCGATAGAACCAAAGTTACCTTGTCCATCAACTAATTTGTAACGCATAGACCAAGACTGAGCCATACGCACCATTGCCATATATACAGAACTATCTCCATGTGGGTGATACTTACCAAGTACTTCCCCTACAATTCTTGCACTTTTCTTTGTTGGAGAGTTATGGAACATCCCCATTTCGTTCATTGCAAATAGAATTCTACGGTGAACGGGTTTCATACCATCTCTAACATCTGGCAAAGCACGAGAAACAATAACACTCATCGCATAGTCAATATACGATGATTTCATTTGTTCCTCAATGTTAACCTTTACAATCTTTTCGTTTTCTGAGTACATTTTATATATTTTTCTTATTTATTTTAGTAGCAGTATTAAACTGCGAAGATACTAAATTTTTTTGAAATAAAACATAAATAAATTGATGAATAAAATGATAATAATAAATGTAGTTTTATTTTGGATTACACTTTACTTTGTCAATAAAAACAACTTTAGATACAAAAAATCCTTTTCTTTATAAAACTAACACTTATATGTTGAAAAAAGATATACAAAAAACTCTTTATTCAGATATTTGTTAGTACTTTTGATGAAATTTATTACTTATTATAATTATGGATGCTAAATTTACAGTTCACGCAAAAAATGTAATCAAGATTTCGAGCAATGAGGCAATGAGATTAAAGAGTGATTTTCTTGGTGTTGAACACTTGTTTTTGGGAATGATTAGGGAAAAAGACTGTAAAGCAATGCTAATTCTATCCGAATTCAGCATTGACCCACAGGATATTAAAAAAGAAATTGAGCAAACAATTCAAAAATCAGAAATATTTCACCCTATAGATCAAGAAAGAGACATCCCTCTTTTGAAACAAACAGAAAGAGTAATAAAACTATCTTTCTTAGAGGCAACAGATCTAAAGGTCGATGAAATAGGTACAGAACATTTTCTAGCAGCAATACTAAAAGAGGGCAATAATTTAATTGCAAATATCTTGTTTGGTTATGGGTTAACGTACGAAATTATTCATAGTTGGATAAAGAAAAGCCTCGGAGATATTGACGATAGTATGGATTTATCAGATGAACTTGATGAGATAGATGATGATAATGCACCATTTCCACTAAAGAATACAAAAAAAGTAACTCCTTTCACTACCCCAAAAGCAGCCACACCATTCCTTGACAATTTTGGGAAAAATCTTTCCCTTGCAGCAGAAAAAGGATTAATAGATCCAATAGTTGGAAGAGAAAAAGAAATGGAAAGAATTGCACAAATTCTTACAAGAAGAAAAAAGAATAACCCAATACTTATTGGAGAACCTGGAGTAGGTAAAAGTGCAATTGCAGAAGGATTAGCATTAAGAATATTTGCAAAAGAAGTCCCGCATACCCTATTAAAAAAGAAAATTTACACACTTGATTTAGCCTCAGTAGTTGCAGGAACAAAGTACAGAGGACAGTTTGAAGAAAGACTTAAGGGTCTTATTGGAGAACTAGAAAAAAATAGAGATATAATACTATTTATTGATGAAATACATACAATAGTTGGAGCAGGAAATGCTTCAGGCTCTCTTGATGCATCAAATATCTTTAAGCCAGCCCTAGCAAGAGGTGAAATTCAATGTATTGGAGCAACAACATTGAATGAGTACAGAAAAAATATAGAATCAGATGGAGCTCTTGAGCGTAGATTTCAAAAGGTGATGATAGAGCCAACTACATTTGATGAAACAATAATTATCCTCAATAATATCAAAGATAAATATGAAGAACATCATAGAGTAAAATATGATGAGAAATCAATAATTGCTTGCGTAAAACTATCGGAGCGATATATCAATGATAGACTATTACCAGACAAAGCCATTGATGCCCTTGACGAAGCTGGTGCAAGAGCACATGTTAGTGATATAAAAGTTCCAAAAGAACATATAGATCTAGAAAATAAAATAAAAGAGTTAAGTGCACAAAAACATGAAGCGGTTAAAGAATCCAAGTACGAAGAGGCTTCAGTTATAAAGAATAATATTGAGCTCCTAAGTGTAGAAATAGAAGATAAATATAAAATATGGGAAGAAGAATCTGCTAATAACCCAATAATCATAACCGAAGAAGATATTGCACACGTTGTCTCCATGATGAGTGGAGTAAAGATTCAGAAGATAAGCGAAGATGAAACCGAAAAACTTATCAATATGGAAGAAAATCTTCAAGGAGCTGTAATAGGACAAGAAGAAGCTGTTGCAAAGGTTTCAAAGGCAATTCGTAGAGCCAGAGCAGGAATAAAAGATCCTAATAGACCAATAGGCTCCTTTATATTTGTTGGTCCAACAGGAGTTGGAAAAACCCATTTAGCAAAGGCACTTTCAAGATATATGTTTGATTCAGATTCAAACCTTATTCGCTTAGATATGAGTGAATATATGGAGAAACATTCCGTATCAAGAATAATTGGTTCTCCTCCAGGCTATGTTGGTCATGAAGAAGCTGGGCAATTAACCGAAAAAGTAAGAAATCACCCCTACTCTATTGTTTTATTTGATGAGATAGAAAAGGCACATCCTGATGTATTTAATATACTTCTACAGATACTAGACGAAGGACATCTTACCGACTCCATTGGTAGAGGAATCGACTTCAAAAACACAGTAATTATTATGACTTCGAATGTTGGTAGCAGAAAGCTTAAAGACTTCGGAATAGGAGTTGGATTTTCAACAAATGCAAGAGAGAATAATATTGCAGAACTTGAACAAAACATAATTGACAACGATCTTAAAAAGACCTTTGCCCCAGAGTTTTTAAATAGAGTCGATGATATTGTCTTCTTCCGTTCATTAGAAAAGAATGATATCATTAAAATTATTGATATAGAATTAAATACTTTGGTTAAACGTCTATCTTCAATGGGTTACAGTCTAGAGGTGACAGATGATTTGAAGGAAATGATTTTGGAGAAAGGAATTGACAAACAATTCGGAGCAAGACCACTCAAACGAGCAATACAAAAATATGTTGAAGATGAATTATCTGAGGCAATAATCAAGAACAAAGACAAAGATAAAAAGAATATTAAAATGACCTCAACAGAAGTCATATTCAATTAATTATATAATGAACTTAGTAAAAAAGAATATTATTGAATTTGGAGAGTATCTTATATTAATGAAAGAAGCTTTCCGCAAACCACAAAATCTAAGAATTTTTAAGAGGAAGATGATCTTCGAAATGCAGGTTTTAGGTGTTGATTCAGTACCTATTGTGCTTGTAATCTCTCTTTTCTTAGGTGCAGCAGTAGTTATTCAAATGCTACTAAACCTTGACAATCCACTCTACCCTTCTTGGGTTTATGGATATGCATCAAGAAAATCTATTCTGTTAGAGTTTGCTCCAACTGTTATTTCTTTAATTTTAGCAGGAAAATGTGCATCAAGAATAGCATCAGAACTGGGTACACAAAGAATTTCAGAACAAATAGATGCCTTAGAGGTAATGGGAGTAAACACAGCGTCTTATCTAATTCTCCCAAAAATAATTGCATGTCTTTTATTCTTTCCCTTACTAACAGTAATAAGTATGTTTACAGGATTAGTTGGAGGTGCATTTGGAGCAATGATTAATGGAGATTTATCTATATTTCATTATGTAGAAGGAATTAGATTAGAATTTGAACTATCCGATGTAACCTATGCCCTAATCAAATCCACCGTAAACGCATTAATAATATCATCACTTGCTTGCTATAGAGGATACACCATGAAAGGAGGCTCTGTTGAAGTGGGACAAGAAAGTACAAAAGCAGTTGTGCAAAGCTGTATGGTAATTATGATATTTAATTTATTAATAACAAGTATTTACAATTAGTATATGATTGAAATAAAAAACATTAATAAGACTTTTGGAGATAATCATGTATTAAAAGATATAAATACAACATTTATCCCAGGTAAATGCAATCTAATTATTGGTAGAAGTGGAAGTGGGAAAACAGTATTGATGAAAACATTAGTTGGCTTATTTCAACCAGAGACAGGAGATGTGTTGTTTGATGATAGGGTTTTCAATAAGATGAATAACAATGAGCAAATAGATGTAAGGAAAGATATGGGGATGATATTTCAAGGAGGAGCCCTATTCGATTCAATGACTGTAGAAGAAAATGTAATGTTTCCCTTGTTGATGTTCCGCAAAGAACCATTAAAAGTAATGCTTGAAAGAGTAAACTTTTGTTTAGAGAGGGTAAACCTTAAAGGAATAAACAAACTAATGCCTTCAGAACTAAGTGGAGGGATGAAAAAACGTGTTGCAATAGCAAGAGCAATAGCAACCGAACCAAAATATCTTTTCTGCGATGAACCAAACTCTGGACTCGACCCACAAACATCAATACTTATTGACCAGTTAATAATGGAAATCACCCAAGAATATAATATCACAACAGTAATAAACACTCACGATATGAATTCTGTACTAGAGATTGGAGACAATATTATATTTATTCACCAAGGAGAGTTGTGGTGGAAGGGCGATAAACAAAATGTATTACATGCCGATAATAAAGAATTAAATGATTTTATATTCTGTTCTACTCTAACAAAGAAAGCAAAAGGACTATAAGTATGGATAATTTACGTAAGATTAGGAACAATTACAGAAGGATAATACCTACACTGACAAAGATTGCAATAATACTTGTTGCCAGTGCAATAATTGTAATGATTTTTCCAAGCAAATCTTCTTTTAAATATGATTATCAGAATGGTGGGTATTGGAAGCATGAAAATCTAACTGCTCCTTTCGATTTTACGATACAAAAGTCCGACAAAGAACTATCTCAAGAAATTGATACAATTAATAAAAACAAGAAGCTATATTTTGATATTATTGAAGGAGAAAAAACTCCTATCAAAGAACTAGCCAACCTCCCAGAGGATTATTCAATAATTGTAATAGAGGGTAATATTGCCAAAGAGATTGAAATAAGAGATATAAAAACCAACCTTGCACTGAATCCTTCAAAAACAAAAGAGGCTCTTGATGCTCAACTAAAGGATGTTTGCCCAACAAAGGGTTTAATAGCACAAGGTGATTTAATTATTTCTAAGAATGAGAAAATAGATGATTCAAAATACCAAATAATAAGCTCTTTAGAGAAAGAATACGAAGGAAAGAAAAACACAGAAGAGGTTAAATATTCACTTATCCTTGGACAGTTTATCTTAATTTCAATAGCACTTGTTGCAATGTTCCTATTCTTTAAACATATCAATAAGGAGATATATCAAGACAATAAGAAGATACTCTTTATCCTATTTGTAATAATAATGATGGTTGGTCTTACAGCCCTAATAATTAATGTAAACCCTGAATATATATTTATTACTCCTCTCTGCCTCACTCCTATTCTAATAAGAACATTCTTTGATTCAAGAGCTGCACTCTATGTTTTCTTAGTAAGTATAATAATCATTGGATTCTCTGTACCAAATAGCTTTGAATTTGTGTTCTATCAACTTATGGTAGGAATGATGGCAATAATCTCTATGGAAAACTTAGAAAAGCGTTCAGAGTTCTTCAAAACAAGTCTAATTGTCTTTATTACTTATTCAATTATTTATGTTGCAATAGTTTTGATACACGAAAATGATCTTACCAAGGTAAACCCTTATCGTTTTGCACATTTTCTTATCAATGCCATAATGACATTATTTGCTTTCCCACTTATTTACTTATTAGAAAAGATGTTTGGATTTATCTCAGAGGTAACACTTATGGAATATTCAAATACTAATTCAAAGATACTTAGAGAGCTTTCTGTTAAAGCGCCTGGAACCTTTCAGCACTGCGTTCAAGTAGCGAATATTTCGGAAGATTTAATTCACGAAATTGGAGGAAATGCTCTTTTGACGAGAGTTGGGGCATTACATCACGATATTGGTAAGATTATGATGCCAAATTTCTTTATAGAGAATCAAAACACTGGTTTTAACCCTCACAACGAGATAACCTATGAGGAATCGGCTCAAGTAATTACTGGTCATGTTACCGATGGCGTTAAGCTTGCCCATAGATTTAAACTTCCTGAACCAATCGTTGATTTTATAAGAACACACCACGGAACAAGCAAGACAAGGTTTTTCTATAATAAACAAAAACGCGACTATCCTAATCAACCTATTGATGAGGATATATTCACATATAAAGGTCCAAAACCTTTCACAAGAGAGACGGCTATTGTAATGATGGTAGATAGTGTTGAAGCTGCATCAAGGAGTTTAAAGAATCACACAGAACAAGCTATATCTGACTTGGTAGAAAATGTAATTGATGACCAAGTTAAAGATGGTCAGTTTACTAATGCAAATATTACCTTTAGAGATGTTGACACCATCAAAGAAGTATTGAAACAAAAGATTAAATCCATCTACCACGTAAGGATTGAGTACCCAATAAACTAGTATGGAAGCAATGATATTCGCAGCAGGTTTAGGCACAAGACTTAGACCTCTGACAGACAATAAACCAAAGGCATTAGTGGAGGTAAACGGAATAAGTTTACTCGAACATAATATCACAAAGCTTATTAATTTTGGATGCAAACATATTGTAATTAATGTTCATCATTTCGCTAATCAAATGATTGAGCACATAGATACAAAGCGCTATAATGCTGATATTTATATATCAGATGAAACCGCTGAACTTTTAGATACTGGAGGAGGATTAGTTAATGCGAAACATCTATTTTCATTAAAGGAAGATATACTTATTCATAACGTTGATATTATCTCTAAAATAAACTTTTCTGACCTACAAAACCAACACCATATTAATAATTCTCTTGCTACTTTGGCGCTAAGCAAAAGGCATACCTCTCGTTACCTACTATTCGACAAAGACAAAAACCTTTGTGGATGGGAAAACAACCAAAGCGGCGAAAAAATAATAATCAAACCAATAAGCGAGTTTCATCCTTTTGGCTTTAGTGGAATCCAAATAATTAGACCTGAACTATTAAGCCTAATCGATAAACAAGGCTCCTTCCCTATTATTCCTGAGTATCTTGAGTTAGCCAAAAACTATCCAATCAAATCCTATATTCACCCAAAAGAAATATGGGTAGACGTAGGCAAAATAGAATCAATACCCCTAGCCGAACATCTACTAAGATAAAACTCCAAAAACAGACTCTTAATAATAAAAATTACCAATAATAGCTATATTATAAAAATATAATTACCTTTGGAGAGTCATTAAAATAATATTGTTACTTCACATAAAAAAAATATAATGAAGAACCTTGAAGATAATAAATTCTCAGAAGAACTAAATCAAATATTTGAAAACGCTGCAGTAGTCTTAATTCTTGTAAATATTGAAGGAACAATTATTCATATCAACAAAACAGGAATTCAAATGCTTAATAAGAATAAAAATGATGTTTTAGGTCATTTGGCTGGAGAAGCATTGAACTGTATTAATGCCTGTCATGAAGGACAAATTGTATGTGGCAAGGGTAAAGATTGCTGCAATTGCCCTTTAAGAAACACTTTCTCTGATACTTTTAATTCAGGTAAAAGTCATTATCAAAATCAAGGCGACTTAGAAGTAAATGTAAATGGCGAAATAGTCCGATTAAATTTATTAGTTTCCACCTCTATTATTATTGCAAACAACGAAAAATATGTATTAATTACAATAGATGATATTACCAGAGAAAAGCAATATCAGAATGAAATAATAGATACTCTAAATAAATATCAAGCACAATCAGAACAACTTTCTAAGGCTCTCTATGAATTAAATGTAACAAACACAAAGCTTATTGAAAGCGAGAGTTATTTAAAAACAATTCTTGATACCGAACCTGATTGTGTAAAATTACTCGATCCACAAGGGAAGCTTGTATATATGAATCCTGCTGGACTTAAAATGATTGACGCTGATAATTTGGAACAAGTTAAGGGAAAATCAATGTCCAATTTGATAATTGACAAATATAAAAGATCATTTAAAGAGTTAATCGAAGAGACATTAAAAGGTGGAAGAGGTATACTAGAATTTGAAGCAATAGGTTTTAAAGGTAGGCGTATTTGGTTAGAAACAAATTGTGTTCCACTGTATAATAATGAAAAAATTTCTGCTGCTTTAGGTATAACACGAGACATAACTGAATATAAAAAAGCTGAAAAAGCTTTAAAAGATAGTGAAAAACAGTTTAGAGAGCTCAATGCTACCAAAAACATATTCTTCTCAATAATTGCTCACGATTTAAGAAATCCGTTTAATGCAATTAATGGATTTGCAGAGATATTATTAGAAAATCATAATAGTTATAGTAATCAAGAGAAAGAACAATATTTCAAAATAATTGCTGAAAGCTCACAAAGCGCACAAGAATTACTAGAAAATTTGCTTGAATGGTCAAAAATACAAATCGGAATAATCTCATTTAACCCTAAATCTCAAGATATTGATAATATCATTAATACGGTAATAAATCAGACTAAGTTATTTGCCATCAAGAAAAATATTAAAGTAGATAATTTATTACATGATACAATAATTGCAAGTGTCGATAACATGATTATTATTACAATATTGCGTAATTTATTAATTAATGCGATAAAATTCACACCACAATTTGGTAATGTTTCAATAAATGCAAAAATTGAGAAAAGTGAATTAATTATTTCTGTACAAGATACTGGTGTAGGAATAAGTAAAAAGAATTTACACAAACTATTTAAGATTTCAGAAAAATGTTCATCGCTTGGTACAGAACAAGAAAAAGGTAGTGGTCTTGGTTTAATAATATGTAAGGAATTTATTACAATACATGGTGGTAAAATATGGGTAGAAAGCGAAGAAGGCAAAGGCTCTTGCTTCTCATTCTCTATACCTATTCAAGATTATTAGCATATAATAAAATATGATCATCTACTAAGTTAAAACCCGAAACAGACTCTTAATTTTAAGAAACCTTATTCTAGTATTTTGTAAGAAAATCCTTACTTTCAAGAAAAAATATAAGGATTTCACTCACCAAATCCTTATTATATTTTTCTAACTCCTTATTCTATTTTCGTAGAATAAGGAGGTTATTTCCCTAAAACCTTATCTTACCGAATTTTAATCCCCTTTCGCCCAAACTTTCCCAGAGAAAAATAAGACAAAACGACATAAAAATTCCAAAAGACGTCGATTTTCGGCGACAAAGCCCAAAATGCCCAAAAACTATTACGAGAAATTAACTAACCATTGAAATAAACTCACCACCACCCTTCAATTATCCAATTCTAAACCACCAATCCAATTAAGAATAATTAATCCCAAAACCTATCAAATGTTATAAAATATCCCAAAAATCAACCTTTTAGTTAAAATATAAATCAAATAATTATTCCATTCAAAAATAATTAATTACCTTTGAAGCTGAAATAAAAAAATAACAGAACATATATTGAGTTAATATATTATTGTTTGGTAAGATAAGATAAACTTATATATCATGAAAAAAATATTCTTTTCTATCGTCATGATTTATATAATGATAGGGTGTTGCAATAATATCAACAAACAAAAAGATTATATACAAAATGCAGACTGCTTTGATTGTATATTGTCCAAAAAAGGAAAGAGAGAAAGAAATAGACAAATTAAAGAAAAGGGACTTTTCAATTATTTGTATAGATATGACTTTGCCCACAGATGGTCTGATAAATTTTATTTATTATGTTATTTCTCATCAATAGAAAGAGTTGACAATACTGCTGAAATAAAAAAAATATATGGCTGCAATGATTCTACAAGGGTAGTTCTTTTAAAAATAAAACCTCTGGAAAGTTATGAAACACCGGAAAACATTTGGCCTCCTCTAATTGCCGATACTCTTTTAACTATTGAATATCTAAAAATCCAAGATCTTGGTTGTGCAAAAATACTAAAGGATTTGAGAAAAAGGTATTATGATATTCCTCAAACGAGATATGCATATTTACTTATTCAAGAACATGAAATTGGAAAAATTCAAAATGATATTGCATCTGCAAAACTTAACTTATTGGAATATGATACATTCTCTAGTATAGATATGATTTATAATCTGAAGTATTTTTTTGGAGATACAATATGTTCTACCAACTATTTCCCATATGGTGAATATGATTTGAGCAAATTGGAATCATCAGAACTATTATTCAGACGTTATGATTCTATTGATAGAGCAGTAAGAAAAAGATTAAATATTAATATAGATAGTACTTGTAAAGACAATAAAAAGTAGTTACCTAGTTAGCCTAGTTTAATATTCATATTGAATTTCTTTTATATGCAATAAAGGCAGAAGTTTTTGAAGTTGGGGATTACTTTTGGGGTGTATTTTTGAAGTTGTTCTGGTTTGTGGGTTGTTGATAAGGCTATTACGTACATTCTTGCCGCTAGACCTGATTCTATTCCCGCTATTGCATCTTCGAAGACTATACATTTCTCAGGTTCAATATTTAATCTTTCGGCAGCAAGAAGATATGGGTCTGGCTCAGGCTTGCCCTTAACCTTATCGTTGGCAGAAACAATTGTATTAAAGAAGGTCTTTATTTCAGGTAATTGCAAAAAAAGACGTTCAAGCTTTGTGTCGTCGGAGCTTGTAACCAAAGCCGTTAGATGATTTTTTGCCTTAAGCTCAAGGAGGAAATCTCTTGCACCCTCAATATAGGTATATTCAATCTCACTCTCCTTTGTTCTAAGAAAATCAACAATACCCTCCCACTCCATTAAAGAAAGATGAGAAAAATAGTTTTCGTAAATATTATTTAGATGATTACCCTTAATCTGATTAGCAAAATCCCTAACATCTGGAATATATTTATCTCCAATTACAGTCCAAATCTTAGAGTATTCTGTCTCGGTATCAATAACTACACCATCTAAATCAAAAAGATACGCTATATTATTCATATTATCAGTTACTTAATGTCATTTTCTCATAAAACAAAGACAAAGATACAAAAAAACAAAGCCGAACAAAGTGTTTAGGCTTTATTCGGCTTATAATTTTATTGTGAAAAGCTTGGTTTAATCCAAAGGATTATGCCTTACCCATACGTTTACGATCTGTTTCGTTTAGAAAAATCTTTCTAATACGAAGACTTTGTGGAGTTACTTCTAAGTATTCATCTTCTCCAATATATTCCATCGATTCCTCTAAAGAGAATTTTACTGCTGGAGCAATTGAAGATTTATCATCAGAACCTGAAGCTCTCATATTTGAAAGTTTCTTTGTGATAGTAATATTACAAACGATATCGTCTGGACGAATATTTTCTCCAATAACCATACCTGTATATACTTCGTCACCTGGTTCAACAAAGAAACGACCTCTATCTTGAAGTTTATTAATTGAGTATTCAATTGCAGTACCATTTTCTTTTGCAATCAATGAACCCATTCTTCTACCTCCAATTTCTCCCTTCCATGGTTCAAAACCTTTAAGACGGTGAGCAATTATAGCCTCTCCTTCCGATACTGTCAAAAGGTTATTTCTCAAACCAATAATACCACGTGAAGGAATTGTAAACTCAAGTTGAGATCTATCTCCTCTTTGTTCAATTGTATCAATTTCTCCCTTACGCATTGTAACAAGTTCAATAATCTTTCCTGCAAATTGTTCAGGAACTAAAATTGTAAGTTGTTCAACTGGTTCACATTTCTTTCCGTCAATTTCTTTTACGATTACCTTAGGTTGACCTAATTGTAATTCATAACCCTCACGACGCATTGTTTCAATAAGGATTGAAAGGTGAAGAATACCACGACCAAATACTATTAAAGCATCTGGAGAAGCAGTCTCTTCTATTCTTAGAGCAAGATTCTTTTCAAGCTCACCATAAAGACGATCTCTTAAGTGACGAGAAGTTACAAACTTACCTTCCTTCCCAAAGAATGGTGAGTTATTGATAGTAAATAACATACTCATTGTAGGTTCATCAACCTTGATAGGAACAAGTGGTTCAGGATTTTCGAAATCACATATTGAATCACCAATATCAAAGTTATCCATACCTAAAACAGCACATATTTCTCCTGGATATACTATTTCCTTAGTCTTTTCCTTAGCAAGACCTTCAAATGTATAAAGCTCCTTAATGTTTGCCTTTACATTTTGTCCATTAGCCTTACAAAGTACAACATTCATACCTGCTTGAAGAGTTCCTCTATGAAGTCTTCCTACAGCTATACGACCAACATAAGAAGAGTAATCTAAAGAAGAAATCATAAGTTGAGTATTTCCTTCCTTAACCTCAGCAGCTGGAATATGTTCAATAATTGCATCTAATAAATAAGATATATCTTCTGTAACATTATTCCAATCTCCACTCATCCATCCTTGTTTAGAAGAACCATAAACTGTTGGGAAATCTAATTGGTCTTGAGTTGCACCAAGATTAAACATAAGGTCAAATACCTTTTCTTGAGTTTCTTCTGGGTTACAATTTGGTTTATCAACCTTATTTACAACTACAATAGGTTTTAGATTTAACTCAATAGCCTTTTGTAATACAAAACGAGTTTGAGGCATTGGACCTTCAAAAGCGTCTACAACAAGCAAAACACCATCTGCCATATTTAATACTCTCTCTACCTCTCCGCCAAAATCACTGTGACCTGGAGTATCAATGATATTAATCTTAAAGTCTTTGTAACGAATAGATACGTTTTTTGAAAGGATTGTAATCCCTCTTTCACGCTCTAAATCGTTGTTGTCTAAGATTAAATCATTTGTTTCTTGGTTGTCACGGAATAATTTCGCCTGATGTAACATTCTATCTACCAATGTTGTTTTTCCGTGGTCAACGTGCGCAATAATTGCGATGTTTCTAATGTTCTGCATTTTTTATTTATTAAATATAAGTTCCTTTGCTTTATTAATAGCCTCTTCTAATCCTTGATGATTCTTACCTCCCGCAGTTGCGAAGAAAGGTTGTCCACCACCACCACCTTGAATAAATTTAGCAGCATCACGAACAATAGCTCCTGCATTATGTCCCTTTGCTACCAAATCTTCCGAAAGCATTATTGTTATTGTTGGTTTATCTGTCATGTTAGAACCTGCAATAAATACAAAATTTGTATTATTGAAGAAGTTCTTAAAGCGATAAGCTAAATCTTTAATTAACTCAGAGGATAATGTTAGATTTAAACCAATATAATTTATTTCATCAATTTTCTCTACTTTAGACTTAATATCATTAAACATTGAGTCTATTTTTTCCTTTTGGAATTCTTCTATAGACGATTTTAGTTCCTCATTTTCTGAGATTAGTTTTTGTATAGCAGGCTTAAGGTTTACCTGTCCCACCATTACTCTAAGGTCTTCAAAATTATCTATATAATCATACATAAACTCCTCAACCTTTTCTGCCGTTATAGCCTCAATTCTTCTCATCCCAGCAGCAATTGCACTCTCCGAAACAATCTTAAACATACCAATATTACCAGTAGCCTTAACATGAGTACCTCCACAAAGCTCTATTGAGTCTCCAAATTGAATAACCCTAACCTTATCTCCATATTTTTCTCCAAATAGTGCTGCAGCACCCATAGCCCTTGCCTCATCTATTGGAACCTCTCTCAAATCATTACCATTATAGTTATTACGAATAATTGCATTAACCTTCTTCTCAACAAGGCGAATCTCTTCGCTTGAGAGTTTAGAAAAATGAGAAAAGTCGAAACGAAGTCTATCAGCATCTACCAAAGAACCCTTTTGCTCAACATGAGAGCCAAGAACTTCTCTAAGAGCATAATGCAAAAGATGTGTTGCAGAGTGATTAGCCTCAATAGCCTTTCTCCTATCTAGATTAATAACAGCCAAGAATGTTGCACTAATATCAGAAGGTAATTTATCAACCAAATGAATACCCAGACCATTTTCTGTCTTAGTATTAGTAATAAATATCTTTTCGCCTTCCGATTCAATATAACCAGTATCTCCAACCTGACCTCCAAGTTCTGCATAGAAAGGAGTCTTGTCGAAAACTAATTGGAAGAATACCTTATCTTTTTGTTTTACCTTGCGATAACGAACAATTTCAACCTCAGCCTCTGTTGCATCATAACCTAGAAATTGAGTCTTTTCGCAAGACTTTATCTCTACCCAATCCTCAGTATCGATAGTAGCAGCATTTCTAGAACGAGCCTTTTGCTCTTCAAGACCCTTTTGAAAACCTTCCATATCCACTTCCCAACCTTTTTCCTTAGCCATAAGCTCAGTTAGGTCAATAGGGAAACCAAATGTATCATATAATTCAAAAGCAAAGTCTCCATCAATCTTCTTAGAGTTTTGTTGCTCAGTATAGTTTTCAAACTTAATAATACCATTGGCAAGAGTCTTTAAGAAAGATTGTTCTTCCTCAGCAATTACCTTTGTTATTAGAGTTTGGTTTCTTTCAAGTTCAGGATATTGTTTTCCCATTTGGTTTACCAAAATAGCAACAAGCTCATTCATAAAAGGCTCTTTAAAACCTAAGAATGTATATCCATACCGAATAGCCCTTCTAAGAATACGACGAATAACATAACCAGCCTTAGCATTTGTAGGCAATTGTCCATCGGCAATAGAAAAAGCAACAGCACGAATATGATCAGAGCAAACCCTCATTGCAACATCTGCCATCTTATCCTGACCATAGGCAATATTAGCCTTATTAGCTAAGAACTGTATTGATGGTTGAAAAACATCAGTATCATAATTAGATCTCTTCTTTTGAATAGCCATACAAAGACGTTCAAATCCCATACCAGTATCAACATGCTTCTCTGGTAAAGGTTGCAATTCTCCACTAGCCAATCTATTGAATTGAATAAAAACTAAGTTCCAAATCTCAACAACTTGTGGGTGATCGTTATTTACTAAATCTTTACCCTTAACCTTAGCCTTTTCTTCAGGAGTTCTTAAATCAACATGTATCTCAGAGCAAGGACCACAAGGACCTTGATCTCCCATTTCCCAAAAATTATCCTTCTTTGAACCATCGAGAATTCTATCCTCACTTACAATAGCTTTCCAGAAATTATAAGCCTCAACATCCTTTGGTTGATTATCTTTTTCATCACCACCAAATACTGTCACATAAATATCATCAGGGTTTAAACCCACTACCTTTGTAAGAAATTCCCAAGCCCACTCAATAGCCTCCTTCTTAAAATAATCTCCAAACGACCAGTTACCCAACATCTCAAACATAGTATGATGATAAGTATCATGACCAACCTCTTCCAAATCGTTATGTTTACCCGAAACTCTTAAACATTTTTGGCTATCGGCAATACGAGGGAAACTCTTAGGACTATTACCCAAGAATATATCTTTAAACTGGTTCATACCAGCATTTGTAAACATAAGTGTAGGGTCATTTTTTATAACCATTGGAGCAGAAGCAACTATCTCATGCCCTTTTGAAAGAAAAAAGTTTAAAAAAGCCAAGCGTATTTCATTACTTGTCATAACAATATTCTAATTAAATGATGATACTATATTTATATTCAAGCTTGCAAAATTAGTGAAAATATACGGGAAAATTGGGAAAAAGAACGAAAAAACACTATTTTTGCATTTAAGTTTACATTATAATCTGTAAAAAAACCAATATTATGGCATTCTTTAAAACAAGAAAACCTCGACAATTCGAGTATAAACCAAGATTTTATGACCCACAAAAAGAGGAATTAGAAAACTTGAAGAAGAAATACGGAGAAGTTGAGGGTGAGTCATATAATAGGAGGATTAATTTCAGAGCAGCAATGAATGAGAAAAAGAATGAAAAAATAGGAAAACCAATTCCTGTAATGAAAATCATTGTTTTCACATCACTTGCAATGGCACTTTTATATCTTTTATTGTCCATTATTGAAAAGTGGAAATAAATGTCAAATATAATCCAACTCCTACCTGCAAACATTGCCAATCAAATTGCTGCTGGCGAAGTAGTACAAAGACCTTCCTCGGTTGTAAAGGAACTTATTGAAAACGCTATCGATGCAGGAGCAACTAATATACAACTCATAGTAAAAGACTCGGGAAAGACACTTATTCAGATAATCGATAATGGTTATGGTATGAGTAGCGATGACGCACTAATGTCGTTTGAGCGTCATGCAACATCTAAGATAAAAAACGCCGATGATTTATTTCACCTCACAACGATGGGATTTAGAGGAGAAGCACTTGCTTCAATAGCCTCAATAGCCCATGTAGAGATGAAAACCAAGCAAGAAGGCTCAGAACTTGGCACATTAATAGAGATGGAAGGAACAATTTGCAAGAATAACACAGCTATTGCTTGCGAAAAAGGCACATCAATATCAGTAAAAAACCTATTCTTTAATGTTCCAGCAAGAAGAAACTTCCTAAAAAGCGAGGGAGTAGAAAATTCTCATATACTCGATGAATTTCTTCACACAGCATTAATTCATAATAATATAAGCTTCACCTATTATAATAATGGAAAGCTAATACATAAGGTAGACAAATCCACAATCAAGAAAAGAATAATAGACCTTTTTGGAACAAGTTTTAATGAAAGACTAATCCCAATAGAAGAAGAAATTGATGCAGTAAAGATTTCTGGATTTATTACCAAGGCAGAATATTCAAAGAAAAACCGTTCTGAGCAGTATTTCTTTGTGAATAATCGTTTTATGAAGAGCCCTTACCTAGCAAACGCAATAGACAAGGCATATCAAGGACTTATTGTAGAAAAGACCTACCCTTCGTTTTTTGTAAACTTAGAAGTAGCACCAGAAAATATTGATGTAAATATTCATCCAACAAAGACAGAGATTAAATTCTTAGACGACAGAGTAATATATGCCGTTCTCTATGCAGCCGTAAAGAGAAGTCTTGGGCAGTTCACACTTGCGGCACAACTAGATTTCGAATCAGACTCATCCTTCAATGTAGCACCTCTAAAAGAAGGGCAAATCCCAATCATTCCAAAGATAGAATACAACCCAAGCTATAACCCTTTCGAAGATAAATGGAAGGAGCAAAAGCCAATTAGCGAAAGAGAAAAATCAAATAATGAGAATTGGAGAGAATTTTTCTACGAAGATAAACCACTTCCAAAGCAAGAAGAGGTAATAGAACTTATAGATGAAACAATATTAGAAGAAGTTGAAGAAGTACAAGAAAAATATATAGCAAAGACAACTAGCGACACAATTCAATTTCAAAACAAGTATATCCTTACCAAGACAAAATCTGGAATAGTAGTAATAAACCAAGAAAGAGCCTCACAAAGAATACTTTTCGAGAAGTTCTCACAATCCAACTACGAAAGCATAACCTCGCAACAACTACTCTTTCCCTTCAATCACTTCTTCTCTCCTACCCACTCTTTCCAATTACTAGAGCTAGTACCAGAGATAAGGAAATATGGATTTATGCTAGAGTACCAAAAAGACGGAAGTTTTAATATTGTCGGCATACCAAACACTCTTCACTCCGAAAATGCACAACTTGCGCTCGAAGAATTGCTATACGACCTAAACGAACAATCACAAGACTTAAGTACTCCAAAACATTATAAAATAGCACTTTCCATGTCGAAGAAGCTATGTATAAAAGAAGGAGAAAAACTAGAAACACAAGAAATGGTAGGGATAATTGGGCAACTATTTGCCTGCTCAAACTGCGAGCTTTCGCCCTTTGGAAAGAAGATAATGCACAAGATAGATTTCCCAGAACTAGACAGAATCTTCGAGTAAAAGACAAAAAAAAGAGGTGAATTGACTATCAATTCACCTCTTCACTTTTTATTTATATTTGAGTAAAATTACTCAGAATATTTAATGACCTCTACAGGACACGAATCAGCTGCGCTTTTAATTCCATCGGTAAAGTCAGCATAGCTAACACCTTCAATTACATTTGCAAGCTCATCCATCTTAAAAACTTCTGGGCATTCGCTCTCGCAAGCCCCACAAGCTATACAACCTTCTTCTATCCAAACTTTTTTTACTTCCATATAATCCATTTTTAATTAGTACTATATTTCAATTCTTGTCATCGATAACACTAATATAACGCACAAAAAATCGAATTGTTTTACTCCAATCAAAATTAATTACCTTTTCCAATTCAAAGGGTTGTTTTCAATATAATTTATAATTGACCTATACATATTATCATCCTTTATAATATGATCATAAAATCGTGATTGCCAAGAAAAATCAGCATGAATATTTCGAATATCAAATGAGGTTCTACCCTTATACCAACGAATAATCCTCGATAAATTATGTGATAACATTGGGTTGTTGGGGATAATTTCATTATTTGACGAGACGCGATAAATCGCGTCTTTACGGGTATTATTAATAACAATAACACAATGAATATGGTCGGGCATTACAACGAAGGCATCTAATTCTACGAATGGGAATTGATTTTTTATTTCAAACAAATTATCTCTTGCAATCATACCCATTTCGGACAAAATCATTTTCCCTTCCAATATATCTCCAAAATAACATTCCCTATTCTGGGTACAAATTGTAACAAAATATGCCCCATTTTGCCCATAATCCCATCCCTGCAATCTCGCAGAAGGAATCCGATATTTATTTTGAAATTTATCCATATATAAAAAATCAACAATCAACCCCCGTAGAGACGCGATTTATCGCGTCTCACATAAACGCGTCTCATGAAAATTCGCGTCATTATTTATTATATCGTAATTCATTCAAACGCATTTATTTGTAATATTGTCTTTTATTTAATGAGATGCATTTATTTATTATATCGTCGTTTATTTAATGAGACGCGATAAATCGCGTCTCTACGATTAATCAATTATTAATCAAATCCCAATCAAAACAAATACCCAACCGGTAGAGACGCGATTTATCGCGTCTCATATAATCCGTTTAATTATAAATTCACGTCTCCAATCCGAAAAACAATCTTATTTCTTTTATTAAGGAAAACTCATCGCTACCCATTGTAATTGTCTTTATAAATTGCTTCTAGTAGTTTAGTTATTAGTAATTTATGTATTGTTTAAAAGCAACTCACTAGTAATTTACGGTGTGTGTGTTACTTTTTTTCTAATATGTAATCTGCCAATATTTACATTGCGAATTATTTTTTTAGTATCTTCTACAAATACTTTGTATGTATCTTCTATTTCTTTTAATGTAGTACCTTTTTCCTTTCTATTCTCATAAACGAATTCGCATAAAGAATCATATGACAATTTTAATATTCTTTTTTTACAATATTTTGAATTTGTTCGAATATACGGACAAATCATTTTTGGATATTCAATATTAAACATATAAAATGTATCATCAATAATATCTTGAAATGCAAAATCATTACGTAACATTAGTTTTTCATACTTTTTCTCGCATGGCATTACCCCCCTTGCATATTCAAGTTTTGATGCATAATTTCTAAACCAAAATTCAATATTTTTTATTATTAATTCAATATTCTTCTTAGAAACAATAATTTTTTCACCATTAATATCTGGATTATATACTAAATGCATATTTATACATTTCTTTCTAATAAAATCTACTAAAATTTCAGAATGCATGTATGAAATAGTAGCAATATTATCTTTAATTTCAAAGCTCGGAAAATCGTCATTATCATCATTTTTTGGTTCGAAAAATATTATTTCATCACTTTTCTCAAAAAAATCACCTAATTTTATTTTTCCTTCATTTTTCAGTTTAATCTCAAATTTTTCCCAATCAGAATATTGATCAATATTTTCAATATCTATATTATTTTTAATGCTATAGTAATGAATAAACATACTTGAATATTGTTTTTCTTTATCGGTTAAAGTTTCATATATATCCAATAATTGGAATAAAACCAATTTAGCCAAATCTTTTCGAAGCTTATTTCTATAATTATTTTGCAAACTATTTCTATTAAGTGTAAGGATCTCTTTTGCATTTCCTCCCAAGATATTCACCTGAATACTAATAAAACCTGTAAAAATACGAGCATCCTCTACAATTTGATTTCTATAAAACACCTTAGTTTCATGTGCATCACATCCAGTCGTTTTATTAAATTCAAGATTAAATTCAAGATTATTTTTATCACAAAAATATTTAAAAGAAGAATCCTTCTTATGGTTTAATTTTCCAATACTCTCATATTTTAAATCTAAATCTATTGGACATGCTGTATCAAATTCTTCCAGCTCATCACACACCATAATTATTTCAGAGTTATGAGTCTTTTGCTTAATAAAATCGAAATTTTGTTTTACAGAAATTAAATTCTTTTTTAAATTATATTCATTATAATAGTAATAGTTAAAATAAGGAAAATCATCAAACAATTTATTGTCATCGCAGACCACTTCAAATTTTATAGTTGTACCTATCTTGTCAAACGTATTTTTTACTGTTTTTATAAGCACAGCACCATTTTTTATTCCAGCAGGATTATATAAATCTAAAATAATCTTGTTTTCTCTATTTATTTTTTTCGTTTCAATTATTACTTCATCTGTAATTAGAAATACACTTTGAAAACCTATGCCGAAAGTACCTGAAGGTTTCATCCACTCCGGCATATTTTCAATCATCTTCCTTTTCTCGGTATTTTTATTTGAACTTCCTGTTGTGGTTAAAAAATGTATATCTTCTTTTGACATCCCTATTCCTTGATCTATTATTGTAATATCCCATACACTAATACCATTCTTTGACTTTTCTTCATTCTTTTTAATATCTACACTTATAGGATATTTTTTACAATCCTTTAAAAAATTTTCTCTAGTGTAGCTACTTATCTCCTCTTTATTTTCCAAGTAAATTCTAAGAAAAGTTGCATCAACTGCATTTTGAAGGATCTCTCTTATACATTGATATGGTTCACGATATAATCCTGCTCCTTGAAGAAGTTCTATTGATTTTTGCGGATCAATAGAAAAGCTTGGTCTTAATTTTCCATCTATAGTATCATAGTCTTTTAGTTCAACTTTTAAATCACCCAATGTCGGCAAAAAACCATAATCAACACAAGGTACTATTTTATTCCATTTTTTCATTTGATTTGAAATTTCGGCGTCCAAAAATTCAAACCATCTGTTTGTTATATCCGCTTCTTCGTATTCTTCACATGTTGCTTTTATTTCAATTCTTTGCTTGTCAATACGAATATGTTCTATTGATCTGTGTTTCTTATCATGAAGTACAGAATCTAATGGAATATTACTTAATGTCTGTAATATAACTTCTGAAAATCTATTATTATCCAAATCTAATAAATCCCCCAATCTCAATAAGCAAGCTATATATCTTGGGTGACAATCCTCAAAATCTATACTTGTTTCAGAAAATGGTATTTTCATAACATCTTCAAATGATTTACCATGAGAAAGACAAATATTAGATAAAATATTAATTATTCTGCTTGGAATAGAATCACCAGGTAGTTTCAAGGAAATATCTGATATTATTGACTCTTTTGACCTTTCAGCATGCTGTCTTCTTATAAATTCTGCAATTAAAAAACGAGAACCTTCGTAGCTCTTTGAATTAAACTCACAGTCTTTATAATAAATCTTTCCATCTTTAATTAGTAATAGATTTGCATATTCATGCAAAGTTGATCTTGTATCGTTCTGAACATCATTCAAAAAATCTTTAAAATCATCTCCTTTAAATATTTTGTCAAAATCCTTTGCAAAAACAGCCATTCCTATATCATGATAATATGCAGAAGATAATAAAAGCCATAAATCAATAGCAGAAAAATTTTCAATTACATCTTTTCCTACAATTCTGACAATATTATTAATGATTGTGTCTGAATGTGTTGAATCATGAAGACTATAATGCGGAAAAATATGACTAATTGTATTTAATACTTGTGGCACATATTCTTTTGCAACCTGCCATTGCGTATAAAAAATATTAGCTCTTGTGTCCTTCGTTTTTTCCTGTAAGATATTTTCAATGTATGTTCTCATAATTTATTATTTTCTTCAATCCCACAAAACTACAAATTAAAATTTAACCCAAGAAATATATTTTAATGTTTTTTTATTTATTTTAGGGATTGGGGTTTTAACTGTTTTTCTTTAACTGGATTTAAGAGATAGTGAGGGTGGATTTTGATTCTGTTGGGGTGGATTTTGATGCTATTGGGGCTGTTTCTTTAATACACGGGGTTAATTCTTTGATTGACTGGCTTTAAGAGCGGTTTGGGTTAGGTTGGGTTAAGGTAAAAAATGTATTTTAAAAAGTTCTTTAGTTTTAGCGAAAGCGAAATTTTTTTTCTGAAAAAAAAATTTCGCTTTCGCTGATTTGTAGAAAAGTTTTATTTTTATGTTTTTACCCTAACCTACCTTAACTAAACACTTCGTGATATTCTTTGTATCAATGCTTTAAGCTCTTCAAATTTTCTCACTCAAACCCTCTTCTTTTTGGTTAATTCCTATTAAAATTAACCCGAAATTTTGACTGAGCGAAATTTCGAGTTACGATTTTTTTACTCCTTTTTTTGGTCATTTTCGGTTCGCTCAAGGTCTTCAACGTGGTCATACTTTTGCATCTTTTCTCGGTCAAAAGAGTTGAGTTCTACCAGTAGGTAACGCTTGATATTTTTACTATTTTTGCATAATATTTTATTGCTGCAAAGTAGCTTTCCTATCTTTTGAGAGGTTATTTCTTTATTATATGATCCAAAAATATCGTTAATTCTTATTGCTATCTCTGCAACGCTAAAAAACTTCGCTCCCTCTATTAGTCTTTTTTGTGGACTATCTGCTGGAGCTTTAAAACACATATAAAATAACTCTTCGGTTATATTGGCACGGGTGAATTTCTTGTTTTCTTCCTTTCTTTTCTCTATCTCCTGCCCTATTTCCCAATATTTATATCCATTATTGTATAGATGAAGGGCTTGTGCCAATACTTTATCAATATTGATTGGTCGTTGATAGTCAATTTTTATTGCCTCATGCACCCAGAATCTTCTTTCTCCTGCCTCTCCTGAGAGTATTTGTATGTCGTTAAGTGAGGCGCAGAAAGAGGATCTACGGATAAATCTCTTCTGCTCTTTGCCAAAATGTTGGCGTTCTTGTATATAGTCTCTTGTGCAAAGCTCTTTTAGTATGTCGAGTTCTCTTCTTGTATATTTCGAAAGCTCATCGATATTGATTAGATAGTTTTGTGATAGCTTAAAACTGGTGTCTTTATGCTTTAGGTCTAATGGACTCTGAGTGTAGTATTCCTCCCACTCCTTTGGCACAAAGTCTTTGTAGAATGTTGTTTTGCCTATTCCTTCTTCGCCTGTAAGCACCAAACATCCATGATTTACTACCTTTGGATTTAATAATGATGCTACAATTCCTACTAAGAAATTTCTAAAATCTTTTCTCCAATATTCCTGATTGGTTGTTTGAACCTTATCGGCAAAGTTTCCTATGTGGTCATACTCATCCCATGGCTCTAGTGAGTTTAATTTATCGACAAATGGGTCGTAAATCTTCACATCGGCTGTTCTGAATAGTTTCTCGAGGTTTATCTTTCTTGCCGAGGTATAATGGTCGGTTATATGGGCATAGATTGTATTTCCTTGAATATCGTCATATATTGTCCAGCCTTGATCCTGTCTTTGTTTGTCGAGTATTTCGAAGCAGTTCTTTACTATATTGTTTCTAACCTCGTAACGCTGAGAAAAAAGGTCTCTAAGCTCATCGTTGGTCAATGTATTATTATTCTTATCCTTATTATCGTTTTGTTTGTTCGATTTTGACTTTGCATTGTTGGAATTAATGGCAGAACGCCATGTTTTCTCTATGTCGTGAAAACCTAAATCGAAATACTTATCGTTACAAAATTCGAGTGTTTTTTGGGTAGAAATACCCTTGGATGTAGCTATTTGACAAAAGGCATAGAGAGAGTTATTCCTATTTGTCTCTTGGTTGGGAGAAATTGTTATATGCTTATTGTATATTTCTTCCAGTTCTCCCCATGTGGGAATAAAACATTGTGCATCCTCGTTATAGTAGGCATCCTTATCGCTACTATAAAAACATAGCCTTGTGATGTCTTTTACCTGTTTATCGCCAATGGTGTTATACGTGGTCTCTACATATTCATTGACTTGATTAAATCTTTCGCTATAGAATCTTGCGAGTTTGTTGAACTGTTTTTCATTAATCCAATCCTTCACTCTGTCCTCCTGCTGTATTCTATAAAATAGCTTTAGCCCATCACCACTTGGGGAGGTAAACATTGCTAATAGGCACTTATCCTTTCTCAATTCATCTTTTAGGTCTTTGAGTTTCTTGCCTGTTCCACAATGATCTAAGTCTACTCCAACAACAAATTGGAAGTTTTCAATGTTTTCGAGCTTTCTCTTGCCCTGAAATGTTGCTGCATAGGTAAAGCAAGGCAGAGCTCGCTTTGTACGGTCTGCCTTTGCTTCGTTTCCTTCCTTTTTAGATTGACGTAATTCCTTGACTTGGTAGTCGAACCTCTCGGTTTTAATTTCTTCTACAACCAATCTAATTGTCGTCGTGCCATTAGATGGTTGGGTTACGTTAGAAAATAAACTAACTTCTTCTCTCTTTTGCATATTATCGATTGTATTTCTCCAACAATACTTTTCCCAACGCCTCAATCTCCTCTTCGCAGAACCTGCGTTTGACCACATTTGTTAGCAGTCCATTGTCTTTTCTCAACCTATAAAGTGTGGTTTGAGAAATCTGTAAAATCCTTTGTACGTCCTTTTGCGTATACTTCGGAATTTGTCTTTCATTAAGCATAATTTTACCCCTTTCTTTTTTAATAATAACTTTTCTTATGCCACAAAATTACGAATAAATATACGATAAAATATGTTGATAACCTAGTATTTATAAGAAGTTTTCAACAAGGGTTGTTATTAAACTGAAATCTTTTCCTACTTACTTGTTCTTTATTAAGTTAAATGAGTTCACATAGAGCAAAACATTAGGCTATTTTTTTATTGTTTCGTATCTTTGTATTGTAATTGATGAGGGGAATAAATAGTAGTTATACACCTTTAATTACAAGTAAACACATTATTAATTTAACAACCTAAAAAGAAAGGGAAAAAGTTATGGCAATTGGCTACATTCGTGTGAAAAGAACTATTCACACAGGTTACAACCCAGGTGAAAAATACCTGGCTCAGATCTTCCGCTCGAACGATGTTTCGATGAAACAGATCTGCAAGGAAATTTCAGATGGTACCGACGTATCTTATTCAAATGCTATTGCAGCTTTGCAAGCTTTTGAACAGATTTTCTCACGTCACATCCTAAACGGAGCTGCAATAAAGCTCGATTTCTTAGGGCATTTTATCCCATCAATCAAGGCTACTGCTATGGATACCTTAGACGAGGTAACTCCATACACTATCCAAAAGGCAAAGTGTAGATTCTATCCTTCAAAGGATTTTATGAATCAGCTTAAGGCAAACGGATTCATCCTAAGAGACCTTAACGTTAAGGGCTACCAATCAGGCGCAACCCCAGAAGAACCTGTTATTCCGTAATCATCGTAGGGGCAAATTTATATTTGCCCCTTATTTATTAAATACCGCCCACAGATTTACACAAATTACACGGATTGAATTGTAAAAATAATCCTATAAATCCCAAAAATCTGTGGGCAAAATAACAAAAACATGGAAAAAATATTAATTAGAATAATTGCATTATTGGTTATTATTATCGCCTTCTGCATAATACGCATGGGTAGAGATAAGGCCGAGAATAAGCTTTTAAATGAATCCAACGAGACACTTATGTCTTCGTTTGAAACCTACAAGACAAAGAAGAGTCTTAACGCTATAAAGGCTCGAAGATTATTGATCGATAGAGATGATTTAAAGAGTGACTATCCTTCTCTCGTTGAGACTGCAAAAGATGCAGGAATTAAGCCAAGGAGGATAAAATCTATTAGCGACCTATCAACCACAACAAGATACGAGATAGTGACCAAGATAAGGGATAGTGTGGTATATATCGACACAATAAAGTGTTTTAACTCCGTTGACCCTTGGCTAAAAGCAAGTGGCTGCATAAAGAAAGACACCATCCTCCTCTCCTACAAAAGCCAAGACACTCTAGTGCAAATTATTTCAAGAGTCCCAAAGAAATGGTGGTTCTTTCGCTACGGAACAAAAGGCTTTAACCAAACAATAGTCTCCAAAAACCCAAATACCGAATTTGAATATTTACGGTTTATTGAGGTTAAATAAAAAACGGGGGATTTGTAAGGGCGAACCTATGTGTTCGCCCAATAATAATGGGCAGACACATAGGTCTGCCCCTACCTTTATTGTTCAACGTTTATATATGCTGTATCGCTTGCGCTATTAATTGTAATCTGCCTAGATATATTTTGAAAATTGCCTATACCGAAAGATGATGTACCTACAATTACTTTAAAAAATAGATATTTTAACGTGTCGTTATAATTGCCTTGGCTTACAAACCTTGCTTGATAGCGTGGATACTCAAATGTTGTTTGGTTTTCTTCCCAGAACCATGAATTTGAATTACTTGTTTTTGGCAGAGTAACTTTTAGATAACCATGTGTGATTGGTTTTATATCTATTCTTTTGTTCTGATTTTTAAGATTATAAGTATTGTAGACGAATTGACCATTAGTAAAATTATAATGTTCTACATCTCTAAGGTAAAGCTTTATTGCATCGAAATCCAAATCAAATTTTGTTTCACTCTTCCATACTCCATGTCTTGGAATCTTTACCTTATAATAACCATTTTGGTCTGAGACAGCAACATTATATGCTTTATATGCATATGAATATAGCCATCCTCCATCACCTTTAGGAATATAGGATGCATCAAAAACAACTCCTTGTACCGGAGCCCCAGTATTATTATCTTTTATATAACCATCAATATATGTGTTGTAGTAGGTTATTACATCACCTTCATCTTCTTCCTTACAACCAATTAATAGAATCATTATAAAGAATAAAACTAGTATCTTTATCTTCGTACATTCTAATAAATTCTTCTTCATCTGAGATTTATTAATTGATTATAATAAGAAATATTTACCCAATATTTATTATGCTTACCTCTTTAGAATCTTTATAACAACTGTTTTATCGGTCTCAATATCTCTTATCTTACAAAAATATGTTCCTACTTTTAGATTGCTACAATCTATTTTTCTATTGGATAATATCTTTTCAGAAAATATCTCCTTGCCGAATATATCAACTATACTTAAATTTAAAGGATATTCACTTGATTCGATATTCAAAGTATTATCAATAATTGTTGGGTATATTTTTAGTTGTATATTATCATTATTAATATCCTCTAATCCAACAAACTCATAACAATTATCATAATAATCATTTTTATATATCAATTCTCCTGCTTGTTCTAAACAGACTAGATCTGAAGATAGTTCATAATAATGACCAGATTCAAATAATCCGCTTAAATTTCCTATGCCTTGAATCAATATTTCACGAGATCCATAATTTAATAGATGGATTCTTTTTAATGCAGTATTGTCAATATAAACTGTATCTACGCTATCAACTACTGACAAATGCTCTCCAACTCTATTTCCAATACGTCTCGATATTAAAGAGATTGAGTCTCCTTTATTAAGGTTGAAATTATATAAAATGCTTTCTGTTCCAGCTTCAAAACAATAAACTATATTAGAATCCTCTCTTAGATATATTCCACTAAAGGAATAATTATTTTCGTCGTTAACGTGCAATGATGTTTGAAAAACCTTATAGTATTTTTGTCCGTTTATCATTGAATCACCAGAAAACTTATACTTATAAGTTCTAACAATATATGGTGTATATGTGTAAATTGTAGACCAAACCTTTGTTGTATCTACAATAGATTTATTAATTTGAGCAAATGTGTTGATTGATAAAATTACCAATGTTAATAATAATATTCCTTTTTTCATATAAATGAATTATTATTTGTTTGTCATTAATAAATGATACAATTTATTATGCTTACCTCTTTAGAATCTTTATAACAACTGTTTTATATTATTGGTAAACAAAATATTTACTTATTAATAAATTTATACTTAATTATCCTACAAATATATAAACATTTTTTAATATATATTGTTCATTAAACAAAAAAATACGAAAATTATTGAAACAAAAAAAGGGGCGCAGATAAACAGCGCCCCTACATTTATATGGTATAAATTCCAAATAATTATTTTACCATTGGTTTTCCTACTGGCATCATTGTTCTTCCGAAGAATGCGTTTAGGTATTTTGCTCCTAAGGCGTAGAATGTTACTAGAGATGTTGCTGCTTCTGCAATTCCTGCAATTAAGCCCCAAGCGTGAACATGTGTGAATGTGTACATCATTAGGGCAAATAATAGTATATCGATTAGTATTAATAGTACAAACATTACTGGGTTCATCTTTAGGGTTGAGATTGTCATAAAAATTGAGAATATTACATATCCAAGTAAAGCAAATCCAAATTGTCCCATATCTAAGGCATCTTTCATTGGGTCTCCAAAGTATCCAAACTTTGTCATCCAAGTGAATGATACTCCTATCCAAAATAATCCGTAAGCTCCAAAGGCTGAGGCTCCAAATAGGTTATTGTGTTTGAAGTCGAAGATACATGCAATAAGTTGTGCAAATCCTCCTAAGAATATTGCCCATGGTAATATTCCTGATACATCGGATGTTATTCCTAACTTGTTTGAGGCTGCTACCATTGTTACGATTGCCAATCCAAATAGACCTAAGGTTGTTGGGTCTGCTACTTGATTCTTTACTGTGTAAACGTTCTGCTCTGTCATTTTTTTTGTCTTGTGTAAATTTATTAATTAATGTTTATCTCTCTCAATAAAAAGCGTTTGAATAAGTTATTTACTAGAAATAAACCTATTCAAACGCCTTAAAATTTTTGCAAAGATATAAATTATCCTCTATTTACAGAGCCTAATACATCAATTATTTTATGTTTGTATAATTCCTTTAGATTGTCTCTTGCTGGTCCAAGGTATTTTCTTGGGTCAAATTCCATTGGATTATTTGCTAGAACTTCTCTAACTGTTGCTGTCATAGCTATTCTTCCGTCGGAATCAATATTTATCTTGCATACTGCCGAAGTAGCTGCCTTACGCAATTGGTCTTCTGGTATTCCTATTGCGTTTTTCATATTGCCACCATATTTATTGATGATTGCAACTTGGTCTTGTGGAACTGATGAAGAACCATGAAGAACAATTGGGAATCCTGGTATACGTTTTTCTATTTCTTCTAATATATCGAATCTTAATGGTGGTGGAACAAGTACTCCATTTGCATCAAGAGTGCATTGTTCTGGACGGAATTTGTTTGCTCCGTGCGATGTACCAATTGAGATTGCTAGTGAGTCTACTCCTGTTTTCTTCACAAAGTCTTCAACTTCTTCTGGGCGTGTATAGGTGTGATGTTCTGCTACAACTTCATCCTCTACTCCTGCCAATACTCCAAGCTCTCCTTCTACCGATACATCGTGAAGGTGTGCATATTCAACAACTCTCTTTGTTAGTGCAACATTTTCATCATAAGGCAGATGAGAGCCATCTATCATTACTGAAGAAAATCCAAAATCTATACATGATTTACATAGCTCAAAACTATCTCCATGGTCAAGGTGAAGAACTATTGGAACATTGAATCCTAATTCTTTTGCATATTCCACTGCTCCTTGAGCCATATAGCGAAGTAGTGTTTGGTTGGCATATTTTCTTGCTCCAGCACTTACTTGAAGAATTACTGGTGATTTTGTTTCAACGCATGCTTGAACTATTGCTTGCATTTGTTCAAGGTTATTGAAATTGAAGGCTGGTATTGCATACTTGCCTTCAATGGCTTTTGCAAACAACTCTTTTGTGTTTACTAAGCCTAATTCTTTATAACTTACCATAATAATTTGTTTTTTAATGATTACGTGGTTATTTAGCTTATTATTTTAGCTCCTCTATTATACTTTGTAGTTTATTATATAGTGGTTTTGTTGTCTTTATTAATGGCAAACGTAGATGATTTTGGCAATAGCCCATAATCTCTAATGCTGCCTTTACTCCTGAAGGATTACCTTCTTCAAATATTGCATTTGAGAAAGGTAGAAGTTTATAATGCAAGTCTTTTGCCTTCTTGTAGTCGCCTTTTAAACATAGATTAACCATTTCACTTACTTCTTTTGGATAGGCATTTGCAGTAACTGAGATTACTCCAGTCATACCAAGACTCATTAATGGCACTACTAGTGCATCCTCTCCTGAAAGAACTTGAAAATTACTTGGTTTATTGCGTATTATCTCCATACATTGACTAAAGTTGCCTGAGGCTTCCTTTACTCCTACTATGTTTTTACACTCTTCGGCTAGTTGCAAACAGGTTTCTGCAGAAATATTTGATGCTGTTCTTCCTGGTACATTATAGAGCAAGATAGGTTTTGGTGATGATTCTGATATTGCCTTATAATGTTGATATATTCCCTTTTGTTGAGGTTTATTATAATATGGTGCTACGGACAAAACTCCATCTATTCCGTCGAAGTTAAAATGATTTATTCTATCTACAAGCTCCATTGTGTTGTTTCCTCCTAAACCAACTACAATTGGAAGTCTTCCATTTGCTGTCTCTATTACATAATCCAAAACAGCCAACTTTTCTTGTTGGTTTAAACAAGCTGCCTCTGATGTTGTGCCAAGACATACTAAATAGTTTACACCACTTGAAATGATGTTTTCTACAATTCTTCCTAATGCTGTGAAATCAACATTACCTTGTTTATGAAACGGAGTGACTAGTGCTACTCCTGTGCCTTGAAATATTTTTCCCATTATTTAATCTATATTTTAATTTTTGAAAGATAATGCATTAATTGATCCACATATTCTTTAATCTCTGGATTCTCAAGCCTTATGAACATATCAAAATGCTCCATATTCTTTGGCGATTCTATTGCAATTTTGAATTTTGCCTTAGATACTGCCGAAATATATAGAGGTAAGAACTTGTCTGAAAGTGAGAGATTGATTAGTAAATCAAATTTGGTATCAATAAAATCAGTGATATATTGTCCACTTGGGATTGGAAATAGCTTGTATTTCTTCTCCGAAAATAATTTAACGTATATTGTGTTACTACACCACGAAGGAATAATCTTCCCTGTATATATACCAAAAACATTTACTGTTGCCTTATTTGCCTGAAACTCTGCGATTATTTTCTGTATCAGCTCCCACTCATGAAGTTCATCAACATAACAAACAATTCCTACACTCTTTGCATTATCGAAGCTTGTAAATTCTTTCTCTCTTGGGGCTAGTTTGACTTTCTTTCTGAAAAAAATAAATTGTAAATATGTAATAATATTTTCAATCATCGTGTTTAATAATAGGTTTGTTTAAGTGTGTAAAATTACAACTAAAAACAATTTCAAACAAATATAAATATATTATTTTTCGTTTTAGACTGAACTTATGTATCTTTGCTCTATAAATTATGAAAGACTTTTTCCAAAAAATAAGAATTAAATGGATACTTTTTATCCTTGCGTTTGCATCGATAGGGTATTTTATGTTTGAGATAAATAAGCTAATAACTCAGCTTAGGATTGAAGAAAAAAAGAAGATTGAGATTTGGGCTTCTGCCATAAGCAGAAAGGCCGAACTGGTTGAGCATACCGATAAGTTTTTCAACCAAGTTAAGGAAGAAGAAAGAAAGAGAGTTGAGCAGTTTATCGAAGCTCATACAATTATCCTTTCTCAACCACTCGATAAGGAGCTAGACTTCTATTTTCGTTTCGTTTCTGAGAACAGAACTATCCCTGTTATTATTACCGATGAATTCAATAATATCTCCCTTTCTCAAAATGTAGATATTCCAAAAGACTACAAAGTCTTGGTTGGTGACCTTTATAAGGAATTCTCGAAAAATCCTCCTTTGGTTTATAATGTATATGGTATGAAGTTTAAATTATACTATACTGAATCAAAGGTTTATACTGATTTACATAATGTATTAGTCGATTTATCTAATTCTCTTCTTTCCGAGGTAACAGACAATTCGGTCAATGTTCCTGTTGTTATTACTGACTCTACAAGAGGACATGTTTTGGCCTCTGGAAATATCGCTCCAATCAAACTTGAAAACAAAAATCTACGCTCCACTCTATTGAAGATGGAGAACTCTAACAAACCTATTTCTATAACTCTTCCTAATAAAAAATACGCTTTTATATTTTATGAACAATCCTCAATTCTTACTGCTCTTCAATACTACCCTATTTTCTTTATTATTATCCTTGTAATTATTATTGTTATTGCTTATTTGTTTTTCTGGACTGTGAAGCGTTCGGAACAAAACTCCGTATGGGCTGGAATGAGCAAGGAAACTGCTCACCAACTTGGAACACCTATTTCTTCGTTGATTGCTTGGGTTGAATATCTTAAGCTTAATTCAGAAAATGAGTCGATGTGTAATGAAATAAGTAAGGATATTAATCGTCTTGAGACAATTACTCAGCGTTTTTCTAAGATTGGCTCTACTCCTGAGCTTGTAAAACAGGATCTAATACCTATTATTAATAATTCAGTCGAATATCTTAGAACACGTTCTTCCAAAAAGGTTCGTTTCGATATTGTTCTTCCTCAAGATAAGGCCATTATTCTTCCTCTTAATTCCTATTTATTAGAATGGGCTTTTGAAAACCTTTGCAAGAATGCAATTGATGCTATGGAAGGTGTTGGAGTATTTAGAATTGAGCTTATTGACGAGAACAAAAGGATTTATATAGATATTTCTGACACAGGAAAAGGATTACACAAAAACAATTACAAGAAAATATTCGAGACAGGTTATACAACTAAAAAAAGAGGTTGGGGCTTGGGACTAAGTCTAACAAAGAGAATTATTGAAGAGTATCATGATGGTAGGATTTTTGTAAAAACTTCTTCTTTGGGAAAAGGTACTACCTTTAGAATTAGTTTTAAGAAAAATGACTTATAATGTCAGGTCTTTATATTCATATTCCCTATTGCAAACAGAAATGTATTTATTGTGATTTTTATTCCTCTGCAACAAGAGAGAGTAAAGAAAGCTATATCAAGGCATTGACCAAGGAGATTTCTCTTAGAAAAGATTATTTAGATAAACCCTTAAGAACAATATATTTTGGTGGAGGAACTCCATCTACTCTTAGCAAGGAAGAAATTAGTTTAATCTTCAATGCGATAAAAGATAATTTCGACCTTTCTCTTTTAGAAGAAACAACCTTTGAGGCTAATCCTGAACATCTGAATAAGGATTATCTTGATTTTCTTATCTCCACTCCTATTAATCGCCTTAGTCTTGGCACCCAAAGTTTCGATGATAATGACCTAAAGACTCTTGGACGCAAACACTCCTCTTTGGAATCGATTGAGGTTATTAGGAATGCTCAGAAAATTGGTTTTTATAATATTAGTATTGACCTAATGTTTAATCTTCCTTCAATGAGTCTTGAAAAATGGAAGGCTAACCTTTTTAAGGCAATGGATTTAAATATTCAACATATTTCTGCCTATAGCCTAAGCGTTGAAGAAGGCACAATGTTGGATAAACTTATTTCTAAGAAACGCCTAAATATTCCTTCTGAAACAGAGCAGTTAGAACAGTTTAATTATGCTATTGATTTTCTTGAGTCTAATGGTTTTGAGCATTACGAGACTTCTAACTATGCTGCAAAAGGCTTTCGCTCGCTTCATAATTCAAATTATTGGAATAATACTCCCTATCTTGGCGTTGGTGCTTCTGCCCATAGTTTTAATGGAAAAGAAAGAAGGTGGAATATTTCAAGTATTGATAATTACTCATCGATTCTTAATTCAAATTCTAAAGAAGATTACTTTGAAAAAGAGATTCTCTCAGAAAAAGACTTCTATAATGAGTATATTATGGTTGGCATTAGAACAAAAGAAGGCTTGGATAAGAACTTTGTTGAAAGGAATTTCTCTGAAACCTTCTCAAAAGAGTTTAATAAGACAATTGAGTCCTTGCTCAATAGAAACCTTGTAGAGAAAAGCTCTCAAAATATTTTTACCCTAACAAGAAAAGCAATAGAAATCTCTAACCAAATTGCATTAGAGTTAATAGCCTAAACTATTTTCTCCAAAAGGCTGGTATTAATACTGCTATCACCGTTGCAAATTCTAAACGTCCCATATACATTAGTATAGTGAACACCCATTTTGCTGCATCTGGGAAGGAAGAATAATTACCAAATCCCCCACAGACTCCTAGGCCAGGACCAATATTACTCATACAAGATACAGCTCCTCCCAATGATTCTTCTATTCCAACACCTAAAAACACGAGCAATACAACTCCTAATAAGTAGGTGACTATATATAAAACAAAAACAGTAAGAACATTTAGAATTACATTATCTGGAACAACAGCTTTTTCATATTTAACAGGCATATAAGCATTTGCATGAATACTTTGACTAATTATTCTTCTCGCATTCTTAAAGAGAATTATTACTCTTACTATCTTTAGCCCTCCTGATGTAGATCCACTCATTGCTCCTGGAAACATTAAAAGATAGAGTATAAAACTTGCTGGTATTGCCCATTTGGTAAAGTCTGCACTAACAAATCCTGTCGAAGTAGAAATACTAGAGACTTGAAATAATGCATCTCTGAATGAAGTTTCTAAACCTGCATCTGGGTTATATATAATTAGGGTTATTAGTAAAGTAGCTATTATTGTGATTAGTATATATGCCTTAAACTCTTCATTTATCAATATCTTCTTATAGTCTCTTTTCATAATATTGAAGAAAATAGTAAAGTTCATCCCTGCTGCGAACATCGAAAAAACAGTTACATATTGAACAAGTGGTGAGAAAGCTGCAAAGGATAAATCCTTGGTAGAAAACCCTGCCGATGCCAGAGCTGCAAAGGAATGACATACTGCATCAAATAAACTCATACCTGCAATCCACATAAAGATAATTGACAATAGAGTTAGAGTTGCATATATTGATAGTAGTATTTTCCCTGTTGTTTCTAATCTTGGGCTTAATTTTCCTTTGCTTGGACCTGCAACTTCTGCTGCAAACAAAGACATCCCACTACCCCCAATAAATGGTATAAAGGCAATAACTATCACAACAATACCTATTCCCCCTATCCATGTTATTAATGCTCTCCAAAATAAAATACCATGAGGGATTATCTCAACAGATTTTAGAATAGATGCTCCTGTTGTGGTAAAGCCAGACATTGTTTCGAAATAGCAGTCGGTATAACTAGAGAAATAGCCACTAAACCAAAAAGGTAAGGCTCCAAAGGCTGTAACAATAAGCCATATTGTGGACACAATAAAGAATCCCAAGCGTCTATCTACACTTATTTTCACCTTATTGGTTGGAACTCTTAAGAAAACCCCTACTCCCAAAGTAATCAAGGCACTCTTAAGTAGTGGCATAATATCATCTTTATAATATAGTGCAACTCCTATGGCAACAAACATAAAAATTGCCTCCATAATAAGAAGCATTCCCCATACTCTGCAAACAGTATAAAACCGAGTTCTAAACATAGATTAAAAATAAAGCTGCAAATATACACTAAAAACCATTATCATAAGAAAATATCAACCCTAAATAAACACTATTGTTAATTTTAAGAAACAGAAAACAAGCTTTAATGCCTTAAAACCTTGTTTTGTCACTCTAGAATCAAGTTCTAGCGAAATAGAATTTGATTCTATTTTCGTAGAATCTTATTCTATTTCGCTAAAATCTTTATTTTCACGAAAATATACTTCGTTTCTATGAATTTATATCAAATAAAAATCCAAAAAGAGTAGGTAAAAATTCAATTTTGTAGGGGCAAAATATTTTTTGCCCACCGAAATTATATATTTTCTCAAAAAGGGCGAATAATTATTCGCCCCTACCGATAAAAAAACCAAATACCATGAAATTTATTACAAGAAATTAACGAACCGTTTCCCAAACCCCATCCTCTCTCTTCAAATATTCAAGTCTAAGAGCCTAATAATATTATTATTAATTAACACCAAAACCTACAAAAAGTTATCAAAAACCCAAAAACCAACGATTTTTGTTAATTGAATCAAAAGTATAGATTTACTACTTTAAGAAATATAGTTTGTGTTGGGGTTTTGGTTTGGTTGGATTTGGGAAAAGGTTGGGCAGGTATTGCACTTTTTATGTTTTACTCTCGGCATCGTGCCTCTTCTTTTTGTTGAGCATGAAGAGATTATTATTAGGGATAATAATATTAGAATTAGGGATATTTTATTTATTTGTTTCATTAATCCTTTTTATTTTTGGGCATGCACGTAGGTTCGTTTTTATTTTCGTGTTTTTGGCGAATGTGTTTTAGGGCGAACACGTAGGTTCGCCCCTACGATTGGAATGCAAATTTAATAATTTACTTCTAATAAATTGTGCTCGGCTATAATTTCTAGGATTTCATTACCAAATTGTTCTACCTTCTTCTTGCCTATTCCTGATATTTCTAATAATTCATTTTCGTTCTTTGGAATTATGCGAACTATCTCTAATAGGGATTTTTGATTGAGAATATAAAAAGCAGAGAGATTTAACTCCTTGCTTTTTGCTAGTCGCCATGCGCGTAGAGTTTCGAAAAGTTCATTGTCATTAATCTCTTTTGGCGAAAGAGAAGTTTTCTTCTTATTTTCTTTTTCCTTATCGACAAGTCTCTTTAGTAGGGATTTCTCATCTGTAGAAAGAAGTTCATTCTTTACCTTAAGGTATTTCTTTAACTCAAAACCATCTATGGCTGTATCTAATAATCTATTCTTTATTATACTTTCTTGGAGTATCTTTGTAAATATATCTTCTTTCTTTTTATTTATCTCCTCATTATCGAACTCAAGCTTTGAAACAATCTTTTCTATCTCTCCTATTATTGAAAGTTTGTCTTTGAAGTATTCTCCCGACTTCTTTAATCTCTCAATCAATAGGTCTTGTTCGTTTCTATCAAAGATTGTATTTAATTGATTATGGAATTTATAAGAAATCTCAAGTATCTCTTTCGTAAACCTATTTATTAGATTAGTTATCTCTGCACTGCTTTGGCCATAGAGTTTTGAAAACTCCTGATTGTTTAAATCTTCAAGAGTGTCTAATATCCATTTTAGTTCTGAAAAAGATATTAAATCGAAGACATTATCGGCATAGTATTTTTGTCTATCATTCTCAAGAGTCTGCTCAGAGGGTTTATTATTCTCTTGATTATTATCAAAATTGGTTATTGTGTTATCTTTCTTTATTGATGAAGATTCAAACCTTGAACTAAGGACTATTCCTTCAAGTGTCCTACACCTAGAAAGTGCAACATAAACCTGACCTGAGGCAAATGCTTTATTTGAATCAATTACAACCTTATCGAAGGTTAGCCCCTGACTCTTATGAATTGTTATTGCCCAAGCAAGCTTAAGTGGATACTGTTCAAAGGTACCTATAACCTTTTCCTCTATTGCCTTGGTATTATTATTAATCTCGTATTTATAGTTATTCCAAACATATCTACTAACCTCGATATCGTTCTCCTCTCCTATGCATCGAACAATAATCTTATCCTTATCTATATCTACAATTTTTCCAATCTTACCATTATAGTACCTTCTTTTTGTTGCATCCGAACTATAATCATTCTTTACAAACATAACCTGAGCATCTTTCTTTAACTCAAGCTCAAAGTCGTTTGGATAACTTGACTCATAGAACTCATCCTTAACTGTTGCCTTAAAGAAAAATGAAGGATTCTTTATTGATTTAAGTTTTTCATCATTAATGTTCTTAGCTTGGTAATTATGAGTGCAAAGGGTGATATACCCTTCATCATCCTTTGGTAAGAAATTAGGTATATATCTTTTATTTAATTCTTCAATAGTATCTTGCTTAATGGTATTATTTCTAATATCGTTAAGAATAGAAATAAACCTTTCATCTCTCTGACGAAATACTTTTTGAAGATTTATTGTAAAGAAATTCGACGCCATTAATGCCTTTGATGAAAAGAAGTATGGAGTTTCGTAGACATCCTTTAGGAGATTCCATTCATCGTCTTTGCAAACTGGTGGCAATTGTTGCAAGTCGCCTATCAATAGAAGTTGAACTCCTCCAAAAGGGAGATAACGTCCACCCTTACGAAACCTTTTAAGTACAGCATCAACGGCATCAAGTAAATCGGCTCTTACCATTGATATTTCATCGATAATAAGTAAGTCAAGGCTGCGTATTATATTTATCTTCTGTTTAGAAAACCTCCTACTATTCCCATTGTCCAAAATATTATTGAAACTTGTATTAGGAAGAAATGGTCCAAATGATACCTGAAAGAAAGAATGAATAGTCATACCATTCGCATTAATTGCCGCAACACCTGTTGGTGCAACAACAATATTTCGCTTAAAGGTATTCTCTCTTAGATTTCTTAGAAAGGTAGTCTTACCAGTACCTGCCCTTCCTGTTAGAAAGATATTCGTATTGGTTTCTTCCACATAACTGCTAGCAAGTTCAAGCTGAGGATTGGTTTCTAACATTAGTTCTTAGATTATTTCTTCAATAATATTTTTTGGCTCCAAGATTTTGAATTGGTTCTATATTTAATAATATATAATCCAGAAGGAATATTATCTGTTGGAATAGTCTTATTACTTAAACCCGATGGGATTATTGATGAAAGAACAAGAATTCCCTTACTATCATAAATATCAAAGTTTATATCTGAAGAAATATCCTTGATATAAATATTTATATCTCCATTAGTTGGGTTTGGATAAATTGTGCTTATATTGTTTTCTTTACTATATATATCCTTTAAACTAACATACGTTGTATAATCGTCTCCACTAAAAACTAAAGCTCCTGTATTTAATGAATCTAACCAATATTTAAGTTGTTTGTTTGGAGTAGTGCCATTAGATCGCCAATGATAAGACATTTTTCCATAAAAATCATATTTCATATCAGCAGTTGCAGAACAATCTGAATAACCACCAGTAAGAGTTCCTACAATTAATCCATTTGAATTAAATAATGGAGAGCCTGAAGATCCTCCTTCTGTTATTCCATAGTTTGTTGGAGTACTTACCCATTTTGCTTTCCAATGTGTTCCGTTAGCATTAACTTGCTCCGATGTGTAAGACACGCTGATAAGTGGAGAGGTAAAGGTAGATATTTTCTTTATATCTCCTGATGGATGATGAATACATACTCCACTTGCAGAAGTAGTATTATTTATATTCCAACCATTCCAATATGCATTATAAGTTCTTGGAACAGTATCATTCAATAATACTAATAAGAAATCTGAGCCAGCACTTGCATAAGATGTTTCTAATGCTAACTTTGAAGCTCCTGTTAGTGTCTTGGTTGTTGTTATTTGATTTTCGTAATTTGGATTTGAACAAGATGCAGATTCATAATTAAAATAGAATACAAACTGATTGTAATATATTTCAGAAGAAACATTCTCAACACAATGGGCAGCAGTTAGTAGATATGGCTTTAAGTCTCTTGAAGTATTATTTACAAGCGAACCTGTACACCAACCCATAGAAAAACTATTCATCTTTATCATTATTCTTACAACACCTCTTTGTTGATTGCGATAATTAGCTCCCTCTGCACAATTGACATTGACATTACAAGAACCTGAACTTCCAAACTCTCCTGCCTTTTCATTAGATAATATATCTCTATAAGCATAGCCAAGCTCCGAAACTTCAATCTCTGCCTTATCTTTTACTGTATTTGGTTGAAAATACTCTAAGGTCATTTCATCTCCTTCAATGAGTTCTGTTGCAAAGGTTTTTTGCTGATGATTATTTATTGATGTAAATGCACCAATAACCTTAGATTTATCTTTGTTATATAAATATAATTCTCCTCCTTTTGGTAGATAAAATTTATTTGAATAGAATACTAATGCCTGTGCTTCTGGGCAACCAACCTTCAATATCCATAGTTTCCCATTTTCTACTTCTGTCATTGATGCTTTTTCAAAGAAATCTAATCCCATTGGAATAATAACTCCAAATCGTCTAAGTTTAAAGAGACTTTCTTCAGAATTATCCTCTTCAGTAACCGTTGTCAAATCAGGTTTATCAATATTTACTTTTGTGCCTATGCTCTTAATGTTATTTAATCGAAAAGATTTTGGAGTGCCTCCTACGCTTAGCTGAGAATATGCTACACTGATATTCAATAAAGCAATTACAAGTAATACATTTTTTTTCATTTGTAGTTTTTTTAATTATTCTTTTATTAGTTCTGAATGGATTTTTAATATCTGAGGTAATAACATTGTCGTATTATCATGATTAATAATATAATCAGATAGTCTAAGTTTTTCTTCTATTGGCATTTGATTCTTTAATCTAGCATCAATTTCTTCTTTACTTAGATTATCTCTTTGCATTACCCTCTGATAAATAATATCCAACGGAGAATTTATACATATTATTTTATCAAAGTACTTATTCCATCCCGATTCAAAGAGTATTGCACTTTCATGAATAACATATTTGGATTGTTGTTCTTCTTTCCAAACTAAATATCTTGACAATACCTTTGGATGAATCATCCCATTTAGTTTCTTAAGACTCTCTTTGTTGTTAAAGACAATATTTGCAAGTTTTTCCTTGAATAGTTTTCCTTCCTTTACCACTCCACTTCCAAACTCTTTTTCAATTTCATTTAAGAAGGATAAATCGTTATAACATTCTTTTGCCTCTTTATCTGCATTGAATATTGGTATACCAAGGTGTTCAAATACTGAACATATTAATGTTTTTCCACTCCCTATACTTCCTGTTAATCCAATACTTTTTACCATTTCTTTTTCTATTGTCTTATCTGAATATAATATAATCGACCTTCTCTGGATTTAGACTAATAATCTTAACATAGTCAGGAATATTCTCAATATGAACTTTAAGTTTTCTCTTCTGCCTAATATCAAAATTATTTTCAACCGTTACCCTTAACTTCGACTTGTCAAATCTTTTATAATCCTTAACAGCTATTCTATATTTTAGTTTTACTGTCGAAGGGAATAGTTTAATACTATCATATTGAATATTATCTTTATTAATAAGTAATTCGACTTCATCTTCAGTGAATTTATCTACTAGTAATTGTATGGGAACATTATTAGTATAATACCTTATACCTAAGGAATCGGATAAACTTTGTAGGGGTATGAAAAACACAGTCGATTTATCTATATTCTTTATCTTAATATCTTTAGTAAATATGGTATCGATACCTCTTATTTCATTGGCAGGTCCTTCAATAATTACTTCATCAACAAATAGCTTTGGCTCAGAATACAAGTAATATGATTTTTTAAATTCAAATTTTGTATTAGATATAACCTTTACTTTCTTCTTTATTGTTCTTTGCCAATGCAAAACAATATTATCTGGAGAGATATCTTTTATCGTTTCCTTTATTCTAGTATTTTTAATAATTATATCTTTTATAGAAGATACTCTAATTTTTGCTACACCAAATGACTTATTTACTCTTAATTCATTAATATCAATTATTATTGGTCTTAACTTACTAATTCTATTCTGCAATATTTGATCAAAACCAGTGGATTGATATTGCACATTAATTATACTATCGGAAGGATTGATTATTGCCTTATTATTATATTTATCTACAAAAATAATAGGGTAAGAGATTGTATAAATATAGGTTTGTGATAGAGTAAGAAATGCCCATATAGAAAATGCAACAACTAAACTCAAAATAATTGCCATAAATTTTGAACTTCCTAATATTCTCTTATGAATTGAAATCTTCTCAGTCTTATTCATTATAGTGCAAAAATAATAAAAAAGGGCAGACTTCACAGTCTACCCTTATAATATTTTCAATAATCTATTAATTATTTCTTTTCTGTAGCATTAGAGAGATCAACTGCAACGGCTGATTTTTCCATTTCTACTCTAACATCATTAGAAATTTCAACAATTACAGTAGTTTCTTTTACTTCTATAATCTTTCCATGAATACCACCAATGGTGATAACTTTTTGACCTTTTTGTAGAGATTCACGGAATTGTTTTTCCTTCTTTGCTTTTTGAGTTTGAGGACGAATCATAAAGAAATAGAATATTACTACTATTGCTAATAACATTACTATTTGACTCCAACCTCCACCTGATCCACCTTGTTGAGGTGACATTAATAATACGTTTAATAAATTCATTTTCGTTTTTTTTAATTTGTAAGTATTATATTCTTAATATTTTGTTTAAATTACTTCTGCAACAATTCGAAGCTTGGTAGTTGAAGGAGATGTATTAGCTAATACAGAAACTTCCTTTGATATCCTCATCCCACTACTATTACTTGAATCATAGGTAACTGTTATCTGACCTTCTGCTCCTGGAGCTATTGGCTCTTTTGGATAATCAGCAACAGTACATCCGCAATTTCCGCTTACTGAAGAAATAATTAAATCACTTTTTCCTGAATTCACAAACTTAAAGCTGCAAGTAACTCTTTCTCCATCTGTTAAGCGTCCAAAATCAATTAATTCCTTTTCAAATTTAATTGATGTTGTATTTTCAATTAAATCTGCATTAATCTTTGATTCATTTTTTTTACACGAGGACAAAGATAAAGTTATTATTGAAACCAACAAAATATTAATAAATATGTTTTTCATTATTCTTTAATTTTATTCATATCCTTCAAGAACTTCAATTCCTTGATCAATTTTTTTAATCTTGCCTAAAGATCTTAAATCCACAACTAATTTGTCCAATAATCCATTAACAAATAATTTACTTTTTTCGGTTGAAAATTCTTTAGAAAGCTCAATATATTCGTTTAAAGTAACCCTAATTGGAATTGTTGGACAATACATTAACTCCACAAGACCCATTTTTATTATCAAGATATCCAAAATTGCTAGTCTCTCTACCTCCCAATTTTGAATCCTTTTTTCAATCATTTGCTCTAAATCAACATTTTTTTCAACTGTTTTACGGAAAATCTTTAATAAGAATTCTTTGTCTGTTTCAAGACCTAAATCTTCCTTTGAATCATCAAAGACCTTTAGTAGGCGTTTTAATGTATTATCTTCTTCTTTAAAGTCTTTAAGGTACTTTATTAGGTATTGAGTTAGTATCTCATAATCACATTCCCAATTAAGCTCTAATTCACATATTATATCATAAAGTTGTTCATTCTTAATAATATAGTTTTTGAAAAGCTGTACAATTAATAATTTATCAGCATCGTAGCTCTCTTCTTGAGAGTTTATATAATTTTTATATGACTCTGAATTTTTGAACTTAGTAAAGATATTCTTTATTACTTCTCTTGAATCTGACCAATTTACTTTCAATCGAACAATCTCACGTGTTAAATCAGCATTATCAACTAATTGTGATAACATTTTGTTTTCAACGAATCTAAGACTGGGATTTAATTCTTCTTCGGAAGGATAATACTTCTGTTTAGCTTCTTCTATTTGCTCAATTGCTATTGAGCGAATTTCTAAAATTGCAGAAAATAGATAAACTTGTAGATTACTGAGTTTTTCTAGACTTACTAGTAATTTTTTTTCTGCATCTAAAATATCAGAACTATTTGAAACTTGATAAGCGTAAAGAGCTTGTAACGCTTTTGCTCTAAAAAAATGACGATTTAACATTCTTCGGGTTTAAATTTCGGAATGCAAAGATACATTATTTTAGTAAAATGACAATATGTTTGTCTCTAACATTAAAAAATCCTCATTTTAACTTTTAATTTTATGCCTTTACTTTTATTTTAGTAACTTTGCAAATCTTAATTTTACTAATTATTATGTCTAAATTTAATATTAAAGAGGTTTTCCAACCTAAGTTTTTCACGTTGATAAAAAGTCGTTCCTATACAAAGAAGGCTTTTATTTCCGATTTAATTGCAGGTATTATAGTTGGAGTTGTTGCTATTCCTTTGGCAATAGCTTTTGGTATTGCATCTGGTGTTAGTCCTCAACAAGGTTTATTAACTGCTATTCTCGCAGGATTTTTAATATCCTTTTTGGGAGGAACAAGTGTACAAATTGGAGGACCCACAGGAGCTTTCATTGTAATCATTGCTGGCGTTATTACTCAGTTTGGGTTTCAAGGATTGATTGTTGCAACAGTTCTTGCAGGTATAATGCTTGTATTAATGGGGATACTTAAACTAGGAGATGTAATAAAGTTTATGCCATACCCGATAATAGTTGGATTCACCTCAGGAATTGCTGTTGTAATTTTTTCAACTCAGATGAAAGATTTCTTTGGGTTAACTGCTCTTAATGGCTCTGAGCTTGTTGTACCTTCAGAGTTCATAGATAAATGGATGGTTTATTTCGAAAATTTCTCTACAATTAATCCTTGGGCAACAATAATTGCAGTTACAACGGTTTTTATTGGTTTCTCTTGGCAAAAAGTAACTAAAGTTATACCTGGGAGTTTAGTAGCTTTAATTTTATGTACAGTTTTTGCTATTGTCTTAAAAAACTACTTTGGAATCGAAGTTGCAACAATTGGAAGTAAATATCCTGAACTTTCGGGAGGCTCTCCTATTCCTGCTCCTATTACTCCTGAACTTAATATGAAATCCATTCGTTTACTAATTTCTCCAGCTTTTACTATTGCAATGCTTTGTGCTATTGAGAGTTTACTTTCAGCCATGGTTGCTGATGGTGCTATTGGAAAAAAACATAATTCAAATACAGAACTTATAGCTCAAGGTATTGCAAATATTACAGTTCCTTTTTTTGGTGGTATCCCTGCTACAGGAGCAATTGCAAGAACAATGGCAAATATTAATAATGGAGGAAGAACTCCTGTTGCTGGTATTGTTCACGCTATATTCTTATTACTAATATATTTATTCTTGATGCCTCTTGCTGCACATATCCCATTTGCAGCCTTGGCAGGAATATTAGTTATTGTAAGTTATAATATGAGTGAGTGGCGTTCTTTTAAAGCAATTCTTAAGGCTCCTAAATCTGATGTTATAGTTCTAATTCTAACATTTTTCCTTACAGTTGTATTTGACCTAACTATTGCAATCGAGATTGGTCTATTATTGGCTGCTATACTATTTATTAAACGAGTTATGGATACGTCGGGAATCAAGGTTATTGAAAATGAAATTGCACGTACCGAAGATAGAGAAGCAACGGATATAGAACTAGAAACCATATCAAAAGAAATTGAAATATACGAAATAGATGGACCATTCTTCTTTGGTATTGCAAATACATTTGACGAAATTAATAATGAAACCAAGTCGCATAGACCTAAGGTTAGGATTATTCGGATGAGAAAAGTCCCATTTATTGATTCAACTGGTATCAAAAACTTAAAATCTCTTTGTGAACGTTCTAAGAAAGAAAAAATTCAAGTTATCCTTTCTGGGGTAACAATTGAGGTTTATGAAACTTTAGATAAGTCTGGTTTTATTGATAGCTTTGGAAGACATTATATATTTGACCATATCTCAAAAGCAATGGATAAGGCAAATGATATAATAAAGAATACATAGTAGTTATATCAATAAAACAATATGAATAAATATAAACATTATTATTACTACCTGTTGCTTTTTATAATTGCACTTGGCTTAGTGTTTCTTGGCTTAGTATTAGGTAGTGTTGATATTGATATTATTTCTTATTTAAAAGGCGAGGCTGATCAAACAACAGTATATATTATTAATAATATTCGATTACCAAGGGTATTAATGTCTGTTTTAGCTGGTGCTGGTCTTGCTGTATGTGGAGCTGCGTACCAAGCAATATTTCGAAATCCACTTTCTGATCCATATATTCTTGGTGTATCTTCAGGAGCTTCACTTGGAGCGTCCTTAGCTATTGTATTTGGTCTTGAAGGTTTATTCTTTGGAATATCTGGTTTTGCCTTTGCCTTTGCACTTTTTACAGTATGGTTTATTGTAAAAATATCATCTATAGGAAATCGATTACATAATACTACCCTATTATTATCTGGTATATCTATCAACTTCCTAATGGCTTCAATTATTTCCTTACTTATGGTAATGAATAAGGAAAGTATGGATAAAATCATTTTCTGGACAATGGGTTCTATGTCGAGTGCTAAATTCTCTGACCTTGGAATTGTTCTTTTCTTTGTTCTATTGGGTATTGTTGTAATTAGAATTTTTGCAAAGGAACTAAATATATTACTAACTGGTAGTGAAACGGCAAGAAGCCTTGGTGTCGATGTAGAAAAAACTAAGAAGATTATACTTTTCTTCTCTACCCTTATGATTGCTGTAATTGTTTCATATTGTGGAGTAATTGGATTTATTGGTCTTATTGTTCCTCATATAATAAGGCTACTTGTTGGTTCCGATAATAGAAAGATTATTCCTTACTCAATATTTGGAGGTATAATTTTCACACTAATTGCAGATATACTTGCACGAACACTTATCTCCCCTAGCGAGCTACCAATTGGCTCTATCACTTCGATTGTTGGAGCACCATTCTTTATTTTCTTATTATATAATGCTAAAAAGAAACTTAATCCGTGATAGTAGAAGTAAACAAATTATCTTATTTTGTTCCTAACAAGGAGATTCTTCGCCAGATTAGTTTTTCGTTGAAAGCTGGGGGATTTTATATTGTAGTTGGCTCTAATGGATCAGGAAAAACAACTCTATTGAAATGTCTTTCGGGTTCATTAAACACAGAAACAAAATGTATTAAGATAAATAATGAATATATTAATACTTATTCCCCAAAAAGGCTGGCTAAACAAATATCTATTGTACCTCAAAATACAGAGATTCTTTTCGACTTCTCTGCCCTTCAGATTGTAATGATGGGAAGAATGCCTTATCAAAGACTTCTGCAAACCGATTCTGCCTTAGATTATGATATTGTTCGTAATAGTATGTTAAGAACTAACACTTGGCATCTAAGAAATAGATCAATTAAGCAATTGAGTGGCGGTGAATTGCAACGAACAATAATAGCAAGGGCTCTAGCTCAACAAACTCCTATCATGCTCCTAGACGAACCAATTTCTAATCTTGATATTCGTCACCAATTCGAGATAATGGAGTTATTAAAGAGAATAAACCAAGAGAATCAAACTACAATTTTCATTATTCTTCATGACCTAAACCTTGCACTAAAATATGCTGATGAAGTATTGGTTATAGATAATGGAGAGCTTATTCACAAGGGTAAGGCAATAGATATATTAACTAAAGAAAATATTGAAAATATCTTTGGAGTAAATGCAAATATCATTGACAATTCCTTTATCCATCTAAACAAAAAATAAAATGAAATTTAGTCTAAAATACATATTATTTCTATCTTTAATATTAATTATAATCTCTTGTAATAGTGACAATAAGAATAATTCAACTAATCTAAAGAATAAAGATGTTTTAGTTATAAAAGATTACTATAATTTTGAGGTAGGTCTAAAAGAATATCCCAAGAGAATTGTCTCTGTCTCCCCTGCCATAACAGAACTTTTTTATGAATTTGAATCAGGTTATAAATTAATTGGAAGAACCGACTTTTGTAATTATCCAAAAGATAGCGTAAAGAATATTAAATCTATTGGGGGAATAAATAATGCAAATATTGAACAAATAATTTCACTTCATCCTGACCTTGTAATCACATCTTCTATCTTTACTAAGAAAATGGCAGATGTTATAAAAGGAGCAGGCATACCTATTATTTCTTTTCCTGAAAAAAAGAATATTGAAGGAGTTTATGAAACAATTGATATTTTGGGAAAGATTTTAAACAAGAAAGAAAAAGCGGATTCAATTATAAATAATATAAAAAATCGTTTACGAGAAATTAACCATAATAGAGAGCTAAGCCTTGGCTCTGGCTCATCCACGAAAGCTATAAGAGCTCTACCAAAGGTATATTATGTTATTCAATATGGTTCCTCTGGAGATTTCTCAGCAGGTAAAGATACATATATCAATGAGATAATATCTCTTGCTGGAGGAGATAATATAGCAAAAAACACAAAAAACTGGTCTTTCTCAAAAGAACAACTTTTTGCCAATCAACCAGATTATATCTTTCTAAGAAAAGAAGACTCAGCACAATTTATCAAAACTTCTCCTTACAACCAATTAAAAGCCGTCAAAGAAAAAAGAGTCTACGGAATAGAAAGCGGATGGATGGACATTCAATCCTCACGAACCCTCCTAGCTATAGATTTTATCTCAAAAACAATAAACCGAAAAAAGTAAAAGTTTATTCTTTTTGAAATAACAGAAAGCCATATCAAACTTTTTTTACTTTGTTTTAATCTCAACATCATGGCATGATCTAAAAAACATCATGGCATGAAGTTGAGAAGATCATGGCATGATATTGACATCAGAATAAGGAAAAAATACTTCGAAACAGAGATTTGTTAGCTAAGAATCAAATATACGGAAAATTATTGAACGATTAATTTCTTGGTTATTGCTCTATTATTTGTTTGAATTGAAACATTATATGTTCCTTTTGTAAAGGATTCTAGATTAATCTCCAAAGATTGGCTTTCGTTGATATTGTATTTACTCATCATTCTTCCAAATAAATCTGTTATGATTACCTCTGCCTTATTTTCTAGACCTTGTATCTCTATTATTGTTTTATTTATTGCTGGATTTGGGTAAAGTTTTGCAGAAAGTTTATTATCAAATCTATCTAATAAAGATGTAAAACATGTAATATTGGAAAATCTACTCCAATATTGAGCATTACGATAACTCTCAATTGATGAACAAGGAACATTTACTGGAATATTCATAGGTACATCTAAGAATATATCGGATGATTCAATTGTTGGAGGAATAACTGCAGCACAATTTATTGAAGTTAGATTAGTACAATAATTAAAAGCACAATCTCCGATAAAGTTTACCGATTCAGGAATAGAGATGGATGTCAATCCAATACATAGACAAAAGGCATGTTTCTCTATTCGGGTAACAGAGTTTGGAATTGAAACTGATGTCAAACCTTTGCAAAATTCAAAAGCATTTGCTCCAACGATGTTTACAGAGGAAGGTATAGTAAAACTACTCCTACTATATGATTCTGGACAACGAAGCAATGTGTCTTGAGCCTTGTTATATAATACTCCGTCCAAGGAAGAATAATACATATTATTAGAATCAACATTTATTGAAACTAAACTAGGAATGATATAGAATGATGAAGCAATTATTGAGTTAATAGTTGCAGGGATTGAAATAGATGTTAGACTATCACAGTAGGTAAATGCCATTTCTCCAATTGAGTTAATATTATAGGTTTTATCATCATAAATTACTGTAGGAGGAATAACTAAGTCTCCAGAATACTCATTAAAGGAAGCTGTTGGGAAATCACCTTTATAGGTAACCTCTACTGAGTAAGGAGAACTCATGGAAGTTATATTGTAGTAAATAGTCTGACCTTGATAGACTGATGAAAAATCTTCTGCACTAGCTTTAAAACTTAATACTATAATTATAGAAACCCAAACTAATAATAACCTTTTCATAAGCCTTGATTTATTTATCTATAAAATTGACTAATGCAAATGTAAGTATTTTTATCTACAAAAGCAACATTTTCTACTAGAAATAAAACAAAGAAAAATGTAAATTGTTTTGAAAAAATTGGAATAATTTACAAAAAAAACAATAAGGGGGTGAAATATAGCATTTTACAAAGCTATTAATCAAAAGAATTATTCAATTATTTTAATCGTTACAGGCGTACCAATTCTATAGCCAAGAAGCTCTGAAGCATTGGCTTTATTGATAGCAATCTGTAAATAACCTGTTGAGGAAACAGTTAAAAGAGGATTATTTATCCTCACATCAATATATGAAGTTGATATTTTCTCAATTTTGAACTTTTCAATTTCGATAAGAAACTTCCTATCTTTTAAAATATCGAGAAAATCATTAATAGTTATATTTAGGAATGCATTTCCGTAAGAATCAACATGAAATACTGTACATGAAATTGAGCCAAAAATATAGGCTGGTTTAATCTGACTTCCTTTACGATAAAAATCTTGAATTTCATAACCTAAATCCTCCACTGGTTCTCCTTTTGCAATCTCTGAGGCAACCTTGCAAAATAAATTAAAAGCAGAAAAGGTATAAAAGTTAGAGTCTTGAAACACACTCAATCCATAAATCCTTACATCATTTAAAGTATCGAAGACTAAATTTGGTAAACCATTATCTGTACAAATAAAAAATTGATCATTCCATTTGATTAAAACGTGAAGATTTTCACTCGATTCAGCGCAGTCAACATCAATAATATGAATAGTACCCTTTGGGAAACCAAGGCAAGCATTCTTAACTATAAAAGCTGCTGAGGGAATATTGAATTTATCAATATTGTGAGTTATATCCACAACATGACAATCTTCAATAATCGAATAGAGTTTTGCTTTTACAGCACCTACATAGTGGTCAGAATTTCCCCAATCGGTTGAAAGAGTTACTAATTGCATATTTGTAATCAAAATTTATCAATTGCAAATATAATAAAAATTTACAAAGCTGTTAGGCTAATTGAGGAAATATGTTCAATTTTCTTGATTTCAGCAAATAATGAATTTAGTGTTTCTCTAGGGGGTACTTGAATTTTTAAGATAAGTACAAATTGATTTAGTTTATACCTATTCTCAATAGATATGTCAAAAACATAGATAGAACTTTTTTTAATCATTGCAAGAATTTGATCTATATCTGGGTCATTAATATCATATGTCAATTTCATTATCTTAATATCTCCAGCAATCATTTTCTTCTTCTCATATCTTTCCAATGCTACAAGAACAAATAGACTTAGGAAGGTTAGGGCTACTGCAGGAATATAGAGTCCAGCTCCAACGCAAAGACCAATAATAGCCACCACCCATATAGTTGCAGCTGTAGTTAATCCTTTCACCGAACCCCTACTCTGTATTATAGCTCCTGCACCAATAAAACCGACTCCAGTAAGAACTTGTGCTGCTAAGCGCCCAGGGTCTCCAACATACATTCCTGAATAGGTTTGTGGTATCCAAATAGAAAGTAACATTGCAGAAGTAGATGCCATACATATTAAAGAAATTGTTCTCATCCCAGCACTCTGACGACGAGTCTGACGTTCAATACCAATTATTGCACCCAATAAAAAGCTAATACAAATTTTTAAGGCAGAAGAAAGGTAGGTTACCTCTATCGAAAAAAGCGCCTTATATAAATCATCAATTACTATCATAACTAAGTAAAAATTAATAGTTTTGGGTTTATATCCATTTTACAAGAGGGAGATCCATTCTGTGAGGCATTAAAGGATGTTTTGGATAGATTCTAATAGAATAATCGAATACACCAGAAGAATTAGGACGTATTGCAACTCCATATTCTGCCTTTGAATGCAAACAACTTATTAGCTCAAGTGGATATATCTTGTACAATTCTTTTATTTCATTATTTTGCTTTCTTACTGCAACAACTTCAACCCCTATATGTTCACTACTTATATCATTAATATGCAAGATTACTTTTATATTTATTTCATCTTCAATTGTAATAAAATCATTTTCAATATGTGGGATTTGAAAGTCAATCAACTCAATACCATTCCATGCTCTTCTCATTCTATGCTTCCAAGCAGCATAATCACGAGCCAGCTTAGCATTATTCTCTAAAAGTAGCCTTGTTCTTGAAGCCTGATTGATGTAAAACTTCTGGTAATACTCATCAATCTGACGTTTCATTGTAAACCTTGGGGCAATCTTAGCAATGGTATTCTTAATATGAGAAACCCACACTGAACTAACTCCATATTGGTCTTGATTATAATAAGCTGGAATAATATCATTTTCTATTGTCTCATAAATCATCTCTGCATCTAAAGCATTTTGATACTCACCAGATTCATAAACCTGCTTTTCGGGTAACATCCACCCTGCCCCTTCAGACCACCCTTCGGCCCACCATCCATCAAGTACAGAAAAGTTTACTACTCCATTCATCACAGCCTTCTCTCCAGAAGTACCCGATGCCTCTAAAGGACGTGTTGGAGTATTCAACCAAACATCCACGCCTGAGACAAGATGTTTAGCCACATGCATATCGTAGTTTTCAATAAAGATAATCTTCCCTATAAATTCCGGACGTTTCGATACCTCAATTATATTCTTAATCAAATCTTGTCCTGCCTTATCGGCTGGATGAGCCTTTCCTGCAAAAAGAAACTGCACAGGAGTTTTTGGGTTATTGACTATCTTTTCCAATCTTTCCATATCGGTAAAGAGCAGATGAGCCCTCTTATAAGTAGCAAAACGACGTGCAAAACCAAATGTTAGGCTATTGGTGGAAAATCGTTCCTTAGTTTGAATAAATAGCTTTGGATTCTCAGCCCTTTGAAGAAGCTCTTTTTCCAATCTTTCCAAAACAAAATCGCCAAGTTCTTCCTTTGCTTGTTTATGAATATCCCAAATGGTTTTATCATCAACATTATATATCTTTTCCCAATAGGAAACATTAGACTGGTCATTATTATACTCCTTAGAAAATACTTCGTCGTATAGGTTTGACCACTGACGATTTATCCAAGTAGGTTTATGCACTCCATTTGTCACATAATCAATATGAAGCTCGCTAGGAAAATAACCTGGGTACATATTTACAAACATCTCCCTACTAACCTTTCCATGTATCTTACTAACACCATTTACTTGTTGAGAGAAATTTAATGCCAGAACACTCATCGAAAATTTCTCTTGAGAATCATTCTTATCAACTCTTCCTAAGCCCATAAAATCTTCCCAAGATATTCCTAATCTATCGGTATAATGCGACATATAAACCCTCATCAAATCCTCACTAAAGGCATCATGTCCAGCAGGAACAGGTGTATGTGTTGTAAACAAAGTGGAGCAAGACACTATCTCCTTTGCTTGTGGATAAGACATCTTTTTATGATGAATCAAATCGTTTAACCTTTCCAAAGAATTGAAGGCAGAATGTCCTTCGTTGGAATGATATAATAATGGTTCTAAACCAAGTGTTGAGATAAGTCTTACACCAGCAATACCTAAGAGCATTTCTTGCTTAAGACGATTCTCCCAATCTCCACCATATAGCTGATGTGTTATTGCTCTATCTTGTAACTCATTATCCTCAGTATCGGTATCCAATAGATATAAAGGAACTCTACCAACATCGCAACACCAAACCCTTGCATAAACGATTCTACCAGGTAGTGCAAGGCTGATTTTTATCCATTCTCCATTAGAATTCTTAATGGCCCTAATAGGTAAATGAGAAAACTTCTGTGGGAACATCTCCGAAATCTGTTCTCCACTTCGAGTAATCTTTTGATTAAAGTATCCATAATGATAAAGCAAACCTATACCTATGATATTCATATTTGAATCAGAAGCTTCTTTAAGATAATCTCCAGCAAGCATTCCCAATCCTCCCGAAAATATCTTAATACTATCATGAAGACCAAACTCCATAGAGAAATAAGCAATCAAATCTCCTGTCTTATTCTCTTTTTCATTCATATAAGAATCGAAGCTCTCAAGCACAGAGTCTAACCTTGATAAGAAATCATAATTTGCTAACAAAAGGTCAATATCCCCTTTGGAAAGACTTTCAAGCAATCTAATAGGATTATGTTCAAATTCTTCAAACCTTGTTGGGTTAATACTCCTCAATAAATCACAGGCATCGATATTCCAACTCCACCAAATATTCTGTGTTAGCCTATGTAGTCCTTCGAGCCTTGAAGGCATCTTAGGTTTTATCATTATCTTTTTCCATGAAGGAGTTACGCCCCAAGTGGTATGAACAGTAGTTTTAAGATTAATAGGTTGCTTATGGGAATATAAATCGAACCTCGATTCAGCCTTCAATAAAGCAATCTTATAAGATTGGTAATAATAATCAATTAAGTTTTCCCATAGAGTAGATTTTGCTATCTCAAATGCCTTTTCTCTTAACTTATTCATCTCCTCAGAGCTTAGAAATAGGGTTTCTTCAATAATATCAACAATGCTATGCGTTGTTTGAAGAGTATCGGTATCATTTCTTATTACAACAGCTGAACCATGCTTTGCATCCTTAACCATATCCTCAATCCAAAGTCCATAACCTGCAAGAGTAGTCGTTATGGAAGGGATATGAAATGCCATAGATTCCATAGGAGTATATCCCCAAGGTTCATAATAGGATGGAAAAACAGAGAGGTCGAAACCTATTAGAAAATCGAAATAGCTTAGGTTTACTATTCCGTCCTCACCATTTAGATAGCAAGGAATAAATATTATCTTTACACTATCCGATGGTGAGTTATTCAGTGCATTATCCTTAATTGCCTTTAGTATTGGGTCATGTTCAGGGTCGAATAAGTGATGAGTGAGATATTGGTTAGATGTAGGATTATTAAAGTCAGAATTACCTATACGCTCCAACATACTTCTATAAATATCGGTAGTGTGTGCAGGAACAGCAATAACGGCAATAATTTGTCTATCCAATTCCTTCTTATTAAGCTCTCCCATTGCATTGATAAAGACATCTATGCCCTTATTCTTATACTCATATCTTCCACTATTAATAATTAGAAAAGCATCATTATCTATTTTTTGATTAGTAATCGCCTGAGCAACATCGAATATCTTCTGTCTTGCCAATAATCTCTTTTGTTCAAAGACATCATCACTTGGAACAAAAGTAGGCTCAAAACCATTAGGTGTAATAACATCAACCTCTTTCCTAAAAAAGCTTCTACACTCCTCATTTGTGAGCTTACTAACTGTAGTAAAACAGTCCGACATATGTGCCGAAACATCCTCTAAGGAGAACTTAGCCCTGATATTAAACTCATTAGAAATAGCGTTTGCATCGTAATGAAATAGTTCTGCATATAAAGGTAGGTTATTTCCTGCAATAGAGCGACCTATAACAGTTGCATGAGTAGTAAAACAAGTTGCAATCTGAGGGCAAGATTTCTTAAGATAAAGAAGTCCAGAACCTGTCATCCATTCATGCCACTGAGTGACAATCTTGTCTTGTGAGGAAAGATAAAACTCATAGAAACTTTCAATAACCTTTGCTGAGGCATATCCAAAAAGGAAGGGCTCAACATAGTCCCATGCTCCCGTTATACTATCCAAACCATATTCTTCCCAAAACTCCGAAAACAATCTATCCTTTTCCGAGAAAAAAGTAGTAAAGTCTACAAGTATTACAATAGGCTCTCCTTGAATATTCCATCTCCCAATTCTAATACGCAAACCCTTCGATTCAGCATAAGCCCTCCAGCTCTTAAGAATATATTTATCCTCCTCAAACTCAGGATTAGCCTTAGTATCCTTCCATATATCTGGACCAATAACCATGTAATTATCCTTGAATTTCTCAACCAAAGTCTTAGCCTTAGTCGACACCACAGTATGTATCCCCCCTACCTTATTACATACCTCCCAAGAAGTCTCAAATAAAAAATCTGATTGCATAACATTAATTTATTTGCCGATAACAAAAACGATTATCCATACAAAAATACATATATTAACCTAACAATCTTCTATGCACTTCGTTTATTTTCAATGCTCAAAAATATGAATTTTATTTTAATTATTAGGATTATTTAGGTTTATCTTTTTGATATTACATGAAAGAGATAAGAATACCCCCTTTTAATTCCAGTAACACTACCTAAAAGAGACAGCATCCCTATATCTTTAATCCACTACACCCAATCAACAATCCATCAACCTAAAACCAAACCCCACCCCAATATCTCTAAACAAAAAAAGAAAAGAACAAATCCCTCCCATTATGAATATTATCAACAAATCTAAATCAACCTTCAATCTTATTACACCTGTTCTATACCCAATACTCGTATTAAATACACAGCATGTGCAGGTCCATCATGCCAATTTAGCTCTCTTATAATTTCTCCTGTTAAATCGTAAATACCGAGGGTAAACAAAATATGAATAATATTCAAGATTTTATATATTTTCTTTTTTCTTTTATCCATATTTTTTATTTCTTCATAAACTATGTCACATCTCCTCTTGTAGCCAAAATAGATACACGATATAATTCCCAATGTTATAGGCAAATATATTAAGATTTTATAATTAGACCAAATCATGGGTCGGTAAATAAAAAGCCCAATTATACTCATAATATTCATTATTGTAAGAGCTATGAAATAACCAACGAATCCTGCTCCCCATATAAAATACATATCTTTAACTTCCCAAATTCTATCATATTTTTTTACAACATATGATGCACTATAAAACAAATATTTATATAACATACTATACTTTTTAAATTATTATGGTCTAATTCCTATTGCTTTTTGAAGAGGAGTTCGCACATTTTTCTGTCAAGCGGGATTTATACTCCAGCTCTATTTTATTATTAAGATTTATTGTCTTATTCTTCGCTTTTGCTTCTTAATTACTTGGTTCAAAGGTATGGTTTTTTTCTTTTGTAAGGTTAATTAATGAAAAATAATTTTTGGTTGATGGTATTGATTTAACTAAAACCTTGATTTTTGGTTGTTTTTCTAACATTTTGCAAACTTTGATGTTAATTATTGCCTATTATATTATGGGCTAAGGATTGAAAAATTGAAGACAATGGGTGGCTTTGGGAAAAAGATTCGTTAATTCTTTATAATAAATTTCTTGATTTGACCATTTTTTAGGGGATTATTTCGTATTTTTATATTTTTTCTTCGTATTTCTGGATTTATCTCTGATAAAAATTTACAGAAACGAAGTTTATTTTTGTAGAAATAAGGATTTTAGAGAAATAACTCCTTATTCTAGAAAAATAGAATAAGATTCTGCTGTTGTAGAATAAGATTCCAGAGCAGCAAAACAGCTATTTAATGGCTTAAAGTCAATAAATAGTTTCTTAATTTTAACAGAGGAAAAATATTTTATTGGATATTTGTTAGCCTTTGCTTGGCAGAGGTGTATTCTTGTTTGAGTTTTATGAAGATTTCTTTTACAGAAAGTTCATTATTGATTAATGAGGAGACTTGTCCTATTTCTAATTCTCCTTCTTCTAAATCTCCTTCAAATATTCCTTTTCTTGACCTGCCTACTCCTATTATCTCTAATAATTCTTCTTTTGAGGCTCCTCTTGATTCAGCTTCTTGTATTTTATTGAAGAAACCACCTTTGAGTAGTCTTGTTGGAGATAGTTTTCTAAAGAATAATAAGGTATCGCCTTCTCTTGCATCAATTACAGCTTTCTTGAAATTCTCATGTGCAGAGGATTCATTTGAAGAAGCGAATAATGAGCCAATCTGTACACCTTCTGCACCAAGAGCATTCATCGCTAACCACTGCTCCCCACTTGCTATACCTCCTGCTGCAATAACAGGTATATCTAATGCTTTTACTATTTGGTCTACCAAAACTAATGTTGTGGTTTCTTCTTTACCATTATGTCCTCCTGCCTCAAATCCTTCTGCAACCACTGCATCTACTCCTGCCTCTTGAGCCTTTCTTGCGAACTTCTCATTTGCAATAACGTGCACAACCTTTATTCCTGCTTGTTTTAGCCTTTGCGTATATGTGGCAGGATTTCCTGCCGAAGTGAAAACAACAGGAATCTTTTCTTGAATAACAATATCAATATGTTTTGGGGAGTTTGGGTTCATTAAAGGAATATTTACTCCAAAGGTATTTGTTGTAGCTTTTCTGCACTTATGAATATGTTCTACTAAAATTTCTGGAGTCATCGAGCCTGCTCCTATTAATCCTAAACCTCCTTCATTACTTACTGCTGAGGCTAATTCCCAACCGCTGCACCAAACCATTCCTCCTGAAATAATAGGAGTTTGTATCTCTAATATTTCACAAATTCTATTTCCCATGATATATTAATTATAATTATTTCTAAGGCAAAGATAATATAAAATTTGCATATTCAATATTTATTTGTAATTTTGAAGCTCCTAAAAAACACTTAATAAATATTAAAGCCTTATAATAATGAAAAAAGTATTTATTTTCTTATCAGTTTGTATGTTAGCATTCAGTGTATCTGCTGACGATTGGAGAACAGGAAGATATATGAACCCTGTTCCTGAATACCTACTTTCTGTAAATCTTGATGGTAAAATGATGATGGGTAAAAATGCAGATCTTAACCCTTGGGGATATGGTTTTTCAGTAGAATACCTATACAAAACTGGAAGAAAAAGAAATATGGTAGTAAGTACTGCCCACGGTTTTGGAGGAAAAATTGGAATGAGTTACTTCAGAGGTACTGACATTCCTAAGGATGCAGTTGGGTCTAATAATCCTGTGATATTTGACCAATATAAATCATTCAATTATGTGCCAATAATGTTGTCTTATAATCTTTTTATTACTCATAAACGCTCACATTATATTTTAGGTGTTGATGCTGGTATAAATTTAATGATTAGAGAAAGAGACTATGCAGATTCAACAATCACATACTTTAACGGAGAAAATGAAATAAAACTTACCCGTGTATTACCTTCTTTTAGTGCTTATTTTGGTTATATGTATGAACTTTCACCTAACCTTAGATTAAAAGGAAAAGTTGGTATGGATTATACTATGGGATATGTATTTGATGGTAGAACACCTACCTATACTATTGCCCCAATAACAGGTCAAATTATTTATGGCTCTAAAGATAGAGACTACACTACATCTGGACTATTAAATTTATCTGCTTCATTTGGTTTAGTATATTCATTATAATATGCAATTATTCTATACTCCAGATATTGACCCAAGTTCAATATATTCACTTAATAAAGAAGAATCTACACATTGCGTAAAGGTTCTAAGATTAAAAGAAGGAGACAATATACATTTAACCGATGGGTTGGGAAATCTATATCTTGCTGAAATTATTGAGGCAAATCCAAAGCATTGCTTAGTACAAGTTAGAGATACGTTTGCTGAATATGGCAAACGTAACTTTTATATACATGTTGCTATTGCTCCAACGAAGAATATTTCAAGAATAGAATGGTTCTTAGAAAAGGCTACAGAGATGGGCATTGATGAGATTACCCCTATTATTTGTGAACATTCCGAAAGAGATATTGTAAAGAATGAAAGATTAGAAAAAGTAATTGTTTCTGCTCTTAAGCAATCTCTAAAAGCCTATATGCCTAAACTTAACGAGGCAACAAAGTTCAAAGACCTTGTAAAAAAATCTTCTGAGACGAATAAGTTTATTGGCTATTGCGCAGGCGATGAACGTTCCAAGATTAAGGATGTATACAAGGAAAAGGAATCTGTATTATTGTTGATTGGACCTGAAGGTGATTTTTCTGAAAAAGAAGTTCTATTGGCAAAGGAAAATGGATTTAAGGTAATTACCATGGGTGAGGCTCGTCTTAGAACAGAAACAGCAGCTCTTTATGCTCTTTTGTCTATTCATTTTATGAATCTATAATTCATTATCACATTAATGAGAAACAAGATATTCCTTATTACTCTTTTACTTGGATTATTTTTTAGTCCCCTTTGCTTATTCTCTCAACAAAAACAAACAATAGCCTTATTGAAATATAATGGTGGTGGCGATTGGTATGCCAACCCAACATCTCTAACTAACCTAATAAATCTCTGTAACAAGGAATTAAATACAAATCTCAACCCTTCTTATGCAACAATTGATATTGGAAGTTCTGAAATATTCCTTTACCCATTTGTTCATCTCACAGGACATGGGAATATTGTACTTAACGACCAAGAAATAAAAAACCTCAGAAACTATCTTATTGCAGGGGGATTCCTACATATTGACGATAATTACGGACTAAGAAAGTTTATTGAACCTCAGATTAAGAAGGTATTTCCAGAACTTGATTTTGTAGAAATACCCTTTTCACACCCAATTTATCATCAAAAATTTAATTTTCCAAGTGGCTTACCAAAGATACATGAGCACGATAATAAACCGCCAAAGGGATATGGACTTTTTTGGGAAGGTAGATTAATTTGTTTCTTTTCTTATGAGTCAGACCTTGGAGATGGATGGGAAGATCAAGATGTTCATAATGACTCTCAATCCACAAGGCTTAAGGCTCTTCAAATGGGAGCAAATCTAATCCAATTTGTATTTATGCAATAAGGTTATCATCCCCACTATTTGCCTCATCTTCTTGATAATCATCGAAAATCTCTGGCATTTTCTTTCCCGATACTTTTATCCCAAGCTCATTCAATTGCTTAACCTGTCCAATTAGATTTCCTCTTCCGTCCTTTACCCTATTTATTACCTCGTCATAAGATTTTTGAGTGTTCTTAATCTTATCTCCTAAGTCTTTAATTGACTCCAAAACTAAATAAAGCTTAGCAAGCATCTTTTCTCCACTCTCTGCAATCTTTATAGCATTCTTATTGTACTTATCTTTCTTCCAAAGATCTGAAATAATCCTTAGGGAAGAAATCAAGGTTGTACCACTAATGATAATAATCCTTTTATTATAAGCAAAAGACCATAAGTCCTTATCATTTTGCATTGCAAGCAAATATGCACCCTCAATAGGAATAAACATCATTGTAAAATCAAGAGCCTTTTGTTCCAAATCACTATACTTTTTCGACTCTAAATTAATAATATGAGAACGAATAGATTCTATATGATTATGTAGTTTAATGTTTTGCTCCTCTTCTGTCTCTGAATGGAAATACTCATCATAGGCAACAAGAGAAACCTTTGAGTCAATAATCACAGCCCTATTATCAGGTAAATAAACAATTACGTCAGGTCTTAGACTCCTATTCTCATCATCCTTATAGGTCTTTTGAGTCTCATAATGAATATCTTTTTCCAAGCCTGAGGTTTCCAATATTGTCTCAAGAATATTCTCTCCCCAATTCCCTGCCTTCTTATTATTAGACTTAAGAGCCGATGCTAAATTATTAGCCTCCTTACTAACATTCGAGGCCTGCTCCATAACTTTTTTTATCTGCTCCTCTAAAGAAGTTCTTTGTTTCGTTTCTTCGGTAAGGTTGGTTTGTATCTTTTCCTTAAAGTCCTTAATACTCTCATCAAGAGGCTTAAGCAATTGACTCATATTATCCTCGTTAGATTTCTTAAAGCTCTCTGTATTATTCTTTAGAATCTCATTTGCAACCTTTTCAAACTCAAGCTTTGCTGTTTTTTGTAGGTTTTCAAACTCAAGCTTAATCTTATCTTGATTCTCAATCAAGGAATCATACCTTGTCTTAAGCTCTCTATAATCAATACTAATCTTAGTATTTTCAATAGCTATAGCCTCCTTCTCTGCTCTCAGCTCCTGTAAATCTTTCCTTAACCCATCTCTCTCTAGGCAAAGAGAATCAAACCTCTGCTTTTCATTACTAATAGTTTGTTCCAATAAGGCATTCTTAATATTTGCCTCATTAACCCTATTTTCAAGCTCCTTAATCTCTAAAACGAAGGCTTGTGTATTATTTTTCTTAAATATGTATACTAAGAGAAAACCCAATACCACTATTATTATGCAAAGCAAACCAACAACTAAATTCATAAAAATCTATTTTAAATTAATTGCTACAAATATAATACATTTTCTTCAAACGACAGTCTTCGAAAAATTTCAGAAGATATAATTCTCAGAAAATCACTATAATCCTAATAAATGCTAGGATTAACCGCAAAATTTTATCAAAAAAATTTGTCAATATTGAAAATAGTAGTATCTTTGCAACGTCAAATCAAGAAAAACTGATTGTCCCGTGGTGTAATGGTAACACATGTGTTTTTGGTACATACGTTCTAGGTTCGAGTCCTGGCGGGATAACAAAACTAAGCTCTAACAATAATTGTTAGGGCTTTTTTATTATATTTGCATCATGAATAAGATTGTTGATATTAATGATTTGAGAATTTCTTTTCTTAGAGAGAAAAATTGGCACCAAGTTGTAAAAGGGATTAGTTTTTCCATCTCTAGTGGAGAGATTGTAGGACTTGTCGGCGAAAGTGGTTCAGGGAAAAGTGTTTCATCATTAGCTATTATGGGTTTACTGCCTCAGAAGTCTTCACATATTGATTCTGGGAGCATAATCTTCGATGGCTTAAATCTTGCAAATATCGACGAAAAGATTCATCGCACTCTTAGAGGGAAACATATTGCAATGATTTTCCAAGAACCAATGACTGCACTAAATCCTGTTCAAAAATGCGGGAAACAAGTATTAGAAATTATCCTTCTTCATAATAAAATATCTAAATTTGAGGCAAAGGAAAGAGTTTTGGAGCTTTTCACCGAAGTAATGCTTCCGGATATTGAAAGAATTTACAATAGTTATCCTCATGAACTTTCGGGAGGTCAGAAACAAAGGGTAATGATTGCTATGGCTCTTAGTTGCAACCCCGATTTGCTTATTGCCGATGAGCCAACTACTGCCTTAGATGTTACAGTACAAAAAACAATCTTGGAATTATTAAAATCTCTTCAAGAAAAATATGGAATAGGTATATTATTTATAACACATGACCTTGGAGTAATAAAACAGATTGCCGATAGAGTTGTTGTGCTATATAAGGGAGAAATTGTTGAGCAAGGAGAAGTTAATGAGGTTTTCTTTAAACCAAAACACCCATACACACAAGGTTTAATAGCCTCTCGCCCTCCTACTGATGAAAGACCTAGACGTCTTTTAACCGTTTCTGATTTTCTAAATACCGAGAAAAAGGTTTCTGAAATAATAACTACAAAGGAAAGAGAGGAAAATCACAAAGTTCTTTATTCTAATAATCCAATTCTAAAAGTTAAGGATTTGGTTATTGAATATGTGATTGAGAAAAATCTCTTTGGCAAAACAACAAAGACTCTTAAAGCAGTAAATAATGTTAGTTTCGATATATACAAAGGAGAAACTCTTGGGCTTGTTGGAGAGAGTGGTTGTGGAAAAACAACAATAGGAAGAGCTATACTTCAACTAATTGAATCAAAGAGTGGAAAAGTTGAGCTTGAGGGAGTAAACCTAAGCGAGCTAAGCCCAGAAAAGATGCGTCTCTTGAGGAAAAAGATACAAATAATATTTCAAGACCCCTACTCATCTCTTAACCCTCGCATGACTATAGGTGATGCCATTAAGGAACCTATGACTGTACATAATCTTTATTCCAATGATACTCAAAGAAAGGAAAAAGTTATGGAATTACTCGAAAAAGTTGGTTTAGATAGGAGTCATTATAAACGTTATCCTCATGAATTTTCTGGTGGTCAGCGCCAAAGAATTGGTATTGCAAGAGCCTTATCCTTAGAACCAGAGATTGTGATATGCGATGAGTCGGTTTCAGCGCTTGATGTATCTGTTCAGGCTCAGGTTTTGAATCTTATTAATGACCTTAAAAGAGACTTTGGTTTTACCTGTATTTTTATCTCTCACGACCTATCTGTAGTGAAATATATGTCTGATAGAATGGTAGTAATGCAAAAAGGGAATATTATTGAAATGGGTGAATCTGATACTATATACTCCAATCCTCAAACAGATTACACCAAAAAACTTATTTGGGCAATTCCTAAATAATTGAATTTTCAATTTTCAATTTTCTTTGTTGATTAAAATTTACTTATATTTGCAGTTTACTTGTAACTTGTAAAGATTATCATGTCTTTCAAGCTTTGTCAAACTAATTAAAACCTTTATGTTAAACATAGATGTAAAATCTGAAATAGGACATTTAGAAGGAGTAATACTGCACACTCCAGGTGCTGAGATAGAGCAGATGGCTCCAGATACAATAAAAGAAGCTTTATACAGCGACCTTTTAAACTTAAATATAGCACAAAAAGAATATAAGAGTTTCGAAGGCGTTTTGTCGAAATGGACAAAAACATACCAAGTATCCTTTCTACTTTCTGAAATTCTTCAGAACGAAGGCAACAAAATAGAGCTTTTGAATCAAATCCTAAAAGCAGAAAACAAAACATTTTTATTCACAGAGCTAATGTCTTACCCAAAAGATATTTTAGCTAAATTTCTAATAGAGGGTTATCTATTCGACAAAGGTTCTCATCCAAGAGAATATGAAGGCAAGAGATATATCTTAGCCCCACTATATAATTTTTACTTCACTCGTGATGCCTCTTCAACAATGTATAATCAAGTTCTGATAAATGCAATGCAGTATGAGGTTCGCTCACGTGAGTCGATTATTATGGAGGCTATCTTTAAAAACTATTTCAATACCGAAACAATAAATCCTCGCATACTTTCTCAAAGTGCTAACACAGAGGGTGGAGATATTCTTATAGCAAGAGAAGATACATTATTTATTGGTCAGGGGTCGAGAACAAACAAGGATGGTATTGATTTCCTTGTAAACTATTTTGCTGCTCGCAAACCTAAACAAAATATCTTAGTTCAAATGTTACCCGACTTTCCTGAGTCTTTTATCCATCTTGATATGGTCTTTACCATGTTAGATAAGGATAAATGTATGGTTTATGAGCCTTTAATAACTAAACAAAACTCATTTGGCTCTTATCTTATTCAGATAGATAACGGAAAAATAACATATAAGGCAGAAGATACCTTTATGCATGGACTTAAAGATTTAGGCTTTGATCTTAAGCCAATTAAATGTGGTGGCGATGATAAAATGTATCAACAAAGAGAGCAATGGCATTCTGGAGCAAACTTCTTTGCATTAGGTGAAGGAAAAATTATTGGCTATTCTCGCAATACAAACACTATTGATTCGTTGAATAACAATGGTTTTGATGTGATTAGAGCCGAAGATATTACAGAAGGTAAGATTGATATGAATCAACATAATAAATTTGTGGTTACTCTTGATGCAGCTGAGCTTCCTCGTGGTGGAGGTGGTGCAAGATGTATGACAATGCCTATTCGTCGCTCCGAAGTAGAATGGTAGAGGAATAAATTGAAAATAACTTACAATAAAATAATTAATAATTACATTAATGAAAAAGTATTCTTTGATTAACAATATCTTGGGTTGGGTAGTATTCCTGATTGCAAGTATTGTTTATTTAGTTACAGCAGAACCTACTGCTTCTTGGTGGGATTGTGGTGAGTATATTGCCACAGCTTATAAATTTCAAGTTGGTCACCCTCCTGGGGCTCCTACATTTCAACTTTTTGCTAGAATATTCTCACTTTTCGCAGGTGGAGATGTTACTAAGGTAGCTTATATGGTTAATGCTGTAAGCGCAATATGTAGTGGATTCACAATATTGTTCTTGTTTTGGTCAATCAATATGCTTGCAAAGAAACTTGTTGCAAAAACAGGAGAGATAACAACAGCTAAAACAATTGCTATCCTTGGTAGTGGTTTAGTTGGTGCTTTGGCTTATACATTCTCCGATACTTTTTGGTATTCTGCTGTTGAGGGTGAGGTTTATGCTATGAGTTCATTCTTCACTGCTTTAGTTTTCTGGGCAATATTGAAATGGGAGGCTAACTCCGATGACACTCACAACCTTCGTTGGATTATTCTTATTGCCTTCCTTGTTGGTATATCTATTGGAGTCCATTTACTTAACCTCCTTGCAATTCCTGCAATGTCTTATGTTTGGTACTTCAAAAAATATCCTAAGACCACTAAGAAAGGATTTATTTGGGCAGGTATACTATCATTCGTAATTGTTGGAGTTGTTCTTTACTTTGTTGTTCCAATGATTGTAAACCTTGCTGGTAAATTTGAAGTATTCTTTGTAAATAGTATAAAGATGCCTTTTAACTCTGGTACAATATTTTTCTTCTTATTGGTTATTGGATTTATTGTTTGGGGATTGTATTGGAGCAAAAAGAAGGTTAAACCTTTGTTTAATACAATTATCCTTAGCTTCCTTTTCCTTTTAATTGGATATTCAACATTCTTTATCTTAGTTATCCGTGCTAATTCAAACACTCCTATCAATGAGAACGCTCCTAAGGATGCCGTTGCTTTATTGACATATTTGAATCGTGAGCAATATGGTGACACTCCACTACTTTATGGACAATATTACAATGCTCAAGCTATTGAACAAAAAGATGGTTCTCCAAAATATATTAAAGATACTGTAAATGACCAATACATTGCTGTTCGCAGCGGTGGAAAAGTTGTTTACGAACCAAACAATTGTACTACTTTTCCTCGTATGTATTCTAATGACGAAGGCAGAAAGCACGTTACATATTATAAATATTGGGCTGGGATTAATGGAGACAGAAAGCCAACCTTTGGAGAAAACCTAACATATTTCTTCCGTTACCAAGTAAATCATATGTACTGGCGATATTTTATGTGGAATTTCACTGGTCGTCAAAACGATATTCAAGGCTTTGGTCTTAATCATTCAAACTTCGATGCAGAGTCTAACGGTAAAAAAGATGTACTTAATGGAAACTGGATTTCTGGTATAAACTTTATCGACGAGATGCGTCTTGGACCTCAATCTAATCTTCCTGCTGAAATGGCTAATAACCCTGGAAGAAACAAATTATTCTTCCTACCTTTTATCTTAGGAATTTGTGGTTTGGTTTACCAATACAAGAAAGACAAGAAAGATACATTTGTTGTATTTATGTTATTCTTTATGACAGGTTTTGCAATTGCTCTTTACCTTAATATGCCTCCTCAACAACCAAGAGAACGTGACTATGCTTTTGCTGGTTCATTCTATGCCTTTTCAATTTGGATTGGTTTGGGAGTACTTGCTCTTTACGAGTGGCTAAAGAAGGTTAAGATGCCTGAAAACGTTAAGGCTATTGGAATTACTGCTGTTTGTTTGGTAGCTGTTCCTGTGCTTATGGCTACTCAAGAATGGGATGACCATGACAGAAGCGGACGTTATATGGCAAGAGAATTTGCACGAAACTATCTCGAAAGCTGCGAAAAGGATGCAATCTTAATTACCTTTGGCGATAACGACACCTTCCCTCTTTGGTATGCACAAGAAGTTGAAGGCATACGTCCTGATGTTAGAATACTTAACTATACTCTTTCTGGAATGCACTGGTATGTTGAACAGTTATACAACAAGGTTTATGACTCAGAGAAATGTCCTTTCACCCTAACGAAAAACTATTATGGTGTTGGTTCTGATGTAAGCTTTATTATGCCAGAGAGCGATCAAGAAGTTGAGTTCACAGATATGCTTAAGCGTATAATGACCGACCCTGCAACAACAAGAGTTTCTCAAAGTGGTGACACAGTTAAGGTTTTGCTTGCTAATAAATTTAAGATTACACTAAGCGATTCAAATGTTATCTCTTGGACTATTCCTGTTGATCAAAATGGAATGAGACAAATCATAAGAAATGAATTAATGTTCTTAGATATTCTTTCAACTAATAAGTTCAAACGTCCTATCTATGTTATGAACCCTGGTTATATGGCAAATATATTCCCAAGCATTAACGAATATATACGTCAAGAAGGTATTCTTTATCGTATAATGCCATATAAGACTAATGGTTCATTAGACCATGAAAAAACATATAACTTATTGATGAATAAGTTTAACTGGGGTGGTGTTAAAGACCCTAAGACTTATCTTGAAGACGCTGTTTCAATCAACAATTCAAGAAATATGCGTCAGCAATATATGTTATTAGCTAAGAGTCTTACTCAAGTGGGACAAAGAGACAAGGCTATCAAGGCTTTGGATAAAGGTTTAGTTGAATTCCCTGAGTCAAAGATTCCTTTCGATAAATATGATATTGGTTATGCTGCTCAATATTGCGAATCTGGTAATATGAAAAAGGGTGAAGAGATGTTCAATAAGATAACAGACCTTTATATAAACCAAATTAAGTACTTCAACCGTTTCAAAGGCAAGAAAGCAATAAGCGTTGCAAGTAGCAGAAACGAAGCTTTACAATTCCTTGCAATGGTTTATTCCAACGCAATCGATCATAAACTTACTGCACTTCAAGCTAAGATAAAAGCTATCCCAGAGGTTGCTCCTGTTCTTGGTGCTCAAGAGATGCAAAAAGGATATAATGACTTAGTTCAAAAGGTAAACACTGCAATAGATTTAGCACAAAAGGGAAATAAAGCTGATGCTGAAACATTATTAAGCGATGCACTAAATTCTCTTGAAGCAATGGTTAGTTCAAATTCTCCTGAGCTTATGCAACATGCTGGAGACCTAATCTTATTCGCATTCTCTAATAGCTCAAATCTTAAACTTGAAAAGATAACTTCAAGAATGTTAGCAAACCCAACATTCAAAGCAATTATCGAACAAGCAATGCAACAGCAACAACAACAAGCTATGCAACAACAATCCCAAGGTGGTGGCGCTCCAGGAAGTTTCCAAGTTGGAAACTAACCTTCCCTCCTACCAAAAGGACAAAAACAAATAACCAAAAATGCTCTCAAGAAAAATCTTGAGAGCATTTTTATTTTACACCGACATTTACACCGACATTTACACCGACATTATTTATAATTATTAAATTTACCTTGTCTGTTTTTGTAATCTTTCCAAATAAAAAACCTTACATTCAAAAGAAAATATCAAACAATTACCCATTAAACTCTTCGTATTTTTCTTCAAACTCTTCGTATTTTTTCTGCGAATTTTGACCATTATTTCCCAAAACCCAACCCCAAAAAAATAGAACCTTATTCCACGCCCGTAGAATCTTATTCTATTTTTCTAGAATAAGGATCTAATTTTCTAGAATAAGATTCTATAAAACCGACCAAACCCTGTAGGGGCAAATATAAATTTGCCCCAAAACAAGAACAAAAAATCAATATTCAAGGCAGATTAATTATTAAGGACGAATAATCATTAAGGGCAAATTTATATTCGCCCCTACAGACATATCCCCCAAAAAAATCTTTCCCAAAACCAATCCAAAAAAAATTAAAGGAAACATCCCCAAAACTATCCCAAAGAAAAATAAAATTATCCCTAAGAAAAAATTATTTTCCCTTCCTAAAAAAACAAAAAGAGGAAGGAAAAATCCAAATAAGAAATAATCATTAAGTACGAATCTTATTACACCCCTACAAACAATCACAAAATATTATAAAAATAAGACAGATTCAATCGTTTTAGTTAATATACAATCAAAAAATCATCTTTATTTGGAAATATTTATTTACCTTTGAACATTAAAATAAGTACTATTAATATTGAGTAATTTCTTTTCAACTTAAAGAACAAAGTATACCAATATCAAAATTATTATTATGCTAAAAGTAAACGACGAAGTTTATAAATACTATTTTTATTTCATTCAAGAAAGAATGAATATTTTTTGGAATAAATATGAATTAAAAAAACAACCTTGGACAAATGATATAATATTAAAAGAAAATAAGTTTACCAATGTATATAGAGCCTCCGACAGAATTAGTCAATATCTTATAAAAAATATAATATACGATAATCTGGACAGTTTTAACGAAAAAGATATTCTATTTAGAATATTGATTTTCAAAATATTCAACAAAGTTGAAACGTGGGAATATCTCGAAAATAAAATTGGACCAATATCAATCGACAACTTCAATATCTCGGAGGTAAACACATTATTAACTGAAAGAATGCATCAACTACCAATATATAATAATGCGTATATGATGACTGGCACTCATTCAAAATATAATTATTTGACATATAAGCATGAGAAATGGCTTCAAATGGTTATGGACGAAATAGTAAAAGAAAAAATATTTGAAAAAATACTAAGTGCGAAATCTCTTGATAGGGTTTACTTTTTATTAAGAGAACGATCTTTTATTGGAGATTTTTTAGCATATCAATACACAATTGATTTGAATTATTCTCCTGTTATTGATTTTGATGAAAATTCTTTTGTTAAAGCTGGTATCGGTTCAATCAGAGGAATAAAAAAATGTTTTAATACTCTTGGCAATTCCTCTTTTGAAGATGCAATACGATATACTCATGACAATTTTGAATTTTATCAACAAAAATATGGATTTACTGAATTTATTAACCTATTTGGAAGACAACCAACTTTAATCGATATTCAAAATTGTTTTTGCGAAACTGATAAATACTTGAGAGTAAAAATGCCTGAACTTCAAGTTGACAATATTCGAATAAAACAAAAGTACAAAGTAGGTAAACCATCATTTAATTTATTTTTTCCACCAAAATGGAATATTAATAATCAAATACAAAACACATGTATACAGCAGAATACAAAGGTATTAACTCTTTTCTAGTTGGAGCATCAAAATTACTTCTTGAGCAAGGGGTAAAAAGAGAAACTAGGGGAAAAGTTTGTTTTGAGCTGCCAGAGCCTTTCATGTTTAAAATTACAAATCCAAAGGCTAGATGGATTACAATTACTGAAAGAAAATGGAATGTTGCATTAGCTTATGCAGAATCTCTTTGGATAGCATGTGGTAGAAATGATTTACAAATGATAAACAGATATCTTGCTAGTATGAAAGATTTTTCAGACGATGGTATCAGTTTGAGGGGCGGATATGGTCCAAGAATCAGAAAATATAATGGAAGTAATAATGACTATTTAATAAATAAATCTTTTAAAAAATCTCCGATTTCTCCTATTAATGAAATTGATCAGCTTCAATTTGTAATTGAATGTTTAAAACAAGACATTAATACTAGACAAGCAATTATTACTATCGGTGATCCAAACAAAGATTGTTTTGAAAAGACAGATGAATTAAAACAGACTAAAGATTTTCCTTGTACAAGAACGCTTCATTTTATGAAACACCCTACTGAAAATAAATTGAATTTAACTGTACATATGAGATCTAACGATTTATTATGGGGTGCAAGTGCAGTAAATATATTTAATTTTACTTTCATGCAGGAATATATTTCACATATGGTAAATCTTCAGGTTGGAGAATATTTTCATATTGCTAATAATTTCCATTTTTATGAAGATAAAAAGCATATTATTGAAAGTATTTCAAAAGTAAATAATTATACTGATGAAAGTTATAAATATAAATTTTCATTCAAAACATTAGAGGAATTTGATTTGAAATTAAAAGATTTGGAAAATATTGAATATGATATTTGTAATAGTAATCATAAAATGATTAATTTCGACGATGACTTTTTTAATGATTGGTATAAAGTTATTTATCATTGGAATACCAAAAAAAATGTTGATTTTTCTAATCCAATTTTAAATGAAATAATTAAATGTAACAACTATGAATAAAGAAAGTATTACAAAAATTACTGATGAAATTACAAAATTGCTTTTAAAAAAAAACCAAGACTACGGCGGCGCAAGTTTTGATTTAGGATTAAATGGCAACATGGTTCATTTATGGGATAAAATAAGCAGGTACAGGAACTTAATTAATATTGACAATGAACCTAATTTTGAATGCATTGAAGATACATTGAAAGATATTATTGGGTATGCAATAATTGGGTTGCATATTATACATGATGATTCAGTAATTCATAAAATTTATGGTGATTATTTAAAAAGACTATGAATAAAAATATAAAAAATTCGTTAATCGGAGTTCGATTAAACAAAGATCGTTTGTATGATGACGTTATAAAACAAATAGCTGAATCAGATTTACCATACATTAGTGAATCTAGTAAAAAAAATTTACTTTCTTTTAAGGATAATGATATAAGTAACCTAAAAAAATTGTGGAAAAATTTACTTATTGATTCTATTTGCATACTAAAAATAAATGATAGTAGAGAAAAAATATATAGAGATGCAAAAAAATATGAAAATAAATTTAAATCCAATTTTGATGAGATAAGAATGACAAGTTCATATGGTATTGATGAGATAAGTAATTATTTTGATGACTTTATTGTTTTTGAATCTGTCTTATATGGCACAGATGAACATTATAGAGATCATGTTGATCATGTTTTACAAGTTTGGGCAATTGGAGTTAGTCTACTTTCGCAGAATAAGTTTACTCTGAGTGAAGGTTATGAAATAAATATGGAATCCTATTTTCATTATAATATTACTGAGGATACTGAGGATACTAAGGATACTAAGGATACTAAGGATACTAAGGATACTAAGAATACTGAGGATACTAAGGATACTAAGAATAATCAAATTTCACAGAGTGAAATATTTGCAATGTGGACAATTATTTCATTATGTCATGATTTAGGTTATCCTATTGAAAAAACAGCAAAAATAAACACTCAAGCAAAAAAAATTATTGGACATTTTGGAAATATGAACTTTAATGAATTGAGCTACAGTTTTGATATTTTTAATACATTTCTTGTTGATAAATTTTTAAATATTATTTCATCGAAAGCATCAACAATAATAAATAATACAAGTAAAGATGATAAAGGTAATAAAGTTGATAAATGTGGAATTACAAAAATACAAACGAAATATAGAGATAAATTTTCCAAATCATTAGAAGAATATAAACATGGTATTTTTTCAAGTTTACTTCTTTTTAAAAACCTAACATATTTCTTAGAAACAGATTACTATTCTTCGGAAGATAGTCTTTCTGAAGAAGACCTTCGCCAATTTTATATTAGAAAAGAAATTCTTAGAGCTATTGCTGCCCATACTTGTCCTAAAATTTATCATTTGTCTTTAAATTCACTTTCATTTTTATTGATATTATGTGATGAATTGCAAGAGTGGAATAGACCTAAATTTGATGAATTACTAAATAGAAAATATGGAAATGAACCCTATATCGAAATAAAGAATTTTTCTATTGATAATGATCAAAAAATAAAAATACAATTTAAATATGATAAAATTGAAAAAGAACACTTGAAATATTTTATTGATAATAAATTTAAAAATATTCACTGTCTATTGAGAAGCGCAAAGGATGATAAGGATCGTAATGTCAATTTTATTTGGGAAATAATCGCAAATAATATAACATATACTTTAAATTTTGATTCAAAAAATGATTCTTTTGATATAATGAAATTCACAGAAACATCTGATGGTAAAGAAACAGCATATAAATTATACTAATGTGATATGGAAAAGAAGCATAATATTTTCATCAGTCACCATGGAAAAGACGACGAACATGTTCAGAGACTCAAACAAAGATTAAAGGATGAGGGTTACTTTATTCGTAATAGTTCAATTGATAGTACAAAACATCGACCTGTAAGACCAAATGATAAAGTTATTGGAAGATTACTTCGAAAAGGGATAAGTTGGGCAGGAACTTTCATCTGTTTAATTGGCTCCGAAACGCATTCAAGACCATGGGTTAACTATGAAATAAAACAAGCATATTTACAAGGGAAAAGAATTGTTGGTATATATTTGCATGGATGCAAAAATACGGTAGAATTACCCGAAGCATTTAAAAGATATGGAGGAACACCGTTGGGTTGGAACTCATTGAATAAACTTGGAGATGCTATGGCTGGGGAAAATTGTGAAGCTGAAAATCCCGATAGTTCTTCTCGTGAACCAATATATAATATTATTAGAATACCATGTTAAATACACGCATATGCCTTATTATTCATATAAATTAGAACACGATTTTGGATTAGCTCCAAATCCTTTTGGTAGATATTGCACACTTGCTGTTTGCAAATCACATATTAGAAATAATAAAAAATTAAACATTGGTGATTGGGTAATTGGAACTGGAAGTAAAGGGTTAGGCTGTCTTCATCATTTAATTTTTGCTATGAAAGTTGAAGAGAAGATTAATTTCAATCAATATTGGGAAGATGAAAGGTTTCAATATAAAAAACCTGTACTAAATGGGAGCTTAGTACAAATGTATGGTGATAACTTTTATCATTTAGATCATGTCTCGAAAAAATGGATACAAGAGAACTCAGCACACTCCATGGAGGACGGAACTCCGAATATTGGTCATTCTAATAGAGATACAGGTGGTGAGTTTGTATTGATATCTGAAAAATTTTATTATTTTGGAGATGACTGTCGTAGAATACCAAACGAATATCTAGATGTTTGTTGCGAAGGTAGAGATATGAAAAGTTCTTCGATTTCAAATGAACTTGGTGATAGATTTATTGAATGGCTTGAATCTAATCATAGACAGGGAATACATGGTGATCCGATTAATTGGGGAGATTATCAATTAGAAAAAATTGAATACGAAGTTGAGATTTAATATCATAATGTATTTGAAAAATATAACTTTACACGAAAAATGAATGACACAACTTCTTTAGAAATTATTAAATTGTCTTTTGATAGTAATCAGCCTTCAATCACTCTTGCAAGTAATTGGATATTCATTATTATTGTTTTTGCTATTATTATTCTTTTGTTTAGTTTGAAAAAATATTATTCTAGGATATTTCAACATCGCTTGCAAAGTATGGAAATTGAAATATCTGGAACTCCTAAAATGACTTTTAAAGTTGAGCGAAATTATGAAAATCTATATATTGCAAATCGAATTTATATTGAATTAACGACTAGAAAAGCTGCAATTCCTATTGATGAAAATAATGATAGTATTGAAGAAATATACAATTCATGGTATAAACTATTTGGAATTATTAGGGATGAAATCAAAACAGTTCCAGGAAAATACCTAAAAGACCATGATTCAACAAAAGCATTAATAGGTTTAACACGAAAAATATTAAATGATGGCTTAAGACCACATTTAACTGAACATCAAGCTAGATTTAGAAATTGGTTAGAGAAAGCAAAAAGTGATCCAAATAACTTAAATCTTTCACCTCAAGATCTCCAAAAGAAATATCCTGATTATGAAAAATTAGTTACTTCCATGAAAGCGGTAAATGTTATTCTGATAAAATATGCGGAAGAGCTAGACAAATTGATAATGAGAAAATAATATACTCTAAAATTCTCGCTTTTAATTCAATAGGTTATCTTTCAACATTTATGAAATTAATTTTTAAAATATATATTTTATGAACAAAGACATTTTTATGGGGTTAAAGAGTTTTGAGTTTTATTATTTTATTGGGGTTCTTGCTTTGGGGATTGCTTTTTTCTTGGTATTATTTTATTTTAAATCTCCTTACAAAGAGGTGAAACAACTGAAAAAAGTTTTCTTCGGATTTATCTTGATTGCTACGGTTGCTTTATTTTTTGCAATAATCGCAAATACCTTTGGTGACTATAATCTTATTCCAAATGCAATAATGAATGTATTTTTTAGTACAACATTATATTTGAGCGTATCGTCATACGTTCGTTATTTAGATAAAAAGAACAAAATATTGTAGAGACGCAATTTATTACGTCTAAATGAATTGGTTGTATAGATACTCCCCTATTTGTTTATGTTAATGTTTAGGGTGTCGATGTCGTGGTTTATTATTACTTTGTATTGTCCTTTTGGGATGTCTTTGATAAAGTAGAATAGATCTCTTTTACATAAACAATTGCATAAGGTTGAAGATTCTATTTCTGTAATGTTTATGAAATTGTCTTTTATGTTTGAACTGATTGTTATTGAATCGGCACAACAATTATAGAATGTGTTATACTTTTTGATAAAGAGAGTGTCTCCACTAACGTTATATATTAATGAATCTCCTATAAATTTTGTGTCTGTTGTATTCTTACAGGTACTATAAAAGGTTACATTTCCTCCCAAATCATCCTTGTCTTCTTTATCATCACACGAAAGAAAGAATAGTCCTATTACCAATAATATCAATAACTTTTTCATAATGGCGCATTATTATATTTATAAATATTGAATTTCATTATAGTAAACAATCTATATATAAATAAGTTGAAACTACTATAAAGATTTTTGCATAAAAAAATGGGCAGAGAAGCTCTGCCCATTGATATTTCGTTGTTTTATGCTTTTATCTTATGCGTCGATATTTGCGTAGGTTGCGTTTTGTTCTATGAATTCTCTTCTTGGTGGAACTTCATCCCCCATAAGCATTGAGAATACACGGTCTGCCTCTGTTGCATTTTCTATATCGACTTGACGAAGGATACGTGTTTCTGGGTTCATTGTTGTTTCCCATAACTGCGTTTCGCTCATTTCCCCAAGACCTTTGTAACGTTGTACGCTAACACCTACATTTCCTAAGTCTTCTTGGTGTTTTTGACGCTCTTCCTCTGTCCAACAATATCTTTCTTGCTTTCCTTTTTTTACTAAGTATAAAGGTGGAGTTGCGATATAAACATATCCTCCATCGATTAATTCTCTCATATAACGGAAGAAGAATGTCATGATAAGTGTTGCAATATGGCTACCATCGACGTCGGCATCGGTCATGATTACTACCTTGTGATAACGTAGTCTATCCATATTTAATGCCTTTGAGTCTTCTGTGGTTCCTATTGAAACTCCAAGAGCTGTGTATATATTCTTTATTTCTTCTGAGTCTAAAACTCTATGCTGCATTGCTTTCTCAACGTTTAGAATCTTTCCTCTTAATGGTAAGATTGCTTGATGAGCTCTATCTCTTCCTTGTTTTGCTGTACCTCCCGCAGAATCCCCTTCGACAAGGAATAACTCACACTTCACTGGATCGGAATCGGAACAGTCGGCTAACTTCCCTGGTAGACCTGCTACTCCAAGAACAGTTTGACGTTGTACTAATTCTCTTGCTTTTCTTGCTGCGTGACGTGCTGTTGCTGCAAGGATAACCTTGTTTACAATAAGCTTAGCTTCTTTTGGATTTTCTTCTAAGAAATTGGATAGAAGTTCCGAAACTATTTGGTCAACAGCTCCCATTACTTCATTATTTCCTAGCTTTGTCTTTGTCTGTCCTTCGAATTGAGGCTCTGCAACCTTTACCGAAATGATTGCTGTTAAACCCTCACGGAAGTCATCACCAACGATATCAAACTTCAACTTCTCTAACATCCCACTTTTATCTGCATAAGACTTTAATGTACGAGTAAGTCCACGACGAAAACCTGCTAAGTGAGTTCCTCCTTCGTGTGTGTTGATATTATTTACATAAGAATGGATATTTTCTGTGTAAGAGGTATTGTATTGCATCGCAATCTCAATAGGTATGCCTTGTTTGTCACCATCAATACAGATAGGATCTGGCATTAATTTTTCTCTTGTGCCATCAAGGTATTCAATAAAATCCTTAAGACCTGCTTCTGAATAGAATCTATCTTGAATAAAATTACCTTGCTCGTCTTTATTTCTATAATCTATTATATTTAACTCTATGCCTTTGTTTAAGTAAGCTAACTCTCTTAAACGTGTGCAAAGTGTTTGATAATTATAATCTGTTGTTGTAAAGATTGAATCATCTGGAGTAAATTCTACTGTTGTTCCTCTCTTGTCTGATTCTCCAACCTCTCTAACTGGGTATTGTGGGAAACCTATTCCATATTCTTGTTCATACTTCTTTCCATCTCTGCAAACAGTTACTCTCATCCATTTTGAAAGTGCATTCACGCAACTAACACCAACACCATGCAATCCTCCAGAAACTTTATAAGAACCTTTGTCGAACTTTCCACCAGCGTGAAGTACGGTCATTACAACTTCAAGAGCCGATCGTCCTTCTTTTTCGTGCATATCAACTGGGATACCACGACCATTATCCTCTACTCTAATTGAATTATTTTCAAGAATAGCTACATCTATTTTACTACAATGCCCTGCCAACGCCTCATCAATGGAGTTGTCAACAACCTCGTAAACCAAATGGTGTAACCCTCTAACATTTACATCTCCAATATACATCGCTGGTCTCATACGTACCGCTTCTAAGCCTTCAAGTACAGTGATGTTATCGGCAGAATATAAATTTTTTGTTTTATTTAAGTCTTCGCTCATCGTAAAAGTATATTTTATATTTTAATCTGCAAATGTAAGAAAAAATCAGCAGATAAAAAAACAAAACAAATTAAACTAAAAAGTGAAAAGATAGATTAATCGAAAAATCTCCAAGATACCCCAAATCTAAAATTTAGATTTTCATTTGGATAATGCGAAGTTGCATAATAACCATATCCGAACTTACCTGAATATGGATGGGTAAGAACAACAAAAATCTTTGCTCTCTCTAGCTTTGTTTGAATAAAAAAGTCTGTGTAAAGATAGTTCCCGATAAGGGTTTGGTTTTGTCTGTAAAATGATCCCATTGCAGGCATATAAGCATCGGCATAGTAGGCTGTATTGTATCTGAAATCGAAACCAATATATGTATCTAATTTCTTTCCAAAGAGTTTAAAGTTTATACTTATACTTTGCTTTGCTTGAAAGACTGGAACGCGCAAAGCATCATTATTATCCGCCTCTTGCAAGGTTGCTAACCCTTCAAAATTAAACATTCCTTTGCGAATATTATGTCTAAGCGATGCTTGATATAGATTTGTCTTAGTCTTATATTGTTTTGGACTTAGGTCGTTATCAATAAAAACAAGGTTATTTAATTGGAAATAATCAACAGAAAACATTATTAACTGCCTGCTAGATTCTTTGAATTTAATAGTATAGGATGCATTAGCATGAAAAACATCTATCTTTTCAAAATCATTTTCCCATTTAAAATTATTTGAATAGTATTTTGTAAAGAAATAATCTACACTTTTCTGCAATTTTTCAACTCTTAAATCCAAGGAATTATTCAATGTAAGACTTCCTTCTAAACTTGCATTTGCTCCAAAGCAATAGTCTTTATTGTACCTAGAACTTGAAATAATATAATCTCCAAATATATTAATATTAGACTTTTTTGTCCCTATTCCTAAGTTAACAAATGGTGTGAGCAATGAACTTTTTTCTACATTAATGCTATCATTGATAACAAGATAATCATGTCTAAATCCAATAACGCTTAATGAGTTGTTATTAATAGATAATACGTTCTGAACTCTTCTTAATGCTAAAGAGTCTTTTGTCAATGTTTCGCTATAATAAGATGTATCGTAAAACCCTCCTCTTGGCTGCATATCATAGTAAATTCTCGAATTTGAATAGTAAGAGAAATCATGAATAAGTGCAAGATTTTTAAATATCGTTGATGGTAATTTCTTCCCAAAGTTTAATTTTTGACTTAAGAAAATATCAAAACTTTTATATTTTGTGTATGCAGCATTAATATTTACTGGATATGCGTTTAATGAACTATATTGTTGAACTCTAAAGGAAGAGTCGGATAATAATCCTCCACTCTCATTCTGCATTGCACGATTACGAATAAAACCAAAATAACCCTCATAAAACCCAAGAGAATCTTTATATCTCGCAGTTATATTAAAGAATTGATTCATTGTAGAACTATTTTCGTAAGAACCATCCGCATAGTTTACATCATACTGCAAAGCTATCTGAAGATTTTTATAAACGTTTTGAGCATGAATTACTGAAAAGTATCTAGAATTATTAAGCGTATTTGAATATTTTAGCTCTGAATATGCCTTGTATACATTATAGAAACGGATATTCTCTCTTGTAAATATCGTTGCAGAAAAAACGCTAGGCTGATATGAGAAATTATTGATTTGAGGTATAACAAAAAATAATGGATTGTGGGCAGATCCATCGGTTGATAATTGCTGATAGAAAGAGTTATCTATCCTATTAATTGGGTTTACATGATGAACCTCCAATAATTCTTGGTCGATTGTTTTTAGAGGTTTATTAGATATTGGGAGATTAGTGTACCTAGTTAGATATGATGAAGAATCAATAATTTGGGATTTTGTGCTTTGTAGTGTATCATTTTGACAAAACCCCAAATTACTAATTAGTAATGAAAAAATAAATAATATTGATTTATTTGTTTTCACTTAAAAATCTTTCAACATCAATTGCTGCTATACATCCAGAACCTGCTGCTGTAATTGCTTGACGATAAGAGTTATCTTGAACATCACCTGCTGCAAAAACTCCAGGGATATTTGTATAAGATGTTTTTCCTTCTGTAATTATATATCCTTCGGCATTTGTATTAATTTGCCCTTTAAATATATCTGAATTAGGATGATGACCTATTGCAAGGAAGAAACCAGTTAAGTCTATTTGTTTCAATTCTCCTGTCTTAGTGTTTTCAAGCATCACACCATTTACTCCATTATCATCACCCAATACTTCTATTGGCTTATTGTTCCAAAAAATTTCTATCTTCTCATTTTGCATCACTCTTTCTTGCATAGCCTTTGATGCTCTTAGAACATCACGACGAACAATAAGATATACTTTCTTACAAATATTTGATAAATAGCTAGCCTCTTCACAAGCTGTATCTCCTCCTCCAACAACTCCAACAACTTGGTTACGATAAAAGAATCCATCACATGTAGCACATGCACTAACTCCAAGCCCTCTAAACTTTTCTTCGCTTTCTAAACCTAACCATTTTGCTGATGCACCTGTTGAAATAATAACTGCGTCTGCTAATAATTTCTTTCCTGAATCGGTTAATAGCTTGAATGGACGCTCAGAGAAGTCTGCTTCTGAAATTATATCCGATCTAATGTCTGTACCAAAACGAATAGCTTGTTTTTTTAGATCTTCCATCATTTCTGTACCAGTGATTCCTTCAGGATATCCTGGAAAATTATCAATCTCTGTAGTTATTGTTAATTGACCTCCTGGTTGCATTCCTTCATATAAAACTGGCTTCAAATCTGCTCTTGCTGCATATATAGCAGCAGTATAACCTGATGGTCCTGACCCTATTATAAGGCATCTTACTTTTTCAAAATCACTCATAGTATGCTTATTCTTTTTATTTTCAAAGTATGCAAAGCTAAGCAAAATATTAGAAAGTGAAAAACTTTAGCTATTTTATTGCTCTTTTGAACGAATATTCAATCTTAATTTATATCTTTGTTGATTGATTTTATTAACCTTTAAGTTTAAGTTTATGGTAAGATATAAGAAATTTATATATATTCTCCTTGTAGTTTGTATATTTCCTCTTCATGCATTTTCTCAATCTTTTTCTATCGATAACATTAAGGATATAAAGACAAATTGTGCTAATTGCTTTGTTTCCAATCAAGATGGGATATTAAGTCCTAATGCTGTTGAGCAAATAAATACAATTCTCTCTTCTTTAGAAAAGCAAACCACTGCTGAAATATTAGTTGTAGCTATAAAAGATATTGGTGAGAATGCGGCAAGAGATGTAGCAATGGAACTTTTCGACAAGTGGAAGATTGGTAAAGCAGGTAAAGATAATGGGACAATTATTATCCTTGCATTAGATAAAAGAGAAGTCTTTATTCGTACAGGCTATGGATTAGAGGGAGCCTTAACAGATGCTAAATCAACGAGTATTGTAAACAAAGTTATGATTCCATACTTTAAAAAAGGAGATTGGGATCAAGGTATGGTTGCTGGAGTAAAAGAGGTTGCAAGTATTGTTGCAAAAGAATATAATGTAAATGGATTCGAAGGAGCCCCTAAAAAACAAGCAAAGGATTATAGTTTCATACTATATGGTTATCTTATAATATCATTAATTGTACTGATAATTTCAATAATAGATATCTCCAAGTCAACAAGAGGCTTTAGCAATGAACAAAAAGAAGAAAAAATTGAAGCTTTCACAAAGGCTAGCTTTGGATGGAAAATAGCTGGGGTATTATTCCCTATTGTACTTTTATTCGTTGTAATATGGTATAATGTCTTCTTTAAACCTAGTGTAAGAAAGAGTAAAATTAATTGTAGAAAATGTGGAGATATGATGCATCTACTTAACGAAAAAGAAGATGATGATTTTCTATCAAACGCTCAAGTTATGGAAGAAAATATAAGATCCAAAAACTATGACGTATGGTTATGCAAAAGCTGTGGCAATACCGATATTTTCTCATATAATAATACATTAACTCAATACACAACATGCGAAAATTGTGGAGCAAAAACAGTTCATCAAACTGGAGATAATATAGTTGTAGACCCTACAGCATTCCATGAAGGAGCTGGGGAAAAAGTGTATACTTGTAAAAATTGTGGCAAAGTAAACAAAAAGAGATATTCTATCCCTAAGGGGGCAACCATTGCAGCTGGAGGAGTTATTCTTGGCTCAGGTATGGGTCGAGGCGGTGGAGGTTTCTCTGGTGGTGGTAGCTGGGGAGGCGGAATGTCTGGCGGCGGAGGCGGCGGCGGCAGTTTTTAATCAAAATCAAAAACCAATTTAAATAAAAAAATAAAATGAAAATGACAAAAAAAACAATCACATTAATAGCAATTATAGGTATAGTTGTTATTGGAATATTTTGGACTGTAGGTAAATACAACACATTAGTTAATAATGATGAGTCTTGTTCTCAACAATGGTCTAAGGTAGAGAGTCAATATCAAAGAAGAACCGATCTTATTCCTAATCTTGTAAACACAGTTAAGGGTTATGCAGCTCATGAAAAAGAAACCTTTACTCAAGTTATTGCAGCAAGAAACCAAGCAACTCAGGCAAAGGTTGACCCTAATAAACTTGACCAAAAAAGTATTCAGAATTTCCAAAAGAGCCAAGACAATCTATCTTCAGCTATTAGCAAACTAATGGTTGTTGTTGAACGTTATCCTGAACTTAAGGCTAACCAAAACTTCCTTGAACTTCAATCTCAACTTGAAGGTACTGAAAACAGAATTGCTGTAGAAAGACAAAGATTTGCAGATATAGTAAAATCTTATAATACATCTATTCGTCGTTTCCCAACAAATATGATAGCAACAATGTTCTCTTTTGAAAAGAAAGCATATTTTGAAGCTCAAAAAGGCGCTGAAAATGCACCAAAAGTAGAATTTTAGAAAAATATGGAAGAAAACAATATCCCTAACAAACATCTCTCTCATAAAACTATTCCTGTAAAAGGTATGTATGAGGATTGGTTCTTAGACTATGCCTCTTATGTAATTCTTGAAAGAGCAGTCCCTCATATCAACGATGGTCTTAAGCCAGTTCAAAGACGTATTCTTCACTCAATGAAGGAACTTGACGATGGCAGGTATAATAAGGTGGCAAATATTGTAGGTAACACAATGAAGTATCACCCACATGGTGATGCTTCAATTGGTGATGCCTTAGTTCAACTTGGGCAAAAAGAACTTCTTATTGACTGCCAAGGAAACTGGGGTAATATACTTACTGGAGATAGTGCTGCTGCATCACGTTATATTGAAGCAAGATTATCAAAATTTGCTTTAGATGTTGTTTTCAACCCTCAAACTACAGCTTGGAGACCTTCTTATGACGGAAGGAATAAAGAGCCAGAAACCCTTCCAATTAAATTTCCTCTTCTTCTTGCACAAGGTGTTGAAGGTATTGCCGTTGGATTGGCCTGTAAGATATTACCACATAATTTCATAGAACTTATTGAGGCTTCAATTGCTATTTTAAAAGACCAACCTTTCGAAATATATCCTGACTTCCTTACTGGAGGAATGGTAGATGTTTCAAAATATAACGATGGTATAAGAGGTGGAAAGATTAGAGTTAGGGCTAAAATAAAACTTCAAGATAAAAAGACTCTAGTAATTACTGAAACACCTTTTGGGGTAACTACTAACAAACTTATTGATTCTATCATTAAGGCAAATGATAAGAACAAGATTAAGATTAAAAAAATTGATGATAATACAGCACAAAACGTTGAGATTATTATTCAATTACCAAACGATGCCTCTCCTGACCAAACAATAGATGCTCTTTACGCTTTTACAGATTGTGAGGTTTCAATATCGCCAAACACCTGCGTTATTGAGAAAGATAAACCTAATTTTCTTGGAGTAAGTGAGATATTAAAGGTTAATACTCAATCTACTGTTGATTTACTTCAACTAGAATTGGAAATTGAACTTAGAGAGCTTCAAGAGCGTTGGCAATGGGTTTCATTAGAAAGAATTTTTATTGAAAATGAAATCTACGAAAAAATCAAACCTTGCCGAACCGACAAAGATATTGATGATACAATCTCTGAAGGCTTAAAACCCTTTACTAAGAAACTTATCCGTGAAGTAAATATTGAAGATATTCACAAGTTAAGGAAGATTCCTATTGATAGAATATCTAAATACAATTCTGATAAGGCTGATGATATTCTTCAGTCTATTGATGATGATATTGCACAAGTAAGATTCGACCTTGACCATATAATAGATTATGCAATTGCATATTTTGAAAGGATACTAAAAAAATATTCTGCAGGCAAAGAAAGAAAAACAGAGATAAGAAGTTTTGATATAATCGAAGCTCAGGCTGTTGCTGTTGCCAATGAAAAGCTTTATTGTAATTTTGAGGAAGGTTTTGCTGGATATAAGCTTAAGAACGACAAATACGTTTGCGATTGTTCTGATATGGATGACATTATTGCCTTCCGTAAGGATGGAAGTTTTGTTGTAAAGAAGGTTCAAGAGAAGGATTTCTTCGGAAAAGATATTGTTCACATAGATGTATTTAGACGTAATGATGAACGTACAATATATAATATGGTTTATCAAGACGGTGCATTTGGAAAAGCATTTGTAAAACGTTTTAATGTAACGAGTATTATTAGAGATAAAGAGTATGACCTTACCAAGGGAACAAAGGGATCTAAGGTTATATATTTTAGTTCTAACCCAAATGGTGAAGCAGAAACGGTTAATGTTGCACTTAAACCAAGACCAAAACTAAAAAAGCTAAACTTTGAATTCAATTTTGCTAAACTTGCAATCAAAGGACGTGGCTCAATAGGTAATATAATAAACCCTAATGCCGTAAGAAAAATAACTAAAAAAGCGGAAGGTATTTCTACTCTTAGCGCTCGAAAGATATGGTTTGACGAACATATTAGAAAGCTAAACATTGATGAAAGAGGAAAATACTTAGGAGAATTTTCTGGTTCAGAAAAGATTATTTCTATATATGCATCGGGTAATTATCGTCTTACTGGCTTTGATCTTACAACACATTTTGAGGATGATTTGCTAGTTATTGAAAAATTCAACCCAGATAAACCATACTCTTTAATTTATATAGATGGAGAGAGTAATTCTTATTTCCTAAAACGTTTCCTTATTGAGGATACTGATAAGAAAATAAACTTATTTGATGATCAAAAAGGAGCAATTGTTTACAAGATATTCAACGATTGGTTCCCAATGATTGAGCTTTCTCTTAAGGACGAAAAGAAAGATAAAGAATTGGATAAAGAAATAATAAACGTATCTGAATTTTGCGATATAATGAAATATAAAGCCAAAGGGAAACGTCTAAGTAAATATTTAGTAACATCTATAAATGTTCTTGAACCTTTACCACATGAGGAAGAGGCTGAAGACATTGAGGAAGAAGAAATTGAAGAAGAACTAACTTTAGATAGTAATACAAATAATATAAGTGATGAAGACTTTATTCAAGGGGAGCTATTCTAAAATATTTATATTGATAATCTGTCTTTTTTGCTCATTAAATTCAATATTTGCTCAAGGCTATGCTGTTGAATTTAAAAAAAAGCAAACAGATAGTTTGAAACAAGATGTAGTTTATTTATATATTAACCCTAAACTATATTTCAGCAACCCAAAAATTGACAAAATTCAAAGGTTTGATGCTCTTGATGAAGATATTCAAAAAGAGCTTTTGGCGAAGTACTCCCCTATCTCTAATAAGATTAATGATTCAATCATTATTAATATGTTCTCCACTCAGCTAATAAAGTATCTTGAGAGTTATAATTTCAAAGTTATTAGTTCAAAACCTGAAGATTTTCCTAAAAAACTTGATCAAAGGCATCATACCCTAAACGTTGCTCAGATAGAACTTGAGGAGTTTAGTTTTGAGGATAGTCTAGTTTCAAATGAATATAACAAAGAATACAGCCATAAGAAAACTTTAAACGGTGTAAGATTTAATACATGGCTTCTTTATAATGAATCAGACACAACATCTAAACTTCTATTTTTTAATAATGAAGAAGCCAAAGATTATCTTGAAGGATTTGTATATTTCAAGAATAAAGAACCATTTGTTTGGTACAAGAAAACCACAATAACGCCAAATGATGCTTACAAGGTTGCATACCAAAATGCCATCACCTCATCTCAATATTTCTTTAACTTCCTTATGAATAAATATGTTTGGATAAAATCCAACTCTACAGACACAAATTATTACTCAATGGACCCAAAAACAAAAATCATCTACTCCTCCCCCGAACCATCAGACAACTTTGATATTATAGAGCAATAAATCATTAAAATCAAGAATCCAGACGCTGTCTGGATTTTTACCCTCAGTAGTCCAACTAAGTCCTAGAGTGTCCTAAAAAGTCCCTAACCCTAACCCAAATATTTTTTAATAATAAAGGGTTTGGACTTGGCACTAAACAAACTTGATTTAGTGCAAGTCTGAACCTATTAAACTCATTACACCATTACACTGTACTAAGGGGTGTGTAATGATGTATGAAAACTGAATTACAGATAATTACAAAAAACACGTGTAATAGACACAAAAAAGTACAACAAAAAGAGTAAAAAAGCTAAGGAAGAACCATTCAAAAATATTTTAATAACAAAAGGTTAGTATATTCCTTTCCCTTCTGAAAATCTATTTCTGAATTATATTTATTTTTCATCGTGCATGATTTAGTTCCTTTGCAAAAAAATTCCACACGACTAAAATTGGTTTTGGCTAACTATTTACTTTTTGTATTTAGAAGTTTTGTTAAATCACAATAAATCTCCTTAGTTTCTGTATTTACAATATATAGACCTAATGTTTTTGTAAGAATATTTTCTTCAGAATAAATAAAAGTTGGACTTTTTTCTGTTTTAATACCATTTAGTTTAACTATAAACATAAGATAAGTTGAACAATCATATTTTTCCATATCTTGCTCTATCTTCAATGCTAAATTTTCATCTGAAATTGGAATAGTAATAGTCTGTAAAGGGAAATGCTCTCTTTTCTTTATTGTAAGCAAATTATTGGGTAGAAATACATTAATATTTTTGCCCAAACCCAAATATCCGAGTGTGTTTATATGACTATAATTTACAGGATTAATTTCAAAAACAAAAACCTTTTTATTTAAATTATAAGGATTATTGCGCTTTAAATTGTATAGGATATAAAACTTACGATCAAATATATCAGAGTGATGGTTATTAATCAAAGTCATGTAATCTGAATATTCTTTGGTTTTACTGAAAGCTTTTTTTTGCAAAGGCGTGTTATATTTTAAGTCTAAATTAAAATAATAAAATACATCCTTTTTGATTAAAGCAGCAATTTTTTTAATACTAAGGCCATCATCATAATCTTCATCAGAACTAAATGTAACATTTATCTTTCCGTTTTCTCGAACTATTTGAGTCCTTCTTTCAACTAGCTCAGGGTAAATTAAACATATCTTATTATTTTTTATATCTATTTGATAGCATTCACTTATTAAATCATCATATGTCTTTTGTGAGAAAATATTTGTATTGCATGTGAAAGTGATAAGAAAAGGAATAATTAGTTTCATATTAAATTTAATAGTTGTGGAAATGTGATACATTATCATATTTTTAATTTTGAAACATTTACTCATTTGAATTCTTTTACTATAAGATTTGTGCATTTTATTATTATTCATTATAAATTTTATTATTTGTTTGTGCATTCAAAGATTTCGTCGTGCTGGAGTACTTATCTGCTTGCCGCTTGCAAAACAAGAAATCCTGCTCGACAAAAAGATTTTAATCTCTATTGTTAATGTATGATTTTTACCATGGTCTTGCATTATATTCTGCTTTCGAAATATTTTCCCATAGAGGATGTTTAATATAAAAACGATAAGATTTTTCTTTAAAGAAGAGGAAATAGTCCGAATTAATACCAAATCTAGTTCTAACTTTTCCCTCATCAATTGGAATATGACGGTTTGTAGCAATGATAGGTAATTTTTCATTTTCATTATTAACTATCAGAGGTAAATCTTCTTTCTCAAGTGAAAATGCATCAATAAAGTCGAATAAAGACCAAGAACATTTTAAAGGTCCAGTAATAAGCTCCTTATCATTCTTTAGTAGGCTACGAATTAATATTCCTCCGAAATAATCTTCATTAGGCTTCCGCTTATCACAACTGCAATCTATATCCTTACATTTACTATCAAAAGTTATATCAACTCCACTATCATGAAAAAACCATTTCCCATTACTAACATTGCGAGGATAGGTAATAATATCTTCAAAATCTTTGGTATAGTAGTAGAATTCTATTTCCAAAAATTTGTATTGGTCATTACCTTTTTTAATACAATATTCCTGAAATAAAAGCTCTGCTATTTTTTGAAATCTAAGCTCGATATTATTGATATCAACATTGCTTAAATATAATAATTCTCTTAGTCCCATGATATTTGATTTCTGTCGTGCGTGATTTCTTCCCTTTGCAAAGATAAGTACTTATACACGAGGGAAAACAAATCATTTTTCACTTTTCATTTTTAATTATTCACTTTTATTGGCAAATATACAAATTCTTCTTTAACTTGGTTATTATGAATGTGATTTAATTTCTCCCCCCTTTGGCTGCTTTCTTGTGTTTTACCTTCGATAACTCAATTTGTGAGACAGCGTCTCACTTATTTCAAATTGGTCAGACAATGTCTGGATTTTTAACCTAAGTATACCAACTAAGTCCTTTATTGTCCTAAATCTTCTGTCTTTACTAGACCTTTTGTGGGCTTTTGTGGCTTTTTATTGATATATAAGTTGATTTCAATATTATAAATCAAGGATTAATTTTCATATGTTGCCAAGATAGTGATGATATGTTGCCAACATACGAACACTATGTTGCCAACATATGAGTTGTATGTTGCCAACATATGAAATTTATATAAGGTAAAAAAATTACAATATGGCGTTTTATTGGATCGAGGCTTCGTTTCACTAATCAGTAAACTTATATTTGATTTAAAAAATAAGTCAATTTAGCTTAGTGCAGAACTCTCCATCTTCGTTTATTTAAAACTTTTTAACCTTGCGTGCGTGCACGCCCCTTAGTAGTGTGCACGCACGCAAGTAGTTTAATAGGTTCAGACTTGCACTAAATCAAGTTTGTTTAGTGCCAAGTCCAAACCTTATGCTATTAAAAACCTTTTAACTGCTCCCCAAAAAAACAATAACCCCCTACCCAACCAATTCCTCAAATTTATCTCAAATAAAACCAAAACTATCCCCCCAAAAAAAACAAAAATTTCTCAGAGAAAAAAAGAATTATCTCAAGGAAAAATAAAACTAATTAGTTAAAACTTGATGCAATACTCAAAATAATTAGAAAATATTTTTACCTTTGGTGCCAAATAATAAAGTATTAACAAACAAATTCAAGATGTATATGCAACTTGAATTCACCTCATTAAAAAGTATGCAACAACTAAAATCTTTATCTGATATTTTCGAAAAAACATTATTTAGGATTCCTGATTATCAAAGGGGTTATGCTTGGAGAGAAAAACAACTTATAGAATTTTGGGAGGACATAATGACTCTCAATAATGAAAGATTACATTATACTGGTGTTCTTTCTTTAAATAAAGTTGACAATGAAATTTGGAAAAATTGGAATGATGAAGAATGGTTAATTTCAAAAAGGAAATTTATTCCATATTTTGTTGTTGATGGGCAACAAAGATTGACGACATCTGTCATTTTTATCCAATCCCTTATTGAATTAATAAAATCTTTCCCTACAAATAAAGGGAAAACAGATACTGATATATTTCTTGGAACTTACACATTGAACGAAATTATTGAAAGGTACATTGTAGTATGTCAACCGCCAAATAATATTATAAAAAGTTATAAGTTTGGCTACGAAAAAGACAATCCTAGTTTCGAGTTTTTACGTCACAAGGTTTTTAATGAACCAGCTGCTGGGATAATAGAAGAAACATTCTATACTCTGAATCTTGAAGAGGCAAAACTATTCTTTTGTGAAAACTTAAAAGCATATGTAAAAGAAAAAGGTGAAGATGCTATTGAAGATATTTTCGAAAAACTCACACAGAGATTAATGTTTAATGTATATGAAATAGATAAACATTTTGACGTTTTTGTTGCTTTCGAAACAATGAATAATAGAGGTAAGCAACTATCCGATCTTGAATTACTCAAAAATAGACTAATTTATCTAACTACCCTTTATTCAACAAATGAAGTGAAAGAAAATGAGAAAATTAAAGTTAGAGATTTAATAAATTCAGCATGGAAAGAAGTTTATTATCATTTAGGAAAAAACAAACACAGTCCTTTGAATGATAATGATTTTCTTCGTGCTCATTGGATAATGTATTTCAAATATTCTCGTCAGAAAGGGAATGATTATATACGTTTCTTACTAGATGAACAGTTTAATCCCAAAACTGTTCTCGAAAAAATAATAGTAAATAATAGTAATATTTGTGAGGTAAATGAAATATACGATGAAAATGAATTGGATGAAGAAGAAAAAAAAGAAGAAGAAATTGCTATAGAATGTGCAAAACTAAATATTAATGATATTTCTCAATATGTTTTAAGTCTAAAAGATGCCTCAAAGTATTGGTATATTTCTCATTTTCCAATTACTGAAGAAATTACTAAGGAAGAAAGTGTTTGGCTTGATAAATTAAATCGAATAGGAATTAGTTATTTTAGACCTTTAATATTAAGTTCTTTTGTTAATAAAGCCTGTACTGAAAAACACAGAGTAGAATTATTTAAAGCTATAGAACGATTTATTTTTTTAGTTTTCAGAATAAATAAAACTTCATCAAGTTGGAGAAGTAGTGATTATTTAAGAGCGGCTAAGTCATTATATTGGGATGAAATTAATATTAATGATGTGATAAACTGGCTCAATAATGATTTATACTGGCTTTTTGATGAAAATACATCATCTTTTAATTATATAGGTTTTTATGAGTTAATGAGCAAAAAATTTAAATCAGAAGGTAGTGGTTTTTATGGATGGAATGCAATAAGGTATTTTCTTTATGAGTATGAAGAGTCATTAATTCCAAACAATCGTTCACATAAAATACATTGGAACGATTTTAAAAATTATGGAGATCTAATATCAATAGAACATATTTTGCCATTAACTGATGATAATGAGTATTGGAAGAAAATGTTTAAATCAGAATCTAAGAAGCAAAAAGAATATTGTAAAGGTAGTTTAGGAAATCTATTATCTTTATCAATTTCTATAAATTCTAGCTTGCAAAATTCTAGTTTTCCTAACAAAAAGAAAATATTAAAAAACGAAAAAGGGAAAACGATTAGAAATGGATATGAAAATGGGTCATATTCAGAGCAGCAAGTTGCTCGTTATGATAATTGGGATTATTCTACAATTAAGGAAAGAGGATTAATGCTCCTTGAATTTATGGAAAAAAGATGGGGTATAAAATTTGAAAGTGAAGACATTAAATTAAAATTATTACATTTGGATATAAAATAATTGAAAATAGCTATAATAAACATGTATATGGAAATTAATCATTGTACTAATGTATTTATTCTATGAAAAAAATATATTTAACTCCTGAATACAAGGCAAAACATAAAAGAAAAATTAAACTTTCTTTAAGAAAATTAGAAGAATTAAATTGTGAAATTAAAAAAAACAACATTAACACTAATATAGCAACTCCAGTAATTCATGTAAAACGAAATAGATACACAATTAGATTTAGAAGATTAGGCAATAGGAAAGTAAGGGATTTGATAGCTGCCCCAATTGATTTTCGTTTTTTAGATAATACAGATGGTACTATAAGATTTTTTGATCAATTGATGGATTGTCAAAATTATCATTATTCACGAGGAATAAAAAAAGTGAAGATGACTTTGAGTAATGTTTTGAAAATAGATTATGCTACTATTAGTCTGCTTATTTCAATAAGTCGAAATTTAAAAAGTAGAGGGATTTATCTATTTGGGGATTTTCCTAAAGAAGAAAAAAGTAGAAAAGCTCTTATTGATTCAGGTTTTTTTGAATATATGAGAAAATCAAATGGTGAAAAATTTCAATTTAATACGAAATCAAGATTGATGTTCCTTAGTAAGGGAAAGAAGAGATTTCTTGAATCTGAAGATAAAAAGATGTCTGATGAATTAAAAGATGTAAATTATCATTTAACAGGTAATAAAACATTTTTAAAAGATGTCCGACTAGTAATATTGGAAATGTGTGCAAATTCATTAGAATGGTCTGATTCTCATGATAGACAATGGTTATTAGGTGTGAGTTTATGTGATGGTAAGGCTGTCTTTACCTTAGTTGATTTGGGTAAAGGTATACTAAATGATCTAAATAGAAAATATAAAGATAAATTTAGTGATAAAATCAATTTGAGAAATGATGCAGAAATATTAATGAGGGCTTTTGATAAAAAATATCAATCCCAATCAGAAGAGATAAATAGGAATAAAGGGTTGCCTTCAATCAAAGGTGCTGTATTAAATAATAATATTGGTTCTTTGATAGTTGCTACAAATAATGTAATTTTGCAAATTAATAAAGATGAAACTAAAAATGTTTCTAAAATTTTGAATAAAGAATTTAAAGGAACATTTTATCAATGGGAATTAACCAAGAACAATAATCTTTAAAGGAGTGTAAATATGAATATTATCAAAATAAAAGATTTTTCAGAGTATCCAGGGTTACGTTCATGCAATATCAGCGAAAAATCAGGAGAAGAGTTTTATCATGAAAAATTCAATTCTGAATTTAAACTATCGGTCGAAAATAAAGAAAAAATTCAGATTGACCTTGATGGAACAGCTGGTTATTCTCCATCTTTTTTAGATGAAGCTTTCGGTAATTTGGTGTATGATTTTTCTCTTGATATTGTAAAAAAATATATTGAAATAAAATCTAATGAAGAACCTCATTTGATAAAATTTATTGAGAATGAAGTTTATGAACTATGGGAAACTAAACGAAAAAAAAATACACCGATAAAAGTAACAAAAGATCATAGACCTTGGTGGAGATATATTAATGGTGAATTTATAATGCAGAGTATAGGAGTAAATGTAATATAAAATGAATATTCTAGAAGTTATTATCTTCAATTTCTACACCAATACTACTGGATTAGATAATTCTGATATTATCTCAATAATTGGGATATTTGTAGATATTGCTATAGCAATAGGATTAGTTATATTTGTTAACATAAAAATTAGTCAAAAATCAAGATTAAAGGATTTTTTTATAGATGATATTGTAGCACTAAGAAATGAGTATAATGAATATACAAATTTAATTAGTGATGGACAAACCATACAAGAATGTAGTAGAAAAGCAAAGAAAATAAATTCAAAATTTGCGATTTTAAATGATTTTATTTTAGAGTCATTTAAAATGAAAATCCCTCAAATTTCGGAATATCAATTTCAATTGTTAACAAAAATTGTAAATATAGCAGAAGAGAATAATAGTGATAAAGTAATATATAATGATGAATTAATGATGGTTGTTGAAGAATTTCACAATAAAATAAATATATTGTTCACGGAAATTATTTGTAATGTTGTAAAAAAATAATAGACTTGTACAATTCAGTCATAAAAAAAGTTCGGAGGTTTTCCGAACTTTTTTGTTTTGGGTATTTTAGTATTTTCTTCCTTTTGGTTATTGTACTATTAGTTTCTTTGATAGGTTTATTTCTTTGTTTTTTAGGATGACGTTGTAGACTCCTTTTTCTAGGTTTTTTAGGTCTATTTCTATGACGTTATTCCCCTTCCCTATCTTGTCTCTTTTTATCTCTCTTCCTTGTAGGTCTAGGATAATTACGTCGGCTTGGCTGCGTAGTCCTTGGACTTCGAGGATGGTCTTGTTCGAAGCAGGATTTGGATAGAGCCTTGCTAAGGTGTTGTTTTCTATATCCGATAAACCAACATTAGTGTTTGAAACTATATTCGAACGAATAGAGTTAAGCGATTTCGTTATTGAACAAGGCTGACCTACCATTATTTCTATTTGATAAAACACAGATGTATCATTTACATTAAAGTCTGTATAGGATGAATTGTTTGAAGAAATTGTAGTAAGCAAAAATAATGAATCAGCATTATTAACTCTTCCCTTATAGATATTGTAAGTACTATAGTCTATACCCTCGTAATGTGTCCAAATTAAATTCCATGAATTATTTAAACCTTGATTAATTGTAAGATGAAGGGTTTTGTGAATTGGGCTAAACTCAATATTACTGCAAGTATCCTTACTAGCTAATCTATACCTATAAGAACGAGTAGATGCATTTGAGTTTAAATCTGTCCAAGTCGATGGTGATGAACTTTGAAAACTAGTAATAGAATCGAACTGCCCACTCTGATTACCTTCTTTATAAATTATATAATTATCTAAGTCTTCATTTTTATTCCAGATAACTACATTATTATTATTCTCATTGATTGTTACCATACAAATTTTAGGAGCCTCAAGCTTAGGTATGGTAAGGTTTATCGTTATAACGCTATCACAACCAACGCTGTTTACCAGATTAACATTATAGGTTCCACTTGAAGAAAATCCCATGCCGTTATAATTAAAATAATTACAAACAGTAGTGTCAAAAGAGAAATAAGATTTATTCTTTACAAATAGATTTAATGTTGTGGTAACATTACAGCCATTCATATCTTGATAGGTATATGTATAAACTCCTGTGGAATCTTTATTTTCTCCATTAAACCAATAAGGCTGACCTTGGCAAATTGTATCGTAAATTGAAAAACTTGTGTTTGGATAGACTGTAAGATATAATGTTACTATACTATCACACCCATTCACTGTTTGATAATTATGAACATATGTTCCAGCTGTGTCGCAATTGAAACCATATTGGTTAAATGTCTCCCCTTGGCAGATATGTTCATAATAATTTTGATAATACTTTTGACTTACCGTTAGATTTAATACCACTATACTGTCGCACCAATGCGATGAATAAGTTCTTGCAGAATAAGTTCCTGGGGAATAATAATTCATACTAAAGAAATTATAACTTTCACCTTGACAAATATTTGCATTAATAAAAGTAGTGTCACTATTGTAATTACTTAGGTTTAGTATCACAGTGCTGTCGCAACCATGTTGATTATATAGATGAAGATAGTGAGTCCCAGCTGCACCAGTGTAAAATCCATTTAGAATATAGGGATGATTTGCACATTTGATAGCATTTATTATCGTAGTATCGAGCTGGGAAACAAATAAATTCAGAATTAGAGTACTGTCGCAACCCAATGAAGAAGGAATTGTACGGTAATATAAACCAGTGGAATTTGCATTAAAACCATTATAGTTATATACCTGACCTTGGCAAATGGATGCATCTATCCTTGTTGTATCAGGAGTTTTAACTCTAAGAATTAAATATATAATACTATCACAACCTCCAACTGCCGTTAGATTTCTTGTATAAATACCAGAGGAGTCTACATTAAATCCATTTTGAGTATATGCTTGATTAGGACAAATTATTGCGTTAATATTCTTAGTGATAGGTTTATTTGCTTGAATATTTGTAAATGCATTCCAATTACTTGCCGCTTGGTAGACGGCGGCATAACCACAAGGAACGTATAAAGGAATAGTCTTACTTACTTGATTAAATGTAGTATTATTAATTGACTGAGGAATAAGCGAAAGATTGGTTATTGAGGTCAGTCCATAGCAAAACTCGAAGGCATAGGGACTAATTGAAGTTACAGAACTTGGAATAGTAATTGAAGTTAAGGCAGTACAATAACTAAAGGCAGAACCCCCTATTGAGGTAACTGAATTTGGAATATTTATTGAAGATAGATTTATACACCCTTGAAATGAAGCATATCCTATAGAAGTTATAGAATTTGGTAATATTATCGAGGTCAAAGCATTACATACCCTAAAGGTATTATTATTTATGCTTGTTAATTTTGAAGGGAGAATAACATTACTTAACCACGTACACTCTGCAAAGGCCTCATTGCCAATATCAGTTATTGAATTAGGTAAAACAACTTTTTTTAAGAAAGAACAAGCCTTAAAAGCACAATCTCCAATACTCTTAACCTTATTTGGAATAATTATTGAGTCTAGATTTGTACAACCATAAAAGGTATAATTATATATTGTACTAATATTTGCTGGAAGAGTTATAGTTGACAAATTACTGCAATTAATAAAAGACCAACCACCTATATAGGTAACGGAATTTGGAATTACAATAGATGAAAGAGCAGAACATTGTCTAAAAGTGTAATCAGGAATAGAATCTAAGGAATTTGGAAGAGTTATAGAAGATAAACTAGTACAGTTTTCAAAGACAGATGAACCAATCTTTGTAACAGAATTTGGAATAATAATTGAACTTAATGAAGAACAGGTATTAAAGGCATATGATTCAATTTTGGTTAAGGAGCTAGAGAGAGTAATTGAAGCAAGGCTACTGTCCCCATAAAATGCAGACATACCTATTGAAGTAACTGTATTGGGAATAATTATAGAGGATAAACTCTTACACCATGCAAAGGTATTATCCTTTATTGATGTAATACCATTAGGAAGAGTTACTGAGGTAAGACTATGGCATGCATTAAATGCAGAGCGACCAATAGACTTTACACTATTTGGAATAATTACAGAGGTTAAGGTTGGAGAATAATCAAAACAACTTGAATTTATTGAATCAACAGAATATGTTATACTATTAAAAACAACAGTTGAAGGAATATTTATTACTCCTGAATACTCTCCAGTATAATCCAAAGGACCATTACCTTTATAGGTAACCATAGCTGAGTAAGGAGAAGTGGTTGAACAAATATTATAGTAAATAAGTTTCCCATCACTATTCATTACCGCAAAATCATGAGCCTTAGCTCCAAAGCCAAAACTAAACAATACCAAAACCAATAATAATAACTTTTTCATAATCTCCATATCTTATTAAATCCTAGTTGTTTTACTAAAAATCCTGTATTTAGTTACATGTAAGACTTTAACGTAGAGAAAAAATTATTTTTCTTTGTGAATATAAAAATTTTTGTACTTTTGCAATCGCATTGGTTCTTGTTTGAGATTCTTTCTTAAACACGGATTAAAAGGGAATTAGGTGAGAATCCTAAACAGTCCCGCTGCTGTAAGCTCTTTTTAAACAGTTTAGTTTCGAGCTTTCGCGGATAGGGCTTAGGACATATGTACGATGTTATTATTTACCCATCGCCATTGTCGTTTCTTTTATTCTTGCACAGAGCTCTATTGGTTTTAATTAATTACTAATTTTAAAATAATAGAGTATGAAAAAGGTAGTATTATTACTTTCAACTATTTTTATGGCAAATGTTTCGTTTGCCCAATTCGATGGAGCTGTAGGCACAGTAGGATGCCAAGCTATTTCAATTTCAAATCCAAATGTTAATTCTTGGGCAAAAGGAGTTCAAGTAAAAAGGGGAACAATATCCAATTCTTCAACTGTTTATGCTTCTTTTGGCAAGCCATATATGGCACAGGGCAGACCTGACAGTACAACAACTTCGGCGATATCTCTAGGAAACAGAGGAGAAGCAATTGTAACTTTCGATCGTCCAATAATTAATGGTAATGGTTATGACTTTGCCGTTTATGAAAACTCATTTTCTCCAACTTACTTAGAATTAGCATTTGTGGAGGTTAGTAGTGATGGAATTAATTATTTCCGTTTTCCTGCAATATCAAATGCTAGCTCAGAACAAAATATTAATCCTACATTAATTAATAATTTAGCAGGTAAGTATCAAGTTGGATATGGAACACCATTTGATTTAAGTACTATTCCAAATAATATTTTATTAGATAAATCTAATGTTCGTTTTGTAAAACTCATTGATGTTATTGGAGGGCAAGATACAGATATTAACGGAAATATTATATATGATGCATCATCTGGAGGTTATTCAACTGGCTTCGACTTTACTGGTATTTGTATAATAAATGGTGGTAATCCATATTTAATTGCAGATCTTGAAGGCATTTTAGCATCATCAAACTCATGCATCAATACCAATTCAACAAATGGTATTGATGATGGTACTGGAACATATAGACATAATTTCAATTCAAACAACATTATTTTTGAAGGTGTTGCACAATATGGAGGCTCATTTAGCTTTGGCTTTTTTCTTTCAAATCGTTCAACAATGGGAGGAGCTAATCAATGTGCTTCAACTCCTGGTATGGGTATAGAGGGAATAGGCTCTTCATATGCTCCTGCATATTATAGTGATTATGCTGGTTCAATTGAACATAATGTTGTGAGAATGATAGATAGCTCAGCCTTTAGACCTAAGGGGGTTTATGTAACAAATGATTCTTCTACATATAAATATATGAGAACAAATTTTACAAATAACGATTGGTTATTGCTAGTTGCTTATGGATATGATGTAAATGGTAGCATAAAAGATAGTGTTTCTATCTACCTCTCTGATTTAAGGGTAAACAATAATTTTGAATTAGACGCATTGAATGAATGGAAATGGCTTGACTTATCTAGTTTAGATACATGTTCAAAGGTAATATTCAAACTTAAATCATCAGATATGAGTGCCTATGGTATGAATGTACCTTCATATTTTGCATTAGACAATTTTGTTATCGACACCACAACTGTTAATTCTAATATTCCAATTATACTTAACACTCTTGCTGCAACAGATATTCAAACAAATTCAGCAACCCTAAATGGATATATTGATGCAGGTAGTCAAATAATTGATGAAAAAGGGTTTCAGTGGAAATTAAATTCGGATAATAATTGGAGTAATGTCTCTATTAGTACTGATAGTTTATCATACCTGTTAAATAACCTTATAGAAGATACAACTTATATATATAGAATTTACGCAATCAGCGATAATGACACAATCTATGGTAATGAAATATCTTTTAAAACATTAAGGAATTCTTCTTTTGAATCTATTGAAAATAACATTTCATTCTCTATTTATCCTAATCCTTCAAATGGAATAGTAAATATCAATATTGAAGGTGTTTACACTGATGCCAAAATTATTATCTATGATTTGAATGCAAGAGTAGTAATGTCACAAAACATTATTTCTAACCCAAAAAGTATTAATTTGGACTTAAATAATATAAACAAAGGAGTATATTCAATTAGAATTATAACACCTAATTTTATTTCTACTAAAAAACTTATCCTTCAATAATTTTTATTACTAAAGAGCGGTGATATTGAGTTACTGCTCTTTAGTAATTAAACTATTAATTTTATTTTAGTATGACAAAAGCAATTAATATTTTTATTTTACCAAAATTATTGTACTTTTGCATCTGCATTGGTTCTTGTTTGAGATTCTTTCTTAAACACGGATTAAAAGGGAATTAGGTGAGAATCCTAAACAGTCCCGCTGCTGTAAGCTCTTTTTAAACAGTTGCCACTGATTTTTATCGGGAAGGCGTAATGTTTGGGAGTAAGTCAGAAGACCTGCCAATGAAGTATTAACAATTATATGACTCTCGAGGAAAGAGTTTATAAGAAATTATGATTAGACTTTTTTTTGATTGGTTTTCTTTTGTTGGGGGTTGTTCGTTTAAATATTCGAAGAATATATCTGTATTTTTTAAATGGACACGACATGTCGCGAGCCTACACGTTATTGTATATTTATCACTCTTGAATGTTAACGCTCAAGATACAATCAAGAGCATTGACCTTGGCGAAATATCAATCATAGATAGTTCCATAAATAACGATTTCTCCACAAAACAATCAGGCTCACTTATTAATAGAGGTACTATTGAAAAGATTGAAAGTTCGAGTGTTGGAGATATTGCCAAGTTTGTTGCAGGAGTAACCCTTAAGGATTATGGTGGCATTGGAGGATTAAAGACTATTTCAGTTAGAGGACTTGGCTCACAAAATACCGCTGTAATTTATGATGGTGTATCTGTTTCTGACCAAGCCTCTGGACAAATTGACCTCTCAAAGTTCTCAACAAATAATATCTCTCAAGTCAATTTAGCTAATGGGCAAAAGTTTTCTCTATTGCAACCAGCTAGGGCTTTGGCAAGTGCTAATGTATTTTTTATTGAGACGCTAAAGCCTGAATTTGATTCCTTAGAGAATATTAAACTCGCAATTAAATCAACCTATGGTTCATTTAATTATTTAAACTTTGGTTTAAACACAGCAATAAAGCTCAATAAGATTTGGACTTCTTGTCTTGATTTAGATATTACTAATACTCTAGGAAACTACCCTTATACCCTACGTTATGGATATAATGATAATGATAGCACTTCAAAGGAAAGGCGTAAGAACTCTGACTATTTTGCTTTTAGAGGAGAATGGAATGCCTTTGCTGCATGGAAAAACAAGACAGATTTAAAACTAAAGGCTTATTATTTCTACTCTGATAGAGGTCTTCCTGGGAGTACAACCCTATATTACCAAAATTCTAAGCAAAGACTTTGGGATGAATCCTTCTTCCTTCAAGGAGTATTTACTCATCACTTTTCTAATAAACTATCATTCAGAAACCATTCAAAAGCTAATTATTCGATGGTTCATTACCTTGACCCTAATGTTTTTAATATCTCAGGAAAGCAAGACGATAAATATTTTCAAAAAGAGTATTATACTAATAATGTAGTAATGTATCGCCTTGGAAAGAATTTTTCAACCTCCATTACAAATGATTTGGTCTATAATACCATGACTTCGTCTCAGGCATTTAATGCAATGCCAAAACGTTTTACTTCACTCTCAGGGCTTGTTGCATCATATAATAATAATAAGTTTGAGCTTAATGCCAACTTACTTCATACTTTTTCGAGTGATAACTCAATATTCAACACCTCTCCTATTTTTAATAATCATTTTTCTCCTTTCCTAAGCATTGGTTATACCTTTAAAGAAACCCTTACAATTAGTGTATTCTATAAGGATGTGTTCCGAATGCCTACCTTCAACGACTTATACTTTAATATTATATCTCCTCCTACCCTTAGACCAGAGAAGGCTGAGCAGTTTAATCTTCACCTTGCCTTTGCTAAAGATTTTGGAATTTATCATTCTACTTTTTTAAATATCTCAATTGATGCCTACCATAATAATGTTAAGGATAAACTTGTGGCTATTCCAAATAAGAATCTATTTATTTGGTCTATGATAAATTTTGGGAAAATAGAAATTAATGGTTTAGACTTCCAGTCAAGCATAAGGTTTTATCTACCATACTCTTTAGACGTTACTCTTCGTGGGACTTATTCTTTGCAGATGGCTAGAGATAAATCAGATATACTATCAACAAAATACAATAACCAAATACCCTATACTCCACTACACTCTGGTTCTTTACTACTAAGTATCATTCATCCATTTGCTGAATTATCTTACTCTGTTACCTTTGTTGGAGATAGATATGTATTAATTGAAAACATTGAAAGAAACCGTCTGAAACCTTATCAAGACCACACTATTATGGTTTCTAAAACATTTGAATTGAAAAAACATAGATTTAATATAGGCCTATCTTGTTTGAATCTCTTAGGCAAACAATATGAGGTAGTTCGCTACTACCCTATGCCACTAAGACAATTTCGTATAAACTTAAAAATGAATTTAAAATGAAAAAGATTAATTTAATTCTTAGCGTATTATTAATTGCCCTAAGTTTTGGTTTCACCTCATGTAATGGTGATGATGATGATAAAGACCCAATAACAGAAACAAATTTGGATTCTGGATTATTCGTACTTTGCGAAGGCAACTGGAATATGAATAATGCTGCCCTTAGTTTTTATACTACTTCAAAGTCTAAGGTTACATTGGATTTGTTTTCTGATGTAAATGGACAAGGCTTAGGTGATACAGGAAATGATATGATTTCCTTTGGGGATAATCTTTATATTGCGGTTAAAGAGTCTGCCTCTGTTGTTGTTGTTAATCGTAAGACAGGAAAAATGGTAAAGAGAATACCTATTACTAATGCACAAGGAGTTAACCGTATGCCTTCTCGTCTTTGTGCAAGTTCTTCTATGATTTATCTTTCAACATTCGATGGAAATTTAATTGAAATAAATCCAATAACAAATAGTGTTGGTAGAGTTGCCTCTGTTGGTCGTAACCCTGAAGGAGTAGCATTTGTAAATAATAAGATCTATGTTGCAAACTCTGGTGGTATGGATTTTCCTAATTATGATAATAGTATATCTATTGTTGATGCTTCGACTATGAGTGAAACACAAAAACTTGTTGTTGGTCTAAATCCTGGTGTTGTAAAAAAATTAGACGATAACACTGTGGGTGTTTATGTAAAGGGTAATTATGGAGATGTTCCTTCAAAATTTGTTACTATCAATGCAAATACCGATGCTATAGATAAGAACATAGAGATTTCAATGATGAATTTCGATGTATTTGGAGATAAGATTCTTTATTCAAACTATCTTTATAGCTCTGGCCGCACGGTATTATATAAATTGGATTATAAGAATAACGACACATTTGGAACTATGTTTTTTGCAGATGGTCAACCAAGTGCAAGTATTGTTTATCCTTATGGAATAAACGTTGATTATGCAAACAATGAAGTATTTATTACAGATGCAAAAGATTTTGCAATAAGAGGAGAAGTATTTGTTTATGACCTTGGGGGCAATCTAAAATATTCCTTCCAAGCAAATAATATACCTTCAGTAGTTATTCCAAGAAGGTAAAAGAAACAAAAGATATTGAATAGTAAATAATAAACATTCTATACTATAAAATAATTAGGTCTCATTTTTGTATAGTTTTTGTTTGTTATTTACTATTCTTATTTACAAAAATTATTATATTTGCAGAAATAAATAAAATAATCTGCAATGAATGATAATAAAGTAACATTCGGATCAAAATTTGGAACTCTAGCTGTTGTTGCTGGTAGTGTAATTGGATTGGGAAATATTTGGCGTTTCCCTTATTTGGCAGGCTCTAATGGAGGTTCTGCCTTTATTATTATATATATACTTTGTAGCCTATGTATTGCTGTGCCAATAATGATGAGTGAGTTTGTTATTGGGAGAAGCACAGGTAATAATGCCTTTAGAGCCTTTCACACTCTCTCAAAAAATAAGATATGGGCAATGGTTGGTCTTTTAGGTATAATAACTGTTTTTATTATTTTCGGATTCTATTCAGTTATTGCAGGATGGGCAATTTCCTTTTTCCAAACAGCTATCACTACTGGCTTTACTGGTCGAGATGCTTCAGATATTCATTCAAATTTTATTGATTATATTAATTCTGGTTGGAAACCTACAATAGCTGCAATTGTATTTATTGGCATGACGGCAGGTATTGTAATAGGAGGAATTGAAAAGGGAATTGAAAAAATCAATAAGATACTTATGCCTATGCTTGCAGTGATTCTTATTATACTCTTTCTTTACTCAACAACTCTTAGTGGTTTTTCCGATGCAATGAATTTCCTTTTTAAGCCAGATTTTTCAAAAATAAATTTTTCTACAATACTTGCTGCAATTGGTCAAAGCTTTTTCTCTATGAGCTTAGGGATGGGTTGTATGATAACCTATGGAACATATATTCGCCCTGAGACTTCCCTACCTAAACTCGTTCTAACAATTGCTATTGCTGACCTTTCAGTAGCATTAATTGCAGGTTTTGCTATTTTCCCTGGTGTGTTTACTTTTGGAATTGAGCCTACCTCTGGTCCTACCCTTGTCTTTGAAACCCTTCCATTGGTTTTCTCTCAAATGCTTGGAGGAAATATATTTGGAATTCTATTTTTCTTTTTAGTCTTTATTGCTGCAATTACATCTTCAGTATCTATGCTAGAGCCGATAGTATTATTTCTAATGCAAGAATTTAAGCTCTCAAGAATAAAATCTGTTATTTCAATATCGTTAATAGTTACTTTTCTTGCAGTACTTTGTGCATATTCTCAGATTGGAGGTTCGTCTATTCGTCTGTTTGGACTAAACCTTTTCGATGCCTTAAATAATGCAACCGATAAAGTAATGATGCCATTGGGTGCTTTATTTATTATTATTTTTATTGGTTGGTTCGCTAATAAAAATCTTGTTAGAGAGCAAATAACAAATAACGGATTACACTTTAATAAGGGCTTCAATCTATATTATTTTATTATTAGATTTATTGTTCCTATCGTTTTATCCTTATTTATTTTAAATTTATTCGGAGTATTAACATTCTGATTACTTGTATATTATTTCCTGTTTTATCTTGATTAGACAAAAATAATTTATCTAAAATGCACCAGTTATATTTTTTTCTGTACATTTGTAGCGTAATTAACTTTATTATTAACAAATACAATTAAGATTATGAAAAAGGTATTTACAATTTTAGCAGCCGTTTTACTTACAACAACAGTAATGGCACAAAAGGGAAACATATTTGTTTCTGGTAATTTCAACATGAATAGCAATAGTTCAAGTTCTACTGCTAAGTTTAACAACGTTTCAACTACAGTTGATATTCCTGCTTCTTCAAGTTTTGGACTTATGCTTCAAGGTCATTACATGCTAACAGATAAGTTAGCTCTTGGTCTTGGTATAGGTTATGATTATTCTAAATCCTACTCTAACACACAAGACAATCATGATTTATTTAACTACGATAATATGTTTATCGTTGCCCCTTCTGCAATCTATTTTATAGATATCAATGATAAATTTAAATATGCTCCTGAATTAACAATAGGTTTTGGATTTGGAAGTATTACTAATCAAAGATGGGATGATCCTAATGTAATTGATGAAAAGGATGATCAATCAATGTTCGGATTAGCTTTGATGCCATTAAGCTTTAATTACAATATTAATGACAATCTAGCATTATCATTTGCTTTAGGTGAAATATCTTGGGGTAACTACTCTTATACAGATAATTTTTCAGCTCCTAATACAACTATCGACAGAAGTTATAACAGCTTTGATATTAGTCTAAATTCCAGTTTCAGAATTGGTCTACGTTATTTCTTTAACTAACACTAGACTAAAATAATAATTTTAGAGACTGTCTCAAATAAAATGAGGCAGTCTTTTTTTTTTGCTAAATCTTGCATTTGTTTAGTGTATTTATACTTCAAATCTAATTTTATTTTCATATTTTTGCAAACAAGATACTACGCTATAAATTAGCGTATTGTTTAAAGAAATTGTTTAAAGATATTTATTAACCGTTTTAGACCATAAAAAGATTATGAACAAAGGATGTCGTTACGGAACACACCGCGTGATTGAACCTAAAGGAACTTTACCTCAACCTGCTCTTAAGATTGATAATACAATGGAAATTTATGATAACGAGATATTGATTGACGTTATCACATTGAATATTGATTCAGCATCATACACTCAAATAAAGGGTGCTTGTGATAAAGATGCAACAAAGATGAGAGAGATGATTCTTTCAATTGTAAAAGAAAGAGGAAAAATGCAAAATCCAGTTACTGGATCAGGAGGAATGCTTATTGGTACAATTAAAGCTATTGGACCAAACTTTCCAGATAAAACAATAAAGGTTGGAGATAAGATTGCAACTCTAGTTTCTCTATCTTTAACTCCCCTTCGTATTGATGAAATTCTTCATCTTGACCCAATGAGCGACCAAGTAGATATTAAAGGACAAGCTATATTGTTCGAGTCTGGTCTCTATGCTGTACTTCCTACTGATATTCCTGAAAAACTTTCTCTTGCAGCCTTAGACGTTGCTGGTGCACCTGCTCAAGTAGAACGCTTGGTTATTAAAGGAGACAAGGTTTGTATAATTGGTGGTGGTGGTAAAAGTGGAGTTCTTTGCTGCTACGAGGCGATGAAACAAGCTGGTCCATCAGGAAAAGTTATTGTAGTTGAATATTCAAAGGAAAATGCTCAAAGAATAATTGACATGAATCTTGCTACTGATGTAATTATTGCTGATGCTACCGATGTAATGGATGTTTACCATAAGGTTACTGCAATAGTTGGAGAAGAAGGATGTGATGTAGTTATTAATAATGTAAATGTTCCTTCAACTGAAATGTCTTCAATACTTATTACTAAAGATGAAGGATTAGTATACTTCTTCTCAATGGCAACATCATTCACAAAAGCTGCACTTGGCTCAGAGGGTGTTGGTAAAGATATTACCTTAATTATGGGTAATGGATATGCTAAGGGACATGCTAACTTAACCCTTCAAATACTTAGAGAATCAAAACCAATTCGTGAGTTATTTGAAAAATTATACGTTTAGTATTATCAAAGTAATTAATAGAGAAATTTAATATAATATAGAATGCAAGTTAACAGAAGAAAAGAACTATATCCAAATGTGAGCGATGCTCAGTGGAACGATTGGAAATGGCAAATAAAGAATAGAATAGAAACTCTTGATGAGTTAAAAAAATATATTACACTAACCCCTGACGAGGAAGAGGGTGTAAAAAAATCTTTGGAAACTTTACGTATGGCTATCACACCATACTATATGTCTTTGATAGACCCTAACGACCCAAACTGCCCAATAAGAAAACAAGCTATTCCAACAGGACTTGAGGTTCATCAATCAGCTGCTGACCTTTTAGACCCATTGCATGAAGATGAAGACTCTCCAGTTGCTGGTTTAACTCACCGTTATCCAGATAGAGTTTTATTTTTGATTACTGATATGTGTTCAATGTATTGTCGCCATTGCACAAGACGTCGTTTTGCTGGTCAAAATGACTGTGAAAGTCCAAGCGAAAGAATACAAAAGGCAATTGATTATATTGCAGCAACTCCAGTAGTTAGAGATGTTTTACTTTCTGGTGGTGATGCACTTATGGTTTCTGACTCTATGTTAGAATCAATTATCCAACGCCTAAGAGCAATACCTCACGTTGAAATTATACGTATCGGTTCGCGTACTCCTGTTGTTTGTCCTCAAAGAATCACAGACGACTTGGCTAATATGCTTAAGAAGTATCATCCAATATGGTTAAATACTCACTTCAATCATCCTTACGAAATAACTCCTGAGGCAACAGAAGCATGTGCAAAATTGGCAAACGTTGGTATTCCGCTAGGCAATCAATCAGTTCTTTTAAGAGGAGTAAATGATTGTACAAATATAATGAAGAGACTGGTTCAAGATCTTGTAAAGATTAGAGTTCGTCCTTATTATATTTACCAATGCGACCTTTCTATGGGACTTGAACATTTCCGTACTCCTGTTTCTAAGGGTATTGAAATAATAGAAAACCTTCGTGGTCATACCTCTGGTTATGCTGTTCCTACCTTTGTTGTGGATGCTCCTGGTGGTGGTGGCAAAACTCCTGTTATGCCTCAATACATTATTTCTCAAAGCCCAGGTAGAATTGTGCTTAGAAACTTCGAAGGTGTAATAACTACATATACCGAACCTACCGATTATAATAATAATTGCGATTGTCAGGAATGTAAAAATCCAGCAAAGAAGGATGGTGTTGCTAGCCTATTAAATGGAGATAGACTTTCTCTTGAACCATCTAATCTTGCTCGTCACCAACGTTCAAAACACTAATAATTGCCATTTATAAATGACATATTAACCTATAAAAGTATCTCTTTTGTAGGTATGGAAAAGAACACAGGAAAGACAGAAACATTAAACTATGTTCTCTCTCGCCTATGTTCTTTTTCTTCTATAAAGATAGGTATAACATCTATTGGAATTGATGGAGAGAAAACCGATCAAGTTACCAATACTCATAAGCCTGAAATCACTCTTTATCCCAATACAATCTTCGTTACTGCCGAGCAGTTCTATAATCAAAAGGAGATTATTGCTAATATCTTATCAGTCTCAAACCAAAACTCTGCCTTAGGTCGCTTGGTTACTGCAAAAACTATTAGTAGTGGGAAAGTTAAACTTTCTGGTCCTGGCAATACTTCTTGGTTAAAGAATGTGATTGAAGAATTAAAAGGTTTTGGTTCGGATATTGTTTTGGTTGATGGAGCCTTATCGAGGATGAGTTTTGGTTCTCCCTCTATTACCGATGCAATGGTTCTTTCCACAGGTGCGGCTCTTTCAATAGATATTAAGACTCTAGTTAAAAAGACTGCCTTTGTTTATAGAATGTCTCAACTTCCACAAGTTCAGGAAAACTTAAGCCTGAGGCTTATAAACATTGAACAAGGTATATGGGCTATTGATAATGAAGATAATATTATTGATTTAAAAATCCCTTCCATACTTATGATTGAGAATAATAAGGAAAAGATATTTGCTTATGGGAAAAGGATTTTTATCTCTGGGATTATTACCGACAAGCTAATGCAGTTCCTCCTCGCTCAAAAAGATGTTGATAAGATTGAAATAATAATTAGGGATTTTACAAGAGTTTTTGCCTCAATTGAAAATATCAATCGTTTTCTTCAAAAACAAGGAAAACTTTATGTTGCGCAGAGAACTAATCTTATTGCAATTACTGTAAACCCGACTTCTCCTTCTGGATACAATCTTAACTCCGAAGAGCTTATTAATGCCCTAAAGAAAGAAATACCTATTCCTATTTATAATATAAAAGAAATATAGTTATGACACTTAAGCAAGCTATTGAAAAACACAGTGGATTATCATACGTGGTAAATCAATTAAAAATCCACTCACCAATGGGACGGAAAGCATTGTTGGAAACAAAGTTTTCTAAAGATGCAGTTTGTCTAAAATCCCAATTTGAAATAATTAGTGCTTGTCAAAGATATATTTCTACTAATGCAAATAAAAAACAATTAGGGAAAGTCTTTTCTATCTTGGAATGTATTCACGATATAAGTGGGACAATAAAACTTCTTGAAAACAATAATACTCTCGATGATATTTCATTATTCGAAATTAAATCATTCTCTATCTCTGTTTCAAATATAAAGAGTCTATTGTTTGACCTTGATATAAAAGAATTAATTATACCAGATTTAGACTCTGTTATTTCTATTCTTGACCCTGAAAAACTTCAACTAAATCAATTTTATATTTACTCTGCATATTCAAAAGAGCTAGTAAAAAAGCGTAAGCAATGGGAAGAATCGAAGGGTAATAATAATGAGGATTTAGTAAATAAATTATTCCTTGAATGTGTTGCTTTGGAGGATGAAATAAGAGAAGAATTATCCACCAAACTTCGTTCTCAAACTATGATTCTTTATGATGCCATTAATACAATTTCTAAGATAGATATTAATTTTGCGAAGGCTATTTATTTCTTTAATAAGAGATTTTCAGAACCTACGATTAATAATTCAGATACAATATCTTACACTAAATTAGTTTATCCTTTGCTTTATGATAAGTTTTTAGAGAATTATAGGACTTTTCAGCCTATAGATATTTCCTTTTCTCTTGCTCCCACCCTTATTACTGGGGCAAATATGGCAGGTAAAACATTGCTTCTAAAATCAATTTCTCTTGCTCAATTTCTTGCTCAATTTGCTTTCTTTCTTCCTTGTGAAAATGCAGAAATTTGCTTGGTTGAAAATGTTTTAATTTCAATTGGCGACAACCAAAATGAGGAAGAAGGTTTGTCATCATATGCTTCTGAGATTCTACTCCTAAATGACTTTATCCAAAAGGCAAAACAAGGCAAAAAATATCTAATATTAATCGATGAATTGGCTCGAACAACTAATCCCACAGAAGGAGTTGCTATTGTTGATAGTTATCTTAAAATTATTTCAAAGACTAATTCTTTCTCTATTACCACAACCCATTATTCTGGAATAAAAACTCCATGCAAAAGACTAAGAGTAAAAGGATTTATTAATAAAGAGAATAAAAAAATGATATCTATAAAGGATATTCAAGGCCATATAGATTACTCACTTATTGAAGAAAAAGAAGAAAAGGTTCCAAACGAAGCCCTAAATATAGCTTCCCTACTAAATATAGATAAGGAATTAATAGAAGAAGCAAAAAAACTTATCAAAAAATAGTTTCTTTGCTCCTTAAATCCACTCCACCAACCTTAGTAATTATATTTTCTTTAATTCCTCTTTTATCTGCAAAATTGATGTTTCTAAAGCCTTTGTTAGCTCTTCTTTACTAAGGTTATAACCTTCTCTTTGTAGTGAGCTTACGAAATCTCTGTGAGAACGTTTTTCTCTATAGTCTGGTTCTTTTGATGGGTGCATAAGGTATCTTTCTATTAACTCTACATCTTCACTTATATTTAATACTCCATGATAGAATATTGTTTTGTTTTTAGTAAACATTGAGGAACCCATGATTTTCATATTTCCAATGTTTAGATCGGATATTCCTTTGGATGACAAATTCCCTATTCCTATTTTGCTTAGATTATCTATTAGTTTTGTATTGATTATCTTAAATAGTTTGTGTGGATTTATTATCTTATCATTTCTATACATAAAAGAAAATATCAACATATTGGGACTAAGAATAACCGATTCTCCACCTGAGGGGCGTTTCAAGGTAATTATTCCATCTTGCTTTACGTTCTCACAATTTATCGTTCCCTCAATGTTATTAGATCTCCCAAGAACAATATAGGTATTATCTGGTGTACCAATATAATAGTCAAAATCCTTTTTAGATTCAAATATTGCATAATCTGGTAAATTATACGAATATAGTACAGGTTGAGTGCTCATATCGCTTAGGGTATTATTTGTGAATAGCATGATCTACGGCTTCAAATCCTGCTTCCATGAAGACTTCTGAGATTGTTGGATGAGTATGTACTGTTTTTGCTATATCATAAACTGTGGACTCCAATTGCATATATGCCGATGCCTCATTTATCATATCGGTTGCATTGTTGGCAACAATCTGAACTCCCAAAACTTCTCCGTATTGATTTTCTGAAAGAATTCTAATAAAACCTTCTGTTGAGTTTTCGGTCAAAGCCTTACCATTGGCAGAAAGTGGAAATTCACTAATCTTATAGTCTACTCCCATATCCTTTAGTTCATTTTCCGTTTTACCAATTTGAGCAGCCTCTGGTTGAGAATACATATTCATTGGAAATTTGCTTAAGTCTAATTTCTCCTTTACTCCACAAAGTTTATTTACTACAAACAAACCCTCTGCCGAAGCAATATGAGCAAAATGACTTTTCCCATTTACATCCCCAATAGCATAAATGCCCTCAACTGAAGTTTCAAGGTTTTCATCCACCTTAATAAAACCATTTTCTAATTCTATTTTAATCTCAGAATCCAAGACATTAGCCTTTCTTTGTCGGGCATTAATTATCAACTCACAAGCTATCTCCTCATCGTTCACCCTCAATACTCCTTCTTTCCAATTATCTTTAATAGATATTTCACTATTACTACTGATAATACTTATTTTATCTTTTTTGAGTTTGTTCTGAATATAGTCGCTAATATAGGTATCGGCAAGTGGCATAAAAGAATCAGATTCCAATACCATTGTAACCTTCTTTTCCATTAAGTTATAGGCTTGAGCTAATTCAATTGCAACTGGTCCTTCACCAATAACCACAATGTTTTCCGGAAGTTCTCTTTCTTTAAAAACATCCATTGGTTCTACAACTAAACCTTCAACATTGGATTCAATTTTTGAAGAAGTTGAACCTATTGCAATAATTATATTCTTAGCCTCAAGATGCCTATTCTCAACCGAAACAGTATTCTTATTAATAAGTTTCGCTGTGCCAGTAATTATCTCCGCCCCATTCTTCTTTAATAAGTATTCTATTCCAGAGGTAAGCTTCTTTACATTCAAATCAGCTCTCTTGATTGCCTTATTCCAATTGAAACTAATACCACCTTTTTCAATTCCTTCTATTCCATATTTCGAAGCATCCTTTTTTATTTTATCAAAGAGCTTAACACTTTCCAATATAGACTTTGAAGGAATACAGCCCCAATTCAAACACATGCCCCCTATCCTATCCTGCTCAATTATTGCTGTTTTCATTCCTATTTGTGCTGCTCTAATTGCTGCAACATATCCTGCAGGACCTGAACCTATTATTATTAAATCATACATAATCTTTTCCTCCTTGACTTTAATAAATTAATAAGCCCACAGGCTCATTCAAATAACTCATAACTGTATTGAGAAATCTCGAAGTTTCTCCTCCATCAGCAATTCTATGGTCAACACTTAAGGAAAGCGGAAGTATTAAACCAATATCTAATTTATCGTCCTTTACTATTGGCTGTTTACTAATTCTTCCTATTCCCAAGATTCCAGCTTGGGGATAATTAATCACAGGTACTGCAAACAATCCTCCAATACTTCCATAGCTAGTTATTGTAAAGGTTCCATCCTTCATATCATCTATACTAAGCTTCCCATCCCTTGCCTTATCTGCAAGTATTTGAATCTCTAAAGCAATCTCTTTTATACTTAGCCTATCTGCATTCTTAATTACTGGCACTACCAAACCTTTTTCTGTATCGGCTGCAATTCCAATATTATAGTATTTCTTATAAATCATTACTCCCTTCTCCATATCCATCTCAGCATTCAATGATTTATGTTTCTTAAGAGCCAAAGCTACAGCCTTAACAATAAAAGCAAGATAGGTTATTTTAATATTTTCTTCTTTGAAATAATCCTTGTATTTCTTTCTAATACGATCTAATTCCGAAATTTCTATCTCTTCAAATACTGTCATATGTGCAGCATTATGCTTGCTTTGAATCATATTCTTAGCAATAGTCTTACGAATTTGAGATAAAGGTTCTACTTCAACTCTTTCTTCTAAAAGATTTTCGCTTGCTATAGATTTAGAAACTGTTGGTTTTGAATCTTGTTTAGAGTAGTTTAGTATATCATCCTTCATTACTCTTTGAGCTGGTCCCGAACCTCTTACCAAATTAATATCAATTCCCATTTCCTTAGCCATTGCCCTGGCAACAGGTGTAGCAAGAGCCTTGACTGAATTTGATTTAGTTTGATTATCCTCATGAATTCCTTCTTTAGATGCTGTTAGAACAAAATCATTACCTGCTACTTCCAAAGTACCAACTACTCCTGCTCCCTCTTCCTCAACTTGCTGTGTCTTGGTTTCTTCTTGGTTTATTGAAATATCTGCCTCAGAAGAATCCAATTCTATTTCTACAAGTGCTGCCCCAACCCTAATAACTTCTCCTTCTTTACCATAACGAGCAGCAATAACTCCTTCCCTTGGTGATGGGATTTCAGTAACAACCTTATCAGTCTCCATTGTCACTAAGCTTTCTCCCATCTTAACCTTTTGTCCTTTATCTACGTGCCATTGAATAATTACTCCTTCTTCAAGACCTTCTCCTATATCAGGAAATTTAAATATATATCTCATATTGCCTTAGTATTTAACGATTTTCTCAATTTCATAAAGTATTTTGTATGCATCTTGCATATAGTGATGTTCTCCTTTAGGAAGTGGTACAATCACATCGTAACCAGAAACCCTTGCGGGTGGTGCTTCTAAGTGTAGGAAGGCTTCCTCAATTGCTATTTGAGAAATTTCTGCTCCTAGTCCAAAGCTTTGTGGTCCTTCAGTAACTGTTATTAATCTACCTGTCTTCTTAACAGAGTTTCTAATGGTTTCTCTATCTATTGGATAAATGCTTCTAAGGTCAATAAGTTCAACACTAATTCCTTGTTCCTTTGCCATAACCATAGCCTTTTGAACCTCCCTTATCATTGCGCCAAAGCTAACTATTGTTACATCCTTTCCTTGAGTGAGAACATTTGCTTTTCCTAGCTCAATAGTAAATTTTCCTTCTTGAACCTCTTGTTTAATTGCCCTATAAATCCTCTTTGGCTCCATATAGAGAATAGTATCATTGCTTTCAATTGCCGAAATCAACATTCCCTTTGCATCGTGAGGAGTAGAAGGTGCAATAACCTTAAGCCCTGGAATATGTCCAAACAAAGCCTCCATACTTTCGCTATGATGCTCCAATGCATTTATACCTCCACCATAAGGCATTCTAATTACCATAGGGGTTTCAAGCTTCCCTCTGGAACGATTCCTCATTCTTGATGCATGGCTTATGATTTGGTTCATTGCTGGGTAGATAAAACCACAAAACTGCATCTCAACAACTGGTCTAAGACCTGCTATTGACATACCTATTGCTGTTCCAACAATTCCACTCTCTGCAAGTGGGGAATCAAATACCCTATCTGCTCCGTATTTCTTTTGGAGATTTTCTGTTACCCTAAATACTCCTCCCTCAACTCCAACATCCTCTCCAAAAACTACTACGTTTTTATCTTCGTTTAATTTTATATCGAGTGCATCGTTAATGGCACCCACCATATTCATTATCTTCATAGCAATTACTTCTTAATGGTTTGTGAAACTCTTTCTTCTTTCCAACGATAGAACTCTTTTAGTCTATGTTCCTGGTCTTTTAGCTCTTGAGGCATTTCAGAATACATATACTTAAATATATCCTCAGCCTTATACTCTGGATAATTTTCAGCCTCTATAAACTGTCTGTCAACCTCTTTCTTAAAGTCTTCTATTATCTTCTCTTCTTCCTCTTCTGACCAAAGTTTCTTATTGATTATATATTGCTTTAATCTCTTCAATGGGTCTTTTTTGTCCCACTCTTCTTCCTCTTCCTTTGTCCTATATTTTGTTGGGTCATCACTTGTTGTATGAGCGCCCTTACGATAAGTAACTGCTTCAATAAGTACTGGTCCCTCTCCATTCTCACAAACCTTCTTAGCTTCTTCAAGAGCTCTTAGCATTGCAAAGAAATCATTACCATCAACCTGAATTCCTTTTACTCCATACGCGATTGACTTTATAGCCAAGCTCTCCGAAGCTGTCTGCATTCTTGTTGGGGTTGAAATACCGTATTGGTTGTTTTGGATAATGAATACTACAGGCACCTTCCATACTCCTGCAAAATTCACAGCTTCATGAAAGTCCCCTTCCGATGTCCCTCCATCTCCGACAAAGGCATAGACTAATTCCTTTTTCTTATTATACTTAATCTCATAGCCAATACCTGTTGCATGGAGCATTTGAGATGCAATAGGCACGCTAATTGGCAAGACCTTATTGGCATTCTTATATTCATTACCATCTTCATATCCCATAAACAAAAGGAATAATTCTTTGAGTGTAACACCTTTTGCAAGCATAGCACCCATCTCTCTAAAAGCAGGAACAAGCCAATCCTTTTCTTCAATGATTACTGCTGTGGCTCCAGAAATAGCTTCTTGACCATAGTTTGGCGGATAGGTATAAATTCTACCTTGACGTTGATATGAAACAATTTGCAAATCGGCAGTTCGAGCAAATAACATGTCTTTATATGCCTTAAGCACTCTTTCATCAGTGATTTTAGGCATTAATTTATTATCGATAACCTTCCCTTGATTGTCGATAACTTGAAACATTAACTTATTAATGGGGTTATATTCTTTAAACATATTAAATCTAATTATTTGGTTTATTATTAATATCTTATAATATAAACACAATAAGACGCTATTATGTTTTAGAGATTTTATTAATACCCAAATAGATTATTTATATATGTCTGAATTAATTCGGCTAGTTTATAAAGAAAAATAAAGTTGAAATACTTATTATTATCCATAGAGTTATCCCCAAAAGAAATGAACGAAGCCCTGCGGTTTTCATTTCTTCTAAAGAAAAAGATGTCCCTATTAAGAACAAGGCAACCATCATACCCTTTTTTCCAAGCCAATTAAGATGATTAAATGTTTCTGACCAAGAAGGGATATAATAAGCCAATATTATGGCAATAATAAAATAAAGAATAAACCAAGGAATTTTCACCTTAGCTCCATTAGAATGTTTTCTATTCAAGAATAGTACAAGAAACGATAGAGGAATTATCCAAAGTGTTCTTGTCAGCTTAACAGTTGTTGCAATTTCTAAAGCTTTTGGTCCATAGGCTGCACCTGCTCCAACAACTGAAGAGGTATCGTGAATTGCAATTGCTGCCCAATATCCAAAGTTTTCTTCACTCATTCCAAAATAATGACCTATAATTGGAAAAATAAATAGTGCAACTGCATTCAAAACAAATATTACAGTTAGGGCAAAACTTATCTGATTATGCTTAGCATTAATTATTGGGGATACTGCCGCAATTGCTGACCCACCACAGATTGCAGTTCCTGAAGAAATAAGCATTGTAGTATTCTTCTCTACCTTAAATAAATATCCTAAAGCTAAGCCAAAAATAAAGGTAATAAAAACAGATGAAGCAGTAAGCCAGATACCTGTCGAGGATGTTTCAATAACCTTTTCAAGACTCATCCCAAATCCCATAAGAACAATTGACCATTGAAGGATTTTAGAAGTATACTTTTTAATATCATAAGGCTTATGAACCTTAAATAAAACTAAAAATATCCCTAATGCAAGAGCTAAAGGAGCACTCATAAAAGGCAATAAGCATAAGGAAGGAAAAATATAATATAGCAGTGATAATTTATTCATGACTTTTTGTTTTATGTTTCAAAATTAATACATTATTTTAATATAAGCTTTACTTTGCTCCTATCTAAATGGATCTTTGATATATTTCATTTGAATATAAGGTAAATAATATTAACATAAATACCTTGAAACTCATATTTTATTAACATATAGTAAAGTTTGATGTTAATTATATACTATTAATCATTCTCTGTTTATTAACTAAAGAATAAGAATATCCCTTAACTGAAAATATATACGCGATTCTACAAGTTAATAACACTTAATTTTTCAAGTAGATTGAAGTCAAAAAACTGAATAAAATAAGGTTTTCGAAATATATGGTTTTAAATTTGAATTTTTATTTCGTATAATTGAAAATATCTCAGAGATAATTCTAATTATACGAAATAAAAATCCAAATAAATCTAATAAAATTTCAAACATATAGCGTAAAAATGAAAAATCTCTTTATTTCCTTGATTAGTTTCTTTGTTTTTAAATTCAAAAACAAAGAAACCAGACTTAAACACAAAGATTTTTTCACCAAAGATATAGTTTTAGTTTCTTAAGATTAACAATTGAAAAAATAGCAAGAAAAAATATTAAATGAATATTTTCATTTGTTTTTATATAATTAGTTTGAGATTAGGTATTTTCTTCATAATTTTGTAGCTTAATTGTTGATAATTTACTATTTGTGTTGATTTTGATAATTAAAAGAGAAAAATAATCTAAATTTATTATATGAAAGCAAGCAAGTTAGGGCTGGATTTTCAGAAAGTTGCGCATGCTAAGGGATTAGCAAAGAGCATTTCTGACGATGTCCAAAGTTTTGTAGATAACTATTCTACAGTGGCTGTTGAACGTACTCTATGTCGCTTAATGGGAATCGATGATATTGATGCAAATGAAGTTCCTCTTCCAAATGTTTTAGTTGATTTTATTAAAGAAAAGGGAATGCTAAAACATGGCGTTCTGTTTTTTATTGGAAATGCAATAATTGAAACAGGATTATCGCCACAAGAAATTGCTGAAAAAACAGCCTTAGGAGAGTTAGATATAACTACTATGCCTATAAATGACATTGAAAAGATTAAACAATCTCTTCAACCGTTTGTAAATTCAAGTATTGAGAAAATAAGTAATAATCGTAAACGTAGAGAAAATTATATCCAAACAATTGGAGAAGGTTCAAAACCTTATCTATATGTAATTGTTGCTACAGGAAATATATATGAAGACGTTGTTCAAGCACAAGCTGCTGCACGTCAAGGAGCAGATATTATTGCTGTTATTAGAACAACAGGTCAATCTCTTTTAGACTTCGTTCCTTATGGTGCTACTACCGAAGGCTTTGGTGGAACATTTGCTACTCAAGAAAACTTCCGTATCATGCGCTCTGCCCTTGATGAGGTTGGAGAAGAAGTAGGTCGTTATATTCGTCTTTGCAATTATTGCTCTGGATTATGTATGCCTGAGATAGCTGTAATGGGAGCCTTAGAAGGTCTAGATGTTATGCTTAACGATGCTCTTTATGGAATTCTATTCCGTGACATAAATATGCAAAGAACTCTTGTTGATCAATATTTTTCTAGAATTATCAATGGATTTGCAGGAGTGATAATAAACACAGGAGAAGATAATTATCTAACTACGGCTGATGCTTTCGACGAAGCACATACAGTTTTAGCTTCCGATTTAATAAACGAACAATTAGCCTTTGCAGCAGGACTACCTGAAGAGCAAATGGGACTCGGTCACGCCTTCGAAATGACTCCTGATTTGGAAAATGGTTTTCTTTATGAGCTTGCGCAAGCTCAGATGACAAGAGAGATATTCCCTAATGCACCATTAAAATACATGCCTCCTACTAAGTTTATGACTGGTAATATTTTTAGAGGACATGTTCAAGATGCACTTTTCAATGCAATTAGTATATGGACAGGACAAGGTCTTCAACTTCTTGGAATGATGACAGAGGCTATCCACACTCCTTTTATGAGCGACCGTTACCTTTCTATTGAAAATGCAAAATATGTATTCAATAATATGAAGAATATTGGTGATGAGGTAGAATATAAGAAAGATGGTATAATTCAACAAAGAGCTCAAAAGGTATTGAATGATGCTACTGATTTATTAGAAAAGATAGAAAAAGAAAGTCTTTTTGAAGCCTTAGAAAAAGGATTATTTGCAGATATTAAACGTCCAAAGAATGGAGGGAAAGGTCTTGCTGGAGTATTCGAAAAAGATGTACAATACTACAATCCATTTATAACTTTAATGAAAGGAGAAAACAAATAATGAGTGGTGGATTATATTCAATGGACAAAAAAGAATTTAGTACTGAACTAAATCTTAAAGAGGTAAAGCCTTATGGAGATACAATGAATGATGGTAAGACTCAAATTAGTTTTACTCTTCCTGTTCCTTGTAATGATGAATCGATAGAGGCTGCTAAGCTTTTATTAAAGAAAATGGGCTTTGAAAATACTCAAGTAGTATTTTATAAAGAACTTACTGAAGGTTTCACTTTCTTTAACTGCTATGGAAATTGTACTCATACTGTAGATTACACCACTATCCATGTTCCAAAGGTGGAATCAAATAAAATGGATATGCATGAAACAGATGATTATATAAAACAAAACTTAGGAAGAAAGATTGTTGTTGTTGGTGCAAGTACTGGTACCGATGCTCATACTGTGGGTATTGATGCAATTATGAATATGAAAGGATATGCTGGACATTACGGAATTGAACGTTACGAAATGTTCGAAGCTTTGAATATGGGTAGTCAAGTTCCAAACGAGGAATTTATTGCAAAGGCAATAGAAATGAAAGCCGACGCTCTTTTAGTATCTCAAACGGTTACACAAAAGGATGTTCATATAAAGAACTTAGTCGAACTTGTTGAGATGTTGGAAGCTGAAGGACTAAGAGACAAGGTAATTCTTTGTTGTGGAGGTCCTAGACTTTCTCATGAACTTGCAAAAGAACTAGGCTATGATGCTGGGTTTAGTATGAACTCATATGCTGATGATGTTGCCTCATATATTGCTCAAGAAATGGTAAAAAGAAATTCTAAATAGTAGTTTAATATGGATAAAAATCAAATCAGAGATATTATAGCACGAAGAGCTGCTCTTGAACTAAAAGATGGATATATCGTTAACTTAGGTATTGGACTACCAACACTTGTTCCCAACTTCTTAGACCCTGGAGTTAAAGTATTACTTCAGTCAGAAAATGGATTAATTGGAATGGGTTCTGACCCTAAACCTGGAGAAGAAAATCCTGAATTTGTAAATGCAGGAGGACAATATACAACTTGTATTGAAGGAGGAGCAACTTTTGATAGTAGTGTTTCTTTTTCTATTATTCGTGGAGGTCATGTTGATGCAACAATACTTGGAGCAATGCAGGTTGATGAAAAAGGAAACCTAGCAAACTGGATGATTCCTGGTAAAAAAATACCTGGAATGGGTGGTGCAATGGATTTAGTTGTTGGAGCTAAACATGTAATTCTAGCAATGGAACACACAGCAAATGGAAATAAGAAAATTCTAAAAGAGTGTACACTTCCTCTAACTGCCGCAGGTCAAGTTAACTTGATTATTACTGAAATGGGTGTTATGGAAATAACTTCTGAGGGTATTGTTCTAAAAGAAATTCATCCTGAATTTACTGTTGAACAAGTACAAGAGGCTACTGAGGCTAAATTAATTATTTCTAAGGATTTAAAAGAAATGCAATTATAATAATATAAATTTATAGTTATGGAAAAAGTATATATAGTATCAGCAAAACGTACAGCTATTGGTAAATTTCTAGGAACATTAGCAAATGTTTCTGTAGTTGACCTTGGGGTAGCTGTTATCAAAAATATATTAGAAGAAACTAAGATTGATCCATCAAAAATTGATGAAGTTATTGTTGGCAATATATTAATGGCAGGTCAAGGTCAAGGTATTGCTCGACAAATAGCAGTAAAATCAAATATCCCTATTGAGATACCTGCATATGGTATAAATATGATTTGTGGTAGTGGTTTAAAATCTGTTATGAATGCTTATAACTCAATTCGTGCAGGCGAGGCAAACCTTATTATTGCAGGAGGTGCTGAATCAATGTCTGGTGCTGGATTCGTATTACCTTCTTCAACTAGAAATGGAATTAAGATGGGTGATATTAAGATGAAGGACCATATGATTTTTGATAGTTTAACCGATGCTTTCTCGGGAGAACATATGGGTATTACTGCAGAAAACATAGCTAGTCAATTAAATATTTCAAGACAAGAACAAGACACACTTTCTATAAATTCTCAATCAAAGGCTATTGCTGCTATTGATAAAGGTAATTTTAAAGAAGAGATTGTTCCTTTTGAAATAGTTACAAAAAAATCAACAACAATATTTGAAGAAGATGAATTTGTAAATAGAGCAACTTCTTTTGAAAAACTTTCTGCTCTAAGACCAGCGTTTAAGAAAGATGGCTCTGTTACTGCTGGAAATGCATCAGGAATTAATGACGGTGCAGCATTTGTAATGGTTGCATCTGAAAAGGCTGTTAAAGAATATGGACTTACTCCTATTGGTGAAATAATAGCTATCGGTCAAGGTGGTGTAGATCCTTCAATTATGGGATTAGGTCCAGTACCTGCAATTGGAAATGCACTTTCAAAAACCAACCTTAAACTATCTGACATAGAAGTATTTGAATTAAACGAAGCATTTGCGGCTCAAGCTCTTGGTGTTCAAAAACAATTATGCGAAAAACACGGAGTAGACAAAGAATGGTTAAACGAAAGAACCAATAAAAATGGTGGAGCTATCGCTCTTGGTCATCCTGTTGGAGCATCTGGCTGTAGAATACTTGTTTCATTAATACATGAAATGAAACGTTCAAACAATTCTCTTGGATTAGCATCTCTTTGTATAGGAGGTGGAATGGGAACTGCATTAATCATAAAAAGATAACCTATTATGGAAAAGATAAAGGTTGGTGATATTTTTAATGAAAACGTAAGATTCACTCAAGAGAATGTAAATAAATTTGCAGAATGTTCTGGAGATAATAATCCTATTCATATTAATGCTGAATATGCTGCAAAGACTCCTTTTGGAAAACCAATTGTTCATGGTTTCTTTGCTGGAGCTGTATTTTCTAAAGTATTTGGAACACAGTGGCCAGGAGAAGGAACAATTTATATGTTTCAAGAAATGGCATTCCTCGCTCCTGTTTTTGTTGAACAAAACTACATTGCAAAGTTTGAAGTAATGGAGGTTAATGAAGAAAAACACAGAGGAGTAATTAAATGCACACTTGAGTCGGAAGATGGAAAAATAGCTATCTCTGGTGGGGCAAAACTAATGCATAAAGAAAGATTTTAATATTACAGACATGAAAAGATTAGAAAATAAAGTTGCAATTATTACTGGAGGTGCAGCAGGTATTGGTGCAGCAACAGCAAGAAAATTTAAAGAAGAAGGTGCTAATGTTATTATTTGGGACCTTGACGAGAAAAGAGGAAATGCACTAGCTACTGAGCTTGGAGCAACATTTGCAAAAGTAAATACTGCAAACTATGCAGAAATTGAAGCTGCCGCTAAAGAAGTAAATGATAATTTTGGTAGAATAGATATTTTAATTAACAACGCAGGAATTACAAGAGATAGTACTCTTAAAAAGATGACTCCTGAACAATGGCAACAAGTTATTGATGTTAATCTAACTGGAGTTTTCTATTGCACAAAGATAATTAGTGAATATATGTTAGCTAACTCTTGGGGAAGAATTGTAAATGCTTCTTCTGTTGTTGGACTTTATGGTAACTTTGGACAAACGAACTATGTTGCAACAAAGGCTGGATTAATTGGAATGACAAAGACTCTTGCTAGAGAACTTGGAAGAAAAGGTATCACAGTAAATGCTATTGCTCCTGGTTTTATTGCAACAGAAATGGTTGCAGCAATGCCAGAAAATGTTATTGATACAATGAAAGCAAAAGTTCCTATTGGACGCTTAGGCGAACCAAATGAAATAGCAAATGCTTATGCTTTTCTTGCTTCCGATGAAGCTGCATATATTAACGGTCACACCCTAAGTGTTGACGGAGGAATGACTGTTTAATTAGAAAGCAGAGTAAAATTCAAAAATAAATAAAAGGCGGGTTAGAAATTTCTCGCCTTAACTATATATATAATAACAAACAAATGGACTTCAAACTAAATAAAAAAGAAGAACTTTTTTTGCAGATGATACGAGATTTTGCAGAAAATGAAGTAAAGCCATTGGCTGCTGAGGTAGACGAAGAAGAACGCTTCCCTATAGAAACAGTAGAAAAAATGGCAAAGATAGGAATTATGGGGATACCTATTCCTATTGAATATGGAGGTCAAGGTGGAACAAATCAGATGTATTCAATGGCTGTCGAAGAACTTTCGAGAGCATGTGCTACAACTGGAGTAGTTGTTTCTGCCCATACTTCATTATGCGTTGCTCCAATATTTGAAAATGGAACTGAGCAGCAAAAACAAAAATACCTTCCTAAACTATGTTCAGGAGAATGGATTGGAGCTTTTGGCCTTACTGAGCCTAATGCAGGAACAGATGCAGCAATGCAACAAACCACAGCTATTGATGAAGGAGATAAATGGATAATCAATGGTTCAAAGATTTTTATCACAAATGCAGGTTACGCACATGTTTATATCGTAATTGCCATGACTGATAAATCTCAAGGAACAAAGGGTATATCTGCATTTATTGTCGAAAAGGATACTCCTGGATTTACCATCGGAAAGAAAGAAAAAAAATTAGGGATAAGAGGTTCTGCAACATGTGAGCTTATCTTCGAAAACTGTGAGATACCAAAAGATAATCTATTAGGAAAGGTTGGAAAAGGTTTTGGTATTGCAATGAAGACTCTCGATGGAGGAAGGATTGGAATTGCTGCACAGGCCTTAGGAATTGCTCAAGGTGCGATGGACGAAACAATTAAATACACCAAGGAGAGAAAACAATTCAATAAAAGTATTTCTAAATTTCAAAATACACAGTTTCAATTAGCCGATATGGAAACTAAGGTTCAAGCCTCTCGCCTACTTGTTCGCTCTGCAGCATACAAAAAGGATAATGGCATGCCTTATTCAACCGATGCTGCTATGGCAAAACTATTTGCAGCCGAAACTGCAATGGAAGTTACCACAAAGGCTGTACAATTTCATGGAGGTTATGGTTACACTCGTGAATATCCTATTGAAAGGATGATGCGTGATGCAAAAATTACTGAGATTTACGAAGGGACTTCTGAGGTTCAAAGAATGGTAATTGCTGCAAGTATTTTAAAATAAAAACTTAGAAATATGAAAATAATTGTTTGTATAAAGCAAGTTCCCGATACAACCGAAGTAAGACTTGATCCTGTAACTGGGACATTGATAAGAGATGGGGTGCCAAGTATTATAAACCCTGACGATAAAGGAGGTTTAGAGTTAGCCCTTAGTTTAAAAGACCTTTATGGCGCTCATGTAACTGTGATAACTATGGGGCCAACTCAAGCAGATGCTGTATTAAGAGAAGCTTATGCTATGGGTGCTGATAGAGCAATACTTCTAACTGATAGAAAATTTGCTGGAGCTGATACTCTTGCAACATCTAATGCACTTGCTGGAGCATTAAAAATGCTAGAATATGATTTAATAATAACTGGTCGTCAAGCTATCGATGGAGATACTGCTCAAGTAGGACCTCAGATTGCAGAACATCTAGATTTACCTCAGGTTAGTTATCTTGAAAATCTAGAATATGACGGCAACAAAACATTTAGAATACGTAAAGCAACGGAAGAGGGTTATCAAATTCTTGAAGTAGATTCTCCTTGTTTAGTAACTGTTCTTGCTTCTGCTAATAAGGCTCGTTACATGTCTGTAAGAGGTATTATTGAGGCTTATGATAAAGATGTGGAGGTTTGGGGCTTTGATAATATTTCTGTTGATGAGTCAAAACTTGGACTCAAGGGCTCTCCTACTAAGGTAAAGAAAGCTTTTACCAAGGGAGTTAAGTCAAATGGAGAAGTTTTTGAGGTCGATACCGAAGAGGCTGTTGGTATTATCATTAGCAGGTTAAAAGAAAAATTCATTATCTAAAAAGCAAATCACAATGGATAAAACACAATATAAAAATGTATTTGTCTTCGTTGAACAAAGAGAAGGACAAATACAAGGAGTTGCCTTAGAATTATTAGGTAAGGCTCGTGAGCTTGCTGATAATTTAGGCGAGAAAGTTTATGCTATCTTGCTTGGGAATAATATTTCTGATAAAGCCCAAAGTCTAATTGCTATGGGTGCAGATAATGTTGTTCTTTGTCAAGATGCTGAATTGGAACAATATTATACCGAGAGCTATACTCAAGCCATTTGCCAAATTGTTGAGAAATATAAACCTTCTATTCTATTAATTGGTGCAACAACAATTGGTCGTGACCTTGGTCCTAGAGTTTCTGCTCGTCTTTCAACAGGTTTAACTGCTGACTGCACAAGGCTTGAAATTTCTGAGGAAAAGGAACTTCTTATGACTCGTCCTGCTTTTGGTGGTAACCTTATGGCAACAATTATATGTTCTGACCATCGTCCACAAATGTCTACTGTTCGCCCTGGTGTTATGAAAGCTCTTGCAAAAGATGATTCTCGTAAGGGTGAGATAGAAAACATGGATATAGTTTTCAATAAGGATAAGTTTAGAGTTAGAATTATTGAGAACGTAAAAGAAAAGGGAAATATGGTTGATATTGCTGATGCCAAAATTCTTGTTTCAGGTGGTAGAGGCTGTGGCACAGAGGAAGGACTTAAACGATTAAAAGATTTAGCCTCTGTTCTTAAGGCTGAGGTTTCTGCTTCGAGAGCTGTTGTTGATTCTGGTCTTATGGGACACGAAAGACAGGTTGGTCAAACAGGAAAGACTGTACGTCCCGACCTTTATATTGCCTGTGGTATTTCTGGTGCTATTCAGCATATGGCTGGAATGGAAGAGTCTGGATTTATCCTTGCTATAAACAAAGACCGCTACGCTCCTATTATGCAAACCGCAGACTTAGGAATAATCGGTGACGCAAAGAAAATAATCCCCGCACTAACCGAAAGACTAAAATCAATAATGAAATAAAAAACAACTTCATTAATAAAAACAAAAAATAGGCTGCAAAGAAAATAAATTTCATCGCAGCCTATTTCTATTTAATAAAAACCTTATTCCACAATAAACTTCTTAGAAACCAAACCTTGTTCTGTGTTTAGCTTAGCAACATAAGAACCCTTTGCGAGAGATGAAATATCAATACTCTTAGAATAATCCTTAACCTCTGTTTTAAGAACCCTCTTGCCCATAATATCATAAATCTCAATATCTTTAATCATAAAAGAACAAGAGAAATTAATATCATCCTTAGCAGGATTAGGATAAACATAAGTATATTTTTCTAAATCAACACTCGACAAGCTACTATTTTTAACTTTAAGTATAGGGAAAAAAGCTAAATGAACATTCTTATACCATTTGTAAGCTGGATGTTCAGAAAATGAACTTCTAATACCATTTATAGAAACCCAAGGATCGTATCCAGTATTGCAAGCTGTATAAACACAGTTAATTGAATCAAAACCAGTTAAGGTATAATCAAAACCTGTGTTGTTTCCGTTAAAAATAACTGTATCAGCATAAGTGATCATTATGTAAAAATCTTTTACCTTTACTGTATCTTGGAAATAGAATTTACATAAGGTCATTTGTGATGGTGCAATATAAGGCACAGAATCTAATGTGTTAAAAGACATATCTGTAATCTTAAAATAATTGCCTGGATAATATAAACCAGAGCTTATCATTTTTGCACAAATTCCAATTACATCAACAATAGAATCCATATGATAAGGTTGGGCATAAAAATCCATTCTCAATCCAGGGACATACGATATTTCTGCTGGATGGTATACAATCTGACCATTAAGGCAATCTGTTGATCCATAAGTAGATGATGGCGTATTTGACCAATATGTACAACCATTAAGTTGTGGAGGGATATATACAAAACCTGTGTCTTGTGCTTTCACTGATATTGATACTAATAATATAATTAGTGTAAAAATTATCTTTTTCATATAATATGTTATTAAATTATTCGCAAATCTAAATTATATATTCTTGTTGAAGAAACTTATTTTGTTAATATTTTGAGGTTTTTGTACGAAGAAGGATATTAGTATGACGAAGTTGGATATTTAAGAAACGAATCAGTTAAATATTTAAGGGGAATTAAATTACTCAATTTTTGCGCAGCTAGGTGATGATTAATCTAATAAAATAAATAGATTAAAGCAAAATTCAAAATTGATAAAGATTAATTGAAAAATTGTCTTATACTGAAAAAAGTTTACACATTTATAAACTTAATGAGTAAACAAAAATGATTGAAAAGAGAAAAGTCACAGATTCCTTTAGACTAGAGGT
>JAFNAQ010000062.1 GCA_017860275.1 Bacteroidota bacterium
TATTGAATTATTCTCTGTTTGGGTGCCTAGTGCTATTACTCCTGATGGTGATGGACAGAATGATAAGTTCTTCTTCTTTAGCTTAAATAAATTGGAAGAAATAAAATTCGAGGTATACAATAAATGGGGTACTAAATTATTCTACTTCTACGAACCTTCTTTCACTTGTTATCAAGGAATGGAGAAAGTTTTAGGATGGGATGGTACTTATGAAGGTAAGGATGTACCTATTGGTGCTTACACTTGGAGACTTTCTTATCAAAGACCTGGAAATTCTAGAGTATACGACAAAACTGGTACTATTAATATTGTAAGATAAGCTTTATACCATTGTCTTTTAAAAGCCTCTAAGAAATTAGAGGCTTTTTTTATTAATCATAATAAAATATTGTTAGGAATGAAACATTATATTATATTTGCACATGAATTAACTAGAAATATTTCTAACAATGATGAGTAATAATATCTCTATATTATATAAAGCGGCATTTATCTATTTTATACTAATTGTTTTCAATTCAACTCAGATCAATGCTCAGACTGGTACAAATATTGATTTCAGCAATGGTAATTATTCTTTCTGGGTTGGATATCAAGGCAGAAATTTGTCAAATCAGAGTAATTTCAATATCTCATCATGGACTACTTTCTCCAATCCAGCTACTTGCTATTGGCAAGGTAGCCAATGCTTTGTAATTAATTCTCCAACTAGTGCAGCTTTTGATAATATTATTCCTACTCTAAAGAAAGTACCTACCCATTGGGGATATACTCATTCTTCCCAAATCAACACTAATAAAACAGGAGCAAATGCAAATAAACTTTCATACGACTTAGATATAACATCTCTAAATAGCCTTTTAACCATTAATTATGCAGCAATAATGGAAGCTCCTGGGCATAGTGGGTATCAAAACCCTATTTTCAAGGTAGAAGTTAAGCAGCTAACAGGTTCAACTGAAGGAAATCTAGTAAATCCCTGCTCAATGTTTGAACAGACTGGGAAGCTTCCAGTTCCACAAGGATGGAATACTTTTTCAATACTTGGTGTAGACGGTATTTGGCAGGACTGGAGACAAGTTTCATTTAATCTAAGTGAATTTGAAAATACTAAAGTTAGAATAAACATAATTCTTGCAGGATGCTCTCCTACTGGTCATTGGTCATATGGATATTTTACTGCAAAGGTCGCACCTGCAAAAATATCTAGTCCGCCTTGTCTGAAAGGAGATACAATAGCTATACTTGAGGCTCCTGTCGGGTTTGCAAAATACGAATGGATTTCTAGACCTAATGATTTTAATAATCCAAGTAATCAATTTAATATTGGTCCAATTATTTCAACAAGTTCTGCAAATCTCCCTCAACCTGCAGATAATAAACTTATAATTACTAAATCAAGTCCATTTGCTAATGATAATTATTTCATGGTCAAGCTAACTGCATTTAATTCAACTGCATCATCTCTCGGATGTGAAACATTTATCAAGACAAAAAAACCAATAAATTTGGCAGAAGTCGATTTTGACACAGTATTATATTGTAATCTAAAAGTTGATTTTATAGATAAGAGCGCAATAGGTTTTACTGATCCTTTATATGACACATTGGAATATATTTGGGATTTTGGTGATGGCTATACAGCATATTATAATAGTATAACCGCAATAAATCCGAATAGGAATCCTTCTCATACCTATGCAAATCCAGGAAATTATACTGTAAAACTAATAGTCAAAATAAATGGTTGCGACACTTCAATTTCAAAAAATATTTTAGTGCACCCATCTTTTAATTTTACTGTAAATGATACAACTATATGCATAGGTGACCAAGCGACCATTCATGCATCAAGTTCATATTATTCAAATATTGAATATGATTGGAGAGAGTCACCAGAAGATACTGCGGCAATTATTTATCATGGGGATACTTATTCTTTATCACCCTCTTCAGATAAAACATTTTGGGTCACAGGATATCTTCCAAATTCCGTATGCACAAAAACAATACCGGTTACTATTACAATTCAAAAGTTTCCAGACCTTAATATAATCGGAGATACAATTGTATGCATAGGAAAATCAACAATATTAACTGCTATTGATCCAAATGGAATAATAAATGAGATAGAATGGTCATATGTGAAACCTACAAATCAACTAATTAATATTAATACCAACCCAACAATTAATATTACACCAATTGCTGATACAACGATATACCTAATAGCTAGAGCCGCCAATGGTTGTATCACTTGGAGGGAGATTAAAATTAAAATTAGCGATGCTAGCATTTATGCGAATAAGGAAAAGGTATGCCCTGGTGATGAAGTAATTTTGACTGGAAAAGATGCAATTAAATATAGTTGGACTTCAAATCCTTACGACCCTACTCTTACAAATGATACTTTAGTTCGCCCAATTTCTGTATACCCAAAAGAAACAACAATATATTCAATGAAAGGCTATGGCACAACGGGTTGTTCTGTAGAAAGAAATATAAAAATTATTGTTGTACCCTTCCCTGAGGCTAAGATAACATATTCCCCTGATTTTATTGATATGAATAGCCCTATACTATATTTAAAAGATAATTCTAAGTATGGTGTTGCATCTAAATGGGATATATCTGATGGCACCACTTCACATGAGCGTTCATTTACTCACCGATTTAAAAACTTGAGTGAGAAAGAGTATTCTATTTTCCTGACAACATATAATGAGATTGGTGCTCATTGTTTTGATACTGCTTCAATAACTCTCCCTATTGGGTTATTCTCTATTTGGCTTCCGAATTCTATAACTCCTGATGGAGATGGGCAAAATGATAAGTTTTTCTTCTTTAGCATAAACAAACTGGAAGAAGTAAAATTCGAAGTATATAATAGATGGGGAGAAAAGTTATATTCTTTCTATAGAAATGAATTCTCATGCTACGAAGGAATGGAAAAAGAACTTGGATGGGATGGAACATACAAAAGCAGTAACGTTCACATTGGTTCATACGCATGGAAACTAACATACAGAAGACCCATGAAATCTACTATCTACGAAAAATCAGGTACAGTAAATGTAATTAGATAGATACATGCCACGTTTCTTTTCATTTAAACATTTATAATCTATTCATAAGCGGACATGACATGTCCCTACACAAACCTATTCTCCTACAACAATCTTCCCACTAACGCCCTTACCATTCAATTCAACTCTATAACCATAAACCCCAGCCTTTAAGTCCGAAACATCAATCCTATTTCCAACCTTAGCCGAAAGCCTACTACTCTTAACCATTTTTCCTCCCAAATCATAAATCTCAATATCAGCCTTATCAAACCTATCAGCCTCAATATCCACCAAAACAAAATCCTTAGCCGGATTAGGATAAACACTCAAAGAAGCCCTCTCCCCACTCTCAACATTACTCAACCCAACAAAACCATTAGGCATAAACTTAATAATCCAAGTATTCCTAGTTGTATATGGATATGGGGAAGAAAGAGCTAACATCATTAATCCTCCATCTGGCGTGGCCTTTACTCCACGAAGTTGCTTTGATGAAATTGTATCAAAGTCCATTCTATACACAAAATTAGTATCCATTGTGGTGTGATTAAAATTTACAATACACAAGCTCCCAGAATAATCACCATTCATCCCAGATCCATTCCTTACATTGTAAACCAAATAAATAGAATCCTGATTAATAAAGTCCATTCTTTCCCCTGATTCAGAAATATTATCTAAATCAGCCCATTTTTCACTATCCTGACCAGATAGGCGGAAATATTTTATTTTCTTTATTTCCTTAGTGTTCTTATTAAATATATTCAATTGATTGATGATTTGTACCGGATAAATAGGAGTATTTAATATATCAAATCCTAAAAGGAATACTAATGAATCGTTTATTTTTTTCATATATTTTGAATAAAACAAAATAGAATCATCTATTTCCAAGCTATTCTTGTTTATATAATATACTTTAATTTTATTATTACTTGCCGTATTGACCGATTTTGCCAATAATATATGATTTCCCATTTCACATAAATTAAAGTCTCTTATTGTATCAAAAATTATTTTCGATTTCAATAAATTACCTGATGTATCAATTTTTAGAATCCTAAAAGCATTTACATCAAAGTCGTATTCAGATTTGGGTGAAACCGAATTAACAAATATCAATTCTTTTTCTTGCGTTACAAGAGTTTTGTAAGTATTTGACCATAAAAGAGTATCATCTTCGAATTTTACAATACTCTTCCACATCAACTCATTGCCTAATGAATCTGTGCATCTTAAATCCAAAGTCTTAATTGTATCTACCCCAATTTGAGTATTAGGAAATATTCTATAAAACTTATTGTTTAATTTGATATTAGGGGGAACAATATTTGTTGTGCTTAAATAATATTGATTTACTATGTCCCCATTGGAATTGAGCTTTATAGCTTTATTGGCAACATTATAATCAAAATAATTAATCCAAAAACTATCTTCGTCATAATCCCTGATAATTTCTGAATAAGTATTGGATTTCGACATTTTCTTAATTTTTACATTATCATCTTGATGCAAAAGATCTAATTGCTGTGCGTTGATATTTTGGATAACAAATAGTGATAATAAATATACTAATATTAGTTTCTTATTCATGGGTATGATATTTTTGATAAATAATATTTATTTTGACAAAAGTATAGAATGTTTTGGTTAATTCCTAGGAGATTTTGGATTTTAACTTTGTTGTTAGGGATTTTGGGATTTTTTTCTTTGATTCTTTCTTTTTTATCCTTGATTTGTTGTGGGAAATCCTTGATTTAAACTTTTTTTATAAGGATTTATTCTTGCTAGGGTAGCTACCCTAGGTGTGTTATGGTAGCTACCCTACGGGTGCTAGGGTACCTA
>JAFNAQ010000015.1 GCA_017860275.1 Bacteroidota bacterium
GTAACAGAAACTTCAACAAGTTCGCCAACAGAACAAAGTCTAAATTCGGAAAATCCAGAGAATCCAAACGTAGACTTAAATGTCCCTGGTACTTCTCCATTAGAGGAATTAAAAAAACCTAAAAAGGACAATTCTAAACCCTCAAATAAAGTAAATGATTTGATGGAAAAATATGGAGTTTCCGAATTGTTTGAAAATTCAAAAGGCGAATTTTTTACAACAAAAAATTTAGCTCTTGCAAGTGAAAAAAATTGCGCAGATAAAGTGAAAACACATAAAAAATAATAAAAATGAGCGGTTTAAAAGGAGTAATAATAACACGTGGTAGCTTAGGGGCTAAAGTAGTTGCAAATGAAGATGCAATATCAGCCTTATTAGTAAATGGCGTTGCCGTAGCAGCTGATAGTGCTAATGGCATAATCGGTATTGCTTTAGGTGAAACAGTAAAGCTTAACAGCGTAAAAGATGCAAAATCTTACGGTATAGACCAAAATTATGATACAACTAATAATGTTAGAGTGTTCAGACATATATCTGAATTTTTTAGAAAATCATCTGAAGGCTATACCCTTTATTTAATGCTTTATTCAGGCACACCTGAAGATGCTCTTGGTGACACCTACGCTAAAAAAATGATAGCACATTCAAATGGTTCAATCCGTATGCTTGCTCTTGCATATAATCCTCCTGTGAATTATACACCTGTAATGATTAATGGTCTTGAAGAAAACGTCTATAATGCTATTTCGGCAGCTCAAGAGTTTTATGATTGGACATTTAGTAGTTTTAGACCGTGTCAGATTATTATTGAAGGTCGAGGCTTTGGTGCTGTCAATGCAACGGCAGCACTAGACCTTCGAAATATAGTAATAACAGGAGGTGTACTTAGTGCATATAAGGTAAGTATGTGTATAGCTCAAGATTATACATATGCTGATAATTTAGATGCAATAGGTAAAAAATTTGCTGACGTTGGAACAATGTTAGGTTGTTTAGCAGCTAAGGGTGTTAATTTGAATATAGCTGAAGTTGAAGGTGGGGATATCTCCAATCCACAAAAAGGATATTGGACTAAAGCTGGTTTAAGTAATCATCAAACAATTGAAGATTTTGAAGAGGAATTGGATTCTTTGGATGATAAGGGTTATGTTTTTGCAATAAAATATACTGGTAGAACTGGTGTGTATTGGAATAATGATCATACATGTACTCCTATTATTCAGGATGAAGATGGCTTCTTTAATGAATATACAATATCTTATGGGAGAGCACATGATAAAGCCGTTCGAAATCTAAGAACAGTATTACTTCCAAAAGTAAAATCAACTCAACCAGTTGATAGAACTACAGGGAAATTACCTTCAGCAATAGTTACCTCTTTTGAAAAATTAGGCGATACAGTATTTAATAAAATGGAGGGTGCAGGCGAAATATCTACTGGAAAAACATACATAGATGCGAATAGTAATCTAACAATTATTCCAAGAATATTAAATGTATCCTTTGTCTTTGTTCCTACTGGACAAATAGATGAAATAAGAGGCACGATTAAAATCAAAACAAGTATTTAACGATGAGTATAATTTCAAGAAATGGAAAAGCATACGACAACGGAGATGTTGTTATAGCTATTTTAGGGTCAATTGACTATGAAGTAACTAAAATTGATTATGGAAAAAAGCAAGCTCATACTCGCAACTATTCACTAGGCAGTAATGAAGCGACCAGCTGGAGTAAAGGTAAGATAGAACCTTCCTGTACTCTTGGTTTGAGACTAAAGAGTATCTCTACCTTAGAAAAAGCTGCAGGTGGTAGTTTGCTAAACATAAAACCTTTTGATATAGTAGTTACTTTCACTGATGAAGAAAACGAGATGATTACAGATGTGGTCAAGGTTAAGTTCCAAGAACAAAAAAGAACAGTCGATGATGGCGATGATATCAAAGCTGAATTCGAGATGTTCTGTTTAGACGTAGATTTTAATATTTAATACGAGTAAAGATGAGTGTAAAAACAGAATTACCTGCAGGAGTTACTGCAGAAGAAGTAAAGGCATGGAAAGAACGTTATGGAGACGATAAAATAAAAATAGCATCACTACCGATTGATGATGATGGTAATGATTTTTTAGATGTTGTTGTTCGTGTGCCAGACAGAAAAACAGTGAGTGAGTTTGAAAAATGGGTAGATAAAAATCCAGACAAAGCAAAAGAGGTAATGATTAACGCTTGCTTATTAAGCAATAAGGAAAAAGTAAAAGCAAATGATGGCTTGTTTTTCGGAGCTTTTGACGCACTCGTTAAGTTGATGCCTATAAGAACTGCTATTATAAAAAACTTATAGAGGGCTATCCTATTATTGACGTCATAGATGACGAGGATAGTCTGAGAAGAGGTTTATCAAATAATATCAGAAGATTTAATGCTTTAATTAGTTTCTATTTTCACATTCCATTTCCTGAGGATTTATCCGATGAAGTATGGATGGAAAAATATAGACAAATAGAATGGTTAGCTGACAAAGGTTTATTAGGAACAAAAATAAAATGACAATAGATTTAACAGATAGACTATATTCAGCCTTTGGATTCATCCCCAGCGGAGTACCACGCATTGCAACAATTGCTAATAACATTGTTGCAGGCGTGGAAAACGCAAATAATATAGCTGAGAATAAAATCAATCAATCAATTATTGCATCAAACATGCAAAGATATTCTATCAATAAAGCTGATAGAAGTTTCGCAGATTTAACTTTGAAACATGGGAATAAAATATTCAAGTTTGCGAATACCATTTTGACGGATAATATTGATGGTGTTTTAGCAACAACTCCAATGGTTTCATTCACAAGAAGCAAAAATATTATTACTACAGATGTAGATGGTAGTGACTCTCAAGTTGTGGAAAGTTTTGGATTAAAACCTTGGGATATAAATATAGAGGGAATATTAGTAGACATGTCGGAACACCAATATCCAAGCAGTAAACTTCAATTGTTTCGTGAGATGTTTGAAATTAATGCGATTTTTGAAGTAATAGACAGTCAAATTTTAGCAGACTTAGGAATTCTTTCTATCTATATAGAAACTATATCAGAGCTTAAAATGGTAGAGGGATATGATGACACTGTTAAATATAAGATGAAAGCTGTAAGCATAAAGCCCTTAGAGTTTTTTATTTAAACCATACTTCTCGCTACCTTCAACAATCTTAATCTTAATATCATATTGCTCGCTACCTTCAACAATCTTAATTCTGATATCATATTTCTCACTGCCTTGAACTATTTTTATTAAACCGCATTTATTGCAACTTTCACTACCTTCAACTATTTTTACTCTGATGTCACAATTTTCACTGCCTTCAACAATTTTAACTCTAATATCATATTGCTCACTACCTTCAACTATCTTAACTCTACCCTGCAATAAACATCCCTTTAAAGGCTCTGATGAGTAGCTATATAAGGACAAGAAAAAAAGAAAGAAAAAAAAGAAATTTTTCATACTTAAGTATTTAAGCGCAAAGATAATAAAATGTTTGTAATACCCAAATCTAAAGTAACAATAGGTAAAGTAAGTTTTCATGGAATAAACAGTGGTATCAATGCTATTGAAATATTCCAGTCTGTTAAAGAGTTGTCTTCTACAGCGAAAATTACTATTCCTCTAAATTATAAGAGTAAGGAAAACAAAGGGGTATTAGATTACATAAAAGTAGGTGATAAGACATCAATAGCATTAGGATATAATGATTCTATTAATACTGAATTTACAGGTTATGTTACATCTATTAGTGCAACAACACCTCTAGTTATCGAAGTAGATGACGACTGGTACTTATTTAAAAAAACTAAACAGATAAATAAAAGTTGGAAGAAAACAACACTTAAAGAAGTGTTGACTTTCTGTTTTAAGGGCTACACTATTGATTGTCCAAATATAGACCTTACAGGTGGGTTTATTATTAATAATACAACTCCATATGAAGCAATAAAAGGTCTCAAAGAATCATACGGTTTCTTCACAAAATTAGATGAAAAGAATAAAAAAATAAGATGCTTCTGGGGTTATGATTTTGATGGGTTTTCAAAACATACATATGTTTTTGGGACAAGGGATGCAGATAAATTAAAATCACTTTTTCAAAGAGGATTAAGTCCAAATGTCGCTAAAAGCAACTTAACGTTCACCAAAGAAGATGATATAAAGCTACATATCACAGCTAAAGCAAAGCAGCGCACAGGTAAAGAGATTAAAGTTACTATAGGTAGCAAAGATAATAATGCTACCAAGAGAACATTAACATTTGGGAGTGAAATCACTACAGAAAAAGCATTAAAAGAAAAAGCTGAACAGGAGCTAAAAAGATTATCATTTAATGGATATAGGGGTACCATTATCGGCTATGGTCATCCACAGACTCAAGCTGGAGATAATATATTGATAGTTGATGTAGATAATAAAGAAAGAGAAGGTGAATATTTAATTGAATCTGTAAAGATTGAATATAGTGTATCAAATGGATTTCGTAGGACTAATACATTATCATATAAAATAAGATAAGATGGAAAAGCTATTAAGACTAATAAAACTGCTTATTAAAAAAGAAATATCTGCCCAAGTATCTGTTGGCAGAGCCACGAATATTGATAAGAACAAAAGAACATGTGACGTAATTTTAAATGAAGATATAACAATATACGACTGCCGTTTAAACGCTATTTCAGATGCGTTTAAAAACCATTTTCTAGTAACCCCCAAAGAGAAGAGTTATGTAACATACCAGCTTATAGAAAATCAAAATACAAATGCAATAATAATTGGGTATTCAGAAATAGAGAGTATAGAAATTATAATAGATGACCAAAAATTAGCAATAACTAAGGATGGATTTATTTTTAACGAAGGCAAAAATAAAGGTATAATAATCGCAGATAAGCTTGTAAGTGACCTTGAAAAATACTCGCAAATACTATCTCAATTACAAACTACACTCAATGCTTTTATGCCGACAGGAACTGTTGCTGACGGTTCTGCACTTGCTACTGCTTTAAAAGCAGTTATGTCAGGTTATCAATCTCCAACATTTTCAGATATTAAAAACGATAAAATACAACATTAATGAAAGGCATATTATTATCTAACGATTTTGATCTAATTATTGAAAATAGGCAAATCCAAATTGGAGAAAATAAAGAACAGTGTGCTGAACTTATAATTGGGAGCGAAAAAGGAGAAATCAAAGAGTACCCACAGCTTGGTGTTGGTTTAAGTAAATATATTAAGAGTAGTGGAAGAGAAAACGAAATGATTAGAGAAGTAAAGCTTCAATTGTCACTAGATAACATAGATTCAAAAATAGATTATAAGAACGGGCTAATAAATATTGACATATAATAACATGGAATATATAGAAGACATAAAAAGACAACTTACAGATAAATTTATATCTGACCCAACGGTGCAAGAAATGTATGAACTTGATTTAACTAAAACCTTCGATGAGCAATTTTCAAAGGTTAGCATTGAAAATATTCTATTCTATACTGTAGCATTTGGAATTTATGGGTTTCAATATTTCCTTAATATTACCAAAAGCGATATCACTACTACAATTGAGAATATGAAGCCTCATAGAGTTCTTTGGTATATATCAAAAATAAAAGCTTTTCAACTGGGCGATATTCTCCCTGCAGATAATGATGTTTATTCAACCATTGACGAAACTAAACAAATTGTGAAGTATTGCTCAATCAATGAGCAACGAGGTTATTTGGCAATTAAGGTTGCAGGAGAAACAAATAATTTACCTACTGCATTACAACCTTTGGAAGTAAATGCGCTGATATCATATATTAATAAGATTAAGGACGCTGGAGTACATTATAATGTGATTAGCCGTGTAGCCGATCGATACAGAGCAACATTACGAATTTATTACGATGGTTTGATTTTAAATTCTGATGGTTCTCGGGTTGATGGGACAAATCTAACTCCAGTTCAAGAGTCAGTAGAAAATTATATAAAATCCATGCCCTTTGATGCAAGATATACAAATATGGCTTTGGTAGATGCTTTACAAAATATAGAGGGCGTTAAGGTGGCTGATGTTGTTTTAGCTGAAGCTCAATATGGCGCTAATCCATGGATGCCGATAATGTCAATATATACTCCAGATGCTGGTTATATGGCTTTAGATTCTCTTAGTGTTGATTATATAGCTTACTAGCATGAATATAGATTTTAAAAAGTTATTTATTCAATTGTTGCATCCTAGATTAAGAAGAGCAAAGCTTCTAATATCTATCACTGATAGTATTGGGAGTGTCCTCAATGCTTGGAAAGCTGATTTTGACACTTGGATAAGCAAAACGAGATATGAAATAGGAATAACACCTCAAGTGTGTTATCTTGAAAAGGTCTTAAATGATACTTTTGATTCATCGTTGAGAAGAATAACTATTTCTGAACCTGCTAGAGTTCCTACTCAATATATGTATAGAAAAACTGACTTAAAGGACTTCTATTTTGAAAATACATATTTTATTGATGACTCAAGGTTTGGGTATATATATGATTTCTATGTGAATATTCCGATAGGCTTAATATATAGTAATGCTAGGTTGATAAACATAGTGAATAAATATAAACTAGCTGGAAAAACATTTTTAATAAAAGAAATATAGCAAGAATATGAATAAGATAGTAAGAGATAATTTAGATAAGGGTTTCCCAAGTAATGGAGATTTCTTGTCATTCCTTGATAACGAGTTTGTTTTACTCAATAATTTTTGGAAAGATGAAGTTCTTGGAGGAGTAAACCAGATTATAAAGGGAGTATTAATAACTAAAAGTGCATCCGATATAACTCTCGGTGCTGGAGTGATTGTCTTTAATAACGAGGTTTTTTTCTTTGATGGAGCTACTCTTGCGACTACAGATTTAAGTGAGATTGACTTGTACGTTGATGAAGCTGTAACAGAGGAGACTTTTGCCGATTTGAATAATTATCCTGCTTTTAAGTATAGAGCTCTTAATGCTCGAATATTAGCTGGAGGCAACTTCAGAACTATTGCTAGAAGTTTTGTTATTCCAATTAGAGAGTACGATAAACCAATTAAATTAAATGCATCAACAGCTATACTTAAGCATTCTATACTTGAACACAATAAAAATGGAGTAAAAATAAATGCGACTACTCAATTAACTGCAGGAGGAGCATCTACAGCTTTTATAAATCCTATTGGCTCTGGCAATGAGATTTTTGATATTTATTATAAGTCAAGTTATAGAACATATAACAACGACCGCTTGGCGGGTAATTGGTCGGTACTTACATATAATGGTAGTAATACGGTTATCGGTGTTGCTAATGGAGTCATCATTCAGAGAGGGGCTTTATTTCACTTGTATAATAATTCAGGAGTACCTCAAACGCTAGATACTATCGCAGGAGTAGCTATTAGTGGTTTCTCGTACGCAAATGTAATGTTAGACTTTGATGTAATTACTGCTCTTGTGTAATGAAAATCATAACAACATACAAAGGTCAAACGGTATTAGATATTGCAGTGCGTTATTGTGGAGATGCTCAATATGCCTATGATATTGCAGTGCTTAACGGTATTGATGTAACACAAGTATTTATTCAAGGAGTGCAGGTTGCAGTACCAGAAGTAACCAATAATATTGCATCGTATTTTGAAAATAATAAGATTCAATTTGAAACTGGTAGTGAATTTTTGATGCATTATTGGGATGATAATTCAATTTGGCAGGATATACAAATATGGCAAGATTAAATAAGAATTAAAAGAGGTATAATATGAGTATAAATAAGATTAATAATGGTGATTCATTTGGAAAAGCAAGAGGCATTATCAATGAAATAGTTGATAATTTAAACCAACAATCTAGCTACGCAACTACTGAACAAGTAAACCAAGGACTATCATCTAAACAAGATAAAGAGGCTGGAAAAGGATTATATCCTAATACTGATAAAGATAAACTTGCAGGTATTCCAAGTTTAGTATATTCCAAGACAGAAACTGATTCTGCGATAGCGGTCGCTGTTTCAGCAAGCTCAGGCAAGAAGATATCTTTTACTAGGGAGAATATAAATGGTCAGCTTGAGTATGTATCCAACGCAGGAGTTTTAATGCAAAATATATATACTAAAATAGTTACATTCGATGTATTACCAGACATCAATACACTACAAGAGGCGGAAATTAGCAGTGATATGTTGGATGATGACGTATATTGTGTTGTTGAAAACTTCTTTGCAACAAACACAAATGGTAGCCTAGTTAATTGCTCTGGTTATTTTAGTTTTTCAGTAGAGAAGGGTTTTGGTGGTTTAAATAGACTTTTCATAGAAGGTCTTAAAGACATAACGGGTATGGGATTTACCAAAGGATATTGTCAAGTTTCATATCTCAAGTATTATGGCGAGAAAATAGAAATAAATCTAAAGGTTCCTACAGCAGCTGAAGCAAATTCACTTGATTGTTCAATACCTCCTTTAAAATTTGATAAAGAAGTTGCAGTATCTTTTACTGCAGATGATGCAGATGCATCGGCATATTGTGTATTATTTTCAGCGATTAACAACAGACCAATATATTATGATGGTTATTATCATCATAACCAATATTTAGGTAATGACCTCCCTGAAGGTTCTGTTAGATTAAATAAATATCTAGGCTTTAGAGATGGTAATGGCGTATTCAGGAGGTTTCCAATAGGTATGGCTGTTTGGGCTAATAAAAAAAATGGTCAAGGAATTAATCAGATGGATACTGAAGCAGAAGTAGGTAATAATCAATACCGTTATATGCTCCCATATCTTAATTGGGAAGATATTAAACCTATGCTAGAATTTGGAAATAGCGTTTATCAACATAATGTTAATGAAGAAGTATATGGTTCTGTAGACCCAGAACAAATATTGCAGGGTTTTATACTTGACCAACAGACAGCAATAAATAGAATAGGAAGAGGCTTTAAGGTAATGGCTAGACCAGATGGGAATGACAGTTACACGAATGCCTTTGATTGGTTCAATGAATTTTTGTTAGCTACAGGAGAGAATGATCCTTATATAGGATTAAAACCCTTTGAAGATGGTTTAGATTTATACAAAGCGAGAGCAATAAGATATTTTGATGACCCACCAACAGTTTATCAGGCAAATGTAACTACAGAAATGGCAAAAGCCAAGGAGGAAAGAATATGGTTACATCAAGGTGTACATAGAGCTGGAACGCCTGCTGTTGATATGCTTGAGTGGTATGATAGTCACTATGGAGTAGGCAGTGGTGGTAATGATGTTATGTGGTTCACAACTCTCGATGAATTTTATGAATATTGGCTAATCAGAAAAAGAGCTCGCATAATTAAGACAGTTAATGGAACTGATGTAAAGTTTGAAGTATATATACCTAAAGGGCAGTACTTTTATTATCCAGAGTTTACGCTTAAATTTAATCAGAATATTGATAAAATGGGAAATACTGTTGTATTTAGCAATAATGTTATTGGAGTAAGTATAAATAATACTCCTCTTATTAATATTAATACAGATGTAACTCTTCTTCAAAGGGCAGAAAAATATGTATCTCGTTATGAAATGACAGGCTCTAACTATGACAGAGAGGATGCTTACTATTTTGTTAATATGTTGATGTCATCTTTAGCGGAACCTTTTCTAGCAAGGATTGGAGCTGTAAGCACAGATTTATCAGGGTTGAATATTCTTGGAGTAGATAGTGTTGTGGTGCTAGACACTTTGCAATTAGGCATAGCATATATACCTTCTATTACCACACAAACAGGTGTGACATGGTCGTCATCTGATGATAGTATTGCAGCTGTAGATAATAATGGACTTGTCACTGCTAAAGTAATTGGGAATGTCACTATTACTGCTACTTCGGTTGTAAATCCTGCGATTTCTACCACTAAGCAGTTGTCAATAATTAGTGAGGCTGTACCTGTAGATGGAATAATTATTAATGGAAGCTCTGCTGTAGATGTAGGTAATACATTGCAATTATCCGTTACATATACTCCAAGCGATACAACAGAACAAGGTGTGACGTGGTCGTCATCTAATAATGGTATTGCAACCGTGAACAGTAATGGGCTTGTCACTGCTATTGCTGCTGGTAATGTTACAATTTCTGCTACTTCAACGTTTAGACCGATGGCAGTGGTTGGGCAAAAAAACATTACCGTTAGTGAGGTTGTTGCAGCTAAGCCTACGGCAATTATCAAAGATAGTTGGGATGGTGCAACAACAGCAGATTTTGGTCTATTTGATTATACTAGATTTAAAGTTTCTACAGTAAGTCGAATAAACACAGCAAGTAATAAGGACGGAGATACTAGACAGCACTTCTATGACCAAGATGGTAACATAATGGGTATTGCTACATCTTTTGAAACCGCAGACTTACCTCTAAGAGCTGATGGAATTACTCAGTATGGAGAGAATGATTATGATGAAAGTGATGTAATTGCTGATACATCTAATCATTGGTTTAATAACCCAAAATTCTATACCAAAGTAAGAAGCTGCAAGTTCGAAGATATGGGCAAAACTTTGGTTGTAAAATTACAAAATCTTGCTGCTGGTATTTACACGGTAAGATTATGGGCAAGTTATGAAACGAGTAGACCAATCACGGCTAATGATAAAATTATTGTAAATGGTATAACTTATTCTCACAATCAAAATGGCGTGAATTTGCAACAAAACTATGGGACTTTAAACACAAAGCCAATAATGATTGAATATACAGATATTAGCATATCTGCAGGTGTTTTAAAATTATCTCCAATTATAGTAGCAGAACAAGGTTATGCACCTATGAGAATTGGAGTAATTGAATTAGTTTTTGAACAAAGTATTCCTGTTTAATAAAGATGAATATGAGAAAGATTAACAAGATTATTATTCATTGTTCAGCTACTCCTGAAGGAAGAGCGGTCACGGTTCAAGAAATTGATAAATGGCATAGAGCTAAGGGCTGGAATGGTGTTGGATATCATTTCGTCATAGGACTGAATGGCGAGGTGTGGAGTGGTCGAAATGTTGAACTTGCAGGTGCTCATACAGAGGGGCAGAATGCTAATAGCATTGGTGTTTGCTATGTTGGCGGTTGCGATAAGGCAATGAAGGCAAAAGATACAAGAACGGCAGCGCAAAAAGCATCACTAATCAAGCTAGTCAAAGAGTTAAAAACAAAATATCCAAATGCAACAATTCACGGGCATAACGAATTTGCTGCGAAGGCTTGCCCTTCGTTCAATGTTCAATCTTGGCTATTGCAAAACGGACTAAAATAATATAGTATGGATTTATTGAATTTATTTATTAGTAATATTGGCAACCTACTTCTTGGCTTTGCTGGAGTCTTTCTTTTTTATGGTCAAAAAAAGAAAGAAGCTGAACTTATCAATAAGGACAAAGAGGTTGATACTGTTATTAAGGTAGTTGATACCTTGCAGGAAGAGCTAAGACGAAAAACAGAAGACTTAGGAAGAAAGGATGACTTGATAGACAAGCTTTATAAGGAAAATGGGGAGTACCGAGACAAGAACAATACGCTGACTACAGAGAATGCGCTCCTTCTTTATACAAAATGCACTGACGAGAATTGCAGGAAAAGAAAACCACCAAGAATTTTAGAAAACGAAATAGAACAACAACAATGAAAAAAATTATTTACCTATCAATGGTTATGTTATTCTTCTCATGTTCCGTTAAGAAAACGGAACAACTGAAGGAAACAATTAAGGACAAGTCACAAATTAATATTGACGAAAATTATCAGGGCAAATCTTCTGAGAGTTTAACGAATTACAATTCTTTTGTTATCGACACGTCCAGCATTGAAGATGTAATTATTACATTTACCAATTCTGAGAAAACAAGAGATAGCTTAGGAAATGAAGTTACCAAGGTTAATCAAACAAAGATTAAAAAAAGTAAAAAGAAAAGAGGTATTAATCAGTATTTAAATGCTAATAAATTGGAGCTTAAACAGGATAGTTCCTCAAGTAGCAAGACAAAAATCAAAAATGATATTAATAAGTCAACAAAAACTAAGGAGACTGCAAGTTCTAATAAATGGTTTAATCTCCTGTGGTTTTTTGTTCCTTTGGGATTGATTATTTACTGGAGATTTTTTAAGGGGAGATAAAAAAGCCCCTGACTTATATAAGAGACTCTCACATCTCTTATAATTTAAAGTGCGACAACACTACGACAGAGGCGTAAAGCCTTTGCAAGTGTTGTCGCACTTCTTTTTGATATTAATTTTGTGAGAGGTTGCAAAGATACGAAACAAAACATAAACTAAAAACACAAAAACAAAAACGATGAAAAATTACATTCAATCGCCTCTTCCTTTTCAGGGGCAAAAAAGAGGCTTCCTTAAGCTATTTAGAGAAGGCTTGAACCAATTTGATGAGTCGACAATATTTGTTGATTTATTCGGAGGTTCAGGATTATTGAGTCACTGCATTAAGCAGGTTAGACCTGATGCTAGAGTTATATATAATGACTATGATAACTTTTCGGAGAGGTTGTGAAACGTTGGTAAAACTAATGCTTTGCTGGCTGATATTAGAGCAATATTAGGCGATTGCGAGCGAAAAGGTGCCGTTAAAGAGCCTATAAGAGGCAGGATAATAGAAAGAATTAAGCAGGCTGATGAGGCAGGCTATGTCGACTATATTACGCTTTCGGCTTCATTGCTATTCAGTGGGAAGTATGCGACAAACTTCCATGAGATGACAAAAGATACCTTTTACAATAGGATAAAACTTAATGATTATTCTGTCGACGGTTATCTTGAGGGTGTGGATGTCGTGCGCTATGATTATAGAGTGCTATTTTCAATGTATAGGCATTTCCCTGGTGTGGTGTTCTTGATTGACCCTCCATATCTGTCGACTGATTGCTCTTCGTATAAGTCTTATTGGAAACTTAAGGACTATTTGGACGTGCTTTTGCTGCTTAAAGACACTTCTTACTTTTATTTTACGTCTAGTAAGTCTTCGATTGTGGAGCTTTGCGACTGGTTGGAGGAACATCTTAATTCGCCCAGTCCTTTCTTTGGAGCGACTAAGAAGGAGGTTGTGAATATGGTTAATAAGGATTCGAGGTATACGGATATAATGATTTATAAGGCTGCTTAAATTAAAGGGCGATTAAATTTGGTTTAATCGCCCTTTAAAATTTATTGTGTGTGTGTCAAATTTTTAGGCACATTTCGTTTTGGTGGTTTGCACATTTCGTTTAAAAATTGCTGCACATTTCGTTTTGGCGATTATATAACATTGTCGCTCCAAGACAAAACAACAATCTCCAGCCCCAAGAAAAATTAGATGCACATCTAAATAAATTATGGTAGGTACCCTAACACCACTAGGGTAGCTACCCTAGCACTGTTACGGTAGCTACCCTAGCATACCTAAATCAAGGAAAAAATAGTTTAAATCAAGCATTCCCCCAAACAAATCAAAGATTTCCGTAAACAAATCAAGGATAAACAAAAGAGAAACCTTACATTAAAGGGTTTGATGAAGTTTAATTGATTGATATTTTGCTTTTGTTTTCGAAAATGTTATGTCTATGAAAAAAGATGGCATCTTTTGGGTATAAAGATGGCATCTTAGAACGAAAAGATGGCATATATTTGGGGAAAGATGGCATCTTTTTTTTAAGGGATGTTTTATCTATTCAAATAGGTTGCTTTCGAGGAGTTTGTATAGGGATTTTTCGTCTCCCATTACCCATAGCATATCTTCTTCTTGGAAGACGTAGTGAGATGGAGGATTCAGGCGAGGTATTCCGTCGCGTTCTACTCCAATTACTAGGCATTTGCTTTTTTGTCCTACTTTTGAGTCCATTAGGTTTCTGCCTACCCACGCCGAGGATTTGTCTACGATAAAGGTCATGCAACGAATTGTGGAGTTTGGATCGGCTGATTGTTCGGATGCAAACTGATGTAGGGTCTTTGTGTCTTGGAAATTGATATGTATGTTATGGTAATGGTAGGTTAGTCGCTTTAAATGTTCTATGCCTCCACTTACTAACATTGTGTCCCCCTTGAGTAGTACAAAGTCTCCGTCAGGGAAATTTATCTGCTTGCCATTTCTTAGGATTGAAAGGATTAATACATTGAATTTGGAACGAAAATTAATCTCTTTCAATGTCTTGTTCACACATTCTCCACCTTCTTGAACGGTATAAGTGGTAAGATAGAGATGCCTATCAATCCAGTGAAGGTTATCTAATTCGTGAAATGTGTCACCCATATCTCCATTTGCGGCAAATTCTTTTATCTTTTCTTGTATCTGACGCTCGTTAAAATTCTTTACAAACCTTGACTCCATCCTCCAATATTGTTTAAGCAGGAGTTTGGATTGGAATATCACGCCAAAGACTACTGCCGCTATTAAGAATATTATAAAGGCTGGGATATGGAAGTATTTCCATATTATTAGGAATACGATTGTGAATGCAATCATATACCTCATTGCAATTAGTAGTGTTAGAAATAATCTGTTTTGTCTGTCTTGTTGCCATAGCGATAGGAATAGAAAAGGTTGCTTTCCTCTGTTGTGTATCATCCCTCTAATAAATGGAGAGATGGCCGCAATTGTTATTGCTAAAGCGGTGAGCTTTCCAATAATTGGCTTGGTAAATGTTGATGCAAAAGGATATAAATATTCAAATGAAAGAATGAGAATGGCAATACATATAAATAGGAATATTGAAAGGAAAATAAAATAAGACCTAAGCAATTCTCCCCAATCAGTTGTTCTTTGAACGGCTCTTCTGTCTTGATTCTTATTTATCTTATCAAGCCATTTCTTAGGAAGGGTAGACTCTAAGACGTTGAAGGCAGGAATTGCAAGCTTCATTGTGTAAGGTGTGGTAAAGGTTGTTAGAACGGAGACGGCAATAACTATTGGATATACAAATGATGATGTTATACCTAATCCAATCCCAACGCTGGCTATGATAAATGAAAATTCTCCCATCTGTGCTAAAGAGAATCCTGTTTGCATCGATGTCTTGATACTCTGCCCTGTCAGTCTGACGCCAATTGTTGTAAATATGGTTTTTCCAAATATTGAAGCAGCGGCAAGGATATTTATTGTCCAGAAATTCTCCACAAGTATCTTTGGGTCGACCATCATACCTACAGATACAAAGAATATCGCTCCAAAGAAATCCTTTATAGGTTGAGTGACATGCTCAATTCTTTCAAGCTCTAAGGTCTCTGCCATTAGTGAACCCATAACGAAGGCACCTAGTGCAGCAGAGAAACCAACACTTGTTGCAAAGACAACCATGCCAAAACAAAGCCCCAAAGAAACAATGAGTAATGTCTCGCTATTTAACCATTTCTTTGTCCTTTTCAGAAGAGTTGGTATTACATAAATTCCAGAAAGAAACCATATAACTATAAAGAATACTAGCTTAAGTACTAAGAATATTAAATCCATTCCTCCAACACCCTTGCTTACTGCCAAGGTACTTAGGATTACCATTAATAGAATTGCAAATAAGTCTTCAAAGATTAGAATGCCAAAGACTATTTGCGTGAAACGCTCCTTCTTTAAGCCAAGGTCTCCAAAGGCTTTGACTATTATTGCCGTTGAAGACATAATAAGCATTGCTCCAAGAAGAAGGCTATCTGTTGTGCCCCAGCCAACTAATTTTCCTATTGTAAAACCAAGTATTGAGAGGGTTATTGCCTCGAACAGCATTGCCTGACCTCCAACTTTCCCAACTTTGAGTAGTTTTTTAAAGCTAAATTCCAGTCCCATAGAAAATAATAGGAAGATTACACCTATATCTGCCCATGTGCTAATGTTTTCTGTGTTAAGTTTATGAGAGGCAAAAGGAAACTGCATGGCTAAGAATCCTGCAACGATATAGCCTAAGACAACAGGCTGCTTAAGCATTTTGCATATTAGACTAAAGACAGAAGCGAAGATTAGAATAATAGCTAAATCGGTAATTATCGAGGGAAGGTGGCTCATTATCAAAGTATTTTTGAAATTCTTATTTGCAAATATAATCAAAAAGTTATATCTTTGCACACTCTTTTTAAGAATTTGTTGCTTACCCTTCAAAAATATTCTTTTAGAGAGGAAAATATGTTTAACCCGATTTGGTAAGAAATCACATTCAATTCATTATTTAATGAGAAATTTAAATGACATCCAGCCTTTAGCTGACTTCGATTGGTCTTCTATTGGTAAAAAAGCAGAAGTTTATAGCGAAACTGAAAAAGAAAAGCTAACAAATGCTTATGAAACTACTTTCAGCCAATTAGTAGAACAACAAGTTATTGAAGGTATTATTGTCGCTAAAAATAACCGTGAGGTTGTTGTAAACATTGGCTTTAAATCTGATGGCGTTATTCCAGTAAGTGAATTACGTTATAACCCAGATTTGAAGGTTGGTGATACTATTGAAGTTTATGTAGAAAGCCAAGAAGATGCTGGTGGACAACTTATCCTTTCTCACAAGAAAGCAAGAATTTTAAAATCTTGGGATAGAGTTAATGCTGCATTTGAAACACAAGAAATTGTTAATGGCTATGTTAAGAGTAGAACAAAGGGTGGTTTAATTGTTGATGTATTTGGTATTGAAGCATTCTTACCAGGTAGCCAAATCGATGTTAAGCCTATCCGTGACTATGATGTATATGTAGATAAAGTAATGGAATTCAAGGTTGTTAAAATCAACCACGAATACAAAAATGTTGTTGTTTCTCACAAAGCACTTATCGAAGACGAAATTGAAGCTCAAAAAGCTGAAATCATCGCTCGCCTTGAAAAGGGTCAAGTTCTTGAAGGAACAGTTAAGAACATTACTTCTTACGGTGTATTTATCGACCTTGGTGGTGTTGATGGACTTATCCATATCACTGACCTTTCATGGGGAAGAATAAATCATCCAGAAGAAATCGTTGCTTTAGATCAAAAAATTAATGTTGTTATCTTAGATTTTGATGAAAGCAAAAAACGTATAGCTTTAGGTTTAAAACAATTAACTCCTCATCCATGGGATGCTTTAAGTGCTGACTTAAAAGTTGGTGATAAAGTTTCTGGTAAGGTAGTTGTTTTAGCTGACTATGGTGCTTTTGTTGAAATAGTTCCTGGTGTTGAAGGTTTAATCCACGTTACAGAAATGTCATGGAGCCAACACCTAAGAACTGCTCATGATTTCTTAAAGATTGGTGATGCTGTAGAATCAGTTATCCTTACTTTAGATCGTGAAGAAAGAAAAATGTCATTAGGTATTAAACAACTTATCCCAGATCCATGGGCTAATATATCTGAAAAATATCCAGTAGCTAGCAAGCACGAAGCAGTTGTTCGTAACTTTACTAACTTTGGTATATTTGTAGAATTAGAAGAAGGTGTTGATGGATTAATCCATATCTCTGACCTTTCTTGGTCTAAGAAAATCAAACACCCAGCTGAATTTACAAAGGTTGGAGAAAAAATCCAAGTTGTTGTTCTTGAAGTTGATGCTGACAGCCGTCGTTTAAGCTTAGGACATAAACAATTGGAAGAAAATCCATGGGATGTATTTGAAAGCATATTCACAATAAACTCTATTCATAAAGGAACAATCATGAATATGAGCGATAAGGGTGGCGCAATTATCTCTTTACCTTATGGAGTTGAAGGATTCTGTCCAAAATCTCAATTAGCTAAAGAAGATAAATCTGTTGCTGTTATCGATGAGCAAATGGATTTCAAAGTAACTGAATTCTCTAAAGACAACAAAAAAATCGTTGTTTCTCATTCTAAAACTTGGCATACAGAAGAGTCAAGACCTGAGGCTCAAAAAGCAAATTCAGGAGAAAAAGCTATGAAGAAATTAAACGACCAATTAGAGAAAACAACTCTTGGTGATTTAGATGCACTAGCTAACTTAAAAGAAGAAATGGAAAAAAACGAACAATAATATTGTAGTTTAATTCTAAAAAATACTTTTCAAGCGCCTAAACAATATAGTTTGGGCGCTTTTTTATTTGTAAAAGATAATTTTTGACTAACTTTGCAGTTATTAAAGTTATAGTATTGAAATAACTAAATATTGTTCTTATGAAAAGATTATTATTTTTTAGTTTAATGATTATTCCATTAATCCCTTTTGCACAAGGATTGAATGCCATATATTCTTTTACCTCTTATAATGTTCCATCAAAAAGCCCATATGTAGAGGTTAACCTTTCCATTGATGCTAAGAGTGTAAAATATGAAAGGGTTGAAGAAAAGTCTGAGGGAAAAGTTGAGGTAGTATTAGTTATTAGAAAAGATACTAATATAGTTTATGCTCAGAAGAGAATCTTAAATGCTATTTTATCAAATGATAATAATGCTTCAATATTTGACCTTCAAAGAATAGGTCTAGAAAATGGGAAGTATTATGCTAACTTTGAAATAAAAGATATGAATACTGATGCAGAGGCATTAATTATTCTAGATTCTTTTATTGTTGATTATCAAAAGAACATTATAGCTGTATCAGATGTACAGTTGATAGACTCTTATACAAAATCAAATAGTCAAAATATCCGTTCTAAGAATGGATATGATATTATACCTTACTTATTTGATGCTGTTCCTGAAAATAAAAATCAGATAACATACTATGCTGAAATATACAATGCGGATAAACAATTTGGCTTAGATAATAATTATATCTTAAGTGTTTGTTTAGAGGATTTGAATACAGGAAAGAAATTTGAATCTATTCAGAAGATAAAAAGAGAACAAGCTAAGGAGGTATCAGTTGTTATGGGCAGTCTTAATATCGAAGAATTACCTCAAGGAGGATATTATTTATTGGTTGAGGCAAGAGATGCAAATAATATTCTTTATGCTTATAAGAAGATACCTTTTGTTAGATATAGTTCGAAGCAAGTAGATAATATGATATCTGCTTTACCTTCTGATGCATTTGTAAATGGAATATCAGAAAAAGATATTGATGAATACTTATACTGTTTATTGCCTATTGCTACTGAAACTCAAAAAGGATTTTTAAACCACGGAGTTAAAAAAGCAGGACTAGAAGAAAAGAAAATCTTTTTGTTTAATTTCTGGAGAATGATTAATGCTGATAATCCCGCAGCAGAGTGGAAATATTATATGGATAATGTTGATTATGTGAATAAAAAATATTCTACAAAAATCAAGAAAGGTTATCAAACAGATATGGGAAGAATTTATCTTGTTTATGGTAAACCCGACCATATTGTTGATGAAAAGTTTAAAACTACTGGAGGAATAAAAAGAAGAACATTGTCTGATAAACTTGCAAATCCTGATGCTGAGGATGCAAGTGCTGATGGAGTAGCTTATCAGCCATATCAAATATGGAAATACAGTAAAACTCCTTATGGTGAAATGAACAAATCCTTTGTTTTTTATGCAAAACAGAATAATTTAATGGAATATTTCTTGCTTCACTCAAATGCAAAGGGAGAGTTATTTGATATGTATTGGGAAAATAAACTCACAAGAAATTTGTTACCTGAAGGAGTTGAAGGAGAAGCAGGTGTTCAATTTAGAAGAGGTTACTAAACAAATAAACACTATTAATGGCCAAAGTAGCTGTAGTTATTCTAAATTGGAATGGAGTTAATCTACTAAAACAATATCTACCATCTGTTATTGAACATTCTCAAAATGCAGAAATAATTATCGCTGATAATGGTTCTACAGATGATTCTATTTTCTTTCTTGAGAGTCATTATCCAAATATTAGAATAATTGATAATCAAAATAATCTTGGGTTTACAGGTGGATATAATAAGGCTCTAAAGCAAGTTGATGCTGAATATTATGTTCTGTTAAACTCAGATATAGAAGTCACAGATAATTGGATAGAGCCAATTATTCATCTAATACAAAGTGATGAAAAAATAGCAGTATGCCAACCTAAATTATTATCTTATCTTGAAAAGGATAAATTTGAATATGCAGGAGCATCTGGAGGATATATAGATTCTTTAGGCTACCCATTTTGCAGAGGGAGGGTGTTTGATACATTAGAAAGTGATAATGGTCAATATAATGATACTCGAGAGTGTTTTTGGGCAAGTGGAGCAGCAATGTTTGTAAGAGCAGATGTATACCATAGGTTTGGAGGATTGGATGAAGAGTTTTTTGCACACCAAGAGGAGATTGATTTTTGTTGGCGAGTTAAAAATGAAGGGTATAAAGTTTATGTATGTCCAGACTCCGTAGTTTATCATCTTGGTGGAGGAACCCTTAATAAAACTTCACCCCATAAAACATATCTGAATTTCAGGAACAATCTTTACTTATTATATAAGAACCTACCTAAGAATAAATATAAGAGGGTTTTTATTATTCGCCTATTTATGGATATATTAGCTAGTTTTGTTTTCTTTTTGCAAGGAAAACAAGGAGAGTTTAATGCTGTATATAAAGCATATAAGGATTTCTTTAAAAGAAAAAAATATATAAACAGAACAAATCAAAAGAATATTAATTTATCTTCAATCTACAAAGGAAGTATAGTATATGATAATCATATAAAAGGGATTAAAAAATTTAGTGATTTTGTCGGATTAAAATAAATAATATTTATCTTTGCCAAAATAAACAATTACACCTTGAATATTATGAAAATGTTTTATTATATTGACAATAATGGCACACAACAAGGTCCATTTACTGCTGAAGAGTTAAAAGATAAAGGTCTAAATAGAAAGACTAAGATTTGGTATGAGGGTATTTCTAATTGGGTAGAAGCTTCTAAAGTTGATGAATTAAATTTCTTACTTCCACCTAAACCTAATGAAACAGAGTCTTATGATACTAAACCAGATTCTTGGTTGGCTTGGTCTATTATTTCTGCAATTTTATGTTGTTGGCCTTTTAGTATTCCTGCTATTGTCTATGCAGCTAAGGTTGATGGACTTTGGAATAATGGGAAATATGACGAAGCTAGAAAGGCAGCAAAGGATGCAAGAATGTGGACATTAATAAGTATTGGTTCTGCATTTCTATTTTGGATATTGTACATAATATTAATATTAGCAGTAGGATTAAACGAGGGTATCTTTAATTCGCATTTTGATTTTTAGAAAATATACAATTATAATAAGCATTGCATTAATTACTCTTATAGTTATTGCAATGCTTTTCTTTTATAACCCAGAATCAAATCTTCTCGCTCCGAAATGTTATTTTTATAATCTTACAGGGTATAAGTGTATTGGTTGTGGGACACAAAGGGCAATACATAATTTATTGCATCTTAGATTTGTCACATCATTCAAATACAATCCCATTTTATTTTTCGCAATACCATATATTGTATTGTTAATATATATTCAATATTTTGGAGGAAAGATAAAATTCCCAAGATTATACAATACATTGACATCAGCAAAGGCAATATATATTGTTCTTGCTATAATGTTGCTTTATTGGATATTTAGAAACATCTTAGGATTTTAGTTTAGAAAAGATAGTATTGCTAGCTTATAGCCTTTAAGTCCAAAGCCGAAAATTGAACCCTTGCAGTTTGGTGCAATAAGAGAAACATGTCGAAAAGGTTCTCTTGTTAATATATTCGAAATATGAACTTCAATAACAGGAGTCTCAATACTCTTAATTGCATCAGCAATAGATACCGATGTATGAGTATAGCCCCCTGCATTAAGAATTATTCCATTATCAGAAAATCCTATATTGTGAAGTTTATCAATAATCTCTCCTTCAATATTGGATTGGAAATAATCTAATTCAATATCTTTAAATTCATTCTTAAGCTCGAGAAAATAATCTTCAAATCGTTTACTACCATAAATATCCTTTTCTCTTGTCCCTAATAGGTTGAGATTAGGTCCATTAATTATCGTTATTTTCATAATTCATAATTATTTTAGTAGTTCAATTAGTATCTTATGATCAAAGTCTCTATTAATTATATTTCTAGTCTGACCATCTAAAAGAAATAGGGTAGGTACTTTCTTTAGATATTTCTTAATAATAATATCATCATCTTCCTTCCATCCATTTACCCAATTCTTAGGGATTTTGTTTGAGAAAAACTGCCAATACTCCTTTTTAACTTCAGGAACTAGTGCAATAACTATTAGCTGCTTCTCTTCAATCAATTTATTTATCTTCTCATCCTTAGAAATCTTCTTTTTTAGATCATTACACTCACTGCATTCTGGATTATAGAAGTATAGTAAGACATATTTAGAACTATAATCTGATAGATTATGAACTGAGTCATCAGTTGTAATAAAGCTAAAATCCATAAACTGTTTTTCCTCTTGCTGAGCAAAAACTGAAATGTTTAAGAAAAAACAAATTCCAAAAAACAATAAACCAAAATGTTTCATATTATATCTCTATTGTTTCTTTTTTTGAAGGGATATATATTCTATCATATCCACTTTTATTCAATTTTTCACTAAAGGCAATCTGAGTTTCTTCCTCACCATGAACTAGGAATATCTTTTTAATTTCTGATTTTTGTTGGCATTCCAAGAATTTTAGCATTTCTTCATAGTCCGCATGAGCAGAATAAGAGTCAATAGTTCTAATTTCTGCCTTTACTCTATGAACAATACCAAAAATAGATACAGAAGAATCTCCTCTAAGAATTTTATTTCCTAATGTAGTTGGAGCACAATATCCTACTCCAAGAATAGTAGTACTAGGATTCTCAATATTATTTGCAATATGATGTTTAACTCTACCAGCTTCCATCATCCCAGATGCAGAGATAATTATCATAGGTCTGTGATTAGAGTTTAGAGCCTTTGATTCTTCTGTTGAACGTATATAATGAAGTCTATCAAAGCCAAATGGGTCTTTGTCTATCTTCATATATTCTTTTATCTCATCGTTAAAACATTCAGTATGTAAGCGTAGAATATTTGTTGCATTTAAGCTAAGAGGACTATCCACATAAACATCAACATCTGGTAAGACTTCTCTTTGAGTCAGTTTATCCAGGGCATAGATTATCTCTTGAGCTCTTCCAATTGCAAAGGCAGGAATAATTAATTTACCCTTCTTTTTGCAGCAAGTGTCAATAACAGCCCTGAGTAATTGTTCTTCCGATTTGTCAATAGGTTCATGGAGTCTATCTCCATAGGTAGATTCCATAATAATATAATCTGCTTGAGGAAATGCTTGAGGTTCCTTTAGAATACGTTTAGAGTAACGACCAATATCACCAGTAAATGCAATGCGAGTAACTTTACCTTCTTCCTTTATAACCAAATTTACTGTAGCACTACCAAGAATATGACCATTATCAGTAAATTTAATAGAAATATTAGGGTCAATAAAAAATTCTCTTTCGTAAGGTATGCTAATAAAAAACTGCATAGCCTCCTGTGCATCTGCCAGAGTAAAAATTGGTTCAACAGGTTCGAGACCTTGTCTTGCTCTTTTTTTGTTGAAGGTAGCTGTATCGAGTTCTTGTATATTTCCACTATCTGCTAACATAATTGAGCAAAGGTCACGGGTTGCTGGAGTACAGAAAATAGTACCATTAAAGCCTAACTTAACAATATATGGAATTAAACCAGAGTGGTCAATATGAGGATGAGAAAGGATAAGAAAATCAATTTCTTTTGGATCAAATCCCAAATCCCTATTATCAGCATCAGTATCAAGACCCTTACCTTGAAACATACCACAATCAAGTAATATTTTCTTGCCATTATTAGTAGTAATTAAATGTTTACTACCAGTAACTTCTTTAGCTGCACCTAAAAATTCTATTTTCATAACAGTACATTTTATAGTTTAATATTAGCAAAGGTAAGTTTTTTTTATAATTATGTATAGAAAAAAGATGTATTTTTGTGCTTTGAATAAAAAAATCCCTTTTAATATGAAAAATCAAGGATTAATATTTACAGTTATTTTCATCGTTTTATTATCTATTGGCTTAGATTCTTGCAATAAAAAGAAAGAAGAAAAGGCTAAATCAAATCCAAAAACTCCTACTAAAGAATTTGTTCTTCCACAAGGAATTGCTCTTGGAGACATGAAATTAAAAGACTCTCAAAATAATATTCATAATGTATTATACTTCCTTGTTGCAAAGGATAAAGAGAATAGGGTTAACCTTGAACCTATCAATACTTGTATGAGTAAGATTATGGATGATTTTAAGTTAAGGGTTAATAATCAAGGCGACAAGACTAAAGAAAGCTTCTTAGAAATCAAGCCTTACTATTTTCAATTAAATAAAGATTTATATAGCTGTTTGCTAAGGATTAGATTTGCAATTTCATGCAAAGATACATTAACAGAGTACAAAGCAATCAATTATTCTCTCCAAAATAATAAGAATTTGAGCTTTGATGATGTTTTTTCTATTACTGAATCAAATCTTAAAGCCTTTTTGACGTTAATAGAACACAGGACCATTAAACTTAGTGAGCTAAAGAGATCCGATTTTAATATTGAACAAGATTCAATCTCATTTAATATTATTCAATCTCAACCAATAAACAAGAATATTCAAAAGAGATATAAGCAAAGTATAGATAAACTTAAGCCATTTATTAAACCACAATTAGCTAAGACGATAAAAAAATCAGTAGAGGTCAAAAAATAATTCGATGATGATTCAAGGCAGAAGAGGAATTAAAAAAACAATAACATGGATAGTATTTATAATCTTACTATCGGTTTTTGGTTTGTTTCTCTATAAGTATGGAATAAATTATTATAAGACCTTCTATGCCTGTAGTGGGGTTAAGATAAATGCTTATAAATATCCAATCCTAGGAATAGATGTTTCGGCTCACCAAAAGGATATAGATTGGGATAAGGTATATGATGCTAATGTAAAGTTTGCATTTATTAAAGCAACTGAAGGAGAAAGTTTTGTTGATAAGAAGTTTAAAACAAACCTTGACGGGGCAAGAAAGAATGATATCTTTGTTGGAGCCTACCATTTCTTTCGTTTTAGTAAGTCAGGAAAGATACAAGCGCAAAACTTTATTAAAACAGTCCCTAACGAAAAGCTTGACTTTCCTCCTGTGTTAGATGTAGAGCTTTACGGTAACTTTCTTTCATCCTTCAATGACGAAAAAGTTGTCTCGGAGATTTTTATTTTTCTTCGAGAAATTGAAAAATACTTTAAGGTTAAGCCTATTATCTACACCAATAGCGATACATATAAGCGATATATTAAGGGGAATTTCGATGATTATGATATATGGATGTCGAAGCTCTGCTCGGAGCCAACAACAAAGAACTGGAGGTTTTGGCAGTATTCTCACGATGGAACTCTAACAGGGATTAGTGCAGACGTTGACCTAAATACATTTAACGGAGGATTTGAGGAGCTTGATAAATATATTAACTCAAAAAAAAGAATTAATGAAGATACTTATAATTGATAATGCTCACCCAATATTAATCGAAAACCTAGAAAAGGCAGGCTTGGAGCTTGTTCTTAGACCTGATTATTCGAGAGAGGATTTACTTGGTGATATAGAAAACTATGTTGGAGTTGTTCTTAGGAGCAAGATAGTAATGGATAAGGAGGTTATGGATAAGGCAAAGAGGCTTCGCTTTATTGCTAGAGAGGGGGCAGGGCTTGATGCCATTGATCTTGACTATGCAGCCTTCAAGGGTATTGAGGTTTTGAACTCTCCTGAGGGCAATCGTGACGCAGTAGGGGAGCATGCACTTGGAATGCTCTTAGCATTATTTAATAAATTAGTAATTGCGGATTCAGAGGTTAGGCAGGGTTTGTGGAATAGGGAAAAGAACAGAGGATTAGAAATAAAAGGAAAAACAATTGGTATAATTGGATATGGAAATATGGGTAATGCCTTTGCAAAGAGACTTTCGGGATTTGAAGCAAGAGTGATTGCATACGATAAATATAAGGCAAACTACTCAAATGAGTACGCAAAAGAGGTGTCATTGGAAGTCCTATTTCAAGAATCTGATATTCTTTCACTGCATATCCCATTAACAGAGGAAACGAAATTTATGGTTGATAAGGAGTTTCTAAATAAGTTCTCAAAGCCTATTTATATCATAAATACAGCTAGGGGAAAGGTTGTAAAGACAAGAGATTTGGTTGAAGCACTAAATGAGAAGAGAGTCTTAGGTGCTTGCCTTGATGTATTAGAATTTGAAGCCTTTTCATCGGAACTTGATTCCAAAAATGGTGTGCCAGAGGAATTACAAGAGTTATTCTCAATGCCAAACACCGTTCTTAGTCCTCATGTTGCTGGTTGGAGCGTAGAGTCTTATTATAAGCTAGCCTATTTTCTTTCTCAGAAGATAATAGATTGTTTAAAGAAGTAAAATAATAAATATAAAGATTGAAGAAATGGAAGAGAGAGTAAAGAAAAACATTGGTATTTTAGACTTGGATAAGACTAATGGATTATATCAGTTATGTAATGGTTATGTGTTTAAGGAGTGCGCAATCGAAGACTTTGTTAATGGAATGAATAACCCTAAGGAGTTAACGCTTAAGATAGAGCTTAAGTCAAGACTCTATGTGTTGCTTTCCTATTATGGAGTAATATTCGGAGACTTTGAAAAGGATAGACGCAAAGAGATATTAAAGGCATTTAATATCTCAGCGGATATATATAATATGAAAAAGGCACAAAACACCTCCTCAAAGAACAAAGAATTTATCCAAAAGCTTTCTTCTATATTGGGCTGTTAATTTTAAGAAACAGAATTAAGCCCCTAACCTAAAAAATCCTTGTTTTTGCGCTCAGAAATAAGGATATAGCGGCGTAACTCCTTATTCTATTTTTCTAGAATAAGGAGTTATTCCAATAAAACAGCTATTCCCCTGGATTTTAATGAGATTTCCCCAAAACTTTCTCTGAGAAAAATAAAAAGATAAGAGGAGAAAAATAAAAAAGAGTAGCTTTCGTCGAAAAAAGAGCTACTTTCCCCCAAAAAGAGTGAAATTAAAGAATTTTCCCTCTAAATCCCCGAAATCATTTATGAGTAATTAACCAACCATTTACTCGAAGCCAACCACAGCCAAGAAATATCCCAAGCATTAACCCTCAAAATATTAATACAAATTAACCCCAAACCCTGCACAATGTTACAAAAAAGCAGCTTTCGTCCCTTTTTTGTTAATAATACCTACTACTCCATAATCTCACCAATGATTTCTTGGATGTTTTCGTTGGTGGTTTGGAGTTTTGTTTTGCAGATTTGGATTAGTTGGAGGGAGTGTTTGATTTTTTCTCCCATTTGGTCGATAGGCATTTCACCGTCTTCCAATTGTGCAACAATTAGATTTAACTCCTTAATCGCCTCTTCGTATGTAATTTCTGTATTCATAATTATTAAATTGTTGATTCTATTGTTCCGTCTTGGAATTGGGTGGTTATCTTGTCGCCTTGCTTTAGCTCCTGCTTGGATTTTATTATTCTATTATCCTTTAAGGTTATGGTGTAGCCTCTTTTTAATAGGTTGTTAGGATTGAGTAGGGTGATATATTTCTCAAGGGCTTTTAGTTGGTTTTCTTCAGTAATCAGACGATTCTTGGAGCTTTGTTTAATTTGAATTAATAGCCTTTGAAGATTATTGCCCTCAATCTCTATTCTCTTTTTGGATAGATTAACTAATCTTTTCTTTATATCTTCAATTTCTTGGTCGAAGGCTCTAAAGCGATTGAGTATAAAGTCAGCAAGTTCTGTTGGGGTGATTGCATTCTTGTAGGCAACCATTTCGGCAACAGTTTCATTGGTTGAGTGTCCAATTCCTGTAAGAACAGGTAGGGGAAAATTAGCGATAGTCTTTGATAGCTCATAGTTATTATAACAACTTAGTCCAATATCTCCTCCTCCTCCTCTGATTATTAGCACGGCATCGAAATGCTTTTTTACTTTCTCTACTGCTTCAAGAGCTTGAATTAGAGTTTCCACCGCATTATCCCCTTGCAAAAGAGATGGGAATAGGTAAGTGAAGAGTTTGTAATTTTTCTCTTGGTCGATAATATTCATGAAATCAGAATATCCTTTGGAGGTTTGAACAGATATTATTGCAAGTCGTTGTGGTAAGAGGGCTAAAGGGAGTGTGCTATTGGCGTGGAATAAATCTTCTTTTTTTAACCTTTCAATTGTTTCCTGCCTTTCTTTCTCTAACTCACCCAAGGTAAACATTGGGTCAATATCAATAATATTAAGACTCAATCCGTGAAGAGTGTCAAAGTTGATGCGGCATTGAAATAATATTGTTACACCATCCTTTATTGGCTCTTTTGTGAAATATATAAATTTCTTGCTGATTGATTCAAAGTCATTCTTCCATATAATAGCTCTTGTCTGAGCTACAATTCTCCCTTCTTTCTTCTCTACCAAATCGGGATAGCAATGACCTGAATGTGTGTAATGATTTAGTTTTATCATTTCAGCCTTTACCCAAAACAATGAGGAGTATCGACCAATAATAGTCTTTTGAATACTCGACATTACTTCCAGCAATGAAAAAAACTTGGTTTGGTTTTCTATATTTGGCATACTACTCTCCTTTTTGCCACTTTATAAGATATTTTTTATAGGACTTGTAGAAGTATTTAAACCATTTATTGTCTTTGTATAGGTCGTTAACCTTATTACTCTCATTAATTTTATCTTGACGTTTTACTAAATCAAGTGACATCATCTTTCCAATTTTTTTCTGTGCTTGCTTAGTTTGTTTTGCTTTATATCCAATGTCTTTTAGAGCACCTAAAGCCTCTAATGAACCAAAGTATTGTTTGTATTTAACCATTTGTTCCATTGATTTAATAATCAAATCATCGTTTCCAAAGTTTACTAATATTTCTCTAAGAGGTTTATGTTCAACACTGAGTTCTGCTAATTGATAGTCATTGAAGAATTGTTCTAATGTAGAATAGCTAAGAATGAATTTCATTGTGTCTTTTTCTTCTAATAGCTTAAGGGAAGCCTCTTTCATCCCCATATATTCTATAGGTTTTTCGATTTGTCTCTTGAGTTGACGTAATCTTTGTTTATCTAATCTGCACTCCGATGAACCTTTAATCTGCATTGCTTTATTTATCATATCATCAGCCTTGTAGAAATCGTTTTTTCTTATGCAGTCAATAATATTATAAGCAAATACATCTATTTCATCTTGTTTCTTTTGACAAACTTTTTGATCAATTACTCTTATGTAGCTATTCATTATTCTAATAATAGCAGTATCTTCCTTCATCTTATATGTAGTGATGAGGTCATTTGTTTTCTCAACTAAACTATCAGCCCTTTTTACATCGCCTTGGAAAATTGAATATTCTGCCGAAGACATTCTTCTTGCAGTAATTTCTCTTATGGCTGCAATATACATCTTCTCAACTTCCTGTTTCTCTAAATCAATCTTAGCTAAGCGATTTGCTTTATTGAGAACATCTAATGCTGCCTCAAAATTGCTTACGGTCATAAATGTACGGCTTTCATAGAACTTATCTTCTATTTCTTTCTTTAAAGATTTTGTTTTTGTTGATTCAACGGCTAAACTTTTTTGAGGTAATTTATTCTCAGAGGAAGGAATATAATCTTTCTCTATTTGTTTGATATTAGCTTTAGCATCAATTGTTGAGTCTTTTGCGTAATGAGCATATTTATCAGCGTAACCAATATTTGGCACTGCATTTTCTATTGAGTCAAGTTTCATATCTACTGGAGTCTTTGAACCTTGTATAGATGCTATACTTCTTAAGGCATCTTCTTCGAATTTTCCTCCTATCAATGATGCTAAATCTTTTACTTTTTGAATTTTTTCAAGTTTGGCTTCATTATTCGTAGCATCATTTAATTCTTTTGCTTCTACGATATATGAGTTTACAACATCTTTGACTATTGTTGTAAAGCTTGCCGTGTCTGAAATATTCTGACGGTTCTTTTGGAAATATTCAAAAGTATTTTGAACAAAGTCTCCTGCAACATCTGTCTTACTCATTGAAATAGCTCTCTTTGTGATATCTATATGATCTTTATAAATACCATTTTGGCAGTTTGAGAGCATTGTGTTTACTACTTTCTTGTTGCAAATGTTATAGGAATCATTAATACAATATTTATCTAATTCGTTAAGTATATCAGTAGCATATGCAAATTTCCCATCATTAATTAGAGATAATGCTTTTGCAAGGTTTCTATCATATGCATAGACAATAAGACTTTTGCATAAAAGAGCTTGTTCCTCAGTTGGAGACATTGTGTTTATTATATTTATTAGGCTAGATGTAGTGTTTGTTATTTTCCCTGAGTCTAGTTTTATCTTTGCTAGCTCATAGTTTGCCATTAAGTTTTTTGGCTCATAGGCTATGGACTTTTGTAGGTATTCGTAAGCTTTTTGTTTCTCATTATTTGATATACATGATATAGCTTTTCTGTAGAACCAATCCCCAACTCTTGGTGTTAAAAAATCTACCATTTCTTTGTTTTGCTTTACCAATGTGCTAAGTTCGATCAGGTTTCTATATATTTGGTTGTCTTTCTTGTATATATCATATTTTATTACAATATCCTCAGCATTTTTAATCTGAATGGTATATACAGGTATCATGTCCAATTTTTCAGAGGAAAAAGAACTCATAAGAGTTATTTGTTTTTGTATTTCCTCGACAATATCTTTTCGCTTTGAATCTGAAAGAACTTGTGAGAATGAAGATAGAGAAGTAAAGATAAATAATAATAGGATTGAAATCTTTTTAATCATAGTTTGTTTATATTTCTATGTTTTAAATGTTTTATAAGTTACAAATGTACAAATATTTGATTTAATAATAACGCTAATATTGCAAAGAATTGTAATTTTGCAGCATCAAATAAAAACACTATGAAGAGAAATTGGACTAAGATATTAAGTATTCTCGCAATTGTATTATCGCTTTCAACAGTTGGAGTACAAATATTTATAATGGCAACTGCAGAACAAGAGTCTGAGGCTCAATATAAAGGATTAATAAAACAACATTATCAAATTTTTGCTCCACCAATCCCAGATAAGGTTAGTTTCTGTGGAGAGAAAATTCCTATCGATAACGTTTTTGTAAGAGAGGCACTAGATAGAGAATTGACAATAATAATGTATCAGCAGTCAACGACTTTTCTTATTCTTAAAAGAGCCGAAAGATTTTTCCCAGAAATAGAGAAAGTCTTAAGAGAACAAGGTGTACCTGATGATATTAAATATTTAGCTGTTGCTGAAAGTTCTTTGGCTAATGCTGTTTCTGGGGCAAAAGCTGAGGGCGTTTGGCAGTTTGTTGAGCCAACAGCTAAGGAATATGGTATGGAAGTTAGTGCAGAGTGGGATGATAGATATGATTTAAGAATATCTTCTATTGCTGCATGTAAATATCTTAAACAAAAACAGGCAAAGTTTAATGATTGGGCTTTAGCTTGTGCCTCATATAATGCGGGTGAAGCAGGTGTAAGAGGGAGAATGAGAGATCAGAAATGTGATAATTATTGGCAGCTTTATACAAATAATGAAACTTCAAGATATGTTTATAGAATAATTGCTTATAAGCTTATTATGGAGAATCCACAACAATATGGTTATTATTTTAGGATGAAAGATACATATCAACCAATTCCGACAAAAGAAATTACGGTAGATACTACTATCAATGACTTGTTTGCATTTGCTCAAAAAATTAATGTTCCATATCTTTATCTAAAGAGATTAAACCCCGCTTTAAGAGATAGTAAATTGATAAATAAGACAGGAAAGATATATAGGTTGAAAATTCCAAATGAAGAAGGATTGTCTTATAGGGAGCTGACGGAATCTCTTCGTAATGAGAGATTGGTTATCCAAAATGATATATAAAAATTTAAGGCGAGTTAGACTCGCCTTAAATAAAACCAGCTTTTCACAAAGGTGGAATGCTATTTTGCATTTTTCTTAAAACTAAAAACTAAAAAACTATGAGGGTAGATATTATCTACTACTCTGCAAAAATAGGTTATAATTGCTAAAAAACAAATAAAAAGCAGAAAATTAACAATTCTAATTCTGTTGATATGCTTTTTGTCTAGTAAAAACAGCTAAAAGCCTATTATTTGAATTAATTTGAATTTTTATATTTTGTAAACCATATTTGCAATAATTTCAAGATATTTAGCATCAATGCTGTCGAATGTACTAAATTCTTTGCTGTCGATATCTAAGCATCCTTTTATATTACCTTTCTTATCTCTTAGGGGAATTACAATTTCAGAATTTGAGCGTGAGTCACAAGCTATATGCCCTTCAAATTTATGAACATCTTCAACAATAACTGTTTCTCCTCTATTTATTGCTGCCCAACAAACTCCAACATCCTTTTTTAATTTTTGACAAGCTAGAGCTCCTTGATAATTTCCTACTAATAATTCATCTTCTCTTAATAAGTAAAAGCCTGTCCAAAAGAAATCTTTCATCTTATTATGTAATATAGCAGTAATTGTAGCCATGCGAGAAAGATCAAAATCTGTTTTTGTAAGTAATCCCTCCAATTGCTCAATCAATCTAATATAACGCATTTCTTTTTTGTCCATAATTTTGTGTTTTAATTTGTAATAATACAAAAAGCGTCTAATTAGTCATTAGACGCTTTTTTGTATTGTGTATAATATTAATTATTCGATAATAAACTTTTTTGCAATTGTAGTCTCATTTGTAATAATTTTAAGCGTATACACACCCTTTAATAAATTAGAAGTATTAATTCTTGCATTATAATTATTGTCAATAGGAGAAAATGAATAATTTGAAATTTCTCGTCCACTAATATCAAAAATAATAATGTTTGTATTTTTATTCATCTTATCGAGTTTTACATTTATATATTCCTTAGCAGGGTTAGGATATATCACAAATTTAGTATTTGATATATTCTCATCATCTAAACTAACTGGAGCAGGAGTAATGAAATTTATATCTTCTCCATATATTGTGTCGGTTGGAGTTGTTGCAAATGCTTTATATGTATATTCTGTTTTTGCTATTAATCCGCTAATGTCAGCTTCCAAGGTATCAGTATTATAAAAGTATGTATTAATTAGCATATAACTAGAGGATGATCCTCTTTTATAATAAAATCCAGTAGTTAATATAGGTTCAGAACCTCTAATTATTTTCCCATTAAGGGTAGCTCTTGTAGGTTCAATAAATGATGCCGAATCTGTGATTACTCTTGCTGGAGTATGGAGAGTTTTAAATGTTAATATATCCCCGACCATTGTGTTTAGTTGAGATGTAACAAAAAAAGCCTTGAATTCATAATTTGTATTTGGTAAAAGCCCAGTTAAATTAGCATACATATTTGTATCTCCAATACCATTTACAACAGACCAATTTGAATCAAGAGAGTTCTTATAATAAAACCCCTTTGAAATAATGTTTGCTGGATTAAAATTAGTTATTTGGGCATTTATTTTTGCTGAAGAGTCATTTATATCGGAAGCATTTATGGTAATTATTGATGAGCTATCTTGCCAAAACAATATTGGGTATCCATTATTTATATTGAAAATATCCATTTTAAAAGAAGTGGTAATTAGTTCTTTGTTTACAGAATCAATGAAATTATTAATTTTCATTAAAGAATCTAAAATTGGAGTTCCCAACACGGTACCGGCTGTACCAGAAATAATCGCATTTATTTTATAATAATTATTGGAATATTGGCTACT
>JAFNAQ010000016.1 GCA_017860275.1 Bacteroidota bacterium
TGAAGTCCACGATATATCTGCTTGCATTGCTTGAATATTTGCAACTGATGCAACTGTTGGTCTTGGACATGAGCCTTGATAATCTATTTCTAAATCATCAATATGGTAATAATAACCTATATTATTATTTCTTGCAAATACGAAACGATAGTCTCCTACAAGGTTAGTCAATGGAATTTCGTATTCGTTCCAAGTGTATCGGTTAGTATCATTGATAAATAAAAGATCCGTAAAATATACTGTATCTGTTATTGAATCAAATGCTCCATATAATGTTTCGTTATATGCCTTTACCCAAATATTTTCTGGATAATTTGATGTTGTAGAGTATCCTTTTCCATAGAAGTTGATTTTTTCAGCTCCTGTAAGAGTAAAGGCTGGAGTAATTAAATAATCTCCACATGCTGCATTTCCTCCGTATAACTGTGCAGAACCTGTTCCTGTTCTTACGTATGCTGGAATAAGTGTTGAAGAAGATTTTCTCCACAAATAAGATGTACTTGCTCCACCATTTACATTTATCCAACAATTTCCTGGTATGGTTCCATTTCCTGGTGCTACTGCTGTTGCCCAAGTGTTTTCAAATCCTTCTTTCCATGGGAAAGTTGAAATTTGAGCACATACTGTATTGAAACTTACTATACCTGTCATATAACTTGTGTCTGTAGCACAGCTTGCTTGAATCTTTACTTGATAAGATGAGCTTGCATTTAATCCTGTTAGTGTATAAGGATTAGTTGTTGCTGTTACCATTGACCAAACTGAAGAGTTTATATTTTTATAGTAAACATTCCATGCTGTTGCTGTTCCTTTTTCAACCCATGATAAATCTACTGAGTTTACTGTTGGACTTGAAGTTGCTAAAGTCATTGGTGCTGGACAAGTGATAACATTCATTGACATATTATCAACTGCTGCTGGTGGTTGAGCTGTACCTGTAGTATTTTCATTTCTCCAATGAACTAGTAATCTCCATGTATTATTTGCTAATAATGGGAATTGTGTTTCTGTAATTCTGAATTTTGCATGTGTCCAATTAGTTTTCTTACTTAACCAATGTGAACCTACTCCTCCTGTATAATTACCAATCATTGCTGAGGCATCTAATCCTCCTGGAGGAATTGCTCCTGCTGTAATTACCGCTGTAGTAGGTACAAGATATACTCTAAGAAAATCTGTTGTTGCATCATTTCCATTTGCTCTCCAGTCAAATTCTAAATTGACTTCAGATGTTCCTGATGGAATAAAGAAATCTCTCAATGCATATACTCTTGAAACATTTGCTGAAGAACCTCCTAAATACATATTTGTATCTCCGGTTGCATTACCTGCAATATATAATGATTTTGTAGAGCCTAAAGTATCTACAGGTAAACCTGTTAAAATGTCTTTTGCTTGTCCTACATACCATTTGTTTACTTGGGCTCCATTGACAAATTGCCATAATATATTATCTCCATCATTTTCAAAATTTGTTGTGAAAGGAAGTTGTGTTGGTATTGCTGGAGTTGTAAATGATAAGGTATCTGACCATCCACTTACTACACTAGATCCACAATTTGATTGTACCTGAAATTGATAACTTGAATTTGGTGATAAAGATGTTAGCTGATATGGTTTGGTAGTAATAGATTGAATTGGTGTCCAATTTGCATCTGTAGTAAGTTTATATTGAATATTCCATTGGGTTTCTGTACCTGCTGGTGACCAATTGATAGTAACATCAGAAGAATTTAATGTAACTATAGAAGGGCTTTGAGGACTTGCAACACCACAAGCTTCTGCAAAATAGAGTTTTACTTGAGGAACAGTATTTGTTCTTGTTCCTGTTGGTGGTAAAGCTGGGTCAGGATTTGTTCCATCACTATAATAATACAAACCACAATTTGTGCTTGTATAACTATTATAATATATAGTTCCTACATTATTGTAACCAGGTATATTTTCATCAATACCTATAACTAAATTATCAGTACCATTATAAAGGAAAGGTGTTGTTAGATTAATTGTAAACCAACCTGCTGCTGTAGGTGGTGTTATATTCGCATCAAAAACAACTGTCATAGAGGTATCTTTAACCCAGTCAGTTGTACTTGCAAAAGATGTTTTGGTTGTATGACCTAAGTAGATCTTCCATTGGGTAGAATTATTAAAGTTATAAGTACCCGTCCAATAATAACGAATTTTAGAGATTGTCCCTCCTGTTGTAACAGTCCCTGAGGCTGAAATTTCTGAGGCCTTAATGATTTGTTGTGAATAGGTATATCCGTAATATGCATTAACTGGAATATAACCTTGGGTTGCCGTCCCTGTTCCTATCTGAACATCTTGGGTCCACCCTTGAATAGCGAAAACTATCGCCATTAAAAAAAATAGTAATTTTTTCATACCAATTTGTTTTAAATTAAAATTATTAATAATATAGTTAATTAATTGTGTTTCGCTCTTAATAACCTCAACAATAAAAACAATTAATTCTTATCTTTGTTTTGTACCGAAGAGTTTTTTTATAATAACAAACTTATCAAAGAAATTATTCTCTTAATAATTAACATAAGATTATAAAGTGAATAATAAACACTAATAGGTTTGGGCTTCAAAGATAAATTATTATTTTGAAAATTAATATAGATAATTATCTTTTAACAATTAAATATTGTTGAGATATCAATCAAAACATAGAATATCAGCAAAATAGAATTATAAAAAAATGATATTTTGTATAGTCTATTCTCGTGGATATTCAAAACATTATCTGAAGAGAGAAGGGATAAATGAAATTACTTGTAAACAAAGATTTGTTAGCTCAGGATCAAATCTAATTAGATTTTTATCAAATAAAAAAAGGCTACCTCGATGAGATAGCCTTTAAATAATATAGTGTATATACTATTATTCAGAAATTTTGTCTTCTTCTGTATTAGATACTTCCTCTACAACAGGAATTTCTTCTGCTTGAACTTCAGAACTATTTACTGCAGTTTCTTCTGATTTTTTTGTACGTCCACGACGTGTTGATTTTGCTTTTGCTGGTTTTGCTTCCTTTAATAGATTTTCATTGTAATCTACTAATTCCATCATTGCCATTTCTGCTCCATCTCCTAAACGACGACCAACTTTTAGTATTCTTGTGTAACCACCATTTCTTGTAGCTACTTTTGGAGAAACTTCTCTGAATAATTCAGTAACAGCTTCTTTATTTTGAAGATAACTAAATACAATACGACGTTGGTGTGTTGAATCAGTTTTAGACTTTGTAATTAAAGGTTCTACATAAGTTCTTAAAGCTCTAGCTTTAGCTAATGTAGTTTCTATTCTTTTATGCAAGATCAATGATGCAGCCATGTTCGATAACATAGCTGCTCTATGAGCCTGAGTTCTTGACAGTTTATTTATTTTACAACCGTGTCTCATTTCTCTTATTCTTTTTCTAATTTATATTTCGCAATATTCATACCAAATTCTAGACTCTTAGACTTAACTAAGTTTTCTAATTCAGTTAATGATTTTCTTCCGAAGTTACGGAATTTCAATAGATCTGCTTTGTTGAAAGACACAAGTTCTCCTAATGTTTCTACCTCAGCAGATTTTAAGCAATTTAATGCTCTTACCGATAGGTCCATATCAACTAACTTTGTCTTCAACAATTGACGAATATGCAATGTATTTTCATCAAATTCTTCAGTTAAAACTTTAACATCTGCTTGAACAGTTATTTTTTCATCAGAGAAAAGCATAAAGTGTTGAATAAGAATAGTAGCTGCATCTTTCAATGCGTCTTTTGGAGTTATTGAACCATCAGTAACAATATCTAAAACTAACTTTTCGTAGTCGGTTTTTTGTTCTACACGATAATTCTCAACAGAAAATTTTACATTCTTTATTGGTGTGTGAATTGAATCTAAAGCAATAGTATTAAGCACATCATTAGGCTTCTTGTTTTCCTCTGAAGGGACATAACCTCTACCTTTTTCAATGTTCATTTCTATTGTTAAGCTAACATTAGATTCCATGTGACATATTTCAACATCAGTATTTAGAACTTGGAAATAGTTTAAATGTTTATTAATATCTCCTGCGCAGAATACATTTTTTCCACTGATAGTAAATGTAACCTTTTCACATTCTTCTGTTTCAATCTGACGTTTGAAACGTAATTGTTTAAGGTTCAAAATTATTTCTGTCATATCTTCAACTACCCCTGATATTGTTGCAAATTCATGCTCAACACCTTCTATACGAATAGAGGTAATTGCAAAACCTTCTAAGGACGACAATAGGATACGACGTAATGCGTTTCCTATTGTCATTCCATAACCAGGCTCTAGTGGACGAAATTCAAAACTACCGTTAAACTCATCCGACTCGATCATTATAACCTTTTCAGGTTGCTGAAAAGCTAGTATGGCCATGTTTATTTTATTTAAATCTTACTTAGAATACAATTCGACAATTAACTGTTCTTTGATATTTTCTGGAATATCAGAACGCTCTGGATATGCCATGAATTTACCACTCATTGCTGCTCCATCAAATTCTAACCAAGAAAAAGTATTGACTCTTCCTGAAATAGAATCATTAATAATTTCTAGTGATTTAGATCTCTCACGAACAGAGATAACATCTCCTGCTTTTAATAAATATGAAGGAATGTTTACTAATTCACCATTAACTAAAATGTGACGGTGAGAAACTAATTGACGTGCTTGATTTCTTGAACGAGCAAATCCTAATCTGTACACAACATTATCTAGACGAGATTCAATTAATTGAAGTAATACTTCACCTGTTATACCTCCCTTGTGAGATGCCTTTTCAAATAAATTACGGAATTGTTTTTCAAGAATCCCATAAGTATATTTTGCTTTTTGTTTTTCCATTAACTGAATACCATACTCAGATTGTTTTGCACGACGTTTAGTTTGTCCGTGTTGTCCAGGAGGGTAATTTTTTTTCTCGTATGATTTATCTGCACCAAAAATTGGATCTTTAAATCTTCTTGCTATTTTGGTTTTTGGACCAGTATATCTTGCCATAGTTTATATTTTTTTTATTTTAATCAAACAATAATTAACTATACACGTCTTCTCTTTGGAGGACGACATCCGTTATGTGGCATTGGAGTTACATCAGTTATTTCCAATACTTCTATTCCACAAGTATTAATAGCTCTGATAGCGGACTCACGTCCTGCCCCTGGTCCTTTTACGAATACTTTCACTTTACGTAAACCAAAATCAAACGCTTTCTTTGAGCAATCTTCGGCTGCCATTTGTGAAGCATAAGGAGTGTTTTTCTTGGAACCTCTAAAACCCATTTTACCTGCAGAAGACCAAGATATAACTTGACCTGCATTGTTTGTCAACGAAATAATACAATTATTGAAAGATGCAAAGATGAAAGCCTTTCCTTGAGGTTCAACTTTTACTACTCTTTTCTTCGTTGGTTTAGAACTTTTTGCCATAATGTTCTTTTATTCTCTTTTTAAGTTCATAAATACAGATGCTCCTAAAGTATTAAAAAAAATCCGCATCTGTTTTGTAAATTAATTATTACTTAGTTGCCTTCTTCTTATTCGCAACAGTTTTCTTTCTACCCTTACGTGTACGAGCATTATTCTTTGTACTTTGACCACGTAATGGTAAGCCTATACGATGACGAATACCTCTGTAACATCCAATATCCATCAATCTCTTGATGTTCATCTGAACCTCAGAACGTAATGCACCTTCAACTTTGTATTCATCATTGATGATATTACGAATAGCATTTTGTTCGTCGTCATTCCATTCGCTTACTTTTTTATCTTCACTAATCCCAGCTTTTGCTAAGATTTTAGAAGATAGGGTTCTACCTATTCCATAAACGTATGTTAAACCTATAACTCCTCTTTTGTTCTTAGGTAAGTCTATACCTGCAATTCTTGCCATAAACTTTTTATATTGTTAGATTATTAATTATCCTTGTCTTTGTTTAAATCTAGGATTCTTTTTGTTGATAACATAAACTACTCCTTTTCTGCGTACCACAATACACTCAGGAGATCTTTTCTTAACTGATGTTCTGACTTTCATGTCGGTAATTTATTATTATATTAATATTTTCTTCATCAAGAAATAAATTCTTGTTTTATTTATGTCTATAAGATATTCTACCTTTTGTTAAATCATAGGGTGACATCTCTACTTGAACTTTGTCGCCTGGTAAAATTTTAATATAGTGCATCCTCATCTTCCCAGAAATATGTGCAATTATAACGTGACCATTTTCCAGTTCAACTCTAAACATTGCATTTCCTAAAGATTCAATTACTATTCCGTCTAATTGTATAGATGCTTGTTTTGCCATATTATATTTTTACTAAATTGGTATTATTTTCTATTGCTCTTTCGATTGAATCAAAACTTGATAAAACTAAAGGTCCTTGTTGAGTTATTGCAATATCATGTTCAAAATGTGCAGAAATTGAAAAATCCTTAGTCCTACATGTCCATCCATCTCTTTCAAATACAACTGCTCTATTTCCCATTGTAATCATTGGTTCAATCGCAATTACCATTCCTTCCTTAAATTTTAATCCACTTCCTTGTTTCCCAAAATTCGGAACTTCAGGTTCTTCATGTAATTTCCTTCCAACTCCATGTCCACATAGCTCCCTAACAACTCCATAGCCATTTAGTTCACAATAAGATTGAATCGTATAACTCAGATCACCTATTCTTTTACCTATTTTACACTCTTCTATTCCTAGCAACAAAGATTCCTTTGTAACCTTAAGAAGGTTAACAGCTTCCTCCTTAACTCCACTTAGAGCAAATGTATAAGCAGAATCGCCTACCCAACCTTTAAGTAAAGTTCCACAGTCGACTGAAACAATATCTCCTTCTTTTATTTCTCTTTGTGATGGAATTCCATGAACTACAACTTCATTAACAGAAATACATAGTGAGGATGGAAATCCATTATATCCTTTAAAAATTGGTGTTGCATTATTATCAAGAATAAATTCTTCTGCAATTTTATCTAGCATAGCAGTCGAAATACCAGGTTTGATATTTCGACCAACTTCTGCTAAAGTTTCACCAACAAGTAGTGCACTTTTTTTTATTTCTTCAATCTCTTGAATTGTTCTTATTTGTATCATTTTGATTCCAAACATCAAATTACATCTGAGATCTTCCTTTTATTCTTCCTGATTTAGTAAGACCATCATAATGACGCATCAGCAGATGACTTTCTATTTGTTGTAAAGTATCTAAAACAACACCTACTAAAATCAATAAAGATGTGCCTCCGTAAAAATGTGAAAATTGTGAATTAACTCCAAACATACTTACAAAAGCTGGCATTATTGCTACGAATGCTAAAAATATTGACCCTGGTAGTGTAATTTTTGACAATACACTATCAAAAAATTCTTCTGTTCTTTTACCTGGTTTTATTCCTGGAATAAAACCTCCATTTTTCTTCATATCATCAGACATTTGCTTTGGGTTTATTGCAATTGCCGTATAAAAATAGGTAAATGCAATAATTACAATAGCAAAAATCAGATTGTACCAAAAACCGGTAAAATCAGAAAGAGCTGCACGAACTCCTTGTAAATTTTCAGATGATGAAAATCCAAAAATTGCTACAGGTATAAACATAATTGCTTGAGCAAAAATGATAGGCATTACTCCGGCAGCATTGACCTTTATAGGTATGTACTGACGAGCACCACCATATTGTTTATTTCCAATAATTCTTTTAGCATACTGAACAGGAACTCTTCTTGTTCCTTGAACCAAAAGTATACACAACATTATTACAATAAGTAGAAATAATAGTTCAACAAAGAAAATTACTAAACCGCCTCCTTGTTCTTCCATTCTTGATGCAAATTCAGCAAATAATGAAAAAGGTAAACGAGCAACAATACCAACCATAATTAATAATGAAATACCATTACCAATACCTTTGTCAGTTATTCTTTCTCCTAACCACATTACAAATAACGTTCCACAAGTCAACATTATTGAAATAGGTAAAGTCCAATTTAAAAAATTAAGACTATCACTTCCTGTTATGCTATATATTGTAGCACCATTTAATTGATAACGTAAGTTGGCAAGATAAGCAAATGCTTGGAAAATTGTAACTATAACGGTTAGCAATCTTGTCATTTGGTTTATCTTATTTCTTCCACTTTCACCCTCTTTTTGCATTTTAGCGAAAAAAGGAACAACCATAGTCAATAACTGCATTACAATAGAAGCAGTAATATATGGCATAATACCAAGGGCAAAAATTGATGCATTAGAAAATGCACCACCAGAGAACATATTTAATAAACCTAATACACCTTCTTTAGTCTGATTTTGCAAACCAGTTAAGTCACTTGGATTAATACCAGGTAAAACTATATATGAGCCTACTCTATAAATTAGCACTAACGCTAAAGTATAGAGTATTCTCGTTCTAAGTTCCTTAATGTTCCAGATATTTTTTAGAGTATTGATAAATCTTTTCATTATTCAAAATTAGATTATTGTTGCAACACCACCTTTTGCCTCAATTGCAGCCTTAGCTGTTTCAGAAAAGGCATCTGCAGTTACATTTATCTTAGCGTTTAATTCACCTCTTCCTAGAATTTTTACTTTTTCTTTTCCAGAGATTAAACCATTTTGTTTTAATACTTCGATTGTAATATCTGTAATTTGCTTTTCTTCAGCCAAAGTATTTAGTACGTCTATATTAATAGCATCGAATTCAACTCTATTAATATTTTTGAAACCAAATTTTGGTAGTCGCCTATATAAAGGCATTTGACCTCCTTCAAAACCAAGCTTACGAGAATATCCTGATCTAGATTTTGCCCCTTTATGTCCACGAGTCGATGTACCTCCTCTACCAGAGCCTTGACCTCTACCTATTCTCTTACGGTTTTTTGTTGATCCTTCTGCAGGTTTAAGATTACTTAAATCCATGATTATTCGTTTTAAAAGAATTTATTACTTATTAAATTTCTTCAACTTTGATTAAATGACTAACCTTATTGATCATTCCTTTTATTTGAGGAGTCATTTCATGCTCTCTTGTTTGATTCATTTTTGTCAAACCTAAAGAAGCCAAAGTTTGTTTTTGACGAAGTGTTCTTCCAATCCCACTTTTAATCTGTGTTACTTTTACTTTCATTGCACTAAATTATTATCCGTTAAAAACTCTATCCATTTCAATACCTCTCAATTTCGCAATTGTATAAGGATCTCTCATTTGAATTAATGCATTGATTGTAGCTTTAACAACACTATGTGGATTTGAAGATCCTTTCGATTTTGCTAACACATCTTTAACACCAACACTTTCCAAAACAGCACGCATAGCACCACCAGCAATTACACCAGTTCCTGGAGCTGCAGGTTTAAGAAAAACTCTTGCTCCACTATATTTACCATATTGTTCGTGAGGTACTGTTCCTTTTAAAACAGGTACTTTGATTAAATTTTTCTTAGCATCATCAACTCCTTTAGCAATAGCAGCTGCTACTTCCTTAGCTTTACCTAAACCATAACCAACTACACCATTTTCATCTCCTACCACAACAATTGCAGAAAAGCTAAAAGTTCGACCTCCTTTAGTTACTTTTGTAACTCTATTGATACTTACAAGACGATCTTTAAATTCAATCTCGCTTGATTTTACTCTTTTTACATTTACGTCTGCCATATCTCATTTAGAATTTTAAGCCACCTTCTCTTGCTGAGTCAGCTAATGATTTTACTCTTCCATGGTATAAATAACCATTTCTATCAAATACTACAGAATCAATACCAATTGATAATGCACGTTCAGCAACAAGTTTGCCAACAGAGATTGCTATTTCTGTCTTTGAACCAGTTTTATTAAATGCTTTCTCCATAGAAGATGCTGAAACTAAAGTTACACCTTTTACATCATCTATTAATTGAGCATATATTTCACTATTGCTTCTGAAAACTGTTAAACGAGGTCTAGTAGCACATCCGCTAATTCTTTTACGAATCCTCATTTTCAATTTTACTCTTCTTATTTCTTTATTATTTGCCATCCTATTTTTCGGATTATATTATTCACGAAATTACTTAGCAGCCGCCTTACCAGCTTTTCTACGGATAACTTCACCTTGGAAGCGAATACCTTTTCCTTTATAAGGCTCTGGTTTGCGTAAAGAACGAATCTTTGCTGCAACTTGACCTATAAGTTGTTTATCATAACAATTCATGATAATCAATGGGTTTTTCCCTTTCTCTGTGATTGTTTCCAACTTTATTTCATTAGGTAATTCAAAAAAGATATTATGTGAATACCCTAATGATAACTCTAATACTTGACCGTTAGCTTGAGCTTTATAACCAACTCCAATAACTTCTTGTACTGTCTTAAATCCTTCAGAAACGCCTTTAACCATATTAAATAACAATGATCTATAAAGACCATGCATCGCTTTATGACGTTTTTGATCAGATTCTCTTGTTAATGTCATTAAATTTTCTTCAATATTTAATGAAACACAAGGGTCTACATTTTGAGTTAAAGTTCCAAGAGGTCCTTTCACTGTCACAACATTGTTGTCATTGACTGATACTTCTACTCCTTTTGGAAGGCTTATCGGTAATTTACCTATTCTTGACATCTATATATCTCCTCTTATTTATTAGCTAATATAACAGATAACTTCACCACCAATATTTAAAGCTCTAGCTTCTTTATCTGTCATCAAACCTTTAGAAGTTGAAATAATTGCAACACCTAAACCATTTAATACACGTGGTAGTTTTTCTGCACCAACATATTTTCTTAAACCTGGACTACTAACTCTTGTTAAAGTCGACATCGCTGCCTCTTTAGTTGCATGATGATATTTTAAAGCTATCTTTATCATTTGAGGAAATACTTCTTCCTCAAACTTATAATTTAAAATATATCCTTTATCAAAAAGAATTTTTGTGATTTCTTTTTTCATTTTTGAAGCCGGAATTTCAACAACTCTATGCTTTGCTAATGATGCATTTCTTATGCGAGTCAAATAATCTGCAATTGGATCTGTTACCATCTCTATTTATTTATTTATTTTGCATTGACTTTATTACTACCAACTTGCTTTCTTAACACCAGGAATTAAGCCTGATAAAGCCATCTCTCTAAAATTAATACGAGAAATTCCAAATTGTCTCATATATCCTTTTGGTCGACCTGTTAATTGGCATCTATTATGTAATCTAACAGGTGAAGCGTTCTTAGGTAATTTTTGAAGACCTTCATAATCTCCAGCTTCTAATAATGCAGCTCTTTTAGCAGCATATTTAGCAACCATTTTTTCTCTTTTGCGTTCTCTAGCTTTGATTGATTCTTTTGCCATGACTATTAATTGTTTTGATTTTTAAAAGGAAATCCAAACGCTTTCAACAAAGATAATGCTTCTTTATCTGTAGTTGCTGATGTTACAAATGTGATATCCATCCCTTGAATTTTAGATATTTTATCAATATCAATTTCAGGAAAGATTATTTGTTCTGTAATACCAAAAGAAAAATTGCCTCTTCCGTCAAATCCTTTATCATTTATACCTCGAAAATCTCTGATACGAGGTATAGAAGCTGAGATTAGTCTATCAAGAAATTCATACATTTTTTCCCCTCTTAGAGTAACTCTAACACCAATAGGCATTCCTTTTCTTAACTTGAAATTAGAAATATCCTTTTTAGATTTAGTGGAGACTGCTCTTTGTCCAGAAATAGTAGTCATTTCTTCAATACCTTGATCAATAACTTTTTTATCTGTAATAGCTGTCTTGCCTAAACCTTGGTTTAAAGATATCTTTAACAAACGAGGAACCTGCATTACTGTTTTGTAATCAAACTCTTTTATAAGTGCAGAAACTATCTCTTCTTGATATTTCTGCTTTAATCTTGGTACATATGACATTACTTAATCACCTCCCCTGATTTTTTTGAATAACGAACTAATTTGCTAGTTTTTTCATCCAATTTTCTTCCAATTCGAGTTGTATTCCCTTTAGAATCTACTACCATTAGATTTGAAATATGGATTGATGCCTCTTTTTCAATAATTCCGCCTTGAGTATTCTTTGGACTTGGTTTTGAATGTTTCTTAACCTTATTTACTCCTTCAACTATTGCTCGGCACTTAGACGGATAAACAACAAGCACTCTTCCAGTAGAACCTTTAGAGTCTCCTGCCATGACCTTAACAATATCACCTTTTTTAATGTGCAATTTCATATCTATAATATTTTTTTGCTTTTATAATACTTCTGGAGCTAGTGAAACTATTTTCATAAATTGTTTTTCACGCAACTCTCTCGCAACTGGTCCAAAAATACGTGTTCCTCTCATTTCATCATTGCTATTCAAAAGAACACAAGCATTATCATCAAAGCGGATATAAGATCCATCTTGACGTCTAACTTCTTTTTTTGTTCTAACAACAACAGCTTTAGAAACAATGCCTTTTTTGACATTTCCAGAAGGAATTGCATCCTTAACAGAAATAACAATCTTATCTCCTAATGATGCATATCTTCTTTTAGTTCCACCTAGAACACGAATACAAAGAGCACTTTTCGCTCCACTGTTATCGGCAACAATTAATCTTGATTCTTGTTGTATCATGTTATTTAGCTCTTTCTAAAATTTCAACTAATCTCCAACATTTATTTTTACTCAATGGTCTTGTTTCCATAATTTTTACAGTATCACCGATATTGCATTCATTATTTTCGTCATGAGCCATAAATTTGGAACTTTTCTTTACGAATTTTTCGTATTTTGGATGTTTAACTTTACGTTCAACGATCACACGAATAGATTTATCCATTTTGTTACTAATAACAGTACCTATTCTTTCTTTTCTTAAATTTCTTTCCATTTTTTGATAAGTTTAGGTAATTATTTATTATCAACAGAGTTAGATTTTATATCTCTATTTCTTAATTCTGTCATTATTCGTGCGATACCTCTTCTTGATTCCTTAATAACATTAGGGTTCTCTAGAGGAGTAACGGCATGATTAATTTTCATCTTGTTCAACTGTAATTTCTCTACAGTTAATCTTTCTTGCAATTCTGCGTCAGAAAGTTCTTTTATTACATTGTTTTTCATCTCTCAATATTTTATGCCTCTTCAACGTAATCTCTTCTTACCACAAACTTTGTTGTTACTGGTAATTTTTGAGCTGCTAAACGCATAGCTTCTTTTGCAATTTCAATAGGAACACCTTCTGCTTCAAATAACATTGTTCCTGGCATTATTCTTGCTACAAAATATTCTGGAGCTCCCTTACCTTTACCCATACGAACCTCATTAGGTTTTTTAGTAATCGGCTTATCAGGGAAAACACGAATCCAGATTTGTCCTTCACGCTTCATGTAACGAGTTACTGCTTGACGAGCTGCTTCAATTTGACGACCTGTCATAAAACATGTTTCCATTGATTTTATTCCAAATGTACCAAAAGCTAACTCATGTCCACGATGAGCAAGACCCTTTATTCTGCCTTTCTGTTGTTTTCTAAATTTTGTCTTTCTAGGTTGTAACATTATCGTACAATATTTGACTTGTTAACTAATCTATTATTTTTTTCTACGAGGGCGTTGATTTGATCCAGTTGGACGTTGAGCACCACCACGACCTTCCTTTAAATTTCCGCCAACAGTAGAAGGAACTAGTTCACGTTTACCATAAACAATACCTTTACATATCCACACCTTTACTCCAATACGTCCGTATGTAGTGTGAGCTTCTGCTTGAGCATAATCAATATCTGCTCTTAATGTGTGTAAAGGAGTTCTACCTTCTTTATAATGTTCACTTCTTGCCATTTCAGCTCCGCCAATACGACCTGACACTGAAACTTTAATTCCTTCTGCACCAACTCTCATTGTAGATGTTATTGCAGTTTTAATTGCTCTACGATAAGAAACACGACCTTCGATTTGTTTAGCAACAGTAGCTGCAACTAAAACAGCATCTAATTCTGGACGTTTAACTTCAGAAATGTTTATTTGAACTTCCTTTGCAGTAAGTTTTTTTAATTCTTCCTTTAGCTTATCAACTTCTTGTCCAGCTTTTCCTATGATAAGGCCTGGTCTAGCAGTATTGATCGTAACTGTAACTAGTTTTAAAGTTCTTTCGATGTAAATCTTAGAAATACCAGCTTTTGAAAGACGAGCATTAAGATATTTTCTTATCTTATCGTCTTCAACCAGTTTTGCGTCAAACCTTTTTCCGCCATACCAATTAGAATCCCATCCTCTGATGATTCCTAATCTCATGCCTATTGGATTTGTTTTTTGTCCCATCCTGATTATATCATTTACTATTATACAAATTATTAATTTTCAGCAATTACATTTGCTGTAGCAGCATTTTTTTCCTCTACTTTGCTGCCTAAAATTAGAGTCACGTGATTAGAACGTTTCTTTATTCTGTATCCACGTCCTTGAGGAGCAGTGCGAAGTCTTTTTAATTGTCTTCCACCATCTACATTTATCTGTTTTACATATAATGCGCTATCCTCAATTCTTTTACCCTCATTTTTATTTTGCCAATTAGCAATAGCTGAAAGTAATAACTTACGTAATTTAGGTGCGGATTCTCTTTGGCTAAATTGCAAAATACCTAAAGCCTTATTTACCTCAACTCCTCTAATAGCATCAGCCATTAATCTTGTTTTTCGAGGAGAAGTAGGATTATTATTTAACTTTGCAATATAAAGAGACTTATTAGCTTCTTTACGTGCCTCAGCACTATTATGTTTTCTTGATCCCATTTTATCGGCGAATTTTATTATTTCTTACCTTTATCTTTCTGTCCAGCATGACCACGGAAATTTCTTGTAGGAGCGAACTCTCCAAGTTTATGTCCTACCATGTTTTCAGTTACATAAACAGGAATAAACTTATTTCCATTATGCACAGCAATTGTTTGACCTACGAAATCAGGTGAAATCATAGAAGCTCTTGACCAAGTCTTTATAGTAGTCTTTTTATTTTGCTCTTGTGCATCTAAAACTCTTTTTTCTAACTTATAATGAATATAAGGTCCTTTTTTTAATGAACGACTCATCTCTATCTATGATTTAAATTATTTCTTACGTCTTTCAATTATATATTTACTAGAATGTTTTTTTGGAGCTCTAGTTTTATAACCTCTAGAAGGAATACCATTTCTTGAACGTGGTTGACCCCCAGTAGCACGACCTTCACCTCCACCCATTGGGTGATCGACAGGGTTCATTACTACACCTCTGGTACGTGGTCTTCTTCCTAACCAACGTGATCTACCTGCCTTTCCTGAAACTTCTAAGCTATGTTCAATATTAGAAACCATACCCACTGTTGCTCTACAAGCCTGAAGAATCATTCTTGTTTCACCAGAAGGCATTCTAACTATTGCATACTTACCATCACGAGACATTAATTGAGCATAAGAACCTGCACTACGTGCCATTTTTGCGCCTTGTCCTGGACGTAATTCAATATTATGAATCACTGTACCAAATGGAATTTCACTTAATAACAAAGTATTACCTATTTCCGGGGCAACTCCGATACCTGACATTACTGTCTGACCAACTTTTAATCCATGAGGACTAACGATGTAACGTTTTTCTCCGTCTGCATAGCAAATTAGAGCTATTCGAGCAGTTCTATTTGGATCATATTCTATTGTTTTCACAACAGCTGGAATATTATCTTTATCTCTGCGGAAATCGATTAAACGATACAACTTCTTATGACCACCACCTATGTAGCGCATAGTCATTTTTCCTTGATTATTTCTTCCTCCACTTTTGCTTATCCCAAAAACTAAACTCTTCTCAGGTTTAGAAGCTGTAATTTCTTCAAAAGTACTAGCAACTTTAAATCGTTGTCCTGGTGTTGTTGGTCTGAATTTTTTTAAAGCCATCTCTCTTTATTAAATATTGCTAAAAAAATCTATTGTTTCACCTGCTGCTAACATCACGATAGCTTTCTTAAATGCAGATGTTTTACCTGAGATAAAACCAGCCTTAGTAAAGCGTGATTTATTTTTCCCAGCATAGTTAATAGTATTTACTCTATCAACCTTAACGTTATACAAAGACTCTACAGCCTTTTTGATTTCTATTTTATTTGCACGTTTATCCACAATAAAACCAAAACGATTCGAGAATTTCTCATTCGTTTTAGTCATTTTTTCTGTAATAATCGGCTTTACTATGATCTCCATTTACTTATATGTTAAATGTTAATTATTCTTACTAAATTAAGAATTAGCTAATATTGTGTCTAACTCTTTTAATGCTGTTTCAGAAAATATCACATTGTTTGCACGTAATACCTGATAAGTATTAACTGATTTTGCGTCAGTTACACTAACATTAGGGAGATTACGAGCCGACAAAATTACACAATTATCTTGATTATTCAATATAAATAATGATTTTTTTTCAGCTAACTTCAAATCTGCTAATACTTTTAGCATATTTTTTGTCTTAGGAGCTTCAAAATTGAAATCTTCAACAACTATTAAACCATCTTCTTTAACTTTGTAAGATAAAGCCGAAACGCGAGCTAAACGTTTAACTTTTTTATTTAGTTTGAAGTAGTAATCTCTTGGTCTTGGGCCAAAAGCTCTACCACCACCTACAATAGTAGGACTATTAATATCCCCTGCTCTTGCTCCGCCTGTACCCTTTTGACGTTTCAATTTTCTAGTAGAACCAGAAACTTCAGAACGTTCTTTCGCTTTATGAGTACCTTGACGTTGATTTGCAAGATATTGTTTAACATCTAACCAAATAGCGTGATCGTTTGGTTCAACTCCTAATAAAGAATCACTCACAGAAATTGTTCTGCCAGTGTCTATACCATTTACATTATAAACTCTTAATTCCATCTCTCAAGTTTTAAAATTGAACCCTTTGGACCTGGGACAGACCCTTTAACTAAAACTAAATTCTTTTCAGCAAAGATTTTAAGAATTTGAAGATTTTGAACTTTAACTCTTTTTCCACCTGTTCTTCCAGCCATTCTTAACCCCTTGAATACTCTTGAAGGGTAAGAAGAAGCACCAACTGAACCCGGAGCACGTAATCTATCATGTTGACCGTGAGTTTTGTCACCTACACCATGAAAACCATGACGTTTAACAACACCTTGAAAACCTTTACCTTTTGAAGTACCAACAACATCTACGAATTCACCTTCTTCGAAAAGTTCGCATGTAAGAACATCTCCAAAAGACTTTTGATGACCTTCTTCAAAACGAGTAAATTCAGAAACATGTCTTTTAGGAGTTGTACTTGCTTTTGCAAAGTGACCAATCATTGGCTTAGTACAATTTTTTTCCTTCATGTCCTCAAATGCTAATTGAATAGCAGAGTAACCATCTACTTCAATGGTTTTTACTTGTGTCACAACACAAGGACCACATTCAATAACGGTGCACGGTTGTTGTTTACCGGAGGCATCGTAAATACTGGTCATACCAATTTTTTTTCCTATTAAACCTGACATTTAATGTGATTTGTTATTAATAAAATTCAGCATGCACCCTGCATAGGCTGATTGTCTAATTGATTTTTTTAATAATTAGACTTTGATTTCTACTTCAACACCACTTGGAAGCTCTAACTTCATTAAAGCATCTATAGTTTTAGCTGAAGTGCTATAAATATCCAACAATCTCTTATAAGAACTCAATTCAAATTGCTCTCTTGATTTCTTATTAACGAAAGTTGAACGATTCACTGTAAAAATTCTCTTGTTTGTTGGAAGTGGAATTGGTCCATTTACAACAGCACCAGTCAATTTCACAGTTTTTACGATCTTTTCAGCAGATTTGTCTACTAAATTGTGATCGTATGACTTTAATTTAATTCTAATTCTTTGACTCACGTTATTTGTCTTTATATTAGTATATTATTTTTTTAATACTGTTTCTGCTATATCTTTTGGAGCTTCTGAATAGTGAGAAAATTCCATAGTGGAATTTGCTCGACCAGAAGTAATAGTTCTAAGAGAAGTTACGTACCCAAACATTTGAGATAATGGAACTTTTGCTCTTACAGCTTGAACACCAATTTTAGCATTTATACTTTCCAGAATAGCTCTTCTTCTATTTAAGTCTCCTGTTACATCACCAAGATATGCATCTGGAGTAGTAACTTCTACAGACATGATAGGTTCCATAAGAACAGATTTTGCTTTTCTAGCAGCCTCTTTGAATGCAATCTTAGCACATAGTTCAAATGACAAAGCATCCGAGTCAACAGCATGATAAGAACCATCAGTTAGAGTTACTTTCATACTTTCTACTGGATAACCACCTAAAACACCATTTGACATTGCAAGTTTGAATCCTTTTTCAATAGACGGAATATATTCTTTTGGTACATTTCCACCCTTAACCTCATTAATAAACTGAAGACCTTTAACTCCTTCATCAGCTGGTTCAAGTTTGAAAACTATATCAGCAAATTTACCACGACCACCAGATTGTTTTTTGTAAACTTCTCTATGATTACAACTTCCCGTGATAGCTTCTTTATAAGCAACCTGAGGAGCTCCTTGATTACAATCTACCGAAAACTCTCTACGTAAACGATCAAGAATGATATCCAAGTGTAACTCACCCATACCTTGCATGATAGTTTGACCTGAAGCCTCATCAGTAGAAATTCTTAAAGTTGGGTCCTCTTCTGCAAGTTTTAATAAACCAGCATTAAATTTATCAACATCTGCTTGTTTTGCAGGTTCAACAGCAACAGAAATAACTGGTTCTGGGAAAGTCATAGATTCCAATACAATTGGATGATTTTCGTCACAAAGAGTATTACCTGTTTTTATATCTTTAAAACCAACTGCAGCACCAATATCGCCAGCCTCAATTCTGTCCATTGGGTTTTGTTTATTTGCATGCATTTGCATAATACGTGAAATACGTTCTTTCTTTCCTGTTGCAGTATTGAAAACGTAAGAACCGGATTCTAGAGTACCTGAATAAACGCGGAAGAAACAAATTCTTCCCACATATGGATCAGTTGCAATCTTAAATGCTAAAGCAGAAAATGGAGCCTTAGGATCTACATTTCTGATTTCAGGTTCATCTGTTTTTGGATTTAAACCTTCAACTTCAGGAACATCCATTGGGCTAGGAAGAAATTGGGCTACTGCATCTAATAGGTTTTGAATTCCTTTATTTTTGAAAGAAGCACCACATAAAATTGGTGTAATTCTCATTTCACATGTAGCCTTACGTACATGATGTAAAATCTCTTCATAAGTGATAGAGTTTTCATCATCCATATAACGCATCAATAATTCATCATCCTCTTCTGCTACACCTTCAATAAGTTCTTTTCTATATTTTGCAGCTATTTCTTTTAAATCTTCTGGCATAGGTATCTCTACATATGTTGTGCCATTTGTTGCATCATCATACAATAGAGCCTTATTTGAAATCAAATCAATAACTCCCTTGAACATGTCTTCTTGTCCAATAGGGATTTGTAAAGGAACAGGGACTGCACCTAAACGTTCTCTAATCTGATTTACCACATTAAAAAAGTCAGCCCCAGCTCTGTCCATTTTATTAATGAATCCTATACGTGGCACGCTATACTTGTCCGCTTGACGCCAAACAGTTTCTGATTGAGGTTCAACACCACCAACAGCACAAAACAGAGCAACAGCTCCATCTAAAACACGTAATGAACGCTCAACTTCTACTGTAAAGTCAACGTGACCTGGAGTATCAATAATATTGATCTTATATTGATCATTATTATAATTCCAAAATACAGTAGTTGCTGCAGAAGTGATAGTAATACCACGTTCTTGCTCTTGAGCCATCCAGTCCATTGTTGCAGAACCTTCGTGCGTTTCTCCTATCTTATGACTCTTTCCTGTAAAAAACAGTATACGCTCGGTAGTTGTAGTTTTACCGGCGTCAATATGAGCCATAATTCCAATATTTCTTGTTAACTTTAAATCTGCCATTTTCCTAATCTATAATATTCTAATAAAACTATTAGAATCTAAAATGCGAGAATGCTTTGTTAGCTTCTGCCATTCTATGAATATCTTCTTTCTTCTTATATGCAGAACCTTCTTCTTTAGAAGCTGCAATAATTTCTCCAGCTAAACGTAAAGCCATTGTTTTTTCGTTACGTTTACGAGAATAACCAATTAGGTTTTTCATTCCCATTGATTGTTTTCTTTCTTGGCGAATTTCAGATGGAATTTGGAATGTTGCACCACCAATTCTACGGCTACGTACTTCAACGTTAGGAGTAACATTTACTAATGCCTTTTTCCAAATCTCTAAACCATTTTCACTTGTTCTCTCACTAACAACATCTATTGCTTCGTAAAAGATATTATAAGCAATTGTTTTCTTCCCTTGCAACATAATATTATTAACGAACTTTGTAACCAATGTATCGTTAAACTTTGGATCTGGAAGAATAATCCTCTTCTTTGGTCTTGCTTTTCTCATTGTATAGTCAAGCTATATTTTTAATACTTATTTAACTAATTTATTTTTTTGCGTCTTTAGGACGTTTTGTTCCATACTTAGAACGTCTTTGCTTTCTACCATCTACACCTGCAGTATCTAATGCACCACGAATGATATGATAACGTACACCTGGTAAGTCCTTAACACGACCACCTCTAATCATAACGATTGAGTGTTCTTGTAAGTTATGACCTTCACCTGGTATATAAGCGTTAACTTCTTTTTGGTTAGTTAAACGAACTCTTGCAACTTTTCTCATTGCTGAGTTAGGTTTTTTTGGAGTAGTTGTATAAACTCTAGTACAAACTCCACGACGTTGAGGACATGAATCTAAAGCTGGTGATTTGCTTTTATCCACCATTTTTTTACGTCCTTTACGAACTAATTGTTGAATTGTTGGCATACTTAATTCTAAAATTAATTATATCTTTTAAACTTTTTTCCTTGCTAAAAACGGGTTGCAAAGGTAATACTATTATTTATTATATACAACAACTTGTAAGAAAAACTCCCTACAAATCAATTGAATATTTTAATAATCCAAAAAGAAACGCTCTAATTCAACCCTAGCCATTGGGTTTTTTTGATTAAATTCTATTGGCGTCCAACCCAATTATTACTAAGAATCAGTAATAAAAACGACACCATAAAGAAACGTTATCACACTTTTTGGGATTGCAAAATTACAAAAATAAACTTTACAAACAAACTTTTCAACAACTTTTTGTGAATCATAAACAATTAATAAAGAAAAATGTTATATTTGCATCCTAGTTATACTCTATCAAAAACGAATAATCTGATTACGAAACAATAATATTTGTTGATAAGTATAGTTAGTATTACTAATAACCAAAAAATAAAATTATGGAAAACAAAAAATTCGTATGTGATGTATGTGGTTATGTATATGATCCACAAGTGGGAGATGTTGATAATGGAATCAACCCTGTAGTTAGCTTTGAAGATTTACCAGATGATTGGGTATGCCCATTATGCGGAGTTGGTAAAGATGAATTCTCTGAAGAATAAAACAAGAGAATAATTGGCTTAAAAAATAGATGAGTAAAATCCAAAGGAAAAGACTCATCTATTTTTATATATTATAATATACGATTCAATCATTTTTTTTACCTTTGCAATTAATAATTAATACAAAATACAAAAATCATAAAAAATGAGAACTACAATAGTTGGTACAGGATATGTTGGCTTAGTAACAGGCACTTGTTTCGCTGAAATGGGAATAGATGTTACTTGTGTAGACGTTGATAAAAACAAGATAGAAAATTTAAAAAAAGGAATATCTCCAATATACGAACCAGGATTAGATGAACTAATAGACAAAAACATTGCAAAAAATAGATTGCAGTTTTCTACTAATTTATCCGAATGCATTGAAGGAGTTGATGTAATATTCTCAGCTGTTGGCACACCTCCTGATGAAGATGGCTCTGCTGATTTAAAATATGTTTTAGAAGTAGCAAAAACAATAGGTAAGCATATGAATCAATACTGCCTCGTTGTAACAAAAAGTACAGTACCTGTAGGTACAGCACAAAGAGTTAGACAAGCAATACAAGAAGAACTAGACAAAAGAGGCGTAAATATTGAATTCGATGTTGCATCAAATCCTGAATTTTTAAAAGAAGGAAATGCAGTTAAGGACTTTCTTTCTCCAGACAGAATAGTTGTAGGTGTTGAAAGCCAAAAAGCCATGGATATAATGAATAAACTGTATAAACCATTTACTCTTAACGGGCATAATGTAATTTATATGGATGTTCCATCAGCAGAAATGACTAAATATGCAGCCAACGCCATGCTAGCAGTAAGAATTAGCTTTATGAACGAGGTCGCTAACCTATGTGAAAAAGTTGGAGCTGATGTAAATATGGTTAGAAAAGGAATTGGTTCAGACCCAAGAATTGGAAGTAAGTTTCTTTACAGTGGAGTTGGATATGGAGGGAGTTGTTTTCCAAAAGATGTAAAAGCACTATACCAAACAGGTCTAGAATATGATGTTGAACTAAAAGTTGTAAAAGCCGCAGAAGATGCAAATGACTTACAAAAACTTGTAATATTCAAAAAGCTTAAAATAATATATCCGGATTTGAAAGGAAAGACTATCGCAATATGGGGCTTATCCTTCAAACCAGAAACAGACGATATGCGAGAAGCACCTTCATTATATATTCTAGATGCACTTTCAAAAGAAGGCTGTAATATTAGAGCATATGACCCAATTTCAATTGAAGAAACAAAAAGAAAATTACCAAATTTAGACATCACCTACTGCGATGATGCATATTCTACTATAGAAAACTCCGACGCACTATTATTATTAACTGAATGGAAAGAATTTAGAGTTCCAGATTGGAAGAAAATTATTAACTCGATGAATAAATTAGTTCTATTAGATGGTAGAAATATTTATGATTCTAAAGAAATGAACGAATTAGGGTTTTACTACGAAGGTATAGGCACAAAATGAAAAAGATATTAGTAACAGGAGGAAATGGGCAGTTAGGTTCATCGTTAAAATCATTATCTAAATTTAATGCTAATTTTAAACTTATTTTTACAGATGTTCAAGAATTAGATATAACATCCGAAGAAAAGGTATCAGAATTTCTTGACAAAGACAAGTATTATGCAATAATAAACTGTGCAGCCTACACAGCTGTAGACAAAGCTGAAAGCGATAAAGACTTAGCTTGTCTATTAAACACACAAGCACCAAAATTTCTTTCTATCCAAGCCTCAAAAAGGGGCATAAAACTAATACACATTTCAACAGACTATGTTTTTGATGGAAAAAAGAATACACCATTAAAACCATCAGATAATACTTTACCAAATTCAATCTATGGATTAACCAAACTTGAAGGAGAGAAAAATATTATCAAATATTGTTCCTCAGGCTTCATTATAATACGAACATCTTGGTTATACTCTGAATTTGGAAATAACTTTTTAAATACAATGCTTCGTTTAGGCTCAGAAAAAGAAACACTAAATGTTGTATATGACCAAGTAGGGACACCAACTTTTGCAAGAGATTTAGCAAAAACAATAATTACATCACTAGAGCATATACAAGAAGATACAAAAAGGATATTTCATTTCTCAAACGAAGGAGTATGTAGTTGGTATGATTTTGCACGAAAGATAATGAGTTTAAGCAAGCTTGATTGCAAGATTAACCCAATACTAAGCACACAGTATCCAACACCAGCACCAAGACCATCATATAGTGTTTTGGATAAAACGGATATTAAAGAGTTCCTCAATATAGAAATTCCTTATTGGGAAGACGCCTTAATTGAATGTATAGAAACAATAAGAGTATTGAAATCAAAAAGTAGATGAGAGTAAATTATTTAATATTATTTATAGTTGCCTTATTCATATTTACAAGTTGTTCTTCGACAAAGAAAGCAGTTAAAAATAGGAATAGGGCAAATATAACTCGTAACAAAGATAACAAAATAGAAGACAAATATAAATCTGAGCTCACAAAATACTGCGAAGAATGGATAGGAGTACCTCATAAAATGGGAGGAATAGATAAAGATGGAATAGATTGCAGTGGTTTTGTTTATAATGTATACAAAGAAGTATATGGGATAACTCTTCCTCGTCGCTCTCAAGACATGGAATTAGTTGTCCAGCCTATAGAAGACAAAAAAGAATTAAAAGAAGGCGACCTAATATTTTTTAATGGGAAGAAAGGTTCAGTAAATCACGTAGGAATATATTTAAAAGATAATCAATTTATTCACACATCAAGTTCAAAGGGTGTGATGGTTTCAAACCTTGATGAAAAGTACTGGTTTAACATATACCGTAGAGGAGGAAGACATCCTGAGTTAAAAAAGAGTCCAAAATCATAAATCACTATCTTAAGTCTACTATAGTTGCATTAGGAAAATTCTTTTTCTGAAAAACAAAATCAGTATCAACGGTCTTGACCTTGACTTTGTAACTTGTAATCTTATATATATATGTATTACCTGACTTATAACTTAAGGACATTTCATTTATTCTAGAACTTTGTTTATTTATCAATAATCTAACCTTAGAAATATCAGACTTTTTCTTTGGTAGTAAATCTATAACATAATTTCCTTTCTCTTGTCTAATAAGCTTAGCCCTATAATTCTTATTAGCATCAGACACAAACTTTGAGATATTTAATATATCATTCTCTGAATTATCTACATTATTAATAGTAACCTCTTTTGTATCCTTATTGTAAATCCAAACACTCTTACCATCACAATAAACCTTATTATCTATAAAAGAGGCAAAATATTTATTACTATTAAAGGTAAGACTACCCTTTTCTGAAGAAGATTTTCTATTTTCTTTTGTAGAAAGAGAGAAATCAATACTAATTGGAGACTCAGACTTCAGTTTTGAGGAAGTCTTTGAAATAATCCCTTCGGCTTGTTTATCTACAACAACCCCATTATTAATCTCCCTTTGAGCAAATATTGGAGAAAACATTAATAGAATAGTATATAATACAATTAGTCTTTTCATTTAATCAAATTAATATATTTAATAATAACGAAAAATTATCCGAGATATTCTCTTAGAATTTCCTCAAGTTCTACCTCGGTCTTAACCTTTACTTCCCTAGCCTTTGATCCTTCAAAAGGCCCAACAATACCCGCAGCCTCTAATTGATCAATAATCCTACCTGCACGATTATAACCCAGAGAAAGTTTTCTTTGGATAATAGAAGTAGAACCATGTTGAAGAGCCACAATAATCCTAGCAGCCTCTGCAAACTTCTCATCGATTTGTTTAGGGTCAAATTCTTTACTCGGTTCAGAATTCTCATCAATATATTCTGGCAAAAGAAAGGTCTCTGGATACCCTCTTTGAGAACCAATAAATTCTGCAACTTGTTCAATCTCCTCAGTATCTATAAGAGCACATTGAAGACGAATAATATCATTTCCAGTAGAAAGAAGCATATCTCCCCTACCTATCAACTGGTCTGCACCACCCATATCCAAAATAGTTCTTGAATCAATCTTAGATGTAACACGAAAGGCTACCCTAGCAGGGAAATTAGCCTTAATAGTACCAGTTATAATATTAACCGAAGGTCTTTGAGTTGCTATAATAAGATGTATTCCAACAGCACGAGCAAGCTGAGCCAAACGAGCAATAGGCATTTCAACCTCTTTACCTGCGGTCATAATAAGGTCGGCAAACTCATCAATTACCAAAACAATATATGGTAAATATCTATGACCATTCTCTGGATTAAGCCTTCTTGAAATAAACTTAGGATTATACTCTTTTATATTCTTTACTTGAGCATTCTTAAGGAGGTCATATCTTTGGTCCATCTCAATACAAAGAGAGTTAAGAGTACGAACAACCTTACGAGTATCAGTAATAATAGCATCCTCTGCATCAGGAAGCTTAGCCAAGAAATGTCTTTCAATCTTGGTATATAATGAAAGTTCAACCTTCTTAGGGTCAACCATCACAAATTTAAGCTCAGATGGGTGCTTTCTATATAATAATGAGGAAATGATTGCATTTAGTCCCACAGATTTTCCTTGTCCTGTTGCTCCTGCCATTAGAAGATGTGGCATCTTAGCTAAGTCAGCAACATATGGTTCATTAGAAATTGTTCTTCCTAAAGCAATAGGTAAATCGAATTTAGAATTTTTAAACTCAGGAGAATTAAGCATAGAACGCATAGAGACAATCTGAGGATTTTGATTAGGAACTTCAATACCTATTGTACCTCTACCTGGAATAGGAGCAATAATACGAATACCCAAAGCAGCTAAACTTAGCGCAATATCATCTTCAAGATTCTTAATCTTAGATATTCTAATCCCTGGAGCAGGAACAATCTCATAAAGAGTAACAGTTGGACCTGGTGAGGCAACAATCTTTGAAATATCAATATTATAATTCTTAAGAGTCTCTACAATTCTATTCTTATTGGCTACCAACTCCTCTTGTTTTACCTCTTGATTTCTCTCCTCGTAATTTATTAGAAAATCTGTAGTAGGAAACTGATAAGATGGCAAATCAGCCCTTGGGTCGAATGGGACATCTATTGAATTTCTTTTAATCTCAGATTCCAAAATAAATTCATCCTCCTCTTCCTCTTCAGTAGGAGGTATAATTATCTCATGTTTAGTATCAATTTCGAACTCAATCTCTTTCTCTTTAATTTCAACTTTTTCCTCTTTTACCTGCCTTAAAACTTCATGAAAAGCATTTTCAACACTATGAGATTCTAAATGAGGTTTTGACTCATTAAATATTACATCTGCTCTTTTAATCTCAAATTCTAGCAATTGAGCTTGTTCCTCATCGGTTAAACCATCTTGATTTTTCGAAGGAGCTTTAATAATATCTAAAGGCTGAATAGGAATGTCTTTTCTTAAAACAGGAGAATTCTTAGCCTTAGGAGTATCTTCAACCTTAATCTCAGCATTAATATCCGAAGGTATATCCTCATTTTTTGGTTGAGGGATATCTTCCAAAGGTTGTTTTTTCTCTCTTTTAGCAAATATCCTTCCTACGAATGAATATTTAGCACCAAAAAGAACCATTGGGAGAATAATTGTAAAGAAAAGTAGAACTATTGCCGAGCCAATCTTACCTGCAAAACCATGAAGCCAAGAGTTCACTGCAATACCAACAATTCCTGCCATCTCTTGATATTGTTCGAGTTCTAAGAAGTAGACAAAATAACCAATAATTGACGAAAGCCATAGCATAATAACTATGGTTGCAATAATATGCTTTGAGAATTTATTGATATTGACATAGAAAAGTCTAAGTCCAATGATAAAGAAAAGATATATATACCCAAAAGATGCAACACCGAATGTGCAAGCAATGAATATATAAGAGAGAAAGGCACCTATTGCACCTCCCCAGTTTTGAATATTTTTATCCCCTTTGATAAGTTCTAAAGGAGTTGAGGATTTGATAATATCGTAATCAAACACCCAAGTAATAAAAAAAGACACGAAGGAAAACAACAAAAAAACAGACAAAAGAACGATGAAGGTTCCAATAACCCTAATGAAAACCTCACTATGAACAGTAGAGCTAATCATTGCCAAAGGTTTCTCATCCGATGAAACCTTAGCTTTCACATCCTTCTTATAATTATCCGATTCTGAATTTTTCTTCGTACCCTTTTTCACTATTTATTTGCTTAAGAATTAAATATCGTCTGAAGCACCTTTATTCAATTCCACAAGAATATTGATAATTTCTTTAAACTCTTCAGCAGTTACTTCTTCAAATCCAACAGGTAAAAGCAAATCCGCTTCTTTAACCTTACCTTCAATAATCTCAGAAACCTTGAAGGTAACTTTAAATTTTTGTAAATCAACAGGGAATTCAAAAGCCATAGCCTTTAAACCAGGATAAGACCTTAAATCCATTGTTGGGCCGAAATCTTCACTAACCCAAATAACTTCTTTTTCCTCTTTACCATCATCACTCTTCATTGTAACATTTACCTTCTTCACTTTTCTTCCTGCAATTTCCTTTGTCTCAGAAGTAGGTTCATAAGTAATATTAGCAAAGTCTTTATCCTCTAATTTTGATTTGATATACCATTTCCCTGTTACACCTTCAACAGGTACTTGAGAAAAATCGAACATAGAATAAGTTGTTTTATTTTCTGCATTTGTAATAACCTTACAACCTGCAAACATATCATCATAGGTAGTTTTGTTATCATAAACCTTCATTTCAAATGATGTTGGAGCACCTTGAGGAACTTCACCTTCCCAAGTCAAGGCATATTTCACAATACCTCTAAACTGTCCTTGTTGCGCGAATGATTGGAAGCCGAATAAACTAACTACAACCATTATAAAAAATGCACTAATTGTTTTTTTCATGATTATTTATTGCTTTTAGTAAATAAAAAAATATTTGATTCTTAAGCTTACAAAAGTACATTATTTTTTTTAATAAAAGAAATCATGCTAATATTTTGAAAGAGAATATTAAGTTTTTGTGTATTTTTGCATAAACAAATATCAAAATAGCATAATACACTATGGCAACAATCAAAAATAATTCGTTTGACTACTCAAAACCACTTAAATCCATATATTGGGTATCTGGAGTCTTGGTATCCTTATTCCTACTCTGCCAAATATTCCCTCCACTATTTGTTCTCGACTCCACAACACTTAAACACTATGTATTCGCAATACTAAACACCATTGCCATTGGATTCTTGGTTTATTATATAAACACAAAAGATGGTGGTATTCCAAGCTGGATATTCAAAAATAAGATAAGCTACTCTTGGCTATTACTATTATTATTTATGCTAGTGTCCTTCTTGCAAGCAGTGAACATACCTGAGAGTATAGTTACCATAAATCGCTGGATAATTATCTTTTTGATGTTTATCTACTTCTCAATCTTTCTAGACAAGAAACCAAAGCTATTTTCCATAATTATTAACCTTTCAATAATCATTTCAACAATAAATGTCCTTTCCTGCATAATCCCATATTACTACCTTGACGTATATGCAAACCCAAGAAAGAACCTATATCTTAATGGATTATATGGAAACAAAAATATCTTTGCAGCAGCAATTCTCTTCAAGCTCCCATTCCTATACTATGCCTTCTTTTTCAGAAAGAAATTCATAAAGTACTTCTCTTTGTTTCTAATCTTTGCCCTCACCTTCTGCCTTGTAATACTTAGTGCAAGAACTAGCTTTATTGGGTTAATACTTCAGATAGTAATAATTGCAGCATACGGACTGTTTAATTTCTATTTCAACAAGAAATCAAAGAAACTACTTATCAATTGCTCAATCATTATCCTTACACTAATTGCAGGATTTCTCTCTGGTGATAGATTTATTAAATACAACTTCGAACACTATGCAGTAAATAGCACCGAAGGAGCAAGGTATCACTTCTCAAAAGAACAAAATAACTATGCCATTGCCAATAGATTTAAGAGCATAGAGGAAGGCAACTCAAAAGGAAGACTTATTATTTGGAAGAACAGTAAGGAAATTATTAAACAAAACCCAATCCTTGGCTATGGAGTAGGGAATCACAAGTTAGCAATAATGAAGGTCGAGGCTGCTAAGAAACCTAACTACGTAGTTAGCGACCACGCACATAACGACTTTATTGAAATGTGGTCAGAGCTTGGAATATTTGGACTAATGTCCTATCTCTTATTATTTGCCAGCGCAGTATATCTGTTTATAAAGACTCAGCTCAAAAAAAGGCTAAAGGAAACAACACGTTTTATGTCGCTTGTGGGAATAGCAACACTTTCTACATATATGAATGATGCAATGTTTAACTTCCCACTCGAAAGAGCCGATACTCAACTCTACCTCGCACTTTCAATGAGCTTAATCCTTGTAGCCTATTATCGTGCACATCCAATCCTTAACCCAAGACCTCTTAAGAAATACATATTCTATATAATAGGAGTGCTAACAATTGGGATAACAACAATAGAGACCATGCACTTTGTTTCTTCAATAATGCAGAAAGAGAAAATACTTCAAACCAATGGTTCTAAGACCATAAACTATACCGCAGAAGAGTGGGAAAAACGCTTCCCTCCTATCCCTACAATCGACGAGAGTGCAAATCCAATAGCAATGAGTATAGGTATGAGATACGATGCCGAAAAAAAATACAGAAAAGCAATAGACGTAATAATAAACGATTACTCCAACCCATATTACGGATTACGAGAATTTCGACTCTCAAACTACTATCTAAAACTTGGCAAACTCGATTCCTCGGAGTATTATGCAAACAAATGTATTGGAATGAAACCACTATGCTACGAGCCAGTAAAAGTTCTATATTACAAAGCTAAAAAGCTAAAAGACCTTACTCCTGCCGAAAAGGCCATAAGTGCTTTTCTAACAAGATATAAGTCGGAAAAAAACGCATGGATAGACCTTGCATACCTAAAAATTAGCTTAGGAAAGCTCTCTGAGGCGAAAATCCTATTAGACTCAGCAAGTTACTACTTTCCCGATGAGGAGAAAATATATAGTATTTACGACACAATTGCTCAAAAAAGCGAAAAAGCGAAAAAATAAATAAAAATAATTTAGCTTGCAAGGGCTTGATTAGCTGCGCACTAAAATAATTCTCAAAATATTTTTCGATAAATATTACACCACTAATTATTTTTGTTGTAGTTTTGCAGAGTTAAAACAAACGAATTGTCAAACATTTTAAAACAAACGAAAATGAAAAAAGCATTATTTTTATTAGCTGTTGCTGCAGTATTCGCAGCTTGTGGTGGAAAAACTGAAACTCCAACTGAAACTGCAATCGAAACTCCAGTTGAAACTGTAGTTGAAACTCCAGCAGAAACTCCAGCAGTTACTCCAGCTAAGTAATTCACCGCAGATTAAATTCTGCTGAATAAAAATAAGTAGTCCCGATTAATCCTGAGACTACTTTTTTTTGTGCCCAAAAATTCGAGGTCTATGTTCATGCAAGCAAGGAAATATAGTTTCTGCCCCATTGATAACAAAGCGGACGTAGACAAACCATTTATGGATTGATATTCCAAGGAACAGACTCAAGCCTATCCTTTATCATTATTAAAGTCCCTAACATTTCTTCCTCACTAGGCAATTCACCATATACTAACTTTCCAAAATCAGTACTATAGCTAGACTTTAAATTTTCCCAACATCCTTCTAAATTATCGAATATTAGAGCCCTTACAGGATGTTCCCTAAGCCACTGATTATTATTCCTAAAACTTTCTACATCATCATTTGCAACTTTTAATAACATTAGGTCAAACTCATTTGAATTGAAAAAATCCAGAAATTCTTCTTGCTTTAACATTTGATTCAAATCATATATATGCCTAACCTTTTTGCATAACATATCCATAGGATTATCTCCATAAGAAAATCTAACTAAACTCATTATTTTTTCGCATATCGTTCTAGTTGGACTTAATACAAGGAATTGAAATGGAAGCAATCCATTTTCAGCAGCCATTTTCTCCTGACCATTATCAATCATCATCTTACCGATAAATGAAACGATTGCTTTACAAGAATAAGGTTCGGAACTACCTAACCAAGTAGCCTCAAGAACAATAAAATCTCTTACCTGCCCAAAATCCCCTACAAACTCTTTATTATATGAATGTGCCGTCTTACGATTCATACCTCTTTTAATTGTAAGTCCATCTACTCCTAATTCAGGCATAAAAGCACTTACCACACCACTTATTTTCCCTATTTTTGTCTTCAGCTTATTATTTGTTTCCCCTTCTCTTCTCAATATCCCCAAATCAATATCCTCAGAGAAACGTTCAATCAAATTATAACATTTAGACAAAGCTGTTCCTCCCTTAAACACTATATCCTTGCTAATATCATTCTCAGAAATTAAAAATAGAGCATATGTTACCCAGTAATCCTTTTCCACATAAATATCAGGAATATTCATTTTGTCAGCCGTTGCCCTAATAGCTTGAATGAAAAGAGTCTTATTTTGATGTAGTTTCATACTATATTCCATTTTTTTAAATTTGGGAGAACATCCATAGCTCCATAAAATTGATATTTGGTAATTGGATTTAATGAATCCTGAAGAGGCTTTGTTATTCCACTATATCCCAATTGGTCAAGCAAGCTTCCAAGCAATGCCTTGGTAGCGGGAGGATACTTTAAAGCTAACCGAACCAAAGAACAGACTTCCTTTTGGGAGAGATTATTAACTATAGCTAAAAATCTTATGCAAGAGGATTTTATAGTAGAATCAGGAATTTTTTTAATATATCTGATTGCATCCAATAATTGCAATAAAGGTATATTTTCTTTAGTAATGGTATTTTTTTGTTTAACAAATACAATAGTGTAACGCTCTCTTTTTAAATTGGGACGAATTTCATTTCTACCAATCTGTATTGTATTACTCACCTGAGAGGTCAAACCCAATTGATTATAAACGCTATAACCCGTAAGGTAACCTATAATTTTCCCATTATCCTCAAGCAAGTCTTTTACTACCTGTTTTTGTGAGGGGATAAGATTCCCAAAAGGAGTGCTTTCAGGTTTATAATATTTCCCCTTAGACAGTTTTACAATCCTACCCGATGCCACTAAGCGATTAAGAGCTTTAATAACTGCTTCTTTATTATTCACCTCAGTAATAAAGTCAGAATAGGTGAAGATATATCCATTAGGTAGTCTATCTATCTTATATACTATATAATCAGTTATTTTCATATAATTAATTTTGATGCAAAGATAATTATTTTGTCCAGTTAATTAGCAAAAAAACTGGACATTTTTAGTACATAATCAGAAAAAACAAAAAAACCACCCTTGGTTGGAAGATAGATGCAATCCATAAGAGAGCTTATTATGTCTCAACAGAGGATGATAAGATGGCTATCTCCTATTTGCTTAAGAAACAAACCTGCCGACTTGGTTATTATCGATGCCTTTGCCGATGTTTTTACTGGGCAGCTCTACGAAACAAATAGAGTTAGGGCATTCTTAAATGAATTCTCTCAGCTAGCACAAAGACATGGATGCTTGATTATCTTTCTTCATCATACCAATAAACGCTCCGACGAGATTGCACCTTCGAAGCATAATGCCTTAGGTTCTCAGGGTTTCGAGGCAAAGATGAGACTAATGATTGAACTAAAAAGCGATATTCAAACCAACAACCTAAAACACTTCTGTATTGTCAAGGGCAACTACCTTTCGCATAAATTCAAGACACACTCCTACCTAATAAAATTC
>JAFNAQ010000033.1 GCA_017860275.1 Bacteroidota bacterium
CCAATCCACCTATACAGTCGTTGTGCCAGTGATTTGGTACAAATCCTACAATTTTTAATTTGAGCGAGTCCTTTATCCATGAAACTAAATCCATTGTTAGTGAATCCGTAGCCGGGGTATCAAACAGAAAAGCCTCGCTACCATTTATAAAAATCAATCCGTTTGAAGGGAATCTGCCGAATTTAGGGAAATCCGAATATGAAACATGAACATAGGCGTTTTCAGACAATTTAATCAACTCTATGTCAATTGAAATCTTAATCCTTTTATAATTATCCTGCGAGAATCCATTATAATGAATCAATCCAATCAATATTATAACAATTATATATCTCATAATCTATGTTTTGTGCGATTTTTGAATGTTGAAGTTAAAGTTTGAGTGTATTTGCTGATGGCTGTGAAATCGAAGCACTTCGGCTTAACTAAAGTTGATAGAATCACGCAAGTCTAATTTTGTACTACACCCTAACTTTTGACAATATCTTGTAATCTCTTGCCCTGTTTCTCAAGCCACTTTTTATTCCATACAATTCTATATTTTCCAATTTGTTCTACTGTTCCACCATTTATGTCAATTGTACTTATCCGTCTAGTAGTATTCACTTCAATAGAACAAATCAGTTCTTCAATCAGCCCTGAATTTTGCAATTGTCTCACTCGCTTATCCATATCATATACAAATAGTCTGATATACTTAACTGGATATAACCTTGTTTTTGAAAAATATGGGAGTGTAGCTTTCGATTTATTTATAGCAAGACGTACAATTTTTTGTCTATTATGCCTTATTAAATTTTGAATATCAATTTGAAATTTATGTTTAATAATTATACTTGGATCGACTATTACTGTAAAATACCCTTTTGTATGTATTTGCGTTTCTCTCAAATAAAATGGTTGAGGGAAGTAGGTGTCAAGGTATTTTTTAAGATGAATTGGAAAAATAATTCTTAGAGAACTCAATAAAGTGCCAATTTTGTAAATAAACTTTGGAAATATAAACTTTGGAATAAAATACAATAAATCGCCCTCTAAGACCCCTTTATAATCTTCAAGTTTTGTTTCTTTGTTCAACCTTAGTTCTCTAAGTTTGTCTGCGTTGAAGGCGGACCAACCTGAAGAAATTTTGGAATGTGTTGAATGAAAAGAAAAGAAAATTCTATTATAAGAGCTTGTTAGTTTTTCTGCCCAATAAGCTGTTGTAAAAGACAAGAATAGAACCTTGTTATAATCCCAATTTTCATTTTTCACATAAATCATCAATTGTTTTTTGTTTTTTAATGCAATACTATCAAGTGTGTTACATATTTTCCAAGCAGGTGCATTTACTTTAGCTTGCAATTCTTCTAATAGAATTGACTGAGGGATTGGAATTTTGTACTTGTTGAAAAAATCTTGGTTTGAAATACAAAATACTTTATAAGCGAGGCAAAAGCCATTAACAATATCAAGTGCGTTGTCAAAAACTTCAATTATTTTTTTTGTAGGTAACGATGCTTTTTTATCCTTCTTATCGTAGTAAGAAATATCAGTGTCAGTATAAATTATTTTTCCATGAGCAATTCCATTTCTAACATCGTGTAAATAATACTCGTTCAAATATGGAAACCCCGTTTTTTTTAATTCTTCAATTGAATTGTATAGGTCTAACCCATCAATTTTCTTTCCTGACATCAACCACAAACATTTTGAAACTAGTTGCGAAAAATAAAACAACGGTGTTTCATATAATTTGAGCAAGTTATAATGAATGTGTTTGTCAATGAAGTTTATTAGATCATAATTCTCTTTGGGATAATGTATGTCGTTTACATCTATTTGATTTATGTCGTTTAAAATATTATTAGAAAGACTTATTTGGTTTTCAGAATCGATTAATATCTGAGAAAACGTTACTTCATCTTGAACTAATAAGGTATTCAGCGAACATAAAAACTCAGTAAATGCAGGTTTAGAATAAAATTTTTGAGGTTTTTTTTCTAGGTAGTTTATAAGACTTAAATAATTAGAGCTCTCGGGAAGATTTATAAATCCAAATTCGTTGGCTATTTTGTTCAACCAATAGTCGTGCATTTGTTTGGTAATCGGATTTGTCTCAAAAATTTTCAAGTTGTCTTTTTTTTATGAAACTGTGTATGGCTAGAGTTATAGCTAAGAGCTATGGGCATAGAAGTAGCGAATCGCGGAATTTCTTCACAATCCGTCTCTAATGTATAATCTTCAATCGATGTCGCCCCAAATTAGCATCTAACCTCTATATTTTATAGTTATTGTTATTTATCGGGCTTTGTCCATATAATTTTCTTAAGGTAAAATCAATATCCGTAATAGATTTTAATTCTCTTAATTGTTTGAAAATGAATCCTGAGCCAATCAATTCCCTACTATGCTTTGTTAAAAATATTTCTCTTGATAATTCTGCACGTGGGGTTACTTCAAGAAAAAAAATGTTTCCATAAATCATCATAGTGTAAAAACCAAAATCATCAATATCAGAAAGAACTTTTTCAGGAAATTTAAAAGATAAATCATCAATATTTTCTCCAACTAAGTATACACCATTGTTTTCTAAAAAATATAATGGCAGTTCACCTTTATCGTATCGAACATAATTCCTTAAATAATTAAACCTAATGTCATGCCCTTTTTTGGTTTCTCTATGATACTCTTGTAAAAATACTTCATACATTCCTTTCTTGAACTGTCTGGTTAAGCTATTTAAAAAATTGGGATTAGATTTAAAATTTTTATTAATTCTAATTGTTTTTGTTGAATGGAAATAACTAAAATAAGTGGATTTCAGTTTTTTGTAAGTATTTTCATCAAGTCCTTTTAACAAAATTCTCATTAGATTCATTATCTCCTTAAATGCCAATTCTACAGACATTGGAAATTTCATATTTCTATCAACAGTTCCAAAATAATGATTACATGAATCACAAATATCAAAACCGATCATCGTTGCTCCTAGTTGCCTTGAAATTGTATGAGGTTCTATTGAAAAAGTAACCTCTGGTTCTTTTTTCATGCACCATATACATATTCCTTTTTCAATATAATTATTCTTCCCCATAAGCCAATTGCTTCTCTTAAGCCTTATTGGTAACGTTCGACAATAAGGCCAGTAAGGGATTGCGGGCGATTTTCTATCAAGGTACACAAAAAGTTGAAGCGGGTTACAAGCTTTCGCATACCACTGAAACCCTTATTGGCAATATTGTGTGTCAGCGATTCGGCATTATTTTTTCAATGTCACTTTATAATTCATTGGAGTATTACAAATATTTGTCAATTCTCCTTTAATTTTCAAAATTTTACCCTTTTCTGTAACTTCATCGTATTCATATACTCGGTACAAAAAGTATCTCTCTTTTTCAATTATACTTTTTTCTAATTCATTTCTCGTAACAAAAAAGGTTGAATTTATTTTTCCTTTAGTCGTTTTCACTTCAATGTATTTAGGTTTTCCGTCTAAATCATATGATAAAATATCAAATCCCAATCCGTCACCTTTGTTTTTTGCGACGTGCTCTACTTTTTCAGCGAGTTTCTTTTTTCCGTTAGATTCTAAGAATTCTTTTTCATATTTAAAAATCCATATTTCACCTAAATCACCAATTCTCTTATTCTCAACATTGTTTTGAAGATGGTTAACTATAATCGGAGTGAAATTTATGTTTTCAATCTTAGTTTCTAGTGTGTTTGATGAAATCTCGTTTTCTTTAACAACTTCTATTGTCCTAACTTTTTGGGTACTTATACTGCCAAAATGTTGGGAAACGGCATAAATAAAATCTTGGGTTAAAACATTATGGTCCTTATCGCGATAACAGTTTTTGTCAAGTCTGTTTTCATGAAGGTTTAATAATTCTTGGTCTTTTTCAATTTCATACCGAACTAGTTCACATAAATTTTGATATAATCCGATATTCTCAACTCGTCCCATGATTGGCTTATGTGCATAATCGATCCTTTCTGCAAACTTTTTAAACATTCCGAATTTGTAGAAAAAATATCTCTCAGGATACATTAAAGTCAAGTAAACAATTATAGCTCGATGGTCTTGGTAATGATTCTTTTTCTCAGGAAATACTTTATTACTCAATTTCCCAAATTCATTTCGAAAATTCTCCACTCTTTCAAGAATATCAAAATCCTCCTCAAATAGCAATTGAAACATTTCCCTGATTTGCTCAGGTGATTCTTCAATATTTTCAAGGAGCATTATTTTCGGAAAATATAAATGAGAATCCAGTAAATTATCCGATTTACTTAGAGACAAATCAACGTTAGAATAAAAGTCTTTAGAATTTATATCAAAATTATCTTGAAATTGTTTTATGGCGTGCCATTTATAAATTTCTTGATTATGTACTGTTTCAAAGTTCCTTTTATATTCCTCTATATATGACTTTACTAATTCAATATTCATTTTGTAGTAGGTTTTTTTTGCTGACCGCTAACGGTGGCGGTATGAAACGTTGGGGTTTTCGGAGCGACTTCATTATTAAGGTAAAACTTAATTTGATGCGAGAACTGAGGCTCGAATAACCACTTTGCCCCCAATGTTTTATGACCGCGTGTTATGCAACGCCTATTTTATTTTTTCAAATTTAGAATCAATTACTTGAATAAAATTATCAATGAACGGTCTTCTTACAGGTAAAATACAATTGTATCCATTTTCAACAAAAATATCTGCAACTTTTTCTTTTAAGGTTTTTTCTACATTTTCATCCCATGTCTGACCGCATTTGATAAACTCTTTCTTTATTCTATCACTCCATGGCTTATTAAGATTTTTAAAATCCGGATTATCAATATTTACACAGTAATCATTAAATATCATGGCCTTATAAAAATTGAAGTCAATTAAATCCTCTAATTCAGAATTTACCATGCCTATAACAGATATTTTTAACGTTTCGCTAGGAGTCAGAATTCCTTTATCAACTACATCTCTTAATGAGCTTAATCCTTCCGTATCCGAATCTAAAACCAGAAATACTTCAAGTAATAAGTTCTTATATAAACTTGCCTTGTAGGTGGCTTTACAACAACCTTGAAGGTTGTCCAGTATCACACGTCCTTGTTGTTTTAATTGAATATAAAATTTGCTTTTTTCGGACAATACCTTTTCTATAAATCTGATATCCGATAAGCCTTCCAGTAGAATCACTAAATTTGCTGCCACTAAATTATCTGATACTTCAACCCCTAAAACATCTCTAATTTTTTTTATTTCAGAGGCATGTTCTGCACCGCCTTTTTGGACTATAATATTGTTTCTAATATGTAATTTGTCTATTAAAAGTTGTGAATGAGATGAAGATATTATTTGATATTTTTGTGATAAATCTATTAAAACCTGCCTTAGTCTATGTATCGCTTTTGGATGTAAATGTGATTCAGGCTCTTCAATTAATATTATTAAATTTTTATTACTTGAACCTGACACAGCATATCTCATCAAGCTTATTGCAAGTAAACTTTTTATTCCGTCTCCCTTTTCTTCAATCGAGGTTAATGTTCCATCATCAATTTGGATATTAGGTCTTCTGTTGAATTCTCTATAACTATTGTTTTTTTCTATAGATATTGACTTTACTTCTGGTATAAAATCTTTTATCGTTGCTAGTGATTCTTTTTGTATCTGTTGAAGTATTGGAGCTTGTATTTGTTGAAGCTTTTCGAGAGCTTTACTATAAGCTGTATTATTCTCAAGTGCCCTTTGTAATAGTTGGTCAATTACTTGATAAACTAAATCTTCCGTACGAATACATGGTATATATTGAAAATCAATTCTGTCCTTTATAAAGGCTGCTATTTTATCTTGATTTGCTGAAAAAGTTTTTTTTGCTTTTCCTGGCATTATAATATCATAAGTGCAGTCTGATAATTTAAAAGCTAATTGTAAACTTAGAGATAAGGTGGTTTTTAACGTAGAACCAATTTCTTTTTTAAAAAGTCCCTTTTCTACTGATGAAAATTCAAATTCAAGTGTAAATTTTGTTTTTGTATTTTCTTTGTCCTTTTTCACATAAGGGATATCTCGAACCCAATTATATCTATCGTCTGAAAATGAATAATTCCTTGAATAACCGCTTCCTCTCCGTGATAGTTTATAATCACCGGTCGTAGCCAAAGAAAGGGCTGTTACTAATCCTTTTAAAATATTTGATTTCCCTTCATTATTTGGGCCAATCAACACATTATAATTTGATATTTCAATCTTCTCAGTAGTCTTAATTGACCTGTAATTTGAAATAGAAAAGGATTTGAGTTTCATATTTTTTACTTGTTTGTCAGATTGCTTCTTAGGTGTTGCATAACGGTAAATTGTATGAGTAGTGGCAGATTGCGTGGTAATTTCCTGTCAAACCGCTACGCAGTTTAAGAGGGATAATAACCTTGATATTTACCACATTGCCTGCCATTACTTATACAAAATGCTAGAGCTGGTGTTTATTTTCTTTTTATTATAAAATACTCTCTCTCAACAAATAACCTTGTATAGAACCACGTTCAATCATGAAATCAAGTATTGGGATTATCTTATTTTTTAGCCTTAATTCTTTTTTGATAATTTCCTTACTGATGTATATGTATTTTCGTGTAAACTTTTCTAAATAGTATAAAGTATTTGATTCTAAGTCTCCAAGCACCAGTGATTTATTGTTAGAAGTTATAGTGTAAATCCAATCAATACCATCTTCTTTGAATTTACTACCGATTGTGTTTACTACTCTTGCGACAGAATACAACACAGATGGAATATTTCCCAAATCCTTCGATGCGTTTTCATAAAGAAATAAATTCTCCTTTTTAAAACTATGCCATTCTTCGATTCCTTCACGCCACCACCTCCATGCCAATAAATAATTTATTAAAACTTCTTTCAAATAGTAATTTCGAGGATTAGTACTTACATCTTTTATCTTAGGATAAAAACAATTCCATATATACCAGAACTGGTCATAATTCTTCTGATTATCCTCCGCACTAATTAATTCAGCAATAAATGATGCAGCTTCTTCTGTAGGGTAAAACTCAACGATAAAAGGGTTAAGAAATCCTTCTATGTCAGTTAATTCTCTTTGCAAAATGAAGTAAGCAAATCTTCTGAAAATGTTGATACGTAATAAGTATATATGTGACTCATCTCCGGATTCTTCTTTGTAGTCTCTTCTATCTTTCAAAAGTAGTGAAGCTATCATGGGCAAAGACTTTCTGAAGATATCTAAATGTATTCTATTGTTTGTACTTGAAGGAATTAATTGGTAAATTATTTCATAATCATGAATATCAAATGAATCAATGTCATTTATGTCAAATGATATTTCTTCTAAAGTAAAATCATTAGTTATTTTATCAAGTTCTTCAAATATTGAACTTTTAGGAATTCTTCCCCAATTTCTCTTTTCTTTCCTTTTTTCTTCAATAATTGCCTTATACAAGGGCTTGAGTTTTATATAGCCAAACAATATTGATTGAGCGTCTTTTTGATTATGTTCCCATAGTTTTGATTCGTGAACTGACTCAATAGCGTAATCACATACTCTTTTGTACTGACCAATAGGTGTTTCATCTAATAATGTCAAAATCATTATTGATAAAAAACTCTCTTTTTCATCAGGATATTCGTTAATTAATGAAGGGATGGCACGTACCGAGGCTTCAACTCCGTCACTTATTTGATAGTCGTAATCGTCTGAGAAAAGGCGAGAAACATTTGAAGTAATTATGTCTTTGCAAAATGTTCTGTCACCATTTGTAAGTATGTTTTTGTGTTCAATCATTAATTTAGAACAGGCAAATCCAGGTATGGAATAATCAAATATCCCATTTGCACTCCTTCCTGATTTTAGCTCTTTAACAAGTTGTCGAGTTTCAGATAATGCAAGAAGAGGATTATTGTTGTATTCATCATGTTTTGGAGATTTATTTTCACTTTTTCGTCCAATCAAAAAATCAGACCATGTTCTTAAAGATGAATATTTAAAAGTCTCTTGAACATGTTGAAGAACCTGTTCGCTCTGTTCTTTTAGTTCATTTGAAAGCTCTTTTGGACTAAATTCTACAAGAAGATTATTATCATCTTGCTTTGTGATTTTGGGCGTTAGATTTCTTCTATCCATTCTTGCCAACAAAATACCCCAAGATTTTTCGCCAGATTTGTCCTTTATTAGATTAGTGAATTTATGGTGGTCAATGATTTTATAGAGTTTTTCAATGAATTCAGCATTCTGCTCTTCAGTGAACCCATTCACACCAAAAAATTGATAATTTAGAAATACCGATTCTAAGTTTGAACTTCTATGCTTGTCGTCACATGTTTTTATTCTTTCATCCGTATATAAAGTATCCTTCAACCTATTTAATCCATACCCTATTGAATAATTAGTTTTTGCATGAAATTCATTTGAGCACCTAATTGAATCCATGTGAAAAAACTCAATTGTTTTGGATAGTATCAAAGCAATATTATAGAATTTGTTTGGATGAGCTAAAACTATACTGCAAACAATAGCTGACAATGATGCAGACTCCGATTTTTCTAAAATTTTAATTAATACTGACTCAATAACTTCTGATTTTAAGATTTCAGAGAATTCCAAAAGAGTCTTTTCTAAAGCCATGTGGCTAGATTGCAACAAATAAGGTACAACAGGGCTACCACCTCCTCGATACATACTCCAAATTGCCCAGCTTAAATATTGTCTTACTTCTTTGTCTTGAAGATATAATGTAATTTCTATTACATCCTCTTTGCCATAGTCGGATTGGCTATATTTTTCAACAGACTTATTTGTAAAATCAATTATAAAATCTAGTGTTTCATGGAAAGCTATTTGCAATAACCATTTTATTGGTGTTTGATTCGCACTAGCAGGAAAATAATCGAACTTGAGTTTATCAGTTAATCCATAACGGCTTTCCATAGTATCTCTATCATACCCAAACCCAAACCTATCTGGTTTTCTTTCTTGCTTTTGCCAGAACAAACCACACAACTGAATTACATATAATGGTAATGTATTGATTAGAACTATCGCGATGTATGGTTTCTCCAATATTTTTGAACAAAGCCCTTCATAAGGGTTATTGTGCATTGTCCATTTATTAGTTAAAACTTTATCAAAGATTTCAATTAATTCAGGCTTAATTTCATTGGCTGCATTAAAAACTACGGTTAGAATATTTTCTTCTGCATCGTCATGAATGTAAAAATCTTTCTCGGTTTCAGTTTTTTGGATTATACTCAAAGCTAATAAACCAGAAAATCGTGTCGTTGCACCTTTTTTAGTAAAGTTGCACCATTCTGTTAAAAGTGGTAAAACTAGATTAATGTTATTATCGAAAAATTCAAATTTGTATTTGAAAATAAGCGCAATTACTTCCTTCCAGCCATTTCCTTTCGGTTTAATAATATCAATGTTTTCAAAGGCAGAAATATCGGCACAAGCTATTCTCAATAGAAACAAAATCCTTTTTAATATTTTGAAATCATCAGCTATAATATCACTCTCAAAAAAATTAAAGAATGTCTCAGAATATTCGGATAATAACACTGAGATTAGTAACTCATCTTTCCAGAATTGAATAATTGCAGAATTTTTAAATGCTTCCTGAATGAATCTTTCTATTTCTTTGCTATTATCAGAAAGTTGGTCGGACAACCATAAACGGAATGCTCTCCGTTTTGGTAAAGAGTTTCCTAGTTCCTCAAAGAATTGTTCAGTATTTGAATAATTGGCGTAATTACGAGAAACAATTTTATTCAAAGTCCATTCTTCATATATATCATGGGTTATGAAATATCCATCATGAGTCTCATCGTAACCTAAAATTTCATCTTGTTTTAATTGGAATAATGCAGTTTGAGATAAAGATGCTGCATTTATATAAAAACGCCCTGTTTCACATCTTCTTTCTGCTATACTAATTATGCACCTTTCTCGCTCAATATGTAAATTATCTTTTTGGATAAGATTATTTTGAATTCTCTTTTTCCACAGTAAATCAATGAAACTTCTAAAATCACCTTTTTTGTCAATATTCGAATAAAACTGAATGTATTCACCTAGATAAAAAAGATTTCGCAATCTTTCTGAAAATTTATGATTTTCGGGTAGCGTGAAATCAAACTCTTCTGATAATGATTTTAGTTCATCAATACTTATTAAAGGAATATCATTTACTATATATGATAATTGGAAATTCTCTTTAATGTGAAATGTCAAGTCATTAAGATAAGAATAGCGAGTTGTAAAAATAATACTCCACCCTGCCTCTTTAAGCTTTTGTATTAATACATTTAAAATATCATTATTAGTTATCTCGGCTAGTTTTTCAGCAGAGTCAATTACGAATATTTTAGTTGGTTCATTTTGAAAGGTAGTAACAAATTGTGCAAAAGAGAACTTGTGGTCAAATTGAAACAAATCATTTACATGACTGGCATTGAGTTCAGTTGCCTTAAAAATACAGATTGGAATCTTTTTGTAATTAAGATTATAAAACTCTTTGAAAATTGCTGTTTTTCCGCATCCTCCTTCTCCTGATATTATAATATTTTGTCTTTTTTGAGAAGCTTCGGCAATTCCTTCAATAATTTTAGTTCGGTCAATTTTTATCTGTTTTTCACCAAAAGGTATTTCTGCCTGAATTGCTTGAAGTATATTTTCGTTATGGTTGATAACTTCATCAAGTAAATCTCCTTCGTTTGGTTCAAGGCTAAAAAATATGTCTTGTATATATTTGTTTTCAGGCAAAGAAAGTTGTAGCTCGAAATGACTTGGTACTCGCCAAGCAATGTCAACTTTCAACTTTTTAGCTTCGGATTCTATATCAATTTGGTATTGTGGTTTCTTTTGTCCCTTTTTTTTGCTTTCTGAAAACTCCTTATTTAGATAGAATAGAATCGTATCTAATTTTGGATTTTCCCTTTTTGCTTTCTTAATTGATGTAATTAATTCTGATTTTTTTCCTGAAATAGAAACTGTGTAATACTTTGCTTGAAATCCATAGATTTTCCCATCTTTTTCTAATGGTTCTGTCTCAATTCCTGTTTGATTTTTGTATCGGAATAATCCAATTCTATTATTCAACTCAGCACAAAAAAGCAAATAAGACATTTCTTCAAATGCCCATTGTTCTCGTTTATCATATTTCAAATCAAAAATATTCCAATTCATATCTCAGGGTATCAAGGTTTTATTTGGGATGCTGGTTTCTGTTCTACACTTGCTGCTAACGGTTGGGCTATGCGTAGTGCGGGTTTTCGAAGCACTTTACTTTCATTTTACTACTAAACTTTATTACTTGCATGAACTTTCAATTTACGATAAACCCCACATTACGTATAGCCTTTGTTAGCCGCTGATTTTAATTATGTATTGAGCCAAAATTATAATCATTCCTGTCGTAAATGAAAGGCATGATAAAACAAAAAGTGTCTGAGAAGTAAATAAACTAATCCAACATACTTTTCTAACATACTTATTTGGAGTTGTGTCATTAAAAACTTTCTCAACTTTTCTTTTTGAATTGCCTAATTGTGACATGAGAACAGATTTTACTCCTTCTTTCTCTTTCTCAAATTGTTTGTTATTCCAATAATTTAATGAATTGTAATAGTTTAATGCTGCTTGTCTAATTTTTGTTATTTCTGCTGTGTTTAACACCGTAATATCAATTCTCTCAATTTCTATCTCAAAATCTGTTTTTATAAAATCAACTATTTCATCATAAGTATTACTGTCATTTATATCACGACCAACATGAATAATTGGTGGACTATTATAACCCTCAACATAAGTCTCGAATTCCAGTAATATTCTAAGTTCTAAACTTTGAGCAATAAATACAAATATTCGGTATAGAACACCCAAAATAACTGTAAGAGACCCGAAAATCAACACGTAGTTTGATAAGTTTTTGAGAAATAGATTCAACTCTTCGGAATGAGAGATAGTCAACGCAATACTAGTTACTGAAAATCCAACTAACCATACAATAATCTTATCTGCTTGGTCAGTAATTTTATAAAAATACTGTCTGTTCTCAGAAAGAGTCTTTTTAATAAGTCCTAATATCCAACCTTGAAAATCTGTTCTTTCCATGTTTTCTCAAATTTGCGGCTAACTAGTTTATATAATGATACTTATCGACCATACCGTTCCAAATCCAGGAGACATGAACACATTAATTGATTAATATTTTGTTGTCCTGATTCTCTTTGTCATAAATCGAAGGGGTTTAGTAACTACCTCTATGACAAATGCTCAGTAAAATTACTGCTAATAATTAATTATACAAACTTTTCCACACCAATTAGTTGGCAATTTTTCTATTTTCGAAAAAACTTTTACCTTTGCCTCGTCTAAAAACTTTGGATGTTTAATTTTAAAACGGATTTGGTGAAGTAAATAACCTTTGGTATTCTGCCCAAGGTTAT
>JAFNAQ010000110.1 GCA_017860275.1 Bacteroidota bacterium
TGGTTGTATGGCCTCCTTTACCATTGCTTTCAGGATTTTTTTAGGATCATCACCGGCAGACTGGTGCAAAGCCAATAGAAACCAATTGGACAGTAATGAAGAAACAAAAAGATTCTAGGAGGCATATCATATTTTGGAAAAGAGTGTTTTACCTTGTTGGTCTGTATGCATATAAAAACCGTGAAGAAGATATGACGGCTGCAGATAAGTATACAGGGGAACTTATTATCAGGATTGATAAGGCAATTTGCTCTGGGAAACTCTATCTCGACCCCAATTTGTCAATTACGAAAGTTGCTAAAGAAATAGGGACAAATAGAACATATCTTTCAAAGAGCATAAATTTAAAAACAGGACAAAACTTCAATGAATACATAAATAATTACCGCTCGGAACATGCCAGAAATTTTATTAGAGAGTCGCTGCTTTCCGATGAAAGAAAAATGAAGAAATACGGAGTATTGCCTTCGGAGTATAAAAATGATATTTTGACTGAAAAATTCAGGAATAATTAATACATAAACTTACTAAATATTAGCAGGGAATAAAAATATTCCCTATTTTTGGAAACTAATAATTTAATGTATGCCAACACTATTTTATTACTTAGGTCTTAGATTCTTCTTCTATTCTAATGATCATGAGCCAATTCATGTTCATGTTAGCAACAAAGACGGAGAGGCAAAATTTAGGATTGATCCAATAATTCTTATTGAAAATAGAGGAGTTAAACCAAGAGAATTAAAATCGGCAGAAACAGCTTTGGACGAAAATTGGGAAATAATAATTGAAAGGTGGAACGAATACTTTAGTAAGCAATAATATGTTAGTTGAGAAAATATGGTTTGAAAATGAAAGGATATTCATTAAAACCGATTCAGGTAAAATAGCCAGTCATTTATTATCTGCTTTTCCGAGATTGTTTAATGCAACTCAGGAACAGAGAGAAAATTTTGAAACGTCATATTTTGGAATTCATTGGCCGGAACTTGATGAAGATTTAAGTTTTGAAGGATTCTTTTCCTCTCAGGATGTAAAGGAAGAAAATGAAATCTCTGTTATTCTTAAGCGATTCCCGGAAATCAATGTTAACAGATTGGCCAAAAGAATTGGTATTAATCAAAGTCTGTTGGCGAAATATGTATGCGGAAACAAAAGACCTTCTCAAAAAAGGATCAAAGAGATAGAAAGTGCTCTCCATCAATTGGGACGTGAGCTAAGTTCTATTAGCCTTTGAAATGATTAATTGAGGAGAATAATTTTATTCATAAATTAATTCGTCAAATTATCCTCCTCAATTATATGGCAATTTTAATTTAGCTTCCGTGGAGTTATATAGCTAATTTTAGTAATGTTTTCCTTTTTCAGAATCTACGGACTCCAAATTGTTGATGTCTTTGACAATTTTATTGTTGATCAAGAAATATCCAACATCATTTATATTTATAACCAATTGCATCTCTGTATTAGGGCTCGCTGGTGAGATATTTTTCATCCCATTTTGATCAATTAACTGATAACATCTGTTTTCTGTGCTGATAATACTTAGTTCTTTCCAGGCCGTTCCTTCTATCCCTTCTAAACGAAGTCCGTTTTTTGTTTTCTTGATTGTAAAAAGAAAATCGGCCAAATTATTATCTTTTATATTTTTCTCTCTATCAATAGTGCTCATGCCAAATTGGTCAACTGCTTGTGATTTCTCATCACCCAACTTGAAAGTAAGTTCAATAAATGCACAACCTTTTATTCCGGTAAGTTTGATATCACCATTTATTGATTCTACCAGAATCTGGAAATTGGATAATTCTTGATTCTTTACTTTTTGTACAACACTAGAGTTTCTGTTGGTTTTTGAATCACTATTATTATCACTTATTGTATCAAGTTTTTTGTCATTTTCTGACCTCTGGACCGATATATTTTTGATTTTGCAATTAACCAGCGCATCTTTTAATGGAGAGAGGTTTTCAAACCATTTTACAGGCGATTCTTGCGGCTCAAACGTAATAAAGACAATAACAGAATCTTTAGAGTATATCATTCTTGGAATTATCTCTTTAATTATATTTTCAATATTACTCTTTGTTGCATTGGCTGTATTGTTATGACTTGTTTTGTCGGACCACGAGCCTAAAACATAACTTCCATCGCGTTTAACTGTAATAGGAAGAATTTGATTTCTCCTAACTTGTGAGTCTTTTGGCGGCTTTGAATATTCCTGTGTAATATTTTTTCCGGCCCGGGTAATAATTTCTACAGCTCCATTTTTGGCTTTTTCGCCAAATTTTTCGACAGCTTCTTCTCGTTTGTATATCTTATAACTTACAAATTCTGAAAGGCTCATTTTATTGATAACTTCTTCGCTCACTTCTTTTCCATCGACAAAATATATAAAGCCATCTTGTTTTTGGAGATTTTGAGCCAAGGCCGGGAGATTACTGTACTCAGAGGCATTTGCCTCAGGGGCAGTTTCCACATATTCGGTTTTTGCAAATGCCGCAATGGCACCAGCCACCAATGGAATTAGCAGTAATGCCTTTATTGCACTCTGCGGGTTGGATCGTTTTTTTAGCATCATCTTAATTCTTTGTTTAAAGTTTCCGCTGCATAAGAAAACAGTGTGCGGTCCCTTTAGAGATTAATAAATATTGATATTTTTTTGCATCGATGCCTTTGTTTATTACATGGTTATCAGCCTGAAATTCGTGTACGGAAACGAGTTCTTTTCGAATGAGCCATACGAAAGGGTTGAACCATTCAAAAACAGTCATAAGGTTAATGAATATCAAATCATAACTGTGTCCAAGCCTTATATGAGCTTTTTCATGCTCAATAATTATCTCTTTATTTATTACGTAATCTTCTTCCGATATTATAACGTTGTCGAACCAACTGAATGGAATCACAGATTTACTGAATATATATAATTTAGCATTGGCGGTGACCTCCTTTCTGGAGTTCTTCATTATCCGGGATATCTGATTAAACCCGATTACTTTTCTAATAGAAAAGATTATCACTCCCAATAAATATATACCCAATCCAATGAACGGCAGCAAGTCAGCCCAATCAAATGTGCTATAATTGGAATTACGGTAAATTTGTCCTGTAATATCGGAGCCTTCACCAATGACTTGATATATCTGAGGCACTTGTGTTACTACAATTTCTTTTATAATAGTTATTGTCCAAATTGGAAGGATAATCGAAAGAACAATCGAGACCAGCAATAATAAGCGGTTTAGCTTAAAAAATGTCTCTTTGGAGAGTGTAATCTTGTATGCAAGAAAAAAAACAGCTAAGCACGCTCCAACTTTTAACAGATATGAAAGAAATATTATCATTATTTCTTCTTATTAGCTTTTTCAATTTCTTCAATGAGCATTTTTAAATCGTCAAGTTGAATTTTATCTTCCTTGACAAAAGCAGAAACAACATCCAGATAGGAATTCTCAAAATACTTGTTTATTACACCATTTAATTTCCCTTCTCCAAATTCTCCAGGAGTAACAACCGGATAGTATTGATATGTGTAGCCAAATTTGTGGTGAGAAAGAAACCCTTTTGCTTCAAGAGCCCTTACCATAGTTGAAACGGTATTAAAATGGGGCTTAGGGTCAGGATAAAGTTCAATCAATTCTTTCACATGCATTGCACCTTTCTTCCAAAAAAAGGTCATTATTTCATCTTCTTTAGCTGTGAGTTTTTCCATTGTTCAGATATTTTTAAACCTGAAACAAATTTAAACTAATATTTTTAGTTTGCAAACTATTTTTTATAGTTTAAATTAATTTTTAGAGTTAAAATATTTTTTTGAAAACAGAAAATGTGGCTAAGTTGTTGATTGTATGTCTAATACTAAAAGAGATGGCACCTATGATGCCATCCTTTTTAGTAACTAATTATCAATGTGTAAATTGAACAATCCGAACAATGAACTCTCGCTCCTGGAACCTAATCACAGTAACATCTCATCCACAATAACATCCTGTCTCAGGTTTGCCCTGATGAAGTTCTGCCTGTCCATGGTGTTTTTGCCCATATAGAATTCGAGCAGTTCGGGAATGTTGTCGTCGTTGCCAAGGCGCACTTTGTCCAGGCGCATGTTTTCGCCAATGAAGTATTTGAA
>JAFNAQ010000063.1 GCA_017860275.1 Bacteroidota bacterium
ACAGCCAGTATTAAGTGAAACTGAATCATACGAAAAGGAAATTATTAGACTGCGCAAAAAACTTAGAAGAAATATTTTAGTTTCTGCCGCTGTGTTTGTAATTCTTGCAGCATCTTCAGTGTTCGTATATCTAAGCTTTCAAACTTCATCGGTAAAAGTAGTTGATAAAGGAAGCAATACTGAAAAAGTAGATTTGGCGGCACAAACAAATCTTGTTCTTAATAATGAATATAAGCCGGAAACCGAAACTGAAAATTCTAATGAAAAAAATGAAAGTGTTTTATTGGAACAACCATTAACCAAACAGGAAGTAGTAATACCACAGTTACAGGAAATTACAACAAAAGAAGAAAGTACTTTGTTTGCCGCTAATGTTAACAGTAATTTAACAAGTGATGACGATAAAGAAGTAACTCAAATAGCCGCTGCAAAAACAGAGAATATAGTGCCTCCTAAAGAAAATAAAGTAGTTGAAGAAGAACCTGCCTTCTTTGTAGCAGTAGAAGAAATGCCCGAATTGATTGGCGGTATTAAGGGGTTACAGAGCAAAATTGTATATCCTAAAATTGCAGAGAAAACAGGAACCGAAGGAAAGGTTTTAGTAAAAGCAATAGTCGATGAAAACGGTAATGTTATTTCTGCAAATACGATTAAGGGCATTGGTGCCGGTTGCGATGAAGTTGCACTTGACGCGGTATTAAATAGTAAATTTAAACCTGGTAAACAACGAGGTAAAAACGTAAAAGTGCAAGTAACAATACCGATAGTATTTAAGAAGTAGATTAATTTAATATATTGATTAACAAAAATGCACGAGTAATCGTGCTTTTTTATTTTTCTTCAATATAAGTTTGCCAAAAAAATAAAACAAAAATTGGCTTACTGATAAAAGCATTAAAAAAAGATTTCAATTTCATTTATGCTTTCGTTTTTAAACCTTTCTTCAAAAAATAGCCTTTAAAATTCTGCAATTTTATTTAACATCTAAATAGATAATTGCTTTATTATTCATATTGGCTCCTACCGCACAAACAAGATTTGATTTTAAATCAATACTTGAGAAAAAGTCATTGTACGATACTACGTTAAATTGATAATTATTCCATTCTACTCCATTAAAGTGCATAAAAAGACCGTATGCACCACCTAAAAAAATATTATTAAGGTTTGTGCTGCTAATTGTTGTTTTATGGTACTTGGGTATGCTATTATTTTTCAACCATTGGTTACCCAGAATTTGTGTTGAGTAAAAACCATCCCCCACAGCATAATATTTTCTTAGGCTTCTAAACCATATTGCATCCATTGAAAGTGGCAATCCTTCCGTTGAAATATTTTCTACATTGGTACCATTTATCCTTAATAGTTTAGTTCCTTTTCCTGAAGTATGATCAGAAGCCAGAGCAATAATTTCATATTCATTTGTATTAGGATTTATATCTCCCCAGATATCATAAATATTTAATGTTGTTCCACTTTCTATTTTGGTCCAGGTTGTGTTATTGTAATGTGCAATTTCTCCACCATTGCCAACAATGTATAAATCATTCTTACTAGTACCCCAAATTTTATTAATCCAACCGTTCCATATATCGCTAAGTAAATCCCATTTCTCCCACTTATTGTAAATCAAATGCATTGGTTGGTTACTTCCAACCCAGATGTCGGTTGCTGTAAGAGCTATTATTGAGAAAAGTGGTGCTATAAAGTTCGAGCCTTGGTAATTATAGTACACTCTTTCAACCTTCCATTGAACTCCATACCATTTAATAATGTTGTATAAGGTTGGGTCAGGATTGCCAAGTGAGTCATTCATATAAATTTCATCAACAGCCCAAATGTTGTTTTCATCTATTATGGCTACATCATAAAGTACACTGCTGCTATGCTGCCCAAACTCCCAACTCTGCCACGTAAAGTTGTGGCTGGTTGGTTCTAAAGTTTGTGCTGTTATCTTTTCACTTTTTATGGTCGTGTCTTTATTTAATACCGCTTGGTAGACGTATGTTTGGTTGGGGTTAAGGGAATCAATGTAGATAACACTGTCTTTTACTGTAAGTGTAATATTTTGCTGTGTTGTTTCCTGCATAAGCTTTATCTCAACAGGTAAAGTTATACTATCAGCTTTAACTCTTAACCAAACCTCTGTGCAGGAAGCGTCTTCAAATGTAAGAGTGATTTTTCTTAAGTCAGGCGGTGGTGGCGGTATAATTGGCGGTTCTGTTGTGTTGCAGGAAATTAAGTTCAAGAGCAAGAGTAAGTTCAAGGCAAAGAACAGGAAGAAAATATTTGAATAAATAAATTTAATAGAGATCAAAACGCTTTCCTTATCTGAATATTTAATTTCTCTGAATAAGAAAGTTTTACTTTTACCTATTTTATTCATTATAACTATTTGTTTAGTTTTTTCTTCAACTCATTTATATCCTGAATAACAGTAGCTTTTATATTTTCATCGGTAATCAAAGAGTAGTACTTTTCAAAATTTACCAGTGATTGTTCATAGTTTTCGGTCATATAATAAATGACAGCGGTATTTCTATATGCCTCGGCAAATAAAGGATCAATCTTAATAGATTTATCAAATAGTTTTAGTGCTTCATCAAAATTGCCCTTTTGAGAATTTAGTAAACCGAGATTAAAATATGCTAAAGCATAACTGGGATTTAATCTTAATGCATTTTGATAAGCTCTATATGCATTGTTAAAATCATTTTTTACAGCTAGAGTATTTCCAATAAGCACGTAGGTTAATTCTGTTTCTTTAAGTTTTAAGGATTCATTATAGTTTAATAATGCTTCATTAAAATTTTTCTGATCAAAATAAGCAGTACCAAGATTTGAATATGCATCAGCATATGAATAATTATATTTTGGAAGGACAAAAACAACTAGTGCCAAAACCATTGCGGCACTAACACCTGGAATAACTAACTCTTTAAAGTTTTTCTCTTTTATCATTTCTATCAGTGTTACAATTCCGAATCCGGCAAAGGCGATAAATAAGGGGGTAATTGCAATGCGGAATCTACCGGATACGAAAAATACAATTGTTCCTAAAACATACGATAAAATAATAAGATACAATAAAGTGTGTTTGTTATCCTTTAATTTTTTTACAGAGAAATAAATTCCAGCTATAGCAAATAAAAACACTGCAATAAAATTGGGTAAGGGGATTTTTAGTATAGATGAATATTTTTCTCTAAAAAAATCAATATTAATTTGAGATGTTTGGGGATTTTCATCATCATCAAAAAAGAATAACAATTTTTTAAAAGTTAAACCAATCGCATCAGTTGGATTAGGGATTATAAAATTTAATCCTTGTTCATACCAATATGATGATGATTGTGAAGGAGTTAGTTCTTTACCAGAAATTTTTTTTGCATAATTTATTCCGGCCATATCTTTAAAAAAATCAAAATCCTTTGGTGTAGAATAAACACCCAACGATTTTTCGTTATTGCCAAGATAAAAATTTATTCCACCGTTAGAAGTTAGAAGAACAAATTCCTTTCCAGCAATATAATTGTTTAAAGTTACGGGTAAAATTGGAATTGCTGTTCCAATTGTAAAATAGATTAAAGTCTTTTTTAATATAGCTTTTAAGGTCTCTGATTTTTTAAATGAATAATATGTCCAGAATATTATTACAGGAAATACAATTAAAATATTAGCACGGAATAAAGCAGAGAATCCAAGCATCAAACCAGATAAAAGCCATTTGTTCTTTGCGGTCTCATCTTCTTTTTTTGTTAGGAAGTAAAACAATGCTGTAACAAAAAATGTTTGGAGTGTCTCTCCAAAAACTGCACCGCTGAAAAAAATAAAGACCGAATAAATCGATGCTATCCCAGCGGCAATAAATCCGGATTTGCTGTCAAATAAATTTTTTGTTAATCGGTATATTAAAAAAATATTTGCTGCACTGATTAAGGCTTGGATAATTCTGATTGTAAAAATTGAGCTTCCGAAGAATTTAAAAACAAAAGCCAGGAAATATGGATAACCAGGCGACATAAAGAATACTTTGTCTCCGAACCAATTATCAGAACTGACTATGTTTTTAGCCCAATCAAAATAAATTTTTGAATCAGAAAAGAGATTTTGAATAAAGGTGGAACTTTGTGTTTCAAGTATATAAATAATCCGAAGTAAAAAACCTAGAGCAAGTATCGAAAGAATAATTTTTAATTCCTTCTTTTCGAATACGGGCTTTGTAGCTTTAATTTGTTTTTCTTTTTGAGGTTTTTGTTTCTTTTTAGTCATAATGACAAAATTACTAAAAATAATTTTTATCAGAACAAAAAACAGATTTTATTAATAATCATCGTGAATACGGAAGTTCATAAGCGGGTGAATAAATTTGAACATTAAACGTTTTTTATAAAGAGAGTAGTTAATCCCTAAATAAGAATATTAATACACAAGAAAACCAAAATATTCTAAATATTTTCAGCTAAGCATTTCTTCTAATAAAATTACTTAATAAGGATCATCTTTTTTGTATCGGTAAAAGTTCTCTGGCTACCAACAACTTTAATCTGGTAAATGTAAGTCCCGGATGTAAGATCTGTTGCATTAAAATTAACTTTTTGATATCCAGATTCAATTGTTCGCTTAACTAATGTTGTTACTAATTCGCCTATTGCTGTATAGATTGAAATTGTAACATAAGATTTTTCCGGAAGTGAGTATTAAATAATTGTAGTTGGATTGAATGGGTTTGGATAGTTCTGATACAATGTATATTCATCCGGAGCATTTACATCAACTTCAATAACAGGCGAGTATTCATACCTGTTTTAATCTGTATGAATATTTAACATGCTATTAAAATGCTTCAACCATTTTGATATTTAAAGTCACCTTGTAATTAAAAATTAATGAGATCGCATCCGAGAAGAATTGCTTTTTTGAATTCAGACATATACTTTTAAAATAGTAAAATGATTTAGAACTATAATTATTGAAATTGTGGATACACAAGCAACAGATATCGAATTAATCCAGCGAAT
>JAFNAQ010000064.1 GCA_017860275.1 Bacteroidota bacterium
GTCTTCGCTACGTCAAGGTTAAAAACAAAGCTCCGCTTTGTGTAATGCAGGAGCATTACTTTTAGCGCGACGTAGTCTGGAGACTACGACGAACCCGGGAACAAAAAGATTTAAGTATAGAGTATTTTTTAAAAATATTCAAAAAATTGGAATTTATTATTCAAAGTGAAAATATTCAATTTACAAGTGATAATTTTCCTCCTAATAGTATTGGAGAAAACAAACTTAAGAATATAATAATTGAAGCAATGTTAATGACAAATTAGCATATAATTTGATGTTATAAATTTGATTTTTAACATTAAATAACATACTTCTTACATCCAAACAGGAAAAACACTTTAAAAAGTATGACAATAGAAAAGATTGGACAAGCCAAAAAAACAAAACCATTTCTAAGATGGGCTGGTGGTAAAAAATGGCTTCTAAAGGAGCTAGATAAATTTGTCAATATAAATCAATATAATTGTTATCATGAGCCATTTGTAGGAGGTGGAGCTGTATATTTTCATTTATCACCAACCAAGTCAATAATTTCAGATTCCAATAAAGAATTAATTAGCACATATCAAATTATACAAAAACACCCGTTGGATGTAATAAATCATATAAAGTCATTTGAAAGATCTAAGGAATTTTATTATTTCATTAGAAATCAAAAATACACTAATGATATTGAAGTAGCTGCTAGATTTATTTACCTAAATCAAATGTCATTTAATGGATTATACAGGGTAAATTCAAATGGTGATTATAATGTACCTTATGGCTATAGAGAGAAATATCAATTTGATTATGACAATTTGTTACAAGTTAGCAAACACTTAAAAAACAGTCAAATTAAACATCAAGACTTTAAAGATTCAATCACTGATATTAAAGCTAATGATTTAGTTTTTTTAGATCCCCCATACACTGTAACTCATAATTCGAATGGGTTTATTCATTACAACAAAAAACTATTCTCATTAAAAGATCAGTACAATTTATCGGATACAATAAAAACAATAAAAGAAGTTGGTGCTTATTACATCCTAACAAATGCTGCTCATCAAACGATAAGAGATATATTCAATAACGGGGATAGAATGTACGAAATAGACAGGGCAAGTTTAATTGGTGGAAAAAATGCAAAAAGAGGTAATTATGCTGAGTTAATCCTAACTAATATTATAAAATAATTATGGCATTTATTGATCAAACAAAAGTTTACGAAATTGAACAGAAGCTCACAAATGATGCTTCATTCTTGGGCAAAATATACAAAGCAAAGAAAAGTGAACATCAAGTGATTAGCATAGATCACTCGATGGTTCCAGACTATATTAAAGATGGGTGGGAAGAATTTTCTAAACCATTAAAAACAAAAACTCAACTTCGAAAATTAAAATCTCACTCAAAGAAATTTGAAGACGATGTTTGGTGTCAATTCTATGAACTTGGTTATAGATGCATGAACTTTGATGATAAATTTTATTTACCGTTTAGTAATATTGATTCTGAAAAAAAGCAAATTGATGTAATTGCAATTAATGAAGAGACAGCTTTTATAATTGAATGTAAATCGAGCGAGAGTTTTAAAAAAGCTCCTAGCTATAAAGATGAATTTGAATTACTCGGATTACGAATAGATGGGTTTAAAAAAACTTTGCAGCAAATTTATGGGAGAAATTTAAAGGTCAAATACATTTTTGCTACTAGAAATCTTAGATTGGATATTGAAAGTGAGGATATGAAAAGATTTACTTCAACTAACTCATTCTATTACAACAACAATACATATAATTATATCAATAGTCTTTTGAGAAGTTACAAAGGAGTTGCATTATATCAATTTTTGGGTTTAGTGTTTAAAAACGACTTAATAAATAAAGAAAAGATCGAAATCCCTGCAATTAAAGGTGATATGGGCAAGAGAACATATTATATGTTCTCAATAGAACCTTCAATGTTATTGAAACTTGGCTTTATATTGCACCGTACTAAAGTCAATGAATCTGAATTCCCAACATATCAAAGATTATTGGTTCCAAGCAGATTAAGCGGGATCACAAAATTTATTGACGATGGAGGATATTTTCCTAATTCTATTATTTTGAATTTCTGTAACAAAAAACATAAAATCCAATTTGAGGCAGCAGCAAAAATGGCAGATTCAAAATCTTGTTTTGGGACTCTTAAACTTCCAAATTGTTATGGAATTGCTTATATTATTGACGGACAACATAGAATTTATGGGTATGCAAATTCGAAATTTATAAATTCTAATACAATACCAGTTGTTGCATTTGAAGACTTAGACACAAGCGAACAGCTAAAAATATTCATGGACATTAATGAAAATCAAAAAGCTGTGAGTCCAAGTTTAAGGCTTGATTTAGAGGAAGATTTATATTGGGATTCTGATCGTGCTGATTCTAGAATTAAGGCATTAAGGTCTTCTATAATCAAGGAATTGTCAAATTCTCAAACGAGTCCACTTTTTGAAAAGATTTCAGTTGGTGAAGACAAATCAATACTCTCTTTTAAACCGTTTTCAACAGCTCTTTCGTCTTCTGATCTACTTCCAAGTGCAAAGGGTAACAAATATACTGAAAACGCAGTGGCATATTCTTTATATGATGTTTCTAATCATGATCATAATAAGGAAATGATTAATTGCAAAAAGAACATCGTCAATTTACTTAGTTTGTCTTATGACTTTGTAGAACAGAATTATTCAGATATTTGGAAAGACGACAAGTCATTTATCTTATCGAACCGTGGAACTTTTGCATATATTTGTCTGATAGATAGTTTAAATAAATTTTTAGTTGACAATGGAAAGATAACTAAGACAACAGATAGTTTAACAAGATTTTCTCATATGTCTAAGTATTTAAAATGTTTATTAGACTATCTAAAAAATGAAATTACTGATGAAGAAAAAGAAAAACAATTAAGCTTGTTAGGGTCAGGAGCTGATACAAAATGGTTACGCTTCTTTCAAAGTGTAATTAATAAAAAGCATACTGATTATTATCCCGAAGAATTATTGGATTGGAATGAAAGACAAGATGAAGAACTTCAAAATAAAGGCAGATCTTTAGGCGTTGAGATTGAGAAAAGAATAAAAAAAATAGTTCTTACAAATATGAAAAAACTTTATGGTGAAGACTGGGAACTTGAAATTAATAGTATAAAGAGAGAATGTCAAAGTCGAGCAGAACAAGAAATGGAAAAAAACTATAAAGACGGTCTTGGACACAAACAAATTGACTGGACTGAAATGTTTAACATAAATGATTACAAGTCAATTATTGAAAAATATTGGACAAAAACTCCAGAAAAAGCAGATACAAGTTTTGTCACATTTGAAAAAGAATTTAGCATTGATATTGGCGAGGGTTTAGGAAGTAAAGCAAAATGTTTAAAATGGATTTCATTTTTCAATTCGTATAGAAATTTATGGGCACACGAAGGAACTAAAGAGAAAAGATTAAATAAGGAAGAAGTAAAATTTATTGAAAAAGTACATTCTCATTTTTATGAAGTTTAGAGTATCAATTGACTTTTAAATTCTTTACAACAAAAAAATGGTTATAAAACTTTGGCTTTCTGTGGTTAGAACGACACTGCAAGGAATCGTTGGTTGAATCGTATTCTCATAGTCTCCAGACTTCATAGAATCAAAAAAAACTTTCTTTGTCTGTCAAAAACATCAGGATGAATGATATGTACCTGGTTTTGCTAAAAAATATAGAATGATATAAATAAGTAAAACAGGAGTATCGAAGTTTTTTGTCTGGTCTCCCATCATAAAATCAAAAGCAATGAAAAACATACTAGCGACATTATTAGTTGTTCTTTGCGTAAGTGGCTTTGCACAAAATTCAACGACTTATACCATTGAAAAGCTTTCAAAACCTTCGAAGTTTTTGTATCAGATACCTTCGGGCGATGTGTTCAAATACTCGAAAGCAAATATCGAAAAGCTGTCTGAACTTCCTGACAGTTTGGTGAATATGGGTGAGCATCCTTTTCTGAGCGGAATTCTAACGGCTTACCGGGAACACAGACCTTTCACCTTATCTCCGGACATGGTCTGGTTATTGATCAGTCAGGGGTTCTCGAGGCATATTGCCAACAACGCGGAGGAATTCCGGAAAGATATCGTAAACTTTAAGGACAAAAAAACATTAACCGTCATCGCGGAGGATATTGAATTAGGAAACAGAAAAAGTAACTGGGAGGCTGTTTTTCCTCAGTTTACCAGTCAGATCAGCGATTATACCGGTAAAGAATTAACCAATGTGCTGACAGCGGATTTCACAACGACAACACCCACAACCAGGATTGTGAGCGAAATAACAGTCATGGAAACTGTAAAAGCATACTTTAATTACAAGGTTATCATGGTTGGTTGCGGAATACCGAGCATTACCATTGAAGGAACAGTGCAGGACTGGGAAAAGGTGCTTTCGAAAACCAGATACATTTCCAGATATAAACTTAGCTGGTGGACAAATGAGCTGGAACCTGTACTGAAACAAATCATTGAGACCAAAAAAGGCAACTTTAAGAAAAGTTTCTGGATGAATATGGTGAAAGCGCATACTGAAAAGAAATACGGTTCACCAACAACCATAGACGGGTGGATAATAAAATTCTTTCCTTATACCAAAGAAGGTAAACAAACTGAATTGAAACCAATTACCAATATAAATAATTTAGCTCCCGAGCTGGTAAAAGTTCCTTTTATTTTTGAAGACTGAAGACGCAGTCAATAACAAGAGCTACAACATGGAATTCTGGGCCGGATTTGTTGGTCTGTCTCAAAACAAGGATTTATACACTGAGACCTGAAATCGGCTGGGCTGTCAACAATAAGACTTCATTTGACCCTGAGAAATCCGAATTCTCCTATCTGAAAGAAATGGATGATTTATCAATTTCGAATATTAATACGGTACCCGAAGACATTTACAGCTTAAAGAAAATAGAATTTCTGCATCTGAAATTCACAGGTGAAATAAATATACCCGAAAAGTTATCGCAAATCCAAATAAGCAATTTAGAACTTACGGGCATTATTAATCAGGACTTTTCCCGAACACCAATATTAAAATAAACAGGAAATAAAAAGAAAGACAGGTATGAAAAAGACTAACTCTAAAATTGGGAAAATTATCATATTGTTAATTACAATTGCATCAATTCAATGTTGTGCAGTATTCTCATCTTCGGGTGATCAAAAAAAACAGCAAAAAGAAACGGATATAAACGGAATAATTATTGGCTCATTAACATTTCCAGATATGAAAGCAAGGTATGATATTTATTCTATTTTTGTAACCGGTAAATATACTGACAAAAACATACTAAAAGAATATACGACTGATATTAGATTTTATCCTGAACAGACTTTGAGAATGAGACATATAGGAGATGAGAATGAGACATGCAGGAGATTTAGATAATGGATTAACCTATTTATATACAATGAAAATACCTGAAGGAAAATATGAAATTCCATATGTCAGTTTATATAGATACGGCGTTATCGGAGCATTAGAAAAATCTGTTTTTGCCGATGGTTTTTCAATTCCTTTTGAAGTAAAGAAAGGCGAAATTATATATATAGGTAATATTTTTCTTAATGAATATGCAAAAAAGAA
>JAFNAQ010000065.1 GCA_017860275.1 Bacteroidota bacterium
GAAGATGGGTGTTGGTGCGATTAAAGTGGATTTTGGAGAAGCGGCACCGTTAAATGGTTTTTATGCATCGGGCAAAGGGGGACTTTATGAACATAATCTGTATCCCCTTAGATATAATAAGGCTGTGGCCGAGGTTACTGCTAAAGTTAATAATGAACATATAATTTGGGCACGTAGTGCATGGGCGGGTTCTCAACGTTATCCTATCCATTGGGGTGGTGATGCTGCAAATACGGATATTGGTATGCAGGGGACCCTTCGTGGTGGCCTTTCTTTGGGACTAAGCGGATTCTCTTTCTGGAGTCATGATATAGGTGGATTTGTACAAAAATCGCCGGAAGAGCTTTATCGCCGTTGGTTGCCATTTGGATTCCTAACCTCGCATAGTCGTGCTCATGGTGCACCTCCTAAAGAACCTTGGTTATATAACGAATCTTTCCTGAAAGCTTTCCGTGAATCGGCCGAGATGAAGTATAAACTAATGCCTTATGTTTATGCTCAGGCAAAGAATTGTACAGAGAAAGGTTTGCCAATGGTACGTGCATTGTTTGTAGAGTTTCCGAATGATCCGGGAGCATGGTTGGTAGAAGATCAATATATGTTTGGAAATGATATAATGGTAGCTCCGATGATGGAAAACGGTTCTCAAAGGAATGTTTATCTTCCTGCAGGTAAGTGGATAGATTATCAATCGGGGAAGATTTACCAGAGCGGATGGAATAAAATTTCTGTTGGGCATATCCCAGCTCTAATTCTGGTTCGAGATGGTTCGGTAATACCTCATATTGCTCTTGCGCAATCAACTGATAAGATGGACTGGACAAAGCTTGAACTATCAGTTTATTCATCAGACGTTAAGCAAGCTAAAGGCTTACTATGTATTCCTGCCGATAATATACTTAAAGAAGTAGTACTCAATAGCGAAGGAGCTAAATGGCTGGTGAAAGATAATCCTTATCAAGGGAAAATAAAATTGACTGTTAATAGTGTAATAAAATAATTGATTCGGTAAAGCGGGTTTGTTTGGTTAGGTTTTTCAGATTTAAGGATGGTTGGTTTACTTATAACTAACCATCCTTTTTTATGTTTATTAGTCAACTCTAATGAAAAAATAAAATTCTATCTGCCACCTGCCACTAAATAGGGCTTAATGTGCTGTAAATTAATAAACTAATTTGGTGGAAGATAAACTATTAGTACAAATTATCTGCTATTAATTTGCAGCCATTTTTAATTGTCTCTTATTATTTTCTTGAATGGATAGCTCTTTTTTTTGATTTAATGTAAGAACCTGTTTAAATTTAAAAATAAAAGAGTGTTTTTCTTTCTTCTAAAATGCTTGTTTTTATTTACCACACTTAAAATAATTATGTATTTAACGGATTTAGAAGAAACACAGAATGTACGATGGGGTAATAACCGTTCTGTAAATGGAATCAATGGTAATAAGAAGGTCTAGGAAATTAAACGTCATGTGTTTGCAGATAAGAACGGTTCTCTTATAGCTGTCATGGTACCATCGCATGTATAAATAATGGTAAGTTTATCTGCTTGCCTGATCTCTGAAAGAGTTATGTTGCAATATAAAGCGATTCTTGTGGATGCTGATTGTAGTGGAGAAGTGTCGTAAAAGATAATGAATACCTTTGGATATTATAGTTAGCGGAGACAAAATAAAAGGCTTTGCCTAAACTATGAACTTATTTTTGATTCGGCAGAGGAAATGGTTAAACTGGCAAAAATCAGGATGCTATTGAATAAAATTTAAACAGGCTCTTAGGTTTTGATTAAAATATTTATTTTCTCACAAAATTTCTAAATGATTGCACTGTTTCAAAAAGGCCAATACCAACAAATATTCTTCCGAATGTATCAAAAATCACAAAGTAAAGATTTTCTGAGAATTTGTAATTTCTAAATATAGAATCCATAAATTCTATACTGTGAGCAGGGTTTAGAAAACGAACATAGTAGACCAATAGTTGACGAAAATTATCAAATCCATCACTTGAGAAATCAACATCATATTTTGAACCGTATAACATCAAAGCAAAAAATAAAGCTCCGAAAGCTGGAGTCATAATAAAAAATGCTTGAGCCCATTTTGTCTCAAAATTACTGTAAATCAAAGATAACCCTAAACTAATAATAGAATGTATATTTTTATACCAATTTCGGTTAAAAAAAGAATGTAATAAAGCACTTTTTGATGCCTTATAATACTCAATCTGATCCCTTTTATTATTTTGTTTTAATGATACTGTATATAAATCATTAAAAACCTCATACAGAGTGTTATTACTTCCTGCTAACTTCTTACATGGGAAAGGTGAATTAAATATTTTAATCCTTGAGAGATCAGTATTAATAATAGAAATTGTCATAAATTTCGACATTTCAACATTTTTCATTTCGAAGTCACCTAGTGTAACTTTGTTGAGTTCAAATAGAGAATCTTGTACTTCATTCTCATTAGTTAACAATAGTTTATCTTTTTCATCTAAATATGGATCATTGAAGGCAAGATGAAGTTTGTATAATGGTAAAGATTCATCAATGGCAATTGGCGTATAACTTTGAAAAATAGACTTTTGATCATCTGATATTTTTTTTAATCTGTAAAATTCAGAGATTGTAATATCTGAGACTTTTAGTTTGCTCTTGTGTATAATAATATTATTAAACAATAATGTTCCCTTGTTTGTAAAAGAATTGAACCTAACAGTATGGAGATTTACATTCTCAAGTTCTATAGAATTCTTTTCGTAATACCTTCCAGCAAGGAATAATTGATTTATTGAAATATTGGATACTGAAATAGTTGATTCATCAAGAATATTAGAAAAACTCAGATGATTAATAAAAGTGTCACTATTATGCACTCCAATATATTTGGCTCCTTTACCTCGAAATGATAAAGATTCATATTGGCCACCAAGTGCTGAAACACTATTCGCAGAAACATCTTCGATTGTTACACTCCCAAAACATTGATCTATGCCATTACTACCAAAAGACAAAAAGTCGTCGAATTTTGATTTTGCGAAGTAAATCCATCGAAACTTACCACCACTAAAATATACGTTACCAAGAAAATGGACATTTCTAAAACTAATACCTTTATCGAATATGCCATCATTTATATCAATTCGATCTAAAAAAAGTGCATTTTCAATCTTAATATAGAAAGGATAAGAAATCTTGCTTTCAATTTTTAGTTTTCCCGTAATTGTAACATTTTCAATAAAAACATGAATTTCACTTGAGGGATCAGTTGAGATATAATATTTATTATATTCAGAGGTCGTATTATAATAATCTCCATGAATTATTTTTGTAAATGTTTTAGAATCTAATTCTGACATAAAATCAATTTTTTATATTTAATTGCACAGACTTTTCTACTTATCTGTATGATGATTATTGAACCTGATAGTTTATAGTATTTGTCTCGTTTTTGACCTTGTAATTAAACCTAAAATACGCAATGCTTAGAAAATCTCTTCTTTATGCAGATAATCCACTGATACCCAAAAAATAATCATTGATTATGATATATTCTGAATTTTACTAATCTTAATGTCACCACAACAAACAAAAATAAGTATGCGTGTAACTCGGATATGGAAGCAAAAATAGCTATTAAATCAAATAATATCACCTCATTCGATGGAATATTTTACACTTTGGATTAATTTTCTCGTTTAGGTTTGGATTCTCTAATTGATAATTTCTTGGTTTGCATTCCACCAGCGTTGGTTATCAATATAGAGGGTGTTTCCCCGGAGTTGCCACCAAAGCTAGCAAAAGTGTTCAAATACATAAAGCCCGGAAATAGTATCAAACGATTGATTCGGTCGAAGAAATAGCCAAAAATGTAGCTATAAAATTATTAATCAATAAAATTTTATCAGGTACTAAGTGCGCAGCATTTTTACCCTTTTAGAGCTCGTATTCTCTTTCAAATCATAGATTATTGTTATTGACTCTTAATTAATAAGTTATCTGTTTTTTCCATTATAGCTAAGTAAGCCCGCAGCTGTGAACCCATAAGACCTCGAATTAGTGCCCATCAGTCTGCAGCCGAGAACCCATGGGCCTTCATTCGAGGGCTTACTTATATCTTTTTGAAAAATTTATTAGCTTATATGGAAACTTATTATGTATAAGCTGTTTAAGAGAGTAAAATACAATTTATGATTAAGCTTGTTGGTGGAGTTTAATCCATTCATCTCGGGCGCAACCTTAAAAAGCTGAAACTTCATCACCGAAAAATTTGTGATAACGTTCATTATGTTGCTGCAGAGAGCCCAATCTAGTAGCAGATGATCAGAATTTAGTAGCAGATGATTAGTTCGATATTTTTATCTGCCACCAGCTGAAAGTCTTTTTGAAAAGTAGTTTCAGGCGTTTTGGTGGGAGATGGTGTAGATGATTCTACAAAATGCATTATAAATTTTAAATGCAGTGTCGTTTATATAGGTCGGATATTTAGTATCTAATTGCCAGTTTGCCCTTTGTTAATTCCCTAGTTTGGCTTATTTTTATTCCCTGATATGGCTAAATATTTTCCTCTGTTTTGGCTAAAATCTGTGTCTTTATGAATATATTCTTTATTTTTCTGTGCAACATTTGCAATCCATTGCCTCAATTTATACCTTTGTGGAGTGATTCATTTTCAACGAAATAGATACTGATGTGGATTACTAAATGCTGCTGCATATTGTTTTCAGACGAATAATAATCTTTCGGAATTTGGGGTGAATGGCGAACTGAAAGAATCCAAGGCCAAGCAAAAAGCCGATGATAAGGCTTTGCAAGACAAACTTTGTGATAAGCCTTGTCCTGAATTTACGTTGACTGATACTGGCGGAAAACTTTGGACGGATCAGAATATAAAGGGCAAAGTTACAATGATAAATATCTGGCATGTATATTGTGAACCTTGCATTAAAGAGATACCGCAGCTAAACGAGTTGACGAAAAAATATACCGGAGTTAATTTCCTTTCAATGACTTTTAATAATTCAGATCAAATAGAAAAGGTTGTAACTAAGCATCATCCGTTGTTTCATCAAATCCCGGATGCTATTAAT
>JAFNAQ010000066.1 GCA_017860275.1 Bacteroidota bacterium
AGCTGCGAAACTTGATAAAATAGATTCAGAACTTATACATAATGATAGATAAAAAAGCACGAACCGCCAACAACGGGTCATAAAACATACCGGTTTTAGTGGGTTTCCAGCATTTCGTCCCGCATCGTGGTTTGTCATGGCGGATACATTCGCACCACGCAATCCGGCATGATTTTATACCCGCGGACGTTATGGCCAATTATTAAAAAAAAGAATTTATCACTAAATAAAGAGCTTAACAATGACAATAATAGATTTAATAATTGAGTACTGGTGGCAATTATTAATTACACTGCTTGCTGCTATACCGTCAATAATTTTATTTACAGCAAAAGGACGAATAACACATTGGTTCAATAAAGATTTAGAAACTCACAAATCAGAACTTGACAAGAAAAGCAACTCAATTAGAAACTTTGCGCATACAGTTCAGTATTATAAACACAGAAAGACTACAAATACTTAAAGAAGGTTGTGTTAGAATTACCGAAACATTAAATCAAATAAATACTATTTCCTCTTACTATGAATATGATTGTAAAGAAAATGTGGATTTTGAAAACAAATGTCTTTCAGATGGCACTAAATGTGATAATTCTTGTATTTTAAACTACTGGGAAAAAATCATTACGTTTGATAAATATACTCGAGATACAGATGATTTTTTTAAGAATAATCAAATGTTTTTTCCTCTTGAAGTTGTCTCAAAACATTTAAAAATAATTGTTTTGGTTTTTTATTTAAGAAAAGATGCATATGATGCACATTTTAAACAAAATATAAGTTCAAATGAAAAAGCACTGAAATGCTTTGAGTTATTTCATAATTTTGACCGAGAGGAAATAAGGTCTTTAAGTGATGATTTGATAAATGAATATAGAGTTCTTATAGGAGTTTCACCATTGAAAAACTTTTCATTAGATGAATATAAATTATTTCAAAAAATCCAAGACATGAAAAATTAAATAACTAGGCCATAGCAAACGCTAAACTCGCAATGTGGGCTTATCCCACGTGATTAACATAAAAAATGAAATAATAAACGAACACTCGCTGGCCAATCTACGTGAATGCCCACACTGGGATTAGCGTCAACCGTTGTAGCTAATGTTGAAAACAGCCAAAATGAAAGAATACCTAGATAATTATAAATCAAATATTCCAATAATATTATTGGTTTTCTATTCCTTAGGCTATGTCTATCTGGACAGATATTATGCTAGATTTAATATTTCGATTGAAAACTACATAAATCTAACAGACATTATCTTTGTGACAATAAAGACTATAGTAAGTCTCTCCTTAATTTATTTAGTTATTGAAATTTGTCTGTATATAATTTCTCGCTCTATTTTAAAGATTGTTTTTTCTAAAAGCCTGAACTACAAATTAAAAGGAAGAATAATAAAATATAGTGTCTATAATAGATATTATTCTTTGATAATTGAAAAACAAATTGAAAAACAAACAAATGGACTTTCATTTTTTATTTTCATAATAAGCCCATTTGTATTGTGGTATTTCCTTGACGAGACGGTTATAATTTTTTCTCTGTTTTTTCCATTCTTAATTATTAAGATTCATCAAATTACAAATTACGAAAATGATGAAGAAAGAAATAAAATGATTCAATTCTTACTCATCATATTATATGTAATTCTGCTTATATGTTTCGCAATTTGGGGGCATAATGATGGAAATTTTAATAAAATATCCGACAACCCATCTAAAGTTGAATTTTATGAAAATCAAAATTCATATAATACAAATTTGGATAGTTTAAATTTTATCGGAGAGACAAGTTCGTACATATTTATTTATGATAGAAAAAATAGAACTTCTTTGATATTCAATAAAGGGAATATTTCAAATTTTAAAATTAAGGATATCACTCTGACTCCCGAGGAAAAAGCGAAAATGCAAAAAGAAACTGAAATGAAAATAGATAGCTTTTTTAATAAACTAAAAGAAAAACACTAGCTACAACACAGTTCATATTGCATAGCGGGGCGTGGTGGTGTGACATCTGCGGATTCTCACATCGCCGTTAAGTCCTACTGGATGTGAATGCTCCCCGAAATCCGCTTCGCAATATGCACCAACCGTTAGCAGCAAAAATGACACATAAAAAGTACATATCGATAGCGAAAGATGATTTATTTTCTGCAATGATTTTGCTGAAAAGTAAACAGTATCCTCAATCTCTTTTTTATACAGATCAAGCTATTGAAAAACTATGTAAGTATGTAATAATAAAGGACAAAATACTAACCGAGGAACAGTTAAAATCCAAAATAGGTCATGACTCTACTAAAGTTTTTGATATAATTACAAATTATTTAATTGGCAAAATTAATGAATCCAGAGAGAATAAATATTCTGATTTTGTGGATGATTTAATAACTGGAAAAGAATTATTAATAAAACTAAGATATAAAAGAAAGAACGATGAGTTGTCCGAAGAAGATATAAATGGAGAGCTCAATATTATTAAATCATATCTTTTTGACAATCCACCGAGCCCTTACGACTATTTATTTATTCAAAAGCCAGAAGATTTACTTAATACACTTTTGGATATGAACCTTATAGATAAAAAAGAAATTCCAGATTTTGATTTAAAAATATTAAACAATGAGTTTTACAATCAGATACTTGTTCTATTAAAAGAGTATATTGAAGCCGCTTATAAATATCAAAATTACATGATGGCATTAATTTCATTAGCAGGGTTATTTTCAACACACTGGGAAACGACCAGATATCCTACACAGAATTTAACTCCAAAAGACAAATACAATGAAAATAATTTAATAATCAAATATTTACAGTGTTTTCAGGACTTAACATTAGAATTAATTATGAGATTTGAAAACTTAAAAATATAAATTTCTGCTGCTAACAAAACCTTACCTGCATTAAAACGCAGTAAACGTTACCACCAATTTTAAAATAATAACAGATCAGCAGAAAACGGCACTTAAAAATGTTTTGGATGCATGCGAAGCACTTGGTAGAGACGGTGTTTTTAAAGATAATTTACCTATAATTAATTATAACAACACTAGGCGTTTTAAACTGTAATAAAGTGCTCGACCTCAAGTTAAGTCTATGTAGGTTGATTGGGATAAAACCCAAAATCCGTGATGTATATTGATATGTTCGTTAGCTGTAATGATTACCACAAAATGAAAAATAATGAAAGAAATAACAAAAAAAGAACTTGAAGGATTTTGGATAATAAAACCTTTAATGAATTGTGATTTTAATGATATTATTAGTTTCTATTTTAGAGACAATCAAATAACAATAAATGGAACAGAAATTAAAGCTGTTGAATACAAAATCACAGATAATGAAGGATTAACTAAATTGCTGAAAAATAATGAAGATATAACTCTCCTTGAAATTTGGATGATTATGGATTATGATATTAACTCACTTATTGTAAAAATTGATGATAAGAAATATTATATAGAAAAACGTTAAACGAATAATCGATTTACAAAATGACAACAAAGCAATTAGAAATTATTGATTTCCTTCACGAAAGAGTATTCGATCCTATTTTGGCTTCTTCTGCTTCAAATGAAATAAAACAAGGAGTTCGACTTACTATTATGAGACTGGAAAATCAAAAAGATGCAACAGGTATGGTAAAATACTTTTGGTCTGCAATTGCGGGAAAAGGAAATGCGATTCAGTTTTCTGACAAATTGAAAGATGCTGGATATATTAGATTTGAAGAAGTATTAGAGGAATTCAGAGAAAGATTTACAGATGCTTGGTTGAAAAAATAAAACACGAACTACTTACAAGCTGTAATATCCCATTTGGGTTTAGTTATTAGACACGATTAGCTCTCTTTTACAAGGTACTTAACAGATGAAATGAAAGCCGCCTCGCAGTCCTCAACGGCACATAACATCAGAATATTGATTTAGTAAACAAAACATTATGAACTCAAATAATTTCTTCCCCTCAATCATCACCTCCCACCCGAGTGCAGATATCCCTTTTGACGGTGTTAAATCGCATCTTGTACAGGCGGGTGAGCAGCAATTTATCTTTATGGAGTTTGAGAAAGACATTGAGGTTCCGGAGCATTCCCACGAGGCTCAATGGGCTGTGGTGCTGGATGGGGAAATTGAAATGACTATTGGGGGTGTGAAGAATGTGTTTAAAAAGGGTGATACCTACTTTGTGGAAAAAGGGGTCATACACTCAGCAAAAATCAAAAAAGGATATACCGACCTGACGCTTTTTAATCAGCCCGATAGGTATAAAGTAAAGAAGTAAAACGATGTTGCATATAGTAAATACAGACTTTAACGGAATCAGCCATCTGAGGGAATTGTATTTAAATTCGCTTCCGGAGTCTCAGGAATGTTTTATTGAGTTATTGGTGGAATCGGGGAGTTATTATAACATATTTATCGGTGAAGCGGTTGTGGGTTATGCGATAAGTTCGATTGACGAGATATTGGGTAAAGCCGGGGAGAATGTTCTTGTGGAGTTTTATTTAAAAGACGAGTTTTTATCGCGTTGTGATGATGTTTTTGCGTTGGTTATAAAGAGGCTGTCTATTGTAAAGGTTTACTGTAAGTCGTTTGATTCATTGATGCTCAATTGCTGTCTGATGCAGCAGATGCATTATGAGGTATTTGGCCGGATGTTTCGTAAAATACTGCCAAGCGAAAAGTTTCATACCGATTCGCGATACGATGTGCGCCTCGCTCAAATGTCGGATTATAACTTTCTGCTTCAGCAAAAAGGCGGGTTGTACGAAACGCCTAAGGAACTTGAAGATTTAATCGGGAAGGGAACGGTTACGATGTTTATCGGCCATGGTCAGCTTGTGGGATGCGGATATTCAATTCCGGTATTCCCAAATGGCGATTATTACGATATCGGGATGTGGACAAACCCTGAGTTTCGAAATACCGGGGTAGCTACTTACATA
>JAFNAQ010000067.1 GCA_017860275.1 Bacteroidota bacterium
TAAATTTTGGCGGAAAGATGTTTATAAGGGTGTGAATATATATTATGATAATGTATCGTCCTCCAATAAAAGAGTTTATGATAAAATTTTAAATGAAATCAAAATTACTTCATATTAACATAAATAGTCTGTTTAATGAAAATTGTTGCCTTTCGAATAGACTAACTGGTTAAATTATTGATCTATTAAAACTATTTTGAATGAGAAATTATTTTTTAATATGTATAATTCTAATTATCACTGGATGTAATGTAAAATGGAGTAATGGTCCAGGCCTTTGTTATGCCAATAGAGATTATCAAAATGAATTAAGAGAAATGCCTCCATTTTTAGTTGCACATTTCCCAAAAGAAATAGATCGTTTGCCAATTACTAGTGCAATAACAATAGACACTACTAGCCAATGCATTTACTATATGCTTTTTGAATTTGGAGAAGATAAAGTTTTAAAATTGAAAAAACAAATTGGAGAAAAATATTTAGCAAAATATAAATCGTCAGATAGTTGTCTAACCATCGTAAAATTAGAGGCAATAAGGAGTATGACTGATGATAAAACTTCTTATGATAATATTTGTATAAATAATAAGTATTATTACCCTTTACCTTTTTTTGAATCATTTGATAATTCCGCATTAGAGGATGGTGAAAAATCAAAAGGTATATATTCTAATAAGACAAAATGTGGGCTGCCAATGGACTTTCAAATTTATGTATTGGACTCAAAACCGGGGCATTATTGGAAGGGACTATATCCATTAGATTATATGCCTGTAGGTTGGAAAAATGGATATTCAAAGGGGATATGTATAAACGAGAAGAAGGGCATAATTATTTATTGGGGATTAATTTGGTGATTTGAAAGAAATATATATATGTTGATAAAGATAAATAGATATTATTTAGTTCTGATAATTGTTTTACTGACTTTTAGTTGTACTAAGAAGCAAAAGCAATTTATTTCAGATTCGATCAATATATCTCAAAAACTTGGATTTTCTGAGAAGAAATTGTTTGTGAAATCTCAATTAAAAGAATCATTTACTTGGGAGAATAATTTCTGTTATTCTCAATTAGATCTATTTGAAGATTCAACATTCTTTAAACGAGCCGGATGTGAAGCTCGACTGTACTTTTCACTAGGAAAATGGAAAATCAAAAAAGATTCTTTAATCTTAAGTTATACGCCAGTAGAGAAATTAAACATAGTTCTAAAATACTCACTGAAAGGGAATAAGAGTCAGTTTTTTGTACTTAAAACTCTGAACCAAAACAATGAACCAATAGAGAACTTAGAAGTTGTAGGTTTTAAAAAGACATACCAACTAAGATTGCTTTAAAATATGGTATTATCTTAACGGATAAACAAGGGGAAATTAAGCTTAAAAAAGCAGATTTTGATAGTATTTCTATTTATGGTTTTAAGAATATAACAAATAGAATTTTAACCTTTAAAAATACGGCGTTACCAGATAGTCTGAATTTAACCTTGTTTTTTAATAGTAGAAACTTTTGCCAACGTCCTACATATGAATATTATAAGGATAAGTCTGTATTGCTTATTAAGAATGGTAAATTGATATCGGTTCAACGCAAAAAATAAAGAGATAAAAAACGCATACTATGGATAAAGTAAGAAATGCTATTAATATTATAACAATTGCTGCTGTTAGTATTGATTTTCTATTTAGAAATAAGTTACCACTTGTAATTCGCAATAATACATGGATAATTCTAAGCATCTTAGCTATAACAATTTTTGTTCTAGAAATATTAAGGAGGAATAACAAATGAAGAAACTTTTAGTCTATTTCTATAAACATTCTAAAGAAATATTGTTAAACTCGTTCTATACATATTTCTTGGTTTTAGTGGGGTTATATTGCCTTGATATTGAGATTACAGCTATTTATGGTTTTATTTACTTTTTTATTCTTGGCCTGTATTTAGGATATTTAATTGCATTGAAAAAGATACAATATAACAAAATGGATAAAGAATAGAATGTAATAGTTTAGTGATATAACTAGCATAAAGTGGGAAGATGAACAAACTTTGTTAAGAAAGAACTACTATTGCTTCAGTGTAAAAAAGTAAATACTATGAAAGTTGTAAAATGTTTATATCTACTATTTATTATGGGATTAACAAGTTGTAATCCCCATAAATCCCAATTATCGAATGATTATGTTTTATATCAAACTTTTGATGAATATAGCATGAAAGGTGTAAAAATTAAAAGTGGGAAACTTCAAGAACCTTATGTTGCAATCAAAAAAAGCGATAGTACTATAATTGTAAGAATATGCTATAGAGGTAAAGAACAAGATAAATATATCTATTATAAGAACAAAGGAGGGTATTGGTACAGTATAATTAAGGATCAGGTAGATCCTAAACTCTATTTTACAACATTATGTGATACTGTTCCATTTTATATAGAGAAATATTTCTATAACGATACAATTATGGAGCATTCTTATTACCTTGAAAATGGATTTAAAAAGTCTTTAGAACAGCTTGTTTTTAAGACAAGAAATAATATAGTAGAATTCAATTTATCAGCAAATTTTCGAATAAGAAAGAATAAAAAATTCGCAGATCTTAAACAAGAAATAATTGATTATAAAGAAAAGTATCCTTATGATGATCGTGAACTTGCACATAGAGATAAAAATTATGTATTTTACAATAAGATTTTGCAAGGTGATTCGATCTTTTTATATGAGAATGATGGCAAAATGAATTATAAACTAGGCTGTTTGAAAGATATTAGAATATGCAATTGTTTAGGTGAATTTGATCCGAATAAAAGTGAAGATATTGCGCTTATTAATAATATGATGGGAATTTGCAAATAATGGTCTGGAGAAAGAAAGGTTTGTAATGAAAAAAAATATTTGTTGGGGATTTATTGAGCAATTTGAAAGAAATAGGAATATTTTATATGTTGATAAAGATAAATATCCAGTATTAGATAGCTACAACCGTAGCGCCATTTAGTTTACAAAAATTAATAAAATCAGTTTATGATAAATAAATTAGTATTATTGTTTATAACTTGTTTTATAGTGTCTTTTTCAAGTGCCCAAATTAATGTTAGTTTGGATAGAAACTGTTTGTCAATAAATTCAGCTCTATTAGCCCAATCTTTAATAAAAGCAATTGGGGCAGATAACGTAAAAGAATTAATTGAAAATGAAGTAAGCTTTTTATCGGTTTCGGATGTTGATTCTCTTGGCAGAATATGTAAATTTGATAAATTATTGTCACAGAAGGGATCACTCCCAGAAGATGCCATGAATAAGTTGGAGCTTTATTTAATTAAAAGAGAAACACGATTTTTTATCTGTTATGATAAGCTTCCAGGGATTAATGATAATGATGCATATAAAATAATAACAGAAGACTTATTTGCAAGAAATGAAAAATCATTAATTATCAATGTTAGTTTTCCCGGAGATCTTATGATTCTTTATGAGTATGAAAAAGAAAAAGCGGAAAAGAGAAACCGAAAATTGTCTAAATACGTATATCTTCGAAGACAAATAAAGAAATATCTTTCACAATAAGTGATGAATATATTAAAGAATTATGTAGCAATGGATTCCAACTGATTAATAGAACTTTAAGAGTGTTAAATAAATGTTTGAATGAAGAAAATATTGATACTACTAGGAATGGTGATTTCAACGCAAAAGAAGAGATAAAAGGCCACATATACTATGGATAAAATAAGAAATATTCTCAAGTTAGTATTAGCATGTTTTATATGCTCGTTATTATATATTAATTCGCAGCCCTTGTTCTCTCAAAAGATTTTGCAATTGAATGATGGTGGCATTAAAAAAAACTTGAAGGACTCTGTAGAAGTCTCATTCTATGAGATTAAAAATAGAGAACTGATATCAGTCCTTGACTCAATAATAAGTGTATGGGAAAAATCGCATTGTTATGAACCTGCATACCTGGGAGTGTATACATATCCACTGACAAAAAACAACAACGATTTAGTTACAAATACAGAAAGTATGAGCCGAAATGAATTTTATTGGGAAATAACTATAAAATCATTCCGAAGTAAGAATTTTGCTTCTTCTGGTAATTGGGGTTGTTTTCGATACAAAAACCGTTTGTTTGTATTGGGTGGTTATCTTTGTGAGGAATTTTTCTCTCCTCTAAAAAAGAAACTTTCATTTAATTATTATCCAAGTAAAGACAGAGGGGATGTTGAAACATTTGCTAATACTATAATGTCATGGACATATGATTATTGTGATAATCACTTTATCTTGAGATATAAAAGAGGTTGCAATTTTGCTTATTAGAAAGTGATGAATCATTTTATATTTAGAGATAAATGAATAATAGGATTACAAATATTAATTTATTGTTTAATGCTTAGATGTACTTCATTTGCCATATTCTTGTATAATAATGTGAATGAGTACTAAAACTCACCATCTTATTGCTTTTTTTCGTACCTTTGCGCTCGTAAAATGATGAGTAATTAAACAATTAATAGTATGGCTAAGAAAGCTCTTTTAATGATTCTTGATGGATGGGGAATAGGGAACCATTCTAAAGCAGATGTTATCTTTAACACTCCAACTCC
>JAFNAQ010000034.1 GCA_017860275.1 Bacteroidota bacterium
TTAAAACATTCGGTAGGATACTTCTTTTCGAAAATATCACAAGCCAAGCTCTTGCCACAACCAGTCTCTCCAACAATGGTAATTGTCCTCCCAAATTCTCTAGCATCTTCAAGAGCTGCAAGAGCTGCTAACATCTGTTTAGTTCTAAAAACCTCCCAATATTTCTTTTCAAGTTCAATTTCCAAAAGTTCAGCAAGTAAAATGTAATATCTATCGGAAATTTCGCTCTTATCAACATTTTCTTTGCCATTAACTATGGCTGAAACATAAGCAGCATTGATTCCTAATTTGTTTGCCACTTGATTTTGACTCATCTTATAGCTCTCAGCACCTTGTTTTGTGTAATTAATAAGGGCTTGTCTGATTTCTGATTTTTGGTCTTTTGTTATCATATTAATGATGTTTTAAATGGTGATTAATTATTATTTAAAATTCGTAGGAATCCACATCTATTTTGTTTTCTACATATGCATAATGCTCTTCCTGCTGACTTCTTTGAATTGCTTTTTCCTCTTTTGCAAGTTGCTTAGCTAGCATTACTCTGCCGTTTCTTGCTGCCGAAAGCTCATTTTTATGTTGCCCAAGGCTATCTGTCAATAATGCATTTACAAGCATATTTTCGCTCGGTCCTAATTCTCCAATAACCCTTTGTGTAATTCTATAATCTTCGTTCATTTTATCTTGAATAATTTCTTCAAGAGTCTCATTGAAGTTCCAAACATTGTGTAATTCTTCAGCATCACCCTCTTTTCTATCAAGCAGAGCCATTGGTTGAACATACTTTTCTTCTAGTAAAAATCTCACTCCCTTATCCTCATTCACTATCATTATTTTATTCACATCACAAGGGTCAAAATATACACTCCAGTCAAGATGCGTATATCTCCTGTAGTCTAAATCAAAAGTATCGTAGTTATATCTAATATTGTCTTTTTGGAGCATTAATCCGTTATGAGAAATCTTGATAGTTTTCTTATTTTTCTCACACAATTTAGTAAACCAAGTGTAATCGTCAATAAGAACCTTTTCATTATTCGTAAGCATATAGTTACTGATATACTCATCTCTTTTTTTAGCTCTTATTCTTTCAACTATCAAATCAATTTGTTGTCTTACTTCTTTTTCGTCTGGGTAACTTTTCTTGACATCAATTAAGTTTTTCCAATCATAGTTTGGCTTATTCTTTTTGGAACTCTTGACTCCGGGACCAGCGTAGTTCCTAAAGAGTATTGCATATTTCTTTGTGAGTTCGCCAAATGCAGGCTCAATAGTCTTACTCTTTGCATTCTTTACCTTAGCAGGTGTATATACTGCTGAGCAGTTTTTATAGAAATCAACCAAATTACCTCTTCCGTAATTATCTGTTTGCAGTTGATATACTCCCATTCTTTCGCCAAAGAGCATCTCTACATGTTTAATAGCATTTCTGTGAGCTTCGCGAATTAAAGCAGGCGATTCATCTTCTCCCACTGCATACCCAACAGGATAATCATTATATGGGTCCATTACAAAAACAACAGTAAGTCTATTATGATATGTTGTAACAGAATGCTGTTTCTTATTTAATGTAGTTTTTTGATATAAAAGCTCCGCAACCCAACCATCACTATTCCACATAAGCATTGGTCTAGATGGTCTACTCCTTTTCACCATCATTTCTTTATTGCTATTGCGAAACTCGGTAATACCCATTCTACCAGTCTCTAAAAATAGCCCCTCATCTCTCCTAAATTGCTTAACCTTACTGTCTGATATAGTTTCCCATCCCATTGCCTGTGCAACTTCATTATATGTATCTGCAACCAGCACACTATCTAAATTATTTGGATTTCTTGCAAGTTGAGCAAGTAAAGCTTGCTGTTCTTGGCTTACAACTTTTTTTCTTCCTCCATTATTAAAGAACTTGCCACTTATCAAACAAGAGTAGTCAAGCTCTTCACCATTACCCATCAAAGCCTTATATTTCTCTTCTAATCGTCTTGGATTAGTAGGTAAGTTTGCTCCATAAAAGCTCTGAACCTTATCTAAATCATTAGCTAAGTTAGCCCATAATTCAGCTTTACCTCTGTATGGATTATTAGATGCTTTTCTTTTCGGCATAGAAGCCATGACCATACGACCGAGCGCCTGTAGTAATTCTGCATTAGCTGTATATTGGTCAATATATGGAGTCTTTAGACGCTCTCTTTTTGTTCCATCTGGTGAGCAAATAAACCATCCATTGTAAAAAGCTCTAGCCTTGAAATCCGATTTGTAATGTTGATCAATCCACAACTTAAGTTTATAACCTTCAAGGCTGCCATGCTGTTCAATAATCGCTTGTTTCATTTCGTAAGGGAAACTATCAACTTCATATAATGCTTTTCTGCCTTTTCCTCCTATTCTAGCTTTTGTTATTTTGCCTCGATGTGTCATTAGTTTTAAATTGCTTTCAGAGCTAATCATCGGCTGTTTCTCTCCATTGACTTTTATAGTTGTAGAAATCAAATCAGCTTGGCTAATACAAACTTTGCCGAGATAAATCTCGTAACTGCTTGCTGCTGTCAAATTATCATTCATCATTTTACTTTGTTTTTAAATTTCACTTGCTCCTTGGAGGGACTCGAACCCCCTCTGTATGCCATCAAGGAATTTTTCTTGTTTACTTTTCTTTTGTTGATTCGTAAATTTCTCCACCACGCTCAAGAACAGCTGCTCTGATTTTATCTGAGAATTTGCTTTGTGTCTTAAAATTCGCAGCCGAGTAAACAGTCCTTAAAGATGTTTTAAATAATTTCGCCACCTCCGACAATACGCCATACGGAGCAATGATTTTTTTCTTCTTTGTCATATATTATTTATTTAGTTCCATTTTTATTTCTTCATAGTGTTGCTTTTCAACAAGTATTCTATAAAATCCACTTACTACAATAAACCATGCGTCATTTACAGGATCGTAAATTGAAATGTCTTGTATATCATTTCCTACTACCTGTATTATTGCCTTACTAATAGTGCGACTATGTTCATCATAACCCAATGTTATCATATCTTTATTCAATAATTGCTCCGCTAACTCTAGCGCTGCATCCTTATGTTTATCTAGCACTAGCTTCTTAAAAGCAAGTCTCGAAATCTCTGTTGTTGTTAGTTCTATCATTTTTTATTAGGTTTTTTTTCTTTTTAATTGTATTTTTGTCGCCCACGTTCATAATTGGAAGACGTGGCAAAGATAACTACAATTATCGCAATAAAACAAATATTTTACGATGAAAATCGCATCAACAAAGGAAAGAATTTTGCAATATATTGAATATAAGCATATTAGCAGACCAACATTTTTGAAAAAAACAGGAATTAAAAGGGGGTTTTTAGATGCTGATAAGCTAAATCAAGCTGTTTCTGATGACCATTTTGCGAAGATAATAGCAATTTTCCATGACTTATCCATTGAATGGTTACTTACTGGAGATGGAAATATGCTTAAATCATCGCAGCAAGAATCGTTATCAATTACCAATACAGATAATGTTACAGCTTTAATTTCTATTCTTAATGATACATTAAAAGAAAAAGATAGACAGATAGATAGATTATTATCTATAATAGAAAAGATGAATAAATAAATATCAATTAATTTTTTAGCTATGCAGTTTGACATTACAACAATCGACAAAAAATTGCTTCTACAATCCCTTTATATTGGCTCTACCGCATGTGGTCTAGGAGTATGTGAGTATGCAATTAGAAAGACAAGGGGAGAAAACGTAGACACTCTAAGTGACGAAGAGTGCGAAACGGCTTTGCTTGAATTTACCACAAGTAATGTTGGTAATTATCGTATTTTTGATTATCATAAAGGAAAACCATTAAAAATAAACTTTTGTAAAAAAAAGAATGGGCGTATAATAGCAGATACCTATGGTTATGATTCAAGAAATGGCAGATATCAGTTTTTTAAAATAATGTTAGACACTTTCCCTATTAATGAAATAAAAATAATAAAGAAAACATATTCTCCAAATGAGGATGACATTAAAAAGCATGAGAATACACCTAGTGAGGAGATAGTTTATTATAAAGAAAAATTAAAGTTATCTACCAAACATAAAGATGTATATGGAACTTTTTGGAAGTTATCTATTTAATATTAGAAATAAGAGTATTTAAAAACATTTCAATATCAGATAAACAAGAGGCAACGTGAGGTTCTGTCTCTTGTTTATCTTTTATAACCGCCATTAATGTACCTCTCATTATCCCATACCTTACTTTAGTTTGTTGCTTTCCTATTTCTTTTATTTGATTTCTTAAAAAACCATCAATGATTTCTTTATTTTCGTCCATAATAAACTAATTTTAAATTCATTTCGCTGCAAATATACGCCCCACGCACACAAAAACCAAATAAATTTGCATTTAATTACATATATATCAGCACTATAATTAATATTTATAGTGCTTTTTTTATGCATTATAGGGGTCAACTCACGCAAAAACACGCAAAAAAACGCCATATTTCTGCATCTATACCCCCAATTTAGAGCGTTAAAGACTGTTAGAATTGTAACCCCAACTATGTAACCCCAACTGTAACCCCAACTGTAACCCCAACCCCAAAACCACCAAAATAACACCCCAAAACCAAGGGGTAGTAAAGGGGTAGTACCCCTTGTATTAGTATAAAAAAACAGGGTTACGCCAGCAACAACCAGCATAACCCTAAAGTCTTTTAATATCTAATAAAACCAAGCCTTTAAGACCTATTTAAAGAGCATTTAAAGCCTATTTAATACATATGTATCATCAATGCTACATTATGGCATGTAAATACAGGCAAAAAATAAACGAAATGCTACATCAATGTTTAGTAATGTCACATTTCGTTTTAAATTTAAAAAGGCAAATAATCGGCAAAAATATATCATAACTACTTGAAAGGCAAAAATATATAATCGGCAAAAATATATTATATATCATTTAAATAATTACACATCTGGATATCCCCCCTATAGTTAGGCAAATATACTAATTATTTGTGAGATAGGCAAACTTTCCGTTACTTTGCAAACCCAAATTTCTAATCTCATAATATCAAGAAATGACCGATAACTGGCAAAGGAAAACAACCTTATTTTTAGCAAGTCAATCCATATCTCTTTTTGGGTCTTCGCTTGTGCAATATGCTATTCTTTGGTATATTACACTTCAAACTCAATCGGGAGTGATGATGACTATATCCATTATTTGTGGATTTGTTCCAACCTTCTTTCTCTCTCCTTTTGCAGGTGTTTGGGCTGACAGATATAATAGAAAGCTATTAATAATATTTTCCGACTCTTTGATTGCCTTTTCCACTCTTATTCTGGCTATACTTTTCCTTATGGGATATAATTTTATTTGGCTACTATTCCTTATGTCTTCAATTCGTTCCATTGGCTCTGGAATTCAGAACCCTGCCGTTGGAGCCTTCTTACCTCAGTTTGTTCCTAAGGACAAACTCACAAAGGTTAATGGGATAAATAGTAGTATACAAGCAGCTATTATGCTTTTATCTCCAATGCTTAGTGGAGCAATTCTTACCTTTGCATCTATTGAAAAAATATTCTTTATTGATGTGATAACCGCTGCTATTGCTGTACTTACACTTCTTTTCTTCTTGAAAGTGCCACCTCACGCTAAGGCTCTTGAAAAACAAAACCTAAGTTATTTTGGAGACCTAAAAGCTGGGCTAAGCTATATAAAACACCACAGCTACCTAAAGGATTTCTTTATTTTCTGTGCCTTTTTCTTCTTCTTAATTGCTCCTGGTGCAACCCTAACACCTTTGCAAGTTACTAGAACTTTTGGTAATCAGGTTTGGAGACTAACCTCAATTGAGGTTGCCTTCTCAATAGGTATGATAGTTGGAGGAATTCTTATTAGCACATTGGGTGGGTTTAAGAATAAGATTCACACAATGGGACTAGCCGTTATAACTATGGGAGTATGTACCTTTGCCTTAGGCGTTGTTCCTAACTTCTGGGTTTATCTTGGAATAATGCTTATTTATGGAATTGTTATTCCTCTTTACCACACACCTGCAACGGTAATACTTCAAACAACTGTTGAGGATGAATTTAGAGGAAGAGTATTTAGTGTCCTAAGTATGATTGCAGGTTCTATTGTGCCTTTGAGTATGTTGGTCTTTGGACCCTTGGCCGATATGGTAAAGATAGAGTATATACTTATAGTTACAGGTGTACTCCTACTTATCTTAAGCTTTTTCTTTGTAAGAAATAAGACCCTCCTTGCCCACGGAAAATAATAAACTATTCGCAAAACTCCTCATATTATTCAAAAATAATATATCTTTGCCCTTGTATTTGGTTTCCAAAAATAATATGATTATTGGGAATTAAAAGGGAATGTCGTGAGAGTCGACAACAGTTCCCGCTGCTGTAAGTTCTGCTCCAAGAGGGAGTAATAGATTTTAAAATCTTTGCCACTGACCAAAAAGGTTGGGAAGGCTTAAAATCGGAACAAGTCAGAAGACCTGCCAAATGCCTTTAATTTTTTAGCTTTCGGTGAAAAGGCGAAATAAATAGATTTTCTGAAATAATCCTTATCTATTTTAGACTCTCATGTTTATCGTAAAAACCACCTTTAGGCAATTGTTTTATTATGAAATAATTAATTTATGGGTAACTCTAATTTTCAAATCACAAAAAGAGATGGCACCAAGGAATCATTCTCTATCGAAAAAATCAAAAATGCTATTTCAAAAGCCTTCCTTTCTACAGGCAATTATGCCAATGTAGAGGATTTGACCAATATCCTTAGCAGGATAAATATTAAAGATGGCATGAATGTAGAAGAGATTCAAAACCAAGTAGAGATAGCTCTTATGGCAGAGAAATACTTCACTGTTGCTAAGAACTATATGCTCTATCGTCAAAAACACTATGAAGATAGAGAGACCTTGGAGAAGCTTGACTTTATGATTAACTATTGTAATGCCAAGAATGCAGCCTCAGGAAGTAAATATGACTCCAATGCCAATGTTGAACAAAAGAATATCGCAACTCTTATTGGGGAGTTGCCTAAATCGAACTTTATTAGACTTAACCGCCGACTTCTTACCGATAAGATAAAGGATATGTATGGAAAGGAGCTTGCGGATAAATATATCTTTCTTTTAAATAACCACTTTATTTATAAGAATGACGAGACCAATCTTGCTAATTACTGCGCAAGTATAACGATGTACCCTTGGCTCTTGAATGGCACTATGGCTATTGGCGGCAACTCAAAAGCTCCTACCAATCTAAAGTCATTCGCTGGAGGCTTTGTGAATATGGTTTTTATGGTATCCTCTATGCTTAGCGGAGCCTGCGCAACACCTGAATTTCTAATGTATTTTAATTATTTTCTTGGCTTAGAGTATGGGGAGGATTATTATTTGGAAACAGATAAGGTTGTTGATTTGTCGAAGAAACAAAGAAGTCTCGACAAGGTTATCACTGATTATTTCGAACAAATAGTATATTCTATCAATCAGCCAACGGGTGCAAGAAACTTCCAAGCCGTATTTTGGAATATTGCCTATTACGATAAGGCTTATTTCGAAAGTCTTTTCGGAGAATTTGTATTTCCAAATGGAGAGCATCCTGATTGGGATTCTCTTTCTTGGCTTCAGAAAAGATTTATGAAGTGGTTTAACCAGGAGAGGACAAAGACTCCCCTAACCTTCCCAGTTGAAACAATTGCATTACTAACAAAAGATGGAGATGTAATTGATAGCGAGTATGGAAACTTTGTTTCAGAAATGTATTCTGAGGGACATTCCTTCTTTACCTATCTAAGCGATAATGCCGATTCACTCTCTAGTTGTTGCCGTCTAAGAAATGAGATACAAGATAATGGTTTTAGTTATACCCTTGGAGCAGGAGGAGTCTCTACCGGTTCAAAGAGTGTATTGACAATAAATATTAATAGATGTGTTCAATATGCTGCAAAGAATAATATAGATTTCTTAGTCTTCCTTGAAGAGGTGGTAGACCTTGTGCATAAGGTTCAGGTAAGTTATAATGAGAATCTAAAAAACTTCTATAAGAATGGTATGCTTCCACTCTTTAGCTCTGGTTATATAAATATAGATCGTCAGTATCTAACCATTGGAGTAAATGGACTTGTTGAGGCTGCCGAGTTTTTAGGTATTGAGATTAGCGACAATCCCAACTATCAGTGTTTTGTGAAAAACGTGCTTAGTCTTATTGAGAAATATAATAAGAAGTATAGGACTAAGGAGACAATGTTTAACTGTGAGATGATTCCTGCCGAAAATGTTGGAGTGAAGCATGCGAAATGGGATAAGGAGGATGGTTTTATTGTAAAGAGAGATTGTTATAATAGCTATTTCTTTATTGTGGAGGATGATTCTACAAATGTTCTCGATAAGTTTCGTCTTCATGGAAGGAAGTATATTGAACATCTAACAGGAGGCTCTGCCCTACATCTTAACCTTGAAGAACATTTATCAAAGGCTCAGTATAGGTTACTATTAAGAGTTGCTGCAATGGAGGGCTGTAATTATTTTACCTTTAATATTCCAAATACTATTTGCAAATCATGTGGACATATAGACAAAAGGTATCTAGGCAAATGTCCTAAATGTAATTCGGAGGAGTTAGACTACTTAACAAGGATAATTGGATATATGAAAAGAGTAAGTAATTTCTCACTCGATAGGCAGATGGAAGCATACCAAAGGCATTACCACAAAAACCGCAAGGAATTATGCTAAAGTTTTATAGCATGGAGATTGTATTTCAAGAGATTCCCGATGAGATTTCCCTTGCAATAAATATTACAAACTGTCCCAACCTCTGCCCAAACTGTCATAGTCCTTGGCTTAGGGAAGATATTGGAGAGGTATTGACAAGGGAAATTATCGACAATACTATTCAAAAATACAAGAATCAAATAACCTGCATATTATTTATGGGAGGCGACCACTCCCTTGAAGATATTATAGACTTATCATACTATATCAAAGAAAGCCATAAAGGAATTAAAACAGCGTGGTATTCCGGGCAAAACAAAATCCCAAAACTCCAACCAAACAATCCTCTTAACTATATAAAGACAGGGGAATACCAAGAAGAAAAAGGAGGACTAAACAACCCCAAAACCAACCAAAGACTTTACAAATTAGAAAACCAAGAAAAGCAAGATATAACGTATCGTTTCTGGAAAAAATAAGATACTAATTTCCTCGACCGTGAAAACAAATACATTTATATTATCATGGGCGAAAGATTTTTCGCCCCTACAGCTGGTCGATAAATCATAACATTGTGCTATAAGGTATACTTTTGTTCAAATTATTTTCTTTTCTGGGAAATGTTTTTTTTGGTAAACCCGTAGGGGCGAAACATCTTTCGCCCATTGAATCATTTTCCGACATTAAATGTTTTCCCTTAAAATCATTTATTTTTTCCTTTCTAATTTATCGAAACTATCACAGAAAAACTCTTCGTATTTTTTTCTAAATACGAAGTATTTATAGTATAAAAGCTTTGTATTTTTTCTTGAAAACGAAGAGTTTTTTGAGTTGGTTAAGGTATTGATTTTTAGGGATGGTTTATTATTAAAATAGAATCAAATTCCAGCAAATTAGAATCAAATTCTATTTTTCTAGAATCAAATTCTATTTCGCTGGAATTTGATTCCGCTGTAAGGGTGTAAAAAAGTGTTGGATTTTTATTTCTTCTTTTAGGATTTTTCTCTGAGAAATTAGGATTTTTCTCTAAGAAAAAAATATTTTTATGGAGCATAATTTTAGACTTAAGCCTTTAAAATGAAAAAAAGGCAAGAATTGCTCTTGCCCTTTTGAATAAACCTTTTATTTTCGGTTATTTATTATTTTGCGTATTTGAAAGTCTTTCCTAAGTAGATTGCTTGTTCTCCTAAGGCTTCTTCGATACGAAGTAATTGGTTGTATTTCGCTATACGGTCTGTTCTTGATGCAGAACCTGTCTTTATTTGACCAGTGTTTAGTGCTACTGCAAGGTCAGCAATTGTAGTGTCTTCTGTTTCGCCTGAGCGGTGAGACATTACTGCTGTGTAAGAGTTGCGATAAGCCATATTAACTGCATTGATTGTTTCGGTCAAAGAGCCTATTTGGTTTACCTTTACTAGGATTGAGTTTGCAACCTTTCTTTCAATTCCCATTGCAAGACGTTCTGGGTTTGTAACAAATAAATCGTCTCCTACTAATTGGATTTTGTTTCCAACAGTATCGGTTAATTGTTTCCAACCTGTCCAATCGTCCTCTGCCATACCATCTTCGATAGAGATGATTGGATATTTATTTATCCAGTTATTCCAATAGTCTACCATTTGTCCTGGAGTTAGTTTATCTCCTGTTGACTTATGTAAATGATATAGGTTTTCTTCTGGTAAATAATATTCACTTGATGCTGGGTCAAGGGCAATGTATATATCTTGTCCTGGTTTGTAACCTGCTTTTTCTATTGCTGTTAGAATAACTTCAATTCCTTCTTCGTTTGAACCAAGGTTTGGTGCAAATCCACCTTCATCTCCAACGTTTGTTGAATATCCTTTCGATTTTAATACCGATTTAAGGTTATGAAATACCTCTGCTCCCATTTGAAGAGCATGTGAGAATGATTGTGCTCCTACTGGCATTACCATAAACTCTTGAAAGTCTATTGAGTTATCAGCATGAGAACCTCCATTTAATATATTCATCATTGGTATTGGAAGTGTGTTTGCATTTACTCCTCCAATATAACGATATAATTCTTGACCTGTCTCCATTGCTGCTGCCTTAGCACATGCAAGAGAAACTCCAAGTATTGCGTTTGCTCCTAATCTTCCTTTATTTGGTGTTCCGTCAATCTCTAACATCTTTGCATCAATTGCTCCTTGTTCTGTGATTGACATTCCTTTTAGTTCTTCATTTAAAACTGTCTTTACATTATTAACAGCTTGTTGAACTCCTTTTCCTAAATAATATCCATTGTCGCCATCTCTTAATTCCACTGCTTCATGAACTCCTGTTGAAGCTCCTGATGGAACTGCTGCGCGACCCATTGCTCCTTGGTCTGTAAATACTTCTACTTCTACTGTAGGGTTTCCTCTTGAATCAAGGATTTGTCTTGAGTGAATTCCGATAATTTGACCCATAATCTTCCTTTTCTAAAATTATTTATTTAAAACTTTAACAAGCAAAAATACGAAATAATTATTTATGATAAATGATAAATATTTAATTACTTATTTATCCTTCACTTTTCTTTTGTATTTACTAAAAAAAGGGGCAGGTAAAAACCTGCCCCTTGAACAAAATATTTATTGTTATTTAGAATTTAATCCCTATTGAACAATAAGTTTTTGTGTGTTTGTTGTAGCTGCATTTTGGATGCGTACATAGTATACTCCCTTAGCAAAACTATTAACATTGATTGATTTTGTTGCCTCGCCGTTAACTGATTTTACTTCAAAAGTATTGATTGTGCGTCCTTGTAAATCTGTAATGATTACCTTAGCTTCTCCAACGATTCCCTTAACTACTAATGTAGATGTGGTGCTTGCTGGGTTTGGATATAGGCTTACTGACATGTTGTTTACTTCGATATCATTTAATCCTGATAGGGTTGTAAAGGTCATTTCTTGTCCATAAGCTGTTCCTGCTGAGTTGGTAACATACGATTTAACATAGTATGGTGTTTGT
>JAFNAQ010000068.1 GCA_017860275.1 Bacteroidota bacterium
TTTTTCTATTTCTATAATGGGTTTAGGGTCTATATTCCAAACGACAACTTCGTGTCCATCATTCATTAACCGCTGAACCATATTAAAACCCATCTTGCCAAGTCCGATAAATCCGATTTTCATTTTATTCTCCAATTGTTTAACGCTAAAATATAAATTTTATAATCAGTTTGATTCGCCAAATCCTATTCTAATGTAAGAAAAATAACGTAAATAGTTTAAAAAATTGGACAAACAAAAAGATTTAATGATGATTATTCTGAATATAAAAATTCTGCAATGAGCATTAAATATTTTTCAGGTTGCTGACAATAAATAATAAATGTAATGAGATTATTAAAGAGAGAAAAATACGATGAAGGTCATCCAAAACCCATTTCCACAAAAGAACTTATTAAAACTAAAAAACCCCAGATTTTGTCTGGGGTTTTTGGCTCCGCAAACTTAAATCTTTAAGAACTTTCTTTTCTAACAATAAAGAGCTTTATACCTATCAATACTGTGTTAAAATGCTGGCTGGGAAGTGAATTTCCCAGCCAATTTCTACATTCCATAAACCTTTACTTTCTTGGAAAGCATTATCATTTTTAACTCTCAACATTCCTAAAAGTCAGACTTAGTCTTTTTTCCCTATCAACTCCATTGTCTTTTAGTATTGCTTGTATGCTATGCTTTCAGTTGTATCTAGCTTCACCATACATCATCACTAATGATCTTGGCGTTAATAAAATCTCTTTCGTTGGATTGCCGTCTTGAGTGAACTCCATTATTACTTGACTTCCTAGAGAGACTAAAGATTCTTGGACCAAAACAATTTTCTCAATCAATGTGTGGTGATATCCCCTGCCCTAGTTTGTATTCGTTTATTATAACTTGGTCTGGAACAATTTCACATAAGCCATCCTCTTTTATTTTAGATGCAACATCATTCAACCACTTTGGTAATTTTCCAAGATCCACATATCCTTAGTTACATTACGTGGCTTATAATCATACTATAATATTACTACTTCCCTTAATTTATTTGAAATCCTTTACATAGATTTTTAGATAATTTTTTCTTTAGCACGCACTTTAGCATATATAATTGAAATTATTACCAGGGCAACGCTCACAAGCAAGAAGGAGAATATTTTGTAAGTGGTATCTGAACTCGTAATTCCGAAAATAAAAATGTAAACAATTGATAGGATCAAAGTACCGGAAGCCATCAATCTGTACTTTTTATTATTGATGAGCTTGCCAAGCATATAATAAATAAATGCCAAAGCAATAAATGAAATACCAACTAACTGAGATGGTAGATTTATATATAAAATTAACGGTAATATAAGGAATGCAATTACCAGGTATGCAATTCTTAAATTTTCTGTTTTAAGTTCAAGTCTTTCCTTCTGCCAATTCATAATTCTGGCACTTATTAGCGCTACAATACCAAAGCTTATTGCACTTACAGATGTTTCTCCGGCGATTGCCAGATAAGCTAGAATAATAAAAAGGAAAATGAAAAAATTAGCTACAACTATAAATTTGGATCTGAACCAAAGTGCTGTTGAAACCACAGCAAGACTCTGCCAGCACAACCAGATAAAATAGTTAGGTGATGAAAATGTTAAAACTATAGCTACACTAAGTGCTGCATAAGCAAGCATAGAGTATAAGAATGTTGAGAATTTACTTTTTTGTTTAGTCCAGTGTAGTGAAGCAAGAGATAACAGGACCAGCGAGAGTCCAAAATTTAACAAGCCGGCAATATTATAATTTGAATTTAATGTAATAAAAATAAATAAACCGAAACCGCCGATTGAATTAAACGTCGTATTTTGAATGGCATAAATATCATCAACTTCATCAGATACTCTGTTTGCATTAGCTGCCCCATAAATAATCATATAAATAGGTATGACAAGAAGGTTTAAATTCCAATTTGGAATTATCATCATTTCTTTACCGATAGCAGGATTATTTACATACCAGAGGAGATGAATCAGATAAGTAAGTATTATTGCAAATATACTTAAGGGGTTCCAATTATTCTTTTTATCAAGATAACTAACTCCTAAACCGCCGAGAATAAGCACAGCAAATATTAATAACGGAAAATCTGATATAAGTGCTGCACTAAAGAGAAATATTAATGCCAAGGTTGTTAAATAAACTGATTCTTTTTTTATTGATAAAACTAATGATATTGCAGTTACCAAAAAGAGTAAGACAATTAAAATCATTTTATTGGTCAACAGAGGATCTGTGCTAAAGAAGTGAAGTCTTAATGTTGATACAAATAACAAGATTAATCCACTGCCCATTGTGTATCCGGAAAGATTTTTTAGCAACTTGCGTCCGAAAAGTGAGGAAACAATTAGTCCAATCGAAATAAAAAAACCAGAAAATAGAATTAAGTGATATGGAATACTTGCGAATGGTAGAACAAGAAAATTAAATACAGCTAATAGAAAAGCTATAATTCCAATTTTACCAAACCACTGTTCGCCAAGTCTGAATTCTAAATCCTCGCTAGTCTCTTTCTGAATTAGTGCAACATCTTGTTCAATTAAATCAGAATCAACATGTTTAGGTAAATTTATAGTTGCTTCGATAGCAGATAGTCTAGCATTTATGCTGTCAAGCATTTTAACTAATCTGGTAATCTCGTTGTTTTCTATTGTTTCACTCATAATTCACCTTAAAATATTTTACTATAATTATTTGGTTTTTTCTATTTTTTTTATGTATAAAAAAAGCATAATGATTAAAAATGTTATTACAGCCACAGCCACACCTAAACCATATCTTCTAAAATAAAACTCATCTACAGCTGCTTTAGCCTCAGTTATTATTGTATCCGAAGACTTGAATCCCTTTGCGGTAACTTCTTTAAATTTTGATTCATCAAAAGAATGGACAATTGTTCTTCCCTCTAGCCTGGCCTGACGTATCTCCCTAAGTTTAAACTTAAGTTCTTCAACATCCATCCCTCTTTGTTCGGCTTGAAATACCATGCTATTTGCAACTGAATCTGAAACAATCAGACTATCAGTAAGTTTTTTCATTTCTTTGGCTATAAAGTATCCTTTTTGATTTTCATTTTCTGAATGACACTTTAAACAAATTGCGCCTTTTCCAACTCCCAAAAGCTGATCTTTAGCGATAAGAATTTCATGATTACCATGGCAAGTTTCACATTCAGGATATTTTTTTTCATCAAATGCTTTTTTATGTGGACTTGCTGAAAACAATTCTGCATTTAATGCATGACATGTGCCGCATACTTTAGAAATAGATTCAATTCCGGGTGGTGTTGCACCATGATTACCATGACAATCATTACAAACGGGAGCAGATAAATCCTGCTTCTCAAAAACTGCTTTCCCATGTACACTTCTCTGATATTTTGCAAATTGATCCGTAGGAATATTAAACGCTTTCATATAACTTTTATCACTATGACAGTGACTGCAAGTACTCGGAATATTCAATTTGTAAACTTTTGATCTGACATCATTCGCAGAAAAAATATCATGACTGCCATGACAGTTCGCACATTCAGCGACCTTTATATTTCCTTTGGAATTTAAAACACCATGAACGCTGGTTCTGTATTTTGTTAATTGATCTACGGATATTGCGGGATTATAGGACTGCATAAATGATGCATTGCCATGACACTTATTACAAGTTTGTGGAATATTCGTTGGATAAACCGGTGAATTTGGATCATCTACTTTCTTTATGCCATGAGCATTATGACAGGTTATACACTGGAGCATCATCCCTTTTCCATTTACAGCTAATTTACCATGAACACTTTCTTTTAGTTTTGCAAATTGATCTGTAGGAATATTTGAGTCATACTTTTTCATATAATCAATATCTGAATGGCACTTTGAGCATATCTGTGAGATATTATTTGATACCGGCACTCCAATAAATCCTTCAGACTTATTCATAGCCAGGTCCATATCATCACTATTTGGATTTCCTCCGTGACAACTGCTGCATGATAATCCCGCTTTATTGTGTATGTCTTCCACAAATAATTGCGAAGGTCTATCCTCTAACCCTTGATGACAACTAAAACATTGATCATCAGCCGCATAAGTACATTGGATAATAAATATTGATAAGGCAATGGTTTTAAGTTTAAGTTTAGGTATATAATTCATTTTAATACCCATCCGATAATGGTAAGAATAATTATGAACATGACAGAAAAAATTCCAATATAATTAATTAAACGATTTTGCTGACCCCTTGCACTTTTTCTATCCCACACTGGAACTAGTAACCATAACACACCAGCAAGTCCAAAAAGCAATACACCTAATACTTCACCTTCAATAAAGAAAACATGAGCAGGTAAAAATTTTAAAGTTTGAAACATAAAAAGGAAATACCATTCCGGTTGAATTCCTGCAGGAGCAGATGCAAGAGGGTCTGCTTTTAATCCAAGTTCAGCAGGAAAAAATACGGCAA
>JAFNAQ010000017.1 GCA_017860275.1 Bacteroidota bacterium
AACAACACCCAGCAAATATCCTCAGCATTTAGCTTAATCGTATTAGCGATAATTAACACCAAAACTTGCACAATGTTAGAAAAATTGCAAAAAGAGGGCATTTTAGTTAAAAGAAAAGAAAAGAGGCTTACTAAAATAGTAAACCTCTTCGAAGATATAGTTTCTTTTGCATTATATACTATAGTTGAAACATGAACTATTGAACAAGTATTTTTATATTATTATTAATACATTCAACTATTCCACTATTTATTTCAAATTTTAATTCCTTATTTTCCTTATCGACCAATCTTATTACTCCTTTTTTAAGTACTGATATTATAGGAGCGTGATTTACCAATAATTCAAATGAACCATCTATGCCAGGAAGCTGCAAAAGTGTACCCTCAGACTCATATAGAGTTTTTTCAGGAGATATAATTTTTACTCTCATAATTATTTCGCTGCTTCTGCAAGAAGTTTTTTACCTTTTTCGATAGCCTCATCAATAGTTCCTACCATTGAGAAAGCTGCCTCAGGATACTCATCTACTTCTCCATTAAGAATCATATTAAACCCTTTAATAGTATCTTCTATATTAACAAATACTCCTGGCATACCAGTAAATTGTTCTGCAACATGGAAAGGTTGAGAAAGGAAACGTTGGATACGTCTTGCTCTTGAAACAACAAGCTTGTCATCATCAGAAAGCTCTTCCATACCAAGAATAGCAATAATATCTTGAAGCTCCTTGTATCTTTGAAGAATGAATTTAACCTTTTGAGCTGTATTATAATGTTCATCTCCCACAACCTCTGGAGTAAGAATTCTTGAATTTGAATCAAGTGGATCAACAGCAGGATAAATACCTAACTCAGAAATCTTACGAGATAGAACGGTTTGAGCATCTAAGTGAGCAAATGTAGTTGCAGGAGCAGGGTCAGTCAAGTCATCAGCAGGAACATATACAGCTTGAACAGATGTAATAGATCCTCTTTTTGTGGAAGTGATACGTTCTTGCATAATACCCATTTCTGAAGCAAGTGTTGGTTGATAACCTACGGCTGAAGGCATTCTACCAAGTAATGCAGATACCTCTGAACCAGCTTGTGTGAAACGGAATATATTATCAATAAATAAAAGGATATCTCTACCACCAGTTTTTTCATCACCATCTCGATAATACTCTGCAAGAGTTAAACCAGACAAAGCAACTCTAGCTCTAGCTCCCGGTGGCTCATTCATTTGTCCAAAAACAAGAGTACATTTTGAATCGGCTAAGGCATTATGGTCAACCTTAGATAAGTCCCAACCCCCTTCTTCCATAGAATGAAGAAATTCATCACCATATTTTATAACGCCAGATTCAAGCATTTCTCTTAAAAGATCATTACCCTCACGAGTTCTCTCACCTACACCAGTAAAAACAGATTGCCCAGAATATTTCTTGGCAATATTGTTAATCATCTCCATAATTAAAACTGTCTTTCCAACTCCAGCTCCTCCGAAAAGACCAATCTTTCCTCCCTTTGCATAAGGCTCAATAAGGTCAATAACCTTAATCCCTGTAAAAAGAACCTCTTGAGAGGTAGAAAGCGTATCAAATTTTGGTGGGTCACGATGTATTGGGTAAGAATTCGATGAGTCTACCTCACCAATACCATCAATAGCCTTTCCAATAACATTAAATAGACGTCCATTAATATGTTCTCCAACCGGCATCGAAATAGGTTCTCCCATATTTTCAACTACCAATCCTCTTTTTAGACCATCTGTAGAATCCATAGCAATGGTTCTAACTATTGAATCTCCGATATTTTGTTGGCACTCAAGAATAATTGTACTACCATCAGCCTTTATTACTCTTAGCGCATCGTATATTTTTGGTAGTGTTTCTGATTCAGGAAAACTAACATCGATAACAGCACCAATAATTTGAGATATTTTGCCTTTACTTACTACTCCCATAGTATATTATTGTTTTATTAAGTCAGATATTTTATAAATTATCAAGCTGCGAATTTACATTATTTCTTGGAAAATAGAAGAATTTATTTAAAAAAGTTTTTCTCCAAATCATCCAACTTATGAATTTACTTTGTTACTCTTTTATTTTTAGTATTTTTGCAGATTAAAAAATTAATAAATCTGGTTTGGAAATAATACCATTTAATAAAGAAATTGACTTAGGTTTTAGTCCAGTAATGACTGTGGGGATGTTTGACGGCGTTCATATTGGGCATCAGAAACTATTAACTCTACTCAAGACAAAAGCGAGAGAATTAGGTACTAAACCTATAGTAATAACCTTTGATAACCATCCTCGCTTAATACTACAGCCCAAAGATGCAAAGGATAGCATTAAACTACTTCAAACTAATGAGGAAAGATTTGAAAAACTATTCTCACTCGGCTTCGAAAAGATAATTACAATCCCTTTCTCCAAAGAATTTTCTCAAATCTCGGCAGTAGACTTCTTGGATATTCTGATGAAAAAGTATTCTCCACAATACCTATTGATGGGATATGATAATAATTTTGGGCGCAAATATGCAGAAGAATTCGAAGACCTTGTTGCTGAAAGCAAGCTCAAAGGACTAATATTAGAAAGAACAGACGAATGTGTATTCTTTGAAAAAACAAAAGTAAGCTCAACACAAATAAGAAAAGCCTTAGAAGAAGGGGACATAAAACTAGCATCATCAATGCTTGGAGGAGACTATATATTTAACGGAACTGTAATCCAAGGAAATCAAATAGGGCGAACAATAAACTTTCCAACTGCAAATATAGGAATTAATGAAAATAAACTTCTCCCACGTTTTGGAGTATATGCAGTAAGAGTAAATGTTGAGAATAAATTCTACGATGGAGTCCTAAATATAGGAATAAGACCAACCATCGATAACTCACCAATCACAATAGAAACATTTATCTTCGACTACAAAGGAAACTTATATGATAAAAAACTTAGAATACACTTTATTGAATACATAAGACCTGAAGAAAAATTCTATAAACTAGAAGAACTAAAAGAACAAATAGAACTAGACTGTATAAAAGCTAAAGAAATCCTATCTATACAATAAATCTTATCTAAATAAACATGTATAAGGCAATACCTTTAATTCTTTTATTCATCAGCACAAACCTCTTTGCACAAAAGCAAGGATATTACGATAATCTTGACTCGGCAACGAGTAACCCAAATAGGGTAATAACACTCGAACTAAAGAAGAAGAATTTAAAAGAAGTGCCAAAAGAAATCTTCTCGTTTCCAAACCTCGAAAGATTACTCCTAAGCAGAAACTATATTCGTAGCATTCCCTTTGAACTCTCTAGTCTAAAAAAACTACATTACTTAGACCTTTCTTCAAACTATATAGAAGAATTCCCACAAGAACTAGGCGCACTCCCATTAGATACATTAATATTATGGGACAATCAAATAAGAGTATTCCCATCAGGACTACAAACCTTAGGTTCAGCCTTACAATACCTTGATCTAAGAGCCATACAAATGAATAAAGAAGAGCAAACCGAAATCAAACTTCTTTTTCCCCTAGCCCATATTCGCCTTGATCATCCTTGTAACTGCGGTGCAAGATAGATTAAACGGGAGGATAAGATAATTTCTATCCTAACATTGAAAATTTGATAACGAGGAATGTTCTGTTTATTCTGTTGCTAGCTTTTCTTTAATTAATCTATTTGTAGTATTTTTGCACAAAATAATAAGAGTATGATGGAAGGAATTAAACATAAGTTCAAACATAGTGTATCTATTCAGATTAGATTTAGCGATATTGACCCTCTAAACCATGTAAATAATAGTATTATTGCTCAATATTACGATATTGGAAGAGTTGGTTATCTTCAAAAGGTATTAGGTTATGACTTAGAGTGGAGCGACGTTAGTGTTGTTATTGTGAATTTGAATACAAATTTCTTTGCACCTATTACTATTGGCGATGATATTTTTGTTGAAACAAAACTTATTGGTTTTGGAAATAAGAGTATGAGAACATTTCAACAAATAATTGATAAGAATTCTAATGTAGTCAAATCTACTTGCGAAACAATAATGTCAGGGTTTGATAAAACAACTAACCAATCATCAACAATTCCTGATGAAATTAAAAAAACTTTTCTTGATTTTGAGAAATAATATGAAGGTTAGTCTATAACCATCTTTTTCTTTTGAAATAGATAAAGAATCCTATACCTACTGCTATCATTAAACCCATAATTCCCCAGAATACCCACTGCTTATGCATATATGGGAGACTTACATTCATACCATAGATTCCTGATATTAATGTTAGAGGAAGCATGATTGTGGAAATGAAGGTAAGTATCTTCATTATCTCATTTGTCTTATTTGTCTGAAGAGAGTCAAAGGTATGTGAGAGACCTTCTATCAACTCTCCATAATCTTCTACAAGGTCAAACATCTTTTGATACTGGTCTAATATATTACCCCAATATCCTTCCATGTCTTCTACATATCCCTTTATTCCCCCTGATTCAAACTTATGAAAGACTCTTACTTGGGGCTTAAATGTGGTATTTAAAGATATAATATTCTTTCTTGTTACTGATAATTGCTCAATAACTTTTTCGGCTTTTTTTGTAAATATATCGAAGTTTATTCCATCAACCTCTGTACCTATTCTTAATATTAATGCGTATGTTTCTACCATTAATCTATCGAGAATATTATAAAGTAGAGAATCTGAACTTTCAACTATGTCTTCGAGGTTTTGGGTGTTTTCCTCGTGCATTTTTTGCAAATCTTTGAAAAGGTTTTTTACAACCCAATGTGAGCGACCAATTGTTACTATATAGTCTTTTCCCCAGAAGATTTTCACTTCCTTAACTCTGACAAATTTATTTGCCTTATCAAAAAATGGGAAATGAAGCACTAAGAAATAATAGTCATCATACTCATCAATCTTTGGACGTTGATTAACGGAACGACAGTCTTCTATATCAAGGGGGTGAAACTCGTATTCTTTTAATAAGAATTCAAAATCATCTTCACTAGGGTTGAGGATATGCAACCACTTAACATTTTCAAAATTAATTGTTTCTATCATGCCTTATCCTCCTTTCTGCTTTTAAATGCTTTGCAAAGGTAATGTTTTTTACTCAAAAAAAAAAAAAGAAAAAAAAAAAAAGACAATCTCCTCTATTTTAAGTTTATTTATATACGCTTTTGCCATTTGATTACCCTTTTGTCCTTTTTATTTTATATTTTTGTAGTCATAATAAGATTAAAACTAAAAATAACAAAATATGAAATCTATAAATGATATTAACTTTAAAGGCAAAAAAGTCTTAGTCAGGGTAGACTTTAATGTTCCTCTTGATGAGAATAAGAATATTACTGATGATACTAGAATTAGAGAATCAGTTCCCACAATAAAGAAACTTATCAATGATGGAGCTGCTGTTATTATGATGGCTCATTTTGGAAGACCTACAAAAGGTGGATTTGAAGAGGAGTTTTCATTAATTCCAATTATTAAACACGCATCTGAGCTTATTGGTAAAGATATCATTTTTTCTCAAGATATTTTTGGAGAAAAATCTATTGAGGTTTGCAAAAATCTAAAAGATGGTGATGTTTTACTTTTGGAGAATATCCGTTTCTACCCAGAGGAAACAAAAGGAGATCTGGCTTTTGCTGAAAAACTTTCTAAATTAGGTGATGTTTATATTAACGATGCTTTTGGAGCTGCTCATCGTGAGCATGTTTCAACAGCTACTCTTGCAAAATTCTTCCCTAACGACAAATATTTTGGACTATTAATGGAACATGAGGTTTTAAACCTACAAAAACTAATGAATAATCCTACAAAACCTTTTACTGCAATTGTTGGGGGTTCAAAGGTTAGCTCTAAGATTGATGTTTTAAAGAACCTTATTCCAATTGTTGACAATATTATAATTGGTGGAGGCATGACATATACTTTCTTAAAGGCTATGGGATTTAACATTGGGAAATCTCTATGTGAGGAAGATAAGCTCGACCTTGCAAAAGAATTGATGGAAGAAATGAAAAAGAAAAATACTAAATTATTACTCCCTATTGACCATTTAATCGCTGATAATTTCTCTAACGAGGCAAATAGAAAATATACTGAAAATCAAACTATTCCTAATGGATGGATGGGTATGGATATTGGAGAGAAATCAATTGAATTATTTAAAAAGACTATTCTAGATTCTAAAACAATTCTTTGGAATGGACCTATGGGTGTTTTTGAGATGAGTAATTTTTCAAAAGGTACTTTTTCTTTGGCTGAATTTATTGCTCAATCAACAGAAAATGGCGCATTCTCAGCAGTAGGTGGAGGCGATTCTGTAGCTGCAGTTCATCTATCTGGATATGCTGAAAAGATGTCTTATATCTCTACAGGAGGAGGATCAATGCTTGAATACTTAGAAGGGAAAACACTACCAGGAATTAAATACATTTTAGAATAATGAAAAAGATTTGTTGTATTACAGGGGCAACCTCTGGAATTGGAAAGGCTTGTGCTGAAAGTTTTGCTAAAGAGGGTTATAATCTTATTATCACAGGTCGTAGAAAAGAACGCCTTTCTCAACTTGAATATGAACTTAAAAAGATATATCCTATTGACATTGTCTCACTAAATTTTGATGTAAGAGATAGTATTGAAGTTGAGACAAACTTAAACTCATTGCCTGAAAACTGGAAAAATATCGATATACTTATTAACAATGCTGGTTTAGCAGCTGGTAGAGAGCCTATCTTTGAAGGAGATTATAAAGATTGGGACCAAATGATTGATACAAATATTAAAGGTTTACTTTATGTGTCAAGAACAATTATTCCTTGGATGAAAGAAAGAAAAACTGGACACATTATTAATATCTGTTCAATTGCAGGCAAAGAAACCTATGCAGGTGGAGCTGTATATTGTGCAAGTAAATCGGCAGTTGATGCAATAAGTGCAGGGATGAGAATTGACTGTGTTCCTTATAATATAAAGGTAACAAATGTTTGTCCGGGTGCTGTTGAGACAGAATTTTCTTTAGTTCGATTCAAATGGGATAAAGATAAAGCTGATGCAACATATAAGGGATATGAACCTTTGACTGGTGAGGATATTGCACAAACAATATTATATTGTGCAACATTACCAAAACATGTATGTATAAATGATTTAGTAATCACTCCTACTTCACAAGCAAATGCTACAACCTTCCATAGGGAATAGATTATGTATGATAAAATAATTGATAAAGATAATAAAGACTCTGCATTAAAGGTTCAAGGGGCTATTGAGCAACCTGGTCAAGTTAATGCAGAGTATTTATCTAAATACAAGAAAAAAAAGGAACTTAGTATTGATGAATATGTCGATGGAATTATTAAAGGAAATCGTACAATTCTTTCAAAAGCTATTACCTTAGTCGAAAGCTCTCGCTACGATCATCAAGCCATTGCACAAGAAATCATTGAACGTTGCCTACCCTTTGCAGGAAAAAGTATTCGTTTAGGAATTACTGGTGTTCCAGGTGTTGGAAAAAGTTCTGTAATTGAATCTTTGGGAACAATGCTAACAAAGACTGGTCACAAGGTTGCGGTTCTTGCTATTGACCCCTCAAGTGAAAGAACAAAGGGTTCTATACTTGGAGACAAAACAAGGATGGAAGAACTTTCTAATGATCCAAATGCATTTATTCGTCCATCACCATCTGCTGGCAGCCTTGGAGGTGTAGCAAGAAAGACAAGAGAGATAATTATTCTTTGCGAGGCATCTGGATTTGATGTAGTTATTGTCGAAACTGTTGGTGTTGGACAATCAGAAGTAGTTGCTCATTCAATGGTTGACTTCTTCCTCCTACTCCAATTAGCAAATGCTGGAGATGAACTTCAAGGCATTAAGCGTGGAATAATGGAGATGGCTGACGCAATTTCTATTAACAAGGCAGAGGGAGAGAACAAACAAAAAGCTGAAATTGCAGCAGGGCAATATCGTAATGCATTACATTTATTTCCTTCCACAGAAAGCAATTGGAAACCTATCGTTTTCACTTGTTCTGCCTATTCAAACGAAGGTATTGATAAGATATGGGAAACCGTAAATGAATATATTATCCTTACAAAGTCTAATGGCTATTTTCATAAGAAACGCAATGAACAAAACCTTAGAATTCTATCTGAAAGCATAGATGCTCACCTAAAAGAAAGTTTTTATTCTAATCCTAAGATAAAAGAGTCGCTAATTGATATTAAAAAAGATATTTTAGAGAATAAGGTTAGTGCATATATTGCTGCACAAAAACTTATTGATAATTATTTTGGAGAAATAAAGGGCTAAGAAAATGAGAAAACAATATATCTATTCAATTATTCTTTTATCATTCTTAGCTTTTGGTTGCACCAGCACTAAGAATTTATTTAGCAATAAAGAAAAGAAGGTTAAACAAGAAGTTGTTATCACAGAATTATTTGGGACTAATTGGAATCTCATTAAGATAAATGCTTCAAAACCTAAACTTACCTCAACTGAAAATAAGATTTCTCTTTTGCTTACTCAAGAACCAATGAATTTTGCTGGATTTAGTGGATGTAATCGTTATTTTGGAAAATATAGTGTAAAGAAAAATACAATAAAATTCTTCGAAGCTGGTTCAACAATGATGGCATGCCCTGATGAAGACATGACATTAGAAAGAAACTACATTACAGCATTAAGTAAAATCAATAACTATATTATCCAAAGCGACACATTATTTCTTAGAAATAACGAAAGAGTAGTTCTAACCTACCTTGAAAGCAAAGAATAATAAAACAAAATGAGCGAAAGAATAACCCTATTTGCAGAAGTAATTCTTCCTCTGCCATTGCCCTCTACTTATACTTATCGCATACCATACGAGTGGAACGATTTAATTAAGGGTGGACAAAGGGTGGCTGTACAACTTGGAAATAAAAAAATATATTCGGGGTTGGTTCGCAATGTTCATTCCAATGCTCCAAATGTGCAGAGCGTTAAATATATTCTTTCAATCCTTGATCCAGATCCAATTGTTAGTGAGAAAAGCTTTAAGCTTTGGCAATGGATAGCCAATTATTATATGTGCTATCTTGGAGATGTTATGTCGATAGCTCTCCCTTCAGCACTTAGGCTTAGGAGCGAAACAAAGGTTATTATTAATCCTGATTTTGATGGAGACATTACTAACCTTGAAGAAGATGAGAGCCTAATTATTGAGTCTCTTGCAAAGAAAGAAGCACTAAGTATTGACGATGTAAACAAGGTTTGTGGAAAGGCTAATATTCTTAGCCTCCTAAATAAAATGATAAAGAAAAACATTATCATTACAGAAGAGGAATTAAATTCTAGATATAGACCAAAGGTGGAAGATTATATTCGACTCTCCGACACCTACCAAGAACAAGAAAAACTAAAGGAACTTTTCTCAATATTGGAATCGAAAAAGGTAATGGAGAAACAATACGAAACCCTCCTAACCTTCCTTTCTTTAGCTAAATATCCAAACGCAGAGATAAAAAAAATTGAGCTATCTAAGCAAACAAAATTTTCTCCCTCTGCCTTTGCAACAATGGTTAAGAAGGGAATATTTATAAATACAAAGAAAGTACAAAGCCGTTTAGAATCCCATTCTTCATCTTTATCAATAAAGAATCTAATTCTTAATCAAGACCAAGAGGACGTTTTTAATAATATTATTTCAGAGTGGAATAATAAACCTGTTACTCTACTGCATGGTGTTACTGGTAGTGGGAAGACTGAGGTATATATTAAACTTATTGAGAAAGTTATAGAAAAAGGGGAACAGGTATTGTTTCTTTTGCCAGAAATTGCCCTTACCTCACATCTAATCTCTCGCTTAGAGAAATACTTTGGCTCAAAGATAGGAATTTATCATTCTCGTTTCTCTCTCTGTGAAAGAGCAGAGATATGGCAAAAAGTTTGTTCTCCAATAAAAGAAAGTCGTTACGATATTATTATTGGTTCACGTTCTTCCTTATTTCTTCCCTTCGAAAAACTTGGACTGATAATTGTCGATGAGGAACATGATTCTTCTTATAAACAATATGACCCCGCTCCAAGATATAACGCAAGAGATACAGCAATCTTCTTGGCAAATCTACATAATGCAAAAACTGTTCTCGGCTCTGCTACTCCTTCTTTGGAGTCTTATTTCAATGCCAAGGAGGGAAAATATCAATTTTTAGAGCTTAAGAAAAGATATTCAGGGACCCTACTTCCGGAAATTTTTGTTGCAGATATTAAAGAATCAACAAAGAGAAAGGAAATGCATTCTCACTTCTCAAAGATGCTTGTTGATCATATTACCGAAGCCCTAAAGAACAAGGAGCAGGTTATCCTTTTTCAGAATCGTAGAGGTTTTGCCCTACAACTTCGTTGCGAGGTTTGCGGTTGGATTCCATCTTGTACTCATTGCGATGTATCTTTAACCTATCATAAACAAAGTGACTTATTAAAATGTCATTACTGTGGTTACTCCGTCAATATCTTACAACAATGTGGAGATTGCGGTTCACACAAGGTAAAGATGGTTGGTTTCGGAACAGAGAAAATTGAGGAAGACCTTGAAATATTCTTTCCAAATGCTAGGGTTGCAAGAATGGACTTAGATACCACGAGGGCAAAGAACTCTTATGAGAGCATAATAAATGATTTTCAAGATAGGAAGATAGATATTTTGGTCGGCACTCAGATGGTGACAAAGGGATTAGATTTCGATAATGTTAGCGTAGTGGGAATACTCAATGCCGACACAATGATAAACTTCCCCGACTTTCGTTCCTTCGAGAGAGCATTCCAACAAATGACACAGGTATCGGGAAGAGCTGGGAGAAAACATAAAAGAGGCACGGTAATCATTCAGACATACAATCCTTATCATCAAGCAATAAGAGATGTCATTGATTATAATTATAAAGGAATGTACGAATCTCAAATCTTAGATAGAAAAGTTTTCAAGTACCCTCCTTTCTATCGTTTGATAAAGATTAGTATTCGTCATAAAGAAAAGATTGTCCTCGATGCAATTGCTGATGAGTTTCGCACAGATATAACAAAAATCTTTGGAGGTAGAATACTTGGACCTGAATATCCACTAATTCCAAGAGTAAAGAATTATTATACAAAAGAATTTCTCTTAAAGATTGAGCGCAAAGAAAGCATTGCCAAGGCAAAGGAAGAAATAAAAATCCTAGTAGAAAAATTCACAACCAAACATAAACAAACAAGGATAACCCTCGACGTAGACCCTGCATAAAAACACTATCATGGCTAACCGAATTGAGAAAGAGAAACAAATTGTAGAGTTTATGGTTAGACTTTATTGTTCCAAAAAAGAAAAGAACAAAGAGCTTTGCCACAAGTGCAAAGAATTAATAGAATATTCCAAACAACGCCTAGACAATTGCCCTTTCGGCAATAACAAACCCTCCTGCAAGAAATGCCCAAAGCATTGCTACAAAAAAGAATTTAGAGAAAAAATAAGAAAAGTAATGCGCTACTCTGGCCTAAGAATAATACTCCACAACCCAAAAGAATTCCTAAGACATCTACTAAGATAAAAAGAATTTGCACCCGAAATGTGTAATATTTCTTGAGAATTTGCACCCGAAATGTGACAAAAAACGAAAGAATTTGCACCCGAAATGTGTAATTATTGATTATTATTGTATATTTGCATCATGATTAAAAGGAGTATAATTCAAGACCTTAGAGTTTGGAAGGCATCAACAAATAGAAAGCCTCTAGTTTTACGTGGAGCAAGACAAGTTGGAAAAACAACTACTGTCAATATATTTGCCCAAGAATTTAAGCAATATATTTACCTTAATCTTGAAAGAAAAGAAGATGCAGAGCCATTCGAGAAATTCAGAACAATTGATGAATTAATCAATGGAATATTCTTTCTAAAGAACAAGAGTATTAGTATAGAAGACACACTAATATTTATTGACGAGATTCAAGAAGTGCCAATTGCTTTGAATGTTTTACGCTATTTCTTTGAGGACTATCCTCAATTTTCTGTTATTGCTGCTGGTTCTCTCTTAGAAACTCTATTCAATAAAGATGTCAGTTTCCCTGTTGGCAGGGTTGAATTTATGGTTTTAAGACCTCTTTCATTCGATGAATTTCTATTGGCGGTGGGAGAAGATATGGCATATGAACAAAAAAACACTTTCCCAATAAATGAATTTGCACACAACAAATTATTAGAATTATTCCACCTCTACACATTAATAGGGGGAATGCCTGAGGTTGTTTCAAAATATTCTCAAACAAAAGATTTATTCTCATTAAATAAAGTATATGAAAGCCTAATACTTTCTTATCTCGATGATGTTGAAAAATATGCTTCAAATAGTAAGCAAGCTCTTATTATGCGTCATGCAATACGTTCATGTTTTACTGAGGCAGGAAAGAGAATAAAATTTCAAGGCTTTGGAAACTCTACCTATTCATCAAGAGAGATGGGAGAATGTCTTAGAATAATTGAAAAAGCAATGCTTATCAATCTTGTTTTTCCAACAACACAAGTAAACTATCCTTATGCAATAGATATAAAGAAATCGCCAAGGCTTCAGGTTTTAGATACTGGAATGCTAAATTATTTTACTGGAATACAGAAACAAATTTTTGGAACTGATGACCTTAATAATATATACCAAGGAATAATAACGGAGCATATAGTTGGTCAAGAGCTATTGGCTAATAACTATTCATATCTAAATGGGTTGAAGTTCTGGGTTAGAGAGAAAAAAGACTCCACAGCAGAACTAGATTTCTTAGTAGAATGTAACGGCGATGTATATCCTCTTGAAATAAAATCAGGCGCAACAGGAAGCCTAAGGTCTTTGCATCAATTTATGGAAGTCTCTTCGAATGATATTGCATTTAGACTTTGCGCCTCCCCATATAGCGTAGATAATATTACAACACCAAAAAAGAAACAATTCAAACTAATAAACCTACCCTACTACCTAGCCGCAAACCTTAAAAACTACTGTCCTTAACCCACACTAAACTTCAAAATTTCAGCAGCACCATCCACTTTGGCAGGTATTACCTCTTAAGCTGAAGTTTCTACAAAAGAACTTATTTTTTATCCAATATTTTTGTTATCGAATATCCCAATAATCCTCCTAAAATTATTGTCATTGAAATTATTGGAATCAATGAAAAAGGCTCTTTCCATCCAATCAAAATTGCGGTTGGCAATAGAACCAACAAGGCTATTAATATTCCTTTAATTATCGAATTAATTTTCAAATCAATTGTCGAAATTAAAAAACCTACAACTAACCACATAGAAAAAGCAGAAATGTTTGCATCCCATGTTAGGTTTTGTACTATCATTGGAATTATATCAATAATCCCAGCAGCAGCACCTAACAATATTCCAATTTTAATCTTTTTCATACCTTATCAATTTAATATTATGCCTTTGTTAGCATATCGAACAATATATTAATTTACTTTATAAAACTCAGCAGCTAAGGATTTGCACTTCCATACTTAATATATTACTAGTATTTTTAATCTGCACGTAATCCTATGACTTTTAGTCTATCTATTTCTGTTTAAAACACTAATAATTAGTCGTTTTACTACTTCACTTTCATCTGGTCGGCTATTGGCAATGTATAGAGTAAGAGTTGCCAAGGTTTCATTGCTTATAATTGGTTCGTCTTTGTTTTTTAGCAAAGCGTTGTTTTGTTGTAAAAAATAGAGAAAACAGGCTGCTGCTATGCGTTTATTACCATCAACAAAAGAATGATTTTTGGTGATTAAGTAAAGCAAATTGGCTGCTTTTTCTTCAATGGTTGGATATAACTCTGCCTCATTGAAACTTTGTCTTATCTGATTGATAGAACTATGAAAACTATCATCTTTAGGCTTTGCAAATACAGAAGACTCGAAATCTGAATACATAAGCGATATAAGATTCATATAATCTTCAAACGAAGGATAAATAGTCTCTTTTAGTGTATTACCTTTGTTATCTAATGCTTCGTGATCATAATCATCTAGCAATGCAAGACCTCTTGCAAATTGACGAAAAACCTCCTGCTCCTGCTCATTAACTGCATTTTCAATTGCACGGCTTACGATACGTAAACCTGTTTTAAGCAATTCTACTTCTTGTTGTTTTTGTTGCAAGCGTTTTTCATTTATTGCATAACCTTGCACCAAATAATCTTTTAATCGTGCTGTAGCCCATTGACGGAATTTAGTTGCTTGTGATGAATTAACCCTATAACCCACGGATAATATCATATCAAGATTGTAAAAATTCATTTTACGTTTTTTACCATCTGCAGCAACTTGTTCCAAAATGGAACAGGTTGATTTCATCTCCAATTCTCCTGATTTGTATATATTTCCAACATGTTTAACAATAGCAGGTCTATTTACTCCAAATACTTCTGCAATATTATGTGCATCGAGCCACACGGTATCCATTTCTAATTGAACAGACACCTCGGCTCCTTTGGAAGTTTTATATATTTCAATCTTATTATCCATCGTTATATTCTCTCTTCTTTTTTTGTTTGTTCATTATCCAATCGCATTTTTTACAGCATTTCTCTTTAAATTATTTATAATAATGAATTTCTGAAATCACTCGCCCTTTTGAAGAATTCTTCATCTTCACCAAATTCAAAGATTCGAGCAACTTTACCTTTACATATTTTACAAGTGCCACGCACCATAATATCATTAAGGTAATTTAGAGTTATTTCTTCAACCACAATACCCTCTTTTGCAGCATCATTACAACGAACACAAACTACATGTTCCCCAAGAATATAATTATAAATATTCAACTGCTTCCTACTAAGCAATCGACCCAATTGAACCTTAGTCAATCGAATATCTTTCAATCTTTTCATTATTAAATACGTATTTATATCTCAAATTTAAACTCAAATCAACCATTAAATTAATTCCCTTCATTAACACAAAGAATTATTGAATACTACCACAATCTAACAAGAACAAACTGTCTTTTTTAGAAAAATAAATTTTTCTTTGTGACATTTTTCCTCTTGTGTTAAAGATAAGATTTATCGAAGAGTCATTCTCTATTATTACTTTCTCAAAGTAAAAAACATATACCTCTTTAATAGATGCGTTAATCATTACATATACACTTTCTTGATCTACACCATAATGATTATTAAACTTAAATTCTGCAATAAAACATTTACCATATTCTTTTATTTCTTTTTTATATAGATTGAATAGAGCATTTGAACTATCAAAATATTCTAAAGGAAGAGTTTTTCTTATAAACGATTTATAGTATTCTTTATCTTCAAGTCTAGTTGAATCAATTTTTGCAGAACCGTAATCAATAAAGTCTTTCAAAAAATCACATTCATCCGAACAATTCCCTTTTACAGTTTTACAATCCCAAGGCTTTAATTGAATACTATCTTGTGCTTGACAAGAAACAAAAGCAACAAAACAAATAAAACTAAGTAATATTTTCATCATCTTACTTTTCCTCCTATATAAATTTGTGTATGATTTGCACTCCCAAACTTAATTATCATCAGTATTTTCAATCCTCTTTTTTTTATACTTAAACAAATCTCTTACTACTAAGATAGATAAGAAGAAATTGGAAAGAATAAAAATAAATTGATATAAGAATAACTTTGCATTTTGCCTTGTATATAGTAGATATTCTACATTGAATTTGCTTGGAACAAATTTATCGTAACCCTTGCTTTGCTTTCCCTCACTAATCATTAAATCCAATGTTTCCTTATCAAACCCATCTAATGTCATCCTTCTTTTATACTCACCAATAAAATCATCTTCCAACTCATAAGGGAATTGTCCTGTCCAGTTTATCCAATCAAATTTTGATTTATAGAATATAAATCCATGGTAAATATCTTTGTACTTGAATTTATCATAATTCAAATTCATATCAAACTTATCTTCTCCAAAAGGACTGCCTTCAAAATCAAAACCAATACTCTTATTGCCACATAACTCAAAGGCTTTATCCCAAGAGCTTTTGTTATGTGAACCTAAAAACCAAATGGAATAGTTTTTCTTCCCTGCGGCTATCGTATTTATTAATACATTTGCTACACTACCCTTTAATGAATCAAATATATAAGTAGTTTCATTTTTTAAATTCTTAAATCTATGTTTTGTAAGATTGAAGGAATGAGTAAAGTTTGTTATTACTAACATCTTTTTTCTCTTCTCCTCTTTTTGTATTCTTCTATATCCTTTAATTACATTATCCGCCATTACGCTATCATAATAGCGATTCCAATCTTTATAATGTTTTTCTTGTTCCCCAGGAGTTTTAATATCTAAAGGGTACAAATTAATTGAAGTAAAGTTTTCTCTTATCTTTAAAGAATCTGGCAATGTTTGATTTAGAAGATTAAGCCTCTTAAAGAAAGTGAAATAGTTCTTCTTTTCTGTATATCCATTAGCTAAATAAACCAATTTTGTAGTAGCCTTATCTAATTCTTCCTCTGTATTATACTTTCTTGTAAAATATTCATCAGCTAAATACTGATAGTCAGCAGAGCCAATTTCAGTGAAAACATTCCCCGATTTCTCAATAAATCTCTTATCCGAAACAATATCATAAATTAAATCCCATTGGGTATTCTCGAAATGAGCTCTTTCTCCAATAATAACTACATCATATTTATCAAATAGATTAATTATATAGTCTTTTGCCGATGTATTATTTTTATTGATAAAATCTATTTTGCTTTGAACATTTTTATCTACTTTTAGATGTACATTATAAGGATAGTATCTTATTCCCAAGAATGAATATTTTGAATCATGGGTATTATTTAATGTCATTACCAAAAGATAGAAAAGGATATTTACACCTATCAGTAATAATTTGTTTTTTGCACCTAAGTTTCTAAATAAAAACTTGAATATAGTTTTCTTCAGAATAAAGTACGAGATTAAATAATATAAAACTGCAACTATAAGAAATACATAGTTATAATTAGTATTGCATATTAGCTGTATTAGGTAATATACAATCAAACTTAACGAAATAATCAATGTCCATTCTAGGAACAATGACAATACAAACTTCTTCTTTCTATTTCTCATAATATCAATTTTTTCATTTAAACTTATTAAATCAGACCAAGACCATAATATCATACAATAAAGTTTTACAATCCCGAGGCTTTAGTTGAACATTCCCGTGCCCTAAACAAGAAAAAACAACAAAAACGCATATTATACTATGCAATATTTTCATGGCTGTAGTTTTCAAATTCATTATTTCAATCAAACTTCACAATCAGGAAAATTATGTTATCAATTCCTTTACTCCACCTTTATTTGATGAAAAATATCTTCCAGTATTTTTTTATATTCTGTGTATTTGTAGAGTTTTCTATCGTTTAGGATTGATCCGAATAATAAATCGTTTTCTTCTTTTTCTCCTCTTTTGTCCGTAATTATGCAAAGCAAGTGCGACATAAGGACTTCATAGTATTTTCCCAAGTAATAATTTTTATAGCTTTGCATTCCCTTATCCACTAAAATATTCATTTCAAAATCATTAAAATAAAAATCTCTATATTGATAATATGGTCTTCCATCGAATTTTGGGTATTTGCTTATGTTTTCAAAAGCTTTTATGGTATTTGCAGGTTTTACAATATTTATATATCCCCATATTTCTTTTCCACAATATTCCATACACTTCAGAAAAAAAATGCCTTTCTCTGTATCATCCTTTAGGTTATATTCCTTAAGTTTAAAATTAACTTTTGACATATTAAATGGCTTATTTTTATTTCCAACTGCAGTAAAAATAATATCATAATAATTGTCAACCAACTCGTAAGCCGGAATATCTTTGTTAATAAGGCTATCGATAAGCTTATTATTATCTATTTGATCTTCTTTTATTAGATTCTGTCTTACCTGATCAATAATATAAATTTGTTTCAATACTTTGTCATCAGGTCGCGAAAGAAACTTTTCCGTCAACAATTTATTCTTTTTAGTAATCGATTGAGCGATAAAATCAGTCGTAAACTTAAAGTCATCTGGGACATTCGCATTCATTTCCTTTATATCCGCCTTTGTCGGATCATTACGGAACATAAAATTATTGTATGCTTTCCCCAGCTCAATAATTTTTTCTTTATAGTTTGCCTGTCCGAATGTTAGAACAGCAAATAAAACGCCTAAAAATGTCAATGTTGTTTTTTTCATATCATATATATTAAAATATTACACTTAATCTCTTCTCTCTATAAAGTATTATTTTCTTTCAATTTTTACCAGTCCTTGTCTCGTCGCTAAGTATAAGTTACCCTTATGATCAAAAGACATCGTAGAAATATAAGAAGTTGGAATATCTGAATTTTGATTATGATAATTTTCCCAGCCTTCTTTAAGGTCATATCTTATCAAGCCTGCTCTCTCGGTCGAAATCCAAAGAACCTTTTCGTTTCTATCATAAAGAACGCAGTTAGCGTGATTAAATGGCATTCCTGAATTCTCAGTTGTAAACTGTTTGAAAGTTCCGTCAGCATAAAGTATTGCGATTCCTTCATCATTGTTTACCGTTTCTTTATCCTTTCTATCAAACTCGAAAAGTGTAAAATAAATATTCCCATTTTCATCCTCATCCATAGATGTTATACATTTTCCTCTCAAGATAGTTTTTGTAGTTTCATAGTTTATTAAATTATTATTTTCGTCAATCATTGCAGTCCCACTAAATGTACCAATCCAAATTCTGTTTTTTGAATCTCTCTTTGCAAATGATATTCGATTTGATGGTAATTCTTTGTATTTGCTTTTATTTATATTAGTCCATTTCCCATCTTTGTATATAGTCAAACCTTCATCAGAACAGAAAAACACTTCTCCTGTCATTGGGTTATTAATAATTTCATATGCTTCGTCAATCCCTATTTCTGCGGAATCATATTTTATCCATTTTGAATTATCAAAACTGAATATATTATCTTTTGCATAAACCCACTTTATATTGTTATTGTCCGTTACCAATGCATGATAACTAAAATACTTTCCCTTATCTACAATATTTTGTTCCGAATTTTTAAATTCCTTCCCATCAAAGGTTACTAATCCTTCGTCTAAAGTAAGCCAAATCAAGCCATTCAAATCTATTGAAATATGATCATTCATATTATTCGTAAGATTTGAGTTTTTCGAATTCCAAACTGTTATTTTATAATCCTTTAAATGCTCATTTTTGTATTCATAAGTTTTATTGTATATCTCAGGATCTACAGGTCTATCAAATGATTGTTTAAATGCCTCCATATCTACCCTCTCGATATTCCCTTTAATCTTATTGTTTCTTATTTTAAAGATTAAGTTGATAGAAGTTTTGTCTTCCTTCACTCCGTTAGTAATGGCTGGAGTCCACTTTTTAAATTTGTTAAGTTCATTAATTATTTCCAATGTAATTGGATTGTTTGACTCGTCTGTATGACTTAATACACAAGCTCTCCCTTTTTTGCTAACGATAACTTGAAATTCTACAGTTCCGCGCACCCCTTCAAAATCAAATTTATTGTTTAGTCTATCCAAAAGTTTGGAAAATTCAGCTTCATCATAGCCAGCCTGAATATCTCCACAGTCAAGACAAAAAACATCAACTTTACAGTTATCTAATTTAACAGGGAATAAATTCTGCGCACTCGAATTTATTGTGAATGCTAATAGTAAAATAATAATAGTTTTTCTCATTTTCCTTCTTTATTTTTGTTTGTTTTTAAATGTTTCTTGCTTTTATGTAGTTGAAGATTTGCAAACACTCAATCATTATTAATTAAAATATATATGCAGTTTTTTTCAAACATCCTAGCTTACTAGCTTCAAAAGTATAAATTTAATTTCAAAGAAACATGAATTAATAAAAATATTTTTTGATATAATAATAGAGCCATGGAGATTATTTTAACTAAAACCTCTATTTTTGGGGATTTCTCTAACATTTTGCAAGGTTTGGTGTTAATTGTTGTTAGGGGGATTGGGCTTTGTGGGTTGAATATTTGAAGAGAATGGTTGGGTTGGAGAGAACGGCACGTTAATTTCTTATAATAAATTTGGGGGATTTGAGGGAAATTTCTTGGGGTTTTGTTTCTTTGAAAAAAATCAGGGATTTTATTTTAAAACTCCTTGATTTTTTTTCTAAAATCAAGGAGTTCTTGGACAAAATCAAGGAGTTTTTTCATAAACTCCCTGATTTTTTTTATCTTTATTTCTTCTTTTTTTATTTTTCTCTGAGAAAGTTTTGGGGAAATTGCTTTAAAGGGCTAATATATAGCGATTTTAGGAAAATAGAATTTGATTCCAGAAAATTAGAATAAGATTCTACAAAAATAGAATAAGATTCTAGCGCGCTAGAATCTTATTCTATGGGGAAGAAATACGGATTTAAGGGGTTTATCGCTAAATCCTATTTCTTAAAATTAACAGCCAAGAAAATTAATTATTGTCTTCTTCTGCTTCGTTACGCATAAAGCCTTGGTCTGTGATAAAGCTCAGATATTCTCTTGAGAAATGTCTTGAGTCCTTACCCTTATATCTGCACTGAGTAAATACCTTTGCTAAGTTTTCCTGATTATTTACTCTGCAATACTCTTTGCTTTGTGGTAATTGTTCGAAGTCGGAATATAAGTTATTTATATCCTCAGATGAATAGTCCTTATATTCTTCATAATGCACTACTGCATCCATTGGTAAACGCTCAGTTAATGGTGGATTCTCTGCTGGATAACCAAGAGTGATGCAGGTTACCGGTACAACATGCTTTGGTAGATTTAGATAAGAGGCAATAGGTCGCGCCATATAGTTAACTGTTCCAAGGTAACAAACCCCAAGCCCAAGTTCTTCGGCTGCGGTGCAAAGACTCTGTGTAGCAATTGTTGCATCGATTGTTGCAATATTTAGCCAAAGTAGATTGTCATATTCCTCGGTCGTTCCTCTTTCTAAACACCATTTATGAAAACGGTTAAGGTCGGCACAAACAGTTATAACAATTGGTGCTTCAACAACCATCTTTTGACCAAAGTGAAATCCCAACATTCCTTCTTTTTTCTTTTGGTCACGTGTTACAATTATTGAATAGGCTTGCATATTTCCGCAGTTAGAGCCACGAATTGCAGCCTCAAGTATTGCATCTAAGGTCTCCTTTGAGACTTCTTTATCTGAATATTTTCTTATTGTCCTTCTTTCTAATAAGGATTGTATTTTTTGGCTTTCCATTTCTTTAGTTTTTATGTTCTTTTTCAGGGGGCAAAGATAATATATTATTTAGAATTAAAAATATTAGGCAATATCTTGAAATCAAAAATAATTATAGTAATTTTGTCCAAACTAATTAAACCCCATCCTTATGAAAAAAATAGTCCTTCTTTCCATATGTTTTTCTCTTTCTTTATTATTTTCTGCCTCTTTGAATGCACAAGAATTTAAGGCTGGTGCAATAATTGGTATGACTCCTTCTCAGGTTGATGGAGACAGAATAGGAGGATTCTATAAGGTTGGATTTACTGGAGGACTCTTCGTTTACAGAGATGTTTCGAAGGTTAGCCGTTGGCAAGGGGAATTGCTATTTACTATGAAGGGGAGTAAAACTCATTGGAAAAGTATGGACTTTACAATTCAACAAGTAAGCACAAGCAATGTAGACCTTAATCTACTTTATATCTTCAAATATAATTCTTGGCTACACTTTAGATTGGGTCTTACCCCTAGCGTACTTATTAGCTCAAGTGAAGAAAACATTAGTGGTCTAGCACCCGCCGAAGCACCTGCTTTTAGGCGTTTTGGACTTGGCTTTACAACAGGTGTTACTTATAATTTCTCTGATAGATTGGGCATAAGCTGGAACTATAACTATTCTTTGATAAGTATCCGTAGTGGAGAATTTGATTATTATAATCTAAATGTCTACCAAAAGAATGGACAGTTCCATAACTATATGAGCTTTACCCTAAACTATAGATTCTAGTTTAAGAAAGGATTATTCTCTTTTTCGAAACCTATTGTTGTGTTTGGACCATGCCCACAAATACATTCTGTATTCTCTGGTAGGGTAAAAAGATTCTCCTTTATACTCTTTGATAATAAGTCAAAGTCTCCTGTTGGAAGGTCTGTTCTACCTATTGAGCCTTGAAACAATGCATCGCCTGTAATTACAAAACCCTCTTTCTCATTATAGAAAGAGAGACTTCCTGCGCAATGTCCAGGAGTTTCAATAACTCTTAACTCAGAGTCTCCAAAACTAATTTTATCTGACTTGGAAATATATTTTTTCTTTAGATTATCTATTCCCTCTACATTGAAACCCATCATCTGAGCCTGAACTTCTGCCATTGATAGTATTTCCTCCCCGTCTTTGTGCAATTCTAAAGGCAAATTAAAAGTCTCACTTGCCCATAAAGCTCCACAAACATGGTCAATATGAGGATGAGTAAGCAAGATATGCTTAACCCTTAGTTCATTCTTATTTATAAAGTCTAATATTTCTTGTCTTTCACTATCTTTTTGAGAACATACATCAACTAATACACATTCTTTTGTTTGGTCATAAATCAATGAGCAGTTTACCTCGAAATGATTTTGTGCAAATACTTTTATCATATTATTTTTCTTTTTTTATCTATTCTAATTCTTTGGCCTTATTCCAATAAACGTCAAGTTGCTCAAGGTTCATATCCCTCATATCCTTTCCGTCTTCTGTTATCTTTTCTTCAATATACTTGAATCGCTTAATAAATTTCTTGTTAGTCCTTTCAAGAGCAGATTCAGGATTTACATCAATAAAGCGTGAATAATTTATTAAGGCAAATAGTATATCCCCAAACTCTTGCTCAATCTTTTCAATATCTCTATTTTCAGAGTTTAACTCATGCTTAAGTTCTTCAATCTCTTCCTCAACCTTTTCCCAAACCTGAGAAACATTATCCCAATCGAAACCCACTCCCCTAGCCTTATCTTGAATCCTATATGCTTTTACGAGTGCTGGAAGAGTACTTGGAACTCCTGAAAGAACTGATTTTCTACCTTCTTGTAGTTTAATCTGCTCCCAGTTCTCCTTTACCTGCTCAGCATTTTCTACATTTACATCTCCATAGATATGAGGATGACGACGAATAAGCTTTTCATTAAGAGAATCTATTATTGTTTTCATATCGAAGGCTTTCTCCTCACTACCTAATTTAGCATAAAAGACAATATGAAGTAGGATATCCCCTACTTCTTTCTTTATCTCATCTAAATCCTTTTCGATTATTGCTTCTGCAAGCTCATAGGTCTCTTCAATAGTAAGATGCCTCAAAGAGTCAAAACTTTGTTTTTTATCCCAAGGACATTTCTCTCTTAAGTCATCCATTATCCTAAGAAGTTTCTCGAAACTTTCGAGAGCTCCCTTATATTTATTTTCTTCCATGAATAGTTTTATTTTTTCTTCTAAACCTTCAGTCTAGAATATAGTGAGGCCAGTTGTTGGCTATGCTTATTATCTTTTCTTCGTCAAAGGAGTTCATACATTTAAAATGCTTTTTTGGACATTTCTCAAAACCTATCCTACTACATGGACGACATTTTAGATTCTTTTCTTCGAAAATATAAACCTCTGCCTTTGAATCTTCAGACATATATGGGTACATTCCAAACTCAGGAACAGTATTTCCCCAAACACTTATAATATTCTTATCAAATGCAGCAGCAATATGCATAAGACCTGTGTCTGGTGTTATTATTCCATTTGCATTCTTAATAAGTGCGGCTGTTTGGTTTAGATTATATGCTCCACAACCATTAAATACTCTTGCTCCAACTTCATTTTCTACCCTAATAGCCTTAGCTCTATCGTCTCTATCTCCCAAAAGGATAATTGGACTTTGAATGCCATTGCATATTCTAATCAATACACTCTCTGGCATCTGCTTGGTATTATGTTTGCTTCCAATAACAACAGCAACATAGCCATCTTGAAAACTTAAAGGAAGAGCATCGGGAGAAATATAATCTTCTTCTCTTAGGAAATAATCCAAACCTTTTCCATCATTCTTGACTCCTAAACTTTGAACAGTGTCGAAGTGTAAATCAACAATATGTTTTTTTGGTAAGATATTTATTTTGAAATTTACCAACAACCATTTCTTAAAGGATTGTTTCTTTATTGATTTCGACGGTCTAAGAAGTCTTAATACAAATGCAATTGAACGTAGCTTTCTATGTGAGTCAATAACATAGGAATACTTCTCCTTTCTTAGTTGCTTCAATACTTCAATAAACGAGCCTTTGAAAATAATAACCCTATCAATATTAGGGTTATTATTTAATATTATCGCATTTGAATCTTTAGTTAGATAATGTATCTCAGCGTTTGGAATTTGTTGTTTTAAACAACGAACAATAGGTGTAGTTAATACTATATCTCCTATTGAGCTGAATCTTATTATGAGTATCTTGGGGCCACCTTCCATAATTAACCTACGCTACCTTCTAAACTAATACTAAGTAATTTTTGTGCCTCAACAGCAAACTCCATTGGCAGTTTATTTAAAACTTCCTTTGCATAACCATTGACAATTAATCCTATTGCACCCTCTTGAGATATTCCCCTTTGACGAGCATAGAATAATTGTTCTTCTGAAATTTTTGAAGTTGTTGCCTCGTGTTCAAGAATTGAATTATGATTATCGGCTTTTATATAAGGGAAAGTATGTGCTCCACATCTATCTCCAAGTAGCAATGAATCGCATTGAGAATAATTACGAGCATTGGTCGCTCCCTTTGTTATTCTGACTAATCCTCTATAAGAATTTTGACTAAATCCTGCCGAAATACCCTTACTAATAATTGTGCTCTTGGTGTTTTGTCCAAGGTGAATCATTTTAGTTCCTGTATCTGCTTGTTGATGATTATTTGTTACGGCTACAGAATTAAACTCTCCTATTGAGTTATCTCCTTTTAATATTACACTAGGATATTTCCAAGTTATTGCAGAACCTGTCTCAACCTGTGTCCAAGATAGCTTTGCATTGTTTCCTTTGCATATGCCTCTCTTTGTTACAAAATTATATATCCCTCCTTTACCATCTTTATCTCCTGGATACCAGTTTTGAACTGTTGAATATTTTACCTCTGCATCTTTCATTACAATAATTTCAACGATAGCTGCATGGAGTTGATTTTCATCTCTCTTTGGAGCTGTGCAACCTTCCATATATGAAACATAAGCTCCTTCGTCTGCAATAATCAATGTTCTTTCGAACTGACCTGTATTTGCAGCGTTAATTCTAAAATAAGTTGAAAGCTCAAGAGGTGAACGAACTCCTTTTGGTATATAACAAAAAGAACCATCACTAAATACTGCTGAGTTTAAGGCTGCAAAGAAATTATCTCCTGCAGGAACTACAGATGCCATATATTGCTTAACCAAGTCAGGGTGATTCTTCACTGCTTCACTAAATGAGCAGAATATTATACCTTCCTTAGCCAAGGTGTCTGAGAAAGTTGTTTTAACTGAAACACTATCCATTACTGCATCAACAGCAACTCCAGATATTTTCTTTTGTTCATCAAGAGATATACCCAAACGATTAAATGTATCTAAAAGTTCTGGGTCAACTTCATCTAAAGATGAAAGTTCTTTTTTCTTTTTTGGGGCTGCATAATATATTATATCTTGAAAATCAATCTCAGGCACATCAAGATGAGCCCATGTAGGCATCTTCATTGTTTGCCATTTCTTGTATGCATTCAATCTGAAATCCAATAACCACTCTGGTTCTTGTTTCATTTTAGAAATATGACGAATTACATCTTCGTTTAATCCCTTGGCAATTGTATCTGTATCTATATCTGTAACAAAACCATATTTATACTCACTGTTTGTTACATCATCTATTATATTGTTACTATTTTCCATATCAAAAATATAAATTAAATATATATTCTGCTGCAAATTTACAATATAATTGTTCCAATTAAAATATTTTGGATAAAAAAAGACGAGTTTACTTTTTTTTGCTACCTTTGCCCTTATCAAAGGGTTTTTCAAGAATGAAATACCAATAAAGTAATAATTAAAAATAAATATCTAAAGATTATGAAAAAAGTTCTATTATTATTGGGTGTTTGTTCGATTTTTTCTCTATCTAGTTGTAACGATACAAATAATTGTATGTGTACTATTGAAGAAGAAAATGGTCAAGTTTATGCTTCAGATATTAAGGTATCAAACTCAGAAAAAAGCTGTGATGAAATATCTTGGAGCGATTTAGATAGTACTTGGAGCAATACAAATATTGCTGGAGGTTACGTCTTAGTATGTACTGACAATTAGAAATGAAAGTAAACAAAGCCCTCTTTGAAAATATTGGCAGAATAATTATTGGTATTGTTTTTATCTTATCAGCATTATTTAAATACCTATCAATAGAAAATGTCGATTTATTTTTCTTTGAACATGGGGTATTTAATTGGGTTTTTACAACTTTTGTCTCTAGATTTCTGATAGCCATTGAGACTATTTTAGGATTGATGTTGATTTTTCGAATTTATCCTAAGGTGTCTTATTTACTTTCATTGTTATTTCTATCCTTCTTCTCGTTATATATAATATTAAAACCTTATCTATTCGATGTATCTACCGAAAATTGTTTCTGTTTTGGAGATGTTCTTGTATTTAATGATATTCAGACCTTAATCAAGAATATCATTTTGATTCTTATTGTACTCTTTCTCATTCCAAGAAAAGGAAAGAAAAATAGGTATTCAAAAGTATTATTAATATTGTTTTCTATTACTAGTATTGGTGCTGTTTATTCAATCAATCCTCCTGATATTATTAAAGCAAAGATATTTAATAATTCCGTTTCTATTAATTACAAAGCCTTTGAAGACTTATCAAATCTAAATAATGTCAAGGAATTAAAAATAAATGAGGGTAAAAAGGTTATTTGTTTATATAGTACAGGATGTAAGTATTGTAAATTTGCTGCAAAAAAAATCAGCATTATTATTACTAATAACAATTTACATAAAGATAGTTTTATAGAAATATTTTGGGGAAATAGAAAGAATGTAGATTCTTTCCATAAAGAAGCAAATATTGATAGTATATCCTACACATTTGTTCCTGCACCATTATTTCTTGAAGCCACAAAGAACAAGCAACCTATCATAATATTACTAAATAACGGTAAAATTGAAAAGTTGTATAAACTAACAACGATAGATGAGCGTTATATAGTTAGTTTTCTTACCAATAAATAAAGAAAAGCATTATGAAAAAAATATATTTACTTTTATTAGTTGCTATTTCAGTATTAGCAACATCTTGTTCTGAACAAAATGATTGCCTATGTACAGCAACTCCAACAAAAAAAGCTGCAAGTGGATCTGCTATGACATATCCTATATATGATTGGGGAAGCAGTTGTGGAAATATTGATCAAAATGATATTCCTCAGCTAGAAGATAATGCTACTTATAATATTGATTGCACTGAATTATAACAATTCTATAAGTTCGGCGTTTAGTATAAAGTTTATTTATTCTAACAAGCAATTATATGGTACAAATTCTTTGGGTTGATGATGAAATTGATTTATTAAAACCACACATTCTCTTCCTTTCGGCAAAAGGTTATCAGGTTACACCTGCAACAGATGGACATGAAGCACTAGACTTATTGTCTGAGCATCCCTTTGATATTGTTTTCCTCGACGAAAATATGCCTGGACTAAGCGGATTAGACACCCTTAATCTTATCAAAGATAAGCTTCCATATATTCCTGTTATAATGATAACTAAAAGTGAGGAAGAAAGAATTATGGAGCAAGCAATAGGCTCGAAAATATCTGATTATCTTATTAAGCCTGTTAATCCAAACCAAATTCTTCTAGCACTTAAGAAACATTTAGACATAAGACGTCTTGTTAGTGAGACTTCAACAATCAACTACCAACAACAATTTCGTGAGATTTCAATGAAATTGATGGATAGAATGAATTACGAAGAATGGATAGAGATATATAAAAAATTAGTCTATTGGGAATTGGAATTGGCAAATTCACAAGACGATAGCATTTTTGAAATTCTGCGTCAACAGAAAGATGAGGCTAATTCTCTTTTCTGTAAATTCTATGAGAAAAACTATATTGACTGGCTTAGCGGTAAGAATGAAGATAAACCAATGCTATCTCATACAGTTTTAAGGGATAAATTATTCCCAGTAATTAATAATAAAGATAATAAAACCCATATTTCTACTTTCTTAATAGTTATAGATAATTTTCGTTTCGATCAATGGAAAGCCATTCAACCAATGATTGAGCAATTCTATAGAACTGAAAGTGAAGATATTTATTATAGCATAATACCAACAACAACACAATACGCTAGAAACTCTCTTTTTGCTGGGCTAATGCCAGCAGAAATACAAAAGAAATATCCTTCATTGTGGGTAAATGAGGATGTGCAAGGAAATAAAAACCAATTTGAGCATGAATTATTTCAAGAACAGATAAAAAGATATGGAATAAATATCAAGACAACATATCATAAAGTTCTAAATGCACAATATGGAAAGAGGATGATAGATAATCTATCCAATATGATGCAAAATGAATTAAACATTATCGTGTATAATTTCATTGATATGCTCTCTCATGCAAGAACAGAAAGCGATATAGTAAGAGAATTGGCAGAAGATGAAAAAGCATATAGGGCTGTAACACAAACGTGGCTCGAACATTCTCCACTTATGGAGGTACTGAAATTTCTTAGTGATAAAAAAGTAAATATCATGATAACTACAGATCATGGATCTGTAAAAATTGATAGACCAATACGAGTTAAAGGAGATAAAGATATATCAACAAATCTTAGATATAAAGTTGGAAGATTAATTGAGTATAATACAAAGGAAGTATTTGAGGTTAAGGATTGTTCTCAAATCTACTTACCAAAGTTATCAATAACATCACCATATATTTTCTCTCGCTCCAATGACTTTTTTGCCTACCCAAACAACTATAATCAATATGTTCAATATTATATGAATACCTTCCAACACGGTGGAATATCTATGGAGGAAGTTATGATTCCATTCATTACATTAAAAAATAAGTAGGCTATGACAAAAAAATATTTAGTGAATAACCTTCAAGAGCTTAACTCTGTAGCAGAAAAACTACTAATAGATTTTAGGGATGAAAGAGTTTTTGCATTAGATGGATTGATGGGAGCGGGGAAAACAACATTTACAAAATCAATATGTCATGTTCTAGGGGCAAAGGATGAAGTCTGCTCACCTACCTTTGCAATAGTTAACGAATATCTTTCAGAAACATTTGGAGCAATTTATCATTTTGATTTCTATAGAATAAATAAAGAATCTGAAGCCTTTGATATAGGATTAGAAGAATATTTATATAGTGGTAATTATTGCTTTCTGGAATGGAGTGAAAGGATAAAAAATCTACTACCTAAACATTATACAATAGTAAAAATTACAGAGATAGAAGATAATAAAAGAGAAATAATAGCAGAAAGGGTTTAATTAAACCCTTTTTTTTATCTCTATCAAAGAATATATAAACAAAAAAAACTCAACTACATTAGAAGTAATTGAGTTTTTGTTTGTAGTCTCGGGCGGATTTGAACCGCCGACCCCTACATTATCAGTGTAGTGCTCTAACCAACTGAGCTACGAGACTATTTATATTGTGAAAACCTTTTGGGTAGCGAACTATTAGAGACTAGCTCTAACGTCTCGAAAACGGATATCTTATAAAGTTGTTGAATTTTCTATCTCTAGAAAGGAGGTATTCCAGCCACA
>JAFNAQ010000069.1 GCA_017860275.1 Bacteroidota bacterium
CCAAGGAACTGCACCTCCATAAAAACTACTACCTCTAACAATATATAAAATACATTTATCCTTTCCAACTTCTCCATAATCTTTAAATACTGGCGCGTTTCTACTTACGGTACATGAAAATAAAAGAACTGATAGTACTAAAATTGTAATAATTTTTGATTTCATTTATATTTGTTTTTATAATTATATTTCTGTCTAAAAGCTTGTCCCCCCGCTGGCGTAGTATGTGATCTGTGCTAATCTTATACTGTTATGTTGTTGACACGGATTAAAAATCCGCACCAGCGGGAAGGTCATACTTTGCTTCCTGCAGGTTTTATTCTTTTTTCTTTTTCCTGAATTTAATCACGTAAAGTTTATAGCCCAAAAATCCTATAATTCCAAGTAAAACAAGTCCCCAAAGATTTAACAGAAAAACAATAATATTCTCAAATATAGTCCAACCAGTTGATAATGAATTTAAAATTCTAAATCCAAAGCTTGGCTCATATTGTTTTGATTTTTTTTCGCGAAGAATTTTCTCGTAACTAACTCCTTCATTCTGATATATTATCAGGTTTATGGTGCTAAAGTTAATTTGATCCCGGAGAGATAAATTTGCAATTCGGGCATTGTCTGCTTGTTCCTGTTTGTTCAGAAGGAGTTCTTCTGCAGACGTTGTTTCTGCCAGTTTTTTTCCACGATTGTCAATTGCATCTTTTAGTCGTGCTTCATTCTTGTCAGATCTGCTTATCGTTAAGTTGTTTGATAATAGTTGAAGAGCTACATCGTCCGCTTTTATAACACGACTGTCAAGATATACGATATTTCTTGAAATTTGTTTTAATGTTGTATCTAGTTTTGTGTTTGGTACTCGTATGATAATTGAGTTTGTAACTGTAAAACGTGTAACAATAACGGAAGAATCTAAACTAACTTCTTTTGTCTCTGTTGAAAGAATATCGCTCGTTAAATTTGTGTAAGTTACAAAGCCACCTGTTCGTGCAGTTATATTTTCAATGTCGTAAGTGCTTTCTATAACATTTTTGACTTTAAACTTTAACTCTGCAGTCCGGATAAACTTGTGAGTCGAATCTGTATTGTTCTCAACTGCCGCAGAAGAAGAAACCATTACCGCGGTACTGTCAGCCGCAGGAGCTTCTTCGGCTCAAATGTTGGTTATATATTTCACGGATTCTATTCTGTTTTTCTTTTTTTACTTTCCCCCCGCTGGAGCAGGTCTGTGACCTGTGACAATCTTATACTGTTATGTTGTTGATACGGATTACAAATCCGCGACAGCGGGGTGTATATATGCTTAATTTCTTTAATAATTCATCAATTCAGTCAGGTTGTCCGGCAAAAAATCAATTCCTTTAAATTCCTTTACCACAATAGATTTTATTTTGTCTTTAATGTTGTTATCAACATAAGTGATTGACATTTGCCATTTGCCACCAATGCTTTTACAATCGTCTTCTATCAATATATCGGGTTTAACAGCTTCGACTATGTCTTTATATTTTTCTCCTTTTGTCCGATGGTACAGATACTGTCCGGGAAACTTATATTTTACCAATATGTTTTTGACTGCCTCCGCCGAAGATGCTTTTTTTACATAGGTCATATAAACAATCCGGGCACCTTCATTGCTCCAACTACTGATTTTATTAACACAGTTTCCTTTGGGGATATATTTCCCATGACTGAAATAGTCTATCAATCGCCCTGGTACCAAAATGGTTCCTTCTAAGAAAATCATTATTGTGAGTTTCCTATCGACGAAAGTATCTGTGTTATTGAGTTTCAACATCCTCATAAGCTACATTTTTTTGTATTCAGTGTATTTCTTCACAATGATGGAAAATGATTGAGGCTATGGGCAGTTGGTGGGATGCGGGAGCAAAGACTACTAAATGCACCTCAACCCTGCCTTTCAAAATTCTAATTATTGTGCAAACCTAAGAGAGTTTGTGTTATGTAATGTATTTTTTAATCAAAATCGTAGTCTTCCAATTCAGCTTCAATTTCCTTTTTAGCTTGTATAAAAGCAAGAATTTCGTCCGCAGATAACTTATTAAAACCAATAGATTTTGTACGAGATTTATTTCTAAATGACAATTCAAAATACGCTTTTTGAAAAGGGTTACTGAAATAATACGTATTTGAATCTTTATTTATTCTTAAAACTTCATCCCTTTCGCTTGTTATCAATTGATTAAGGTATGTTGTTAATGTGCTTGATGGATATTTACTATCATATTTATCTCTTAACTCATCAAGTATTTCATGGCTGTTAACTTCTTCTTTCTTTAGATTAATGATTGCTTGTAGTATTTCTGTCGTACCATACTTACTTTTTCTAGAGGATTTTATTGCTTTGTCAAATGTGGATTTTAATGTCGCTGAATTCTGACTTAAATAATCATTAATTGCTAATTCCAAATCTGTTTTTGAAAATGTATACTTTTCATCAGCAGTCTCATATATATAATTATTTGTACACATAGAAAGGCATAACTGATGACAAATAGACCCTAAGCCATTAGAATAGACCACAATTTTATTTTTAATATCTTTGGGAAACTCTACATTTAGTAGTTTTTCCCCCTTTGTTATAATATCTTCAAGTTCATCAACTGACATAAGAGGAATATATATCTCTGAAACTCTTTCTTTCATTTCACTATCATATTCAACGACTTCTTTTCCTGTACCTACTGCTCCAATTGTTATTATTTTTGTTGTTTTGTACTTTCTTGAAGCATCCATAAAAACTTTCATTATTTGTGATAATCTTTGCTTATGCTCTTTTTCTACTTTGTGAAAATCTTCAATTTTCCAGCATGATTCTGCTTCACCAATGAGTTCCGCTAATCTACTGTCGGTTAATTGTATTGGAACGATTCTTTCTAATCTATCACCAATCTGAATTTTTGAAGAAGCCTTAATTTCAGAATATAATGATTTTAAACTAGAAGAAATTTCAAAACTTTTCTGTGTTGACATTTCAGTTTTGTAATATTTGTCCAACAAATCGAAAGCTTCAAGTTTTAGCTGATCAATTGTTGTACTTTTGTTACATTGAGATTCTATAACTCCTGAATATAACTGATTTAACTTGTTGTTTAATAAAGTTGTCTTGCCAGATCCACTATATCCGTAAATTACCAGTTGTTTTCCTGGCGTTCTAATTGCGTCTACTAATTGTTTGTTCACCTCATCTCTTTCAACAAAAGTTAATTCTGCAGGTTGAGAAGGAGTAAAAACACTATATGTGTCGTTTTTTGTTGCCATTTTTATTTTTTTAATATATTACATAACGATCGACAATTTGCAAATTTGGGGATTATGGAGCGATTCACTATCAAGCCACACGGCACTTGATGCGAGCCACTGCCTTTGAATAACCTATTAAATCCCAATTTTGTATATTGCATGTTATGCGGTCTGTTTTTTTTACCTTCGTCTACTTGCTGATTGTTGTTTTTGACCATCAATCACAATTATTTCTGGAACTCTCTCTCCTTGTTTTCTGTTTTTTTCAGCTAATTTTCTCAAAGTTATTATATTTCTATTTGCACGTTGAGTTTGAATAATTAGGTAAATGCTCGTATCGGTTTTTTCTGCTTTATTGTATGCTGGTAATTGATTTTGAAAACCCTTAATCAAATTCGGATTTGTAGAATATTTAAGTTCAACATTGACTTTTGCTAGAAACCCTTTGGAAACTTTAAAATCCAATGAACCTATACCTGCATTTGTTTCTCTGCTTAAGTCAAGGTTATTTGCGATACAATAAACTTCGGCTATTCCAAAAAACAATAATTGAGGCGCTCTCTCGTGTTTTAGTTTTCCTGTATTGTCATACAGATATTCAAACCATCCATTATTTTCTATAAGAGTGGCAAACTGTTTGCAGATTTGCTTAACAATTTCTAAAATATTTTCTGCGGTTACAGGTTTAAATTCATTTAGGTCTAAAGGATATTTCTCAGGTGCTTTTTCTGATAGTTCTGCCCAAATGAGTTCACCAAGTGGGTCGTTTTGAAAATCATAACAAGAACGAGGTTTAGACTTGTATTGAGTTATCAAGTCCTTTAAAAGTTCAGGTTCTTCTAACAATAATCTCTTTAGTTCTCTTTTGCTAACTCTTGTCGCAGATTTCCAACTTTTGCCAATTATCTTATTTACCTTGTTTCGGAGAGAATTATTATATTTACAAACTCTGTCAATATCATCCCAATCCGTTGCAATCGGTAAATTGTTAAGTAATGATTTCGGGACGAGAATTATTTCTTTTCCTGTTTGTGGGTCAAAAGGGAGTTCATAGTCCTTTTCCTTAATGGTGAATTTTTTTAGAGGAGCTTTTAGTTCTTTTGCAATTCTACTTGAATATGAAGCAAAATTATCAAAGAGTATATTCACTGTCATATCACTTATTCTATCTGCACCAACTCCTTCTTCAAACATTCCAACAAGTTCAAAAATGACAGGGTCTTTTATACCTGCTTCAACAATTTGAGAAACAGTAGTCAAAATTTTGTTGGCTAAAATTGGACCTATCGCATTACCAACCGTTCCAACTCTCGAATATCCAAGAGCTGTATTCCCAATTTCCTTAAATTCCAGTCTTTTTTCAGCTTCTCTCCATAATTTATCACCTAATATATTACTTCCATTGGTAAGTACGAGAACATCCGAAAAATATTTATCAAATGTCTTTCTAGAGTCCTTAAATTCTTTGATTTTACATATATCCAACAAACTTGGGTCAATATGTAGTCTGCTGTCAATGTCAATAAAGCCGTCAAAAGCACCTTTTTTGTTTAGGTCTTTGCTTTCTACATTTAATATGGTACTAATTTTTCTAGGCATATTGTCTTTGTGTTTAGTCTTTCTTATAGCTGCCCCAACATCTGTGTTGGTGTAACGGAGTTACACCTATTTCGAATTTATTTGAGTTTGTTTATTTATTAAACATCTCATATTTAGATGTATATTTAAGTTTGATAAATTATGTATTATTACACTTATCCAATTTGTTAAAGTGTTGTTATACATAATTTTTTGCTTCTTATCTATATATCCAATTTATCCAACAGATTTTTATCTGCTCAAATCCTCCGATCGTAATTTGTTTCTTTCTGTTGTTTTTTTAACCTGAATGTCCCTGTAAACTTGGGAAATTGAGAAGTTTGATTTTCGGCAGAAGTATTAGAGCCGTAAATTTATTAAAGTTTTTTTAATTTAACATAATTATCAATCACTTTTTAATTGAAAAAATTAA
>JAFNAQ010000070.1 GCA_017860275.1 Bacteroidota bacterium
TTTTTCATCCTCCTGCTTGTAGAATTCGGGAGTAGGTTCCAGTATTAAAGCCACTCCCACATCATTACCATTCTCTTTGGTGCTTATCCAGCTTCTGAAAAACTCCTCACGGGTAAGCTTAATTTCACCAACGGCTGGGTCGGCAATGTAAACAAAGCCCCCTCTAACTCCCCCGAAGGGGGAGAATCTTTTCACCCCCTTTGGGGGTTGGGGGGCTTTATACACTACTACAAAATGCGCCTGATTCCAGTGGACAATGCAAGGCAGGGGTGCTTCCATCAACTCTTCAAAAGTGGTTTTTACCCCTACGGTGCGAAAGCCCAGCTGTTCAGCAGCTTCACTCAGCCCCAGCATGGATACGCCTTCGCGGGTAATTCCCGACCGTTCACGCAATCCTTCCAATGAAAACACCTTACCGTAATGAGCTGCTATCATACGCAGGCAGGTAGGACCGCAGTCCATTGCATCGTGCTGGAGGTAATGAGGAAATTTCATTTAATTAATATTAGTAACTCACACAAACTATGTTTTAATAATACAAGTTATCTTGATTTTGCAATAAATATGCATCCTTTCATAATGTATAAGATAAAGTGATTACAGAAGTTTTGAAGCTTAACTTTACATAATTTATCAATATCATTTCATATTTGACCTGCAAAAAAGACACAATAAAAACTTATATATTGAATCAGTTACAACTTTTAGGTTTTTAATTAAATTGACTTAGGGATGTACCCTGTTAAATTCATTCCGAAGAATTGTGACAAAATAAAAAGGATCGTCCATCTCATTACAACTGACTGAAAAGCATCTTGTTCAACCTCCACCACCCTGGGCACCACCACTTTTCACATCATCGTTTTCAATGGTTTTGGACACTTTTTTAATCTGGTCTTTTAATTCTCCAAACTTATAACTAACTGACAATCCAAATGATTGAACTATCATTGATTGATTGTAATCCACTCTATAATCTATAGTTTGACTATAACCAGAATAATATTTTCTTTTAGGAAAAGGATTCCGAGCAGACACCGAAACATTTAATCTTTCTTTCAGGAAATCGCGTGAAGCTGATACTCCATAATAAAAAATTGCACTATTCTGTCCCTGTAAATTAATTCTTGATGAGTAATACCCACTGTAAGCTGAAAATTTAATTTTATATGGCAACCTGAATTCTCCATCCAAAAAAACCGAATAATTAAAACCATCATTTTTTAACCCGCTTCCATCATTGGTTTTCATTAAAGTGTATCCGACATTTCCATTCAAGCTTAGTTGTATGGACTCATCTGGTTGCCAGTTAGCATACAGCGATAATCCATCAGTTTGATACAATCCGATATTTTTATATGTATTATAAACCACACTGTCAGTCAGGGATTTAGTCACTCTTTCTATTGAATTGTTTGTAAATGAAGTAAACAGACTGGTGTTCAGGGTCAGTTTAGAAGAAATATAACTATAATTAAATGAAATGGTATTGTTTCGTTCAGGTACCAGATCGGGGTTTCCTTGAGTTAACGACAACGGATTGGAGTTGTTCAGAAACGGGTTCAGGTACCATATTCCCGGACGACTGATACGCTGGCTGTAGCTTAGTTTCAGATTGTTGGCATCGCTAACTTTATAACCCAGTGAAACCGACGGCAACAGATTGGAGAAATTAACCTGAAAACTGGTATCGGACAGCAGGATACCGGAAGTTGTTTCTTCGAAACGAAGCCCTGCTCGGGCGCTGAATTTATCTAACTTCAGGGTGTAACTGGCGTAGGCTCCAAAAATATTCTGGGTCTGATTCAGGTTATTTTTTGGCTGATTGGGCATTGGATACCAAGCGTTTGTTGTTTGGTTGAGCAGAAAATAATTGTTTACGCTGTTGTTGAGCCTTAAAATATATTTTATCCCCGCGTCTAACACGTGAATTTTATTGAAAGGCTCGGTATAATCCACCTGAAAAGTATGTTCGTCGCCATTGGCATTGTACAAAATATGCTGTGTGTAATCGGTGTAATTCAACACTCTGGTTACTGCAGAAGTATTATCCGTGTTATCGGGGGTATGGTTCAGCCTATACGAAATGGTAAGCAATTGTTCCGGCTTATTAAACGCATGCTGATAATCGAGCGATAAGTTCAAGCCGCCCCACGAATTGTTGCTTTTTGTAAGTTGTTTGAAAGCCGAGAGGGTATCTCCTTGTGCACTCATGAAATTTGTACCGGCATCGTCTATGGAGGAATTTCCTCCTCCATATCCTCCAAGTGTTAAACTGACTATATTAAGCGAATCAAATTCGTAAATAGCTTCCAGATTCCCGTAATAAAAACTGAATTTCGAATCTGAGTTGGCATATTGATGAATATATTTAACCGATTTGGAATTAAAATTTTTCAAATCCCTGTCGTAAGTCTGATCTTTATCGCTCGAATTTCTGTAATTGAGGTTAGTGGTTAATCCGAATTTTCCTTTTTTAGTGGATAAATAAAGTCCACCGTTATAGCCTCCTTTTGTATTAACTCCACTACGTACTGTTCCGGTAAGTCCTTTGAGCGAATGATCGGTCACAATATTTATAATACCCCCAATTCCTTCGGCATCGTATTTGACGCTGGGTTCTATTATAACTTCAATGCTTTTAACGCTCGAAGCAGGCATACTTTTCAATACCTGAGACGGATTGTTTGTCATCATGCCCGTTTCTTTTCCATTCATAAAAATTTTGATATTGCTAGAACCTTTGAGGTGGATATTATCATTGGCATCAACAGTTACTAACGGAACTTTTCGAAGCATTTCCAATACGGAAATGCTTTGTGCTTCGGGGTCGGATTTAGTATCATAACTGATTTTATCCAAATCGACTTTTACAAGCGGTTTGCTGGCTGTAATAGTGACTTCCGTCAGTTTTTTACTAGAAGGTGACAAAATCAACTTACCCAGATTCAGGTTTTTTTGTTCAGGAGTGATTTTAATTTCACGCGTGAGTGTTTTCATTCCAAGAGACTCAATGATCAGAAAATAACCTCCTGTTTTAGTCAGTTCGAGCTCAAATTCTCCATTCGTACCAGTAGCCATCCGTTTCTGATAAACATCCGGAGTGGCAACAGTAGTTACTGAAACCGTGGCGTAAGGAACGGTTTCAGTGGAAACCGAATCAACCACAATTCCTTTCATTTTGTAGGATAAATTATGAGAATTCTGAGAAAAAGAAACTAAGATAAAAAAAATAAAAAATGTAGAGGTAGCTATTACTTTTTTCATTAATAATATAGTTCAATAATAAAATGGTTATCAATATGTAGTTGTCAAAATCAATAAATTTGTTAAATCATCTATGAATATGACACAAATTATATCTCTTTGTATATATTTCATAATTAGAAATCGGTGGGCAAATTAAATTGTAAACACATTTGTTACAAGGTTTTACTTTTGTTCTAATACTCCACCAACTTCTACCTGAATCCATCTCATTGAATACGGAATCATATATAGTATCAATCTTTATATTCCCAATTGACTACAGCAAAACTTACAAAACAGACACCTTCAGGATTGTGAAAGTTATAATTTCTACTCATGTTTTTCTTCCATTTAATCGTTTTTCTTGCCAACATACTTGCCACACGATACAATCGTGCGGCAGCAGCGTATTTGCTGGTCATAGATTAATTTATTTACGCTTTTTAATGTTCGTATTATATAGAAACTCATGCTATTATAAAAGTAGGACAGCATTAAATGGTATCGTGCTAAGTGTAATGTGGGAAAATGGTCTCATAAAGCACTTTCTGCTATACTTTTTTCTACTGGAACATACCCTTCTTCTCCTTCCCACTTAGCTATATAGGGATTATACTTGCACTTTGCGGGCTGTGAATATATGTTATTATGATTTTTTATATAAGCTCTGCAATCTGTACAGATATAACGATATTCACAATCTTTACACACCTCAATTTTATCTTTTGTTATATACCAATATTTTTTAAAATCGGGATGATTTACTGCTTGTGCGAGAGTAGTATTCTTAATATTACCAAAAGTCTGATGCATAGAGGGACAATTTTTTATATTCCCATTTAAGTCTATCGAAATCTTTTTATATAAGCAAGAATTACCCAAACATGAATTAACATAAGAATCATGATTTGTCATAAATAGTTCTTTTTTTATAATACCGCATTGACTTTTATGTACTAATCTATTTTTATCTAAAATAAGTTTACTTTTCATCTCAATACGATTTTCACCTGTATTCATAATAACAAACCTTGAGATAATACCAGACTTCTTTACTAATAGTTCTTTATATTCTGAGATACAAATATTTGTATTTTTATTAAATATTATTTCAACATTGAAATTGCTTTTGCAAAAAAGTTCATCAATAAATTTCTCGATAGTTTTTATCTTTGGAGCAAAAAAGAGTCTAATTTGTACAAATCTGAACAACTGAAAGTTTGATACTTTTTTAATAAATTTAAACAAATCAATAGATGAACTTGAATCTATTATTAAACATTCAAATAAATAAGGGTTATTCTCTTCCTGATGTGGTATTATTTTACTAAATTTTATTTTTTGATTCGATAGTAATCCTAGTTTATTTGTAATTAAAAAATTAATATATTCGCAAATTGTGTCATAATCTTCGACACTACTTTTCTTTCTTAATAATTCTAAATTTATTTGTGAGTTTTTCTGGAAGAATATTCCTAATGATTTTGGCACTTCATAAAAAATCGACTTTTCTAAATCAAAAATACATGATTTTTTATAGCCTATTGTAATAATTGTTGTTGTATATAAATTAAAGAATTTCATAAATTTTACTTATTAATAATGATGCCTCTGCTTCTGGTAATTTTTTTTGCTTATATTTATTTTCTATATTATTATTTTGTATGTTTTTATGTTCTACATCATTATTCACTTCTTGAGAATTAAAAAAAGGGATAGGTAATTTTCCATTTAAAACCAAGCTATTTATTATTGCAATAATGTCATTTTTTTGTCTTTTCATAGTTATAATCTAAATCTATTAAATAATCAATAATCTGTTTCTCTATATTATATGTTGTTCGTCTTGAATACCCACCTATTTGTCCCACAGGATTTACTTCTAAAAAATAATAATCATTATTATCATCTAAAATAAAATCTAAACTTCCAATATTTAGATTTAAAGTTTTCATTAATTTATTTATTTTTTGTGTTAAAGATCTGGGAATATTTATTGGCACTAATCTACTCTCTATTGATTCCGAATTTTTTCTAGAGTCAAATTTTGTTAATTCATTTTCTTGTGACATTACACCAATTGGATAGGTTTTATTGTTAAAATATAACACTCTTAATTCTAATAATTTAGTTATTCTTTTTTGAAAAAGTGAAATAAAAAAAATATCGGGTAATTTTTTTATCAATTTATCATCTATAGTCTTAGTATAAATTGTATTAATAATACTACCATTATCAGTGTAAATTTTACTATAATTTCCAATAGCTTTACAAATTATATCTTTATTGTAATTGTTGTAAAAATTAACCAATTCTTTTTTCTGATTTGTCACTATATAATCAGGGATATTAAATCCAATTTCTTTTGCTTTTTCTAAAACATTTAACTTATTCACTGATAAATATTTCAAGTTAGGTATCCAAACTTTACTTTCTAAATTAGAAAAAAGAAAATCTCTTATTTCTTTCGCTTCATAAAATAGATTTTGTAATAAAGTGTCATTTAATGTTGAGTCGTTAGTTAATCTGAAATTTGCCGGTACTAACCATCTTCTATAATACACACAAGAAATTTCATCGGTTAAATTAATTCCATCATAATAAAAATTACCATTCTTAATAGTAATGCACTTCTTGTTCATAACTATTTCTTCACCCGTTATGATAATATATTTTGCTTTCCTGTATATTAACCAATTGATTATTTGTGGATGTGAAAAATCGCCCTCTTCTGTCGTTATTATTAAAATCATTTTATACTTTTTGTTTAATAATGAATAAAACAAGAATCTGGCAAAGCCTCAAGTCCAATATCTAGTCTTGCATTATTTACTTTTTCTTTATCCTCAAAACGAACACCTTTACATGGTGTCCAAGTTTTATATGGAGAACCATATAAAGAATATTTCTTATATATAACATAATACCTATCTAATATATAAGAAAAAGTTAAAGATGAAAGATTCCCTTTTCTTACTTCTGCTTTTAATAAATCATAAATTTCTTGTTTAATAACTCTTTGTGGATTATGTAAAAATATACATATCAATGCTGCATTGACACATTCAAAATCGAAATTATTTCTATATTCTTTTCTTGAAGGGAAACCATGTTTTTTTATAAAATCTATGCTTTTATAAAAGTTTATAGAATCTATTTTTTGTATAAACGACCATCTTATTTGGCTATTAATCGAATCAGGGATATAATTTCTTAAACATTGATCAGCCGCATACAATTTACACAACTCAAAAGAAAGACTATCAGTTGTTAATGGTGGCTTATCATTCTGAGAAAATATATTTTGGATTGTAAGAAAAGAAAAAAAACAAAAAAATGTAACGTATTTCATAGGAATATATAATTGAGATTATTTAAATTAGTTTGTCAACAGATTGATTTTAAATAATATTTTTCGACTTCCATCGCTTTGGTATTATAAGATGTTTTAAGTTAAAAAAGAATTTACTACAACTTCAAAGTGTAACCGGAATTGATCTTAAAACCTTTGAAGTGTTATTTTTCAAATTAGAACAAGACTGGCGTGTGTATATCTCATTACATTTTACAAGATAAACCTCGTGTTCGTTTGGCAAGCATCGCAATCAGCAAGCATTACCTGTAACGACCGGTAGACAGATAAATTGATTTTTCACAGTATATTACCTTAAAATCAATCCTTTACAAGAGTATCACGTGACAGCATATTGTATGATACAGTCATAAACCAATCAGTTGATACACTCAAAATTAATTCATACGCTTATACCCAATATAGATGTCTTGTTTGACAGCACTGAGCGACCAATACACACAGGATGAAGAACTTTAGTGTGATTAATCTCAGGGTTAAAAAACACTGTTTGAAAAATATCTTATTAACTTTATTAGATAATAAAATCTTTAGATAAGCCATACTTTTAGTTGAAGCCTTCACGATCAAAAATGTGTAATTTGCAACTATTTACATTACCAAAAGGTATTATTCTCTGGCAAGATATCAGTTTCATAGGATAAAATCCTGAGGAAGTTACCTTATTAATGCCCACAAAGAGACCAAAAGGTAAAGAACTAACTGACGAAAACAAACAACAAAATAAAGGAATTTAATCTATTCGTGTATCTGTTGAACATGCAATAGGTTGAACAAAAAATATAAAATTGTAAAAGACATATACAGATGTGGAAAATTTGGCTTTGACCATAAAGTGATGCTTATTGCATGCTGGTTACAGAATTTCTATATCTCAATGAAAACTAACGCTATAGCAATCAAATAAATATAATGATTAAAATAATTAGAATAATAGTTGCAAAATATTCTTAAATTATTAAACTCGCCTTTGCCTGCCATACAGGCAAAAGGCAAGTCTACCTAAATACTTGTTTTAATCAGGGAATTCAA
>JAFNAQ010000071.1 GCA_017860275.1 Bacteroidota bacterium
CTTTTGTAAAATAAGCTTTTGATTGGATTAATTAATAATAAAAACAAATCAAATTCTGGATATACATTAATTAGTGGTGGATCATTAGGATATCCTCCGATCTTAAATTTACGATTATGAGTTTTTGGTGCACCAGATTCTCCATTTTCGCTTAAATCATCAGATACATCTTTTCCCTTAGATTCATCTTTCGCTCGCCCTATCCCATATTCATTTTCTACATCCTCCCAAGAAACCTCATTACCTGATTCGTCTTCATACTTACCAGTATGCCAATTATATTCAGAGCTATTGCCATCTGGATCAATTTTGTTTAAAGGATTATTCTCACAATAAGCATACGGTGAAATAGAATAATACTTCTCTGCCAAAGGATCAATAGTAGTAAACTGCATTCCATTTTGCATTCGTGCCCCATAATCATACAAGTCAAACCCATGCGTGCGATCAAGTTCCTTACCATTATACTTGTACCTATTATCAGAATTACCAATTCCTTCACCAAAAGTCATTATGGTTAATTATCTATAGCTTTTTTGTACACAAATTTATTCTTTTTATAAGAATATTCAAATCTAAGTATATGAAAATTACTATCATAATAATAATTTTCATTATAAGATGGGACGTCTAAACTACGAAGATTCCTAATATATACATTACCAACTTTTTTTATCGTAATCTTTGTCCTCCCTTTATTAAATCCTAATATAAATGGAATAAAAGCATCAAATCCAAAATTCTTCATAAATTTATCATAAACAAATGTTGTATCATGTTTTGCAATAAATAAGACTGTATCTGAATCAATATCTGTTACAAATTCTTTTCTGTATTCAACAAATGCCGGCCCTTTCCTGAAATATTTAGTATACAATGATGCTTCATTTCTATAGATATGTATTATTTTTATGCTATCATTATAATATTTAATCTCCAAGCCCTTAAGCTTATTTATTGAATTTTCTTGCACAACCGAACAAAGTGAATCATAAACTAATGTGTCTAAATTAGATTGTTTCATTCCTATAGTCTGCCTATTACAAGAATAGCTTAGAATTAAGAATAAAGTGAGTGCTAAAATTTGTTTCATCTTTATAATGTCTTTATATTTTCTTTTTGCTTCTTCTAAAGCTTTTTTGTTGGATTTATGCTTTTCAAGTATATGATCAGGTATATCAATCTACTTCATGACGACGGCTCATTATTGATATTACAAATAACGACAAAATATACAATACTGCAAATGGTGTAAGAAACTGAATCCAATAACTATCTTTAATGCTATATACTGGTAAGATAAGCAATATATAAATAAGGGAAATCTCCAATAAAAGACATTTCGCCGAATCTAGGAACTATATTTACGTCTTATTCTTTAGTTTGCAAATCCGTCTATATAATCGATTAAATACCATTTGCCATTTATAGATTTAAATTTCAATTTAACCATTACAAATTCATCATCTGCATATATAAGATTTTCTTCAATAAATTTATTTGTTTTATGAAATCTTCTTTTATATGTTATGCCCTCAATTATTGCTATACTATCATTGTTTTTGAAATAAGCATTATTTAGAAAAACCCAATTATTTTTATTATATGGATGATAATTATTCTTTTTATGAATTTCTATGTTATCAGAATCTTTTAAAGCGCTTGCATATTCTTTCTCTATTTTTTTATCATTTTCTAGTGGGAAAATAATTCTATTTAGTTGAAATAAACTATCCGAGTAGAATAATTTGCTAAACTCATCAAAGCTTTCACTTTTTGTGATAAGATTAACGATAGGGATCCTTGTTTTATTTTTTTGACTGCAACTATTTAATGCTAACACTGCAAAAATGAATAATATAAGATGTTTCTCCTTCATATTTTATTGTTGGATTTGTTATGTCAATCACCTTTTAAAAAATAATAATTTTTATCTTTTGTAATATAGTAATTATCGTCTGCTCCTTTACCTTTTTCAAATCTAAAAGTTTGTTGTGGTTTGTTGCCGTACTCTAATATCAATTTATTGCCATTTGATTCAAAGATTCCATGCAACACTTCCATTTCCTCTGTTCTTATATTGAAATCATTAAAAACAAAGGTTTTGTCTTTATTGAACGTAATGTTTATGTCAGCAGCATGCGGTATAAACCATTTCCCAATCAAGCAATATTCTAATCTTGTGGTTTTCGATTTGTTGTCTTTAATAGTATTATTTAATACAACGGTAGGTTTACTTTCATCTGTATTTGTTCCTGCCTGACATTGTATAAAAGAAAAAAAACAGAAAATTAATATTAACTCTAAATTTAATTTACTCATAACTGGTTTAATTATATGTTGCATTATTAAACAAATTCACTTTTCTTTTTCTTCAGATGGTTATGCATTAAAGCACTCCATTTTGCATTGACCTTCGCCTCTTGCTAGTTTCATTAATTGCTGATACGTTAAATTGAAGAAAGTATCTATTATATTCACAAGTAATTTATATCTGTGCTATAACTCGATTAATTGCTCCGTATTCGACAAATGTAATGAATTGTGTTGAATTTGTATTGTTTTTTATAATTTAAGTGAAGCTGAATTGTTTTTAAAAATAACGTCTTATTTATAAATCTATTAGAATAATAGTAACTATTGTTTTATTCTCAATTGATCCAATTCATCAGAATACTTATCTAATTCTTCTATATTCTTAAACGGAGGAGGAAGTAATAATGAATATGCTTTTTTAATTTTCTCACATGTGATATACTTTTTCTTTTTCTTATACCAACTCTCTATTGCTAATATTGTTTTAGTATTTACAATAGGCTTATGTGGGGCTGGCATAAAATCTAGATCTGATAAAAGAGAGATAACATATAAGAATTTAATAATCTCTCTTTCTTTTACTAATACATCCTTTGATGAACCTCTCGTCATTTTTTTTATTGAAGAAAGATTCTTCTTGAATAACGAGTCAATATTTACGTCACAATCTTTATTACAAGAATTTACTTTTATTACGCAGAATACATTTAGCAACAGCAATATGAATATTATTTTTTTCATAATTTAATTTCTTAATGTTTTCTGACTTTAAAATCCATAACCACCCATAAGCTTTTTACCTAGCGTAGTATCTTTAGGAACATACTTACCCTCTATATATAATTCTCCAAGCTCTTTGATGCACAGTTTATCACCTAGAGTTGCTCCTTTTTTTAAATAATCAAGCATAAATGTTCTTGTTTCTGAAGTGGCATGCTCATTTTGTGTAACCTCTCTATTATCTTCAATACTTTTAGACTTCCGTAATCCAGATAGTAATGCAATCATTATTAAGGATTTTATTTTAATTATTTCGATCTTTTTCAATGAACAACTTTCTTTTATTTATTGTGTTTTATTTTAATTATTTTTGCCTTATAAGCACCTAAAGGCAAAGACATAAAAGGATAGGCATATCGATAATCTTTAACTGTTACTATATTGAAACTATCTGATACAATCCATAATCTCATATTGTCTTCATCATAGTTGTAATTTCTATTATATATGGTTTGAGAAGTAGAATCATTACTGCAAAAATACTTTTCTGCTCCTGAGAATATAGAAAATTTCACCCCTTTATACTCTGTATAAACACAAGGAAAGAGCTTGTTGTCTTTAATTTCTTTTCCTGCAAGAGAATTTTTTCCACTATAAAGAATTATAGAATAATTGTGGGGATCTTCTTTATCTATATATATCTCATTATAAAGATTGCCATGAGGAATCACTTTAATAAATGAATCAACAATGATAGAGAGCTCAGGCTTGAGATTTATTTTAGAATATAATCTTGAATCACTTCTCTTACAACTTAATAGAAGTAAGATAAAAAGCAACATTACTATTTTTTTCATCTTATTTATTGTAAATTATTAATAGATTTATTGATTATAAAACCTCTTAAACTGTTTCCGTATATGTAACTTCCATCTTTATCTGCATATCAATTATCTCATCTAGGTCAATTAAATTAATAGAGTTGTTTACACTATGAAAAAGGATATTTCTGTATGTTCTCCTGCTAAAGGGGCAATTCCCAATCTTCCTATAGCTGCATCATGATATCGAATTCCATAATCTGATAAATCTAGATATTTCTAAATGTAAAATCAAACATAAACTGAAATATAAGTTACTATGTTTGTATTTGGGGTCTAGCTACATCTCGTCGGGACGGGTGGTCCCGCCCCTTGCCGTATGGCGCTCCCCAAC
>JAFNAQ010000008.1 GCA_017860275.1 Bacteroidota bacterium
TAGATTAAAAAACATAGTAGAAAAAATGCTTCAGGCTGCTAGATTAGAACAGGGTCAACTTGCAATAACACCTAGAGCTGTTGATATGAATCTAATGCTTAGAAATATTGCACATAATACTAGTGTTATGGTAGCAAAAAGAAATGGAAACATTGAGTTAGATTTAAAAGCAAAAAATCATATTCTTGAAATAGACGAAGTTCACTTTTCTAACGTTATATATACTTTAATTGATAATGCGACTAAATATACTAAAGATATTCCAAAAATAGTTTTAAGAACACATGATTCTATTTATGGATTTGAGTTGTCTATCGAAGACAATGGAATAGGAATATCAAATGATGACCAGAAAAGAATATTTGATAAATTTTATAGGGTTCACACTGGAGATATTCATAATGTAAAAGGTTTTGGTATGGGATTGAATTATGTGAAGGAAATAGTTGAACGTCATGAGGGGAAAGTTACAATTCAGAGTGAATTGAACAGAGGTTCAATTTTTACAATATTTTTGCCGTATAGTAGAATTATATTAGAAAAATAAAAATATGAAGATAGCAAATGGTTTAGTTCTAATTAAATTTAGAATAGTATTTAGTTTATTGTTGATTTCTTTTTTTCAATTAACATTCAGTAATTTTTTGATTGCTCAAGAAAGAGTAGAAGAAATTGTTGGAGAGGATAAAATATTCTCTACCCCATTTTGTTCTGCAACATTTGGTTGGACATTCCCTAGTGGAGAAATGGGAAAGAGATATAGTTCTTTTATGGATCTTAATGCCAATCTGGGATGGAAGACAGATAAAAATTGGGTTTTTATGGGCGAATTTGGTTTTGCTTTTGGTAGCGATAATGTAAAAATAAAGGATCAAATCCTTAGAAACATCATGACAACTGACAATGACCCTTTCGTAATCTCAAAAGAAGGTTCAGACGCTGGAGTTGTAGCATATAATAGAAATTTGAGTTTTGTATTAAAAGCAGGAAAGATAATCCCTATTAGCAAAAAACACCCAAATTCAGGGATAATGTTATTGGCTGGAGGGGGATGGCTACAACATCAAATAATTTACCAATCTACTTTGGAAATTGCTGAACAACTAGAAGGTGATTATGCTTATGGTTATGACAGACAAATGAGGGGGTTTATGCTTGCAGGTTTTATAGGATACATTCATATGAGCAAAAAGAATTTTACCAATTTTTATCTAGGCTTAGAGTTTAATCAAGCATGGACAAAAATGACAAGAGAATACCAATTTGATATGAGAAGTGGAGATAATAATATTTATCAAGATAGAATGTGGACAGTAAAGTTAGGCTGGATGTTCCCTTTTTATGGAAGAGATTCCGACAAGGTTTACTACTATTAATATATCTTTAATTTCCTTGATAAAACCAATCTAAATGAGATTTTTATATACTTTCTTCGTAGATATATATAACATATTAATATTTATAGTCTCTCCATTTAATAAAAAAGCAAATTTAATTGTTGAAGGGAGAAAAAGAACATTTGATTTACTAAAAGAGAATATTTTTTTTACTGATAAAGTAGCATGGTTTCATTGTTCTTCTCTCGGAGAATTTGAACAAGGTAGACCCTTGATAGAGGATTTTAAAAAGACATTTCCTGATTATAAAATATTACTTTCATTTTTTTCTCCTTCTGGATATGAATTCCGTAAAAATTATGAGGGAGCAGATGTAATTGTATATTTACCTACTGACAATAGAGGAAATGCCAAAAAGTTTGTCTCTTTGGCAAATCCGAAGTTTGTATTTTTTATAAAATATGAATTCTGGTTCAATTATATTAATGAAATCCATAAGTATGGAGCTAAACTATTTCAGGTTTCATTAATTCTACGAAGTAATCAATATTTTTTCTCTTGGTATGGTAAATGGTTTAGGAGGCAATTAAATAAATTTGATTATTTCTTTGTACAGAATAGCTTAACGAAGGAATTATTAAACTCAATATATGTTCAAAAGTGTATAATATCGGGAGACACACGTTTCGATAGAGTGGTGCAGATTTCTGCAGTATCCAAAGATTTTAATCTTATCAATGAATTTTGTGGAGAAGAAAAAATTATTTTAGCAGGAAGTAGTTGGGAAAAGGATGAACAAATTTTAAAAGAGGCTTTTGAAATTACACAATCTAATTACAAAGTAATAATAGCTCCTCACGAAGTAAATCAATCTCATATAAATTTTATAATTGATTTGTTCCCAAGTGCAATTAAATATTCGGAGTTGGATCAAATCCCTTATTCTGAAATATCTAGCAATAGAGTATTAATTATAGATTGCATAGGTATATTGTCATCAATATACAAGTATTCAACAATTGCATATATAGGAGGAGGATTTGGGGCTGGAATACATAATATTTTAGAGGCTGCAACTTTTGGGAAGCCAATTTGTTTTGGAAATAAATATCATAAATTTCAAGAAGCAGTTGATTTGGTAAATTTGGGAGGGGCATTTGTGATAAATAATATAGAAGAATTATCCTCAATGATGGATAATTTGTTGTTAAATGATGAATCTTATAAAAAAAGTTCTGATATTTGCCTTTCCTATGTAAACAATAACATAGGAGCTTGTAAGAAAATCTTGGCAGAAATAAATTCATTCATTTAATGAAAATAAAACATTATAGTTTTCTTATTATCCTTTCTGTTTTTACAACATTTATTATATCTAGTTGTAGTCCATATAAGCATATTTCTAAGGATGGCTATCTATTATCTAAAAATAAAGTATACATAGATAATAATATTTTAGAAAAAGAAGATTTCGTAAATCTGATTAAACAAGATCCTAATGGTACATTCTTGTTTGTAAAATGGAGTATGTATTTTTATAGCCTTTCGGAAAAAGGGGAAGATTCAACAGTCAATTTTTTCTCTAGAAATGTTTTTCGAGCTCTTGGGAATAAACCGGTAGAATTTGACCAAAACCTATCGTATATATCAACACAAGAAATGAATCGTTACCTTCAAATCAAAGGATGTTTTGATGGCGTAGTTAAAGATAGTATTAAAAATACGACCAAATGGTATAACTCAAAAAAAATTAATCCTAGGAAAGTAGAAGTAATTTATTATGCGAACACAGGAGAAAGATATAAAATTGATTCTTTTTACATTTCTTATATTGATACCACAATAAAGCCTTCGATAGAAAAGATAATGAAGAATTCTACGATAAAAAAGGGAATCTATTATGATGAAAATCTATTCTCATCTGAAAGAGAAAAGTTGGAAAGAAAATTAAGAGAGGAGGGTTATTTTGATTTCACAAAGGAGAATATTATTTTTAAAATTGATACAAATAATAATAACCATACAGCAAAGGTAAATCTATTGATTAAATCTCCGAAACTTTCAAATAATGATTCGTTATTAAATAATAAACATAAGCTTTATAAGATTAGAAGAATATATGTCTACCCTGATTATCAGACACAATTATTAACAAATTCCAATATTGATCTTGATACAAATATATTCTTCCACCGTCAAAAAAAAGATTTTGGGCTAAACCAATACTTTTTTATTACCCCTATTCCTCAGAAAATAAATTCTAAACCCATATTGAGATGTATAATGTTTCAATATGATAGTCTTTTTTCTCCATTACAATCAGAAAGAACTTATAGTGCATTATCTCAGCTCAAGAATTTTAAATTTATTGATATATCATATTCTCCAGTTGAACAGTCATTACTTAGAAGAAAATCTGACACTCTACAATTGGATTGTACAATAAAATTATCTCTATACGATCCTCTGCTTTTATCTACCTCTTTGGAAGCTAATTTTTCTGCAGCGACAAATTCACTTACAGATAATAATAATTCTAATTTTGGAATACAATGGAATCTTAGTCTTCAACATAGAAATATGTTTAAGAATGCAGAAATTTTCTCCTCCAATGCAAAAGTAGCAATTGAAATTAGGAGTGATATTTTTAATATGAATGATACGGTAGATTCTTGGTCATTAGTTAATGCATTTGAGACAGGAATAGATTTTGGATTAGAAATACCTAGATTCCTAATCCCATTTGGAACAAGTTTTTATTCAATGCAGTTTCTTCCACATACATCAATAAAGAGTGGATACAATTTTCAGAAAAGACCATACTTTGAGCGTTCAATTTTTAATTTGAATTATGGGTATAGTTGGAATAACAGCAATAAACATAATCATGCCATTATTCCTGTTGAAATTAACTTGGTTAAGATGAAAATAACTAGCCAAGAATATGCAGATTTGATTAAAACATTTGATAAAAGAATGCAATATCAAACCTCTGATCATTTGGTGATGAATACTCGTTATAGTTATTTGTATAATGATCAAGAATTAAATAAAAAGAATGATTTTCAGTACTTTAGAATAAATGCTGAAGTTGCTGGTAATTTTCTCTACCTAATGAGCAATATTACTAATTCAGAAAAGAATTTGAACAAGGAGTATACAATATTTGGTATTCCTTATGCTCAGTATTTTAGAACTGATTTTGATTATAAGAAATATACATATTTTGACGATAAAAATCTTCTAGTAGTAAGAAGTTTCTTTGGTTTTGGAGTTCCATACTCTAATGCTAATTCTTTACCATATGAAAAGAGCTTTTTTGGGGGAGGAGCAAATAATTTAAGAGCATGGCAACTAAGAGAGTTAGGGCCAGGCTCTTCAAAAGTAGATAAATCGCAGTTAAGATATGATCGCTCAGGAGATATATCCTTTGGAGCAAATTTAGAATATCGCTTCCCAATTGCAGGAGTAATAGAAGGAGCTACATTTATGGATATTGGAAATGTTTGGACCATTAATTATCAGAAGGAAATGGATGGAGGGCAGTTTAAGTTTGATCGTTTTTATAAAGAAATTGCTGCAGGCATGGGTTTAGGAATAAGATTAAACATTCAGTTCCTTATCATAAGATTAGATTTTGCAATAAAATTGTGGAATCCTGCTAAGGAATTATCACAAAGGTGGGTACTACCTCATACCAAGCTTACTGACCTAAATGTTAATTTTGGCATAGGATACCCTTTTTAGAATTTAAAAGTTCAAATACATACTTAAAAAACATTAAATTCCTTGATTATTATAGAATTATTTTTATAGTCTAGCGTTTATTTCTAACTTTGCGAGTTAGTACTTAAATAAAAAAATAATGAAGAAGTTTTTTATAATAACGATAATTCTATTCTATTCTGTTTGTGTCGGTAATGTATTTTCAGTTCCAGCCTATCCAAAACTAATTTCAGTAAAACAATCCGACGATAAAATGGTGAATATTTTATTGAAAGGAGATGAGAAAGTTAATTGGGCAAAAACAACAGATAACTATACATTACTTAGGTCAGAAAATGGAGATTATGTATATGCTATATCAGACAATAAAGAGGGAATTATTCCATCAAAAGTAGTTGCACATAATGAAAAAGAAAGAGACCAAGAAGAATTAAAATTTATTGCAACTCTATCAAAAGATTTATTTTATTCCTCAGAGCAAATAAGTCTTATGAAACAGATATGGGAAATAAAAGGTGATTTCACAAAGAAGAAATCTAATAACAGTTTAAAAACAACTAGCGAGTATAGAATGATTGTAATTCTAATGCAGTTTCCCAATCTTCAATTAACATATTCTAGAGATTTCTTTGACAATCTGTTCAATCAAGTAGGTTATAATCTAAATGGTAATGAAGGAAGTGTAAAGGACTATTTTAATGCATCAACCTTTGGACAGCTAGATGTAGTTTCTACAGTTGCAGGACCTTTTACTGCATCTAATAATTATGAAATGTACGGTCAAGCACAGAGTGGTTACTATGGAGCAAAAGTACTACTAACAGAGGCAGTTAATGCAGCTAATTCAACAGTAAACTTTGCTAACTATTGTAATAGTGGGAGCAATTATGTAGATTGTGTATATATGATATATGCAGGATATGCTCAAAGTGGAGGGACATCTAACACTATTTGGCCTCATAGATCTGTAATATATCCAGAGATAAATTTGGATGGAGTTTATATTTATGACTATGCATGTTCTTCAGAAATGTCGGGAAGCACATGGAATCCAGAACCTCCAACAATAGGAACAATATGTCATGAGTTTTCTCACGTATTAGGGCTTGCGGATTTTTATGATACTGATTATCAAAATCAAGGACAATCATTTGATTCAGGACCTTGGGATTTGATGGCAAGTGGAAATTATAATAATAATGGTAAGTGTCCTCCACTTTGGTCTTCATTTCAAAGAAATTTGTTGAATTTATGTCCAATCAATGAATTAGTGACAACAGGTGCAGATGGGAAAGGAAATAAGACGTTAACACCTTTATACATCGACAATAAGGCATACAAAATATCTTTCTCAACGAATGAATATTTTATTTTGGAAAACCGTCAACAAATAGGTTGGGATAGATTTCTTCCAGGTCATGGAATGCTTATATATCATGTTGATAAAAATGTTACAGGATGGAATTATAATTGTGCAAATTGTGATCCTACTTGGATGGGTTTTGATATTGAAGAAGCAAATAATCTTAAAAATGAATGGAACAGAGCTGGGCATACATTTCCTGGCACATCCAATAAATTAGTTTTTAACGATGCATCAACCCCAAGTAGTTTATCAAATTTGAATGTTGCATTAGGAAGACCAGTAGAAAGAATAAAGGAAAACCTTACAACCAAGAATATCACATTTGATTTTGGAGGAGTTAGTGCGACTTCACCTATTGCAACAACTAATTCAATTTTAATAATCAGTTCTGATACAATCTTAGTTAGTGCAACAATAACTCCTAATACAGATCCAATAGTTGAGAAGGGAATTATTTATTCAACAAATTCAAACCCTATATCATCAGACACAAAAATATTGGATATAAGTTCATCAAATACATACTCTCTTGCAATAACAGGACAGCAACCTTCTTCCACAATATATGTAAGAGCATATGTAAAGAGCCTATTAAATGCATATTATTATGGAGAGATTATCAGAGTAGATATTCCATGTCAAGCAGTAAGATCATTTCCATACACTTATAGCTTTGAGCAAAATGATATAAATTCAAATTGTTGGTCACAAGAAGCTGGCCAATACCTTTCAAATACTTGGAAATATGTTTCAACCTCTGGTTCAGGAGGAATAACCTCAGCTCAAGACGGAAATGAATTTGCCTTACTAAGAACTGATTCAAACAATACATTAACAAGAAAATTAGTTTCTTGTCCATTAGATATTTCTGTACTTTCTCAACCTTACCTAAAATACTATTATTCTATTAAGCAAAGAGGTTCAAGTCAAGAACAGCTAAAGATATATTATAGAGTATCCAAAGGAGATAATTGGCAATTGTTAAAAACAAATTCAAATCAGACAAATAATTGGCAGTTAGATTCAATATTGTTGCCAAACAAATCAAAGACTTATTATATTGCATTTGAAGCAGTAGCTAACTATGGTTATGGAGTATGCGTAGATAATATAACAATTAGTGAGGCAAATCTTGCAGCCTTTCCAGTTGTTTCAACACTCTCGGCAGAAAATATCACAGACGTATCAGTAAAGATAAATGCCAATGTTCTATCACAAGGATACACAACATTAGTTTCTAAAGGAATATGTTGGAGCACAAATCCTATTCCTACGATATATGATTCTGTAAATTCAATACATGGCTCAATAGGTCAGTACTCTTTATATGCAAATAATCTTCAGCCAAATACAAAATATTATATTAGAGCATTTGCATCAAATCAGGGGTTAGTATCATATGGATCTCAAATCGAGGTAATGACAAAATGTGCGAGAATAAGTGTTTTCCCATACCTACATAATTCTGAAAGTTCAGATTCTAACTGTGTTGAAAGAGGACAAGGATGGAATTTAGTTACTCAAGAAGGAAATATAAATCCATATTCAGGCTCAAACTTCTATGGTTTTAAATCTTCTCAACAAGGATTTAGTTCAAAACTAATACTCCCATTAATAAATCTAAACTATCAGTCATTCCCAAAACTTAAATTTTGGTATAATAATCCAATTTCAACCAGTATTGATACCTTAAAGGTTTATTATAGAATAGGTAGTGATGGGGCATGGAACTTATTAAAAACAATATCTACTCAAGCAAGTAGTTGGACAAATGATTCTATAGACCTAATAAACCCTCAAGATAATTATTATATAGCCTTTGAGGGAATATCAAGTAATGGTTTGGGAATATATGTAGACGATATATCTTACGATGCAGTTCTTCAATTACCATTAGTTAATACAACACAGACAAGTTTAGCAACATACAATAGTATCCAAACAGGAGGTAATGTTACTTATTCAGGTCTAAGCACAATAACAGAAAGGGGTGTTTGTTACTCTAAAAGTGGGAATTCACCAACAATCTCAGATTTAAAAGTTGTAGTTCCAGGAACTTTAGGAATTTTCCCTGCAACAATTCCTAATCTATCCCCAGAAAGTACTTATAAAGTAAGAGCTTATGCAAAGAATAGTTTTGGGGTTAATTATGGGGAGCAATACTCAATCAATACTCCTCCAACACCAATATTTGGAAACACTATATCAGGAAACCAAGAGCTATGTTATAATTCCGTTACACAAGTAATTTTAGGATCAACGCCAACTGGAGGAGATGGTAATTTTACATATACTTGGCTTCAAAGTTTCGATAGCATAAATTGGCTCTTAGCAGAGGATACAGATTTTAGAATAAAACAATCCTATCTATCATATAGAGCAAAAGTTACCTCATATTTTAAAAGAGTAGTATCATCTCGTTTAGTAAGCGACACAAGTAATACTGTTTCAATAATTGTATATCCTACTACAAGAGGAGGAAATGTATTTAGACCACAGGACACAACACTTTTAGCACAAGGAGTAAGAATGGAACTTAGGGCAAGTCAAGGAAAAGTAATTAATTGGGAAAGGAAGAAACTAAACTTTGATTGGCAGGAGTTAAGTAATACAAGCGATAGTATTTGGTTAACTGATTTTCCTCAAAGCTCAGGATTATACTATTATCGAGCAAAGGTTAAGAGTGGAGTATGTGCTCTAGAAACTTCAGGCGAGGACTGGATATATGTAAAAAATGGAGTAGGATTAGAGCCGATAAATATCGATAACGAAACCATTATCATAAGTCCTAATCCTTCGAATGGAGCATTCAATATTAGCTACAATAGAGAAAATGATTTTGTAGGGAGTTTAATAATATACGATGTTAATGGAAAAGAAATAAAGACGATAGATAATTTAGTACTTAGAAACTCAGACAATAGAATAAATGTAAACCCAATTGAAAAAGGAACGTATCTATTAGTATTCAAATCAAATAAAGATATATTTTCGAGAATAATAATTATAAATAAATAGTGACTATGAAAAAATTATTTTTTAAACTCTGTTTTGTTGCAGCTATCTTGTTTGCACAAGTCAGTTTTGCAGTCCCTGCATTTAAGGGATTGGTAAAAATTTCACAACCTAATGGGATAGAAATTTCCGTATATTTACATGGAGATGAAAGATTAAGTTGGACAAGCTCTGAAGATAACTATACATTGTTGCGCAATGCTCAAGGGAATTTAGAATATGCAGTAAAGAACACTTACGAAGACTTAGTTCCTTCAGGTATATTAGCAAAAAATGTAAATGAAAGATCAATAACAGATATTAATTTTCTTTCATCAGTTAGAAAGAATCTAAGATATTCTGAGACTCAGATAAACTTAGCTCTTGAGGCGACAAAGATGATGGAGGACAAAAATACAAAGGCAACAACCAAAGAAGGACTTACCTCTGGGATAAGAAAACTATTAGTTATCTTGGTTGATTATCCAGCAGGAACATATAATTCTCAAACAGTAGCAGCTGTTCCTTTTACATATACTAGAGAAAGATTTGAAAATATCTTTAATCAAGTTGGCTATAATTTTGGAGGAGCAACAGGTTCTGTTAGAGACTATTTTAGAGCAACATCTTATGGAAAGTTAGACCTTCAAAGTACCATCGTTGGACCATTTACCCTTCCACAAAATAGAAAATTCTATGGTGCAGAGAGCGGACAAGTAAATGATATTAATTCAAAACAAATGATTATTGATGCTTTATATCTAGCAAATCCTACAGTAGACTATACTCAATATGATAATGATGGAGACCTTAAATTAGATGGAATCCATGTTGTTTATGCAGGTCAAGGACAGCATTATTCTGGAGGAAGTCCTGATGCAATATGGGCACACCGAGGAAGACTTAGCCCACCTCTTGTTCTTGATGGAGTACAGATAGTTGATTATTCTTGTGCTTCAGAAAAGAAATCATATAATGAAATGGCTGGAATTGGAGTACACTGCCATGAGTTTGGACACGTGTTAGGTCTTTGGGATTATTATGATACAGATTATGATGGGAATGGAGTTTCTAAAACATTAGGAGATTTTGAAACGATGGATGCTGGATCATATAATAATGGAGAGAAGACACCTCCAATGTATAATGCATACTCTTTGCTTGATCTAGGTTGGGCAGATGTATATGAAATAGATTCAAATATGTTAGTAGATATTACATCAATGCCTGCAACAGATACAAACATTGTTTATAAGATTAATACAACTACTCCGGGGGAATATTATCTATTTCAAAATAGATATAGAGAAGGTTGGGATCAATATTTCTTCTCAGGTGCAGGAAGTTTAATGGGAGGATTAATGTTACTTCAAGTAGATAAGAATACACAAGGATGGTCTACAAACTGTTTTAACTGCTATTCTTCTCATAATGGAGTAAAATTAGTTTCGGCAGACAATAGATATATAGGATCTGTATTTAATAATCAATGGGGTTATTCAAGTACATCAAATCTTTTATTCCCAGGTTCTTCAAACATTACAAAGATTTCTGACACAAATACAGTTTCTGCAAACTTAAAATCATGGGCAGGAGCAAACTCAAAAGTAGATATTAGTAATATCTCATTCCAAACAGGTGGTAATATTACCTTCAAAGTAAATGGTGGAGCTTCTTATGGAGTAAATGTTCATACATTTGTACCAACAGCATTAGCTCATACCTCTGCTAATTTAGGAGGTTCAATCCTTCCTTCAACTCTTGGAGATACAGCTATTATAGAAGCAGGTATTGTTTTTGATACTCTTCCTTTCCCAAAAATTAACCCTAATAATACATTCCCAATTAGCCAAAGAGGGAACTTCACTTATACTGTCACAAATCTTCAAGCAGGAAAAGAATATTACTATAGGACTTATGGAAAGAACTCAAACGGTATATCTTACGGAGAAAATATTAAGTTCTTAACAACATCTGATAATATCACTAATAACTTTATCCTTGATAGTAATTTCGCAGCTTGCTCAAGTGGAGAGATGCCAACAGTTATTGGTTCCATTCCAGTAGGAGGAAGTGGTGTATATTCATATAAATGGTTACAAAGTACAGACAGCATATTGTTCACAGAAACAATAAACCCTGGCAATAGAAAAGATTATACTCCATCTACTCTAACAGTTCCTACTTATTATAAACGTATAGTATTATCTGCAGATAAAGTAGACACAACAACACATAAATTAGTTCCTATTGTTGATTCAACAATTTCAGGTTCAATTGTTGGTGAGAATAGTTCAATTATGCAACATGAGTCAACAGGTAATATTACTCTTTCAGGGCATACAGGAAATATTGAGTTTTGGCAAAGAAAGAAGGGAACAGACCTTTGGACATCAATCTCAGCTTCTGCAATGGTTAATCCTTTTTCTGAAATCTTAGATGAAGTAGGGACTTATCAATATAGAGTTAGAGTAAGAAATGGAGCTTGTCCTTTCAAATATTCTAATTCAATATCATTAATTGTTGATGAGGTAAGCCTAACCGATGTAGACGATCAAAAGATAAACTTCAATATCTATCCAAATCCAACAAATGGTGTATTTACATTAGACCTTGGTTCAGAATCTTCTGCAAGTCTTAACCTAAGTGTAATAAATATGCTTGGAAAGGTTGTTTTCGAAAAGCAAAACCTAAGCTCAAAGACTCCAATAAACATCGAATCTGCAGAAAACGGATCATATATTATCGTTCTAAAAGAAGGAGATAAAATAGTAGGAGCAAAGCAAATAATAATAAAGAAGTAATCTACTAAAAGCAAGCTACAAACTTGCCCAAAGTCTTAAAACAATAACAGAGACTGTATTGAATAAACCCTCAATACAGTCTCTTTTTTTACCCAAAAAACCAAAATAAATCCAACCATTTTTTGTATATTTGCATTATATATTCTCCTTAGGTCGAACACATAGGTTCGCCCCTACGAACATCCCCAAAAAATTTAGATGCACATCTTAATAAATTATGGTAGGTACCCTAGCACCCGTAGGGTAGCTACCATAACACACCTAGGGTAGCTACCCTAGCTTACGACGATATTGTAATAAAATAAGAAAGATAAACACAAATAAAGTAAATAAATATTTAATTTTATTTGCAAATAACAAATATATTAAATACATTTGCCGAAAGTTATTTCCTTAATAATTTATGAAAATAAGGCTTATGAAACGATTTCTATTTTTTTTATTGGTTTGTCTTAGTGCAAATATTTACGCTCAGACATATAACGAGATACTGAGAAATGACAACTCTGTTATCAAAGCATCTTTAGGAAATAGACAATGCCTTTTTAAAATCAACGATGTTGATGAGGATACTCTTTGGGTAAATTTTATAGATGATATGTCTTCAGCTACTCCTCAAAGTAGAATTATGTCGCTTGACAAGAATTTAAATATTTGTTCCAATATCACTATCCCTCCATATTTTAATAGAGGCCCAATGATATCGGATAAGGTAAATGATAAATTTTATTCAATCGATTATACTAGTTTAGATACAATATTATTTGTCAGTTTTGATAGAAGTGGTAATAAATTAATTGAAAAACCAATATGGACAAATAATAATATTGATACATTTGGGATTGGATGGTCATTTAAATTATTAACTTTAAGCAATAAAAATTTTCTCTTTGTCGGAGAAGTTCAATTTCCGTCTACCAGACAATCGCATACCATAACAAAATTGGATGCAGTAAAATTTATCCTGATTGATACAATGGCAAATATTATCAATACAAAAATATACTCGCAAAAATCTTCCTGGTTTATGATGAGTATGTGCGAGATGGGGAATCATATAGTGCTTGATAAGACAGGATTGCCAGTAGATACTGGAAGTTTTTCAACATTTGGAACATCGTTTATAGATAAACAAACACTAGAGATTGTGGACAGTATTCCAAGAAAATGGATTCTTGATACTATGTCAGGTGGAGATATTACACAATGTGTGGGAAATTTTGAACTTGAGAGCCTAAACGATTCATTATATGTAGGAATCTATGACAAATGGGGCCATCCCGGTATCCGCGTTATAAATAAGAATACAAAACAAGAAATCAGTAAGATATTCTATACAGTAGATGGAGGAGATGATAACATCCCTCCTGCTGATGGTTCATACTGGGCAGGTGTTTATGAGGCTTATTCAACTGTAGTACCTAGATTTGCATATAAAAACACAGATTCAATATATACAGCATATTTGGTTAAGCTGGATCAAACTTGGCTTAGTGGTTGGATAGAATTGATGAATTTCGGAATAGATGGGAAGATCAATTTTGTCTATAGGTTTAGTATTTTGGATTCTACTCATACTCCATTTATAACAGGGATGAAAGCATACGATGATGGAAGTCTCGTTATAACTGCCATGAATAGCGTACCGGGAGTAAGAGAAACTTGGCTAATAAAGTTTAATCCTAATGGTTTGGTTGGACTTAGTAATTTTGAGAGTGGGGAGAAGGCTAGTTTGAGGGTTTATCCTAATCCGGCTAAGGATTTTGTTTTGGTGGATATTGAGGCGGATAGGTTTGAGAAGGCTGATATTGAGATTTATGATTTGGGAGGAAGAATGGTTAAGAAGTCGAAGCTTTCGGCTAAGGTTGGAAATAGGATTGATGTTTCTGACTTGAAGGCTGGGGTATTTTCTTATAGAGTTGTGCTAAATGGTAAGGGCGTTAGTGGGAAGATTGTTATTGGAGAGTAAAAACTATTTTTTTTCTTTAGTTTCTTATTTTGTGACGATGCGGTTTAGTTCTTGGGCTATTATTTGTTTGATTTTTAGTAGAGTTTTATGTTCTGAAAGAAGAATAAGGACGTCATCTTCGTTGGTTTCTTGCTTTATTTTGTCTTTTACAACGTTTATCTTTCTTTCTAACTTATTTATTTTTAGACTTAACAAGCAATCTTTAATCGATTGGTTAAGTTTATCTTGACTCTCTGGGTCTGGAATTATTATCCCTTTGGTTTCCCATAATGGGCTAACGCTATAGTTATTAAACAATAAGGTTGTAGCAATATCTTGTATTGCCTTGTCTTGGTTATTTGTAATGATGTGCAAGCTAGGCAGTTCTCCTTTTTCGAAGAGATAAGACTTATAAATATCGAATATAGCTTGGTAGGTTTTATTATCAAACTCTATTTGGTCGGTAACAATGTCTCCCACAAGAAAAGCAGCAACTAAATATGTCTCTTCCTTGTCTTGAATAAGTTGAGTAGTCTCTTTGTCACCATAGTTTAAAAGAAGACTAATAATCGCTCTTTCTTGAGACTCATCAGGAAATGTTTCTGCTAATATCTGTTTCTCAGATTGTTTAGGAGTAATAAAACTTTGCTCAGTATCATTGTCAAGAAATAAATCGGCAGGAGGTTCAACAATATCTCCCTCTTGTTTCTTCTGATTAAAATGTCTCTGCCTTAAAAGTTTGTTTAGCTCATTATTCAAAACCTCTTCTTGCATATTTAATTTAGAAGAGCATTGTTGAACATATGCAGCACGCTCAATATTGTCTGGTATTAAGCTAATTGTATGTATTATTTCCTTTATTAGAGAAGAACGTTTGAAAGGGTCATCCTTTGCATCTTCCAAAAGAAGATGAGTCTTAAATAGAATAAAGTTCTCCGCCTTATCTCTAATATAAGCCTTAAACTCCTCTTGAGGAAGTCTTCTGCAATAAGAATCAGGGTCTTCTCCGTCGGGGAAAAGAACAATCTTAATATTTAAACCATTTTCAAGAAAAAGATCAATTGCACGAAAGGCAGCCTTGATACCAGCAGAATCTCCATCATAGAGTATGGTAACATTCTTGGTGTAACGCTTAATAAGACGAATTTGATCAACAGTTAGGGCAGTGCCAGAAGTAGCAACAACATTCTCAACATTGTTTTGAGAAAGCATTATTGCGTCCATATTCCCTTCAACCAAATAGCAAAGGTCTTGCTTAACTATCTCATTCTTTGCTAGGTGAAGCCCAAAGAGAACCTTGCCTTTAGAATATATATCACTCTCAGGAGAGTTTACATATTTTGCCTTTGTTTTCTCTGAAGATAAGACTCTTGCCGTGAATCCCAGTGGTCTACCACCAATATTGTAAATAGGAAATATTACTCTGCCTCTAAATCTATCGTACTTAACGTGATTCTCTTCCTTTGAAATTGTTAGACCAGATTTTATAAGAACCTCTTCAAGGTAACCATTCTTCTTGGCATAATCAGTAAAATCAGAGTATTTATCCTTGCAATAGCCTAATCCCCATTTCTTTATTGTGCTTTCGGTTAAATCTCTTTCCAAGAAATAACTTAACCCTATTGCTTTGCCATCAGTGTCATTGAAAAGAATATCGGCGAAGTATTTTTGTGCAAACTCTGTAACATGAAATAAGGCTTCTCTTTCATCTTGTGCATGTTTCTGCTCGTCGTTAAGAACAACCTCTTGAATCTCAATACCATATTTATTGGCAAGAAAACGAAGAGCCTCTGGGTAGGTATAATGTTCATGCTTCATCAAGAAATTTACTGCATTTCCTCCTTCTCCACAACCAAAACACTTGAAAATACCTTTTGATGGATTAACAGAAAAGGAAGGAGTCTTCTCATTATGAAAAGGACAACAACCAATATAGTTAACGCCACGTTTCTTTAAACTAACAAAAGCACCAACTACATCAACTATCTCAGTTGCATCTAAAATCTTTGCAATATCTTCTTGCTTAATCATTATTGCAAAATTACATTTTTTATTTATCTTTGCTAATCTAATTTAAAGAAAAATAATCGTGGGAAGAAAATTATTTAGTTATTTCAAAAAGAATTATTCTTGGTTGATTATCCTTTTCTTTTGGGGCATTTATATGGTATTTATCTCTTCAAACCCCACATCCGATGCGTATTCAAATGCATATTCTTCACTAAGAGGGAATGATTTATTCCGACCACATCATCTCCTTTATAACTTACTAGGATACATAGTATTGCTTCCCTTCTCATCTATTGAGCCAATAACTATTCTTCAATATCTAAACGTCTTGTTTGCAGTTGGTTGTCTTGTTATTCTAAGAATATTACTTAAAAGGGTAAATAACAATGAGATGATAATTGCTACCTCTTTGTTATTTGTTGGTTCCTGCTTTGGTTTCCAGCGTTTTGCAATAGATAATGAGTGTTATATTGTGCCATTATTTTTCTCCCTCCTTGTGATGAATTATATCCAGTCGTTTCTTAGGAAAAACAAGATGAGCAAGATTGTCTTATCAGCCTTTTTTTCTGCAATAGGATGCCTTTTTCATCAAATAGTTATTTGGGTTTTAATAGCTTCTTTCATTGTAGTATGCTTTAATAAGAAAAAAAAATACATTATTAGCTTTGTACTCATTAGTTTTATTATACCGATTATTTATTTATTTGTAATATATTCGGAAATAGGAAATATTAATCTAATTAGTATTCAAAACTTTATATTCTCTGATTATAAATCTGGTCTAGCAGAGATGCCTATACTTAAGAATGTAATCCTCTTGTCTGCAATAAGTTTAATTAGAACCTTTGTTCAAGTACATGGATATATGATTGACCTGATAAAGATATATCCTATTACAAGCATTATGCTGATAATTATATCATTAATTTTACTCTACTTTGGAGTAAAACATTACTATATTTTGAAAAAAAGGGAGTTAACGATATTTTATGAAAGAAGGTTCGTTAGGTATATTTGGTCATTACTTATCCTATATTTTTCTTTTTCTGCTTTCTCTAATGGTAATGCTGAGTTTATGATTATAATACCATTTCTAATCATTATTTTGTTTGCTTATTACTATACCTATTCTTCAAAGTTTCTTCTTTTTATTGGGTCTTCAATCTTTGTTTGGAATCTTTGGTTTGGATTATTCCCAATGGCATATCAAAAACTAAATACCAATAATGATATTGTTTCGATAATTGAAACAAAAGAAGATGCTGTATATATATTTAAAGAGAAAAACTATATTGAGAATATTTTACTTTATAGGAATGGTTTACAGTATAGACAAAAGATTAAACTCTATAAGTTGAGCGAAATATCTGAAAAAGATTTTGAATATTGGAAGGATAATAATTACACAATCTATACTGATTGTTTTGCAGGCAAGGAAGCTCTTTCTCGTTCAAAGATTGCAAACTCAAATAATAAAGCCAATCAAATTAAGGATTTTGATTCTAGTAAATTTATACCAAAATATAAATTTTCTGCCTTAGGAGTTGAAAAAGAATTAAGGATTTACAAAAAAGACAAAAAATAGTTAGTAACTTTGCTCTTAATTTTGTTTTAATCACTTCCCATCTATGAAAGAATACGTAATAGCGACAAATAATAAACATAAGGTTGAAGAAATTCAACATGTTCTTGGAGATAAAGTAAATATAATTACACTAAGAGATTTAGGATGCAAGGATGAAATACCTGAAGATCAAGATACTCTTGAGGGTAATGCTCGTCAAAAGGCAAGATATATCTGGGATAAGTTTCAAAAGAATTGTTTTGCAGATGATACAGGTCTTGAGGTAGATGCTCTTGGAGGAAGACCAGGGGTTTATTCTGCTCGCTATGCAGGAGAGAGATGTAGCTTCGATGATAATATTGATTTATTACTCGAAGAGATGGGAGGAAAGACTAATCGCAATGCTCGTTTTAGGACAGTAATTTGTTTGATAGAAGAGGGCAAGGAGTTTTTCTTTGAAGGAAAATGCGAGGGGACAATAACAACTGAGCGTTATGGAAAGAAAGGTTTTGGTTATGATCCAGTCTTTATGCCAAAGGGTTATGGAGAAAGTTTTGCAGAGATGTCTTTGGATGAAAAGAATAAGATAAGCCATAGAGGTCTTGCCACTCAAAAATTGATTAAACACTTATTGAAATAATTTACTATGCTGTACAAAGAAGAAGAAATAAGGAAAAGCCATATTTTTGAAGTAGCAAAGTCTATGATGATTGCTGCTCGTACTGCACCCAAGGCAAGAGGAAAGGATAATCTTGTTATCTCTGTTATTACAGGTGATCAGGTAATAGAGCTTTCAAATAAGATGAAAGAAATGTTTGAAGAAAATAATCAAGCTTTCTTCCTTAGAGATTCTGAAAATATTCTTATCTCTGATGCTGTTGTATTAATTGGGACAAAGCTTGTTGTTGCAGGACTTAATTGTGGGCTTTGTGGTTATCAGACGTGTGAGAAGAAAGAAGAAAATAAAATATGTCCTTGTGTGTTTAACTCCCACGACCTTGGCATTGCAATAGGAAGTGCAACATCTATTGCAGCAGATAATAGAGTAGATAATAGAGTAATGTTTTCGGCAGGTCAAGCGGCAAGGGAATTAGGATTCTTCACAGATGAGATAGGTTTCGGTTTTGCAATACCACTTTCTGCGATGGGCAAAAACCCATTCTTTGACAGATAATAAAATAATATATATGTTAGAATTAAATAGAATTAGACAGAACAAGGATAAGGTTATTGAACTATTGAAAGTTAAAAACCTTAGAGATGCAGAAGAAAAGATAAATGAACTTTTGAATTTAGATGAAGACAAACGTCAAGTTCAAAAAGTTATGGAAGATATTAAAGCCGAGCTTAACCTTAAGGCTAAAGAGATTGGCAATATTATGAAACAAGGTTCTAAGGAGCTTGCAGAGAATGCTAAGGCAGAGGTTGCTAAATTAAAAGAAAAAGAAAAGGATTTAGAAAGGGATATGTCTGACTTTGAAGAAAGACTAAATGCAATATTGCTTTCTATTCCTAACTTACCACATTCATCTGTTCCAAAGGGAAAGAGTGCAGAGGATAACGAGAATATTCATCAAGAGGGAGAGATTCCTTCTCTTTATGATGGTGCTACTCCTCACTGGGATATTTGTTCAAAATATGATATTGTAGACTTTGAATTGGGTACCAAGATAACTGGTGCAGGATTTCCTGTTTACAAAGGCAAGGGAGCTAAGCTTCAACGTGCTTTAATAAACTTCTTCCTCGATGAGGCTTCAAAGGCTGGCTTCGATGAGGTACAGATTCCATTAATGGTAAACGAGGCATCGGCAATGGCAACAGGTCAATTACCAGATAAGGAAGGTCAGATGTATACTATTCCTGTTGATGGTTTTTATATGATTCCAACGGCTGAGGTGCCTGTCACAAATATATTTCGTGATATAATTCTTCAAGAAAAAGAATTCCCTGTCCGCAAATGTGGTTATTCTCAATGCTTCCGTCGTGAGGCAGGCTCTTATGGAAAGGATGTTAGAGGGTTGAATCGTCTTCATCAATTCGATAAGGTAGAGATTGTTTGTATTGAACATCCAGACAGAAGTTATGAGCAATTAGAGAAGATGAAGGAGCATGTTTCTAACCTTCTTAGAAAACTCGAACTTCCGTTTAGAATTCTTCGCCTTTGTGGTGGAGATATGAGTTTTACCTCCGCTCTTACATTCGACTTTGAGGTTTATTCTACTGCTCAAGAGCGTTGGTTAGAGGTTAGCTCAGTTTCAAATTTTGAAACTTATCAATCAAATAGGATGAAACTTAGATTCAAGAACTCAGAGGGTAAGACACAATTAGCTCATACTCTAAATGGTTCTGCTCTTGCATTACCAAGAATAGTTGCCTCATTACTTGAAAACCACCAAACTCCAGAAGGCATAAGGATTCCAAAGGCTTTAGTCCCATATACAGGATTTGAGATATTAAACTAAAAAGTAAAAGATAAAAAGTAAGAGTTAAAAGTTAAAGCGTTTCAGTAATGGAACGCTTTTTTTATTTGTTTGTAACTTTTTAGTATCTTCGTGCGTCTTATCATCGAACTTAATATTAATGACCGAGAAAGAATTTAATAACTGCGTAGACTCTTTTGCCGATAATGTTTATCGGTTCTTGCTTAAGCACACTAAAGATGTGGATTTTGCAAAAGATGTTGTGCAGGAGACATTCACAAGGTTATGGGAGAAAAGGGATGATGTTGATTTTTTTAAATCTAAGTCATATATCTTTGCCACTGCTTACCATAAGCTTATAGATGATATTCGACATAATGCTTTTACGGTATATGAGTTTAAGGTAGAAAGAGAGATTTCTCATAATTACTCAGACTTAAAAGATATTTTGAATATGGCTTTGGAAACTCTTCCTCAAATTCAACGCTCGGCAATACTTTTAAGGGATTATGAAGGATATTCATACGATGAGATTGGAGATATACTTAATCTTTCTCAACAACAGGTTAAGGTATATATTTTTAGAGCAAGAACGACATTAAAAACATATATTGGTTCAATTGATAATATTATATAACGATGATAACAAAAGATAATTACGAAGCATATTTCTTAGATGCCATTGAAGGAAATCTCTCAATGGATGAGTTAAGAGACTTAAATAAATTCTTAGCAGAGAATCCAGAACTAAGAAAAGAATTGGAGGCTTATGATAAGGACTTTATTCTTATTCCAGAAAACATTTCTTTCTCCGAAAAGAATTCTCTTAAACATAAATATTTATTCCTTTTCCCTTCTTGGGCAAAATATTCATCTGTTGCAGCAGTAGCCTTAATATTCCTAATTCTTGCAAGCCAATTATTCTTTAAGTCTGAGAAAGAAACAAGTACAATAAAGCAACAACCCATTGCATCAAATACAAATATTATTGGAAGGGTAATTAAAGAAATAGAAAATATCTCAACGAGAAATAAAAGGACAAAGAAAGAACAGCAAAAAGAAAACAAGCAAGCAAAACAAACAGTGCAAGAGAAACAAGTTGCATCAACAATAATAACAACTCAAACCCAAGAATCAACACAAACCCAAGACACAATTTACTCAAACAGTCTAGTAATCTACGAAGTAGAAAATCTAATAACATACAATGATGATAAGGAGGAGAGCATAGTTAATAGTGCCATTGTTGTTCAAGGTAGTTCTCAGGCTGTTTCACAAGAGTCTAAACATGTAAATTTTACAAATAGGATAATAAATAAATTTAAAAGTAGAATTGAAACGAGAATAGATGAAACTAAAGAGGATTTTAATAGTGTCATTGATGACTTTAATGGGGGAATAAAGCTATATGCCTCCAATATAGGAATTAAATCAAAGTAATAATTAATACAAGAATAGATATGAAAACCAAGAATTTATTAATATTTTTCCTTATTATTGGGATTAATTTTAGTGCTTTTTCTCAAGATGAGGTAACAATTAAGCAGGTTATAAAGAATAGTTCTTCTAATCCTTCTGTTAAAGGCAGTAAAATTGAGATTATTGAAATTTGGACTGATATTCCTATAACAATTAAGGAGGGGAAGGAAAATGCCATTTATTTAACTGGAGATATTAATGAATACGAAAAGGCGAATTTAGAAAGGTTCTGTGTTTTAAAGAATAATGTTTTTGAAATAAATTCAATAAACATATTCGATGATGAAGAATATAAATCTAAGGATTTGAGTAAATTTAGAATTACATTAGAATTAGCAGATGATGTTTTTGCTTTCTTTCTTCATTACAATGCAAATGTTTTGATTAAAAAAGATTTAATTTCTGATATGCATGGTGTCTTCAATCTTGCAGAGAAGGCTCAATTGAGAATTGAAGGTGAAGTAAAATTAGGTGTTGTAAATATTAGTGCAAGGGAAAATTCCATTATGAAAATTGATTCAATTGACGCAAAGCATGCAATGCTAACTATGAAAAAAGGATCAACAATTGATATTAATGGTAGAATTAGGTCAATAGAGGTAATGGAACAAGGACAGGATTCAAAATTAATTGGGAATTTAAAAAAATCCTCTTGTGTAATTCATGATTTAGATCCTCAATTAGCAAGTGATTATCTCAAAAAAAATGGGGTAATGGAAAAAGACTCAAGTATTAGCGCAAAAATTAATACTGATACAATTAACAAACAAAACTTATTAAGTGTTTCATATCCATTATTTTCAATCATTTATCCTCATGATTCAACTTATAATATTACATATGATGTAAATAAGGATAGTATTGTAGCAGTAGGTTATGATAATACAAAGAAAACAAAGGCTATTACTTTGAATTATTCTTTTGGGACTACAAATTGGGCAAAGAAAATTAAAGGGATTGATAATTTATTCGAAGGAGGAGATGGAGCATACACATTGAATACAGATTTTGATTTTTCAATGGATATTGGTTTTAGGATGCCAATTGCTAACAATATTAATTTCAAAGTTGGTTTGGGTTTGGAAATGATGGAATTTGAATTTAAGAATTATGTAAATGTCTTTTCGGTGAATGGAGAAAATGTAATACAAATTGATAATAATCCAATGCCTAAGCAGGAATCAAGACTATCGGTTAACTATGTTATTATACCAATTATTATTGATTGGCAGTTTTATAAGAAATGGTCAATGTCTTTTGGTGCAATTCCTGGTATTAATTTTAGTACAAAGTTCACTGGATTTTCAAGAGAATATACACTAAATAATATTTATACAAATGAATATTGGGGTTCCGCATATAAAAACATAAAACCGATAAAATTGGATGTTCAATATGCAATAGGTTCAAGCTTTCTTTACTTATATTTTAAATACTCTCTAACTCCAATTTTTAAGACAGGCAAAGAAATGGACTTATACCCTTATAGTGTTGGAGTATCAATAGGTATTTAGTATATAAACAATAAAATTCGCTTTAATTGGGTCAAAGTCATTCAATAAATTAAGCAAAGTTATTTGAGCAGTCAAAATATAAATTTAAAACATTAATATCATGAAAACAAAATTATTACTTTTTATTTCCATTGCTATGGGATTTTCATTAAATCTATTTTCGCAACAAAACGATACCGTTAAAATAGATACAATACAAGACTTTGGTGTATTACATACCGATACAATAACCTATACCGAAACCTATACCGAACCAGATAGGGAGTTGTATGATATTTTAATTGATTTATCAAATAAATTAAGTCAGATAGAAGAGTTGAAACAGAATAAAATCAGAGAAGGAAAGAAAGATGTTGATTTTAAGATGAATTTTGGATATGGTTGTTTGGGTTGGACTAGTGGAGTAAATACTATTGATGATTTATTTGAAAACCCAATTGGAATTTATGATTTAAAGACAACAAGCGGTAGTTCTTGGACTTTGGGATTTAAGTTAGTTATCCCTATGAGTAAGAGGTTTGATTTTTTAATAGGTCTAGGTTATGAGTCAGATATATTTAGATTTAGAAATAATGTTAATCTAGTAGAGATTAATAGTCAAAAGCAGATTGGATATGAAAACGACCCAACAATAGAAGCAGAATCTAAATTAGTTGCAAGATATATCACACTTCCTGTATTTGTTGATTGGAATTTCTATAAAAAACTTTCCATAAATGTTGGAGTAATTGGAGGATTAAACTTTAACTCGTCATCAACTGGGTTTAAGAGAGATTATGAGATAGGCGTATCGGAGATAGAAGACCGTTGGGGAGCAAAGTATAATAATTTCAAACCAGTAAAACTTGATGCTCAGGTAGGAATTAAATTCAATAAGGTAAATCTATACCTAAGACATTCATTTACTCCTTTGTTTAAAGATGGCAAGGAAATGGTTGTTTATCCATATAGCGTTGGAATAACTTTAGGACTATAGTGGATATTTTCTAAAGTATTTAAGGCTTTTATTGTGAAATTTAATATTTAGTAACACAATAATTCGAAAGGATTATAAGTTATATTAACATTGACTTAAAGAAATACAGTATTAATCATATTAAAAATTAAACTTATGAAAAAAATTATTTTTATCCTATGCGCAATTTTAAGCGTTGGTGTGCTAAATTCATGTAAAGATGAAGAACCAGAAAAGTTAACGACAAATAATGTTTCTGACCCTTCAAAATATAAATCTATTACTGAACTAAAGTCTTATACAGGAAAGACTACTCTAGAAATTGATTCGATAATGTCTGAAAAAGGCTATGTATTTTACGGCGAAACTCCACTTGATGAAACTACAAATCTCCGACTTTTCTTAGCATCAGATTATTCAGGCATGTATGAGCTAATGATTGCAAAAGATACAATTTATGTAAGTGTATTTGCCAAAATGACTACTGTAAGAGATACTGGATTATATTATTTTGAAAAATATACTGATGAATGTGTTGCAAAAATGGTGGGAGTAAATCACGAGTATGAAGGAGTATGTTCAACAGATATTGTGTTAGATTCTTCATTTACTACTCATCAAAATTTTTGGAATTTCTATATTCAGAACAAGAGCACAGTAAATATTTGCAATGAGACATGGGTGACAAATACAGAAGTAGTTTCTTCATATTTTGAAGAGGACGAAGGAACTATTATGCCAATGTTGATGTATGTCAACATGAATTACGCTCCAGCATCAATATTAGGAGAATTAACAAAAAAGACAAGTCTTAAGAAGATAAATCCATCCAAATTCATTAAGAAATAATTTTATAATAGGAAATCCTACTTTAGAACTATTAATTTAAGGCAGCTAATTTTTTTAGTTGCCTTTTTATATAAATGTAACTTTCTTATAGCTTCATGCGTCATAGTATTTAGAATATTTATCAAAGCAATTTATTATGAAAATCCATTTACAAAATCTACTTATCTTAATTATTGTACAGTTTATTTCTTTTACTTCCTATTCACAAAAACTAGAGGGGAAGATTATTGATGAAAATAAGAATCCACTTCCTTATGTAAGTGTTCATAAGTTAAATAGCTATATAGGGGGGACAACAAATATTAATGGATATTATTCAATAAACCTTGAAAAAGGGAAACATATTATTGAATATAGAATGATTGGGTATAAGCCAATAATAGATACTGTATACGTAACAGAAGATAAAATTACCAAAAGAAATCATACTCTTAAAGAAGAATCGGTAGAATTAAATGCTGTTGAGGTATTATATGGCGAAGACCCAGCTATTCCAATAATAAAGAAAGCAATAGCCAAAAGAGAAGAACATCTAAACGAAAACAAGACTTACACAAGTCAAAACTTTACAAAGTTAATAGCAAAATTTACTGGGCATAAATTGCCGGATAGGATTATGGGATATAAGCTGCCACTTGAGAAAAAACTTGAATTAGACTCTTTGATAAGGTCAGATTATCAGGTAAACGATGGGTACTTTTATACCTCAGAATCAGAGACAAAACTATATAAAGACAAAAGCAAGATAAAAGAGATTATGGTATCTTCGAGAGTAAGTGGAGACCCAAAACAGTTTAGTTTCAATTTTAGTCAGAATCATAGTTTGGATTTTTACGAAAACCTAATTAATCTCTCCTTCTCGCAAAAGAGTTTTGTATCTCCAATTGCTTCATACGCTATGTCGGATTATAGGTATTTCCTATTAGGAACCTTCGAAGATAATGGTAATACTATTAATAAAATAAAAGTCGTTCCCAAGAATAGAGCAGCAAATTGTTTCTATGGATATATATATATTATTGATTCCCTTTGGAGGATTCATAGTGTAGACTTAAATATTACAAAGGATAATAATTTGCTCTTTTTCGATTCAATAAATATCAAACAAAGTTTTACTCTCCTAGAAGGTAATATATGGAAATCCACTTCTAACACTCAAAGGGCTTATTGTAATATTGAGATTATGGGGATGAATATATTCGCAAATTTAGATTTCAACTCTGTTAGTCAGAACTTTGATTTTCATCCCATCTTTGAGAAAGACTTTTTTAATAAGGAGCTAATCTCAATAAATAAGGATGCTAACCAAAAAGATAGTTTGTATTGGGAGAAAAATAGCCCCTTACCTTCCTCTATCACAGAAAGAGATTTCTATAAATATGAGGATAGTGTATATAGGGTAGATAGTAATACAGATACAATTATTGCAAGGGATAAAGTGAGCAATAAATTTAAGTTCTCCAATATTTTTCTTGGCTATACCTATAAGAATACATTAAAGAAAACCTCTCATAGTATTACTCCTTTTGAAAGTCTTGCCTTTAATACTATTCAAGGATGGAATCTTGGTTTAGGATATAAATATAAGAGAGAAATCTCAGATTCTAGCCAAATCTTCTTTAGTGCAACTCCTCAATATGGTTTTTCAGATAAGAAGTTTCGTTTTGGGACATATCTGTTCTGGGAATATAATAAGGAAAAGCTTGCTAATATATTTGTCGGAGCAGGAATTAATGAGGCAAAGAATATTTCTGGCTATGGAATAAGTACATTCTTTAATACATTCTATAGTGAGCTATTTGGTCAAAACGAGATGAAACTCTATTCTAAGACTTATTTCTCAATTGGTCATTATCAGGAATTATTCACTGGTCTTAATCTAAAAATTAATTCAGAAATTTCACAAAGAGATGCTCTTACTAATAATACCTCACAGAAATGGACAAAGAGAGGTAGGTTTACAAGCAATAACCCTCTTTCTCCAGATAATGATACAAAGGCATTTGAAAGTTCAAGAGCATTAGTATTGGAAGGAGAGATAATATGGAACCCCTTTATGAAGTATTATTCCCTACCAAATAAGGTTAGGGTAAAATCAAAATTTCCTACCTTTCATCTTCTCTATAAGAAGGCCTTGCCCATTGAGAATAATTGGGCAAGCTATGACCTTGTTGAGCTAAAGTTAGATTATAATTTGAAATTGGGCAAGATAGGTAATGGAGAATTAATTGCTAAGGGAGGGAAGTTTCTAAGCACAGGAAATATGATTCTTGCTGACTATAAGCATTATAATGGCAATAGGTTTCATATAGGAATCTTTGGCAATGAGTCTTTTAGAGTTCTTCCATATTATAAGTTTAGCACAAATAGTTCTTATGTTGAACTTCACTATACTCATAATTTCAATCGTTGGCTTTTTAGTAAACTACCATTAATCAAGAAAACAATGCTTTCCGAACAATTTAGTGCACATCTCTTATCAAACGATTTTAAGAATCCATATATGGAAATAAGCTTTGGAGCTGCAAATATATTTAAGATAATGTCGCTAAACTATACTTGTGGCTTTCAAAAAGGAGCCAAACCCTATCACGGAGTAACCCTATCTCTCGCAATATCTTTATAATTTTTATTTGAAATAAATCTACTGAATCCTTATTTTGTTCATGTAGTGGGGGATTTATTCTCCCTCACTTTTTTATTATTAGAATTTTCAATTCGGTTCTTGGTCATTTTATTTCAATCTTATTCTAAACTGTTGAATTAATTATCTCTTATCAAATAAAATATTCCATATCTGTCGCATCCGAGCAGGTTCATATAAATTTTGTCGTCTTTTAAAATTGTTCCAATAAACCTATGTCTAAGAATACTATCAAATAATATTATTTTATCTTTTTTCCTCTCCCATCTACCCTTGGATAAACACAAACCATCTTTACTGTCAATATTCAAACTAAATGTATAGCTACTATCCTGATTTAGCATAATACTTTCATTGCCGTACCAACTTTTATATTTACCTGAGGTGACTTTTTTTGAAACACCTATGTAACTTGGTTTTTCTACTTTATCCAGAGAATCTCCTTTTCTTAACGACATCATCTCATATTCTCTTTGAACATTATCTAGGACTCCATCATATTTTAAAGTGTCATTATTCCAAAATACAGTAGAATTATTTGTCAATAGCAATTTATCTCTCAGCAATAAACATATTTTAAATCTCTTTTCACTATCAACTAATATCATTGAATCTTCTTTAATATTGTATTTCCCTCGCGAAATTTGAAAATCAAACACAATGTCATGAGTACCATTCCAAGTACATTCAAGTATATATGCATTATTATTAAAGGTATGTAGCATCCAACAATAATTCCCTTTGTTCATTGAATAGCATAACACATCGTCATTTTTTTGAGAAAATGAATTAATTGATATGCACATAATTATAATTAATAATATCTTTTTCATAACTACAGAATAATAACTATATATAAGACAATCCACGTAATAAGATTATTGAAATGTATCTTACTTTCTTCTCTCGTTTTTAATATATCTTAGATTAAATTTTATTGGGACTGTGAATTTTACCTCTACAGGTTTCCCTCTTTGTAATGCAGGCTTTTCAAATCTTATTAACTTGGAGACCCTCAAAGCTTCAAAGTTTAGATCTTCACGAATACCTCTAATTACCTCATGATTCTTTGTTTCCCCTGCTGTATCTATGCAAAAAGATACATAAACAACACCTTGTTTGGAATCATTAATTGCACTTTCCGGATAAATTATTTTACTTTGGATAAAATCAATAATATCTCCATTAAATGCAGGAGTCTCGTCAAAATAGATAATCATTTTTGTTTCTGTGCTATCTACAGTTTGTCCTATAGCGAAATTTGCTAACAACAATAAAAAAGTCAATATATAAATTCTTACCATAATCTTGGAATGTTACTTTTCAGGCAATTTAAACGAAATTGTAATCACATAGCAATATCCTACCGGCTTTCCTCGGGTTTTTGCAGGCTCATCAAACTTAATAAGTTTTGCAACTCGTAAAGCTTCTTTGTCTAAATCCTCTCTGACCCCATTAATAATTCTATGATTATGAGTATAACCAGCTGTATCAATCCAAAATTTTATATTTACCCTTCCTTCTCTTCTGTCTTCTATCGCCATTTCCGGATATTTTAAATTTTCCACAACAAATTCTTGTAATCTTCCGGCGTCTGGCGAATCTGTATCAAATATCGGAATTTCTTCGGGTGTGTTTCCAACGATCATAAGAGAATCATCTTCACACTCATTACTAATTATATTTTCTTGTGCATATAGGCTATTAATGCAAAGCAAGCAAATTATTAAAAAAAATCTTACCATATTATTTAGGGTTAATAATTCGGTTCTTGGTCATTTTATTTCAACATTATTTTCTGAACTTTTCTGTTTACAATCTATCTGAACAATATTTACTTTAATTCTAATATAACCTTGTTTGTATTAAAACTTCCCGAATAAAGTTTATATCCTTCAATTTCCTTTGGTAAAGCTTTTTGTCTATTTACGAATCTGTTTTTTTTCTTATCCCAAATTGATTCCAGAAAAACATAGTCAAATAAATTACTGTTGCTTACTTGAAAAGTAAAGTTCCCGCCCAGCTCTTTGAATGCTACCAAATTGTATGTATCTGTATAGGTTTCATTTGGCTTTAAAAAGACAAAAGCATTTTTAACCGATTCTGATATTTTATTATTCTCAATTTCAGATTCTGAAAAAAATAACTTTGAATTTGTATCTTTCCCATATTGCCTAAAGTACATGTAGTAATATATATCGGCAAGTTTATCATTAATAAAATCTATTTCATACTCTTCATCGAAAGCTATAGTATCTTTCATAGCCTCCCAACCTTGACTATATAACGAAGTTTCTCCAATAAATACAGAGTAATTTTTATTTGTATAATCTCCATGGAGCATCGCTCGCCTTTTATAATTGGGGTTTAAATATTCTTCAATAGGGTATTGCAATAAAGAACCCCATGGCAACATGGGATAACTCTTTCTTTCGCTCGAAACTTTTTGGAAATAATAATTCGTGTCTGAATTATTTCTGTAAGTAATATTCAACGTGGGAATATTAATAATTGAATCTTCCTTGAAAATATCAAATCCCTTTTCCCATTTAACAGACAATTCAATACTGACACTTTGCGAAAAAGCAATTTTCCCAACAAAAAGCAACAATACAATGCCAACGAATAATAATTTTGTTCTCATACTAATTATTTACAGCAATAAATGTGGTATTGCAAATGTATGTATTTTTTTTATTAAACAAAATAATTAAAGATTAATTCTTTCGGAGTGATTAGATTTTGATGTATTTTTATTTGATATAATTCTCCTGAATCCTTGTATTATTCTCGTAAATCCTTGATTTTATCTTTTTTTATAAGGATTTATTCTTGCTAGGGTAGCTACCCTAGGTGTGTTGTGGTAGCTACCCTACGGGTGCTAGGGTACCTACCATAATTTATTAAGATGTGCATCTAAATTTTTTGGGGATTGTTTTTAGGGCGCAGGCAAACAGCGCCCGTACATTGAATTTGTATTGCAAATATACGAAAAAATATTGGTTTTTCTTCTTAGAATCTCTTCTTATAGAAGTGGCAGATTTGGTGATTTGGATGTTGCTTGAAGTAATCTTGATGATAATCTTCAGAAGCCCAAAATGTCTTTGCAGGAGTAAGCTTAGTTATTACCTTGAAGCCTTTTGAATTGAGAATATCAATAAGTTCTTGTGCTGTTTCTTTTTGTGAGTCATTCAAATAGAATATTTCTGAACGGTATTGTTCTCCAATATCCATTCCTTGACCATTCTCTTGCTCTGGGTTATGAATCTCGAAGAAGAACTTTGTAAGTTCTCTATAAGAAATTATTGAAGAGTCGAAACTAACCTTTACTGCCTCTGCATGATTTGTCATATCAGCACAAACCTCTCTATATGTTGGATGTTCTTCGTCGCCTCCAATATATCCCGATACTGCATCGATGACACCTTCTTTGTTTTGCATATAATGCTCAATGCCCCAAAAGCATCCTCCAGCATAAATTGCCTCTTGAATATTGCTCATAATTCTTATTCTCTAACCATTTCTCCAACAGGTTTTCTTAGAACCATTTCCATTTCTTTCTTTAGGACAATAGAACCTCTTTTATCGAGCTTAAAAGGTTTTAACCAACCTCCCATTGCCTTAAAAGCAGAAGGTTCTCCCTCCTTTGCAGGATAGAAATAATTTGAAAGTTCTTCTTCTGTTACCTTCTTCCCAATATAGATAGTATCTAATTGGAAGGCAGTAAGATTTCCTACAAGAGTAACAATCTTTGTTTCTTTATCTTTTTCTTTAGTTGTAGGGATTGCTTTATATTCCCATTGACCATTTGGCTTGTATGTCTTTGCGAAGAATTTTAAACGAGCATCTTCTTGCTGCTCTTCGATAGGTAGTCTAACTATAATATCAGCTAAGAAATTATCTTTTAATGCACAGTTATTATAGTCTGGTTGATGATTAGACTTCACAACAATATATCCAGCACTAATTAGGTATTGTCTATTATGAGGAATTAGACTATAGTTTCTTGTTACTTCTTCAAAAGATAATAATTCTTTGTAGACTAATGTCATATCATAATCAATAGTATCTTTAGTGTGTGTAATGCTTCCGAATGCACCTTTAGGCATCTTAAGCATAGATATCTTATCCATCACCGTTGTGTCTTGTGAAGGATAGTAGTAGTCATTGAATTTACCTAGACATTCTTCAGGATTGTCTTCTATAAGAATATATACCTTGCTTGTTAGGTCTATCCCATTAACTACCTTTTGAGAAACTGGTTTTTGGTAGAGATTAACCCATTTGAAATCGAAAGGCATCTTGTATTTTATTACACAGTCTTGTTCTCCAGAGCATGAGTTTTTGAATTTGCTTGGAGTGCGTCGAACAATATATTCTGTGTTTTCTCTTGAAGAGAAATAATTGAATACTGTAGCCGTTCTTTGTCTCGATAGGTCGGTGTTTTTTTCTGTTATTACTTCAGAATCGTCATAACCTATCATTGTGATTTTGTAGAAACGACCATTATCCTTATTGAAAACTATGCTATAGATGCTATCTAGAATATTTAATGCATCTTCTCGATAGTTTGCTGCTCCTTTATTGAAACAAATAACTGCTTCAAATTTTTCAGGGTAAATAGGAGTAGCTTTTATGTTCCTTGTTGTTCTTTGTTTTGGAACCTGAGGGAAGATAATTTGACTACATTCTGAAACATTAGTTTGAGAATATAAACTATTCACTAAAGAAAATAGGAATAAAAAAAGTAATGTTTTTTTCATATGTCTATGAATTAATTAATTCTATTATGATTTTTTCTGTATTATAACCTTCTGCCTGTGCAGTGTAGTTTTGTACTATTCTATGACGAAGTACAGATACTGCTACCGACTTCACATCTTCAATATCTGGAGAGTACTTCCCTTTTAGTGCAGCATGACATTTAGCTCCGATGATTAAATATTGAGAAGCCCGAGGACCTGCTCCCCATGAAAGATATTTATTTGCAAGTGGATGAGCCTTTGGAGTGGAAACTCTTGTTTTCTCAACTAATTTTACTGCATATTCATATACATTATCAGACACAGGTATCTTTCTTATTAGATTTTGCATAGAGATTATTTCTTCCCTATTAAATATCTCGTTTACTTTGTTTTCGATACCTGTAGTTGTTGATTTAAGAATATCTACCTCCTCTTCAAATGTAGGATAGTCTAACCAAAGCATAAACATAAATCTATCTAACTGTGCCTCTGGCAAAGGATATGTACCCTCTTGTTCAATTGGATTTTGTGTTGCTAGTACAAAGAAAGGTTCTTCAAGGAGATATGAATTTCCTGCAACAGTTACAGAATGTTCTTGCATTGCTTCAAGTAGCGCTGCCTGAGTCTTAGGTGGAGTACGGTTAATTTCGTCAGCAAGGATAATATTTGCGAAGATAGGTCCATGAATAAATTTGAATTTTCTGTTTTCGTCCAAAATCTCACTACCAATAATATCCGAAGGCATTAAATCTGGAGTGAATTGAATTCTATTATAGCTAAGTCCAAGTGCAGATGATATAGTATTTACTAATAAGGTTTTTGCAAGTCCAGGAACACCTACAAGAAGGCAATGCCCTTTTGAAAAAATTGAAATGAGTACTTGTTCAATTATCTTTTCTTGCCCGATTATAACCTTAGATATTTCCTTTTTTAAATCATTTGTCTTTTGAACAAGAATATCCAATTGCTCTACATCAGATGAGTAGTTTTGTTTTGTAGTCTCGTACATAGATTATTCAAATTTCCAGTTAATTTTGAAATCACAATCTTTATATTCTTTATCTACTCTAATATATGTTTTTGCGACTCTCTTATTAGCCCAATCCATAATAGCTTTTGACTTTGTTGATTCAAGCGCAGAGTTTAGGATTTTATCGTAGTCGTCTTTTAAATTCACTTTGTGAGCAGGTATTTTAGATTTTACTTTGATTAATCTATATGCATTTCCTGCTTCTGTTTTGAATAGTATAGGTTTTGTTATATCACCTTGGTTTAGTTTATCAAGATCAATTTTATCAAGGTTTTCCATTGCCTCATTAATATTCTCTTTTGCAAAAGAAGAATTTGCTGTATAAGGATTTATTATCGCTCCTCCAGTAAGTTTTGATGCATCATCAGAAAATGTTTTTATTGCATCTTCAAAACTAATTTTATTTTCTTTTATCAGATTACTAATGCTATCAAGTGTAGTCTTAGCCTTGTAAAGTTCAATATCAGAAACCTTTGGTTGTATTAATATATGGCGACAGTTTACTTGGTCTCCTCTTCTTTCAATCAATTGAATAATATGAAAACCATATTTTGTTTCAATTACTGGAGAAATCTCACCTGGTTGAAGAGTGAAGGCTGTTGCTTCAAATTCAGATACCATGTCACCACGAGAGAAGAAACCTAACTCTCCACCTTTTCTTGCAGAACCAGGGTCTTGAGAATATAGAGTTGCTAGAGTGGAGAATTTATCTCCTTTAAGTATTCTACTTCTATAACCGTTTAGTTTATCTTTAATAATAAGTTTTTCTTCATCAGAAATCTTAGGGATTTTTACTATTTGAATAAATGAGAATTCTTCTTCAACAGTAGGAATACTATCTTTTGGTATTGCATTATAAAAGTCACTAACTTCCTTTGGAGTAATTTTAATATTTCCAGTTAATTTACCTTCAATATCTGAAATCATTAGATTTTCTTTAACAATATCTCTGTAATAATCTTTTACCTCACTAATACTACGATTCATTTGTTTTTCAAGATTTTCTTTTGAACCATATCCACGAATCATATATTTAATCCGATTGTCTAACTCTCGTGAGATTTGTTCTTCTGAAATAACAACCGAGTCAATATTAGCTTGATGAAGCATTAGTTTGTTTATTAACATTCCTTCTAATAACTCACATTTTGCATTATATGGGTTATCAATTATGCCCAGTTTTGATTTTGTTTGAAGAAATCCTGTTTCAAGTTCAGATTGTTTGATCATATTTTTACCAACAACAGCTATTACTTTGTCAATAACATTTGTTTGTGCAAAGCTGTTTATGTTCAAACATATACAGAAGATACTAAGTACAATTACTTTTAATAGTTTCATATTATTAATTTATTTGGAGAAAATTTCAACCTCTTTTTTATCGTAGGCTTCTTTTAATAACTCCTTTTTCATTTTATTTATTATTTCAATCTTTCTTTTATTTAAAATTAATCCACGAATTGTCTGTTTTTCAAAGCTAATGGGAGAGGTGGAATTACTTACTTTATACTCTAAGATTTTCACTAAGAAAGTGAAATTATTGTCACTAACGTTAATAATCTTATTTGTTTTGAGGAATAGTTCTTTATCAATAGGATTAATTGGAATCTCTTTTATTATATCATTAAAGATTATCCAAACATTTGGATCAAGGAAAGAATTTATTGAAGATTTCTTTGAAATATTATCTAATTGCAATAAATCTTTCTCAGAGATAGTCTCTTTGGAGAATATATTTTTTATTTGATTTATGGCTCCTGACTTTTTATCCAGCTTAATGTATAGGAGCTTTACAATATTATCCCTGAGTATGAAATTATCTAGATTTTCATTATAGTATTTCTCAATTTCTTGTTGAGAAACATTAGTATCTATTAATTGATTTACAATTTTTGCCTCGTAGGAGTTTAGAATTAAAGAGTTTTTATAATCTTCTAATTGTCTTGTAAAATCATCATCAATATTCTTCTTCGCCTTATTTAGTATTATTTGACTTTCAACCCATTGTTTAATATAGTTCTGTACAAATGACAAACTATCTGATGATGAAAGACCCTCAGGAACTAATCCTTCAATATCCTTTTCATATAGATAGTTATCATATACCTTAGCCAAAGGGCTGCCCTCTTCTTTTGAACAAGAGAACAACCCTATAACTAAAACCAAAACTATAATCTTAAATTTATTTGATTGAATTGAAAACATCATCATAAACTTTATAAGAATATTTACTCCTTAGATTTTTTATCCATTCTTGTTCTAAATATTCTTGGTAATCAGAAGTAACAATTCCTTTTGCTTCATCAAGTGTTTTGACTTCTGGGTTAATAAGCTTATGTACAATTACAATACTTTTCTTTTTGCCATCTTCAATAACTGGGCTAATTCCTAGCTCCCAATTAGTCTTATCTACAATCTTGTTATCTCCCTTTTCAAATTTACCCCATTTAAAATCAAAATATTGAGAAGGATTATCTTTTATCTTTAATTTCTTAGTAAGCTCTAAGGAAATTGCCTCGTTTGTTTTCTCCTTTTTAATCCCCTTATGAATTATCTTGTTTGCTGCCTTCATATCTACGTCCTTGTAGAAAGTAAAAATTGTAGCATCGACACGATTTTTCCATAGATAGTTTTGTTTTCTCTTATTGTGGAATGATTCAATTCCAAGGGAATCAACTAAAGATTTATTCCAAACAAATTTGTCAGTAATAGAGAAAATAAGTATTCCATCTCTAAACTCATCAACTGTAGCTTTTAGATCAGGATGTTTTCCTTCAAGTTTAGAATCTGCATACTTAATAACATTTTCAGAAACAAAAGATTGATATAATTTATCTATGAAAGAAGGTATATATTCAGGAGTTTGAGTCTTTTGTTTTTCTTGAATGTATTTTGCAAAATCTTGTTGTTTATATGCAAGCTCACCAATTGTAAATAGAGTATCGTTTTGAGTGAAGTTGGTAGGAATAATCCATTTACTAAAGAAAACTGAATCAGTTACTATTTGATTAAACACATTTATTTTATTTGCAAATTCTTTAAAGTTGTATTCTTTCTTAGATTTATTTGCGAATTCTTCAATAGATCTAAAACTTCTTACGTCCTTAGATATTCTTTGCTCAATGGTTTGGCGTTGTTCTTCTAAACTTTGAATAGGATTAAGAGTTTTTGGGACAATAATATGCCATCCAAATCTTGTTTCAAAAGGTTCAGAAAAAGTATTAATTGAGGTTGACTTTAGATGAAGTACATATTCAACAGGTAGGGTAGTAACTCTTTGAGATAATAATAAACCTTTTTTCTGAGCAGAATATTTATCATCAGAATAAATGCCTACAACAGAATCAAAAGAAATATTATTCTGAAGCATTTTATATGCCTCATCAATCAATCTCTTACATTCTTCCTTTGAGTCATGGTTGTCAAAGTTTACCCATATATGAGCTATGTCTGCTGTTGAGAAGAAAGCAGGCATTCTATCAGTTAACTTAATAATATGATAACCTCTTGATGTTCTTATAGGCAAAGATATATCTCCAATTTTCATTGAATAACAAGCACTTTCAAAAGGATAAATCATACTAAATGAGGTGAAGTAACCTAAATCTCCCTTATTACCCTTATAATTACTCTTTTTGCCATCTTGACCCGATGATTGATCTTTGGCAGATGGGTCTTCTGAAAGCTCAATTGCAAGTTTAGAAAAATCTTCTCCTTTTAGAATTCTCTTTCTAATTTCAAGAGCTCTATTGTAAGAACTTAAAGTATCAGCAGGCGTTGCATTGGCAGGAATGCCAATTAAGATATGTGACGCCCTGACAATTTCTTTTGTCCTCTCATAAGCTTCTTCAACTAGTGCATCAGTAACATTTCTGTCATTGATGTATGGTTCAACTAATTGATCTCTGTAAGTTTTTACTTCAGAAATATAATTTGGATCTTTATCCATTTCTAATATTCTAGCCTCTTTGAGTTTAAGCTTATAATTGATGAAAAGTTCTAAATAATCTTGTAAATCCTTTTTATCTATTGTTTTATTTGGATTTGGATTGTTTTTCTGATAAAGTTCTACAAAAGTTTTCTTTGTAATTTTTTCTCCTTCAATATCTAACACAACATCGTTATCACTTTGTGCGAATGTTAATGTGCTAATAAAAATAAATAAGAATAAGCTGATTATTTTTTTCATAGTTATCTTGAATAATTTGGTGCCTCACGTGTAATTGTAATATCATGTGGATGACTTTCTGCATATCCAGCAGCAGTAATCTTTATAAATTTAGCTTTTTGAAGAGTATCAATATCAATAGAACCAGTATAACCCATTCCTGCCTTAAGTCCACCAACTAGTTGGTAGATTACCTCAGTAACAGTTCCCTTATATGGCACACGACCAACAATACCCTCTGGTACAAGTTTCTTAATATCATCTTCCATATCTTGGAAATAACGATCCTTGGAACCTTGCTCCATTGCATCAAGAGAGCCCATACCTCTATATGATTTAAACTTTCTTCCTTCAAATATTATCGTTTCGCCAGGAGATTCTTCAACTCCTGCAAGTAACGAACCTGCCATAATAGAAGAAGCACCTGCAGCAAGTGCCTTTACAATATCTCCAGAATATCTAATACCTCCATCAGCAATTATTGGAATATTTCGTCCTTTTAATGCCTTAGCGACATCATAAACTGCAGAAAGCTGAGGAACCCCAATACCTGCAACAACGCGAGTTGTACATATAGAGCCAGGTCCAATACCTACTTTTACTGCATCTACACCAGCTTCTGCTAAGGCTATAGCCGCTTCTGCTGTTGCTATATTACCGCAAACAATATCGATATTAGTATATTTAGCTTTTACTTTTGTAACTACATCAATTACATTCTTACTGTGACCATGTGCAGTATCAATAACAATAGCATCTGCACCAGCAGCTATCACAGCATCTATTCTTTCATACATATTTGGAGTAATACCAATTCCTGCAGCAACTCTCAATCTTCCCATCTTATCCTTGCAAGCATTTGGTCTTTCCTTAAGCTTAATAATATCTCTATATGTGATTAAACCAACAAGTTTACCATCAGGGGTAACAACAGGAAGTTTTTCAATCCTATATTGTTGAAGAATATCTGCCGCTTGTTCAAAATTTGTGAACTCGGGAGCAGAAACAACATCCTTGGTCATTACATCTACTATAGGACGATTAATATCTCGTTCAAAACGAAGGTCTCTATTGGTAACAATGCCGCATAATTTATTGTTTTCGTCAACAACTGGGATTCCTCCAATAGAATACTCCTTCATAAGAAGCAAAGCGTCCCTAACTAAATTCCCCTTTTGGATAGTGATAGGATTTATTATCATCCCATTCTCTGCACGTTTAACCTTCAAAACCTCAGCAGCTTGTTTCTCTATAGACATGTTTTTGTGTAAAACGCCTATACCACCTTCCTGAGCCATAGCAATTGCTAATTTAGCTTCAGTTACAGTGTCCATTGCTGCGGAAACAATAGGAATGTTAATAGGAATGTTGCGGCTGAAATATGAATTGATTCTTACATCTCTCGGGATTATCTCCGAGTAGGCAGGAACTAACAATACATCATCATATGTTAGACCTTCACCAACGAACTTTTCTGAATTTGAAAACATCTTACTTATGTATATATTTTCATGCAAAGATACAATTATTATACATAAAAATAATACAGTATAAAAAAAATATTAATTTATCAACAATTACACTTCAAAGTAGGTTCTCTTGAATTATTGACAAAAACCTGATTTTTTATTTCCTTTCTCCAAATTTTTCTCTGAGATAATCCAATTTTTCTCTGAGAAAAATTCAAAGAGAAGGGATAAAAATCCATAGAAAAATCCTTAATTATTCCAAATTGACAAAATGTATATATATTATATATATATAATAATTTTGGAACAACATTTTTTGACACTCAAACCCTAAAAGTAGAACATGGATTATTTCCTTCTATTTCATCATTAGTAAATAGTAAAATTTCAATTTTTAATTATATAAGAACACCCCAAAATCTTTTGTGGATTTTGGGGCTGTCCTTATATTTAATAATTAATTTGTACATTTGCATTCTTAATTATGAGTTAATTGATATTACAAATGAATATTATGGGTAAGTATAAATTTCAGGTTTTATTTTTATTATTTTGTACATGTTTTTCAGGAATTAATGCCCAAATAATTTTTGGAGATGGGGAGAGTTTCTCAAAATTCAATATAAAAGAATCATTGGTTGATTTTAGTTTTTCTCAAGAATTTAATAGTTTAAAATTAGATAGAGTTGAGCTAGAGCAAGGGAGTTTTTTCTCGTTGAATATGGGAGAAGAATTTGGATTATCAAACAAGATAGGATGCCCTCAGTTGCCAGTGTATTATAAATTAATAGAGGTCCCTTTTGGCGCAGAAGTTGAGGTTGAGTTATCGAAAATTGTAATTGATGAATACGCATTAAATGAATATGGTTCACTTAAGCTTATACCATTACAAAAATCTTTATCTAAGTCGGAGGATAGACTGCCATTTGAGATAAACAAAGATGTATATAATTCAAATAAGTTTTTTGGTTACGACCTTGTAAGCGTTGAGATAATAGGTCAAATGGGTTCTACGAGAATTGCTCGATTGGCAATATCTCCTATTAAGTATAATCCAATTACTAACCAGATTGAGTTTGTCAAAAGTTTTGATGCAGTGATAAGATTTACTAATGCAGATTATTCTTCAACAATTATATCGAAAGAAAAATATAATAATCAAACTTCCGAAATGGTAAAAAATGCTGTATTAAATGGCAATAATTTATCATCACAAGCAAATCAATCATCATTATTAAGACCATTAAAAATGGTTATTGTATCTGATTCTATATTTGCAAATGTGCTAAAACCTTTTATTAAGTGGAAAAAAGAAAAGGGGATAGAAGTAATAGAAGTTTATAAAGGTCAACCAAATGTAGGAAGTACTACTTCCAGTATTAAGGGATATTTGAAATCATTATGGATAAACTCATCTACTCAAAATCCAGCTCCTGACTATTTATTAATTTGTGGAGATATACAACAAATACCAACGTTTAATGGGATTGACAATCCTGCAAATCCAACGGATTTATATTACGCTGAATATACCGATGATTATTTACCTGAATTGTTTTATGGAAGATTTTCTGCTCAGACAATAGATCAAATGCAGTCAATAATCAATAAGACTATTAAATACGAAAAATATGACCTTGTTGATAAATCTTATCTGAACAAAACCCTTTTAGTTGCAGGGAAAGAAACTAATCCACCTGCTCCAACATGTGTTAATGGACAAATGAATTATCTGAAAAATAAGTATCTATCTGTTAATCCTCTTGTTGATACTTTGGTATATTACAATCCTTCCTCAGGTAATTATTCCACTCAAATTAAGGATAGTATAACTAAAAATGGGTATAGTTTAATTAATTATTCTGCACATTGCGATCAAACGGGATGGTCAATACCTTCATACAATGTAACTAGTGTAAACAATAATGTAAATAATATTGGCAAGTATAGCTTTTATATTAATAATTGCTGCTTGTCAAGTAAATATAATGAGTCGGAATGTTTCGCAGAGGCTTTATTGAGGGCTAATGATAAGGGTGCAATTGGAGTAATTGGAGGCAGTAACTATACCTATTGGTTCGAGGACTTTTATTGGGCTGTTGGGGCGAAGACTCCATCACTCAATGCTAATTATAATTCTTCAAAACTTGGAGCATATGATCGTTGGTTTCATACAAAAAATGAGTCAGCAAATGATTGGAGAATAACTCAAGGGCAAATAGTGCAAGGGGGTAATTTGTCAGTTACTCAAATGAATTCAAATTATTCAAATTATTATTGGGAGATATATAATCTTATGGGGGATCCATCTCTTTCTCCCTATGTTGGAATCCCTATTACTATGCAAAACAATATTCCAGAGTCAATACCAATAGGATCTACAAATTTGTCATTTCAAGTTTCTCCAAATGCCTTAGTAGCCATTACGGAAAATGGGAATATACTTGGAGTCTCTCAAGGAAATTCAAATGGGATTGTTAATATTGATTTTCAAACTCCAATAATAGATTCTGGATATATAAAGGTCGTTATTACAAATCAGTTCTCTAAACCTATTATTGATTCAATTTATTTATTTGCACCTAATTATCCTGAGATTAATTTCTCCTCAATAAAATTTACTGATAATAATGGTCAAGAAGTATTGGAACTAAAAAATGATAAAGAATATTATGTGAGTTTTGATGTATCAAACCTTGGATCTCATTTATTAGATAGTGTTGTCATAATGTCGAAGAGTACAGAGAGTTTAAATGTAATAGATTCATCATATTATATTGGTTTAATTGGCTCTAAATCAAATGTTACTCTAACAAATGCTCTTAAATTTAAGATAAGAGACGGAGTTAAAGATAGGACTATAATTGACTTTAATATTATAATAAATGGAGAGAACAATTATAGTAGAATAAGAAAATACTTATTGGAGTCTTTTAGTCCAAGTATTGAGATTAAAAAATTATCAATTCTTCCTTCAAACGATGGATATTCAGCAGGAGATACAATACAAATTAGTTTTGAAATACAGAATAAAGGAAGAAATGTTTCTTCTATGGTGTATGTAAAGTTAGATTCTCTATCTAGTTTTGTTTCAAATATTGGAGATAGTATAAAAATACTGAATCCAATTAATCCAAATTCTAGCGATAATGTCGTTTTCAATCTTGTTATCAATCCTATAATGGCTCCTCAAGAATTATTGAATTTAAGAATTGGAGCAATTGCAGGATTATATTATGATGCTAAGAAGTATTCAAATATTGTTTTGGGAGGAAATATCGAAACATTTGAAACAAACGATTTCAATTTTGTACCATGGCAAAACGATATAAATAGACCTTGGATTATAGATTCAAATACCACCAATGTGTTTGAAGGAAACTATTCAGCTAGATCATCACAGATCTCAAATAATCAAAAAACAACATTGAAAATCAACTCTTCATCTATTGGAGATGATAGCATATCATTTTATATCAGGTATTCTACCGAAGCTGATTATGATATTGTAAGCTTTTATATCGATGAGGGTTTAGTTGCTCAGTACTCAGGATCGATTAATTGGACAAAGATGTCTTATCCTGTAGGTAGGGGTAATCATGAATTTAAATGGGAGTATGAAAAGGATAATTCTTCGTCAAGTGGATATGATGCTGTTTGGATAGATAATATTACTTTCCCATTAATTGGGAATGTTACATCGGTAAATAGTATTACTAATAAGAATGATAATATTATTATTTACCCTAATCCAGCAAATGATGAGATAAATATAAAATATATCAAAGAAGGATGTTCTATAAAAATAATAAATTCTATTGGAAGGTTATTCTTTAGCAAAGATAAAATATCTTCAGAAGAACTATTGATAAATATTTCAAAACTCCCTTCAGGTCTGTACTATGTTTGTACTCAAGATGGATTTGATATCTCAACAAAAAAGTTAATTATTGCAAGATAAGTTAGATGCTACAGGATACATTAAAGATAAATCCAGATACTGTTTATAAACAAAGTACGTACTTTATGCTCTCGGAAAGGGCTAATTCTAATGACGATACTTTAAATATTAGTTTTGGAGATTATATTGTAAATACTCTTAATACAAATCTTCCCCCGTTGAAGGAAAGACCCACACTATTTAAAACTAAGACTTTCTTTGTTTCAAAATCAATGAATGAGCCCTCATTACAAAAAACAAATAGTGATAGTTGGATATTTGGAACATTGATATTGATAGCTGTTATATACCTATTATTTGCTAAATCTTATCCAAACAAACTTAACCAAATTATTAAGGGATGTTTCTCATTAAAGATTCTAAATACTGTTGTAAAAGAAGGTAACTTCATTAGTGATATTATTTTCTATCTTTTTTTATTTATTTTTATCCCATCATTTTCTTTATTGTGTTTTGCTCTAATAAAAGAAAATGGCATAATTCAATATATCCCAATATCATCAGAAATAGTAATATTTTTAGCAATATGTGTGCTTAGTTTATTGGTTATTTTCTTGAAAAACATTTTGATATATTTCTTTGGATTGATATTTAGAAATAAGAATGTGATAAATCAATATTTGACAAATCAGACGATATTCTATGTTTTTGAAGGACTAATATTGTTGCCATCTTTGTTTTTTTACTTTTTTTTACCAAAATATTTATCAGAAATAATAATTATAAGTATATTAATAATTATAGCCATCTTATTTGTTATCAGACTATTTAGAGGATTTTACATTTCTCTAAAGGCCACGAAATTTTCGAAAGTGTATTTATTTTTATACCTTTGCATCGTCGAAATTTTACCTTTGATAATTATTTTTAAGTTATTAGTGTCTTAGTGAATTATTAGATAATCACTCTTTTTTATGGAAAAAACAACTATTAAAAATATCTTAATATCTCAACCAGCACCAGCTGATATAGATAAATCTCAATACAAAGTTTTAATAGATAAACATAATCCGAATCTAACTTTCTATAAATTTTTTGATGTTGTAGGAATAAGTAATAAAGAATATCGTGCATCTAAGGTTTCGATATTAGATCATTCAGCAGTTATTATTACCAGTAAGCTCGCTATTGATAATTATTTCCGATTAGCAAAGGAACTTCGTCTAGTTATTCCAGAATCAATGAAGTATTTTTGTATAACCGAGAGTGTAGCAAATTATTTGCAAAATTATATTCAATATCGCAAGAGAAAGATTTTTTACGGTAAGCTTCATTTTTCTGAATTGATTGATGTAATCAATAAACACAAAGAAGAAACTTTTTTATTTCCATGTGCAGAGGATACAGCGATGGATAATTTTCTGTTATTAGACAAATTAAATATCAAATATACTAAGTCAGTGATGTATCGTTCCGAGCCGAAGGACTTATCTAAGGATATTGATATTACAAAGTTTGATATGGTAGTGATGTTTAGTCCAGTTGGAGTGAAGTCTTTTATTCAAAGTTTCCCAGGATATAATCATGAGAAAATAGTTTTTGCAACCTTTGGGGCAAATACCCAGTCTGCATTAAAAGAAGCCAAAATTAAAGTCCATGTTCCTGCCCCAACAATAGCAACACCTTCAATGGTCATGGCAATTGATAAATACTTATCCTTATCCCCAAAAGATTATGAGGATCATATAAAGTTAGTTGATGAAGAGTTTAATAGAAAGACTGAAAAGAAACCATCAGCAGCTTTAAAGGTAAGTGCTAAGAAAAATACCACCACAGCGAAACCTAAGTCTAAGTAATTAAATTATAATGGCAAAGTTTACCAAACAAGAGAGGCTTTGTAGCAAAGTTGAAATAGACGAGTTGTTTTCTAAAGGCAAAAGTTTCTTGGTGTACCCATTTAGTGTAAGATATGCAATAAAAGAAAATTGCGATAATCCTCAAGTTAAAATATTGGTATCTGCTCCAAAGAAGTATAACAAATTATCGGTAAATAGAAATAGAGTTAAGAGGATAATCAGAGAAAGCTATAGAAAAAACAAAGAAACCATAATATCATTAGCAGAAGAAAGTAACCTTGATATTAGCTTATTTATATCACTAATAATAAAAGATATCCCCAGCTTCGAACTTGCCGATTCTAAGATTCAAAAAATATTATCCAAGATAATAGATATTTATTCTTCAAAAGATGAAATCAATAATTAGATTCTTAAGTAAACTTTTATATTATATCTTTATCGGTCTAATAAAGTTCTATCAAGGAGCAATTTCTCCACATACACCTTCGTCATGTAGGTATCTTCCAACTTGTTCAGAATATTCAATTCAAGCGATCAAAAAGTATGGACCAATAAAAGGAGGATGGTTAGCGTTGAAGAGAATATTAAGGTGTAATCCATGGGGAGGAAGTGGATTTGATCCAGTGCCATAAAAAAAGAGGTTTGTGATTGAAAACAAACCTCTTGGAAAATTCTAAATAATATTTTTAGAAAGGAAGATCCCCTAAACTGTCAGTATCCGAATAATCATTTATTATGCTAGATAAATTATTCTCTGAAGAGGTGCTAACAATAGGTGTTTCGTGGTTATTGCCGAAATTTCTAGTTAATATCATAAAATTCTCAGCGACAATTTCAACAGAGTGACGATTATTACCTTCCTTATCTTCCCATTTGCGGTTTCTAAGTTTTCCTTCGATATATACTTGCATCCCTTTTTTGAGGAATTTTTCAGCAACTTCAGCTAAACCTCTCCAGCAAACTATATTGTGCCATTCGGTTTGCTCCATTTTTTGTCCTTCTTTGTTCTTGTATGTCTCGGTAGTTGCTAGAGGAAATGTAGCTTTTTTTACTCCGTCAAAAACAATTGTATCTGGATCTTTACCCAAATTCCCAATTAAAATAACTCGATTTACACCTGCCATAAAAATATTTATTACGTTAAAAAATTCAATTAAAGTGCAAATATATAAAATTGTTTCTATCTAAAATTGTTTTTAACATTCAAAATTAAAACGATGATAATTAGCTAGGAAACAGTATTAGTTTGAAAGAAATAAAATATTTTTAACACATAAGTTTTAATAACCTATAAATCAAATCAATAAGCCCTAATGAACATTGCCATAGAAAAGCATTTTTTGATTGATAAAACCAAAAATAATATTAAAAGTAGTTGAAAATGAACAAATTTGTTTTTTATAAATAAATTGTTTTATATCTTTGCAAGTCAAAATGAAAAACTTTCAGACTAATTAAAAAAGAAATATATTATTATTAATCAAATTAGAATTTAGGAAAAAATGACAAAAGCTGAAATCGTTGCAGAAATTGCACAAAGAACAGGTATAGAAAAAGTAAACATTCAAGAGACTGTTGAATCTTTCATGGAAGTTTTAAAAGGCTCTTTAGCAAAAGGGGAAAATGTATACTTAAGAGGTTTTGGTAGCTTTATCATCAAAAGAAGAGCAGAAAAAACAGGTAGAAACATTTCTAAGAATACAACAATAATCATCCCTGCTCACAATATCCCTTCATTTAAGCCTTCAAAGACTTTCATGAATGAAATTAAATCAAACGTAAAATAATTAATATCGAAGATTATGCCAAGCGGAAAGAAAAGAAAAGGCCATAAAATGGCAACTCATAAGCGTAAAAAACGTCTTAGAAAGAATAGACATAAGAAAAAATAGTTTTCTTAAACTCTCCAATCATACAAAAGTATGTTATTGGGGGAATATGTTGCGAAGCATTAGAAATTTTAATGTTTCGCAATATTTTTTTAATTCACAAGATGAATAGAAACAATTATTTATTCATTTTAAAAATAAATTGTAGACTCCTATGAATAAAGATTTAATTATTGATGTAGGTACATCAGGAGTTGAAATTGCTTTACTTGAAGATAAGTACTTAGTAGAGCTTCACCAAGAAAGAAACGAAAGTTCTCATATTGTTGGAGATGTTTACTTAGGCTTAGTCAAGAAAATTATGCCAGGGCTTAATGCTGCATTCGTCGATGTAGGGAATGAGAAAGATGGATTTCTACATTATCTCGACTTAGGTCATCATTTCAATTCATTAAACAAATTTACTCGCATAGCAATGGGTGGAGACCCAAATACTGCTATGATAGAAAATATGAAGCTTGAGCCTGAATTGGAAAAAAACGGGAAGATAAATACCGTTTTAAAACAAGGGCAAGTCATTTTAGTACAAGTAACCAAGGAACCAATCTCGACTAAGGGGCCAAGAATAGGCTCAGAGATTTCATTTGCTGGACGTTTCCTTGTATTAATACCATTCTCAAACAAGGTCTCAGTCTCTACCAAAATCAAGAGTATTGAAGAAAGAAATCGTCTTAAGAGATTAATCAACAGTATTCGTCCAAACAATTTTGGAGTAATAATCAGAACTGTAGCAGAGAACAAAAATGTTGCAGAGATAGACGCTGATTTAAAAGACCTAATAGGAAAATGGGAAACCATTCGTAAAAAATTACCAAAAGCATTACCACCCACAAAATTAGTATCTGAGATAGACAAATCATCAGCCATAATACGTGATATACTAAGTGAAGAATTCACAAACGTATATGTAAATGATGCAGAACTATCAGAAGACCTAAGAAGTTACGTAAAGGCTATATATCCAGATAAAGATGATATAGTTCGTCACTACAAAATGCAAACACCAATCTTCGAACAATTTGGTGTAGCCAATCAAATAAGGAATGCATTTGGAAAAGTAGTAACAATACGTAGTGGAATCTACTTAGTTATTGAGCAAACAGAAGCCTTATGTGTTATTGATGTCAATTCAGGACACCGCTCAAAGGGTTCTCAAAACCAAGAAGAAAATGCATTGATGGTTAATCTAGAGGCAGCAGAAGAGATTGCGCGTCAAGTAAGATTAAGAGATATTGGAGGAATAATTGTAATAGATTTCATAGACTTGAATATCGTTACAAATAGAAAAATCCTTTACGATAAGATGACAGAGATAATGGAAAGAGACAATGCCAAACATACAATATTGCCTCTAAGTAAATTTGGATTGATGCAAATCACCCGCCAAAGAGTACGTCCAGTAATCGATGTAGACATATCTGAATTATGCCCAGTATGTGGAGGCACAGGAAAGATAAAATCATCGGTAATAGTTGTAGATGATATAGAGAATGATTTAAAATATTTAGTAAGAGAGCAAAACGAAAAGACATTAACCCTAATAGTTCATCCATTTATACACGCCTATCTAACCAAAGGATGGTTAAATTCAAGAGCGAGCAAATGGTCAAGACTATATAAGGTAAAAATCAAAGTTGAGCCAGGTCAAAAACTAAACATTATGGAATATCAATTCCTAAATCAAAACAACGACACAATAAAGTTATAAAGCAATTCAACGAATATACCTATAAAAAACGCAGAAGGAAAACCCTTCTGCGTTTTTCTTTTTTAAAGAATAATGCCCTTCCAAAAACGCAGAAAATAATTAATAACCATACTCCATAATCCAATTAAAAACCGTATATTTGTACTATATATCCGAAGGTGCGATTCAACGTATTTGCTCCATTCAAAAACAAAATCAAAAATTCCTTAAATAAAAATGATGTACATCTTTCATAGTAAATGATGTGCATCATTTGTATTAATTGATGTGCATCATTTGCATATTAAATCGCCGATTTAATAGTTCAAATCAGCTATTCCTAAGAACAAAATAAAGATTCAGGAGATTTATATCAAATATAAATCTAGGTTTTTTTGTTGTGCAGACTTCGTTTTGTTAAAGAAAATCACGTAACTTTGCTTGCTATTATATTTTGATTTATGAGAAAGATATTTTTATTAATAATAATTGCCACATTGGGCATTGCTTCTTGCGGGAAGAAGGATAAGGTTAAGCTAATTGACGATAAGACAGGCAAAGAAGTTACTATCAAGGTTAATAGGTTTGAAGATGTATTATTTGACCAAAGCCAGAAGGATTTAAGGTCTCATCTGCAAAAGAATTTTGAGGCATATAAACCTCTATTCAATACAAGCTTGGATAACCCTGAGTACTATGAAATGATTAGATCTTTTGCTCAAGATACAGTTATGATATCTACCTATAAACAAGTAAAACAAATATACCCAAGCCTTGATTGGGTAAGTGAAGATATAACAAGTTCATTCGCTAGACTAAAGGAGCAATATCCAAAACTTCTTATTCCAAAACTATATTCTTTAATATTAGGACCAGCCGACTTTTCCTACGCATATGGTTCGAGAGTAATCACAAGACCAGACTTTATTACCTTTGCCATAGACCTATATTCAATAAATAGCTTTAAGAATAATAAATACTACGCTCATTTCCCTAAATATATATGCAAGATGTTGGACTCAAATAATATTGTTCCAGATATTATGCTTTCGTATATAAGAAATGTTGCAACAATAGAAACCCCACTGGCAGAAGAAAAATCAAATGCAAGCCTTGTAGAGATAATGATTGAAAGAGGTAAGTTTATTTACGCAGCACAAAATATTTTACCCTCTTATGAGTTAAGAAGTATTCTGCGATATAATAAGGAAGAGATGGATTGGGCTGTTAAGAATGAATTTAAGATTTGGGCATATCTTACTCAGAACAGATTACTTTTTGAGAAAGATAGAACAAAGTATATGAACTTTATTGTAGAGGCTCCATCGACAAAGGGAATAGAAGGCTCGCCTGCAAGACTTGGAGAATATATAGGATATAAGATTGTAGAAAAATATATGGATAAGAAGGGTGTTTCTTTGAAAGAACTTTTGGAGACTACCGATGCAGAAAAGATTCTTAGAGAATCGGGATATAAACCTAAGAAATAAAAAGAATGAAATATTATTTATCCATACTCTATCGCTTTCTACTAGCCCTTGGACTATTATTATTAACACAAATAGCCTTCTATATATTTAATTCTAATCTCTTTAATGTAGATGGAGCTAGAGAGTTATTCACTATATCTATAGGAGCAATACGTTATGCAGTGGCATCAACTGTAATCTACCTATCTATTTATTTATTATTAGCACTACTGCCAATTACCCTAAGACAAAATCGCTATTATAGGAATATTACAAATTTCTTCTATATCTTGGGAACTCAATTAATGATAATAATTAATATTATCGATATAGGATATTTCAAGTTCACATATAAAAGAATTACCTACGATTTCTTTAACTACTTAGGAGTAGGAGGAGACTTCAAAGAACTTATTCCCCAATTCGCAAGAGACTATTGGCATATTGTATTAATATACTTAGCAATAAATTTTGTCTTTGGTTATCTAAATAAAAGGATAAGGAAGAAATACTCAACAGAGTATATTATTCCTAATGCTAAATGGTATATCAGAAGCTCTTCACTCTTTATTTTTCTTTCTTTATTATCGATGATAGGACTAAGAGGAGGGTTTCAACTAAGACCACTCCACCTTATCCAAGCCAACTACTATACCTCAAGTCAAAACTCTGCCCTTGTCCTAAATACTCCATTCACTCTCTATCGTACCTTTGGCAAGGAAGGAATTGACAAGAGAGTGTATTTCCAAGACCAAAAAGAGATGAATCAATACTTCACTCCAATAATCACTCCAATAGAAACAATTGATGCCGATAGTTTATTTGCATCTCCATTAAGTGTTGGGAAGACAAATGTAGTGGTTATTATTTTGGAAAGTTTCTCTTCTGAATATATGGGATATTATCATAATGAAGAGGGTGGAAAGAAGCATGTTTCTTATACTCCGTTTCTTGACTCCCTTGCAAGAAAATCAATAGTATTTGATGGATATGCTAATGGAAAACGTAGCATTGATGGAATACCTGCTGTATTATCTTCACTTCCTTTACTAATGAATGAGACCTATATCACTTCTCAGTATAATAGTAATGGCTTGTCGTCATTTGCATCTCTTTTAGAACCTTTTGGATATAAGAGTTCGTTCTTCCACGGAGGATATAATGGTTCTATGGGTTTTGATGCCTTCACAAGACATGTAGGATACAACGATTATTATGGAAGAAATGAATATGGTAACGATAAGGACTATGATGGTAATTGGGGAATATTCGATGAACCCTTCCTTCAATATATGGTTAAGCAGCTAGATAAGTATAAAGAACCTTTTAACTCTGCTGTATTTACCCTAAGCTCACATCATCCATATACAATTCCTGCTAAACATATTGGACGTTTCCCAAAAGGGACAATGATTGTTCACGAAACAGTAGGCTATGCCGATTATGCTCTAAGACGTTTCTTCGAAGAGGCATCGAAGAAGCCATGGTTTAAAAATACACTATTTATTATTACTGCCGATCATTCTGCTCAGACCTCAGAACCAGAGTTTACCTCCTTCTTAGGTTCTTTTAGAATACCAATTATATTTTATCATCCACTACTTAAGCAAGGGGTAAATACAAAACAATATATGCAACAAAGCGATATACTCCCTTCTGCCATGAGTCTGATTCATTTCCCAAAACCAGTTGTTGGCTTTGGACAGAATATCTTTTCGAACAAGGAGAAATTCTATATACTAGATATTAATGATGAGTATATCTTAAGAATTGGAGACTATGTGACGAAGTTTCGTGATGGCTTAGAACCAAAACTATACTTTTTGCCAGGAGATAGTAATACTAAGAAAGATATTTCGAGTTCTAAAAAAGATATTACCAATAAATATATATTAAAGACAAAGGCAATTATTCAAGAATATAACACTAGATTGATAGGAAATAAACTTGTGCAATAATGAAAGATAAGATTCTATTTATTATTAATCCAATTTCAGGCGTAGGCAAACAAAAGAGTGCAGAGAAAGCTATAGAAAAGGTTTTAGATAAGACGATCTTTGACTACGAGATACAATATACCGAGTATGCTCATCATGCAACGGCAATAAGTCTTCAAGCAGCATTAAAGGGGTATGATATTGTTGTGGCAGTAGGAGGAGACGGCTCAATTAACGATTGTGTGAAGGGACTTATCGGTACAAATGTTACACTTGGAATTATCCCAACAGGATCTGGAAATGGTTTGGCAAGGCATCTTAATATTCCTTTGAATATAGAATACGCAATAGAAATACTAAACCAGAGGACAAGAACTATCATTGACACAGTCAAGGTAAATAATAAGATTTATGCCTCAATTGCAGGTATAGGCTTTGATGCTTTGATTGCAAGAGAGTTTAAAAAGTCGAAGGTTAGGGGCTTTAATACTTATTTTGCTCTTGTACTCCAGCATTATGCTTTCTATGAACCAAAGGAATATACACTAGATATTGATGGGCAGAGAATAGAGACCGATGCTTTATTTATAAGTTTTGCTAATGCTAATCAGTTTGGATATAATACAGTGATTGCTCCAACAGCAAGATTAGATGATGGAATGCTTGAGGTAAGTATAGTGAAGAAAGTGCCTATAATGCTTCTTCCTTGGACAGCTCAGTTGCTATTTATGAAGAATTTCGATAAGTCAATATTTGTAACAACATATAAGGCTAAGGAAGTAAAGGTATATAATAATGATGCAAAATTAGTTAATCTTGATGGAGAGAGTGTAAAGATGGATAAGGAGCTTCATTTCTCAATAGTACCAAAATCTTTAAATGTATTAATACCAGAAAACTATGGCAAAGAAAGAAAAGAATCGTATTGGAATAGTATATTCGACCAACCCATCTTTCCAATATATATCGGACGACCAGGAGACAATTGAAAGCCTAGAGCCAAACCAACAAAATCTAAAGGTTCAGCTCGATAAGAAACAAAGAGGAGGTAAACAAGTAACACTAATCACTGGTTTTATAGGCTCAGACGAAGACCTTGAGATCTTAGGGAAGATGCTTAAGACCAAGTGTGGAGTTGGAGGCTCAGCAAAAGATGGAGAAATCCTAATCCAAGGCGACCATAGAGAAAAGGTAATAGATATCCTAACCAAAGCAGGCTATAAGGCAAAAAGAGTTGGAGGTTGATAAATTATCTTTTATCGACTCTTAATTTTAAGAAATAGAAATTGGGCTTCAATGCCCAAAAACCCTATTTTATCACTCTATAATCTGATTCTAGCGCAGTGGAATCTTATTCTATTTTTCTAGAATAAGGAGTTATTTCCCTAAAATCTTTATATCCAAGAATATAAACCTAGTATCTGTAAATTTTTATCAGATAAAAATCCAAAAAGATGAGGTTTCTTTGGAAAAAGAGGAAATAAATCTTTTAAAAATGGTCAAACCAAGAATTTTATTATAAAGAATTAACGAACCGTTACACAAACCCCAACACCTCTCTTCAAATATTCAACCCACAAACCCCATTCTCATTAATAATAATTAAGACCAAAACTTGCATAATGTTAGCAAAATACCCCAAAATAAAGGTTTTAGTTAAAATATTGCAGGTTAGGTGTTTTTTGTTTTTAGAAATTTCTTTTTATCTTTGAGAATATGTCCCAGATTATTATTCCTGTTGCTATGGAGACGTTTAGGGAGTGCTTTGTTCCGTATTGTGGTATTTCTATTACTCCGAAGGAGTTATTGATTACTTCTTGGTCTACTCCGTCTACTTCATTACCCATTACTATGGCTATCTTGTCAATCCCTTCGAGGCTAAATTCATCTAGCATTATGCTATTCTTTGTCTGCTCAATTGAGAACACCTTATAGCCACTAGCCTTTAGTTCCTCTATCGCCTCAAGTGTTGAGGGTTTATGCTGCCAAGAAACCGTTTCTGTTGCACCAAGAGCAGTCTTATGAATCTCTCTATGAGGAGGAGTGGGAGTAATACCACAAAGCAATATTTTTTCAATTCTAAAGGCATCGGAGGTTCTAAACACAGAACCTACATTATTCATGCTTCTAATATTGTCAAGAACTATTACTATAGGAAGTTTATCCGCCGCCTTAAACTCTTCGGCGGATATTCTATTTAAAGATTTTAAAAATAATTTTTCGTTTCTCATTGTATTCTAATACCTAGTTGTTGAAAACCCTTGTCGCTTTCTATGAGTGGGATAATGTATTTTACCTGTTTCTTTATCAATAAAGTGTTAGGGTCAATGCTCCATGTCTCACCAATCCTGATATGTTTTATATCCTCAGGAAGAATATCTGAGCTAACAACCTTCTTCTCCTCAACCCCTTCATCGTTTTCAATGATAATGGTATTCTTGATAATAAATAAATCGTCTATTTCCTTAGGAGCCTTAAACTTTGAACCGTCGTAACGAAGAATTGAGGCATCTCTCTTCTTAGCCTTGTCGAACATAGAAAGAGTATAAGGGTTTTGAACAGGATATTTTAGTTCTTGCAGCGAGATAACGGTATCTGGAATATTAAAATCTCCAGTATTTACAATATGTTTATTAGATTGATTATTCGAAGAGTTTGGCGTTGGCACAATATCATCTGGAAATAACCAAAATAACGGAAGGTGTAGGCTATCTGCCTTTGCTTCATTGAAGCTCTTATATCTTACCATCGTTGGGCAATAAGCCTTAATTCTCTTTTCAAGGGAAAGAGTCTTGTAGTTATAGTTTACAAACTCCTCGAATTGATAGGCAGAGATATATGGAACAAGAAACTTAAAGACAGAATCTTTGCTTAGATTATGAGAGAAATTCTTCTGTTCGAACTCTATTACACTCTTGATAACAGAGTCTATACTTATCTCCCTCTTTCTAATATCGTAAATCTTTACCTTCTTCTGCTGAACAGCCTTAAGGATAGTCTTAGCCATCTCTTCACGGTAATAACCTGTGATGTGTTCGAATTTCTTTGGGTTGAGACTATTGTAAATTTCCCATTCAGGATTAAATACTCCAACCTTATGGTATTCATACTCTATTGAATAGGTCTCGTTCTGAGCAAATGAATTAGTATTTAGGCTAAGCAAGAAAACTAATGATACAATTATATTTATTATTTTATTCTTCATATTCATTACCTCCTTCTAATATAATAAATTGGCATTAACCCCCTTAAGCTACCATCAAGTCCTTTTATCTCAACCATAGGAGAAAGGTAGTTCGCCATTTTGATAAACTGCTTAGTCTGAATATCGAAGAACCACTCATCGCCAAAGCGTAGGTTAGAAATATTATCAGAATTATAATTGCCTTTGATGATGGTATCCTTTTCGGAACTATTTCCAGCCTTATCTACATTGTCTATTGCAATCTTCATCTCAAATTGTCTACGCTTAATTATCTCTGCCTTGTTATATGCTTCGGTAGAGATTGGCTCAGCATATACTCTTATCTTGCCTTCTTCGGCTTTTTGGATATATGATTCGAAATATGGGACAGAATACTCTGCCTCTAGGTGTGAGTCCCACCAATGATAAGGCTTTGGATTATATATTGGAATTGTAAAATGTATGTTTCTAGCAATGCAAAGAGTGTCTTTTAGGGTAGGAGCACCTAAAGGATATATCCAGCCAAGCTCGAAACGAAAGAATTGTTTAGGCTTAAGTTCAGAATCGTTCTTATCAATATCTACAAGCATAATAGAATCCTTTGTGATAACAGGATTATAACCTATTACTCTCTTATTGATTAGCATTGTCTCTGGATTATATGTCCACTCTTCTTCGAAGCGTATTGCTCTAATCTCTTCCTCTAATAACTTGTTTACTCCCTTATCTGATAGGCTATCATTGAATTGTTTCTTATAGGCAGCCTTAAGGTTCTTTACAACATTATTATAGGAAATTGTATCGTGTTCGAAGTTCATAAGGCTCATCTTACCCACTCTAATATCTGCCATTATTGCGTCTATAGACTGCCACCAGAACCTTCTGTCTACAATATAATCATATACAATAGAGTCCTTTTGTTTAGTTTGTTCAATTCTAGGCTTCATAATATCCACCTCATAGACAATTTTCTTAGATAGTATCTTATCTTGAGAGAAAGCTATTGAGGGCAAAATTGCAAGAACAATAATTATGATATTTACTAAACTGAAAAAAGGACGAAGATTAATTTTCGTCCTTTTCATTATTAATGAATTATTTTTCATCCTTAGAATTTCTTATCAATATCTCGTCAATCATTCCATATTCTTTAGCCTCAGTTGCAGTAAGCCAGAAATCTCTGTCTCCGTCTTGTTCAACTTTCTCAATAGGTTGTCCCGAATGGTTAGATATTATGGTGTAAAGCTCCTTCTTTGTCTTCATTATCTCACGAGCTGCAATCTCAATATCTGATGCTTGTCCCTCAGCACCTCCTAATGGTTGGTGAATCATTACTCTTGAGTGTTGAAGAGCAGAACGTTTTCCTGCAGCTCCTGCACAAAGGAGTACAGAACCCATTGATGCTGCAAGACCAGTGCAGATAGTTGCAACATCAGGACGGATATATTGCATAGTATCATAAATTCCTAGACCTGCATGAACGTATCCTCCCGGTGAGTTAAGGTAGATTTGAATGTCTCTCTTCGAGTCTACGCTTTCAAGAAAAAGAAGTTGTGCTTGTATAATATTTGCAACATCATCGTCAATAGCAGTGCCTAAGAATATAATTCTCTCCATCATAAGACGAGAAAACACATCCATTTGAGCAACATTTAGCTGTCTTTCTTCAATGATTGTTGGATTAATATAAGCGTTCTTTTGGAAATGAGAAGTATAACGTTGGAATGTTAGACTATTAATGTTTGTATGTTTGGTAGCGTATTGCTTAAACTCTTTATTGAAATCTTTCATATTTATTTATTGTATTATTTGTTTCTAACCATTAACATCTCTGCAAATTTAATAAGATTTGCTTTGCGAAGTATATCTATTTCTATTTTTTCAAGACTTTTCATGGCATTATCATGATACTCTTGCATCTTTTCCTTAGCAATAGAACGAATATTTAAGTCCTCATATATTTTCTTTACTGCCATCTCTTTCTCCATTCTATCGAAGGAATGTGAAGAGAAATAGTTAAGAAGTTCTTCTTTTTGCGAAGGGTTTGCTCTTTCTAGTGCCTTAAGATAAAGAAAGGTCTTCTTATTGTCTGCAATATCTGTTCCCGTAACCTTGCCAAAGTCCTCGAGATTGCTCCAACAATCTAGTATATCGTCTTGTAATTGAAATGCAAGACCAATGTTTTCTCCAAAACTATAAAGATTATCAATATCTTCTTTCTTAGCCCCAGAAGATATAGCTCCCATCTTTAGGGCAGCAGCCAAGAGAACTGCAGTCTTAAGACGAATCATTTCTATATATTCTTCAATGCTTACATCTTCCCTTTTTTCGAATGCCATATCCATAGCCTGCCCCTGACAAATCTCAATCGAAGCAGTATTCAATGTATTCATAATCGAAATAACCTCCAAAGGAGAGGACATTGAGACAAACTCTTCTTCTAATATATATTTGAATGCAAGGGCAAACATAGTATCTCCTGAAAGAATTGCAGCATTTGTTCCAAATTTCTTATATACAGTTTCTTCACCTCTACGAAGAGGAGAAAGGTCCATTATATCGTCATGCAAAAGAGTGAAGTTATGCAATATCTCAACTCCATGTGCAGGATACAAAGCCTTGTCGAGGTCACCTTGAAATAAATCAGCACCCATAAGAGTAAGTAAGGGTCTGATTCTTTTTCCTCCTTGGCTCATTGCGTAGGCAATAGGCTCGTAAAGCTCATTTGGCTCTCTAAGAAAAGCACGATTAAAATACGAATCTTCTCTTAAATCAAATGAAGTATTAATCTTTTCCTGTAAAAAATCTAAGCTATGCATATTATAGATATTTAATCATTTGTTCACAAATAAACTGAGATGCCTTCGCATCACCAAATATTTTAGGATAATTCTTAGGAGGATTGGATAAGAAAGAGTTCACTTCCTGGATTATCTTATCGTAGTTTGCGTCTACTAACTTTGCAGAACCATTCTCCACAATCTCCACCCACTCTGTCTCAGGCCTTAAAATAACACAAGGTTTCTCAAGGAAATAAGCCTCCTTTTGAACACCGCCAGAGTCTGTAAGTATAAGTTTTGATGCGCTCTCGAGGTATATCATATCCAAAAACGAAACAGGGTCTATGATTTCTATGCTCTTTGAAACCATAATAGACTCATAAATATCCTTGTCTAACTGCGAAGAAAGCATCTTCTTTGTTCTTGGATGAAGTGGAAGAATGACTCTTTCAGATTGAGAAATCTTCAAGATTGCAGAGAAAATATCGTTCATTCTCTTTGCATCATCGGTGTTTGCATTACGATGAATGGTGCAAAGGATAAAGCCTTTGCCGTATTTATTATAGTATTCCGAAGTATTTTCGGTGGAATTACCAGCTATTAGACTGGAAAAATGAATAGTATTGTCATACATTATGTCACCACAATGATATACATTTGGTCTATCTATTGTTGGATTATCGCTTAATCTTAGGTCGAAGCCTTCGTTTTTAAGGTTATTTACCCCAGAAATTGTAGGGGAAAACAAGAGGGTAGAGACGTGATCTGTCATTATCCTATTTATTTCCTCAGGCATTGACTTATTAAAAGAACGAAGTCCAGCCTCAATATGAACAATTGGAACATGAATCTTTGATGCTGCAATAGCAGCAGCAAGAGTTGAGTTTGTGTCACCGTAGATTACAAGTGCATTTGGCTTCTCTTGGACTAGTATTTCCTCAATCTTCTCAATCATCTTTGCCGTTTGTGCGCCATGAGAAGCAGAGCCTACGCCTAGGTTATACTTCGGTTTTGGTATGGATAACTGCTCGAAAAACACCTCAGACATGTTGTTATCATAATGCTGACCTGTATGAACAATAATCTCTTCTATCTTATCTGAGAAGCAGTCTCTTATTGCCCTGCTTAAAGCCGAAGACTTTATGATTTGAGGTCTTGCACCTATAATAGTAATTATCTTCATTTATTATTTAATTTCTTTCATTAATTCCTTGTTAACATCAAGGATATTATATTTATCTCCCTTCTTACAGTCATTATAAACAGACTTATTGCTACAAGAACAAAAGGTTTTCTCTCCAGTCAAAGGGTCAACTGAACTACAACTTCGTTTAAATTCCCCATTCTTTTTTAGGATAATCTTTACCCCAAAGAAGACTAGGCATATCAAAAGAAGAAGAACTGTAATACCAAAAATCAAGAAAAACGTTTCCATAATGCTCTTATTACTCTTTATTTTTACTATCAATCAATATCGTAACTGGCCCATCATTAACCAAAGAGACCTTCATATCGGCTCCAAATACCCCAGTTTTAATCTCTTTTCCAAGCTCTTTCTCTAAGCAGATGACGAATTTTTCATACAAAGGTATTGAAATCTCAGGCTTAGAAGCTCGTATATAGGTAGGTCTATTGCCCTTTTTAGTGCTAGCATGAAGGGTAAACTGACTCACAAGCAGTATTTCTCCACTAATATCTTGAATGGATAGGTTCATAATTCCTTCCTTATCGTCAAAGATTCTCATCTTAACTATCTTACCACAAAGCCAGTTTATATCCTCAATATCGTCAGAATCCTCTATTCCTAAGAGTATCATCAAACCCTTATTTATTGAAGAATAGACCTTATTATCAATACTTACCGATGCACTTTCAACTCTTTGGACTACAATTCTCATCTATTTGTCCTCCCATTTCTCTATCTTGAGTTCCTCACCGTGCATAATGTTTATGTAATTAGTATATCTTTCAATACTAATCTCTCCATCTTCAACCGCTTTTATGATGGCACAGTGCGGCTCATGTTCGTGAGTGCAGTTATAAAACTTGCAATCCTTAAGTCTAGACTTCATTTCTGGATAGTAAAGACCAACCTCTTCTCTCTTGAAATCGAACATACCAAACTCCTTAATCCCAGGAGTATCTATTATATCTCCCCCGAAATCAAGTGCAAACATCTCGGCAAATGTAGTTGTATGCATGCCTTTATAGTGCACAGATGAGATAATTCCAGTCTTAAGATCTAGGTTTGAGTCAATGGCATTAATAAGTGCAGACTTCCCAACCCCACTATGACCAGACAAAAGAGTAGTCTTATCCTTCATCATCTGGCGAAGCAGCTCTAAATTATCTCCTCTTTTTGCCGAAACTTCTACGCAATTATACCCAACTTTCGTGTAAATACCCATCATATTATCGGCATATTCCCTAAGAGATTCGTCGTAAAGGTCTATCTTATTGAAGATAATTGTGGTTGGAATCTGGTGAGCCTCTGTAGTAACAAGGAAGCGATCGATAAAACCAGTCGAAGTTCTTGGGAATACAATAGTTGCTATTAGGAATGCTTGATCGACGTTTGCGGCTATAATTTGTGAGCGTTTCGATAGGTTAGTAGCCCTTCTTACAAGGCAATTTCTCCTGTCATAAATCTTGGTAATGATACCTTCGGATGTAGGAGTAGGCATATCGAAACCAACAATATCGCCAACGGCAATAGGATTCGTGGATTTTATGCCCTTCATTCTGAAGTTCCCACGGATGCAACACTCATAAAATGAATTATCTTTCGTTCTAACGGTGTAGTGACTTCCTGTTGTTCTGATTACAATACCTTCGCTCATATTAGATGCAAAAGTACTAATTATTAGTGATATTTTTGGTTATTTACTAAGTAAAACAGCCTAATTTAGAACATATTGTTTTTTCTTGTATCTTTGCATGTTAATAATTACACACAAAAAGAGAGATAAACCCTAGATGAAGAACATAAGAAATTTCTGCATTATAGCACATATTGACCATGGGAAGAGCACATTAGCGGATAGATTACTTGAGTTTACAAAGACAATTTCTTCGAGAGATATGTCGGCACAAGTCTTAGACGATATGGATTTAGAAAAGGAGAGAGGTATAACAATAAAGTCTCACGCCATCCAGATGGAGTATTTGTATAAGGGAGAGAAGTTTATTCTTAACCTAATCGACACTCCGGGACACGTAGACTTTAGTTATGAGGTCTCAAGATCGATAGCTGCATGTGAAGGAGCTCTCTTAATTGTAGACGCAACCCAAGGAATTCAAGCTCAAACCATTTCGAATCTATATCAGGCTCTTGACCATGACCTAGAGATTATCCCGATTTTAAATAAGATGGACCTTCAAAACGCAATGCCAGAAGAGGTAAGTGATCAGATAATTGAGCTTATTGGATGTTCACAAGAAGACATTATACCTGCATCTGGGAAGACAGGACTAGGCGTAGAAGCCATTTTGGAAGCCATAATAGAAAGGATTGAAGCCCCAAAAGGAGACGTTAACGCCCCACTTCAAGCCCTAATCTTCGACTCAGTATTTAATAATTTCAGAGGAATTATCTCATATTTTCGTATTATTAATGGCACATTGAAGAAGGGAGACAGGATAAAGTTTGTCAATACAGGCAAAGATTACAACGCAGATGAGGTTGGTGTGCTTAAACTTAAGCCAGAACCAAGACCAATTCTGAGCGCTGGAGATGTTGGATACCTTATCACAGGTATTAAAACCGCCAAGGAGGTGAACGTAGGCGACACAATTACACTCTTAGACAACCCTTGTGAGAAGGCAATAGCAGGATTTGAAGCCGTAAAACCAATGGTATTCGCAGGTATATATCCCGTTGACGCAGACGATTACGAAGAGTTAAGGTTCTCAATCGAGAAGTTACAGCTCAATGATGCCAGTTTGACCTTTGAACCTGAGAGTTCATTGGCCCTAGGCTTTGGTTTTAGATGTGGATTCTTAGGATTATTACATATGGAGATAATACAAGAGCGTCTTACAAGAGAGTTTAATATAGACGTAATCACCACAGTTCCGAACGTAAACTACAAGGTTCACACCAATAAAGGAGAGATATTAGACGTATATAACCCATCTGGATTGCCAGAACCTAACTATATTGACTTTATAGAAGAGCCATATATAGTTGCATCCATCATCACCAAGGCTGAATACATAGGATCTATACTCACATTATGCATAGAGAAAAGAGGAATACTAAAGAATCAGACCTATTTAACCTGCGATAGAGCAGAGATAGTCTTCGAGATGCCACTTGGAGAAATCGTTTTTGACTTCTACGATAAGCTTAAATCAATATCAAAAGGTTACGCTTCGTTTGACTATCACCCACTTGACTTTAAACCATCGAAGCTTGTTAGACTCGAAATTCTTCTTAATGGAGATCCAGTTGACGCACTTTCTGCATTAACACATACCGATAATGCGTACCCACTTGGCAGAAAGATGTGTGAAAAGCTTAAAGAGCTAATCCCAAGACAGCAGTTCGACATAGCAATTCAGGCAGCAATTGGGTCGAAAATCATAGCAAGAGAAACCGTAAAAGCCGTTCGTAAGGACGTAACAGCAAAGTGTTACGGTGGAGATATCTCAAGAAAGCGTAAGCTTCTGGAGAAACAAAAGGAAGGAAAGAAGAGAATGAGACAGGTAGGTAACGTCGAGGTGCCTCAGAGCGCCTTCTTAGCAGTTTTGAAACTTGATTAATACATATAAAATATGACAATAACATTATTTATTATCCTCGCCCTTACCTTTATAGGTGCAGTAGTAGCGATAGGATACTTCAATATCAAGAGCCTAAAAAGCTATATTGAGAACGAACAAAAGATAATATTGCTAGAGCTAAAGAAGGTTCAGGAGAAGGAAACACGCACCCTTATCACACCAATACAGCTTCAGGCTTATGAAAGATTGATACTTTTCCTAGAAAGAATCGACCCAAATTCACTCGTATTACGCTGTTATCAACCTGGAATGAACTCAGTTTTGTTCAAGGATGTGATGATTCAGAACATAAGAAACGAGTTCGAATACAACCAATCTCAGCAACTTTACATCTCAAATGAGGCGTGGGTGAATATCAAAAACGCCAAAGAAGAGATAATAAGTCTTATCAATACCATCCATTCTTCTGCCCAAGAGGAGATAACTCCTACCGCATTTGCAGGACGATTGCTCGAACAATTGGCTGGGAAAAAGATGCCTTCAGAGCTTGCAAGCGAGTTCTTAAAGAAAGAAATACAAACAAAATTCAATTAAAAAACAAGATAATATGACTGTAAAAGACTTAGCTGAAAGACTAAATCTAAAGGTTATTTCAGGAGCACAAGGGCTTGATAGAGTTGTAGAAGGAGGATATACGTCTGACCTTTTGAGCGATGTTATGGGCAATAGTGAGATGAATCAATGCTGGATCACGCTTCAAACGCATAAGAATATCATGGCTATCGCATCATTAAAAGAGATAGCTTGTATCGTATTAGTAAAGAATCTTGAGCCAAACCCTGAGACTCTAGAACAAAGTAACGAAGAAGGCATCCCAATTCTGAGCTCTTCTAAGGAGAGTTTCGAGACAACAGGAGAGATATACGCCCTTTTGAAATAGTATGAACAAAGGAAGATGAGGTCTTTTAAGGCTGATTTACATATCCATAGCGTCCTTTCGCCATGTGGAGACTTAGAGATGAGCCCATCAAACATCGTTTCTAAGGCTAAAGAACTTGGAATTGAGTGTCTGGGAATAGCCGATCACAACTGCACTTTGAACGCAAAACTCACCCAAAGACTTGGGAAAGAGAATGGAATCTTCGTCTTAATGGGAGCAGAAGTCACCACAAAAGAGGAGGCACACTGCCTTTGTTTCTTCGAAAAAGAAGAAGAGTTGGATGCATTTCAGACCTATTTAGATGAGAAACTCCCCAAGATTGAACTCGATGAAGAAAGATTTGGGTATCAATTAGTGGTCAATGAGAGGGAAGAAATCCTAGAAATGAAACAGTATCTCCTTATATCTGCACTCGACGCCGACCTTGATGAGGTCTATAATATGGTGCATTCACTTAACGGACTCTTTATTCCAGCACATATAAACAAAGGAGCTAATAGCCTAACATCTCAACTTGGGTTCGTACCACCTGATATTAAGGCAGATGGGCTTGAGATTTCTGCACATATTACAAAGCAAGCATACCTTAAAAAGAACGCATATCTTAAGAAATTCCAGTTCATTCAAAGCTCAGATGCGCACTATATCCACCTAATAGGCGAGACATTTTGCTATATAGTTGCAGAAAACGAGCTCACGTTCTCGGAGTTTCGACTAGCAATTGCAGGCAAAGAAGGACGTTATATTCAAACAATAGAATAATGAAAGACTTATCTTTACACGTGTTAGACCTCATGCAGAACTCCACAGTCGTCGGTTCTACGCTTATAACTCTTGATGTTGAGGACTCAATCAAAGAGAATATCTATCGATTTACCTTGAAAGACAATGGAAAAGGCATGGATGAGGAGTTCCTCAGCAAGGTAACTGACCCTTACACAACCTCTCGCAGCACACGAAAAGTGGGGCTTGGACTACCGCTTATCAAGCAAAATGCAGAGCAATGTCAAGGAGGTTTCGATATAAAAAGCAAGCTTGGAGTTGGAACAGAGCTGAGTTTCTGGTTCAAACACGACAATATCGACCGTCCACCTCTTGGAGATTTAGCCGGAGTTGTGGTACTTACGGCAGCGCAAAACGAAGGAATTAGGTTCATTTACACTCATAAAACCGATAAGGATACCTTTGTTTTCGACACAAAAGAAGTCGTAGAAGCACTAGGAATGGGGCTAAATGACATGGAGATAATAAAGATTTTGCGTCAGATGATTGAGGCAAATTTGTTAGAAATCGAAGCAAATCAGTAGTTAAGAGTGAAAAGTTATGAGTTATGAGTGAAGAGTTTAAGGTTTAAGGGTGAAGTTTTAATGAGTTGGGAATAAGGTTTGTAGAATTAAAAAGTTGAAAATAAAAATTTAAAAACAAAATAATATGAGTTTAGAAACGAAGATAAACCAAGACATTAAGGCAGCAATGCTAGCCAAAGAGAAAGAAAAACTAGAAGCATTAAGGGCAGTTAAGGCTGCAATTCTTTTGATAAAGACATCGAAATCTGGCTCAGACGAGGTCTCAGAAGCAGAAGAAATCGCTACACTTTCGAGACTTGTTAAGCAAAGAAAGGAAGCCGCAACGATGTATAAGGAACAAAATCGACAAGAATTATTTGAAGAAGAGATGTTCCAAATGGGGATAATCGAAGCCTATCTGCCGAAACAGATGTCCGAAGACGAAGTAAGAGAAGCCCTAAAAGCAATCATTTCGGATGTAAATGCTTCGTCTGCAAAGGATATGGGCAAGGTAATGGGAGTAGCACAAAAGCAATTTGCAGGTGCAGCAGACAACAAAATCGTATCGCAAATCGTCAAAGAGCTACTATCATAGTGAAGAGTTAAAAGTGAAAAGTGAAGAGCTTTTGGAGTTAAAAGTGAAGAGTTAAAAGTGAAAAGTTAAGGTTTTCCACTTTTCACTCTTCACTTTTATCTTTTCACTCCCCAGACTTTTAACTGTTAAAATGAGGGAGTTGAATTCTTAAAAAGAGACTATAATTAACAAATAGCTTCTTCTTGAGGATTCAACTCCTTTTCTTAATATCTCAAATAAGCCGTTTTAAGACACTATCTCTTCGTCTCTGGAGTACAACACTTTACCTTTGTGCACCAACTCTTTATGTTTATACCCAAAAAGCGCCATCTTTTGACTCAAAGACGCCATCTTTAGGGTACAAAAGCGCCATGTTTAGGGTGTAAACATGGCGCTTTTGAGGTGTAAATATGAAGAGTTTTAGGTCAAAACATGGCACTTTAGCCCAAGATTGTCTTGAAAATGATATGGAGATCCTTTAGAAAGCTACGCTCATTAAGGTATTTTAGGCTCATGTTAATCTTGTCTGGCATAATGACTTTGACGTAAAACTCCTCTGGATTGTCTGCTTTTGCAAGTAAATCATTCTCGTTTTTGAAGGCGATAGACGCCATGTCTGTGATTCCAGGTCTCACTTTTAAGACCTCAAGCTGAGCTTTATTGTATAAATTAACGTATTTTCTGACCTCAGGTCTAGGACCTACGAGCGACATATCGCCTTTTAGGACATTTAATAACTGAGGAAGTTCGTCCAATTTGTAGCGTCTTAGCACGTAGCCAACGCGTGTTACACGTGGGTCTCTGCCATCTTTACCTATTGAAAGCAAGCCTTTTTGGTCTGAACCTAAGGCCATGGAGCGGAATTTCAAGACTTTAAAGTCCTTATTTCCTCGTCCTACCCTCGTCTGAGCATAGAATACCCCTCCTTTTGAGCTTAATCCTACCCAAAATGCGAGGATTATCAACAGCGGAGATAGGACAATGAGTCCTAGTAATGAGGAAATTATATCGAAAATCCTTTTCATTTGCTATTTTAATGTGATGGAATAGTATCCTTCAACAAGGTTTTTGACAATGTAATCTACCTGAATATCGGTCAATTGTGGGTAGATTGGAAGTGAGATTTCCCTAGAATATGTGTCGTAAGCCATTGGATAGTCGTCGATATTGTAGCCCATTTGTTTGAAAAGGGTAAGCATTGGCATCGGGATATAGTGAACATTGGTCGCAATATCCTTGTCTGCAAGGTATTGGATAAGGCTATCACGCTGCGATTCCGTTATTGGGTTGATGCGAAGAGCAAACAAATGATACGATGTTTTGACGTTTTCTGTGTCTTGCATCGGCAGAACTGCCCAGTGATATTCTTTTAATAGAGTCGAATATCTTTCGTAAACACGCTTTCTTTCGTTTAGAAGATAATCGTATTTCCTTAGTTGTGCGAGTGCAATTGCGGCGTTTACGTCTGGCATATTTATCTTCATTCCATGCGCAATTATGTCGTATCTCCATGCTCCTGCTTGACTTTTGCTAAAGGCATCCTTCGTTTGTCCATTCAAAGAAAGAACTCTTAGCTCCTTATAAAGCTCGTCATTGTCAAATGGCTGCGGCATATTTAGACATATAGCTCCTCCTTCTGCGGATGTTAAGTTCTTGACTGCGTGTAGTGAAAGCACCGAAATGTCAGCTTGCTCAGCAATGGTTTTATCATGCAATACGGCGCCTAATGAGTGTGCAGAGTCTGCAATTAGGAGTATTCTTCCTAGCTTTTCTTGGTTCAAAGACGAAGGTTTGAACATCTCAAGAGCCTGCTTTGAGGTTATGATTTCCCTAAGTTTCTCATACTCACATGGCGTTCCACCAAGGTCAACTGGCAGAATTGCCTTCGTTTTAGGAGTGATTGCGGCTCTAACTCCTTCGCAATCAATCGTCATGTCTTTGTTTATGTCTACCATTACTGGCTTTCCTCCAGCGTCCATCACTGCCATTGCAGTTGCGCAATAGGTGTATGCAGGTACAATTACTTCGTCTCCTTCCTTCAAACCCAGCCATCTAAGCATCAATATCGCTCCAGATGTCCATGAATTCACGCAGTTTACTCTTTTGGCATGGCAGTATTTAGCCAGTCCTTCTTCGAGTGCAGCTACCTTAGGTCCCGTTGTTATCCAACCAGAGAGCAAGCTGTCGTTAACTTCCTTGATAATATCATCGTCAATAAAAGGAGGTGAGAATGGAATTTTCATACTTTTCTATATTAATTTCTATATTTTTCTATTTTTCTTCTTTCTTTTTTGAGTGTCAAAAGGTTCTTTTTTTAGTTCCGATTGCAGGGTGCAAAAATACTAATTAAAAAGAAAATAAGCTATGTTTAATGCAACTTAAACATAGCTTATCTTCGTATTTTATCTTTAATAACCAAGAAATCCTACTTAAATATTGAAAGAATCTCGATTAAATAAGCAAGAAATCGAGTATTAAATCGACATGATTTCTTTTTCTTTTACTACAAGTACTGCCTCAGCATCCTTGATATGTTTGTCTGTAAGAACGTCGATTTCTTTTTCAACTCCTTTGATTTCGTCCTCAGAAACTCCTTGATCCTTTAGCTTTTTCACCTTATCGATGACTGTACGACGCACGTTTCGAATGCTAACCTTAGCATCTTCAACCTCTGCTTTTGCTCTTTTTACAAGGTCACGACGGCGTTCTTCGGTAACAGGAGGCAAGGTTATGCGTAGTGTATCTCCTTCAAATTTAGGTGTAAAACCAAGGTTTGCAGCAAGAATTGCTTTGTCTATTGGTGACAACATCGACTTCTCCCAAGGTTGAATTAAGAGCTGTTTTGGGTCTGGAGTTGAGATGTTTGCAACCTGATCTATTGATGTTGGGTTACCATAATAGTCGACTTTAATACCTTCAAGCATAGCTGGTGATGCTTTACCTGCTTTGATTTTGTGCATAGAAACTTCTAAATGACTTACTGCACCAGTCATATGACTCTTTGCTTCTTCTAATAATTTCTTTGATAAATCTGTCATAAGGCTTTTATTTATTTATTCTTTAATATCTAAATCTTAACTGCTTTCCTTGTGTATGTCTCCGTTACACCATTCTCTGAGGTGTAAGTAAAGTTGAATGTTATCTCTTTATTAGTCAATTTAGCCGACCCTGTGATTTTAAATGACCCTTCTCGACTAAAAGTTACGCTAGTTGAAGATGTTGAACTAACCGTTCCAGTTATCTTAAATGAGGAGTTTAGACCAAATAATTCTCCACTAATAATGATTTTATTCTCATTTTCTGGGTCAATTCTTATCGTTCCAGCGGTACTTTTCTTTTGTGGATAAACAATATCTTCTGTGATTCTCCAATTACCAACCCAGTCATTTGAAGCAGATGTGTCGTCTGGTTCACATGATGAGAAAATAAATGGAGCTAAGGAAATTAGGAATAGTCCAACAAATTTAATAAATCTGATTTTCATATATTTATTGCTAAAGTAAACAATTTGAATGTGCAAATATATGAAATTAACGGCTAAACTATGCAAAAAGTACCTAAATAATAGGTTGTTTTATAATTAATAAGTAATTTTGAAGCTTGAAAACGACAAGCTAATGATAAAAAAACATATACCAAATACAATAACGTTACTTAATTTATTAAGTGGAATATTGGCTATCATTACTCTCTATTCGTCAGAGAGTTTAATTGTCCCATCAATATTAATATTAGTTGGAGCAATATTTGATTTCTTTGATGGAATGGTTGCTAGATTATTGAAAGTAAGCTCAAATATTGGAAAGGAGCTTGATTCTTTAGCGGATGTTGTAACGTTTGGAGTAGCGCCAAGCTTAATAACTGTCGAAACTATAAGGTATTCTATCCAATTTTCTCCTCTTTCTGAATTTTCTTTTTTAATTTACATTCCTTTATTAATGGCTCTTATGAGTGCATATAGATTGGCAAAGTTTAATATTGATGAGCGCCAAAGTGATAGATTTATTGGAGTACCAACTCCTGCAAATGCGTTAATTTGGTTGACAATTCCAGTCACATTCTACTTAGAAGGTCAAAATATATGTTTGTGGGGAATAAATAACGGAGAATTATACAGTTTTCTATCTAGAGTATTTATTAATCCAATAAATATTATTTTTGGATCAGTTTTGATGTCTTTTTTATTAGTGTCAGAACTTCCTCTAATTGCATTGAAATTCAAAAACTTTAAATGGAAAGACAACAAAGAAAGATTTATTTTTATAATAATCTCATTATTGCTTATTTTTGCATTTAATTTTTATGCAATACCTTTTGTAATAATTTTTTACATAATAATATCATTAATATTTAATACGCTTAAGAAATGAAATTTATCGCAGAAATCGATGTTATGCCTTTAAAGGCTTTGTTAGACCCACAAGGGAAGGCTGTTACTTCATCTATGGGAAATATAGGATTATCTCAAATAACTAATGTTAGAATAGGTAAACATATTACGTTGGAAGTGGAAGGATCAACAAAAGAAGAAGCAAGTGCTTTGATTGATAGAGCTTGTAAAGAATTGCTACATAACCCAATTATGGAAAGTTATACATTTCATTTAGTAGAAGCATAATTAACTAATGATGACTGTAAAGCCATTAGATATTGCTATTAATGATTTTGACTATAATTTACCAGAAGATAGGATAGCAAAATTTCCTTTGGAAGAAAGAGATAAAGCAAAACTTTTAGTTTTAAGAGAAGGGGCAATATCAGAGAATTTATTCTTTGAATTGCCCTCACTCTTAGATAGAGATTCTTTATTGATATATAATGATACAAAGGTTGTTCATGCCAGATTATTTTTCACGAAAGATACGGGGTCAATAATCGAAGTCTTCTGTCTTGAGCCATTTGAACCAAATGAGATACAAATAGCATTTGCTCAAAGAGGAGAAGGAAAGTGGAAATGTTTTGTAGGTAATAATAAAAAATGGAAGCAAGACAAGCTTTGCAAAACTGTTATATATAATGGAAGACCAATTACTCTTAAAGCAGAAAGAATTAAGCAAGTAGATAATGCTTGGATAATAAATTTTACTTGGGATAAAGAATATTCTTTTGCTGAAGTTTTAGGATTAATGGGAGTAATCCCTTTGCCTCCATATCTAAATAGAGAGGCGATAGACAGAGATAATGATGATTATCAAACAATATATGCAAACCAAGAAGGTTCTGTAGCTGCACCAACTGCAGGATTGCATTTCACAGAAAGAACTTTCTCTGATTTAAACTCAAAAGGAATAAAATCGTCCTTTGTAACTCTTCATGTAGGTGCAGGAACATTTAAACCAGTAACAACCGATTCAATAGCAGAGCATATTATGCATACTGAAAAGATTACTGTAAAAAAATCTGTTATTGAGGATCTGATTAATTATTTTGACAAAAAGATTATTTGTGTAGGGACAACATCTGTTCGTACAATAGAGAGTCTATACTGGCATGGAGTTAAACTTATTGAAAATAAAGATACTGAGACTGACATAGATATTTTACAATGGGAGCCATACACTAAGGAAATAAATATTTTGCCAAAATATGCTCTTGAGGCAATACTCGAAAGAATGGAAAAGGATAAAGTTGATTTGCTTTGTGGTCAAACCCAGATTATCATTGCTCCGTCGTATAAATATAGAATAGTTAAGGGAATGATTACAAATTTTCATCAACCAAAGAGTACATTACTATTATTAGTCTCAGCAATGATAGGAGATAAATGGAAGGAATGTTATAATTTTGCAAAAGAAAATGATTTTAGATTCCTATCTTTTGGAGATGCCTGTCTATTTGAACAATAAAAAAGATTAATATGAAATACAGAAGAATTCTATTAAAGTTAAGTGGAGAGTCACTTATGGGAGAACAAGATTATGGTATTTCTCCTCAGGTCTTAGAACAATATGCGCTTGAAATTAAGGCAGCTAAAGAAAAAGGTTGTGAGATAGGTATTGTGATTGGGGGGGGTAATATTTTTCGTGGACTTCAAGGTGCAGCTAAAGGAATGGATAGAGTGCAAGGTGATTATATGGGTATGCTTGCAACTGTAATAAATAGTATGGCATTACAAGCTGAACTAGAGAAACAAGGAGTTAAAACTGAGTTGCTTTCAGGCCTTGCTATCGAACCTATCTGTGCAGAACATTCTCGAAAAAGAGCAAAAGATGCAATGGAAGAAGGGAAAGTAGTGATAATTGGAGGAGGCACTGGTAATCCATATTTTACTACAGATACCGCATCGACACTTAGGGCAATAGAAATAGAGGCTGATGTTATCCTTAAAGGCACAAGGGTCGATGGAGTTTATAATGCAGATCCAGAAAAAGACTCAAATGCTACAAAATATTCAGAACTAAGTTTCGATGAGGCATTAAGTAAGAAACTAAAAATAATGGATCTAACAGCCTTTGCGCTATGCCAAGAAAACAATTTACCTATCTATGTATTTGATATGAATACAATAGGAAATCTACAGAAAGTAGTAATGGGTGATCATATTGGAACTTTGGTAAGAAATTAAACTCTTTCATATATTTTTTGACAATTTCGCCGAATTGTCTTACTTTTGCTCCCTTAATAAATATGATATTAAATCACAAACAAATAAATTAATATGAAAAAATTAAAAGGATTAGCTTCTGTATTCCTAGCTCTAATTCTAGTTGCTATGACATCAGGAGTTTTTGCATGCACGAGCTTTATTATTACAAAGGGTGCATCTAAAGATGGATCAACAATGATTACTTATGCTGCAGATTCTCACGTTTTATTCGGTTCTTTATACAATAACAAAGCTACCGATTACCCTGCTGGATCAATGTTGCAAATAATTGATTGGGACTCTGGAAAGCCCCTAATCAAGATTCCTCAAGTTGCACATACTTATACAACTATTGGAAATTCAAATGAATGGGGTTTATTTATCACAGAAACAACTTATGGAGGTCGTGATGAATTACAAGACTCAACAGGAGGAATTGATTATGGTTCTTTAATCTATGTAACTTTACAAAGAGCAAAAACCGCTCGTGAGGCTATTAAGATAATGGCAGAGTTTGTTGATACTTATGGCTATTTCTCTTCTGGAGAATCATTCTCTATCTCAGATCAAAATGAGGCCTGGATACTTGAAATGATAGGTAAGGGCAATGAGCCAATAAAGGATGCTAAAGGTAAGGTTAGTAAGGATTGGAAAAAAGGAGCAGTATGGGTAGCAATGAGAATTCCAGATGGATACATCTCAGGTCATGCGAACCATGCGCGTATTACTCAATTCCCTCAAGAAGTAAAGAAAAGTTTCAAATCGATATCTTCAAAGAACTTAAAAGAGATATTCCGTCCTGAGGTTGAAGTTGTTTATGCTTATGATGTTGTTTCATTTGCAAAGGCAAAGGGATATTATATAGGAGCAGATGCTGATTTCTCTTTCTCTGATACATACGCTCCACTTGATTTCTCTGGTGCAAGAGGTTGCGAGGCAAGAGTTTATTCTGGATTTTTGAAATGTAATCCTGAAATGAAGAAGTATGAAGCATATGCATTAGGTCACGACCTAAAAAACCGTATGCCTTTATGGATTAAACCAACTAATAAACTATCTGTTTACGATGTTATGGAATTGATGAGAGATCATTATCAAGGAACACCTATGGATATGACTCAAGATGTTGGTGGAGGTCCTTTCAATTGCCCTTACCGTTGGAGACCGATGGGATTTGAGGTAAATGGAGAAAAATATACTCACGAAAGAGCAATATCTACACAACAAACAGGATTTGCATTAGTAGGTCAATCAAGAGGATGGATGCCAGAAGGAGCAAAAGGTGTGCTTTGGTTTGGAGTAGACGATACTTATTCAACAGTTTTCGTACCTATGTATACTAATATGATTCAAGTCCCAGAATGTTTCCGTGAAGGAAATGGAGATATGGTTACCTATTCAGAAACTTCTGCTTTTTGGTTGTTTAATCAAGTAAGTAACTTTATTTACTCTCGTTATTCAGATATGATTAAAGATGTTAGAGTAAAACAATCAGACCTAGAACATCAATTTATCTCTGAAGTATCAGAATTTGACAGAAAACTTCAAATGTTAGATAAAGAAAACAAACAATCTCAAATGAGAGAAGATATGACAAAATTCTCTCTTCATAAGGCAGATCAAACTTTCCGCACTTGGAAAAAGCTTAGCCAATATTTATTAGTTAAGTATATGGATGGCAATGTAAAGAAAGAAAAAGATGGTCGTTTCTTAGAAAACGAATATCGCAAAGGACAAAATGCATTCCCTGAGCAAAGACCTTATAACCAAAAATGGTTAGAAACAATAGTTAAGGACCATGGTGATGCTATAAAAGTTCCAAAAGGAACAGCATCACATTAATAGGTTCTCGATAAATATTTATGAAAGGGGTAGGATTAATTTCCTATCCCTTTTTTGCTTTTAAATTTATTGTATAGATTTTATCTAATGATTAATAGATATTTAAACTAAAACAAATCCATGCCTTTATTGTTTATAATACAATAACTTTAAAATTATGTATTATGAATATTAAAAATTACTTAGGTTACACAACAGACGATAATAAGTTTTCGTCTGCAATTCTTTTTCTTCGCTTATTAATAGGAGGATTGATGCTAACTCATGGAGTTGGAAAAATGATGAATTTTGGAATGCTTTCCGAGGTATTTCCTGACCTATTGGGTATTGGTAGTGAGTGGAATTTGGTGCTAGTTATTTTTGCAGAAGTATTTTGCTCTATTGCATTAATATTTGGATTCTTAGTTAGATTATCAATAATTCCTCTTATTGTTACTATGGTTATTGCTGTATTTGTCGCTCATGGAAACGACCCAATTAATGTAAAAGAATTGGCAATGGTTTATTTAGGGATTTATATATTCCTAATATCAGTTGGAGCTGGTAAATATTCTTTGGATTGGTTGATATTTAAAAAGAATAGGTTTACTCCAGGATGTGCAAATATGGCATCATGGGACAGGATTCTTAGAATAGTAATCGGTTTTGTTTTTTTTAGTCTTTATTTTTCAGGAATTGTTAGTGGCTTATTTGGATCCTTCTTGGTTTTCTTGGGTTTTGTTCTAATAGGAGTATCAATATGGGGAGTTTGTCCTCCATACTTTATTCTAGGAATAAATACAAATAAAAAGAAAGATAAAAAATAGTAATAACTTGTATGGAATAATCAGAATTTTAATAGATAAAAAACTAAGAAGATTTGATTCTGAACTTACAAATCTTCGTTTCAAAGTATTTTTCGCTTAATCTAATGTATCAGATTGGGAGACTTATAGAGTTAAGAGGTATAAACTAAAAGTGAAAAGTGATTTTTATGAGAGGGGAGATAATGTTCTTCCCTCTTATTTTTTGTTTAGAGATAGTGGGCTGGGGTTTGGTTTGGGGGAGAGGGATTATTGATTGGGTGGCGTGGATTAAAGAGATAGGGTTGCTGTCTCTTAGAGGTAGTGTTAGCATAATCAAAAGAGAGTATGACTATCTCTTTAATCTATTTTGTGTGGTTTTTGAAATGAGATTCTTAAATCAGAAATTAAATTACATACATAACAACCCAGTTAAGAAAGAATTAGTAAATTTGCCGCATTAGTATAAATATAGTTCAGTAGTAGACTACTCAGGGGGAAAAGGAATACTAGATATGGAAATAATAAGATGAAACTATTTAATAAGGATAAACAACGGATTATAAATCCTAATAATATAAAAGTGAGGGATTGCAAATCCCTCACGACGGAGTCGTAAAAATTGGAATTATAAATATCAATCTACAAATGCAATTGGAAATACAACATTCATGAAATTAACAAGACAATGGCAAAAATCAAATGGATCTACAAAATGGGACGGAAGGTAATTTTATTATTATCATTTATATGTTTTTCATGCTATTCGCCTGAAAAACATAATATTGTAGGTCAAATATCTGATAAAGAGGATACAAATCAAATAGTAAAAAATAATACAGAGGAGGATAATATATGTTTTGATTCTATTTTTAAGGCAATAAATGGAGTTGATAAGTTTTGCAATCCTTTATCAAACGCAGATGTATATAAATATATTTACATTAAAAATGGTAGGTATAATTATGAATATAATGAGAAATATCGAAATGTATTTTTGAATAACGATAAAGTTAGGCAATGGTTATATGATGTTAAAGAAGATTACCTCTCATTTTATTCTATTAATGTCAATTCAAAAGAATATCTGATAATGTCATCACAGTATATAGGAGCAACAGGTCTTGCATCTAGCATATATAACTGGATAGTTGTGGATATGGATAACGATAAAGTTATTTGTGATAGGATTAAAAGTCTTTCTTATAATTATAGAAGTTTTTTTGCCAAGGAGAATTCCTTACATTTTATTGGATTTGATTTTGGTGATAATTTTTTTGAAAATAAAGACTATGAATCCCCAGATATAAAAGTATACGAATATGAGATGAAAAATGATACTTTTATTCAGCTTTATAGTTTTAATTATAAATGCTGGTAGGGGTAATGGGTAATGTATCAGATTGGGAGTTGTTCTATTAATCGTTTGAAATTCAATGATGATACAAATTAATTTTAATAGAGGTTGAATTATGTGTCAGGTAACTTATCGACTTTGTCGCTTTGCTCTGCAAAGAAATCTTAATAATAATAAGAGCGGGAGTACTTATCGACCCTGTCGCTTTGCAAAGCAAAGAAATCCCGCTCGAAACTATCTCAGAGAAAATTCAAATTATCTCAGAGAAAAATATTTATAAGGAGTATAATTTCAAATAAATAGTATAAAAATGCTTCGTTTTTTAATAATAATTCGAAGATTCTAGATATTAAAACAAAGACTTGAGAATCAAATACGAAGTATTTTTTGAATAGGGAAATATGTTGTATATTTGCCGTATAAAATCAAATATTTATGGAACATAAATACGAAAAATATTGTCATAACTGTGGAGCAGTTATAGATAAAATGGCAGAAATATGCCCTAAATGTGGGGTAAGACAACCAATAAATCAGGTTCCACCTCCAGTTGTAAGCATGAATCTAAACCCTCATTGGCTAATAACAGTTTTATTATGTGGCTTCTTGGGAGTATTTGGAGCACATAGATTCTATAATGAGCATTACGGAACAGCTGTACTCCAATTATTAACCGGTGGCGGATTAGGAATATGGTACATTATTGATTTTATAATGATAATTACAGGGAATTTTAGGGACAAAAATGGAAATTATATTAAAATGAACTAATACTCTATTGTATTAATCATATTTTAATTTCTCTAATACTTCCTTTAATGAGAGTATCTTTTTTTGATCGGTTATCGTTATTTGGTATTCAGATACTTCGGGAGTGCTCCCCATAGAAACTCTTGGATGACGGAATGTCATTTTCCCATCTTTTAAGACTTTCCCTGAGAGATGATAATGAGTTATATTGGTTTTTTCATATATGAGTTTTGCATTATCGCTACTCACTCCTGAACCAACCATTATCTCAATTCTTCCCTTGGCTTTTTCTTGAATCCTTGATAAGTTTTCAATTCCATCTACGGCTTTATTCTCGGCTCCAGAGGTTAATATTCTATCGCATCCACATTCTATAATATCCTCCAATGCTTGAAGGTAATCATTTGTCATATCAATTGCCCGGTGAAAGCATGTTTTCAGAGGTTTAGCTAATTCCACTAATTCCTTTGTCCTAATTTTGTCTACCCTTCCATCCTCTAATAATATCCCTATAACTACTCCTTTAACTCCCATATTCTTACAGAATTGAATATCTTTTTTCATTATTTCGAACTCAATATCCGAATAACAAAAATCTCCACCTCTTGGTCTAATAATAACCATTGTATCTATCTTGAGATAAACTTTTGCAAACATGATAGTTGCAGCAGAAGGAGTGGTTCCTCCTTCAAATAAATTATCGCAAAGTTCAATTCTGTTTGCACCAGCTTTTTCTGCCTCAATTGCGCTTTCAATTGAACCAACACAGGCTTCTATTTCATATTTCATATTTCTTTTTTTAGTTCTTTCTCTAATTGTTCTATCTTTTCAAGATGTTTCCTATAGCTATCAGTATTTGGATTAAAAGGACGATGATTCTTCATTTTATTTAAATGTTCAAACCTTTTGCATAGCTCAATGGTATTAATATTGAAAAAAGTATTTACGAATTTTCCCCATATATAATCTATTGCTAAAGTACTGGGATGCAGCATATCCGATTCGTAGAAGCGATAATCCCTTAAATCATCCATTACAATTTCATAAGATGGGAAATATTCAATTCTATTATCTTGCAAACAAAGCTCTTGAGTGGCTAAATGTAGTACAGATTTACTTATTTGATTTTCTCTATAACCATCTTTCCAATGTCTAATTGGACTTATTGTTATTATTACTTTTTTATTCTCCAAATTACTATTATCAAGAAAGAGTTTAATGCTTTGCCCTAGTTCTTCAACTATTTCATTGATATTAAGAAGCTTTTTCTCAAAACAATTAGATGGTATTTTATGACAATTACCCATAATTCTTTGGCTTTCAATATGAGTATATATCCATGCAGTTCCAAGTGTGATAATTAGATATTTAGAGTTATTTAGAATTGGATGAGAAGATTCTATCCTTTGGTTAATTATTTGCAAACATGTGTTTTGATTCTCGGAACGAAAATCTCCATGATGTGAATATGATTTCCAAAAACCTTCGACTTTAATAAGATCAGACGAATTCAGAAAATCTTTATTAGCTACTTTTCTTATACATTCAGATATTGAAATTGGATTATATATTATTCCAAATGGATTTATATCAATATTGAAACCATTCTCTGAGAGTTTACTCCCAATATTTTCAGTAAAACAAGAGCCTATCAAACTTATCTTGTCCTTGTGTAAAATTGTTTGAAGAGATTTTATTGGATTTATTTCTGTTCTAAAAACCATGATTGTATTTTTATAAAAAGTATTTTCTCGAAGAAGAATATTGATTAATAATCATCAAATTACTGCAAAAATATTACTGTTTTTCCTAATAATGAAAAATACGCTTGATTTTATTAGTCAATTTAATCTGAAAATGTTAACTTTGCAGCTTGAAAAATAATATTTACTATGGTGAATAATCAAACAGTTACCGTTGAAACGGCTAAAGAATTAGGTCTATTACCTGAAGAATTCGACAAAATTTGTGAAATACTTGGACGTACTCCAAACTTTACAGAATTAAGTATTTACTCAGTTATGTGGAGCGAACATGCTTCATATAAAAACTCAATAAAGTTATTGAAAACTCTTCCAAGAGAAGGGGATCAGCTTTTGGTTAAGGCAGGTGAAGAAAATGCAGGTATGGTTGACGTAGGTGATGGTATTGCTTGTGTGTTTAAAATAGAATCTCATAATCATCCTTCGGCAGTTGAGCCTTATCAAGGTGCTGCAACAGGTGTAGGAGGAATAAATCGTGATATTTTTACAATGGGCGCAAGACCTATCGCTCAATTAAACTCTTTGCGTTTTGGTGATTTGAACAATCCACATACTCAATGGCTACTAAGAGGAGTTACTAAGGGTATTGGAAATTATGGTAATGCTTTTGGCGTTCCTGTAGTTGGTGGAGAGGTATTTTTCGATAAATGTTATGAAAACAACCCATTGGTTAATGCAATGAGTGTTGGTATTATGAGAAAAGAGGATTTGATTTCTGCCGTATCAAAAGGCGTTGGTAATCCTATTTACATAGTAGGTTCTTCAACAGGAAAAGATGGTATTCATGGATCTACATTTGCTTCTGCAGATATTACAGAAAATTCTGCCGATGATATTCCATCAATTCAAGTGGGAGACCCATTCCAAGAAAAATTATTACTTGAGGCATCCTTAGAATTAGGAAAGAGTGGATGTATCATAGGTATGCAAGATATGGGTGCAGCAGGTATTATTTGTTCAACATCCGAAATGAGTGAAAAAGGAGGATGTGGCATGAATGTATATCTTGATAAGGTGCCATTAAGACAAAAGAATATTGAACCATGGGAAATTCTTCTTTCTGAAAGTCAAGAGAGAATGCTAGTTTGTGTTGAAAAAGGCAAAGAAGCAATTGTTGAAGAAATCTTTAAGAAATGGGATTTGAATTGTGCAGATATAGGAGAGGTAACAGAGGGAGATAGATTAAACTTCTATTGGAATGGAGAATTAGTTGCAGATGTTCCAGCGTCAACCTTAGTCCTTGGTGGAGGTGCTCCTCAATATGATAGGGAAACAAAAGAACCAGCATATATTGCGGAAACGCTTAAATTTAATATTGATGATATAACAGAACCAACAATTGAAGAATGTAAGGAGATAGCTGATTTCTTAGTTCAGCATCCAAATATTGCATCAAAACGTTGGGTTTATGAACAATATGATTCAATGGTTGGTACCAAGAATATGAGTACAAACCGACCTTCTGATGCAGCAATTGTAAACCTTAAAGGAACTTCAAATGCTATAGCTTGTACGACAGACTGTAATGGACGTTATGTTCATGCAAATCCAAGAGTAGGAGCTCAAATAGCAGTTGCTGAGGCAGCTCGTAATATTGTATGTTCAGGAGGAGAGCCTTTAGCTGTAACTAATTGTCTTAACTTTGGCAACCCATATGTTCCAGAAACATATTGGCAATTTGTTAATGCGGTTGGAGGTATGGGTGATGCATGTAGAAAATTCAATACTCCAGTAACCGGAGGAAATGTTAGTTTCTACAATCAATCTTCAATGGATGGAAAAATAGAGGCTGTATACCCAACACCAGTTATTGGTATGATTGGAGTGGTTGAGAAGCATCTTCAAACAACACTTGACTTTAAGAAAAAAGGACAAACAATATATCTATTAGGTAAATCGGTTAATGATATTAATTGTTCTGAATACTTATTCTCATACAAAGGAGTGAAACTTTCTCCAGTACCATATTTTGATATTGATGAAGAATATAATCTTCACCATACATTAAATGGATTAATTCTTGAAGGACTTATTGCATCGGCTCATGATGTTTCTGATGGAGGATTATTTACCACTCTTATTGAATCTGCAATGCCAAATGGTTTAGGATTTAATATACTTACTGACAGTGAGATTCGTTTAGATGCATTCCTATTTGGAGAAGCACAAGGAAGGGTAGTAGTTACAATTGATCCAGCAAAAGAAGATGATTTTGTTGATATGATAGGATTGACAGGAGTTCCATGTTGCACAATTGGCACAATTACTGATGGAGCAATAATAATTGATGATGAAGACTTTGGAAAGATTGAAGATTATAAAGTAAAATATGATACTTCTATTTCTAATGTAATGGAAAAATAAAATATAATGAAAAAATTATTTGTATTATTTATCGGAATAGTAATGTTTTTGAGCTCAAATGCTCAAAAACAAGCAGAAGGAATAAGCCCAGAGATGTTAGGCAAGATTAAACAATCATACAAAAATACAACTCAAGATAGGGCATTAAGAAATGCTATCTCTGCAAATCCTATCGATAAATTGGTTCAAAACCTAGATAATGCAAACAAATATGACACATATTTTTCAAATAGGGTAAAGACTAGAGGAATTTCTGATCAAAGACAATCTGGTAGATGTTGGATGTTCACAGGCTTCAATGTTATGAGGTCAGAGATGATCGCAAAATACGATTTGGGTGAATTTAATTTTTCTCACAATTACCTTTTTTTCTATGATCAATTAGAAAAAGCAAACCTATTTCTACAATTAGTTATTAATCATAAGTCAGAACCACTTGATAGTAAAAGTAATGAGTGGCTTATGAAAAATGTAATAGGAGATGGAGGACAGTTTACTGGTATTAGTGATTTAGTTATGAAATATGGTCTGGTGCCCTCAAGTGTTCAACCCGAAACATATAACTCAGAAAATACTAATAAAATCTCTAATCTAATAACATTAAAACTTAAGGAATATGCTCTAGAAATTAGAGAAGGGCAACAAAATAAGCAAAAACAAGAATGGTTCGATAATAAAAAAGTTGAGATGTTGTCAACAATTTATAGAATGCTTGTTTTAGCTTATGGAGAACCTATTACAGAATTCAACTATACTCTAAGAAATGCTCAAGGTAAAGCTATATCATCGGCAAATTATACTCCAAAATCATTCTATGATAATTTTATAGGGAAAGATTTAAATAAAACCTACATAATGCTGATGAATGATCCGTCTAGACCTTTCTATAAGCTTTATGAAATTGAGTATGATCGACATGTTATTGATGGTAACAATTGGAGATATATTAATTTACCAATTGAAGATATAAAGAAGATTGCTATTTCATCAATTAAAGACTCTACAATGATGTACTTTTCTTGTGATGTTGGTAAGTTTTATAATAGGGATAAGGGATTGTTAGATGTCAATAATTTTGATTATGGTTCTTTATTGGGAACAACATTTTCGATGGATAAAAAGCAAAGAATAATAACAGGAGCTTCAGGTTCGTCACATGCTATGACTCTTTGTGGGGTTGATCTTGATTCGGAAAATAATGCAAAGAAATGGTTAGTTGAAAATTCTTGGGGAGCATCCGCAGGATACCAAGGTAATCTTATTATTACTGATGAGTGGTTTAATGAATATATGTTTCGTTTGGTAGTAAATAAAAAATATGTGCCAGAAAGTATTTTGAAAATATTGGATGAAAAACCTACATTATTGCCGCCTTGGGATCCAATGTTTGCCTTTGATGTAGATTAATATAAATATCTCTATGAGAATTAAATATCTTATTGTTATTTGTTTAGTAATTCTATCTTCTTCGTTATATGGTCAAGTAATTGATAGCGTAGACATGAATGGAGGAGATAGTGTAGTATTAGAAATTGTTGAAGATCAAGAAGAATATCAACCGAGTGAAGAGGAGAAGGAGATAATCCCAGAGTCAGAAGAAGCAAAATCATTAGTAAAATCTTCAGAAGAACTTCTAAGCTATATAAATTTATTAAGAGATAAGGATAGTCTAATATATCGTTTTGTGATTTTTTTAGACCAAGAAGAGATTAATTTAGTTTCAGAAGGGGAGAGTACTTCATTGCCAATAAGTAAAAAGTTTGATATTATTTTTTATCCAAATACAAAAAATATAATGTATGTCAGAGAGATGATATTAAATGAAAATCAGGCGTGGGACTATATTTATGAAAGAGTATTCGATGAAAAAGGTCAAACGAAGATATTTGTTAGGCAATATAGCACATTCAATTCTTTCTGTGCAGAAGTAGCATTTGAGAGATCTGAGTACTATTTTGATGATAAATCAGAAATAATAAAGAAGACTTATGAAATATTCGATGAACAACATTCTCCTTTAAACATTCAAGAATGTTGGATGGAAAGAGAGGTTTATTTGATGGAAAAAAGCTTAAACGAAATAACATTAAAATATAATTTTCCATTGGATAATATTGAAATACCTTCAAATGAAATAAGAAAGAGGAATTTTGAAGGGGGAGAAAATTAAGATGAAATTAGTTATAGATGTTGGGAATACAAGAACTAAGTTAGCAGTTTTTTCATCACAAACTTTAATTTATGTCAATGCTGTTGAAGTATTGACAGTTAATATATTAAATGAAATAATAGAAAAATTCCCATCAATTAATAAGGCTATATATTCTGTTGTTGGTCTTGAAAAAGAAGATATTGATATAATAAAAGAATTCCTAAAGAGTAAATTTGAATTAATTGAGATGAGCAATGATTTAATTACACCAATTAGTAATAAATATTTAACACCAGAGACTCTAGGACAGGATAGAATTGCAGCAGTAGTAGGTGTAAATAATTTGTTTGCAGGGAGTAATTGTTTGGTAATTGATGCAGGAACATGTATAACTATTGATTATATTGATAGAGAATCAAACTATCATGGAGGGTCAATATCTCCAGGAATAAACATGAAATATCGAGCTCTAAATAATTTTACGTCAAAGTTGCCGTTACTAAGTGGGACTAATCATACTGAAATAACTGGAGAGGATACAATTTCTTCAATAAAATCTGGAGTATTAAACGGAACATTAATGGAATTAGAGGGATTTATTTCATATTATAACTCAGAGAAAACAGATTTAAAGGTTGTTATTACAGGAGGTGATGCAAAACTCATTCATAATAATATTAAAGAAACCATTCTTGAAGAACATTTGGTTCTTTATGGATTAAATATAATACTTGATACTAATGTTAAAAAATAGATTCTTTTTCTTCGTAGCTTTCATTGCTATAATAATGATTTTACCTAATGTTGCAAAAGCACAAACTTCATTAAGTTCTCCATATTCTAGATTTGGAATAGGTAATACCAGTATATTCAATAATGCAATCAATAACTCTATGGGAGGTGTTGGTTATACAATGAAGCGAAATAATCATGTAAATTACCTAAACCCTGCTTCGTATTCAGGGGTAGATACTACATCGTTAGTTTTTGATATTGGATTCTATTCCGAATGGATGTATTTATCAACTGATAAATATAAATCAAAAGGAAATAATACAAATTTATCTCACATATTAATAGGATTTCCAATTTCAAAGCATATTAAAATGGCAGCAGGAATCATGCCTATGTCAAGTGTTCAATATACAACTAGCCAAACGATAACAGATTCTCTTCTTGGTACACATAAAACAGAATATACAGGAGATGGGGGATTAAATAAAGCATTAATAGGTTTAGCTTATTCTCCTTCAAATAATTTAGCAATAGGGACTAATATAGAATATTTATTCGGAAATTATTATAAGGCATCTACTATCTCCTTCCCAGATTCTTCATATATGTATTCTACCAGAAAGGAACAAAATTATCATATTAATGCATTTAATGTTAACTTCGGCATACAATATTTTCATCCATTATCAAATGGGGATAAATTGGGAATCGGAGCAGTATATAATTTGCCTATGATTTTACCTACGGACAATATTCTAAAGCATTATACATTTACAACAAGTGCGGGATTAGAATATATCAAGGACTCTATACAAGAACTTAGCAGTAATGGGAAAATAAAATACCCACAATCATTTGGATTAGGATTTTCTTATGAAAGACCTAATAGATTTTATTTAGCTCTTGATGGAAACTATACAAAATGGTCAGAATTTTTATTCCAAGATAATTACCCTAATTCAAATTTAGTGGATGATTTAAGAATTAGTTTAGGAGGGGAGTATCGCCCAAATCCTTATGGAAACTATCTACAAAAAATTGCATATAGAGCAGGATTTACTTATGATAATGGAATGTTGAATGTTAAAGATACAAGAATTAATCAGTTAGGTGTAAGTTTAGGTTTAGGTTTGCCTATAAAAAAATCTAACACAATGATAAATATAAGTTTGGAATATATGAAGAGAGGAACAATAGAGAATGGACTTATTAGAGAGGATTACTTAAGATTGGGTATTTCGTTTTCTGCAAAGGATTTATGGTTTTTCAAGCGTAAATATCAATAGAAAGTTATAAATATATATTAAACATAAATAGGAAATGAGAAGAATTGCAAAAATGCTAATGTTATTAGCTTTTATAAGTATTTCATCTGCGAGTTTTGCTCAAAAGTATGGAATAACAGCACAAGACAGTGTTAACTGCCTAATGAATAACTCTTTATATCAAGAGTTTTATCAACAAAAGAATTATAAGGATGCTTATACTCCTTGGAAAGCGGCTATAAAGGAATGCCCTCAATATCACGTAAACTTATATATTCGTGGAGCGGTTATCTTAAAACAATTATTTTCAGCGTCAAAAACAGCAGAAGAACAAAACAAATATTTTGAAGAGTTATTATCTCTTTATGATAAACGTGCTGAAGCTTTTGGCGATGAGGCGAATAATATAGCTCGTAAAGCAAAGGATATATCTGATTTTAAGCCAACAGAAAAAGAAAGAATATACAATCTTTATAAGCAAGCAGCAGAAAAAGGAGGAAATGACTTGGATGATCAATACAAACCTCTTTATCTTCGTGCAGTTTATGAGTATCTTCAATCAATTAAAGCAAATGATGAACAAATGTCAATACTTTTCGATGTATATGATTATTCATCAGATGCATTAGAATTCTCATTAAGAAAAGCGAAAGAAGCAGGAGATACAAAGACTATTGAAAAGGTTCAATCGTATATTTCTATGATAGAACAAGTAATAGAACCATTCGCTTCATGTGAAAAAATAATTCCAATTTACGAACCTAAGTATAAAAAAACGCCAGAAGATTTAGTTTTACTAAGAAAAATTACAGCGACTTTAGAGCGTAAGGGTTGTACAAAGAGCGAGTTATTTTTTAATGCTACTCAAAGTCTTCATAAATTAGAACCATCTGCTAAAAGTGCATTAATGATGGGACAAATGTTGATGGGAAAAGATCAGGCAAGAGAAGCTTCAGAGTATTTTAAAGAAGCCTTAGACAAATCGGAAGATAATGATTCAAAAGCAAAGGCATGTTATTTTTGGGGACAAGCATTAATGGGTTCAAACCAATTCTCATCTGCTCGTTCTGCTTTCTATGAAGTCTCAAAATATGATCCTACTATGGAAGGCAAATGTATCTTGTTTATTTCACAAATGTATTTAAGTAGTGCAGCAAGTTGTGCATCTCATGATGGAAAAATTCGTGGGGCAGCTTGGGCAGCTTATGATAAGGCAGCACGAGCAAAGTCATTGGACCCATCTATTGCTGATCAAGCAGAAAGAGTTATGTCGTCGGCTAGAGGTCAGTGGCCTACGCAAGAAGCTGCATTCTTTTATTCAATAACAAATGGTCAATCTTATAGAGTAGGTTGTTGGATAGATGAAAGTACAACAGTACGTTTAAGGTAGTGCTAAAGCCCGATTTTCAGAAATTAGGGAGAATGAGCTTATTTTTTATAAGCTTATTCTCTTTTTTATTTATTATTGCGTGCAAAGATGATATAGATCAAAAACCAGTAATAAAAAAAGAAAGGCCAATTCAAGTCATAAAGTTTGCAGATATTTTTAGGAGTCAAGATGGCAATGTCGAAGTAGAAATAAAAGCTCCACTTATCAATAATTATGATGGTAAAAATGCTAGGATGGAATTTCCTAAAGGAGTTAATGCATGGTTTTTTAACTCCGATCTAACCGTAAAATCAACATTGAGCGCTAAATTTGCTGTTAATTATCAAAACAATTCTAAAGTATATCTGAGGGACAGTATAGTAATAATAAATTACAATAATAAGGATACAATATATTGTCAAGAATTGATATGGGAAAAATCTCTTAAGCGAATATTTTCTAATAAACAAGTAAAAAGGGTTAGCGAGTCAGGAATAGCATGGGGGGAAGGCTTTGAATCTAATGAAACGATGGATAGCATTAGAATAAAAAATCCTCGAGGGACACAGTATATAAAAGAATAAGATATTGATTATTTAGTTTTAATTAGGATGAAAAAGGCTGGCCTACTTACATGAGCTAGCTTTTTATTTTTGGGAAATATTAGATAAAATGAGACTAATTAAAGAGACAAAGGATAATCATTTATATAAGTTTTTATCAATATTGGGTGGTATCCCAAAAGTTCACAACAATTTATGCCTTTACGCTAAGTGATGCGTTTTAACTAAAACAGGGGTTTTGGGCTTATTCTATAACATTATGCAAGTTTTGGTGTTAAATGTTATTAATGAAATTGTGGGTTTAGAATCGAGAAATTGAAGGGTAGTGGTGGATTGGTGGGAAAGATTAGTTAATTCCTCATAATAAAAATTGAATATTTGGTCGTTCTCCCTCGTAGGGGCGAATAATTATTCGCCCAAATAATTATTTGTTTTTTTTGAAACGGGCGAAAAATGTTTCGCCCCTACAAATAACCAAAAAATATCACTGATTTTATATAAAAACTCCCTGATTTTTTCCAGAAAATCAGGGAGTTTTCGCAAGAAATCGGGGAGTTTCCCAGAAAAATCGCCGATTTTTTTCACCTATATTTCTTCTTTCTAAATTTTTCTCAGAGAAAATTCCAAAGAGATGAAATTAAAATACAGAGAAATAACGTTTTACGAAAAATGGAATCTTATTCCACAAAAATAGAATCTTATTCTAGCGAAATAGAATAAGGTTCTAGAAATATAGAATTTGATTCTAGTAAAATGTAATTTGATTCTAGTGGAAGTAGAATAAAGAGACAGCAATATATTATCAAGATATAGAGAATTATTATCAAAATACAGCCCACCAAAACCTCACATTTTTTCCCAAAAACAAGGATTTTCCCCAAAAAAACCAAAAACCTATTTCTTAAAATTAACAGCCAGCTTTATCACTAGTTATTCATTTAAGTCATTTCACCACTCTCAATACATATTCCTTTGTAAACTTATTTATTGTGTGTTATTTGATTCTTAAACATTTAATATTATCTATAAATGTAAATAATTATTTGATAGAATAAATAGTTTATTATTATTTTAATTTGTTATTTATCAAGTGTAAAGATAAATAATTGAATTCTATTTGATTTTGATTTTTAGATTTTTTCAATCATTCTGAACAAATTTTAATTTATTTTGTTTTAAATATACAATTGAGTAAGAATTAAAAGATAACTTTACAGTAAAGCTAATATTATTATTACTATTAAATGGATAGAATAAAAATATATATATCAATATTTATACTTTTATCACAGTTAAATTCATTTTCCCAAAATGGTAATAGTTATATATGTGTAAAAGAGAGTTCTACATTTAATTTTTTCTTCCAGATAAATAGTTCTACCATTAATAATAATTATTGGACTAATTCGCATACAGTTAAATCCTTAAACGATTTTCTTTTAGGAGTAAAAGCAAAAGATATTGATAGTATCAAAGTATTCTCCAATTCTTCGCCCGATGGCAACCAGAATTTCAATATAAAGCTATCACAAGAAAGAGCCCAATCAATCAAGCATTATTTCGATATAAAATATTCTCATATACCACAAGTTAAACTTATCTCACAATCGAATGGAGAGAATTGGAACCTATTAAGGGAATTAATAATACAAGATACAAATATACCATCAAAGCAAGCAGTTCTTTATATTATTGATAAAGTAAAAAACTTAGACCAAAGAGAAAAGCAGCTCAAAAGACTAAACAAAGGTAAACCATATAGGTATATTTTGAGAAACATATTCCCATTTCTAAGAAACTCCTCAACAACAATAATATACCACAAGAAGAAAATCAATATCATAAAACCATCTCAACGAGAAGAAAAAAAAGTTCTCCCTCAAACGGAGTTTATAGAACCAAAGATAATAATAGAACCAGTAGAACAAGGCAAGACTCAAGACTCTATAGTAGAAAAAGATGAACCAAAGCCAGAGGATTCAGATATATCCTCAAAGCCAATTGTTCTAAGAGAGAGATTTCAATTAGGATTAAAGACCAATTTACTCTACTACCTAGCCTTAGCCCCTAATATTGAGATAGAAATTCCGATAAAGAGATTTTCCATAAACGCAGAATATCAGTTTCCATGGTATGTAAATAATAAAAAACACTTTGCTTACCAAATACTCTCAGGCTCAATAGAGACTAGATATTGGTTGAAAAAACAAGAAAGAATATTAAGTGGATATTTCATTGGAGCATATATAGGGAGAGGGATATTCGATTTGCAATTTTCGGAAGAAGGCACACAAGGCGACATCTTATTTTCAACAGGAGTAAGTGGAGGCTATTCAAAACCAATAAGCAAGAATTTCAATATTGAATTTAGTCTATCATTAGGCTATTTCAAGTCAAATAACATAAATTATTATGCCTATGAGGATTTATTAATTAAAAAGAGCTCAAGTTTATTAACTTACTTTGGACCTACCAAAGCAAAGGTTTCTCTAGTATGGATTATTAATAATAATAATTGATTCTATGAAGGGACTAATAAAAAAGATAGCAATTATCATAATCATAACGAGTACAATTATTTTTTCATCTTGTGAAAGAAGAGATATTCTCGATGAACCTCGTAGCAGTTTGAGAATAAATATCAATTGGCAAAAGGGACAAAAACGTTCTGAAGGATTTTTTGTTATGCTTTACCCAAAAGATAAATCAAAGGAAGTATTAGTAGATTTTGTTGGAACAGATGGAGGAATAATACGAGTTCCAAGAGGAGAGTATGATATACTAATACATAGCTATGATTATGAATCGATAATTGTAAATAGAACAAATAGTTTTAATTCGGCATATGCAACAACATCGAATAGGAAGATTGGAGGGATATTAAAAGCCACATCAGAAAAGGATGAGGTCATATTGAACCAAACAGATGAGATGTTTTATACAGGAGGATTTGAAGGCAAAGCGATAGATCAAGCGAATGCATCATATAGTGTGGATATTTCGCCAATTAATATAATAAAGCAGTATGAATACAGAATTAAAATAAATAATTCGTCAAATATTGCTTCTGTATATGCAACCCTTTCGGGGCTTTCGGGTTCCTACCTATTGGGTGTTCAAAAATTAGGGGCAAATGCAGTTTCAATTTATTCGGAGCCTATATATAATGAAAAATGGATTGTAATAAAAGTCAATACATTTGGGATAATAAGTGGTGTTATTCATAAGCTAAATCTTAAATTTACTCTTACCGATGGTTCAACTCAGATTGAAAGTTTCGACGTAACAGATAATACAAGTGAATTACCTAATGGAGGATTAATAACCCTACATACAACAGTAATTAATTTGGATGAAGTTGTTGGGTCAGGAGGTATAGGAGGAACAGTTTCTGAATGGGGTAGTGAGGACATTATTGATATTATCATGTAAACAAACAATAATAGAAAAACGTTATTATAAACAAATAGTTATAAACAATTTAAATATCAAAAAAATGAAAAAGTTTTTATTTTTAGTAGCAATCGCAGCCATAGGCTTTGCAAGCTGCACAGATGAAAAAGTTGATGAGAAAAATTCATCAAACAAAATTGGCTTCAAAACAATGGTAGGTAAATCTACAAATTTCAAAGTTGGAGAATTGGTTACTGCTGACTTTGACCATTTTCACTTAAGTGCTTATAGAACAAGTGGGGGGGCTATGTCCTATACTTCGTCTTTAGTCCCTTATATTAACAATATTGTTGTAAATAAATCAGGCGCAGATTGGATTTACACAGGTTCTTATTATTGGCCAAATCAAGACACACTTCAATTCTTTGCTCATAATGCAGATGCAACAATAGATTTCCCAACAACTACAATTACTGGTTATCCATATTTTTGGACAACAATAAATTCAACTCCAGCGACTCAAAAAGATATTGTTGTTGCCAAGGGATTAAACAAGGCCGCACTTGGAACAACTCCAGTTGCTTTATCATTTATTCATGCCCTATGTCAAGTAAACTTTTCACTAAAGGGAGCTGAAGTTGGTCCTGACTACGTGATTAAAAAAATTGAGTTAATAGGTGCAAAAGATAATGGTAAATTTTCTTTTAATGATACAATGAAGTATTGTTGGTCTACTCAATCGGGGAATGCAACCTATGTGTATTTTGATGGTTCAAAGACAATCCAGAATTCATTTGTTAGCTTTGGTAATGGGTCTAGAGTAGCCTCTGGAGGTCTTACAGGCTACGAAGCTCTTATGATTATGCCTCAAAATGGAGATTGGATTCAAATTAAAGTTACTTACGACTTAGTGAATGCAGGAGTTACTCTTTATTCGAATGCAACAGCAATTGTTACATTGACAGGAGAACATATGGATACTGGTAAAAAGGTTCGTTATAATTTGACAGTACCAACACCAACAGGAGCTTCAACATCTAAGATTACATTTACTGCTACTGTTTCTGATTGGGAAACAGAACAAACAGGAGGAACAGGGACTTTGACTAAATAATAAATATTATTTATTAAATCATAAGGGATTGATCTCCCTTATGATTTCTAAAGAAAACTAGTATTAGTTTTTTGAAACAAAAACAATTAATTTGACTATAATAATATAGTTATGAAAAAAATAATATTATTTATTTTGGTATCGTTTGCAATTTTGGGTTGCGATGAAGATGAAGAGCCTAAGAAAAGGATTTTTTTTAATTCCTCAATAGAAAAAAGTACTAAGGCTTCTGTACTTAATAATACTCAACTCGGAACTTTAGGATTTGGAGTTCTGTGCTATGCTAAGATAAATGGCAGCTTTGATTCTACTACCGATGCACCAAATTATTATTATAATATTAGAGTGTATAATAACGCAGGAGTATGGCAAACAGCCACAAATCTTTATTGGCCAGAGAGCACAAATGATAAGGTTTCTTTTGTTACCTATGCTCCCTATGCTACTGTAGATAATGGAATAACTCTTTCTCCAATTACTCAAGTAGGATTTCCAAAGATTAGTTATTTCTCAAATAATATTGACATAACTAAACAAATAGATTTTTGTTATGCCCCCCCACAACTAAACAAAACAAAATTAGATGGAACAATAAGCTTTGGGTTTAAGCATGCTTTAACTAAGCTATCCTTTTCGGCAAAAAATTATTACGATTATGATACTGTGATTGGATATAAGGTAAAGAGTATTAGGCTTACAAATATAAAAACAAAGGGAGATATTACTCTAAATTCTTCTCCTCATTGGACGCCATCCAATTCTGCTTTAGATTCTGGCTCTTATTACCTAAATATTGCAAATAATACTCTTCGAAACATTAAGCTGAATCTTGACTTTCAATTATTAAATCAAGATAATGCCTATCTTATGCTTGTTCCTCAAATATTCGATGCTCTAAATACAAAACTTGAGGTATCTCTCACAGACTTAAATGGAGTTGATATAAAAACAACATATATTTCTTTAAGTACATTAGGGATTAGTCAATTTACTATGGAACAGAATATCAGCATTAGACTGATAATAATTGCAGGAAATGTCTATGCATCTATTCAAACTCTACCTTGGAATACATATAGCTCACCAGAAACAACAATAGGGAAAAAATAATATTATTATGAGAATCAATAAATATATATCATTTATTCTTATTTTGATTTCTACGCAAATCCTTTTTTCATGTGTTGATATTGAAGATTTTTTTTCTTACGAGAAAGGAGAACCTGTTGCTGTTCAATTAAAAATCAGTGTATCTAAGGAAAATCAAATAGGAGAGGATAATCTAAAATCAAATACTAAGGCTCCAAATAATATTAATGAAAATATCGTATCTGATATATGGGTACTACAATTTGACGGGACAACCACTTCGAGCTCAATTCGTAATGTTCAATATATTAACGTTTCGGCAGTTAACCTTGGTCTTAATCTTCTTTCATCAAGTACACTAAATAGGGTAGTAGTTATCGCTAATACACATAATCAAAGCTTCGATTGGTCTAATGTAACGACTTATCAATCTTTATTAGATAAGTTAAGCACAATAAATATTGAAGCGGATATTTATGGTGGGATAAACAATAAAGGAGTAATTATGAGTGGATATACAGATATTATTGTAGATAATGTCTCTCCTATTACTCCTATTCAAATAAATGTTACTCGTTCCGTTGCCAAAATAGAATTAAATATAGCATTAAATTCTGGCTCAGGGCTTACAATTGATTCAATTGCAATTTGTGATGTGCCTTCAGAGTTCAATATTGCCGATACACTAAAGCTATTGCATAATATAGTTTCTGCACCTTATCCTATTCATAGCACAACAATATATAAAACATTCTCCGAGAAAATAGGAATGCCTTTGGCAGATGGAATAGTAAAAACATTTCAATGGTATGTGCCAAGAAATATTAAAGGGACAAATGCAGGGACTACAGTAGCAAATAAAAATACAAATGCTCCACAAGGAGCATCTTATATTAGAATATTTGCGAAGAAGTCAAATAACGATCCTGTTATATATAGATTATATCCAGGGAAGAATATGATAAATGACTTTAATATAATACCAAATAATAAATACATAGTAAATATTAGAATAAATTCTGCTGGGGATTATTCAACTGATTCTAGAGTAGAATATCTTAGTGAAATTATCGATTACACTGCAAAATCATATTCCAATTGCTATATTATTAATCCTCCATCTACTGGAGTAATAAGATATTATAGAATACCAGTAGGTAGGGTTGATGATTATTGGGGTTCTTCGACCATTGGTTATGGTAATAATTCAACCAATCTTCTTTCTACTTCAAATTCATGGTCAATATCTCTTTTATGGCAGGACTTGAGCACCTTGGTTCAAACATCAGGGAATTCAAATATCACACTTTCTAAAACTACGGGTTTAGGAAAGAATGATTATTTTGAGATAGCAGTACCAAGCACATCTCAAGACGGTAATTTTGTAATAAAAATAGATAAAGGAGGTTCAACTCTTTGGTCATGGCATTTCTGGGTAACCGATTATAACCCTTATTATACAGGAACAATTGGAAATATCGATCAGTATTATGCCGTAAATGGAGGAGAGGTACATAGGTACGCAGGAATAGAGTGGGCATCAGGAGGGGAGCTCCAAAATTCTTATGCTCTAGATAGAAATATTGGTCAATTATCTGTAACATATACTCCATCTAATAATAAACGAGGTACATTATATTATCAATACGGAAGAAAAGATCCTTTCCCTGCAAATATTACATTATATCATATTAGTGGAGGTACAGTTACTTATTCAGCTAATGCAAACAGAAATTCTTCAACAGTAGCAATGTCAACAACTATAAATAACCCTCTTACTTTTTATGCGGGGATTTCAGGAATAACAAGTGCATCTTATATTTGGAATGATTATAATGTTCTTACTTCAAGCACAGCAAAGAGTATATTTGACCCATCTCCGTGGGGATTTAAATTACCAAAAACTGGAGTTTGGAGTAATTTTACAATATCAACATTTGCTTGGGCAACAGATCATAGGAGATATGATCCAGGATCAGTATACGCTTATTATTACGCTGATGGCTATAGAACGAGTGGAGCCGGAACTTTATCAAATGTTGCTTATAGAGGCTATTATTGGAACTCATCACCATCATCAACTACAAATGCTTATAATATGACTTTTAGAAATACTTCAGTTACTTCAGCCTCAACTATTGCGAGAGCTAATGGTTATGTTTGCAGACCTGTAAGGGAATAAATATTCGAACCTTACTTAGTTAATCTTTTTCTTAATTAACTCCTATATAATAAAATATGTATAAATTTGCAAATTGTACGTGCTATATGCTTATGGGTATTTTGCTGTTAAAAGTATTCGGAAGAAACCAATTGTAAATAATTATGAATGAAAGTTTAGATATACAGCAGAGGTTTATAGATACATTAAAGAAAACTTTACCTCCAAATTTAAATCTTGCAACTTATTTAATTAACTTACTTTCATTAGGAAAAGAAGCTATATATAGAAGATTAAGGAATGAGGTTAAGTTTACTTTGGAAGAAATAGAGATAATTGCAAGAGATTTGGATTTGTCAATAGATGATATCTTTATTAATAACGAAACAGATAAGGCAATATATGAATTGATAATTTCGCCTGAAGGGGATTCGATAAAGAGGTATTCGATATTTTTGGAGAATTATACAAATATTCTAGTTAGAATGAAGGCGAGTGAAGATTCAAATTTGACATCTGTATTTAATACATTACCATTTTTCTTTAGTTTTGAATATAACCGGATTTCTAAATTTCAACTATACAGTTTTATCTTCCATGTGGATAAAGAAGAAAAATTGATTCCTTTTTCTGAGTTTTATATTCCAGATAGGGTATGTGAATTAGAGAGTTTCTTTCTCGGTCAGTGTAGTAAGATAAAGAATCAAACCTATATTCTATCAAGAAATATTTTTAAAAACTTGGCAAATGATATTGTTTATCTCAATAATATTGGTTTAATTACCGACAAAGAGAAATTAATACTCAAGCAAGAAATTTTAAATTCGTTATTAAGAATGGAGACCCTTGCAGCAAGCGGTAAGTTATCAAAAGACTCAAATTTTAATTTGGAAATATATGTATCCGATTTAGATATTGAAACGACATATATTTCATTATTCTCAACTCATGCGGAGTTTTCGTATATGTTTTTGTATAATATGAATACAATGAGTACAAAAAACCCAAGAGTATTTAAAAGACAGGAGGCTTGGATAGATTCATTAAAAAAACTCTCAACATTGATATCAAAAACTTGCTTTAGGCAAAGAAAAGAATATTTTATTGAACAGAGGGAAATAATAAATAAATTATTAGTGTAATATGGCTGATAAGCAAATTTATAAGAATCTTAATATTATATTAGAGAATTCGTTAAATAAAATTGATCTTATTCAATATTTGATGAATGTTCTTTCCCTAGAGAGAGAGGCAGTAGTTCGTAGACTAAAAGGGATAGTATCATTTGATATTGATGAATTATATTTATTATCACGGGGGCTAGGAGTATCATTGGATTCTGTAATTTGGGGCAATGATAAGGAAAGAGCAATTTTTAGTCTAAATTTACTCGATACAAAAATTGTGGTTGATAAATACTCAAAGAGCTTATTATATTATACTTCTCTAAACAATAAAGTATCAGCGGCAAAAGAATCATATATTATTGCAAGTTATAATTCTATTCCAATATCATTTATTACTCCTTATGAATTCCTCTCCAAATTTAGATTATATAAATGGCTTTATCAATCCAATTTTATTGAAGGTGTAGCTTTTTCAAAATTTAAAGTACCAAAAGAACTTGGAAAAATAATAAAAGAATATAAAATCTCATCTGAGAATATTAAAAATAAATCATATGTTTTGGATAAGGAGGTTTTCATATCATTTGCTAAAACAATATATTTTTTCTATGAAATGGAATTGATTTCTAAGGAGGAAATTAATAAAATTAAGGATGAACTATTATTAATGATAGATTCTGTTTGGGATTTATCCACCAAAGATGGGATAAATATATATTTATCAAATATATCAATCAATTCAACATATTTATACTATGAGTCTGATGATTTTAAACTAGCTCATATAAAAATGTTTGACCTAAGTTCAATAGAGACACAAAACCCTAAATTATGTCTATTGCAGAAGAAATCCATTCAGTCAATTATTAATCATTCAACAAAGCTAAGTGGAGATAAAAAAAATAAAGTCAATCATCTTGATATCCAAAAGGAAGAAGTAGCGAAAATTTTTATATTATAGTTCACAACAAACCAAAAATAGAAACTTTTTTTTAAACATGTGTCTATTTCGGAGTGAACGATTGTTTTTTTAGTGAATAATTTTGCATAATAATTATTATTTGTGGAAATATAGCTAAAAAAGCCTTGAAATATAAGATAAATTTATTTTTCTTTTCATTAACTTTACCATTTCTTTGCCTATCTCAGGTGAAAGAATTTGGTATTTGTGATAATCAATCTTATAATATATTTTTTCAACGAAACTTATCGACAATAAATTATCAATATAAATCGAATACCCAAACACTCAAATCCTTAAATGATTTTCTCTTAGGCGTAAAAGCGAAAGATATTGATAGCATAAAAGTTTTTTCTAACTCATCTCCCGAAGGTAATGAAATATTCAATACTAAACTTTCCCAAGAGAGAGCATTAGCCATTAAGAACTACTTTGAAATAAAATACTCACATATCCCTCAAGTCAAAATAACTTTTCAATCAAATGGTGAAAACTGGAGCCTTTTAAGGGGATTAATATTACAGGATACAAATATTCCATCAAAGCAAGCAGTACTGAAAATAATCGATGGAACCAAAAACCTAGACCAAAGAGAAAAACAACTCAAAAGACTAAACAACGGCAAACCATACAGATATATTCTGAGAAACATATTCCCTTCCCTAAGAAACTCTTCCACAACAATCATCTACTACAAGAAGAAAATAAATGCAAATCAACCCTTGATACAAGAAGATACTGTATCTATACAACAACAAGAATACAAGATAGCAGATACAGATACAATAAAATTATCCACAACTTCAGACACAATATTAATAAAACAAGAGGATAAGTCACCTGAACTACCAATAATACCAGAACCAATAGCACCGAGGAAAGGATTTCAAATAGGGATAAAGACCAATTTACTCTACTACTTGGCATTAGCTCCTAATATTGAGATAGAAATTCCGATAAAGAGATTTTCTATCAATGCAGAATATCAATTCCCATGGTATGTAAATAATAAAAAACACTTTGCCTATCAAATATTCTCAGGCTCAATAGAAGCTAGATATTGGTTAAAAAGACAAGATAGGGTACTAAGTGGATATTTTATTGGAGCATATATAGGCAGAGGGATATTCGATATACAATTTTCAGAAGAAGGCACACAAGGCGATATTATTCTTTCAACAGGAGTAAGCGGAGGCTATTCAAAACCAATAAGCAAGAATTTCAATATTGAATTTAGTCTTTCATTAGGCTATTTCAAATCAAATAACATAAATTATTATGCCTATGAGGATTTATTAATTAAGAAGAGTTCAAGTTCATTAACTTACTTTGGACCTACCAAGGCAAAGGTTTCTCTTGTATGGATTATTGGGAACAAACAAATTAAATAATGAGAAGATTAGTTAGTTGTTTGTTATTTGTAGTTGGGATTTTCCTAATTTCCTCATGTGAAAGAAGGGATATATCCGAAGAGCCTTATTCTACTATTAACATTAAGGTTAATTGGCAAAAAGAAAAAATAAAGACTGATTTTTTCTATGTTATTGCTTATCCTAAGGATTCTACAAAGCAGATTATAAGAGACTTTATCCCAACTTATGGAGGAACAATACAGGTGCCTACTGGGGAGTACGATATTTTAATATTTAGTTATGACTATGAATCAATTATTGTGAACACATCAAATTCTTTGTATAAGTCTTATTCAACGACAAATGCGAAGAAAAAGAACGATTATAAGGATTTTGCTTTAATGGATTATCCAATTTTTGGTCAACCCGATGATTTGTTCTATGTAGGAAAGTACGAAAATATATCTGCGACAAAAGAAAAAACAACATATATAGCAGAAATTAATCCGATTAATACAATTAAGAAATACACAATAAAGATAAAAGCATACAATACTAGTTCTCTCTCGAGTGGGTATGCAATTGTTTCAGGATTTGCAGGACGATACCTTATGGGACGTCAAAAGATAGATAATCTAGCAGTAGGAGTATTCTCAGATATTGAGTTCAATGAGAAATGGATAACATTAAGTTTTAATACATGGGGACAATATGAAAATGCAACTCACGACATAAACTTTTCTTTTACGTTGACAAATGGGGAAGTACAGACGGAGGTATTTAATATTGATAACAAGATTAGAGGACTACCTAATGGAGGAGAGATAACTCTTGATGGTCAAAGTGTAGTATTTAAAGAAGTAGGTTCGTCAGGAGGAATTGGAGGCGAAGTAGTTGGGTGGGACGATGAAGAAAATGTAAATATAGATTTATAGATAAAAGAAATATTCAATTTAGTAATTAACAATATAAACAAATATAATTTTTATGATTATGAAAAACATTAAATCAATTAGTATTAATAAACAAAAACAAAACAAAATGAAAAAGTTATTTTTATTTGCAGCAATCGCAGCAATCGGCTTCGCAAGCTGCTCAGAAGAAAATTTCGATGGAAACAACGGTAATTCTTCAAAAAAGATCCAATTCAAAACAATGGTTGGAAAAAACAATAACCTTAAGGTTACAGAATCAAACACTGCAACTTTGAAAACAACAGGATTTAAAGTAACAGCATTAAACACTGCGGCAGAAAACTTTGATGGATCAAAGGCATATACTACTGAATTCAATCAATTAGCAGTAACACATGATGGATCAAATTGGATTTACACAGGAGATTATTATTGGCCAGAGACTGACAAATTATCATTCTTTGCATATGCAGGTGATGACGCTGGTGTTTCTAGTTTCACTGCAACTACTCCCGGTTTCCCTTATTTCACTTATACTGTTAACGCTGATGCTTCTTCACAAAAAGACCTGTTAGCTATTAATAGTCTTAATAATGTTGATCCTGGTGCAACAAATACCCCTTTAGCCCTTGCTTTTAAACATATTTTAACTCAAGTGAATTTCTCACTTAAGGGGCAAGTTACTACTCTTCAATACGACATTAAAAAAATTGAAATTAAGAGTGCAAAAAGTGTTGGAACTTACACTTATAATGCTACTACAGGTGTATGGTCAGCCCAATCTACCACTGCAAACTATACTTATTTCTCTGGATTAACAAATATTCCTGTTAATACATCTTCTGTTGTTTCATTCGGAAATGGTTCTGTTGGTCAAGCTTTGATGTTATTGCCTCAAAATCTGAATGGAGTTACTATTGAAGTTACTTATGATATTAAAAACCCTAGTGGTTCAATCGTAAAAAAAGATAAGGTTGCTACACATACTTTTGGAGCAAGTGACGCTTGGGCGTTAGGTACAAAAGTTAGATACAATTTTACTTTACCAGTTAATTCTAATCGTATTGAGTTCAATGCAACAGTTGATGCTTGGGATGGCGATACTGATGTTAATGGAACATTAACTAAATAAATAATTTTGGCTATAGGGGGCTGATAACTCCCTATAGTTACTATGGAGGTTTTTATCTTCCAGAATAAATAATAAGTCTGTTTCATTTAATATTTAAGTATATGAAAAGGATAATAATAGTTTTAATGGTTTTGGGATTAATTGCTTGTGAAGAAAAAGAAGAAAGGCAATTAATAAAAATGGTTTCATCGGTTGAAAAGCAAACTAAGGCCACGGTTTTAGATAATGTTTTGCTTGGTGGTAACGGATTCGGGGTAATGTGCTACGTCAAGGAAAATGGATATTTTGACGAAATCAATGACAAACCTAACTATGCTTATAATTTGAAGGTATATAAATCGGGCAGTAGTTGGGTATCTTCGAATGATTTGTATTGGCCAGAGAGTTCAACCGATAGGGTCTCCTTTGTTGCCTATGCTCCATATGCGACAGCAGATAATGGGATAACTCCTTCTTCGGTTTCGCATAGTGGTTATCCAATACTTAATTATTTTGCAAATAATACAGATATTACAAAACAAGTAGACCTATGTTATGCCCCTCCAATGCTTAACAAAACTCAAGTGAATGGAGTAATAAACTTTGGATTTAAGCATTCACTAACAAAAATCACCTTCAGTGCAAAATCTCATTACGATTATGACACAATTGTTGGATACAAAATTAAAAGTATTAAGCTTACAAATATAATTACAAAAGGAGAGCTATTGCTTGGAATGACTCCAACATGGACGCCAAGTTCCTCTCTTAGCGATACTGGTTCTTATTTCTTAACAATAGGGAATCAACTAAAAGACTTAAAACTAGGACTTACTTATCAAGGAATAAACAACGAAGATGCATTCTTAATGCTTATACCTCAAACCTTCGACGCTATAAATACAAAATTAGAAATAGTAATTATTGATGCCTTAGGAACAGAAATAAAAACAAAGCAGATAAAATTATCAGATATTATTATAGGTAATAAATTCAACTTAGGTCAAAATCTAAATATAAGACTAAATGTAGTAGCAGGAGACGTCTACGCATCTCTTAACGTTGTATCATGGACTACTGTGGGTAGTGGCTCAAGTCAGATAGGTAAATAAAATAAGTAATGATAATGAGGAATTATAGCATATTAATAATTTTATTTATTATAGCATCATCTCTATTTGGTTCGTGTGTAGATATAGATGATTTTCTTTCTCTTGACAATAGGGAAAAGAAGGTAGTAGTTTTAAATTTAAATATAAATGATGAGGTTAGTATTGGAGAAAAATCATCTTCAAAAGGCTCAAAGGCACCTAATAATATTAATGATAGTCTAGTATCGGATATTTGGGTTTTGCAGTTCGATGGAACAACTACTTCTAGTTCGTTAATTAATACTCAATACTTAAGTGTCGCAACATCTTCACTTGGGATTAATTTAATTGCTTCTTCCTCAAATAATAGAATTGTAATAATAGCTAATACTCATAGTTCGGGTTGGGATTGGTCTACAGTAAATTCATACCAAGACCTATTGGATAGGAAATCTACTATATCAAATGAAACGGATATATATGGAGGTATCGCTAATAAGGGCGTAATTATGAGTGGTTACACAGATGTAATAGTAAATGATATTGTGTCCTCTTCTCCATTACTTATAGACTTAACTCGTTCAGTAGCAAAGGTTGAATTTAATTTATCACTTAATTCTAGTTTAGGAATTACAATAGATTCAATAATGTTGTGTGATGTACCATCTGAATTTCATATTGCAGATAATTTAAAATCTACTCATAACCCATTTCCAACTACATATCCTATTCATGCTTCCACAATTTATAAAACCTTTAGCATAATCACAAATATGACAGGAGGTTCAAATACATTTGTATGGTATCTACCAAGAAATTTAAAAGGAACAAATGCAAGTTCTTCTGTTTCCACAAAAAACATGAATGCACCTCAAGGTGCATCTTACCTTAGAGTATTTGCTAGAAAAGGTGCCGAGAAAGTTACTTTTAGGATTTACCCAGGAGATAATATGTTGAATGATTTTAATATTACACCCAATAAGAAGTATATCATTAATATTATTATAGGCTCACTTGGGGATTATGCATCAGATTCGAGGGTAGAACCAATCGAAGAAATTATTGATTACACTATAAAATCATTCTCTAATTGTTATATCATCAATCCCCCATCTGCTGGCACCCTAAGAAAATATAGAATCCCAGTAGGAAGAGTAGACCAGTATTGGGGTTCAACACAAGTAGGCTATGGTGGCAATGACAATAATAAACTTTCGACTGCAAATGATTGGACAATTAGTCTCTTGTGGCAGGATGCAAATAATATTGTAAGGACATATACTCCTGCAAGTATATCACTATCAAAGGCAACTGGGACAGGGGCAAGTGATTATTTTGAAATATCTGTTCCTCATACAGTACCAGATGGTAATTTTGTTATATCTATTGCTCGTAATTCATCTCCATCAACAATCCTTTGGTCATGGCATTTTTGGGTAACAGATTATAACCCTTATTACACAGGAGCAATTACAACGGGAGCGGAAGGAAGATACGTAGTTACAGGAGGCAGTATACATAGGTACCGCGGGTCAATGTGGTCAGGAGAACTAAACAATTCTTACGCTTTAGATAGGAATATTGGTCAATTGTCTGAACAGTATATTCCAGTGGATGGAAAACGTGGAATATTATATTATCAATATGGAAGAAAAGATCCTTTTCCAGCAAATATTGCATTATATGATATTAGTGGTGGTACAGTTCCTTATACAGCTTCCGCAAATGCAGAAAATTCCCAATTGAATATGGCAAATTCAGTAATTAATCCATTGAAATTCTTTACAAGTCCCAATGCAAATAATTGGTGTAGTGATACTCTTACAAATTATATTTGGAATGATGTTAATGTTTTAACTACAAGTACGGCAAAGAGTATTTTTGATCCATCTCCATGGGGATTTAAATTACCAAAGACTGGAGTTTGGAGTGACTTTGCTAGCTCTAGATTTGGATGGTCAAACAGTACCTATAGAAGATTATATACTCGAAGTTCAGTAAATGCATATTATTTTGCAGATGGTTATAGATCATCAAGTTCAGGATCATTATCTACTTCTGTTACTTCTGTGGGATGTTATTGGAATTCTTCTCCAAATAATACTTCTAGAGGATTTTATATGTATTTTTCAGAACTTACAGTAACTACAGTAGGAAATGCGTCGAGAGCTAATGGATTTGTTTGTCGACCGGTTCGGGAGTAGATTTTTTAGATTTTTAGAATAATTAGATAATAAAATATAGTGATTTTATGGAAATAGATTGCAGAGAAAATATTGAGATAGGGTTGATGGAGATTGATGCTCAGCATAGGGTGATTTTTGACAAGATAAATGAATTAATACATTTATTGGAGAGTGGGGCGTCGAAATGTGTGTTTGTTAAAAATTTAGTTGAGTTTCAGAGACATGTACTTACTCATTTTAAGACTGAGGAATCATTAATGATTGAGAATAACTGTAAATGTTATGAACATCATAAAATGCAGCATGAATATTTTAAGGATTGGATTATTGATAGACTATTGCATTATAGGGAGGATAACCAAATAATTGAAGAAATTGCTACATTCTCAAAAATCTGGATGAAGAATCATATTGTTAATACCGATATAAAACTTAAGTTATTAAATTAGAGGATAAAAATCCTTGTTTTTTCCCAAAAATGTGAAGTAATTTGCATACGATTTCTTCGTATTTTTGAATTTATACGAAGAAATATTGCTATAAAAGTCCCCTTTTAATAGTCAAAAAAGCCCCTTTTTTAGCTAGAAAGTCCCCTTTTTCAATGAAAAAAGCCCCTTTTTAGGGGTAAAAAAAGCCTTTTTTTGAGTGCTCACTCAGCTTATAAATCCAAATTGAAATTGATATTTTCCGATTTCATCAAGGTTTTTTCCATCTTCGTCCTAAAAAACTTGCCTTGTTGGATATTTGTATTAAATTTGTCAACTTATTTTTTATAGTATTTATATATCAAAAATAACAATTTCACAGAATTATATTTTAAAATATGAGAAAAAGATTATTATTATCATTATTATTATGCCTAGGTTTCCAGCTCGCATTTTCTTCAGTTGGGGATACAATTAAGGTTAAGACTTTCACATTTGATTATGGTGTTAGGCCAACAGGAGGAAATCCAAGGATAGGAAAATTTGTTATACCTGATAGTTTGAAGAGTAAATCGTTTTCAAAGATATTAATGCGATATACTCTAAAATGTGATCCCTCGCAAAATCCAAATTGTGGAGAATGGGACTATTTAACCTATACAATTTTAAAAGAAAAGACAGGTCAAATGGACTCCCTTCTCTATTCTCAGCCAAGATTTAAGGTTAATTATTCAATTAAAGATACTCTAGAATATATTAATTCACCATCTTATAAATATAAGAAAGGATTGAAAAAAAATACTTCTTTTACCTCAATCTCTTCGAGAGATTCTGTAGTAATTGGTAATGGGAATTTGATTAAAAATAATCTATTTTCTTCTGGTACAAATGGTGGTAGAAATGTTTTTATTATTAAGGCAGACGAAATAAGTGCTGCTGGATTTGTTGGTAATAGTATATCTGCATTAAATTTTTATGTACAGGACTTAGCCTCTACAATAAATGTTAAGGGGCTAAAAATTGAGATAAAGAATACTGTTGATTCTATAATTAAGTTGTCTTCTTTTAGTGGTTTGACTGAGGTTTTTTATAATGACTATACATTAGCTAATAATTTAAATAACGTAACTTTTAATTCAAATTTTATTTGGGATGGAGTCTCAAATATATTGATTTCTGTGTCTTATGATTCCAAAGAAATGGGTGCTGTGCCAATTAGGAATATCTCATCATATGATAAAATATCTGCAATAAGTATCAATCCAAATACTTATATGGGTTTTGGCTCTATTAGTAAAATTGTTGTTGATGACCCTGTTCTTGATTCAATCACAAAACAAGTAACTGTTATGTTTTGGGCAAAAGGCGATGATTATTTACAACCTAAATCAGGTTCAATATTTGAGGGCGTTAATTCAAAAAACAAAAGATATCTAAATGCTCATCTACCATGGGGAGATGGAACGATTTATTGGGATGCAGGAAATAATAATAGTGGCTATGATAGAATAAGTAAGTCTGCAAGTGCGAGTATATATAAAGGTTCATGGAATCATTGGGCTCTTACAAAAAATTCTACTACGGGCATCATGAATATATATCTAAATGGGAGTCTTTGGCATACTGGAAGCTCCAAGACATTCCCAATGGATAGCTTAAAAACATTAATTATAGGCTCTTGCTCATCTTGTGGAGAGCCAGGAAAATCATATTCAGGAGCCATAGATAACTTTTATGTTTTTCATAAAGAATTAGACGTAACAGAGGTAAATCAATATATTTATCAAAAACTTGATACAAATTATTCTAAATACAATAAATTAGTGTTTGCGTTTAATTTTAATGAAGGAGAAGGAAATATCATTAATAACTCTTTTGATAATAATTTTAATTCAACAACTTTAGATGGTTTCTTAGGCTGGAGTGAGTATCAAGAGCCAAGAATTAATGATTTTGTGAATACAAATTACAGACCAAACATTAATTTTGTTACAATTAATGGGACTAAGATTACAGATTCTATTGAAATATTTAAGCCGCAGGTTCAAATCCCTATTTCAATAGTAAGATATGATAATATAATCAATCCTAGCGTTCCTTCAGATACAGTTTACAAGTGGGGGCCATATTATAAGTATAATCTTACTTCAGCGGGAGTATTTATTGACTCTGTATTTATTAATAAAGATACAACTCTCTATTTATCATATTATAATTACTATGGGACTCCTTTTGAGAAAATAAACAAATGGGAGTTAGGTCGCTTTATTACTCCATATGGAAATGGGTTAGATCTAGGTCAAGATGGTTGGACATGGACTTACGATGTATCTGATTTTGTACAAAAGCTAAAAGATACAATTGACTTGGAGGCAGGAAACTTTCAAGAGTTGTTAGATCTTCAGTTTTGGTTTATCGAAGGAACTCCATCAAGAGATGTAATAAGAATAGAAAATCTTTGGCAAGGAAATATTAATTTAGTCCAGTTTGAAGATAAAGTAAAACAGAAAAACATTGTTAGAAGACAGGGAGAAAATATGTTCAAACTTAGAACATGTTTAACGGGACATGGTATGACTGCGACTAATAATGCATGGGCAGAGTTTTCGGAGAATATGCATTCTGTTCATGTAAATGGACAAAAGAGATGGGAGTGGGAAATAATACAAGAATGTGCAGATAATCCATTATACCCACAAGGAGGAACATGGATATTTGACAGAGCAGGATGGTGTCCTGGAATGCCTGGAAAAATTAATGAATTTGAATTAACTCCTTTTTTTGTTGGAGATAGTATAGCGATACAATATAAAATAGCAGGAAAGGAAGGAGGAAACTATGTTACAGAATCACACCTAGTGACTTATGGTAATCCTAATTTCGCCATCGATGCATCGGTTGAAACTATCATTGTCCCATCTGATGATAAGCAATATTTAAGAGAGAATCCAAGTGTAGGTAAACCAAAAATTATTATCAAAAACAATGGTTCTTCAACCTTAACTTCAGCGAAGATAACTTACAAAATAAATGGAGGCACACAATATATATATAATTGGTCAGGGTCATTAGAGTTTTTAGAAAGCGAAATAGTATATCTACCAATACCAGACTGGAGCGAATTGATAGGAGATAATGGATATTTTAATGTAATTATTTCAGAGCCAAACTCACTTGTTGATGAGAACCCTTATAATAACGAGAATACCTCTCACTTTAAGCTTCCATCACTTCAAGCAACAAATAAGATAAGACTAAGTTACAGAACTAATCATGCACCAACAGAAACAAAATGGAAACTATCTAAGGCAAATGGAGATATTATCTTCCAATCTCCAACTTCATTAAATGCAAATACAGCTTATTCAGAAGTTATTCCTTTGTCTAATGGTGGTTATAAGTTATTTATTAGCGATGCCAATGATGATGGTTTAGAGTTTTGGTATAATATTAACAATGGAGGTACTGCAGGTAGTACTAGAATTTCATTCTACGATACTATAAACAGTTATTGGGGTGGTGATATTATTCTTGAATCTGATTTTGGTAAGAGTATTGAATATAATTTTGTTGTTAATGGATTTGTTGGCCTAAATGAAGCTAATGCTGGTTTTAGGGGTGTGCTTCTTTATCCTAATCCCACTTCAAATAAGGCAACTCTAATTTTAGATGGAGTAGATGGAAGAACAGATATATTAATTCGAGATTATCTAGGAAGAATTATTGATACATATAACGAAAATGCAAGTAATAATAGAATTCAAACACAAATAGATATTAGTTCTTATCCAAAAGGGATATATATTATCCAGATAAAGAACGATGATAAGGTTTCTATTCAAAAACTCATTAAGAAGTAGAAATATTTCTTAACTTCCATAGAAAAATATCTAATTATTATGGGCTTTGTATTAAATGCAAAGCCCATTTTTTTTGTCTCAATTGTTAAATTCAAGGTTTCGTCAGTGAAATATCCTATTTCGTCCCTTTTAACTTTTATTTGTAATAAACCTTTTCTACATTTGCCGACATTATCTAAAAACACACAAAGATGAAAAGATTATTATTCTTTTTAATGGCATTAGTATTTGCCATTCAGGGTTTTGGGCAGGATGTACAGATAGGATCAGGTACAACTGGCCAAAATTATTTTCCAATCAATACCACCAGTGCTTATACTTATACTCAACAGATAATCAAGAGTACTGAGATAGCTTCTAGTGGTGTTGTTACTACCGGAGGAACAATAACCAAAATCCGTTATTATTGGAATGGAACTGGTAATTTTATTAATTCTCAAAGATGGAAAGTATATTTAGGACATACTACAAAGTCTTCTTTTACTAGTACAACAGATTGGATTATGGATACTAATATGACAGTAGTATTTGATACAAATATTAATATTCCTACAACACCCTCTTGGTTTACAATATATCTTCAAACTCCATTTATTTATAATGGGACAGATAATTTAGTTATAGCAATAGATGAAAACACTCCTGGAGTTGCTTCAGCAGTAGCTAGTATATATGGTTATCTATCCACAAGTCAGGGTTTACGAGTTATAAATTCTGCGAATATTAATCCATCATCACCTTTAACAGGATCAATAGCTAATACTGTTTCTCAAGTAAAAATATATTTTCAAACACCTTGTGATATACCAGAAAATTTATCATTAGTAGGTATCAATTCTACAGATGCAACCTTTGCATGGGTGGGAGGTAGCGAAACACAATGGAATGTAAATTATAAATTATCTTCTGATACCGTTTGGACAAGTATCAATTCAATTACGGCAAATCCATATACTTTAACAGGATTAAGTCCAAATACTCAATACGATATTAGGATTAATGCAAATTGTGGAACAAATGGATCAAGTAACTGGACTCCAACTAAAAGCTTCTCTACTATTCCAATACCAACTCAATTACCTTATTCTACTAGCTTTGAAAATTCTACCGACAATAGTAAATGGGTGCTAATCAATGGAACTCAGGTAAACAAATGGTTTATTGGATCTGGAAAGGATTTAACAACAGGTTTAAATGTGGATACCCTTGGGGTTTCTAATTCTTTATATGTTTCTTCAAATGCAAATGGAGATACAAATATGTATTTGGGTGGTTCTACAGCTAATGCTACAAAAATCTACGCAGCAAGAGATTTCTTTATACCTGCTGGTGCTAAGGAATTAAATCTTGAATTTGATTGGAGAGCAAATGGTAATGCCTCAGCATCTGATTTTCTAAGAGCTTATCTTGTAAAGGCTACTGATGATATTTCAGCAGGTGTAGTTCCTCCTTCAAGTATTGATCTTGGTGGAATGATTGGAAACTTTCCTTCTGGAACATATCACTGGTTAAGCAAAAGTATATACTGGCAACATGCTAAGTTTAGAATAACAGAGAGTCAATTTCCAAATCTAGGAAATAGTAATTGGAGATTGTTGTTACATTGGAGAAATGATAACACCTCTGGTACTGCTCAACCTCCAGCAGCTGTCGATAATTTAGTAATGAATGTTGTTTCATGTCCTGCACCTGACACAGTTAATCTTTCAAATATAACTACTAGTTCTGTAGATTTAAGTTGGATTGAAAAAGGTACAGCTACAAGTTGGAATGTATACTATAAAATAGGTACATCTAGTTCTTGGAGTATGACTATTGCAACTACAATACCTTTTACTCTATCTGGATTAGTTTCTAGTACTCCTTATCAAGTAAAAATTCAATCAAATTGTAGCTCAGATACAAGTTATTCTTCTTTAGTTTCTTCTTTCAATACTGCTTGTGGAAATATTAGCTCTTTTCCTTGGTTTGAAGGTTTTGAATCAGGGGCTTGGCCTGCGGCTGTTACTCCGGGAAATGCAGCTGCTCCAAATTGCTGGTTAAACTTCAACAAAGTATATACTAGTAGTTTATGGAGACGAAATACAAATGCAACATATTTAAGAACAGGAAGTGGCTCGGCACAAATGTATGCAGGAACCACTACTGCGAACCAACATGGAGATTATCTTCTTACGCCTATTATATCCTTGACTGGGAATCAAATGCTTAGATTTTGGGCAAAGGCTTATTCTACATATAATGATACATTATCTATTATGGTATTTAACACAAATGCTTATGGACGTGATGTTTTAGCAACGGACGTTGATACTAGTTTCTCTGTTGCTATGCAAAAAACGTTTATTCCTTCAAATGCCTTTAATGAATATGAAGTAGATTTATCTCAGTATATTGGAGATTGTCGTATTGCCTTTGTACAAAGTTCTAAAGGTGGTTATTATCTAAATATTGACGATGTAACAGTTATGGATATTCCTACATGTAAAAGAGTAACATCAGTCGGAGATTCTAATTACACTGTAAATTCTGCCGATATTTATTGGACTAATGGTTCTTCATCTGACTATGCTTGGTATTTATACTATAAGGCTTCTACAGCAACTAATTATGACTCCGTTGCTGTATCGTCAAATCCTTATACTCTAACTAATCTTACTTCAAATACATTATATCAATACTATATCAAGACCAATTGTTTTTCTGAGCTTTCAGAACCATGCCAAGTAAGGTCTTTGCGCACTGCTTGCGGTATTATTAACACTCTTCCTTTTACAGAAACATTCGACACTTATGGCACAGGAAGTTTTTCTAGTTGGAATCCTTGTTGGTCAAGAAAAACCGACTATTCTCCTACTTCATATCCAATGATAAGCACTAGTTATAAAGTATCTGCACCAGGTTCAGTTTATCAATATGTTGGTTCTGCAAATAAACGCAGCGTTATATGCGCACCTATGATTGATACAAACATATATCCTATCAATACTTTAAGAGTGAAGTTTAAACTTTATATGACTAGTCTCTCTTACCGAGGTATAGAGGTGGGCATTATGACTAATCCAAATGATACTACAACATTTATTCCTGTTTCGTCTCCATTAGTACCTTCATTAGTAAGTTCTTGGGAGAATCAAGAGGTTGCATTTTCTTCCTATACAGGATATGGTGCATATATTGCTTTTAGATGTATGACAACCAGTTCTCCAACAACAAACGCTTCATATATGGATGATGTTGAAATCTCGTTAATTCCTGGCTGCACAAAACCAACTAATTTATCAATATCAAATATTACCGCAACATCAGCAGAACTTACATGGACAAATGGAAACCCAACGGATAATGCATGGTGGTTATATTATAAACCTTCTGCTAATGCAAACTTCGACTCTGTAATAATTACTTCTAATCCTTATACATTACAATTATTAAATCATTCCACAATTTATCAAGTAAAGATGAAAACATTATGTTCAAATGATGTTTCAGAAGCATCATCTACATTGAGTTTTCAGACTTCATGTGTTTCAACTAACACTTTCCCATGGACAGAAGGATTTGAATCTATAATTACTAATAATCAATTGCCAGCATGTTGGTCTTCTACTCGCTTAAGTACATATACTTATACTCAGATTTCAGATTACACAAACTATAATAGAAAAGCACATAGTGGAACAAAATCGGCATATTTTAGATACGGATGTAATGATAGTTTCTTTACTTCTGCATTTGATTTATTTGCAGGTACAACATATACATTCTCTTTCTGGTATATAACAGATGGTCTAAATGGATGGAATAGCCTTTCTGCTGGTGTATACTCAAATCAGTACGATTCAAATTTAATCCAAAATGTAGGTAATTCTATATTAAATGCAAAGAATACAACTTATCAACAATTCTTTGGATCATATACTCCATCTGTTTCAGGAACCTATTACTTCGGAATAAATGCTCAAGCTAACACAACTCCTTATTATCTAACTATTGATGATTTAAAACTAGAAATAATGAGTTGTAGTATCCCTGATAGCGTTTCTTTAAGTAGTATTTTACCTACAAGTGTAACTATGAATTGGAATGCAGGTACTTCTACTTTATGGCAAGTAGAGTATAAACCATCTGATTCAACAACATGGATTAAGACAACATCAGCAACAAATTTATTTACATTTACTGGATTAACTCCTAGTACTTCTTATAATTTTAGAGTTGCAACTTTATGTAATGGTTCTGTAGATACATCTATGTTTGCTAATTTATCGGTAAAAACTCCATGCTCTATGATATCAACACTTCCATATACAGAGAATTTTGATACCTATGGAACAGGAACAGGTAAATTCCCAACTTGTTGGTCAAAATTTTCTCAGTACTCAGCAACTTACCCATATATAAACACCACTAATTTCTCATCCCCAGGATCGATGTATTTCTATGCATATAATAATCAACAAACTTATGCTGCATTTGGACCTATTGATACTTCAATTTCAATGGATACTTTAAGAGTTAGGTTTAAGATGTACTACACTGCATTAAACTATCATAATCTTCAAGTGGGAATAATGAATAATCCTAATGATATTACTACATTTGTTCCAGTTGATAACCTACAATCAATAACAGCAATCAGTACATGGCAAGATAAAGAAGTTTCATTGGCATCATATACAGGAACTGGTAGATATATTGCATTTATGACAGCAGCGCCAGCATCTGCTTATAATTATGGTTATATGGATAATGTAGTAGTGGATTATATTCCAGCATGTGCTAAACCAACCAATTTATCAATATCTAATATTACTACAACTACAGCCGACCTTTCATGGACAAATGGCAATGCAAATAATACAGCATGGTGGTTGTACACAAAACTAGCATCCGCAACAACTTTTGATTCCGTTTTAATTACCTCAGCTTCACCATATACTATAATAAATCTACTCCCATCAAGTGAGTATGACTATTATATGAAGACAAATTGTCCAACAGAGGTTTCAGAACCAACTCCAGTATTTAGTTTTTATACAGCATGTGCACCAATATCCACATTCCCATGGTATGAAGGATTTGAAGCAACATGGCTTCCTATGACAGGAGTTAGTAATGCTGCGCAACCTACCAATTGTTGGATAAATATCAATGGAGGTGCAAGTACATCTTACAATTGGAGAAAAACTTCTTCAACAGGTATAGCTTATATTCGTACTGGTTCAGGTTCAGCACAATTGTATGGTGCGAACCAATCTATGGGAGATTACTTGATAACACCAACCTTTACTCTAACTGGAAATCAAAGGATAACTTTCTGGGCAAAAGGGTATTCTACATCAACTAATTATCCAGAAAATATATGGGTAAAAGCCTTTGATGAAACCACTAATGGAGCCTTAGATTCTTTTTCAGACACAACATTGTTTACTAATATTGCATTTATAAATGATACCAACCAATATACTTGGAATGAATACGAATTCCCATTAACAGGACTAGTAGGAAACTATCGTTTAGTTTTTGCAAGAAATAATAATGTAGGTTATTATTACCATATTGATGACTTAAAGGTAGACAATCAACCAGCATGTCCAAGACCAATTACAGCAAGTACATCGAATATCCAACAAACACAAGCTCAAATTTCATGGACACCAGGCACAGTTACAGATAATGCATGGAAGATTTACTATCGTCAATTGGGAGCTACATCATGGGATTCAGTTTACACAACAACAAATCCTCATACATTATATGGTTTAACTTCAACAACCGAATATGAATTCTCTGTTCATACCGATTGTGGAACAGGAGCATTCTCGGATGGAAGAACAGGAACATTCCGAACTTCTTGTGGGTTTATATCTTCTTTACCATGGGCAGATAATTTTGACACCTATGGAACAGGAACAGGAGTTATGCCAACATGTTGGGTTAGAAATACATCTTATGCATTACGACCATATGTAAATACAGGAGGATTCTCAGGCAATTGCTTATATTTCTATGCAGGAACAGCAGGAACATACGCAATGGCGATAACACCAGAGTTTGATCAAAGTATATCTATGAACTCCTTAATATTAAACTTTAAGTTCAAATCTTATAGTGCGACAAACGATACATTACGCATCGGAATTATGACAGATACAACAGCTGCATCATTTGTTGAGGTTGGTAAAGTATTTGGACCAACAACATGGAATGATTATCAAGTAAGTTTAGCTTCATACACAGGAACAGGAAAATACATAGGCTTTAGAGTTAATTATGGTGCTTCAAATACATATTCATATGTTGACAATCTAGTTGTAACTACAGGTTGTACATCTCCAACTCCACAAACTACAAGTGGAATTACTCAAACTGATGCAACAATAAATTGGTTAGCAGGTGGAAGTGAATCTTCTTGGGAAGTTAAGTTAGGCTCAGCAGGAGCAGTCACTACTGTAAATAGCACAACTTACACATTCTCTTCTCTAACAGCAGCAACACAATATACTGCATATATTAGAGCAAACTGTGGAACTGCATACTCAGGATGGGTGCCAGTAAACTTTATAACCGACTCAATACCATTGACAGCAATAGTAACTACAGCCCCAGTAACAACCTTTACTTACAATACAGCAAGTTTAGTAGGAACATATACTCCAGGAGCAGACACTATCAATGCAGTAGGCTTTGAATACAAAACTACCGCAGCAACAGCAT
>JAFNAQ010000111.1 GCA_017860275.1 Bacteroidota bacterium
ATTCGTTTCAGCACTAATTACCGCATGTTGGAGATTCGTTTCGTAATTCACGGCTTGCATCTGGAAGAAACCATTCTGGTAACCCCCGAAAGTAGCCTGGTTTTTATGAAATCCAATCCTACTGCCGGTCTCTAATGCGGATAATCATATTATTTTATAAACGTTGAAGGAAACCAGGGATACAATTTGTAAGTTTTAACTCCATCAAATGTATCGAAAAGTTCATATAGCTTAGGATACATCAGAAATGTTATAATTATTTCTTCTTCGGATTTTGTTATTATCCTCATATAATGATAACATCCCAAAGTTATTCCTGCTGCGCCAAAAAGACTTTCTCCTTTTTTTGTTCCTGAAGGATACTCAATTATATGGTCTATATCTTCAAATTCTATTGTCTTTTGTTCTCCATTTCTCTTTATTATAAACGACTTGTTAACAATACTCACTTCCATATTTCTGTTTCTAAAGTAATACTCAATTTGCAGATAAATTGATGGAAGATAAGTAATTATAAAGACAATAGAAAAAAGTATCTGACCAAAAGTTGATGAAAAAATATCCTTTCCAAAAAATATCATGATTAAAGACAATACAACTGTAGCACCACCTTTTTCTGTAATAAAAATAAACAAGATATTTTTTAATGTAACTTTCATATTTAATAGCCCAAATGAGAATTAATAATATAGTTATTTAGATTGGAAAATCTGTAATATATTTCAGGATATAAATAGTCTTTAAACCATTTATAGCCCATATAATATCCCATTAAGCTTGCACCAACAAAAGTGGAAGCCATTGTAGCATATGAACCAGCTGCAACAGTGCCAGCATAAAACATAGATTTTGCTACAGCTATTGATGTAATAGTAGATACAACAGTACTGCTAACATTAAAGTAGAATTCATCTGTTTCCATTTCTCCATTCTTATAATCATTATAATCAAAATACAACAAAGTACCATCAAGACCATAACTAACGAAACTATTACCAACAACTTTTCTAAGTCCAACATTAAATCTAAAACCAGGTGCATCGATATTTTTTAACATCCGAAATTCGTCACGAGTAATTAAATCTACTGCTGCGGACATTTTATCAATCATTTGTATTGTTTTAATACCATATCCAATTTCTTGATTTATATCAGATACTTTATTTGCAAAATATTCATTTCTTGTATTCGTTTCAGCACTAATTACCGCATGTTGGAGATTCGTTTCGTAATTCACGGCTTGCATCTGGAAGAAACCATTCTGGTAACCCCCGAAAGTAGCCTGTTGGTTTTTATTGAAATCAAATCCTGCTGCCGGTCCTACCGGTCTTCCGTAATAATTAGGCGTAAATGAAAGCTGACCGGATGTGTTAAAACCTATAGTGCCACCATCGAAACCTCCGATAAATTTGTTCCAATCCCGCTTCCAGGCTGCTGCAAAATCATGCCAAAAACTTTCTTATTACTCCTATGGGTATACACCTATAAAACTACTTTTCAGATTAAATGACAATGCTGTAAGAATAGGTAAAAGTACCATCGTGAAAATTGTTATCGTATCAAGTCTTTTTCTCCTTTCGAGATTCATTTTATTTTTCGTGTTTTCTATGTCTTGAATACTTTTAAAACCATAAAACCTAATGACACCAGAAAGTCCACCTATGAGCATTATTGTTTTTTCTGTAATAGAAGAACAAAGAATAATAAAAACTTTTGAGTTGTCATAGAAAAACAAAGAAGATAAATTAAACACAAATATTATAAAAGCTATACAATAAAAAGAAGTAATTGTAACTGCAGTAAATTTTGGTCCGTAAGTCATTAATTTACCTTTTAGTAAAGAAAAAGCAAAATAGTATATATTATCAAATATTATCATAATGCAACTTATTAATACATATAAAAATCACGACCTCTATAAGCTTCTTTTTTTATTTCATTAACTCCCCAAGGTAAAATCTTATAAAAGTAAAATCCCACATATGGATTACAATAGTTAATGCCATCTTCAATAAGAGGTTTGATATTATTTATAGTAGGATTTTTCAACATATAATATGAATGAGTCCCAAAATCATACACATCATTAATTTTTCCAACTGTCTTTATTGTTTTTCCGAAATAATTCAATCGAATATTTCCTTGTTGTTCATAGTAGCTCAAAATTTCTCCTGTGGTAGAGGTTGCATCCCCAAATGCCGGTAATGCATTTGATATTTTATACCAGATGCTGGTATTGTTATTCATTACTGGATCAATAGCAGCACTGCTCCCCAAAAATTTATATAGTTCTTCTTTTTGCATCTTTTCTATTTCATTATCTATTCTCCACAATCTTACTTCTTCGTTCCACTTCTCAGTTAAGACACAACTCAGATTTCTCAGTTTACTTTCAAAATTAAATGCTTGTGTACTTACAAATCCACCTTGATAATTTGCAAAAACGGGATAACCGGTATTAAAATTATTGGTTTCAATACCAAAACCTCCTCCGTAAGGCATTCCATTCGGAGCATTTGGAAATAC
>JAFNAQ010000018.1 GCA_017860275.1 Bacteroidota bacterium
AGACAGGGAATAGTCTTTCTGCGTACGCTTAATGTGTTGCGTTTTAATTTGTTCTTCCATTTCGTTACTTTTTGTGTAACGCTATTTTAGGACTAGACAATTTTCATTAAAAAAGAGACTTGGCAAAACCAAGTCTCTTTTTTTTAGACCTTGTCTTTGTTAGTTTCAATACTTTCTTCATTATTAATTGGTATATGATTCAAACTAAATACCAATTTTAGGCTATTTTGCATATTATTCTTTATGGATAATTTTGCACTTAAATTATTATTAAAACTAACAAAGAAAACAAAATGAAAAATAAATCATTATTAACTCTAATAATGTGTATTATCTCCATTAGCTTATATTCTAATGAGAATAGATTAAATACCGAAAAAGCATCTATTGAAGGGCATGTTATTAATGCTAAGACTAAAGAACCTCTTGCCTATGTAAATGTAAGTGTTGTTGGCACTAAACTTGGAACAACAACAAATGATGAGGGAGATTTTGTGTTTAGAAACTTAAAGGCAGGTAAATATAAGATAAAGGCAAGCTTTGTGGGTTATAGTCCAAAGGAGATTGAGGTTATTGTTGAATTAAATAAGAGCGTGCATGCTCATATCGAATTAGAGGAATCAATCATCATGTTTGACGAGGTTGTTGTTTCTGCAAATAGAAATGAAGTAAACAGAAAAGAAGCTCCAGTTATTGTAAATGTGATGTCGAGCAAAAACTTTGAAAATTGTAATGCACAAGACCTTTCTCAGGCTCTAGGTTATCAATCTGGAGTTAGAGTTGAATATAATTGTCAGAACTGTGGAGTGCCACAAGTAAGATTGAATGGTTTAGAAGGTCCATACACTCAAATGCTTATTGATTCTCGTCCTGTTCTTTCCGCATTAAGTAGTGTTTATGGATTAGAACAAATCCCAGTCAATATGGTTGAGAGAGTAGAAATAGTTAAAGGAGGTGGCTCTGCATTATATGGTTCGAATGCTATTGCAGGGACAATAAATATAATTACTAAAGAAGCCAACAAACCTTCTTTCTCTGTATCTAACGAGATTCAATCTATTGGGATGAAGTCTACTGCTAATAACTTTAATATGAACGGCGCCTTGGTAAATTCCGATCAGACTTCTGGATTATCATTCTACCAAACTTTTAGGAAGAAGAATCCTTATGATCATAACTCGGACGGATTTTCTGAAATTGGAAAAATGGATGCCTTTTCTTTTGGCACAAAGCTATTTCATAAGCCTAGTTCAACTCAGAAAATATCATTAGAGTATCATACAACACAAGAAACTCGTAGAGGAGGAAACAAATTTGAGCTTCCTGTTCACCAAGCAGATATTACAGAGATGACCGATCACAAAATACATAGTGGAGGAATTAATTACGACTATATTACCCTTGACGGGAAACATAAAATTTCGGCATATACTTCAACACAATATGTAGATAGAGATTCATATTTCGGCACTCATCAAGACCCAAATGCTTTTGGGAAGAGTAACGATTTAACCTTCCTTTTAGGAACACAGGTAAATAATCATCTCGACAAACTAATTGTATCTCCTGCTACTCTTACATATGGGGTTGAGTATAATTCTAATCATCTAAAGGATGTGATGGTTGGTTATAATAGGAATATTAATCAAGAGACAAACGTAGTTGGAGGATTCTTTCAATCGGAATGGAGTGGAAAATATATTAGCTTATTGTTGGGAGGTAGACTAGATAAGAATAACCTTATTGAGAAACCTATATTTAGTCCAAGAGCTAATTTCATGTACAAGCCAAGCGATAAATTTCAATTAAGAGCTTCTTTTGCTAATGGATATAGAGCTCCTCAGGCATATGATGAGGACTTACATGTTCTTCAAGTTGGAGGGCAAGCTGTTATACTTAAACTCGCTCCAAAGCTTAAGGAAGAGATTTCGAATAGCATTAGTATTTCTACCGACTTTTATCATCAACTCTCAGAAAACTTCCAAACAAATATTCTTTTTGAAGGCTTCTACACAGACCTAAAGAATGTTTTTGCTCTTCGTGATATTGGATTTGACTCAACAGATAATGCAATGATTAAGGAAAGATATAATGCAAAAGGGGCAAGTATTATTGGAGGAAGTATTACTGCTAAGATTGCATATAAGACTCAGTATTCATTATCATTTGGATATACTCTACAAAATAACAAATACAAGCAAGCAGAATTGTGGTCACATGATCCTTCTGTTGAAGGGACAAAGAAAATGATGAGAACTCCTGATAGCTATGGTTTTATTACTCTTAATGCTCAACCATCTAAGCCTTTGAATATTTCATTGACAGGAACATATACAGGCAAGATGTTAGTTCCTCATTATTCTGGTTTCATTGCAAAGGATTGTCTTGTTAGCACACCAGAGTTTTTCGATATAAATATCACCTCAAGCTATGATTTCAAAATCTCAAAATCACTTTCACTTCAAGTTAGTGGAGGCTTAAAGAATATATTTAATGCCTACCAAAAAGACTTCGACAAGGGAGTTAATCGTGATGCAGGATATATCTACGGACCAATGCAACCAAGAACATTATTCATAGGACTAAAAATATCCACAAGATAAAACAATAATTACATTTCAATAAATAATATCTGTTAATCGTAATTTACCATCTTCGGCGAGCATTTTCAACTGTCCGATTTTTTCGGACAGTTCTTTTTTTATTTCCACATTATAAAATAATTGTTTATTGTTGCTTTGCGGACATTACATGTCATGTCCTTACAGATCGATTAGAGCATAAAAATTGATCGTATTCTAAAAAAAAATCACTAACAAGAGCACAACGTCTATTCGAAGATAGAACCAATCATATTTAAAGGCTGACTATCCAATACTAAATTTAAACCCAATATATAATATTACTTCCCAAATTTTCTAAATGCCGATATTGTTTGATATATTCCATACCCAATAAATATCTTACCAAGTATATATGGAATTAATGCATACCAAGAAATTAGAATATCCTTATTTGAGTTTTTTAGTATGTCCAAACCTCCAAATAGCCAAAAATAACTTAGAGCATCTCCAATATATTTTTCATCTGTCCAAATAAATACATTTCCCATACCATCTTTTGCCATAATATAAATACTAAAAAATACAAAGCAACTTATTATAGTAAAAATAACTCCTTTTATCCAGCTAGTTCCATTATTATTTGAACAAGTATTTAATAAAAGTAAGATTCTATCTTGATTAAGCTTATTAATTACATTACTAAACAATTTTATAATAGTGTCTTCAGCTCTTTCCAAGGGTTTTCTTTCACCTTTTTCTTTATCAGAATCTTTTGATTGTTCTTTTAATTTTTCATTTAACTCATCCCTGAATAAACTATGTTCAAGCGATTTGTAATCCAATGATTTAATTTTATCTCCATCGTTTTCCTTGCATTTTTTTATTATCCTAGCTGTATCTCTGTTTGCAATGGTATTTTTATTGACTACAAATCCTTTTTTTGGATTAAAGGTAATATTGCCTGATGAATTTTCTAAATTAAGTTTGTTTAAACTAATATCTTGAATAAGTAAGTGTCCTAAGAAATTAGCCTTATTTGCAATTAAAGAATTAATATTGGAACTTTGAAATATTACATTGCCTAAAATATTAGCAAAGTTAAAGCTAAAATTACCATTACTTTCTCCTTCATCGTTATTTTTTTCATCTGTTTCTTCTTCTTTTTCTGGATCTTCGAAAAAATTAAAATTTCTCAAAATTATATACCCAGAACTCTTTAAAAAGACGTGTGAAAAGTTTATTTTAGCTTTTTTATTTAGATCAATTTTACTATTCCATCCATTGAAAAGAAACAGACCTTCAATTGTACTATTAGAAAAATTGGCACCCATTAATTCTCCTTTGAGGTCAAATATTTTAGTTGTCTCTAAAAACTTACAGTTGATAAAAGATAATTTATCAGTATTGATTCCTTCTATCCAAACTTTCTCCTCAAACGAAGTATCTCTACAAATCAGACTTAGAGTTTTTATCTCTTGACTTTCATTAAAAGATCTGAGAATAAAATCAGTTCCAAATGTACAATCCTCAATATTAATTGAATTAATAATATAATTGCTATTGTAATAATTGTTGAATATATCAAATTGTGAAATATCTTTTACAGAGCTAATTTTTATTTCATTTATGGTATGTTCATTGTCAAAATTATCTAAATGCAAAAATAATGTTTTCCTAATCTTCTCAATTGATAATTTGTTATTTATTGTAGTTCCACTTATATAAATTTTTAGATTATCAATTTGAGAAATAATGAAATTAGAAAAAGTACAATCGTGTAAACAAAGTTCATAGTCAATACAAGATGTACTTATAGTTTCACTTTTTATTTTTTTAACAGTAAACGCATTAATATTGGATATACCACTAAGATACAACCACTTCGTTTGAGATGTTGTGATCTTATTAATTTCACAAGAATTATTTTCGAAATTGCAGTTCTCAAATCTAAAATAATTTTCGGTTTCAATATTTGAAATATATAAATCGGATTTAAAAATGCAATTTTCAAATATTATTCCTTTATTTAGGTAACCCCCACTTAAATCATTTGACACCTTAGAAAAAGTAAAATCACAGCCTTCAAACGTCACTGAAGATTGATTTAAGTCATTAATCACACTACATAAATCATCAAATTTACATTGAAAACTATATTGAGCTACAACTCCACAACTGTATAAATTTGGTATATTATATATATCTGCTTTTGTATTCATAATTTAATTTTTGGCAAAAATAAGGTTTTTTTGTTTATATGAATAATTGATTATAATATTTGCCCTGCTAAGTAAATGACAATAATCCAATATGCTCTATTCAATTGGTTACAATTTGTAACCAATTCGTCTTGGGTCTAAGGATTGGGAGTAGAGGACAAGGATTGATTTTAACTAAAATGGGTAAATATGGGTATTTTTATAACATTATACAGGTTTTGGTGTTAATTGTTATAAATGGGATTGAGGCTTAAGGCTTGAATATTTGAGTAGGGTTGGTTGTTACGAGAAAAAGATTCGTTAATTATCTATAATAAAACACGGAAAATTCGAATGGAATTGTCAATATTTGATGCAATTTGGGGAAAAGTTCGATTTTCTGGAAAAAGACTTCGTATTTCTGTCAAGAAACGAAGTCTTTTTATATTTATCTCTGATATAAATTTACAGAAACGAAGTTTATTTTCAAGGATATAGCTGTTTTATTCAAATAGAACCTTATTCTAGGAAAATAGAATAAGATTCCATTTCTCTAGAATAAGATTCTAGAGTGGTAAAACAAGGTTTTATCTATTAAAATCAAGAATTTAGTTTCTTAATTTTAACAGGGAGTTTCTTATAAGTGGGATAAATTATGGGTTAGAGGCGAACGGCGAACTTCTTAAGTCTGTCGTCTATCATTTCCTCTGGAATTATTGACTTTACTGTATCTACGACAGCATTCAACAATCTTTCACGAATATAATCATTTCTGATTATTACAGAGACCTCTCTTACTCCTTGAGGGTTTTCGATTGGTCTTGTGTTTTTTATTTGTTCAGGGTTTAAGAACTGAAGATGAAGCTCTGGGATTACTGTATAACCTCCATTTTGATCTATAATCTTTATTAGAGTATCTATACTTCCTGCCTCATATATGGGTTTTTCATTAATTTTCTCGTTGCAAAAATTAAATACTTGGTCTCTTAAGCAATGTCCTTCATGCAATACCCAAAGATTCTTAAGCGGCATGTTCTTTGCCGAAAGAACTTCTTGCTTGTATAAATCTTCTTTTGGAGATATATAGGCTAAGAATTTCTCATAATAAAGAGGGACTTCAAGAAGAGAGGGTTTATTTAATGGTGTGGCCAATATTCCTATGTCTATTTTTGATAGATTTAGATTAGAAACAATATCAGAGGTTTTCATCTCTTCTATTGATAGTTCAACATTTGGATAATTCTTTCTAAATTCAATAATAAACTTAGGTAATAAATATGGTGCTATTGTTGGAATAACTGCCAAATTTAATTTCCCTTCTAAGGATTCTCTTTTATTACTAATAATCTCTCTTAACTGCTCAGCACTTTTTAGCACAAGCTTTGCCTGAGCAACAACTTCAGCTCCAATAGGTGTTGTAACAAGGGGCTGCTTAGTCCTATCAAAAAGTTTAACATCAAGTTCATCTTCTAACTTCTGAATCATTGCACTCAAGGTTGGTTGAGTTACTCCGCATTCTTCTGCTGCATTTAGAAAATGTCTATTATTGTCTAAAGAGATAAGATATTGTAATTGTTGTAATGTCATGGCAATTTGATTTTAGATTATTGTTTTAATCCTAACTCAGAAATAATTGATTGAATCTTTTGATCAGATTCTTTGTATAATGATTCAAACTCTTCTCTTGATGAAAGCTTATTAAATACTCCGAAGTAAAACTTAATCTTTGGCTCTGTGCCTGAAGGTCTAACTGTTACCTTTGAACCATCTTCTAAAAAGAATTGAAGAACATTTGATGAAGGTAAATCTATATCTTCAACTTTATTTTCAATTAAATCAAATGACTTCTTAGTTTTATAATCCTTAATTCCAACTACTTTCAATCCAACTAATTCTTTTGGTGGATTGTTTCGGAAATTAGTCATCATTGATGCAATTTCTTCAGCACCTGATTTTCCCTTCATGGTTAGAGATAGTAAGTCTTCTTTGAATAAACCATATTCAAGATATATATCTATTAGTATGTCGTAGAATGTTTTCCCCTCCTCAGCTGCCCATGCACAAACCTCAGCAATAAGACAACAAGCCGAAACGGCATCTTTATCCCTAACAAAATCTCCTATTGAGAAGCCATAGCTTTCTTCTCCTCCACAAATATATTTTTCTTTCCCTTCAAGCTCAAGTATCTTATCCGCAATAAACTTAAATCCTGTAAGAACATCATATGATTTAACATCAAAACTTTCTGCCACATTCTTTATTAGCTCCGATGTGACAATTGTTTTAATAATAAACTCATTTCCTTTGAACTTCCCTAGCTCTTTCCATTTCTTAAGAATATAATATGTAAGAACTGTTGCTGTTTGGTTTCCGTTTAATAGAACAAACTCTCCCTTTGAGTCCTTAACAGAAATACCTACTCTATCAGCATCAGGGTCTGTTGCTAGAAGTATACTTGCATCTAATTCCTTAGCAAGCTTTATTCCTAACTCTAAGGCTGATTTTTCTTCAGGGTTAGGACTCTTACAAGTAGGGAAATTACCATCAAGAATGGCTTGTTCTTTTACAATATTTACATTTGTAAAACCATACATCTCAAGTGCTTTTGGGACTAAAGTTAATCCAGTACCATGCAAAGGAGTATATACTATTTTTATGTCTTTATGCCTTTTTATTGCCTCTGGAGAAAGAGTAAGTTCTAAAACCTTATCAAGATAAATCTTATCGAAACTATTATCTACAATAATAATATTTTCTTGTTTTTCATCTATCTTTACCTGAGCATAGTCAATGATCTTATTAACCTCATCAATAACTAGAGTATCATGAGGAGAAACTAATTGTCCTCCATCGTTCCAATAGGCCTTATAGCCATTATATTCTTTAGGATTATGTGAGGCTGTTAACATTACTCCTGCATCGCAACCAAACTCTCTTACTGCAAAACTTAGAACAGGAGTTGGTCTTAGCTCTTTGAAAAGATATACCTTAAATCCATTTGCAGCAAAAACCTTAGCAACAATATGTGCGAATTCATTGCTGCGATTTCTATTATCGAAACTTACAGCTACCTTTATTTCCTTACTAGGATTATTTTGAATAATGTAATTAGCAAATCCTTGAGTTGCCATTGCAACCGTATATTGATTCATTCTATTTGTACCAACACCCATTATCCCCCTTAATCCACCTGTTCCAAATTCTAAAGAGCGATAGAATGATTCATTAAACTCCTCGATATTGTTTTCCATCATATCTCTTATGATGTTCTTTGTAGATTGGTCAATTGATGAATTCAACCAATTGTCAGCATTTCTCTTTGCTTCTAAGTCAAGGCTTGCCATAGTGATAAAATATTATTTTTTCTTCTTAGACTTTTTAATAGGCTTTGGATTAAGAATTTCCTCTGCTTTTTTATTCCATTTCTTTGCTTCTTTAAGGTTTTTCTTAACACCTTCTCCTTTTTCGTATATTTTAGCTATTGCTTTACATGCGTCAGAATTATTTAAATTAGCAGATTTCTTGTAATAATCCAATGCCTTTTTATAATCCTGATTTACTCCATTGCCAGTACTATATGCACTTGCTATTAAATAAGAAACTTCATTTTCGTATTGAGAAGGCAGACCCTCCATTATATTAATTGCTTGAGAAATATTTTGAGATGTTCCTTGACCATAATATTTCATTATTGCAACCTTGTAGTTTGCATCCTTTATTCCAAAGTTCATTGCTCTTGATAGGTAGTCAAATGCTTTAGCCTTATCATCAGAATCATTAAGATATATCATTCCTTCTGTATAATATGATATTGGAATTTGTTTTTTTAATGGTTCTGCATTCAGTTCCTTTGCCTTTGAATAGTTTGGAGCAAGACCTTCTTCTGCTACATATAAATATGCAAGGTTTGACTTAGATTCAATATCTCCATTTGCTACTGATTTTTCATACCAATACTTTGCCATTGCATGATCTTGCGCTACAACTCTTCCAAAAGCGAAGTAATCTCCCATTTTTCTACATGGAATTGTTTCCCCTCTTTCTGCACATACACGATACCAAAGAAAAGCCCTTCCATCACTTTTTACAATACCTATTCCTCTTTCTAACCAATCTGCAACAATAAATTGTGATTTAAAATGTCCCTTTTCTGCTGCCTTTATATAATAATTAAAAGCTATTCTTTGGTTTTTAGGTACGCTTTGTCCTTTTTCATACATTTGGGCTGTGCGATAGCATGCCTCTACATGATTTTTATTTGCAGCTCTTTCAAACCAAGTTAATGCATTTGCATAGTTTTGTATTTGGCCAACTCCTGAATAATATTCTTGAGCTAGAATGACCATGGCTTCAATGTTTCCTGTCTTTGCTTTCTGTAAAGTATTTTGAGAAAATGATACTTGAGAAAAAACTAATAATGATAAAAGTGATATAATAAATCTATTCATAGTAATTCTTATTTTTATTTTTCAAATTTCCACATTTGCTGCTCTGTCCAATATTCATTTGCTGTTGGAAAGCCATTCTTAAAAGCAAGTTTTATATAATTAATCCCCATTGCCTTGTCTTGCTTTACTCCATCTCCTTCAAAAAGAATCTTTCCAACTTTGAATTGTCCCTTTGCTAAGCCTCCCTCATCAGCCGATTTCTTATACCAAGTTAATGCACTTGATTTATCTTGATCAACACCTATTCCATTATAGTACATCTCTCCTAAGCAGAAATATGCTTCTGCATTTTTAAAATTTGCACTCCTAATAAAAAGGGAATAAGCCAGTCGAGGCTTACGTTCTGTCTCAACTCCATAATAGTAAAGCTCTGCCAATGCTTGTATTGCCAAAGGCTGGTCTTGCTCTGCTGCCTTTGCATACCAAAATAAAGCTTTTGCAATATCTTTAGGCATTCTGTCTGCTCTCTCAAACATTCTTCCCAAACGATACTGAGCATCCTTATCCCCTAACTCAGCATCTCTAATATATGTTTGTGAAAAGCCAAGCGTTGAAACAAAAAGCATTATCACAAAATAAACAAATCTATTCATATTTAAAATATTTTTTTAGTAATCCCTTAATAATCTGAATTGACAAAGATATAACTTTTATATATATTCCACAATTACTTCTTTCATAAATTTCTTTTCCAATAGTTCAGAAAGCCTTTTAATTGTGGTTCTTCTAATCTCAATTTCTACTGGGAGTGTCGGATCATGGTGTGCTTGATTAATCATTGTTCCCACCATAATTACGATTTCATCGTTTTCTAATAATAGCTTAATAATTAAATCTGCAGGTCCATTGCCTAATTTTAATGTTGATATAGTATTATTGGAAAGCATAGTAATTACCTTGTTTAAGGTCAATATCCCCTCAGTAACTAAATCAACACCTTCCATTTTTGACATTTGAGGTAATGTTGGATCTGTCGCCAATATAGAATCGTCAATGGTGATATTTAATTCTCTAGATATAATGTCTGCTGTTGTTGCCCCGCAAATCACCTTTGGACCACGGAAATCTATTAATTTACGTGCATATTCATTATCTCTTTCTGGATGAAAAGGGGGCCCTGTTGCAATAATCATTCTTCTTGGATCTCTGAAATAGATAACTGCACAAGAAGTATCGTCTTTCGATTTATAATTATCATTCGAATATGCTTTGTTTACAATTCTTTGAGCTAGTTTTGATGCCGAAATATGTTTCTCATTATTAATACTTTCTTTTACAAATTCAACATAATTATCTCTCCCCCAACCAAGAAGTAAATTTCCTGTCCCTAAACCCGATTGAGTAACTCCGTCAGAAATAAAAATAATTCTATCTTCTTTTTCTGGTTGAAATGTGCATGCCATTATTTCCTGTCCTCTTCCCATCTCATCAATGCTATCCAATTGAATGTATTCCCATCTAGGTTCAAAGACATTAGTTCCTCGCATTATTAAACAGAGTGGATTATCATATTCTAAGATATTTACCTCTCCATTATCAACATCCACTATAGTAAAAGTTGCATAACTTGTCTTTCTCTCACTACAAATTGGCAATGTCTTCATAATAATATTGCCTATAGTCCTTGCATCCTTATGTTCTTTTGCAAAACTTAAAGACATTGAAGCCGTAAGGGTTCCAAGAACATTTGCTTTAACTCCGTGTCCCATTCCGTCAGCTAAAACAGACACTACTCTGCCTTCCTCTTTTAGCCTCTCTGAAAGGAAAACATCACCGCAAATTCGCTCACCTAAATGGTTGCGCTGATGACAAGCAACCTCAGTATAATAATTCGAAGATATTCCCATGCTAAATAATTTATTAACGAAAGCTCCTTGAAATCACATTTTCCAATGTTGTGAAAGATAATGAGCTTGCAACCCATTTTCTTCTTTCTTTTGCCTCTTGTATTATCTTTTTTGCATTTTCTAATGATCCAGACTCGTTAAGCCTTTGAATAAACTCTGTATATTCTCTTAAATTCCCAGAAAATAAATCATTAATGAACATAAATTTTTCATTAACACCAATTGCAGTTCTTAGGTCTGCATTATTTTGTTTAAACCTCTGATTAATATCTATAGTATTTGGGGTTTGAGTAATGTTTTCAAGAGAATTGTTTGATTTTTGATATTTTTCTGCTAAAGTAGATTGAGATTTTTCAGCAAAAAGATCGTAGTTCGAATTACCTACCTTAGCCTCTTCTTTTATTTCAATTTGTTCTTCAACAATTAATTCTTCCTTCTGAATTTCTTCAATAACAGGCTCAATCTCCTTCTTTTCTATCTTAATTTGTGTATTAATTGGCATACTCTCATTTAAATACCTTAATACAGATGGTGTATCTACTACTTTAACTTCTTCAATCTTTTCCTCAATAATTTCTTCTTCTTCCTCAGCCAATAACTCTTCCTTAATAATCTCTTCCTCAATTTGTTCTTCTTCTATTTTTTGTTCAACAACAACCATTTCCTCTTCAATTACGGCCTCTTCTTCCTCCTTATCTATTGGGCGAGAAAGAATAAAAGAATATGTATCTCTTAACTTATCTAGTAATATATCTAATTCAATCTCAGAAATCTCATCATTTGAAATTATCCTTTGAGAAATCTTATTTATCTCCTCAATTGCATTCTCTAATTTATGTTGAAACTGACTCATAGTAACTTATTTTATTTTTGACACTTAAATTTCCGTGTAAAATTACCAAATTTTCTCCACTTAAACATAGTTTACAGAAAAATAATGGAAAACATTTAGTAATTTTGCACGCAATAAATACATATAGTTATATAGAAATGAATTACATTGATTGGGGATTAATTGATTATAAAGAAGCTTGGGATAAACAGGAACATATATTCGAGAAGAAAGTAGCTGCAAAGATTAATTCAGAAAAAAATATTGAACAAGATTTCATCTTTTGTGAGCACCCTCACGTTTACACCCTAGGGAAACATGGAGAGAGGAATAATCTACTGATTAACGATGATTTTCTTAAAAAGATAAACGCTACATATTATCATATCAATAGAGGAGGTGATATTACTTATCATGGTTTTGGACAAATTGTCGGTTACCCAATTTTAGATATTGAATCTCTTGGTCTTTCATTAAAAGGTTATATTTCTACCATAGAAGAAATGATTATTATAACAATGAAAGAATATGGAATTGAGAGTGAAAGATTAGATGGAGCAACAGGAGTTTGGATAGATACTAATACTCCAAAGGCAAGAAAGATTTGCGCAATCGGAGTTAAGGCATCAAGACATGTTACTATGCATGGTTTTGCATTGAATGTAAATACTGATCTAAAATATTTTCAATATATTAACCCTTGTGGATTTGTTGATAAGGGGGTTACTTCAATGTCTAAGGAACTAGGAAGAGAAATTGATATGGAAGAAGTTAGGCATAAACTTTTCGAGAATTTCGTAAATATAATAAGTAAATAATAATTCAATAATATACATCAATGAATAGACAAGAACTTATAGAGCTAATAAAGAGAAAAAAATCATTTCTTTGCGTTGGACTAGATTCAGATATAACAAAAATACCTTCTCATCTAATGAATGATGAAGACCCAGTATTTGAATTTAACAAGGCAATTATTGATGCAACCCTTCCTTATACAGTTGCATATAAACCTAATCTTGCATTCTATGAAAGCAATGGAATAAAAGGTCTATTGTCATTAAAGAAAACCATGGAATACTTATCACAATTCAAAGACGAGTGCTTCACAATAGCAGATGCAAAAAGAGGAGATATTGGCAATACTTCAGAACAATATTCAAAAGCATTCTTGGATTCAAATGGAGATTTCAATTTCGATTCAATGACAATAGCTCCTTATATGGGAGAAGATTCAGTAAAGCCATTTACTATATATGACGATAAATGGGTTATACTTTTGGCACTAACTTCTAATAAGGGTGCAAACGATTTTCAATTTACTCAAGATAAAAACAACCAACCATTATTTGAAAAGGTCTTAACTAAAGCTCAAGAATGGGGAACAATAAACAATCTAATGTTTGTTTGTGGAGCAACACAGGCAACTATGTTCACAAGAATTAGAGAATTAGCTCCAGAGAGTTTCCTTTTGGTTCCAGGAGTTGGAGCTCAAGGAGGAAGCCTCGAGGAGGTATCAAAATATGGAATGACTAAAGACTGTGGTCTTTTAGTGAATTCATCTCGTGCAATTATCTTTGCCGATAATACTGAAAACTTTGCAAAAATTGCAGGGCTTGAGGCAAAGAAAGTACAAGAGGAGATGGGAAAATACATGAAGCTATATATGTAAGGGCTTTGGTCCAAAAATTATGAATAAACTAATTAGTCTTTTTGGAAATAGTGAGAAAAGTATTGAAATTGTTAAAAGAATTACAAAGCACAATTCAAGACTAAATATTCTTGGCTTAGTAGGTAGTTCTGTCGCAATATACTCTAGCTCAATTATCGAAAAGTCTAAAGAGTTTACCCATCTTTTTATACTTCCAGACAAAGAATCTGCTGCATTTTTATGCAACGATTTAGAACAAATTTTTGATGAACAAGACCTTGACTATTCAAGAAAAAATGTCTTGTTCTTCCCTTCTGCATACAAACAGCCATACCAAGTTGAGGAAGTCCAAAATGCAAATGTACTTCTTAGAGCAGAGGTTTTAAATAGGTTAAATAATAATACACAAACAATAATAATAACCTATCCAGACGCTCTTTCTGAAAAGGTTATCTCTAAATCTTCTCTCACAAAGAATACCTTGAGGATAAATTTAAATGATTCCTTAAGTGTCGATTTTGTTATAGATGTTCTTGATGAATATGAATTTGAGAGAGTAGACTTTGTGGTTTCACCTGGTGAGTATGCTGTTCGTGGAGGTATTGTCGATGTATTTTCCTTTGCGGATGAGAATCCTTATAGAATAGAATTTTTCGGTGATGATATTGAGAGCTTAAGGACATTCGATATTGTCTCTCAATTAACAATCGAAGAAAGAAGTAGTATTACAATTGTCCCAAATATTCAGAATGATAATATCTCTATTGAAAACAGAGTTTTTTTGATAGAATATTTCGGTCAAAATACAATTGTGTGGACTAAGAACCTTCAATATTGTTTAGAAAAAGTAGATAAAGAATTTGAATTTGCACAAAGACTATATTTAGAACTAGAGAATCCTTCCTTACATATTAAACCAGAAGAATTATTTAATAATTCAAACGATATAAGGCGAAGTCTACTTGAACTTTCAATTATTGAATTAGGTTCACAAGCCACAATATCAAGAGATAATATTATTAAGTTTGACACTATTCCTCAACCTTCCTTTAATAAGAACTTTTCTCTACTTATTGAGAACTTACAATCTCAGAGCGACAACTCATTTATTAATTATTTTTGTGTTGAAAATCCAAAGCAGATTGAAAGAATTGAAAAGATTATTAAAGAATTCTCAACCTCAGAGCATCAAATAAATATCCATTATCTCAAAAAATCTATTTCTGCTGGTTTTATCGATAATGAACTTAAGATAGCATGTTATACAGACCACGAACTTTTCGAACGTTATCATAGATATAAAGTTAGAGATCAGAAACAAAACAGGGAAGCTCTAACCCTCAAAGACCTTATGCAATTAAAGCCAGGAGACTATATAACCCATATTGATTATGGAGTAGGTAAGTTTGCTGGACTAGAAAAATTAGAAAATAACGGAAAGCTACAAGAGGCGATTCGTCTTGTATACAAGGATAATGATATTCTCTATGTAAGCATCCATTCCCTTCATAAAATATCTCGCTATGTTGGCAAAGATGGAGCAACCCCTTCTGTTCATCGTCTTGGTTCAAACACATGGCAAACACTTAAGAATAAGACAAAACAAAAGGTCAAAGATATTGCAAAAGACCTAATTGCACTTTATGCAAAAAGAAAATCAAGTATAGGCTTTGCATATTCTGCCGATTCCTACCTGCAAAATGAACTTGAGGCATCATTTATCTACGAAGATACTCCAGACCAATATAAGGCTACAAGAGATGTTAAGCGAGATATGGAGAGTAGGATACCTATGGATAGATTAGTATGTGGGGATGTTGGATTTGGGAAGACAGAGATTGCTATTCGTGCTGCATTTAAAGCTGTTGCCGATAGCAAGCAGGTTGCTGTTCTTGTTCCAACAACAATTCTTGCCTTTCAACATTATAAATCATTTTCAGATAGATTAGGCGACATGCCTTGCAGAGTAGAATATATCAATAGGTTTCGTTCTACCAAACAAAAGAATCAAATTTCTAAGGAGTTAAAAGAAGGCAAGATAGATATATTAATAGGTACTCATGCAATTGTCAGCAAAGATATGGGATTTAAAGACCTTGGTCTGCTTATTATTGATGAAGAACATAAATTTGGGGTGGGAATCAAAGAGAAGTTAAAACAAATAAAAGTAAATGTAGATACCCTTACTCTAACTGCTACTCCAATACCAAGAACTCTTCAATTTTCTCTTATGGGTGCGAGAGATTTATCGGTTATTAATACTCCTCCTCCTAATCGCCAATCAGTTCACACAGAAATACAAGAATATAATGAGGAGATAATTCGAGACGCTATCCTTTTCGAGATTTCAAGAGGAGGACAGGTTTTTTTCGTACATAATCGAGTACAGAATATTATTGAGGTGGCAGGAATGGTTCAAAGACTTGTCCCAGATGCTAAAGTATCGATTGGGCATGGTCAAATGACTGGCGACAAATTAGAAGAAGTAATGATGTCTTTTATTGACGGTGAGGCTGATGTTCTTGTTGCTACAACAATAGTTGAAAATGGATTAGATATTCCTAATGCTAATACAATTATTATAAATGATGCTCAAAACTATGGGCTCTCAGACCTTCATCAGCTAAGAGGAAGGGTTGGAAGAAATAATAAAAAGGCTTTTTGTTATCTACTCACTCCCTCAATGCTTATTCTGACTGAAGAGGCTAGAAAGAGATTAAAAGCAATAGAAGAATTCTCTGCAATAGGTTCTGGATTTAGTATAGCTATGAGAGATTTAGATATTAGAGGTGCCGGGAATATTCTTGGTGCTGAGCAGAGTGGTTTTATTTCCGAAATAGGATACGATATGTATCATAAGATTCTTAACGAAGCAATAGAAGAACTTAAACAAACAGATTTTAGAGAGCTTTATCAAGACGAGCTTAGTCAAAGAGATAGCTTTGTGCAAGATTGCACAATTGAGACAGACCTTGAAATTCTTATCCCTGATTATTATATTACAAATATTGGAGAGAGATTAAATCTATATAAAGAACTTGATAGCTTAGAGACCGACAAGGAACTAGAAACTTTTAAAGAACAACTTGAAGACCGTTTTGGAGAAGTGCCAAAACAAACACTTGAGCTTATTGAGACAGTTAAACTTCGTCGTGGTGCTAAGAAAATTGGACTTGAGAAAATAATCCTAAAGAGAGAAAAACTAATAGGAACATTTATTACCAATCAAGGCTCAGACTTTTTCCAAAGTCCTATTTTTGGTAATATCATTTCATATGTACAGTCTTATCCTAATAATACTCAGCTTAAGGAGAATGGGGATAAGCTGACTTTAACAATCAATCCTATTAAGTCTGTTAAGGCTGCCCTAAGAATAATTGACGAAATAATAAGCATGAACTAATAGATAAAATCTATTGAATATAACATATATTTTGAGTTAATTTGCACCACAAAAACATTTGAATATGAAAACAGACTTAGAAATAGCAAGAGAGTATACCATGCTGCACATAAGAGATATGGCAGCAAAAGTTGACGTATGCAAAGACAATATAGAATATTACGGAAAGTACAAAGCAAAACTCCCTCTAAATTTAATTAATGAAGAAAAAGTAAAGGCTTCAAAATTAATATTAGTTACTGCCATTACTCCTACTCCTGCTGGAGAAGGAAAAACTACTGTGTCAATTGGCTTGGCTCAAGCCTTAAACAGAATTGGGAAGAAAGCTACAGTTGTTTTAAGAGAGCCTTCCTTAGGTCCTGTTTTTGGTATTAAAGGTGGTGCAACTGGTGGAGGTTACGCTCAGGTTGTTCCAATGGAAGATATAAATCTTCATTTCACAGGGGACTTTGCTGCAATTGAAAAGGCACATAACCTTCTTTCTGCAATTATTGACAATAATATTCAAAACAAAAAGAACAACCTTTGTCTTGATCCAAGAACTGTTCGTTGGTCTAGGGTTATGGATATGAATGATCGTTCTCTAAGAAACATAGTTATTGGACTGGGAGGCATTAGCTCTGGGATTCCACGTGAGAGTGGGTTTAAGATTACTGCTGCCTCAGAAATCATGGCCATTCTTTGCATGAGCTCAAGCATTAAAGACTTAAAGGAAAGACTTGGTAATATATTTATTGGTTATACCTTCGAGAAGAAACCTATTTTTGCAAGAGACCTTAAGGCAAATGGTGCTATGGCTGCCCTACTAAAAGAGGCTATTAAACCTAACCTTGTTCAAACAACCGAAGGAACTCCTGCAATTATTCATGGTGGTCCTTTTGCAAACATTGCCCAAGGAACAAATACAATTATTGGTACAAAGATGGGAATGAGCCTATCCGATATTGTTGTTACTGAAGCAGGTTTCGGTGCTGACCTTGGTGCAGAAAAGTTTATTGATATTAAGTGCAGAGAGTCTGGTCTTAGACCTAATGCTATTGTTCTTGTTGCAACAGTCAGAGCATTGCGTTATCATGGAGGGGTTAGTGTTAAGGATTCAGGCATTGAAAACCTTGATGCCTTAAAGTGTGGAATCGAGAACCTTGAAAAACATATTGAGAACATCAAGCTATTTGGAATAAATCCAATTGTTGCAATTAATAAGTTTGCCAATGATTCGGAGCAAGAGATAGACTTTATCAAAAACTTCTGCGAAAATCACGGAGTGAAAGCCTTTACTTGTGAGGTTTGGGCAAAGGGAGGCGAAGGTGCAATTGAGCTTGCTCAAGAGGTAGAAAGATATATTCAAGTAAAGAAGGAGATTAATTTTATCTACGAAAAGGAAGATACAATCGAAGATAAGGTAAAGAAGATTGCAACAAAACTATACGGAGCAAAGAAAGTAGAGTTCTCAACAAAGGCATCATCCGACATTAAGAAGATAAATGAACTTGGTCTTGCTGGTCTTCCAATCTGTATGGCGAAGACACAAAAATCAATCTCCGACGATCCAAATCTAAGAGGAAAGCCAAAAGACTTTACCTTCAAAGTAAGAGAAGTTGAAATATCCTCAGGAGCAGGATTTATAATACCTATCTCAGGAGAAATCATGCTAATGCCAGGACTACCAGAAATCCCATCATCCGAAAACATAGACATAGACGACGACGGAAACATAATAGGTCTTTTCTAAAAAGAAAAGAAATAACAAAGAAAAGAAATAACAAAAAGAATAGGAGCAAACCAAAAGTCTGCTCCTATTTCTTTATACCAACGTGTAAAGATTTTGCGATTTTCTTTACATATCCCAAAAACGTGTAAAGAAAAACCCCATTTTCTTTACATATTAACCATTCGAATCAATTGAATCAATAGTTGTATTTTCAATATGAAAAGCATTTGCCAACAAATCATATAATTTTGTATTTACGTAGAAATTTTCTCTCCCTAATTTTAGTTTCTCTACAATACCTATCTCTATCAACTTATTAAGATGTGATGTTGCCGTAGGTCTACTAACAGTAAGTTCTTGCATTACAAATTCTATCTTTGTATAGGGATGCATAAATAAATTATTAAGTAAATCCTGAGAATAAATTTTCCCTAGCCTTTCACGCAAAATAAATTTATACTCCTGCATCAATGTTTTAATTCCTTCAACTACCTTTATTGTTTCAATAGCGGTTTCTTCAACACCTTTAAGCATAAAAAGCAACCAATCTTCCCAATCATTATTATCTCTAACTTCCTGCAATAATCTATAATACTCCCCCTTATTTTTAATAATAAATCTACTAAGATACAGTACAGGCAAATCTAAAAGTTCTTGCTGAACAAGAAATAAAATATTAATAATACGACCAGTACGCCCGTTTCCATCAGAGAAAGGGTGAATACTTTCGAATTGATGATGAATAATAGCCATTTTTATGACTGGGTCAAGATCACTAATTGAACTATCATTAATGAATAACTCAAGATTATTCATATAGCCATTAATCTCATCTATAGTTTGAGGTGGTTGATATACAATTTCCTGAGTGCGCTCGTTCTTAAGCATTGTTCCTGGCGTTGCTCTAAATCCTGCTTGATTAAGTTTTATATTTCTATATATTTCAATAATTGCATTATTAGTAAGTAGATTCGTATTTTTCACCATACTAAAACCTTGCTTAAGAGCATCTGCATAGGTTTGAACTTCTTTTACGGCAGGGGAGGTAAGGTGTTGAACAAATAGCTCTGCTTTATATAGTTCATCATGAGTAGTAATAATACTTTCAATAGCCGAACTATCCTTTGCTTCTTGTAAGGCTAAAGTGTTAATAAGTATTGACGCATTAGGCATAGACTTAACCACACCCTTCAATTCAGCTAACCTACGGTTTGCCTCAATAGTTTGTTTAAGAACAGCCTTAGTCTCAACATCAAAATCCAAAGGTAATATAGGTATCTTGTATTTCATATTTATTTTTTTCAACAACTTTTATATCACGACAAAAAGCATTTTGTTTTCGAAAATACAACCTTGAATATAAACGTTGTAATAATCCTTATTAAAATTATTGCAAATATAAAGACAAAATCAATAAGTTATGAGACTCTCATTAAATATTTACATTATAATTAATCTTAAAGCCAATACCCCCTTTAACCTCACAACGTGTAAAGATTTTGCGATTTTCTTTACATATCCAAAAAACGTGTAAAGAAAACAGCCATTTCCTTTACATATTAACAGAAAACCCATCATCCGAAAACATAGACATAGAAGACGACGGAAACATAATAGGACTTTTCTAAAAAAGAAAGAAGGCTATCTTTTGAAAATAAGACAGCCTTCTTTGCTTTAACCTTTTTTAGATTTACGTTTAAATATATCTCTGTTTAGATGGAATACTACGTTTAATCCTAAATAGTCTCCTGATAAGTAATACTTTCCTGAATTTCTTTTAGATATTGGAAGATTATAGAATAGATATTCGCCCTCAATTGGATTTTGAAAATTAATGTTACAAAACATATTTATCTTTATCAAAGACCAATTTGTAAGAATATTTACTCCTGCTCCAAATATAAAACTACCATAGATATTAGCTAATGTATTTGTATTTCTAGTACTTAATAGAAACGTACTATATTTATCATCAGAGGATAGTTCATCAATATCAACTGTACCATAGTGACCATGCGAAAAATACATTAATTTAATCCCCATTCTAAACTCAAGAAACCTTTGATTAGACATTTTTTCTCTAAAAGCCAAAAATATTGGGATTGAAAAAGAGAAAAACGTATCTTCAAAATAATATATAGACCTTTCTTTCTCCATATGTGAGCTTAGGGAATCTTTTGTAAAACAAGGAGCCTCTAGATTAAAAGCTGGTTCTAGTGCCCAATTAAAAGCTGTTATTATTGACCAATTATTTTTTGGGTAGAAATCATATTCAAAACCAAAATTATAGCTCGGTATAGGAATATTCTTAAATGTTATATCTCCGAATTCTGGTTTAATTTTTGCCTTTTCATATAAAGCTCCTCCAACTAAAATTCCAAATCTTGAATATTTCCCAAGCTCTTCAAATTTTATTATTTGTGCATTTAGTGCTGTAGAGAAAAATAGCATTACTACTATAATAATTTTATTCATTGTAAGTGATTTAGATTAAAACGCTATAAAATTAAGTGTGCTAAACTAAAAACTTATCATTCCTGATAAATATTGTATATCGTTAATATCAATTGTAAGATTTTTTACTTTGATTCTTTCTCCTTAATCCTTATTATTTTCTGGGGAATCCTTGATTTTATCTTTTTTTATAAGGATTTAGTCTTGCTAGGGTAGCTACCCTAGGTGTGTTATGGTAGCTACCGTAGCACTGCTAGGGTACCTACCATAATTTATTAAGATGTGCATCTAAATTTTTTGGGGGGATTTTTGGGGCAATTGAATTGTCTACCCTTACTTTTACAAAGATAGTGATTTTTATTGGATTAATTGTCTTTTTTTCTAGTTTTCCAAATTGCCATTGGATGTTCAACGATTCGCTCTAATATTTTATCGTCTTCAAAGAGAAATTTTGGAGAATATTTTTGTCGATTAAAATCCTCAATGAATTTAATCTCATTCTCACTGAGTTTTATTAAATCAAATAGAAAATCCTTTACTTCTATTTTGGCATTTACAAAATCGAAATTCTCCGTTTTTCGCAGAACTGGTATAAGGTTAGCTCTAATATCCTTATACTTTAGATTATCTATTGCTTCGAAATTATAATTAGTTATAGGTTTCTTTCTCCCTCCTACAGCTAAATAAAAAACAACTACCTTACGCAAAGATTCAATTTCTATATTTGAAAATAGATTATATTTGATCATATTGTGTACATCATATAAATCACGTGCAGCTGTCCTCTCTATTAAAGCCTTTATCTTACTTCCAAATAATTCTAAAGGAGATAATGCCTTTATATTTATTGATGAAAGAAAATCTACTTTTATCAATGACATTTCAAGAGGATATATATGGTTTCTCATAGAATAATTAATTTCGATTTTAATATTATCTCTATTCCCACCTGAATTAATATAATTAAATGCCCATGAATCTAGTGAATGAGGATTCTTTGTGTTTTTACTTAATTCATAACCTTGGGAATACATATAATACAATATTTCTTTGTTTATACTTTCCCTTTTGTTCTGCATTTCTTCTTTCGAACATTCTATGATAAAATCTAAATCAATATCCACAGATAATCTTGGAAGTTCAAAGACTATCAAGTTTATTGCTGTACCTCCTTTTAATGCTAAACTACCCAATAGTAGAGGATTAGTATTTATATATCCTAAAATATCGACAAGTCGAAAAACCTTTTCTAGATTATCTCTAATAAAACCATTTTTCTTTGCTATATTATCTAAGTCTATCTTATTATACGAACTCATTATTACCCTGTTCTAAGTAAGACAAAATATCCTTCGGAGCATATATATTCCAATACTTATTAAATGTATCAGATTCAGAATTATCTGTTAAATACTTAACATGAGCATGCCCTTTTTTATGACATAGGTCAATAAAATTATTACTCAATTTCAATTCTTCTTTAAATACATCTAATACAAACCCAACTTTTTTATATAGGAATATTTTATTGTATTTTGATAGATATTCAATTAACTTATCTTCATCCAAGAACCTAAGCATTGCAAGACATTGAATCAATTCCTCCAATCCGCCAGCACGATCAATCCTATCTATACAATCAATAACTGTCCGTTCCAAATTAGTAACTCTAATAAGAGAATTAACAGAATTCGTTTCAATACCCATGTCTATTATTGAATTGCAGTAAGAATAATGTATCCCTTCAAAATCAAAATCATTAAAACGAGTTTCACTCGAAATATATAAATCATAAAATACTTGGTTCGCTATGCCATGATATTCGAATGCTGAATGATAAGAAATATAAGAAGATAGAGATATATTACTCCCTATCTCAAATTTATTTGCAATAGTAGCCTTTGAAGATAACTCGGTTACACTGTACAAATCCCTTCGAATCTTTACGATTAAATTCTTCCTTTTATAATTTAAGAGCAAATCTTTTGCCGTATTAGCATTTTCAGTCATATTACTAATATCTTCAAAATGAAAAACTCTTTTTGAGTGAAGCTGTTCTAAATATTTCTTCATAAATTTTTTATTTACACGCAAAAATACGGAAAAAACCGTATGTTTGAGTAAATATAGAAAATATAATAATAATCTGACTTGATTTTATATTGTTTTTGACTTAGATAGTCAGTTGTATGTAAACGAAAAAAGGGCAAGTTTTCACTTGCCCTTTTGTTTATTTGTTTTGTTTACCTCAATGATTGAACGAACTTTTAGTTTGTTCTTCCTGGGTATACTTTTAATGCTTCTTCAAGACATTTCGCTGCCGATTGAAGGTCTTCTATCTTTAAGCAATAGGTTATACGTGCTTGTTTAAGTCCTTTTTCTGGTTTAGAATAGAATCCTGTTGCTGGTGCTAACATCACTGTTTCCTTATTATACTCGAATTCTTCTAATAACCATTGGCAGAATTTATCACTATCATCTATTGGTAATTGAATCATTGTGTAGAATGCTCCTGTTGGTTTTGGGCAGAAACATCCGTCTATCTTGTTGATTGCGTCAACTAAGAATTCTCTACGTTTATTATATTCTGCTGCTACTTCTGTAAAGTAAGAATCCGGAGTATCAACTGCTGCTTCTGCAAAGATTTGCCCAAAGTATGGTGGACATAGTCTTGCTTGTGCCATTCTCATTGCTGCTCCCATTACATCTTTATTCTTTGAAACCATTGCTCCTACCCTTGCTCCGCATGCGCTATAGCGTTTAGATACTGAATCGATCAAAACAACGTTTTGCTCTATTCCTTCTAATTGCATTACTGAGAAGTGTTTCTTGCCATCGTAGCAAAACTCTCTGTAAACTTCATCTGCAAATAGATATAGATCATATTTCTTTGCAAGTGTAGCTAATACTTCCAACTCCTCTTTTGAATAAAGGTATCCTGTTGGGTTGTTAGGGTTACAAACCATTATGGCACGAGTTTTTGGAGTTATTGCCTTTTCAAATTCTTCAATTTTTGGCAAAGCAAATCCATCTTCGATGCTAGAATGAATTGTTTTTATTTCTACATTTGATTGGATTGCAAATGAGTTATAGTTTGTGTAGTATGGTTCAGGGATTAGTATTTCTTCTCCTTGGTTTAAGCAAACTGAGAATGCAAATTGAAGTGCTTCCGAGCCTCCGTTTGTGATGATTATATCATCTTCTGTTACATTGATATTATGTTTATGATAATATCCTGCTAGCTTTTTTCTGTAAGATAGATTCCCTGCAGAGTTTGTATATTCTACTACACTCATGTCTGCATTCTTCATAGCATCAATTGCTCCTTTTGGTGTAAGGATGTCAGGTTGACCTATGTTTAAGTGATGTATTTTAATCCCTCTTTGTTTTGCTGCGTCAGCATATGGAACAAGCTTTCTAATTGCCGATGCTGGCAACATTGTTCCTTTTTGCGAAATTTTTGGCATAGATTAATGATTTGATATTAGATAAATATATTAGCCAGCAACTACATTGCCAGTAATTTTTAAAACAATCCTATTGTTTGTAGCATTAGATTCTACTGTAATTGTCTTGTTGATTGGTCCTACGTTTCCAGTATTGTATTTTACTGTAATACTTCCTGATTGTCCTGGCATTATTGGTTCTTTTGACCATGCTGGAACTGTACATCCACAAGATGAACGAACATTTGAAAGAATTAATGGAGTTTTTCCTACATTCTTATATGAGAAAGTCGTTTCTCCATTGCCATTTTTTACGACAGTACCATAGTCGTGTACTTCTTTGTCAAATTTAATCTCTGCTTGAGTCCCTGCTGACTTTGCTTGAGGTTGTTGTGCTTGAATTCCAAAACTTGCTCCTAAAATTAGGAATAATGATAAAATTAAATTTTTCATTGCTTTTAGATATTAAATTTATTAATTAATTATTTTTTCTATTACTTTTCCTGTTAGTATTAATACTATTCTTGTTTGGTTTGGATCATTAGTAGTTACTGTTACACTCCTTTTGATCTCACCTATTATATTTGTGTTATATATTACCTTTATCTGTGATTTCTGCCCTGGCAAAACTTGTTCCTTAGACCACGCAGGGACAATGCAACCACATGATGCAGTAATATTATTTATTATCAACGGCAAATTACCTTCATTTTTAATATTAAATACTGCTACTCCACTTTCTCCTTCAATTATTGTGCCATAATCAAAGTAAGTCTGCTCAAATGTAATCTTTGGTCTTTTATTTGCATTCTTGCTCTGAGGATTTGCATCGATAGTGGAAACAAACAAAAAACAAAAAATGTAAACTATTGTATGAAATATTAATATCCTTTTTCTCACTTTCAACGTTATTTCTCAAAAATATCCGGCAAAGTTAAGCATTATTTTCAACTACTTAAAAAGTAATTAGAATAATTTTTATCTTTGCAATTCAAGCAACTAACTAAATTTGTTTATTTAAAATACGAAATATGGATTATTTTGCACATCCATCAGCAGTTATAGATGAAGGCTGCTCTATTGGAGTTGGGACAAAAATATGGCATTTCTCTCATATTATGATAGGTGCCGTTCTTGGTGAGAGATGTAATATTGGTCAAAATGTGGTTATTTCCCCTGAGGTTATTCTTGGTAGAAACGTTAAGGTTCAAAACAATGTGTCTATTTATACTGGTGTAACCTGCAAAGATGATGTTTTCTTGGGACCCTCATGTGTCTTTACAAATGTTATAAATCCTCGTTCGGCAGTTAATCGTAAGGACGAATATGCCAAGACTATTGTTGGCGAAGGAGCTTCTATTGGAGCTAATGCTACAATTGTTTGTGGTCATAATATTGGTAAATACGCATTTATTGGTGCAGGTTCTGTTGTTACGAAAACAATTCCTGACTATGCTCTTGTTGTTGGAAATCCTGCTAGACAAACTGGATGGATGAGTGAATATGGTCATAAATTAAAATTCAACGAAGAAGGAATTGCTATCTGCCCTGAGTCTGGACAAGAATATTTATTAGAAAACTCAAAAGTTACAAGAATAAAATGAAAAACTTTGGAATAATTGGTGTTGCAGGTTATATTGCACCTCGACATCTGAAAGCTATAAAGGATACTGGAAATAACTTGGTTGTTGCCTTAGATAAATCGGACACTGTTGGAATTATGGATTCTTATTTCCCTAACAGCTCCTTTTACACAGAATTTGAACGTTTTGATCGCTATGTTGAAAAAATTAAACATACTGACAAGAAGTTAGACTTTGTTTCTGTTTGTACTCCAAACTATCTTCACGATTCTCATATTCGCTTTGGGCTTCGTGCAGATGCAGATGTTATCTGTGAAAAACCTCTTGTATTAAATCCTTGGAATATTGATTCTTTGGAAGATATGCAAAAACAAACTGGAAGAAAGGTTTATAATATTCTTCAACTACGTTTACATAAGGCTATTATTGATTGGAAAAAACAAATTGAGAATGGTCCAAAGGATAAGGTATATGATGTTGATTTAACCTATATAACTTCAAGAGGTACTTGGTATTATACATCATGGAAGGGTTTTGCTGAAAAATCTGGTGGTGTTGCAACAAATATCGGAGTGCATTTCTATGATATGCTTTCGTGGATTTTCGGTCCTATTCAAGAAAATATCGTTCATGTTTATGAACATGATAGAGCTGCTGGTTTTCTTCGTTTCGAAAAAGCTAGAGTTCGTTATTTTATGAGCATTAATGCTAATACTCTTCCAAAAGAAGCTCTTGAGGCGGGTAAAAGAACATATAGAAAAATAGAAATGGAAGGTACTGAGATTGAGTTTAGTGAAGGTTTCACAGAACTTCATACAGAAAGTTATAAGAATATTTTAGCTGGCAATGGTTTTGGACTTGAAGATGCTAGACAATGTATTCAAATTGTTCATGATATTAGAAACTCTTCTCCTATTGGTTTAGTTGGTGATTATCACCCTCTTTGTAAACTTCCTCTTGCGAAACATCCGTTTAAACTATAAGTTATAGATTATTGAAATCTTATGCATGAATTAAGAAACGCTGAGGATTTTATAAAATACTTCGAAAAGGGATACGGTAAAAAGATTTATCGTGTCCCTTTTCTATATAATTGGAATAATGTGGCCCTTCTTTGCTGCAAGGTAAATAATAAATATATTTCTCTCCCATATCTATCACAGGGAGCTATTGAACATAATCCAAAATCATTTGATAAAGTAACAAGTCAAAATGTTGAGATTAGAGACATTATCCCTCATTCAAAATATACTTACAATGAGAAAGTAAATTTTGAAATGGATTTATTGGACAAAGACTATATTATTCCTTCAAATATTAGGAGAAAGATAGAAAAGGCAAAGAAAAATGGGATATTTGTTTACGACAACACATCAAGTATAAACAAAAAAGAATATCAAAAATATATTAATGATTTCTACTTTGTTTATTCTAGAAGAATGCATAAGATTGGAGTCCCAGCAATTTCAAAAAAAGATATTCTAAGAAGAATTGATACAAAAAACTATTTTATCTTCGTTGCATATTTTAATTCAAAACCAATAGGTGCAGCAAGTTTAAATAAAATCACAGAAGATTACTTTGAAAATGAATACTTTGCAACAGATTCGAAATATAATTATCTTTACACATCTTATGCTCTTCACAATAGGATGATAGAGTATTCAAAACAAAATAATGCAAAAATATACTCATTTGGAAGGAGTACAATATATAGCAAAGTATATTATTTCAAAAAACATTGGAAGGTAAAGGAAATAAAACTCGTCTGGAGTTATACTACTAAAGTTAAACAATTAAGAAATAATAAATGGTTCTTCAAAATATGGAGGAGTATACCTTATAAATTAAGCCTATTACTAGGTCCAATCATACATAAAAGAGTATACTAACAGACGAATAATTATTATTCAATACATAAGTTTACCTTACCTAATTTCCACCATTATCTATTCACAGATATAATTAAACAAAAAAAAGCCCTGACACAATAAGTATCAGGGCTTACAAAGTCTTGGCGGCGACTTACTTTCCCAGACGGGTTAGTCCAGTATCATCAGCGCGGTAGGGCT
>JAFNAQ010000019.1 GCA_017860275.1 Bacteroidota bacterium
AGCCCTACCGCGCTGATGATACTGGACTAACCCGTCTGGGAAAGTAAGTCGCCGCCAAGACTTTGTAAGCCCTGATACTTATTGTGTCAGGGCTTTTTTAATTTATTAAAGACAGAATGTGCAAGATATAATTGAAAAAAAATAGTGTAAATAGACTAAAAGCTATTTTTTAAGAGAATTTATTACTAATACAAGCGTATATTTTTCTTTTATAAAAGCAATTAATTGGTGAGAGCTGAGCGTCTAATTTTATATAGCCTACTCCATTTTAGGTTTGGTTTGTGGGAATAAAAAAACAGAATATTTGTGAAAATATTCTGTTTTTTGCTTTGGGTACGCGATGGGATTCGAACCCACGACCAATGGAACCACAAACCACTACTCTAACCAACTGAGCTACGCATACCGTATTTAAGCAGTTGCAAAGATAGACACTTTTTCAGTATTATCAAAATATTTTGGATTTATTTTTCTAATCCGAGATAAGATATTAACTTTGCTAGTTGATGATAAAAAAAATACTATATACTATATTCACAAAGTTTCTTTCCTCGGGGATAGGTTTTTTGACTATTATTCTTGTGAGCCAGTTTTTGGGTGCTGAGGGTAAGGGTGAACAATCCATTTTCCTTTTTAATATTTTCCTTATATTACTTTTTGCAACATTGATTGGTAATACAACCTTGATATATCTTGCCCCACGACATAAGTTCTCCGATTTATTTTTCCCATCTCTTGCTTGGATTATTGGTTCTTTGGCTCTACTATTTGGAGTCTTTTATCTCATGCCTGATATAATAATTATCTTTCCTTTTGAGCTTTTCATTATTGGACTTATGGCATCTGTTACGGAAGTGAATACCTATGTGTTGATAGGCAGGCAGGAGGTTAGAAAGGCTAATGATTTGAAGATTATTTGGCAATTAGCGTCAATTTCTTTCTTGGGAGTGATGGCTATTGTTGGCGATTTCAATTCTACTTACGATTATGTACTTTCAATAATTCTTGGTTATTTCTTGAGTTTGATTTATGGCTTTTACCTTTTAAGGAAGGATTACTTTGCCTTAAAAATGCCTTCATGGGATAGGTTCTTGGAGATGTTCAGACTGCTGTTTCGTCTTGGCGCAATAAAACAAATTGGAAATATTGCCCAAACTCTTAATGCTCGATTATCTTTCTACTTGCTTTCAATATATAGTGGGAATAAGGTTTTGGGAGTATTTTCTAATGGGATAAGTATATCGGAGGCTGTTCTTATGCTTGGCACTAGTTTGGCACTTGTTCAATATTCTAAGCTATCTAATGTTGAGGATGAAAAATATTCTAAGAGGCTTTCCATTCAGATGACTAAGGTCAATTTAGTTTTTTCGTTTCTAGCCCTTTTGTCTTTCTCTATATTGCCGAGCAGTTTCTATGCGTTTGTCTTTGGAAAGGAGTTTATGGGTATAAATCATATTGTGCAGTTACTTGCCTTGGGTTATTTACTTATTAGCATTACTACTACATTTACTCAATATTTTGCATCCAAGGGTAATTTTACAATATCATCCTTTGCTGCCTTATTTGGACTTATCTCAACAGCAGGATTGGGTTTTTGGTTGGTACCTATCTATGGGATTATTGGCGCAGCAATTACAATGACAATATCTTATTCAATAACTTTTTCAATTGAGTACTACTATTTCTGCAAATGGACGGAGTCTAGTTTTAGAGATTTCCTTATCAATAGGGCAGACGTCAAAGAAATCAAATTTTTATTAGGGAAAAAGAAAAATATCTCAGAGAAAAAATAATATTTCTCTGAGATATTTTAAAAGATAAGGCGTATATTTCCAATTAGATTATTCCTCTAATATCATCGAAGCTTTTTAGGTTATGGCGGTCTAAGTATTCCGATAACCCAGCGACTATCTTTGAGCTAATTGCAGGGTCGATGAAGTTTGCTGTTCCAATTTGAATTGCTGTTGCACCAGCAAGAATAAATTCTATTGCGTCTGTTGCATTCATTATTCCTCCAAGACCAATAATTGGTAGCTTAGTGTTTTTTGCAACCTGCCAAACACATCTTAATGCCACAGGTTTTACAGCAGGACCAGATAATCCACCAGTAATTGTGGAAAGAAGAGGTTTGCGTTTCTCTGCATCAATAGCCATTCCTAGAAGTGTGTTTATTAGAGAAAGACTATCTGCTCCCGCTCCTTCAACACTCTTTGCTATTTCTACAATATTTGTAACATTTGGGCTTAGCTTTACGATAAGGGTCTTGTGATAAACCTTTCTTACAGCTTCAACAACCTGTGATGCCATCAAACAATCGGTGCCAAAGCCCATCCCCCCTTTTTTTACATTAGGACAAGATATATTTAATTCAATTGCTGGTATCTTTTCTAAGGCATTAATCTTTTCTGCAACCTCTACATATTCTTCAATTGTTGAGCCAGAGACATTAACCACTATGTTTGTATCGTATGATTTTATTCTATCATAAACTGTTTCGCAAAATACGTCTACTCCTTTGTTTTGAAGACCAACTGCATTTAGCATGCCAGACGGAGTCTCAGCCATTCTTGGATAAGGGTTTCCCTCACGATGAGTGCCTGTTGTGCCTTTGACAATTATTCCACCAAGGTCAGAAAGGTCCATGAAGTCCGAAAATTCTTCTCCATATCCAAAGGTTCCCGAGGCAGTCATTACTGGGTTTTTTAGATTTATACCCTTTATCTTAACCTCTAATCTTTTATCAAATGTCTTCATATTAAAAATCTTTTAAATCGGTTGATAAGAAAACTGGTCCCTCGGTACATGTACATTTATGACCTTCTTTAGTGTCTACAACACAGCATAAACAGGCTCCAACACCACAAGCCATTGTATTTTCCAATGAAACGTAGCAAGGGATATTTCTCTTTAGAGCTTCCTTTGCAATAGCCTTCATCATTGGTGTTGGACCGCAGGTGTATATTGTATCAAATTTTTTATCAAGTATTGGGTGGTTAGTAACCAAGCCCCTTATTCCACAAGAACCATCCTCTGTTGCAATATGTAGATTTGATAAATCGGAGTATTCTTTTGTACTAAACAACTGTTCTTGATTTCTGCATCCTATTAAACAATCTGGTTTTATCCCAATATTATTAAAGGCTCTTGAGAGATGCATAAGAGGAGCTACTCCACAGCCTCCTCCAACAAGGAGTACTTTTTCCCCTCTTAGAGGGAAACCACTTCCAAGAGGGAATACAAGATTTAGACTCTGCCCAGATTGTATCTTAGAAAGAGCTTGTGTGCCTTTACCAACTATTTGAACAAGAAGAAGTATTTGGTTTTTATCCTCATCAACATCATGAATGGAGATAGGACGTCGTAACAATACATCAGCGCCTTCTTTTATAAGAACCTCAACAAACTGTCCTGGATTAATTTCAGGTAATTTTTCTGGGTATTGGAGAGTGAGACGGAAAAATGTTGGAGTTAGAGCAATATTTTCAACTACAACAAAGTCTTTGCAATATTTTTTCATATAATTATATGTTTAAACCAAGAAGTTATTAAGCATAATAAATTAGTTGGCAAAATTACTGCTTTTTATTTAGTAGTACAATATATTAGGTGACAAATAAAATATTTAATATCTTTGCAAGCTGCTTATATTTGCTTAATTATGAAAAGAAAAACCTATATTTTTTTGTCATTATTGATAATCTTTATTTCTTCATTTGTCATTTCTTCTTGCGAGGTAGAATTTGACCCTAATGACGATTGGAAAGAAACTACAATTGTTTACGGTATTTTGGATCAAGATGCTGATACAACATTTATTAGAGTTCAAAAATGTTTTGTAGGAAAGGGTAATTATATTCAGTTTGCTAAGCAGAAAGATTCAATTTACTATAAATCGGAAGATTTAGATGTGAGAATGTATGCTTATTTTCCATGGGATACTAATGGTTGGGATACAACGAGGGCTCAAAAGAAGTATAGTTTCATATATACCGAATCCTATAAAAAACCAGAAGGAGGGTTCTATTCTGAAGTAGCTCCAGTTTACTATTGTGTTACTAAAAATAATATGTCTGCCGATTTGGTCTATCGCCTTGAAGTTAGGAATCTAAAGACAGGGAATTTTGTGTATTCAAAGACTTCTCTTGTTGCAGATTATAAAATTACTAAGCCAACAGGAACTGCTTTTGGATTTCCTTTAGTGAATGGACAAAACATTCTAATTGCAGGATGGTATACTAGAAATAATGGTGCCTCTGGCGAAATGGCTCGTCTATTTCAGCCCTCAATAAGATTCAATTTTATGGAGAATGGAGAACCTGCATACGTTGATTTAGACTTTAAACCAAAAGCGAATCCGTATCAAATCAATGAAACAGAAATTACATATTATATATATTCCACAGATGTATTATCTCAAATAAAATCAAAGGTAAGCAAAAGAGGAACAGCAGTAAGAAGTTTCTTTCAAGATACACCATGCTTTGAGATATTTATTTATGGATGCAATGATGTTCTAAGTAATTACATTAGTAATAATCAACCATCAGAAAGCCTTGTGGAAAAACCATTATATACTAATATCAATAATGGCATTGGTATATTTGCTTCAAGAAGACTTCATATCAAAAAAGGTTATACTCAATGGGATCCTCGTTTTGAGGCTACAATAAAAGGTTATGATATTGGATTTTAAGCTGGTTATATTAAAAAAAAATGTAACTTTGCAAACTCTTTTTTAGGAAGATATTAATAGATAAATAAAATAAATAGATGAAAGTAACTAAAGAATCTACTGGTGAATTAACATCAGTATTACGAATTGACATTAGCAAGGAGGATTATGCTCAAAAAGTTGAAGGGCAATTAAAAGACTATCGTAGAAAAGCAAATGTTCCAGGTTTTAGAGTTGGACAAGTGCCTATGGGAATGGTAAAACAAATGTATGAAAAATCTGTTAGAGCAGATGAAATACAAAAATTAATGACTAACGCAATGTATGACTACATTGAAGCAGAAAAATTAAATATAATTGGTCATCCAATGGCTAATGAAGAAAAGACTCCTGATATTGACTGGGATAACCAAACTGAATATACTTTCTATTTCGATATAGCTATGCAACCTGAGTTCGATATTGAACTAGATAAAATGGAAGAAACATTCTATAATATCGAACCAAACAAAGAAATGTTAGATAAGTTTATCGAAGACCTTCAAAGACGTTTTGGTAAATTCGAATCTCCTGAAACTATTACAGAAGAAGATTTAGTTTATGGAGAAGTAGCAGAATTAGACGAAGAAGGCAATGTTAAGGAAGGTGGAGTAAAAACTATTACATCTTTAGCTATAAACATGATTGCTCAAAAAACTATCCAAAAGAAATTTATTGGTCAGGCAAAGGATTCAGAAATTGTTTTCAATTTAGCTAAGGCATTTACAAATTCTTCAGATGTTGCTGCAATGTTACGTATTTCTAAAGAAGAGGCAGAGGCATTTAAATCTGATGTAAAATTCACTGTGTCTTCAATTAATAGAATAACTCCAGCAGAATTAAACGAAGAATTTTTCGAAAAAGCATATAAAGGACAAGACATCACTACTCTTGAACAATTTCAAGCTAGAGCAAAACAAGACTTAGGTGAAACTTATAAAAGAGAAGCAGATCGTTACTTTATGAATGAGGTAACAACAAAGTTAGTTGCTCAAACGAAGATTAATCTTCCAGATGAGTTTATGAAACGTTGGTTGATCGCTAACAACGAAGGTAAGGTTGATGCTGATAAAGTTGCTGCTGAATACGAAATGTATAAAGATAGCTTGAAATGGCAGATGATTGAGAATAAACTTGTTGAGAAATATTCTCTTACTGTATCTAACGAAGAGGTAAAGAGTTATTATAAAGAAGCACTTTTAGGTAATTACTTCCCAGCTTCTGATGATGAAACTCCAGAACAAACTAAGGAACGTCTTGATGCAATGGAAAAAGTTGCAGAAAATATGTTGAATAATAAGGAACAAGGAAAGCAAGTATTTGAATATTTATTCGATCAAAAGCTTACTAAGGCTCTTAGAGAAAACATGAAGATTACAGAAAAGTCAATCTCAATTGATGACTTTACTAAAATGATTCAGGAAAAAACAAAATAAGAATTTTTTATAAAACAAAATAATAGACCACGAATTACGCGAAACCACACGAATAATTTATTAGTTGTAGGTTCGTGAAATTCGTGGTTAATCTTAAACAATTATGCATAAAGCAGGCTTTGTAAACATTATTGGAAATCCAAATGTAGGAAAATCAACTTTGATGAATGCTTTAGTTGGTGAAAAATTATCAATTATCACCTCTAAATCGCAAACTACTCGTCATCGTATTATGGGGATATTCAATGGTGAAGACTTTCAAATAGTCTATTCAGATACCCCAGGTATTGTAAACCCTCACTATAAACTTCATCAATCTATGATGAATTATGTGGATATGGCTTTACAAGACGCAGACCTTTTCCTACTAGTTACAGAAGTTGGAGAAACATTAAAGAATCATGAAACACTTGAAAAAGTAATCAATTCTGACGTTCCAGTAATTTTACTTGTCAATAAGATAGACCTTTCAACACAAGAAATTGTGGCTGAAAAGATAGAATATTGGAAAGAGCAAATCCCTAGAGCAATAATTATTCCCACATCTGCATTAGAGAAATTTAATCTAGAAATTGTATTTGATAGAATATTAGAATTTCTTCCAGAGAATCCACCTTATTTTCCAAAGGATGAGTTGACAGATAAGACAATGCGTTTCTTTGCATCTGAGATAATTCGTGAGAAGATACTTAAACATTATCAAAGAGAAATACCATATTCTTGCGAGGTAGTTGTCGATAACTATGTTGAAGAGGATAATATTGATAAGATATCTACTACAATCTATGTTGAGAGGGAGAGTCAAAAGGCAATAGTTATTGGTCATAAAGGCTCAATGTTAAAGATTGTAGGAACAGAGGCAAGGAAAGATATTGAAGAGTTTACTTCAAAGAAGTGTTTTCTTGAACTTCATGTAAAGGTTCTAAAGGATTGGAGAAATAATGACGTTAGCTTAAAACGTTTTGGATACGAGAATAAATAAATGTACGATATAATTATTATTGGTGCTGGGGCATCAGGTCTTATGGCTGCAATACAGTCATCAAGACAAGGTAAGAAGGTCTTACTAATTGAGAAGATGTCTCAAGCGGGAAGAAAGCTTAGAATATCTGGAAAGGGTAGATGTAATCTAACGAATACTCTCCCATTAAAAGACTTTCTTAAACACTGTGGGTCAGAACCAAGATTTTTATATCCAGCATTCACAAAATTCTTTTCAAAAGAACTTATGTCTTTCTTCGAAGGTTTAGGAGTGGAATTGGTTGAGGAGAGAGGAGGGAGGATATATCCTCGTTCAGGTAAGGCACAAGATATTTTCTTGGCAATGATTAATGAGTTAGAAGATTCCGACTGCCAAATAATTAAGAATACAAGAGTAACTAAACTTTTGGTTAAGAATCAAGAAATTGTAGGTGTAAGAACAGAAAGTGGAAAAGAGTACTTATCTAATAAAGTTATTCTTGCAGCAGGAGGAGAGTCTTACCCTGCTACAGGTTCTGAAGGAGATGGTATAATCCTTGCTCAAGAGGCTGGACATAATATTATTCCAACTCTACCTGCACTAGTAGGTTTGGTTGTAGATTATAGTTTTCCAAATGCAATTGTAGATTTTGGAGTAAAGAATGCAAAGGCAACAATTACAAATCAAAATGATAAGAAAATTTGTGAAGAGTTTGGGGAACTAAATTTTGCAGAGGATGGAGTATATGGACCAATAATTCTTACAATAAGTAGAATAATTGCAAGTACACTCGCTTCTGGAGAGAAATTAAATCTAATACTTGATTTCAAACCTGCAATCGATGAAAAACAGCTTGATGAAAATATTATTAGAGAATTAAACCTCAGAGGTAAGGAGGACTTAAAGAGTGTTCTAAGGGCATTTATTCCACAAAACATGATTACTTTTGCGCTAACAAAAGCAAATCTAAATGGTTTTAAGCAAGCAAGCCTTGTAAGTGCTCAAGAAAGAAAACAATTGTTGAATTTCTTAAAGAACTGTAAGTTTCAAATTGTTGGAGACTTTGGCTTTGAAGAAGCAATTATTACCCAAGGTGGAGTAGACCTAAAAGAAATTAATCCTAAGACTCTTGAATCAAAACTTATCAAAGGATTATTTTTTGCAGGAGAGGTTATGGACTTGGATGCAGACACAGGAGGATTCAATCTACAAATAGCTTTTTCAACCGGCTATCTTGCAGCTCATTAATAGAATTGATGTTTCTTTACTTTCTATCATAAAAAATAAAACCTAGCTTAAATCCAGCAGATATTACAATTGGGAAAATATCACTGTCTCCTCCAAGGTATTCATAGTTTAATCCATCATTATTATACTTGTTTGAGAAGCCATATCCAAGACTTGCGAAATACTCTAATGCAAAATACTCAGAGTATGAAATTTCTTTTCCTAGAGTAATCATTAATGCGCACGATGCAGAGGTTCTTCTGATAAAACTATTTTTATCAAATCTATCATTATAATTAAAACATGATATTATAACCTCTGGCATAATATATGTCCCATTGAAAAAGTTAGAAGTTTTAGAATTTTTAGGATTTACTCCGTTTTTCCCTGAGGAACGGTGGAATCTATATCCACCTCTAATTAGTGCTCCTCTTGCATCAATATTAAAAAAATCAAATCCCATTCCAATTATTCCTATACCTGCCTCCCAACTTATTTCTGGTTTGGTTGCTCTTTCATAAGATAAATAGTTGTGCCCCATTAATGGGGAAAGAAAATTGAATTTTATAGTATTCTTTGGTATTTCTTTCTTCAATTCTACATAATCAAGAGTATCTTGTGAAAATACTTGAATGGTTAGTAGTAGGGTTGCTGCGAATAAAATAATATTTTTCATGTTTAAACAATTAGTTATTTCTCTTGGTATTCAATTATTAATTTGTGTAGATTAATCTAATAAATTTCTGCTCTTATCTTATTTATTTTCAGTAGGTTCTTATTTAATTTCAAATAGTCCTTGTTTATTATTATTAAGATGTACATCTTAGCTCCTTAAGATGCACATCTTAGCAGACTGAGATGTACATCTTAGCAAAATTAAATCTCTTTTAATTTATTTTTAATCTAATTCCTATGTCTTTTCACCTTATTTGGCAGAAGTTTTTCCTTATTTAAATCCACAATAATGGTTCAAAGCATTTATTTTAAGACTTCAAAGGTAATTATTTATTTTTGATTAAACGATAAGGTTTGATAAAAATATAGGGGATTTTATAAAATGGGCAAATAGAATCTTGTGCTATTTTTGGCTAGTTGTATTGAACTCTATTTCTAAAGTCATTTCGCATCTCATATTTTAGGTCTTGAAGCATAGAAGCCTTAACAGCTATTGTGAAGTTCCATCCCATTCTTGGACCAAAAGGAATCCAGTTCATTCTCATCTCCCAACAATGTAAATCTCTGTAAAAGTCAACAGATGTATAGGTAAATTCTTTGTTGATAAAATCATAACCACTGGTGAGTCCAATTTTCCATTTAGAGGTAAGGTTTATGTCCCCTTTGGCTGTTAATACTGCTGATTCATTTGTTTGATAACCAGCAATTGCAACCAAGAAAGTACTTAGTCTACTATAATTTATTCCAAGATTCAAACTCCAAGGGATAGTGAAATCTACATAATTCCCCAGAATTTCATTAGGATTTGAAAAAGGAGAATATTGTAATTCTGTAGGAGAGAGGTTTCGCTCAGGGTTACGAGAGTTACTCTCAGCCTTCTTATTATTAAATTCCCAATTAAGATTCAAATCCCACTGAGAATTTTGACGTTTAAAGAGTTTTTTCTCTTTATTGATTAAAAGCTCATTAGTTAGAGCTCCATTGCTATTTATAACATAAGGAGTATAAGAAACATTATAGTTAATGATTAACTTCTGAAATAATGTCGTCCTTGCGGTAATTCTAAGAGGTTGCCAATTAACGGAGTCTTTAGCTAAATCGTAACCTGTCGAAATATTAAACCCTTCAAGAAGTACAATTTTTTTCTCACCATTAATTGTATCCTTCTTCGAACGAATCTTCATATCCAAAGTATTTCCTAAACTTAAGTTTACAACCCCACTATTTCCCATTGGAGGAGAACCAAACATTCCATTCTCAGTCTTTGAGTAATAAACCTTTTGTCCAGCTTTATCTACATAAAAATTATAAAATCCGAGAGAAGGATTTGAGAAGTCTGGAGTATAATTAAAACTTATAGAAGGATTCACCACATGTCTAATGGCTTTAATTATTCCTTTCTTGAAAGGAAACATACCATAAATCCTAGTGTTTAGAGAAGAAGAAAAAGAAGCATCTCTATTCGCAATAAAACCATATACAGTATCCTTGTCAACAAAATCTGTTATTGGGTTATATTTTTTTACCGTTGAGTTTAAATACCACCTTTCATTATAGTTAATAGAATTTGTCCAGTTAAAGAACTTTAAAACCTTTATACTACTTTGAATTGGTATTGAGTGTTGCATACCATTACGCATAGTTTTAAATACTTGCTTAGTGAAAAGGATAGTATCTATGGTATTGATATTATTCATTAAGCTTGTTCTGTAAGAAAGAGAAATATCCTCATACCACTTAGTTGCACCCTTAGATTTTTTCTTTCTAAAAGGATATAATTGAGATGAAGAAAGAGAAACCGAAGGGAGGTCTAGGCTGATTGCTCCAGAGTTAACATTATAAGATTCCCCTAAGTTAGCCGTAAATGAGAAATAATCCCCAAATCGTGTTGAGTATGCAATAGAAGAAGTAGTAGTATTATTGAAATAGTCGTTTACATTAACAGCATATTGATTACTTTTTGAACTAACCAAATTAACGTTGGCAGAAAAATTGCTATAGGGATTGGCTTTTTGGTCTTGTTGATGAGACCAACGAAAGCGAAAATCAGTAGAAGAACTAAAGGAAGGAGTGTTTTTAATCCCTGTTTTATTATCTTCAAATCTTAATTCAATATTTCCTTTGTACTTATATCTTTTAGCATAACTAGAGCGAAGGTTCATAGCCCAAGAAAGATTAGTATAAATATCGGCTTGAGCTGCTAAATCTATTTTATCGTTAAAGGCAAAATACCAACCAAGATTACGAAGATAATATCCCCTGTTTTGAGCATATCCGTAAGTAGGTATCAATAAACCAGACTTTTGACTATTGGTGAAAGGGAAATAACCAAATGGCACACCCAAAGGGATTGGAATATCCAAAAGAGAGAACCAAGCAGGTCCAGTAATAATCTTATCTTGAGTAATAGCCTTTGCTTTCGAGAAATTTAATGCAAAATGAGGATGTTCCAAATCGCAGGTAGTGAACTGCCCTCCTGAGACAAACATTGTTCTCTCATCAACCTTTTTTACCTTTTCTCCATGAAGATAACCCTCTCCTTCTTTTGTAAAAACACCCTTAATCAAACCTTTCTTGGTATCGAAATTATAATCAATATTCTTTGATTTATATTCAGTTGTTCCTTCTTTAAAAATTGGAAATTGTGTGAGGTTATTACTACTATCTTTTATTCCTTGAGCACTAAGTTCTTTCTTGTCAAATTGAATAGACATCATACCCGATTCCAATTCAATGTTTTGATATTTAACCTTCGCCTCATTGTAAAGATAAACTTTTTTCTCACTAAGATCAATAGTAATTGAATCTTTTGAGGAATAATTCACTCTGTCTTCGAAAGTTTTCTTCTTTTGTAATGGAATTATTGAATCATTTGAGGATAATTTTACATTTGTATTTATTGTGGAATCGGCAATTTGTTGTGCAAATACATTGTTTGTATTTACACTCAAAAATATTAGTAAACAAATAATTACATTAATTCTTGTTATCGAAATATAATTTTTCAAATTGCTATTACTTATAAAATGTTTATCTTTGTAACCAGTTTGCAAAAATAATGTTTTATTCTTACTTTAACAGAAATAATTTGAATTAACTAAATGAAAAACTACATTATAATTCTTTTTTTGTTTTTATTATCATTAACGAGTGTTTATAGCCAACAAACAAGAAGCAATAAACTATCCAAGATATGTATTGACCCTGGTCATGGTGGAGATAAGCCAGGAGCAAGAGGGTCAAGGAGTTTAGAAAAGGACATTAATCTTGCAGTAGGTATTAAGCTCGGAGAACTTATAAAAGAACATTTAAAGGATGTTGAAGTTATCTATACACGCAAAACAGATATAGATGTAGCCCTAATCAAGCGTTCTCAAATAGCAAGCAAAAACAAGGCAGACTTGTTTATTTCCATACATTGCAATGCCTCACCTTCAAGAGATGCCTTTGGAACTGAAACCTTCGCAATGGGGTTAACAAAAAGCAAGGAAAATATAGAAGTTGCAAAGAAAGAAAATGCCGACATCTTATCGGAGGCAAATTATCAAGAAACTTACGATGGGTTCGATCCAAATTCTCCAGAGAGTAGTATATTTTTCTCCCTTTATCAAAATGCCTATATGGAGCAGAGTCTTTCCTTTGCTGATAAAATACAAAAACAATTTACCTCACATACTGGTTTATATAATAGAGGAGTTAAGCAAGCTGGATTTCTTGTACTTTTCAAGACACCTATGCCTGCAATTCTTACAGAGATAGGATTTATTTCTAATCATAGAGAAGAAACATATTTAATCTCTCAAAAAGGACAATACGAAATTGCAGCATCAATTTTTAGAGCAATATGTGAATATAAAATATACAAAGAGGGAGTTAAGTTTATTGTTCCAAGTATAGAGAGCCTTGTTCCAAAATCAGCAATAAAAGCGGATGAAGAATTAAAACAAATAGAAATTGAGAAACAGCTCCTTGCACAAGCAAAAGAGAGAGAAAGAAAAAATAAAGAGGAAGAAAGAGATTCAATTAATTCAGAAAATACAACCAATCAAAAGGATTTAATATATAGGGTTCAGTTCTACACATCACCAGAAAAGATAGATATTAATCACTCAAAATTTAAAGATTTTGAGAATATTTGGACATATCAAGACAAAGACCTATGGAAATACACCTCAGGAGAGTTTGATGATTATAGTAACGCATTAGCTCTTCAAAAAGATATAAAGAAAAAAGGATATAAGGATGCTTTTGTTGTAATATTTTATAATGATAGTAGGATAACATTAGATCAAGCTAGAAAAATAGAAAATCAGAGATAAGATGAAACTAAAAACAGAATACAAGGTCGGATTAGTAGGCGTATTAACCATAGCTTTACTCTATTTAGGTATAGCATACCTAAAGGGACAGGATATTTTTAATGTAGAGACAAATTATTATACAGTGTTTAATAATGTAGAAGGGCTTTACAAATCAAACTATGTATATCTTAATGGTATGAAGGTAGGATATATAAAAGATATACAAAACATGGATGCTCATGGAGACAAATTCTTAGTAAAGGTATCTATTAAGAGTGATATTGTATTATCAAAGGATTCGAGGATAGCTATATTTAGTTCCGACTTGTTAGGGTCAAAGGCTCTTAAGATAATACCAGGACGTTCGGGAGTATTATATCAAACACAAGACACCATTCCTACCATTGCAGAGTCAGGATTTATGGATCAGATGAGTCAAAATCTTGCACCAGCAGTATTAAGGCTAAATAGCGTTATGGCAAATCTCGACACACTTTTAGTAAACGTTAATAATGTTATGGATTCAAAGACTCAAGCAAATATACGCCAAAGTATGGAGAATATTAAGCTTGCCACAGCAAATATTAATAGAATTACACTAGAAGTGGATGGGCTAATGGATTCTGAAAAGAAGAAAATCCAAAAGATAATCTCAAATACAGAGAGTATCACAAGCAATTTCAAAGACAATAACGAAAAGCTAACAAGTGCAATAAATAACTTTAATGCAATTAGTGATACAATTGCAAAGGCAAAACTGGGAAATACAATAAGAGAAACAAATATGAGTCTAACCTCATTAAGCAATATTCTTCAAAAAATAGAAAGAGGAGAGGGTAGCGTAGGACTATTATTAAAAGACGATAAGCTATATAATAATATAGAAAGCTCAACAAAGAAACTTGACGATCTAATCCTTGACATCAAAACAAACCCAAAGAAATACGTAACCATAAGGGTATTCTAAATAACACGAAAAAGTAATCAAAGGCTGTCTAAATTTTATCTAGGCAGCTTTTTTTATCTAAAAATTACTTACATTTGCGAGTTCTAACTTGTTGATAAAGCAAATAAATTCTTTGATTTCTAACCATTAATTTTTATAACTATGAAAAAGACTTATCAATTGAAACTAAGAAAAGTATTGTCAGTAATGATAATTATGTTTAGTTTTTCGAGCATTAGCTTTGCTCAAACAGGAACAAATATAGATTTTAGCTTAGGAAATTACACCAACTGGAAGGGTTACCAAGGTGTAGCAAATGGAACAGCTTCCTTAGTTTCAAGTTGGACTTTCTTTTCAGACCCATCAACAGTATATTGGCAAGGTAATCCTTGCTTTGTAATAAATACTCCAACTTCTGCTGCTTTTGACTTTACTGTACCAACTCTCAGAAGAGTTCCAACTATGTGGGGTTATACACATTCCTCTCAGATTAATAATAATCAGCCTAATAAAAATTGCAGTAAATTATCTTATGACTTAGACATTACCCCTTTAAACTGTTTACTGACTTTTAACTATGCAATGGTGCTTCAATCTCCAGGTCATAGTGGATATGAGAATCCTACATTTAGAATTGAAGTTAGGACACTTACGGGCTCAACAGAAGGAGCCTTAGTTGACCCTTGTGCAACTTTTGAACAAATAGGGACTACGCCTGCGCCTGCAGGTTGGAACACATTTTCAGGTGGTATATGGCAAAACTGGAGACAAGTCTCTATGAATCTAAGTGCCTACGAGGGAAGTAGAGTTAGAATTAATATTATTCTAACAGACTGCTCCCCTTCTGCCCATTGGGCTTATGGATATGTTACTGCTAAGGTTGGCCCTGCAGAACTTACTGTTAATGCTTGTGGGAATGGTGATACTATAGCTATTATTGAAGCTCCTCCTGGATTTAAGAAATATGAATGGATATCTAGTGCTACAGCTTTTACCGATGCATCAACTCAGTACGCTATCGGTCCTATTATTTCTCAAAGCACTGCAACTGCAACTGTTCCTGCAAATAATAAATTAGTCATCCGACAAAACGATCCTTATTCAACTCATCAATATTTCGCAGTAAAACTTACTTCTCCTAATTCTGGTTCTACTCCTGCTTGTGAGGCCTTTATTAAGGCGACTGTTCAAAGTATGAAACCTATACCTGATTTTGACACAGTTTTAGATTGTGCTCTTAAAGTTGACTTTGTTGACCAAACTGTTTTGGGGGCTGGTTATAATTCGATTGCTGATACATTAGAATATACTTGGGACTTTGGTGATGGTAATACAGCTTATTATAATAGCTTTACTGCTAATAATTCTAACAGAAATCCTTCTCATACTTATCCTGTCCCTGGACCTTATGCAGTTAAATTGACTGTAAAAGACCAAGGTTGCGAAAATATCATTACTAAGGATATATTATTAAATTATTTGCTAATGGCTCCAACTAATCTATTAATGCAGAACGTAAATAATTATTTGCAGTTGAGTTGGCAGGGAGATTCTCCAAGATATGGGGTGTACCTTAACGATTCATTAGTAGCCTTATTAGATACAAATGTATATATAGACACAAATGCTATATCAGGAACAAATTATTGCTTCAAGGTAAAGGCAATTAGAGATGCTTGCGAGAGCGATTTTAGTAATCAGTTATGTGGACTCTTCGTCGGATTGGAAAAAGAAATCTCAATAAATAAAAATATTAGAATATATCCTAATCCAACAAGTAGAAAAGTGATATTAGATATTAATGGAGAGGTGGATAAATACGACAGCTATCAAGTGATTGAGTCATCGGCAAGAGTGATAATAAATGGAGAAATCAAAAGTTCAAAAACAATAATAGACCTAACTAACTATACAAAAGGGATGTATTACCTATGTTTGTATAAAGATGGAGCCTTAAAAGGAAGTTATAAGTTAATTAAAAAATAAGCCTAAGACCCAGAATTTTTATTTCCTCTCTTCAAACTTTTCTCTGAGAAAAATCCAAAGAAAGAAAGTAAAAATATAAAGAAAGGAAATAAAAATTCAGGGTTCATATCTATTTTTTCAATGTAATAGTTTAATAAAAAAAAGACTTCGTATTTTGGAAAAAATACGAAGTCTTTATACCCTAAAAGCTTTGTATTTGTAAAAAAATACAAAGCTTTTTTTCGAGATTATTACTTAATTATTAGGGTTTGTCCTGCTTTTATTACGGGGTTCTTTTTCTTTAGGTTGTTTGCCTCAATTAAATCATCAACGCTAACACCATTTTTCTTTGCAATGCTATAAAGGCTTTCTCCTTTTCTTACCGTATGTTTCTTTCCCTTTGTTACCTTCTTTTCCTTTAAGGTTTCCTTTTTAGGGTTTTTCTTTGAAGATTTATTATTGGAGTATGTGTTAGTTTCTTCGTCTTGGTTTGTGGTCTCTACATAAACTACTTCCTTTTTCCTAGGTTCTTCTTTCTTTATAGTTGGCTTTTTTGCATTTGCCTCTTTCTTCGAAGGTTTAGATGTTTTTTTTATAGGTTTTTCTTCTACCTCTTCAATATTGTTATTATTTTCTTCTGAGCTTTCTGAGCTTATTTCTTCAGTATTCTTAGTATTAGAATTATCGATCTCTTGTGCTGTTGTCTCTGTAAAAGGAGATGTAGTGTTTAATTCTGTTTCATCAACTTCCACAGCAACACGTTTGTTTATTTTTAGAGTTCTTCCTGCAATAGGTTTCTTTCCTCCCTTATTCCATTTTCTTAGGTCAGAGGCATTAACACCATAACGCCTTGCAATAGATGCCCAGCTTTCTTTCTTTCTTACCTTATGTGTTAGTGTTGTTTGTTTGTAAACATAATGCTTTTGTTTCCATTCTGGTTGGAAATACTTATCCTTTGAATAGTTAGCAATCGAGTCTTCTAAAGATACATAGTATCTAACATAGTTAATAGGTAGTTTTAAACTATAACGGTCTTGTGTTCCGAGTATTTGATTTTGCTTATATTGAGGGTTAAGGTCTTTTATTTGTCCAATTGGGATATTTAATACTTCTGATATTTGTTGAAAGTGAACATCTTTTGCAACCATTACAGTATCGGTTGCAGTTGGCTTGCTAAGAATTGTTGGAGTAAGACCATGCTCTTTATAATAGTTCATCACATAAGCAGCAGCAATATATGCTGGAACATATCCTCTTGTCTCCCTTGGTAGGTAATCATATATTTCCCAAAAAGTATTCTTACCACTACGACGTATAGCCTTGTTTACGTTGCCAGGTCCACAATTATATGCAGCAAGAGCAAGTTCCCAATCGTTATAAATTCTATTTAGGTCTCTAAGATATTTTGCAGCAGCAACAGAAGCCTTTATAGGGTCTTTTCTGTCATCAACAATACTGTTTACTCTTAGGTCATACATTCTTCCTGTTGGATACATAAACTGCCAAAGCCCTGTTGCACCAACTCTTGATACAGCATTTGGGTTAAGAGCCGATTCAATAACGGCAAGGTATTTTAATTCGTGAGGGGCATTATGTTGATCGAGAATTGATTCAAAGATCGGGAAATAGTAATTGCTAAGACCAATCATTACACTTGTTCTGTCTCCAATTCTGTCAATATAATATTCAATTATTCCTCTAACATTTTTATTATAGGTAAGTTTTATTGCACTAGGAAGTTTCCTTAGACGGCGAGCAAAAACAGAATCAGGGGTTGATGCAGCAGAGATACGAGGGTTAAAGTCACCATAAGAATTGATGACTCTTGAGTTTTGACGCATATAAAAGCCTGTTAAAAGGCTATCATAATTGCGTTCAAATTCTTTGAAAAATATTGTTTCATCAGTGGTTTGGGCAACTAATATGGCTGGGAATGAAAATAATACAATTAAGAAAGTAATAAATTTGGTCTTAAACATAATAATATAGCTATGGGAAATAAAGCGGTAAAATTACAAAAAAACAAACAAATAGAGGGTATAATACTTTAGAATATTTTTTTTCGTACCTTTGTGATTCAATTTAATCCGTTAAATTACAATCAAAAATAACTAAAAACACATATTATGAATATAGTAATTCCTATGGCAGGCATGGGCAAGAGAATGCGCCCTCATACATTAACAATACCAAAACCATTAATTCCAATCGCAGGTAAGCCAATCGTTCAAAGATTATGTGAAGATATAGTTTGTGTTGCATCAGAAAAGGTTGAAGAGATAGGTTTTATTATTGGAGACTTTGGAAGAGAGGTTGAACAAATGCTTTTAGGTATTGCCGATAGCCTTGGAGCAAAGGGGAAGATATACTACCAAAACGAACCTCTTGGTACAGCTCATGCAATACTTTGCGCAAAAGATAGTCTTAGAGGAAAGGTAACAGTCGCTTTTGCCGATACACTTTTTGATGCTAAGTTTAAACTAAATACCGACCAAGATGGTGTAATATGGACTCAATGCGTAGAAGATCCTTCTGCCTTTGGCGTTGTTAGAAAGAATGAAGATGAGACAATAGCAGGATTTGTTGAAAAGCCAAAAGAGTTTGTATCCAATGAAGCCATAATAGGTATATATTATTTTAGAGATGGAGAAAACTTAAGAGATGAGCTTCAATACTTATTAGATAATAATATTAGTAAGGGTGGAGAATACCAACTTACAGATGCTCTCCAAAATATGCTTGACAAGGGGCTTAAGTTTACAACAAGTGGAGTGGCTGAGTGGTTAGATTGCGGAAATAAGAATGCAACTGTTATGACAAATAATAGAGTTCTTGAGTTAAAGAAAAACAAAGAAGAACTCGTATCAAAAGAAGCAATTATTGAAAATTCTAAGATAATTGAACCTTGTTATATTGCAAAGGGAGTAAGAATAATAAATTCAGAAATTGGACCTCATGTTTCAATAGGAGAAAATACAATTATTGAAGACTCCTCTATCTCAAATACAATTATTCAGAACAATTCCTCGTTTAAGAAAGTTAGTTGCACAAATTCGATGATTGGAAGCTTTGCCCGTTGTGAAAACACCACTCAGGAATTAAGCATAGGGGATTATTCCGAAATATATTAATTAGATGAATTTAAATAGGATAGTATTTTTTTCTCTATTATCGTTTGTGATAGTATCAGTGAGCATGTCTTCTTGTAGCCAAAAAGTATCAAAAGATAAAAAGGTCAAGAAAGAGTATACTCTTGCTGAACTTAAGATAGACGATATGTTTCTTCAAGCTTGTACTCAAAAAGAGCTGGGCAATAGCACTGAGGCTTTGGTATTATATGATCAAGTTATTGCAATGGATGAGAATTATGCAGCAGCATATTTCGATAAGGCAAGTCTTCTTTTTGCTCAGAAACAAGTGCAAGAGGCAATTACTTCATCTCAAAAAGCAATATCACTTCAGCCAAATAATATTTGGTATCGTTTGCAGTTATCACAAATCTATATTAACCTAAGCAAATGGAATGAAGCTGCAAGTGTATATGAAGAAATCATTAAACTTCAACCCGATGTAGTTGAATATTACCAAGAGCTTGCAGAAGTATATCAAAACGCAAAGGATGAACCTAACATGCTTAAGGTAATAGATAAGATGGAAAAACGTTGGGGGATAAGTGAAGAAATATCTATGTTTAAGTTTCGTTTCTTTTCTGAGAGGAAACAATTGGATAAGGCCGAAAAAGAAATATTAAAGCTTATAAATAGCTATCCATTAGAGACAAAATATTTGGCAATCTTGGCTGAGATGAAAATGACTAATAAGGATTATGCTAAAGCCTTGGAATGTTATAGAAAGATTGAACAGATAAAACCAGAAGACCCTTACATTAATGTATCTTTAACCAATTATTATCTTATACAAAAAGATAGAGCAAATACATATAAATATCTTAGGAAGGCCTTCGAAAATAAAGAATTAGATTATAGCACCAAGGTGCAGGTTCTTTTTACAATCTACGGAAAGACTGTGGACGAGAATGAAGACGATTTTAATAAATTCTTTGAGCTCTTGAAGGTGTTATCAGTACAAAATCCAAACGAGAAGGCAATCTTTGAGCTACTTTGTACGGGTTATATGAGAATAGGTGATTTTCCAAAAGCTGTTGAATCAGTAAAGAAAGCAATAAGTCTAGGTTCGAAAGATTTTGACGTTTACCAAAATCTATTATTTGCTCAGTCTACTATGAATCTACCAGACTCAATGATAATAGATTCCAAAAAGGCTATTGAATTATACCCAGAACAACCACTTTTTTATCTATTCTTAGGAGTAAATTATATCTATAAAGAAGATTATATCAATGCAAAGGAAAACCTAGAAAAAGGGGTGAAGCTGGTTGTTGACAATAAACCTTTGATGGAGGATTTTTATTCAAACCTTGGCGAAACATATCACAAACTAAATGATTTCGAAAACTCCGATAAGTATTTCGATAAAACATTAGAGCTAAACCCTCTCAACTATATGGTGCTAAATAATTATGCTTACTATCTATCGATAAGAAAGGCAAAATTGGAGAAAGCAGAAACAATGGCAAAAAAGGTAGCAGATAAATATCCTACAAACCCAATATATGTTGACACATATGCTTGGGTTTTGTTTGAACTAGGGAAATATAATGAGGCAAGAAAAGTAATGGAGAATATTATAGATTCTAAAGCCTCTTGGTCACAAACATTAATAGAACATTATGATTCAATTATCAAAGCAATTAAATAAATATATAATCCTCACTTTTCACTTTTCACTCTTAGTTCTTACCTTCTCAAGTTGTAAGACCATGGAAAAAGTCTCTGTGGAAAAACCAAAGCCAGAGGTAAAGGTGGTTGAAAAAACCGCAGATGATTTGTTGATAGAAGAAGTAAATAATCTTTCCCCAATCTTCAAGACATACTCTGCTAAACTTGATATTAAGTTTAATGGCAATAGTTTTGGAGGTAATATTCGAATGCAGAAGGATAGTATTATTTGGATAAGTGTATCGAAGTTTGGACTTGAAGGAGCAAGGCTAAAACTAACTAAGGATTCTGTTTTCTTCATCAATAAACTTTACTCAGAGGTATTTTCTGGAGACTATGGTTTCTTTGCCAAGATGATAGGTTTTAATTTAGACTATAATACTATTCAATCATTTATTTTAGCCACCGACTTAATGGATTACAATACAAGCAATTTTTTGATTAACAGAGGTGCTAGCACTATTATTATTACATACAATAACAGAGAAAGTAAGCTTTCTAGTAATAATACTTCAAAGATAAATCAAACCATTTACTATAATTCTTCAAATAAAAGAATTGATAGGAATGTTCTTCAAGTAGTAAATAATATCAACAAGCTTGATGTAAACTATTCAAAATATATATCACTTCAGTCAATTTCTTTACCAACCCAATACAAATTCTTTGTTCCAAGTTTGACAAAGGCTCAAATTGAACTAAAGACAGAAAAACATCAAATAAATACTCCACAGGAATATCCTTTCTCAATTCCTAAATCATACGAAAGAATCAAATAAATGGCAGAAACAATCTTAACGGTAGAAAACTTATATAAATCTTATGGTGAAAAGGTCTTGTTTGAAGACCTTTCTTTTGGTATAAATAAGGGGCAGAAGGTAGCACTAATTGCAAAAAATGGAGCAGGAAAGTCCACGCTATTGAATATTATAATGAATCAGGATGTTCCCGACACAGGGAATATTGTTTTTAAGAATGATATACACATGGCTTTCTTAGGGCAGAATCCTTATGTAAATGATAATATGACCATAAATGAGTTTATGCTTGATGGGATTGATGTTATTCATAACTGGGATTACGAGAACAAGATAACAGAAGTTCTTTTTAAATTAAATATCACAGACCACAGTAGAGTTATTGGTTCTCTTTCTGGAGGCGAAAAAAAGAAGGTTGCTCTTTCTAAAGTCTTGGTTGAAGAGGTAGATTTACTAATCCTTGATGAGCCAACCAATCATCTTGATGTTGCAATGATTGAATGGTTAGAGGATTTCCTCTGCCGCCAAAATCTAACCCTATTAGTAGTTACCCATGATAGATATTTTCTCGATAATGTTTGTACAGATATCTATGAGTTAGACCGTGGTCAGATTTCGAAATATAAGGGAAACTATGATTATTTTGTTGAGAAGAAGGCAGAAAAAGACTATAATGAAAGGGTCGAGGTGGAGAAGGCTCGCAACCTATATAAGAAAGAGCTTGAATGGATGCGAAGGATGCCAAAGGCAAGAACAACAAAGTCTAAGGCAAGGATAGATGCATTTTACGATATAAAATCTACTGCAACAAAGAAGATAACATTTGAGGCTCCAGAACTTTCGGTTAAGACTCAAAGGATTGGAGGAAAGATACTAGAGCTGCATAATGTTTGGAAGAGTTTTGGAGATAAAACCATCCTAAAAGACTTTTCTTATACCTTCAAGAAAGGAGAGAAGATAGGTATTGTGGGGAGTAATGGTATTGGGAAATCAACCTTCCTTAATCTTATAACAGAAAACATTAAGCCAGACCAGGGAAAGGTTGTAACAGGACAAACAATTAAATACGGATACTATACTCAAGATGGCTTGCAAGAAAAAGAAGATATGCGAGTTATTGAGATTATTAGAGAGGTTGCAGAAAGCATAAAGCTGGATAATGGAACAGAGGTTTCAGCATCTCAGTTTCTATATTACTTTGGGTTCTCACCAGAGCTACAATTTAATTATTATGGTAATCTTTCGGGAGGAGAGAGAAGAAGGCTATATCTTCTAAAGGTATTAATGTCTAACCCAAATTTCTTAATACTCGATGAGCCTACAAACGATTTGGATATTTATACCCTTGCCATGTTAGAGAACTTTCTTTCGGAATATAAGGGCTGCCTATTAATTGTCTCTCACGATAGAAGTTTTATGGATAATCTAGTTGATCATCTTTTTGTCTTTGAGGGAGAGGGTATTGTAAAGGATTATCATAGTACCTATACCGATTTTATTAAGATGAGAGAGGAAGAACGTAAGGCTAAAACATCTTCATCTTCTCAAAATAACGCATTCAATGCGCCTCAAAAAGTAAAAACAAAGCAAGCCAATAAGGCATCCTTTAATGAGAAAAGAGAATATGAGCTTCTAACAAAAGAAATTCCAAATCTCGAAAAAGAGAAGGCAGAGATTTTTGAGAAAATATCTTCAGGAACATTATCTGCCGACAAACTTCACACCCTAAGCACTCGCTACCAAGAAGTCCACGACCTCTTAGAAGAAAAAGAAATGCGCTGGTTAGAACTTTCCGAATTAGAATTTTAGTATTTAATAATGTACAGTCCCACTTAAACAGCTCATTACATTTATGGCAACTTATTCTACTTCTGTTTTGTAATACTCTAAGTGTTTTTTGCTCTTTGTCTCCATCTTCTCCATTATGCTATTTCTTTATATTCCAAGAGACACAGTGCAATGCACCTCCTTTTTTCGCTATTGCACGACAATCAATCTGTCTTAATCTACAATATGGGAATGCATTTTGTACATATCTTTTTGCTTGCTCATCTTCAGCAATTCCAAACTTAGGAATAATAATATTATTGCCAACTTGTAAGAAGTTAATATATGCCCAATTTAAATCATATTGAGGATAATCAACGTTAAATAACATTTCTGTAACTTCAAAATGATTCTTTTCAAGTTCCTGTCTTATTTGAATTGCTTCATCTTCATCATAATCACGATGATTACTCATAAGAATACGGTTATCTCCACAATATTTAATAAAACCATCAGAATGTCCGTAAAAATCAGCGTCCTTGTCATCTGGTTTTCCAGTAGCATGCCATGGGATTATGATAACTTCATGTTTAAATAAATCTTTCAACTCTTTAAGGAAAGATTTATCTCCTTTTTCTTTATTGTTTTCAGTAAATACTTTTCCTGTCATAACCACCTTGTCACCACATAACACAACATTACCTCCATCTATAATTAAATCTGTTTCACGATATTTTATACCTATTTTACTGCACGCTTCTGTACAGTCTGTTTTTGATTTAGACTTACGCAAATAGTCTGGTTCATACTTGTATTTTAAAAAATCATTCTCTTCTAGTTGGATTGGCATATAATCCCTTGCCCAAATATCTTTTGTATCCGAAATCCATTCATAGCTAATTTCTAATTTTTTTAATAAATCTTCGAGGTTTTCACTGAAATCTTTATAATCTTTCCATTTACTTAGATTTTCTGAAAGATAAACAATATTGGTTTCTTTGTCCTGTATCATAAACTACAATTTATTAGAGTTTAGGGAACTTATAGTAATACTTTTTGTATATTCTTAAAAGGACAGAAGTTCCCTTTTTAAGTCCTTTAAGAAATATACGACAAATATATAATCTTTATTAATGCACTACTGTAGTTTTATGAATTATTTTAATTCATAGCTCAACAGTAGTGAGTTATTGTATTTAGAATGTAGAATATAGATAGTTAATATCAAGAAATTCTTAGTTGTTTTTGAGATTATTCTCAAAAGCTTTGTCAATTTTATTTGATATAAAAACATTACCAAAAGCACCAATACCCACAACCTTTACGTCTTTATCCCAAGTTATTTTGGTGATAGAAAATAGAATATAATTTTCCGAACTCACCATATTATCAACAAAACCATCCAAAACAACACCGCCTATCATCATAGAAAAAGCTTGCACTATTCCATCCTCTAAATTGAGTTTTTTTTGTAAATTAGCGTTGAATTTGATTTTCACAGCCTCCTTATGATCCTCAATAGAAGGATTAGTAAAAATAGCAATAAGGACAATAACTAGAACAATTGTAATAACAATATTTTTTCGCTTCATATTTGTTTTGTTTTTGTTGTTTTATTTATAGCATTATTTGTAAGTTTAGAACTATTCATTGTTGAATTTTTATTTATTATTAATGCTCAAAGATATGGGAATATTTTTATATATTTTTAATTCTTCTCTTTGAAATATTTTTTCGTTGAGAGGGAATGCAATCCCTCACAACGAAAAAATCTCATTGATTTGCCCCTATTATTCAAATAACATGTAAAGATTTTGCGATTTTCTTTACATATCAATTATCCCAAAACATAGACACAGACTATTTTCTTCTACATATTTAGTCTTTTTGGTTCTGTTTTTTCATCTCCTCCAAAATTTTCTTTTGGTTCTTGATCATTTTTGAACTTCCATTTACCCAACGGGTTAGTTTCATTCCTATCCAAAATAGAAAAATGAATACAGCAATAAAGGTAATTAATGCAGTCATAATAATTTTAGTTTAATAATTAGCAGAATTCAAGTTGTAAATGCAACTTTTTGTTCTGTTGTTAATACTTATTTGTTTTCTTCCAAACTCCCTAAATGAAACATTTTTAGATAAAAAAAGCGTGGGAGTTTATTAAGATTATCCTTAAACCAGGCTCTGGAATGCCTACATTGTAAGATAAAATAATAAAACCCACGCCTATATGTTTATATAAACTGCCCCATTGCATAAGCTTTAGGGCAGAATAATAACACAAGCGTAAGCGATACTATATTATCTTCCACAATGATTCAAATTTTCCAGATTTGGTTTAAGAAGATACTAATACGCTTTCTAAATGTTATTCTATTTCTTCAACGCTTTGAAGTGTTAGAATAATTGCAAATTTATAAAATAATATTATATGCAAACATTATTTTATTCATTTTTTCTGTTCGGGCTAGTTAATTTTGAAAAAACACTGAAATAATAAAATTGTCTTTAGATAAATAAATACCTTTGTTTATAATATCAGACAAGGACTTCTTTATACTCTCAAGCCTAAAAAATACCATTTAAAAATATTTTCACAAATTACATTGCATATATTCAATTTTTTATTTTACTTTGTTGAAATTATTAGTATTCCTAAAGTAAAACATTATTAATACTAATGTCTAATTAATCAATATAACAACCATAAAAAACAAAGATTATGACAAAAGCCGAATTCCTTAAAAAATATTATTGCATATTCTGTCAAGACACAAATAATCCAAACCAATACTTGACTGTAGTAATTGAAAGAAGCACTAAAAATGTTAAATATACTACACCTCCTTCAGAAATAGATACACAACTAATAAATAATACAAGTGCAACAGAAGAACATTTAGTAGATTTAATTAAAAGAGCTCAATTGGATAGTGTTGTGCTAAATTTTAGTATTAAAAATTATTTACCTAATAATAATAACTCAGTAAATGATATATCTGAAATGTACGAATAATAATAATAAACTTAATACAAATCAATAATGTATAAATACTCAATCAAATTTTTAGCACTTACAGATACGATTACATTTGATGTTTCATCCGAAAATTTTGATTTCATTGACAACTTTACAAAAGAACTTTTATTTATTTTCGCAAAAGTTGACGAAGATAATCAAAAAATAATTATAGAGTCATATCAACAAAACAATGCAGACACTATTCAAAAAATCACCGATTTTACAAATAAGTATAATAAAGGCATTCCTCAACTAAATTGTGTTTCTGCATTTTTTAATAAGTTAAAACATGACGAACATTTCTTCTTTCTCCCAAATATTAAACTTGAAACAATTGAAAAATTAAAGCTATACGATTATCTAAGAGCAATATCAGAAGACAAAAACTTTGACGAAATTCACGGACAGACAAAAGAACTATTTGAAAAAATCCTTCAGAAATATGAAATATCAGTTATTGGCGACAAAAGGATAACTATTGGCGAACCTATAAAAATGAAAAGAGTTTGTCGTTTTTGTGGTAACACAACAGAAAATGTAACATTCAACAATAAATCACACGCAATTTCAGAAGGACTTGGAAATAAAACTGCGGTTTTGTTTGACGAATGCGATACATGTAATACAAGATTTAGCGAAACTATTGAACCACACATTATTCAATATCTTGCTTTATTTAGAACAATATTTGATGTAAAAGGGAAAGGCGGCAGCAAACAATTCAAAGGCGAAAACTTTGAATTAAAGAAAGATGAAAACATTCATCTTTCTTTTCATAGTATAGACGACAGACCAGAATTTGGTATGCCTTACAAACTAAAATTAGAAACTAAAGATCCAATAATACTCCAAAACATTTACAAGTGTCTTTGCAAGTTTTTTTTAAGCGTAATTCCAACAGATAAACTTCAATATTTTAGTAGAACTATTGATTGGATAAATGGGAATTATGAAGTAGATAAACTTCCAAAAGTTGCAGAAATGATTTCATATCACGCTTTTGCAATTCAGCCGAAAATGGTAGTCTATTTTAGGAAAGATAAAGATAAGCGAGTCCCTTTTGCAGTAGGTGAATTTTATTTTACATGCAGAATCTTTTCATTTATTATTCCTTTATCAGACCAAGATGAGAAAGATTTTTTAGTTAAAAATGATTTTGACAATTATTGGCAGACTTTCCAGCATTATAAAAGGTCAGAAGGGTGGGAGTTTCGTGACTATTCAAATAAAGAACCTAAAAAAATTACATTAGTTCTTAACTTCAAACAACGTGACAAATCAGAAGACGAAATATTAGATGCTTGATTACGGAAATTCTAATGCTTGTTTTAATCTACTAGAACGCTGTTTAAAACTTTTTAAATGGCGTTCTAAACTTTTTAAACGGCGTTTTCATATGCGAAAGATGCACATCATTTGATACAAAAGATGCACATCATTTACTATGAAAGATGTGCATCATTTTATTTTAAGGAATTTTAAATTCGGATTTTGTTTTGGGCAAACACATGGGTTTGCCCCTACGTGTTTGACTGCAAAGATAATATATTTTAGACCTTTTGTCAAGGATATTGATATAAAACTTTTTTTCAGGGCAATCCTCTAGTCGTTCCTTTC
>JAFNAQ010000035.1 GCA_017860275.1 Bacteroidota bacterium
TTCTTCGCCTCCGAGAGCCACAGGCATCCCCCGTGCACTCTTATTCTCTTTCTCTCGTTTCTCTCTTATATGTCTATAATGTCAAAGATCTTATCTCTAAACTCGCTCGCTTAGATTTGATAGACTTAATTAATTAAAACCAAGTCTATTATTTTTTAGTTATCTAGTTTAATGCTATTATATAGGTTTTACAGACACGTAAGATCTATCATCTCTACGTTTTCTGAACTCAACAACTCCATCAACAAGAGCAAACAAAGTATGGTCTTTACCTATACCTACATTTTGTCCTGGATTATGAAGTGTTCCTCTTTGGCGTACTATAATATTACCAGCGATACATGCTTGACCACCGAATATCTTAACGCCTAATCGTTTACTTTGCGATTCACGTCCATTATTTGAACTACCGACACCTTTCTTGTGAGCCATAATTTATATCTTATTATATTACAAAATATCCGTAATCTCAATTTGAGTTAAATACTGACGGTGACCATTCATTTTTTGGTAACCTTTTCTTCTCTTCTTTTTGAATACTAAAACCTTATCTCCTTTTAAATGTTTTAAGACTTTAGCTTTCACTGAAGCACCTTCGATTTTTGGAGCACCGATAGTTACTAAACCATCTTGATCCTTAAGCATCACGGTGTCAAATGACATTTCCATCCCTTCTTCTGTTTTAAGACGATGAACGAAAATCCTCTGATCTTTTTGAACCTTGAATTGCTGTCCTGCGATTTCTACTATTGCGTACATTTCTTTAATGATTTATTAAATCTTATCCCCTCAATTGGGTTTGCAAAGATACAAACTTTTACATTACAACCAAATTTTTTGAGTAAAAATTTGGATAAATATATTTTTATCGCAGGTTTAGAGCCCCTCCTATAGAAGTTTAAAAAATATCAATCCTTTTATTTTCAATTTGAAATAAATAATTATCTTTGTATTAAATATGAAAATTATGAATTCAAAAAAAATACCTTCAAACAGAATTATTAATTTAATTATTGTTTTCATTTTGCTTATTACTCTCATATTTCTAGAATATAATTTCACCAAGAATCAAAAGTCTAATACAATCTTCATAAATATTCAAAGTAAAATTAATTCAGAATATTTGAGTATAAAACAACATGGAGAAAGGTTTACATATATTAATAATACTTTATCTTATTGGACAACCAACAGTATCCCAATACCGATAAAATTTGATTCAACACTAAACGACAAATTTGTAAAACTCAAAAATGGATATTATATAATATATAAGGAAACATGTGGTGACTCCACAAATATTTATGCTTTATTGATAAAAAATAAATATGAAATAAAAAATAAATATATAAATAACGATTTCAATCCAATTTTCAGAATAAAATATGATGATAATATTATTATAACTCAAAAAAAGACCCCATATCCAATAAAAATAGATAATAAGACTATCTTTTATCTAGAAATAAAAAATGATATAAAAAATATTGATTCTGCCCTAGGATATTTTTCCTGCATACTATTCTTCTTAATCTTTTATTTGATATTAAAGTCTATATCAATAAAACAACGGGAATATAGTAATATTGGAAATATATCCCTAATAATAATATTTGTTGTTATAAAGGAGATATTGTTTTATTTTGAATGGCCATCAGTTGTATTCAAAACAATAATCTTTTCACCTTTTATATATGCAAACACTGGATTTATCTCTTCTTTAGCTGAATTATTTATTTCAATAATATTAATATATGTTTGGATATCAAATTTGAAATTAGAATCTTCAGTAAATAAAGTGAAAGTATATTTAATTAAAATATTAGTAATTCCTATTTCTATACTAAACATATTTATAATTCAAGATGTATTATTGAATACAAATAAAAGTATTTCTCTTGAAGGGATCATTAATTTTGATTTAATTATAATCTTTGTTCATGTGATTATTTTATTTTTAGAATATGTCTATTATAAAGCAATATACAAAATATTATATTTCAAAAAAGATATTATCAATTTTCAACTTACTTTTATAATATTGACTTTAGCATCTACAATTCCATTTTTTTTCTTTGAAATTGAAATAGATATATTTTCAATAATAATAATCTCAATATCATCCATTTTCCTATTCATTTGCATATATTATAAAAACAATTTTAATAAATCAATATTGTTGTATTATATGACAATTCTAATATTATTTTCCATAATAATAAGCCCATTTATTTTCTACAACAATGAAAAAAGCAGAAAGACAATTATTGTTGAAAGTTTAAAACAAATTTCAAGTAAATCTGATCCAAAAGCGGAATTAATACTTAAATCTTTTGAGAAAAATATTGAAAGCGATAGTATATTGAAGAACATGATTATCAATAAAGATAATTCTCAAATCGAAAATTATATAAGAGACAATTATTTATATGAACTTTCCATCAACTACCACATAGGTGCAATAGCATGTTTCTACAATGAATCTATAATAATACAACCGAATTCATCAAAATTTAAATGTGACACCTATTTTAATAATAGATTGTCTAATGCAAAATTAATCCAGAATAGTAATAATATATACTTGGACAATAATCTAGCCGATGAAAAGGGATACATAGGATATTTTAAACTTGAATACAAAGATATTCAAGTGAATTTGTTAATTGAATGCCTTGAAAAAAGGAGATCTAATGAAATGGGATATCCCGACTTACTAATTGATGATGATTCTCAAGATTTCCTATCAAAACGCAAGTTAAGTACATATGGAAAATATATTGAAAACAAATTAGCACTACAAATAGGGAATATAAATTATCCTAAAGTTTGTAAATTGCCAACAAATAATTGGAGTGAAAGTAATGGCTATTTATTCTACATAATTAATGGAGATAATAATGACACAAAATGGATAGCTAGCATTGATAGAAAAAATCTATATAATATAATTTCTATACCATCATATTTATTTATTCTGTCATCTATATTATTGATATTAATGATCCTAATAATAAATCCCAAGAGTATATTATTAATTAGAAACTTTAATATAAAAAATAGTATACAACTTACAATCATTGGTATTTTTTTGATATCATTTATAATATTTGGATGGATTTCTATAAAATATTATTACCAAATTAACACTAACTCGAATAGAGACATTCTTTACGAAAAAACACAATCCATATGCATTGAACTTGAAAAATATTATGAGGGTTTGCCCAAAACAATAGATCAAACAAATATTTATACAATAAATTTATCTAATTCATTCTTGACAGATATTAATATATATGATACTAACGGATATCTAACAAATACTTCTAGACAGAGTATTTTTTCTCAAGGGCTTACTAGTCAATTAATGGTTAAATCTGCACTTGATGAGCTAAAAACTAAACAGACTCCAATTCTTATAAGAGAAGAAAAAATTGGGCTAAGAAACTATACTTCATCATACATGCCAATAAAGAATACATCAAATATAACTATAGCGTACCTACATATCCCTTTTATTATTCAACAAAAGGATATTGAAAATAAGACCATTGAATTTGTGTCATCCTTCTCTAATATTTATGTAATATGGATAATTATATCTCTAATTATTGCATATACATTGTCAAACTATATTACGTTGCCATTAAAGCAGATAAAAGACAAACTAAAACAGATAAATATAAATCAAATCAATGAAAAAATTAATTGGAAAAGGGATGATGAATTAGGGGAATTAATAATTTCTTTTAACTCAATGATTGATAAACTTGAGTATAATACCTTCCTCTTGAAGAGGAGTGAAAGAGAAGATGCTTGGAGAGAGTTGGCAAAACAAGTCGCACATGATATAAAAAATCCACTTACTCCGATGAAACTCTCAATCCAACAATTACAAAGGTTACAAAAAACTGATATTGCAAAATTCCATGAAAGATTCGAATATATTGCTCCAGCCCTAGTTGAACAAATTAATACTTTATCAGATATCGCTTCTGAATTTTCTGATTACTCAAAAACTAGAAATAGTACAAATCAAATAGCGAACATAAATGAGTGCATAAAATCTGCAATTGATGTTTATCTATCTAATGACGATTATGAAATTATATTAAAAAATGATTCTCGGAATAATTATTATGTATTGTGTGATAAACAGCAGTTGATTCGAATATTTAATAATCTAATCAAAAATTCAATTCAAGCATTAGATAATAGAAATAATGGGATTGTGGAAATAAATATCAAAGAAATAAATAATGAATGTATCATTTCAATATCAGATAATGGAATAGGTATTGCAAAAGAAAATTATAATAAGATATTTTCATCTAAGTTTACAACTAAAATTGACGGGACAGGAATTGGGCTATCGATTGTAAAAGGAATTCTTGAATCTATTGGTGGGAAAATATATTTTGACTCAAAAGTAGGTAGTGGGACTATTTTCACTATTCATATTCCTATTGTAAAACAATAATTAACCAAAATAGAAGTTAATAATTATGGAAACGTAAAAAATATTGTATCTTTGTAAACTAATAGTTGAAACTCAATTTTATATTATTTCGTAATACAAAAATTAAATTGACAATTAGATTTTATTATTATAATTTTAATACAGAAATATTTTAGTCTATGAAACTAAAACAATTGTTTTTCTTTTTAATTATCTTCATTTTCAGTATTTCTAGCTATGCTCAAAAGCAAAGTTTGTCCGAAAAAGCTGATGATGCCTTCAATTCAAAGCAATATACTTTAGCTATAGAACTCTACAAAAAAGCTTATACTGATGTAAAATTGAATCGTCAGGAAAAAGATCGTGTTCTTTTTCAGTTAGCAGAAAGTTATCGATTAATGGATGATAAAACACAGGCCTTAAAAGCATACCAAAGACTTGTGACTGCAAAGTATTATAGTGCTCGTCCAAAGATTTTTCTTTATATGGCAGACATACAACGTTTCAGAGGCGATTGGGATGAAGCTGAATTCAATTATAAAGAATATTTAAAACTAGTCCCTAAAGATGAGCTTGCTCAAAGAAGACTTGCCTCGATTGCTCTTGCAAAAAACTGGATGAAAAAGCCTACTAAACATCAAATGAAAAATGAAAAGAATGTAAATACAGAGTGGAACGATTGGGCTCCACGCTTCATTAAACCTGATGATAGTAAAGAATTATCATTTACTTCTTCTCGTCCTTCAGATAAAAACTATGAGAAAGATGCTTGGACTGGTGAATATTTCTCTGACATTTATACCACTCAAAAATTAAAAGCAGGAGAGTTAGGAGAAGCAACATATTTCTCTGGTGCAGAAATTAATACAGAAGTAAATGAAGGGGAAATGATTGTTATACCAAATGGCAAACAAAACAATTACTATTTTTCTCGTTGTAATGTATTATTAAATAAAGAACTTAATTGTGCAATATATTCTCGCCCTATTAAACCTGCAAAAGGAAAAGCAAAGAAAGGAAAGCCAACACAAGCCTCTGGAGCAGGACAAAAAGTAACCTCTAGTGGTCAGGTAGATAATAATCTTGAAAATTCTGATGCAGAATTTGTAAAACTTGATTTAGGAGACACAACATATAACTATCTTCACCCAGCAGTTTCTTCTGATGAATTAACAATATACTTCACATCCAATCGCCCTGGAGGACAAGGAGATTTTGACATTTGGAAAGCTACACGTGCATCAGTCAATGAGCCATTTAGCAATCTTACTAATCTTGGCAAACAAATCAATACTGAAGGAAAAGAACAATTTCCTATACTAAGAACTGACACTAGACTTTATTATTCTTCTGATGGTCTTGCAGGACTTGGAGGTTATGATTTATTTTACACAGAATATCAAAATAATGAGTGGACAGATCCTATGAATCTTGGATATCCTCTAAATAGTCAATTCGATGAAATTGGAATTGTTTTTACAAAAACTGATGATGAATCGATTGCTGCAGCAGAGAGTGGATATTTCTCTTCAAATAGAGATGGAGGAGTTGGAGGTGATGATATATATTCTTTCTACAGAGCTCCAATGCTATTCACAATTAGTGGCAAAGTCAGAGATGACAAATCAATGCAATTTATTGAAGGGGCAAAAGTAAAAATATTAGGTTCAGATAAAACTTCTGTAGAAACAAGAACAAATAGAAACGGAGAATACTCATTCGATAACTCTCAGATAAAATACAATGTAAACTACACAATACAAATTTCTCAAGTTGATTACATGAATGAAGAAGCAAAGGAATCAACTGTTGGACTTACAACGAGTAAAGATATTATTCGCGATGTAAGATTGAAACCAATACCTAAAGAACCTGTATTACTTCCAGAGATCCGTTACGATTTAGGAAAATGGGATTTACTAGATCAATATCAAGACTCTTTATCCGACCTATTAGTTGTTCTCGTAAACAACCCTACATATGTAATCGAATTAGCTTCTCATACAGATATTAGACCATTTCCTAAAGTAACTAACGATACTCTTTCTCAACATAGAGCAGAAGCTGTAGTAAACTTTTTATTTGCTAGAGGAATAGATAGAGACAGATTAGTGCCTAAAGGTTATGGAGATAGAATTCCAAGAACTCTTGTTAGAGATTCCGAATCTGAATTTAATGGGAAGAAGTATATATTCCCAAAGGGAGTAACTCTTAACGAAGAATATATCAATAAACTTAAAACAGTTGGAGAAAAAGAAGCTGCACATCAATTAAATCGTAGAAGTGAGTTTAGAATACTTAGAACAGACTATATTCCTGCTGAGCAATTGGATAGTATTGAAGACGCGAAAATGAAACTTCCTTTGGTAGATATGGTAAGAGGAACAAAACCTCTTCCTATTACTACTGTTCCAATTATCTATACCGATAATAATATTAAGCTAAGTATGATTAATGGTAAAAAAGCATTACTATATATTATTCTAAATGGAGCAAATGTGCCAGCCGTGTTTGATGAGCGCTATCGCGAGGCAGCAGCTTTAGATTGGGATGTTGCAATGAATATGCTTCTTACTGGAAGAATCAACAAAGACGATTTTAAAGACAAAGATAAAGCCTTTGATGAACAAGGTAATATTTTGGATAATGCTATATTAATCTTCAAAACTGCATATATCGGAAAACACTATGCAGATAAATACGAGGTGATAGTTAAAAAAGGTATGACAAACAATATGTATATAAACAAAAATGGTATTGCAAACTTTGGTAAGTTTACTTTTGACAAAGCTAATGGCGAGCTAATATTTGAATAATACCTAATTATATTTAGAAAAAAGGCAATTGAAAAAATCAGTTGCCTTTTTTACTATAAAATATATAGCATAAAAATTAAAAATATCTTCGTTTTTCTTGAATAACACGAAGATATTAAGAGTCAAAAACGAAGATATTTAATACGAAAACGAAGTATTTTTCAAAGAATAATAAAGGAATGAGCGACAAGTTAGAGAATAAGCTTGGATTTGAGCAAATTAGGGAATATATTAAGGATAATTGCTTAAGTAAAGGAGGAATGGACTTAGTAGACAGAATGAAATTCTCCAATAATTATGAGAAAATCAAGAATTTAATTGAATTAACTGAAGAATTTCGCCAAATATTTGCAACAAATTCTAATTTCCCTTCAAGTAATTATTTCGATATGAGACTTGAGCTAGAGAGGCTCCGTCTTTCAGGGACATTTATCGGTCAAAAAGAGCTATTTGACCTAAAGAGTTCTCTTCAAACAATTAATGAATGTCTAATTTTCTTCTCAAAAAGCGACGAAGATAAATATACTAATCTTAAATTAATCACTCAGGATATTACACTTGATAAAGAATTAATTAAATATTGCTTTAGATTAATTGACGATAAAGGAGATTTCTACGATACTGCCTCCGAATACTTAAGCATCATAAGGTCCAATAAGAGAAAGAAAATTCTTGAAGTTGACAAAAGAATACACAAAATATTAGTAAATTCAAAGAAAGAAGGATGGACAAGTGATGATGCTGAAATAACAGTAAGAAATGGACGTTCTGTAATTCCAATATCATCAGCAAATAAGAGAAGGATAAAGGGATTTGTTCATGATGAGAGTGCAACAGGTCAGACCTCATACATTGAACCAGAAGAGATTGTTGAAATAAACAACGAAGTTAGAGAACTCGAACTTGAAGAAAAGAGAGAGATAGTAAAAATACTAACTCAGTTCACAGAATATCTTAGACCAAGTATTGACAATCTAATTCAAGCATATTATTTTTTAGCACAAGTCGACTTTATTCGTGCTAAGGCAAAATTTGCGATGAAGATTAAGGCAGGAAAACCAATCATTGTTAAGAGTCCAAAGCTAGACTGGTTCGATGCAAGACATCCATTACTACAAATAAGTCTTGAAAAGAACAATAAAAATATAGTCCCACTTAGAATAAGTTTAGATGAAAATAATAGAATACTAATAATTTCAGGACCTAATGCTGGAGGTAAATCTGTATGCCTAAAAACAGTTGGATTACTACAATATATGATTCAATGTGGATTATTAGTGCCAATGAGAGAAACCTCTGAAGTAGGTATTTTTAGTTCTATCTTCATTGATATAGGAGATGAGCAATCATTAGAAAACGATTTAAGTACCTATTCTTCTCATCTTTTAAATATGAAAAATCTAAGTGAGAATGCAGAAAATAAAACCCTATTTCTAATTGACGAATGTGGTACAGGTACAGATCCAAGTATTGGGGGAGCAATTGCAGAAGCAGTGTTAGAGTATTTAAATAAGAAAAAAGCCTACGGAGTAGTAACCACACACTATTCAAATCTAAAACTTCTTGCCGATAGAGAAGAAAATATAATTAATGGAGCAATGCTATTTGATCAAAACAATATGCGTCCATTATACAAATTAGCAATAGGAAGACCGGGGTCATCGTTTGCATTTGAAATTGCACAGACGATTGGACTACCAAATATCATTATTGAATCTGCAACAAATAAAATTGGGACTTCACATCTTGACTTTGAGCAACAACTTCAACAATTAGAGGTAGAAAAAAGCGAATTAAAGAAAAAGAACGAACAAGTAAAGATTGCAGATGAGCTTCTCTCTGAGGTATTAGAAAAATATAATAAACTAAGCTCTTCATTAGAACAAGAAAGAAAAGATATTCTTAAACAGGCAAAGCTTGAGGCAAAACAGATAATTATAAGCGCAAATCGTCAAATCGAAAATGCAATAGCACAGATTAAAGAAACAAAGGCAGATAAAGAAAAAACTCAGATTCTTAGAGAAAGCCTAAAAGAAGAATTAGATCATATTGAAAAAGAAATTTCGAATATAGACAGTATTCAAAAGAAGAAAAATAAAGAAATAGGAATTAAACTTGACCTTGCTCCCATTTCCATCGGAGATATTGTAAAGATAGGAGAAGATAATATTTTTGCAGAAGTGGTAAGAATCAATAGAAATAAGATTGAAGTAATCAGTGATAGCATAAAGATGACTATCGATAAGAATAAGGTAATGAAAGTCGATAAAAAAAGCTACCTTAAACAACAAACAAAAAAAACGACAAAGTCATCAAATAATACATTTACCTCAATAATTGATGAAATGAACGATAAGAGAAAGGAATTCTCATTGCAAATTGACATTAGAGGAGAGAGAGCCGAGCAAGCCTTGGAAAAAGTATCAAAATTTATTGACGAAGCCTTACTTCTTGGAGAAAGAGAAATTTCTATTCTACATGGAAAAGGAAATGGAATTCTCAAGACAATAATCAGAGATTATCTAAGGACTAATTCCGAGGTACAAAGTTTCAAATCCGCACATATTGAATTTGGAGGAGAAGGGATTACAATTGTAAAGCTATATTAAATTGTCAATAAAGAAACAAAATGCTATATTTGTAGTGTCTAAGTGTTAAAAATAAATGAAAAAGATATGAAAAAGTTAATCAACATTTTTTTGAAGTCCATTATTATAATAGTTATAATAACTGGAATAAACCAAAATAAAGTCCAAGCTCAAACTGGAGTAAACATTGGTTTCACAAACGGAAACTATATGTTCTGGAAAGGATATCAAGGAGTTGCTAATGGGACAGCAAGTTTAGTGAGTGGATGGACTGTTTATAACGACCCTGCAACTGTCTATTGGCAAGGAAGCCCTTGCTTCGTTATTAACACTCCAACTTCTGCAGCTTTTGACTTCACTGTACCAACTCTAAGAAGAGTTCCTACTATGTGGGGTTATACTCATTCCTCTCAGATAAATAATAATCAGAATAACAAAAACTGTAGTAAACTTTCCTATGATATAGATATTACCCCTCTAAACTGTTTGCTAACTTTTAACTATGCTATGGTCTTAGAATCTCCTGGTCATACTGGGTATGCAAATCCTACCTTTAGAATAGAAGTTAGAACTCTCTCTGGCTCAAATGAAGGAGCATTAGTTAACCCTTGTGCTACATTTGAACAAACTGGGACAAATAATCCTATGCCTGCAGGTTGGGGAACATTTTCTGGTGGTATATGGCAAGATTGGAGACAAGTTGCTATGAACCTGAGTGCTTACGAAGGAAATAGAGTAAGGGTTATTATTATAATGACTGACTGCGAACCAACAGGGCACTGGTCTTATGGCTATGTTACTGCTAAGGTTGGTCCAGCAGAACTTACTGTAAACGCCTGCGGGAATGGTGATACTATTGCTATTATCGAAGCTCCTTCTGGATTTAAGAAATACGAATGGATATCTAGTCCTACTGCTTTTAACGACGCTGCAGCTCAGTATGCTATCCGACAAACTGATCCTTTCGCAACTCATCAATATTTCGCTGTAAAACTTACTTCTCCTAATTCTGGTTCTACTCCTGCTTGTGAAGCATTTATTAAGGCGACTGTTCAAAGTATGAAGCCTATCCCTGAATTTGATACAGTGTTAGATTGTGCTCTTAAGGTTGACTTTGTTGATGAAACGGTTCTAGGGGCTGGTTATAATTCTATTGCTGATACTTTAGAGTATACTTGGGACTTTGGTGATGGTAATACAGCTTATTATAATAGCTTTACTGCTATTAATACTAATAGAAATCCTTCCCATACTTATGCTGCGGCTGGTCCTTATCATGTTAAACTAACAGTGAAAGACGAAGATTGTGTAAATATTATTGAAAAAGATATTGTAGTTCCTTCTACTCCTGATTTTACTGTTAAGGATTCTATGATTTGTATTGGTTCTCAAATGACTGTTGTTGCTTCTAATAATACTATCCCTGGAACCACTTATGAATGGAGAGAGTCTTCTAATGAAACGGATCCTGTTATATTCTCTGGCCCTGCTTATACTGCAACTTTTAATACCGACAAAACTCTTTGGGTTACTGCTTCGGCTCCTAATACTGCTTGTAAGAGAACTAAGCCTGTTATTATTTCTGTGCAACAGTTTCCTAATATTACTATTCATGGGGATACTATGATTTGTATTGGACAACCTGCTACTCTTACTGCTATTGACTCTTCTGGCGTTACTAAAGAGATGCAATGGTCATTCAATATGCCTTCTAATCCTCCTGTGATTACTAATCCTTCTCCTTCTCCTACTACTACTTTTTCTCCTACTACAAACACAACTATTTATCTTATTGCTAAAACATCTCAAGGTTGTATGAATTGGAAAAGTGTAAATATTTATGTGACTGACCCTAGTGTCTTTGCTAGTAAATATAAGGTTTGTCCTAAAGATAAGGTAACTCTTAATGGTGTGGGTGGTGTTACTTATAGTTGGAGTGCTAATCCTGCTGACCCTACTTTGACTACTGATACTTTGGCTGATCCTGTGGATGTGTATCCTGAAGAAACAACTATATATGCTATGAATGGTTATGGCCCTTCTGGTTGTTATACTCAAAGAACTGTTAGAATTGATGTTGTTCCTAAACCTGAGGCTAAGATAACTTATTCTCCTGAATATGTCGATGTAGATAATCCTATTCTTTCTTTAAAAGATGATTCGAAGTATAGTGCTACTTCTAAATGGGATATTTCTGATGGTACAACTTCTACTCAACGTTCTTTTACTCACAGATTTAATGATGTAAGTGGTAAAGAAATATCTGTATTCTTAACAACATATAATGAAATTGGTACTCATTGTTTTGACACGGCTTCTATTACTCTTCCTATTGAATTATTCTCTGTTTGGGTGCCTAGTGCTATTACTCCTGATGGTGATGGACAGAATGATAAGTTCTTCTTCTTTAGCTTAAATAAATTGGAAGACCTATTGGTGCTTACACTTGGAGACTTTCTTATCAAAGACCTGGAAACTCTAGAGTATACGACAAAACTGGTACTATTAATATTGTAAGATAAGCTTTATACCTGATATAATGTATATTATTAGTGAAGATAGATGAAAATTCTACCTTCACTTTTTTATATACACAAATTGTCAATAAAGAAACAAAATGCTATATTTGCAGTGTCTAAGTGTTAAAAATAAATGAAAAAGATATGAAAAAGTTAATCAACATTTTTTTGAAGTCCATTATTATAATAGTTATATTAACTGGAATAAACCAAAATAAAGTCCAAGCTCAGACTGGTCAAAACATAGGTTTCACAAACGGAAACTATATGTTCTGGAAAGGATATCAAGGAGAGGCAAATGGTACAGTAAATTTGGTTAATAGCTGGACTGTTTATAACGATCCTGCAACTGTCTATTGGCAAGGGAGTCCTTGTTTCGTTATCAATACACCAACTTCTGCGGCTTTCGACTTCACCGTACCTACCCTAAGAAGAGTACCTACCATGTGGGGATATACCCATTCCTCTCAGATTAATAATAATCAAAATAATAAGAATTCTAGTAAACTATCTTACGACTTGGATATTACTACCTTAAACTGCTTGCTAACCTTTAACTACGCCATGGTACTTCAATCACCTGGACATAGTGGATACGAAAATCCCACCTTTAGAATAGAAGTAAAAACTCTATCTACATCAGGAGTAGAAGGTGGACTAGTTAATCCTTGTGCTACCTTTGAACAAACTGGTACAACTAACCCTACGCCTCCTGGTTGGAGTACGTTTTCGGGTGGTATATGGCAAGATTGGAGACAAGTTGCTATGAACCTAAGTGCTTTCGAAGGAAATAGAGTTAGGATTAATATAATGCTAACAGACTGCTCTCCTTCTGCCCATTGGGCTTATGGCTATGTTACTGCTAAGGTTGGTCCGGCAGAACTTACTGTAAACGCCTGCGGGAATGGGGATACTATTGCTATTATCGAAGCTCCTTCTGGATTTAAGAAATACGAATGGATATCTAGTCCTACTGCTTTTAACGACGCTGCAGCTCAGTATGCTATC
>JAFNAQ010000072.1 GCA_017860275.1 Bacteroidota bacterium
TCGGAAGAGGGAATAGGTTCTACTTTTTGGTTTACTATTCCTTACAAGCCGGTTGAGACATATGAGGAAGAATCTTTCGATGAGCCTGATAAGAAATCTGTGTTGATAAATAATACGGATAAAGTTACATTGTTAGTTGCCGAAGACGACAAGAGTAACTATAAATTAATGGAAGCAATTCTTGGCAAAGAATATCAGCTTATTCATGCCTGGAATGGCGAAGAAGCTGTAAAGTTATACAATGACCATAAGCCTAATCTGATTCTGACAGATATTAAAATGCCTGTTATGGATGGATATGAATTGGTTGAGGAGATAAGAATGCATTCAAAGGAGATTCCTGTTATAGCCGTAACAGCATACGCTTCGGAAGAAGACAGAAGCAAGATAAATGAAGGTGGCTTTAACGATTTTGTAGCCAAACCAATTAATGCTTTGTTGTTGAAAGAAAAAATTAGTGCTCTGCTGAATATTAGTTAAGCAAGGTTGAATGATAAAAGACGTTTTGTTATTAGAAAGAAAAGATATTAGCAATGGATAATTTTGTATTTTACAGTCCAACAGAATTTGTGTTTGGAAAAGAAACCGAGTCAATGGCCGGTAAGTTATTAAAGAAATACAGTGCAGAAAAGGTATTGCTTCTTTATGGTGGTGGATCGGTAATAAAAAGCGGTCTGATGAGTCGGGTTGAAGAATCCTTAAAGAATGAAGGTGTTTCGTATATTACTTTAGGCGGCGTTCAACCCAATCCGCTTGATACAAAAGTATACGAAGGAATTGAACTTTGCCGTAAGGATAAGGTTGATTTTATTTTGGCTGTAGGTGGCGGAAGCGTTATCGATACTGCAAAAGCAATTGCTGCCGGAGCTCCTTATGATGGCGACTTCTGGGATTTTTATAATAAAGGAATGGCAATAAACTCTGCATTGAAGGTTGCTACCGTGCTTACAATTCCTGCAGCAGGGAGTGAAGGCTCGGGTAATTCTGTAATCACTAAAGAAGAAGGTTCCATTAAGTTGGGAACTGGTTCACCATTGTTGCGTCCGGTTTTCTCTGTAATGAATCCGGTGCTGACTTATACTCTACCTCCTTATCAGACGGCTTGCGGTATAGCAGATATGATGGCGCATGTGATGGAACGATATTTCACTAATACCGAAGGTGTAGAAATTAGCAGCAGACTATCAGAAGCTGTTTTGCAAACAATAATAAAAGAAGCTCCAGTTGTTATGAATGAGCCGGAGAATTATGATGCACGAGCAAACATAATGTGGGCAGGAACAATTGCTCATAATGGAACTTGTGGAGTAGGGCGTGAAGAAGATTGGGCTACTCACTTGCTGGAGCATGAACTTAGTGCACTTTATAATGTAACTCATGGTGCCGGACTGGCTGTTATGTTCCCTGCATGGATGACATACCTTGCCGACTTTAATCCTGATATGCTTGCACAATATGCTGTTCGTGTATGGGGAATTCCTGAATCGGATGATAAAAAAGCTGTTGCCTTGAAAGGTGTTGAGGCTTTAAAGAATTTCTTCTCTTCTATTGGTTTACCTGTTTCATTCAAAGAGCTGGGAGCCAAAGAAGAGGATATTGATCTGTTAGTGAAAAGACTTCACGATAATAAAGGAGAAAAAGTAGGATTCTTTAAGAAACTCACGAGAGAAGATTCTCGTAAGATTTATCAGATTGCAGCGAGGTAATTATAAAACAAAAAGGTTCGGATAGTTTTCTATACTATCCGAACCTTTTTGTTTTCTTAAGATAGAAGAAAATATATTTAATTGAGAATGTTTAATTTATAACCAATATCTTCAGTAATCTCTTTTGCTAGTTCCATCTTGATGAAATAAGATTTCAAGAGTATGTTCATCCTTTTCTTTCCATTTGTTGTTAGCATCATATAATAGGTATAAGTAAGTATTAAGAGATTCTATATCAATATTTAACTTAAAATCATGCACTATTACTATATGTCTTTCTTGTATCCAACTTAAGTCAGTTAAGCATTCATAGAGTGCATCCCAGTTATAACCAAAATAGTCTGGAAATTTTAGTTGTTCACTTAATTCTTTAATCAGTTCATTCTTATCTTTTATATTAGAAATATGAACAATACATGAATTTGTATAATTAATGCTCATTTTGTTAAGATATAGTGTTAAAATATTAGGCTAGCTCTCAATAATGTTTTAATATTTTCTGTCCTTTTTTATTTAATCGTATTTCAGGATTAAACAATCTCCAATATTTAACTTTATTCAGTGGGTAAGAATTTATTTTAGTCTTATCTTCAGACATATATGCTAAATAAATAATAATCAACTCCTTTATTCATTATACCTTATGGATAAGTAATTTTCCACTTTATCTTAGCTAAATCACTATAGAGTAAATCATAGCGTTTTAATATTTTATAATCAGATCTAATCTTTTCCCAAGTATATTTATTTATTGTATCCTGGTCTAAGATAAAGACTCTTAGTGTATCTCTTTGAATATCAGCGGAATAATAAAATTGGTAACTCTTATTCCTTTCTTCTCAATAATAAATGTTTCATTTTTTAAAGGAAGGGTAGTATCAGGATAAATCGCCCCTTTCTTGTCAAGTCTTACATAAACCGCTAATGTATGATCTGAATCATTTTTAACCGTAACGCTGTCACCCATATCCTCTGGGCAAGCGGTTAAAGTAAGCATAGCGCATAATCCAAATAAGTAAACTAATTTTTTCATCTTTATAATTAAAATTGAGTTGTCTTTAATTATTTATCTCTATTAATAAGCTCTTTATAATGTTCCCAAAATTGTATTATGGTCTTCTTTTTACATATAATTTTATTGGTGCACTAGTTTATCCCATTTTTGATATAATTACTTATTTTCTTTTTAAATTAAAAAAATAATAGTTCCTATGTTTGTATATCAAAAACATAGGAACTAAATATATAGTTAGTTATAAATTCAAGAATTTTACGTATCCGTTTTTATCTATCACAAACTGAGAATAATACAACACTTGACTATTTTCTTTTTTTATGTTTAATTTAGTGAGTAAATGTTCCGGTGTATAACCATTAAGAAGACATATTTCTACTCGGCTAAAATAATTTTCTTGCATAAGATATGATTTTGTATCAAAATCACTAATGTTATCAGAGAGTGATATTATTGAGCAAAGTCGATTGTTTTTAATATTACACAAAATAAGAGACTTTAGAAATTCATTTTTATGCCAAAAATCTGATTCTCGTTCCAATAAAACAAGACTTTGAATACCTGGCTGTAAAGCTAGTTTTCCGCAAAAGAATAGTTCAACCTTATTAAGGGTTGTATCAATACCGATTCCCATATATTCATCTCCCATGAAATTCTTATAAAACTCTTCCGAACTTGCTATATATTCCTTCATAAAATAATGAAATAATTTCTCATGATGTTTTTTTAAGTTCACTTTTTTAGCTATAAGATCAGCATCGTAAGTGTCGAGTTTGATTTCATCAGACAATACGGATGTGTTAAAAGAAATTGTATCTGGAATTGAATAATTTTTAAAGTAAACACCTCTATCACTCCTTATCATATAGTAACATTTAGGTGACCTATTGCAACTGATGCAGCAAAGTATCACTAAAAATAGAAAACAGTTTTTTATCATCGTCCTTGTGCTACTTAGTTTGCTTGCTTTTGTAAATAAGTCTTTTTCTTTTATTTCAGAACATGAAAAGAGAAAAAGAATGGGTAATGCTATTAATAAATATATATATTTCACTGACAGTTGTTTGTTTCTTTGCAAAAATAGTAAATATTTATAAACTGGGATAATGTTTTATAATATTGTTTTGGATATGATTGTTGTTTAATAATTAAAACAAAAAGGTTCGGATAGTTAGAAAACTATCCGAACCTTCTTTATTTCTTAATAGAAGAAAATATCTTCAATAGCGAATATTACAACTTAATACCAAGCTTGTCAGCGATCTCTTTAGGAAGAGCGCTTTTGTGAACAAGGATATTTATGGTTTTATACTTAACAAATGCTTTAGAAGCATACCAGGTACCTTTGTACTTGTTGTCAGTTCCCCATGAATTCTTTA
>JAFNAQ010000036.1 GCA_017860275.1 Bacteroidota bacterium
ATCACTATTTTTTAATTTTTGTTTTAAGATCTCAAGCATTCCTTTTTGTACGTCTGTGGCAATAACTTTTCCTCTTTTGTTAAGTAGTTTTGCAATCTCTAATGTAAAATAACCTGTTCCACAACCTAAATCAAGCACAGTCATATTCGGTTGGATGTACTTTTTTAATATTTTTCTTGGATTTTGCACCAATAATCGAAACCGACTCTCCAAAAATCTCGCCTTTCCTATTGGGTGCAAATGAGTATTTTGAATATTACTCATATATTTATTTTTCTGTCTTTAACCTTTGTCCCGAGAAAAAGCAAAGTGATAACCACGAAAATTGCAACTGTGTCAGGTATCAATTGCTTAATATTTCCGTTATTTCCTGACATAGTAAAGTATGTTATCACAATCCAGCGTATTGTTAAAATCGCAATTATTATCCAGGCAACAAACTTAACTTTCGACATATTTTTATTGAAAGCCATAAATAGAAGAAAGATTCCAAAGATGAGATTTTCAACCCCAATTATGTGCCATACATATATACATGCAACTTTTGTATTAGTATCAATTTCTACATTATTTAAGGTTGGCAAAGTCGTTGCAATTCCGTTCAGTGTGTGTGTAATTGCAAACAGAACACATAAAAGCCCAACAATTAAGTAAAAGTAATTTCGTACCATTTTAGTTTTAATCATACGGTTAATGCGTTCAAGTTAATTTTATCAAAGTTTTTTATAATTTTTCTTCTTTATTTTAAGTAAGATTTTTGGAATTATCGGAGCAATGCCTTTTTTTGTCCAACGCTGATTGTAGTTTACCGAAATAGCAGTGTTGATTTCGGGGATGTACACTACTTGTGTTCCCCAAAAGCCAGAATGTGTATAGGCTGTCATTCCATCAACTTCAATTTTCCAAATACCCATTCTGTAATCCATCGCTTGTTGTCCTGTTTTGTATTTAATTGGAGCAAGCATTGTGTCTAATGTTGCTCTATTGTGGAATATTTTATGATGAAACAGAGATTGATAAAAACAGCTCAAATCGGAAGTTGTTGACAACAAGCCTCCTCCTCCATAGTAATCGAATGATGGATGAAAATAATATGTGTCAACATTTTCAATATATTGATGAATACGTCTTCCAGTAGAATCCACCTTAAAATCTTCCATGTAAGTATCTTTTATGCCCAATTTTTTAAGTTGCAATTGCTCTAATATAGCATCACCCATAGATTTTCCTGTGATTTTTTCGATAATTTCACCCAATAGAATGTAGCCTGTATCGGAATAGCTAAATTGCTCATTAATAGCGCCAATTGGTTTCGTATAAGTTACAAGATCATTTATTTGCTCTGTACGTGTCCACACATGGCGGGTTCTCATGAATTCAATTTTATACTTGTCCGAATTTGTATGCTCGGAAAGTCCACTTGAATGTGTTAACAAGTGCCTAATATATATTTTATCGGGATTGTAACCTCCGTTTTTTAAAATATCATTATGCTCTTCTGAAATATATTTTGTTATTGGATCGTCGAGACTAAGTTTTTTATCTTCCCATAATCTAAGAATGGTAGCAGCAACAAATGTTTTAGTAACACTTGCAATTCTGAAAGTTTGATTTGGAAGTAATTTGGCTTTTTTGTCCTTGTCAGAAAATCCTGATGCACCGTTCCACGAAATATTATTGTCAGTAGAGGTAATGTTTACTAAAATTCCGGGAATATTTTCAATTAATTCACTATCCAAAACTGACTGTAATTCTGAATTATATATTGATTTTTTGCTATAGAATGTAGTATTACAACTAATACACAATAACACTGATATAACTATAATTAATGGCGGTTTTATGATTAGATAATTGTGTTTCATAAGAGTATTTATTTTGCAAATTCTTATATTATTTTTTGTATTTCAACCGTTGGATCCTCATTATCATCTCAGATTATTTTTGTCCGGAGAGTTGATAAGAATCTGCCAATAACATGTACTAAAATTATATTCTATTTTTACGAAAAGCAGAAATCAAAACGCCTATCAAAAATGTCAATATTACCCAAATCCAAAATCGTTCTTGTGAGACGTCTTTTTGCATTATCAATGTTGGCATAAGAGGGACAAAGGCATTAGAAAGACCATGGGCGTAAAGTCCAGAAAAAGGTCTATTACCTGAGATTTTAAGAATCCATGAAAAAATGAAAGAGTATCCAATCATTAGAAGTATAAAACCTCCGAAATTCATATAAATTTGACTTGTACCACTTATAAACCATAAAGGAAGGTGCCAGCACGCCCAAATGGTTCCCAAAATTATGTTTGCTGGCCATATTCCGAGTTTTCTTTCAAGTAAAGGAAGAGCATAACCACGCCAGCCAAATTCTTCCTGACCTCCTCCAAGAAAAATCATGATTAATATAAAAGGGAAAAAAACCCATATTGAAGGTAACAACATCGGGAGTCGTTTTTCACCAAATAATTCTGGAAGAAACCATGCAATGAATGTGCTGCCTCCAAAAATTAATAATGGAAGCACATAGGCTTTCCAACCGATATGAAAATCAAGAAAAGTTCTTAAGTATTTAACTAAAAAATCTTTGTGACCACTTTCTTTTTTTAAGGCAAAAATAGCACCAGCTAAAGGTCCAAAAGCACCTAAAGATATCATTGGTAATCTCAAGGATGATAAGAATTCCTCTGTTACAGGTATGATTCTTAGGCAGCCAAGAGCTAGTGGTATCCAAAGTATCCACGACCAAAAGAATGTAATTAAGAAAAACAGGGTAGGGAAGCGAACTTTTTCATTCATGATTAATTTGATATGCTGTCATAAAGAATACATTATTACCAAAGAAACTGCACATGCTGTCGAGTATTTTTACCTGACTAATTAGAGAGCATTTGTTGCTTTCCGCTTTGCAAATACTTCTTGTGTCAAATTCCATTTATTGCCATCATCATCCGACAGATATGCCTCCCATTTAAACGATTCTGGTTTTATCTCTTTAAACACCCATTTTGATAGATTAGATTTCTGTCCAATGGCCACTTCTTGTTGGATAATCTGATTATCTATGAACGAAACATTGAACAAGAATAATTGTGCTCCAATTCCACGAATCCAAACGACCTTTACTTGATCTTCGTTTTCATCATAAAACCGAATAGTTGTACCATACTGTCCTGCTGGATATTTTCCTGTGTTTCGTAATGAACGACTTGGACATATCCAGTTATCCTGAATAGCCCTACCCTCAAGAATCCATGAAAAAAGCCATTCTCCTGGGACTTTCCATGTTGTACCATCTTGGTTATGACCAACCCAATCAAAATCCCAATCTCCGATTAGCGGTTCATAGGGCTTCAATTTTTCATGTGTAGAAGGATGCGGAATAGAAGATACAAGTGTTTCAATAAAAAGTGAATTCATATTATTTTTTTTAAAATTAATAAATTATTTAAAATTTAGTATTCAAACAGATACACGATATCAACCCGGAAGCACTCTGAGCATAAATAATATATTGTAAATAACTACCGTAGACTCTATTTTATTTGAAAAACAACAAGAGTCTTCGATTATATTATTACCATAAAATTTGGATATCTTTAGTGGCACTAAACAAACGTCTCATGTAGAGGTTTCTTTCAAATTTTTGTTGGTTTATTATAGATGAAATATTATGTTCCAAAAACGAATCATAATAATTTTTGGGAGAAAGATAATCTCATTAAGACTAATTTCGAAAATATTGAGGGCGATTCTGCTTATTTTTGGATTGAATCTGCCTATATAAACATTGAAAGGATGATAATAAATAATATCGTATTGATTTAAATTCTTACAGCATTTATGATACGGGCTGGAACACGCTCCAAATGCAATGATCCAAAATTTCCTTCTTTGTCATCAGTTCCTGAATATACACCGATTACATCAAGTTGTACCGAACTTTCTATTACAAAAAAACCTTCTAAAAAAGAAGGAAGATTGTTTAACAATGTGCCAAATCCAATATAATCATACTCTGTTGTTGCATCGGGACCGAGTTTGTGATCGGAAAAAGCCGTAATTGGACCAGATTCACCATTAGAGCCAGAAACAGCAACCTTTACAAAATATTTAATTTCTTTGTGCCAAGGGTTGTGGATGTTTACACTCGTATAATATATACCTGGATTTATAGGCAGTATTTTCCTATCATCTTTAATTTTTCCTTGAATAACTTTTACCGCATATTGGTAAATTTTTTTCAATTCCACATGATCTAGCATAATCTTGTTTTTTAATTAACATTTCTTCAATAGAGAGGCTGAAAATGAGTAGTTCCGGCATGCGTATAATACTATACAACTTACTTCGGTTCTTACTATTTTCCTCCAAATAATTAGTTTTGTTTTTGTTCTATTCCGGAAAGAATTTCTCGTGCCTTGTCAAAATTTCCAATTTCCTGATATATACTTGCCAGATCGTAATAAGGATCAAGAAAATCATCAGGTGCATATTCAATAGCTTTCTCGATGTACCTGATACCATCTTTGGTATGTCCCATCTTATGAAGAACCAGACCCAATCCTTTGTTTGCGTAAGAATTATCGGGACTGATAGCCAGAATACGCTCATTTACCTCTTTTGATCTTGGATAGTTGCCAATGAAGAAGTTAACATATCCTATCAGAGCAAGGATCTTTTCATCATTTGGGTTCTCCATTAATAGATGTTCCAAAATTACAGATGCCTCCTGTAAATACCCTTCCTGCGCCAGAATAAGCGCTTTTGGGAAAAGTTCTTCCTGTTTTTCGTAATCCATAATTCTTTTTTTCAATTGATTTGTTGCTACTTTAAAAGCACAGTAGGGATTTTCAGATTTCATCGTACCGTTCATTGTCAGACGTGTATTTGGACATCCTCCAAGGCAGGTATCTCCGTATATGCAACCCAGGCATATCCCGTCCAGATTACTTCTGGTCATGTCTCTCATCCATTTGAATGCATTCTCATCATTCCATATTTCTACAAGGCTTCTTTCTTTGATATTTCCCTCTATATAAGAACGGTCACGAATAGAAGTACACCCTAAAATATCCCCATTATGCAAAATGCCAAATCCCCTGCGACCGGCATTGCAACCGGACCAAGACGCATATGATGTGCTTCCCAGAGTAATAGCCCTGATTAGCTCTTCCTTTTCTGTATAATATCCTAAACAATCAGCCGGATATACAGTTATTTTTTTCTCTTTAGCTGTTTTCAGACAAAAATCAAGTATCGTATCAACATCTTCCGGATCAATCAGTTTATCTTTATGATTAATCATATTACCCATTGGTATGCATATTTGAAGCTGCCATGAGTCAACTCTGGTATCAATTAAAATGTCTTTAATCTGGTCAAGTTCTGCCAGGTTTGTTTTGTTAATGCTGGTTATTGCGCCAGAATACTGCCCATGCTTTTTAAGAAGCCGAAAACCAGCCATGTCTATATCAAAAGAACCTTTACATCTTATTGAATCGTGAGTTTCGCGAGTGCCGTCAAGGCTGATGGCAACAGTGCCAATTCCGCATTCTCTCATCGTTTTTACAGTCTCTTCGTTTAGTAACCAGCCATTTGTAATTATATTAGGAATGACATTATTCTGATTCAATCGTTTAGCAAGCAAAGGCCAATCTTTTCTTGTCAAAGGTTCACCCCCGGAAAGAGTGACCCATTTCATATTGAGTTTTCCGATTTCATCACAAAGAGCAAGGGCCTCTTCTGTTGACAATTCATCCGGAAGTGCATGACTGCAAGCCGAACCGCAATGCATGCAACGCATATTGCAAGCCATTGTAATTTCCCACACAGCCGTAATAGGTGTATATGTAGCCATATCTTTTTTTAGTTAATAACAGACAGGTGCTAGTTTCCCAGCACCTGTCCAGATTTATTATTCACATTTATCCGGGAAATTATAACGCATCATCGGAGGTATATTATACTTCTGAATAGGGGTATTTACATTATACAACGGACGAGGCAGAATGCCATACTTGATCACTTGTGGGGGAGCACAGCACATATCGTTGTCGGGAGCACAACATACACCGTAATATACACGTGGGTCTGTTGGTGGTGCACAGCATACGCCATAATATAACCGTGGGTCTGCGTTGCAAGCGCACTGAGGTAATACTCCATAAGCAAGCCGCTCATATGCATCATCACAAGGAATACCATATTTAAGAACTGGAGGCTGATATGAATACAACGACCTTACATCTCGGACGGTTGCTTTTTGAGAACCGACAAATCCCTTGATTTTCATATCGTTTTCTGCAGTAGCAACTGCCTTTACAATATTAATCTGGTAAGTGACTGTCTGTACTGGATCTTCCAGTTTCCATGCAGCTGCAAGTGCAAATTTCACACAAGCTTTTCCAACACCAATTCCCTTAATGTGAAAAACCTGAGAAACAGAGGCAACAATTCCGGGTGATGTTGGGATCACAGAAATACCTATTAAACGTACCAGCCCTGATAATTCCGAAAGCTCCCATCCATAACCGGTTGATCCCATCATTGATTCAAGAGATATATCAATCACCTGACCAATTTCAATTTGAACTACTTCATCTTTTTTTTCTTCTTTCATTTTGTTTTTAATTCTAGGTTAATAATTAAAATATGTTCCGGAGAATTATTCCGGAGAAGAGACTGACTGAAATATCAAAAATGCTTATTACCGTGGGTTACTCTATAATAGTCGAATTCTCCAAAGTAAACTTCATCTTCATCGCGAATAACTACAGTGTAGATGCCGGTATTTATCAATGGAATGCTATAATAATTAAGAGTTCCATTTGTTATTAACAGACTTTGATAAACGATTGATCCATTCGAATCAATTACAGATAAAGTAAAATTTGAGAGTGGTTTTTCAAACCGAACCGATAACTGACATAAACTTTTATCGATCCACACAGATGGTATCTGGACTAGTGAACGAGGTCCGGGATTGGTTGGATCTTCTTGTCTAAGTTCTACCTCCTCCTGACTAGAAACTTGAGCAAAAGAATTTACGGAGGGAAGAATAATAGCAAAAGCGAAAGAGATAATAAACACAAATTTTTTCATAATATCAGATTTAGTTTTTTAAAATTAGCACAAAACAACTTAATGATTACTAAATCATTGAGTATTTGTGAGTCATTTTTAACTAAGTAATATACTGATAATCAGTGGCGTGCTAAACAAATTAGTCATCATGCATTTTTGCTTTATATAATATGCTGATTATCTGCTATTAATATATATGGTAATTGGGTGAAATGAAATGGTTCAATGAATCAGCGACTTAATTATTAAGGCTGCATGGGTTATGAATAATCTTAGAAATATATTCATCCAGACTGATATCTAAATTCATTTTTGAAGAAAGTCTTCTTTTACGGCCATAAATAGATTTCTGGTTCGTGTAATTAAAGAAAACGGCCATTTCTGTTGCAGAGAAGCCACAACAAATGAGACTTAAGAGATTAATGTCTTCTGAAGCTAAATTTGGATATTCTTTTTTTATTTGATCTACCGCTCCATTATATTTTGCATTAACTATCTCAGGCAGATCATTTAAGGCACCTTCGTCAAGCTTATTAATTTTCATGATTGTATTAAATCCGGCCATAAACGATTTTGGCGACGATTCATAACGATAAGAAATATCAATCAGCTTTCTAATTATAACTAATCTTCTGTCTAATAACTCTTTTAATTGAATTTCAGCAATATCTCGCTGAGATAATTTACTCAAAAAAGAATTAACACTCGTTAAAGATTCAGATTTTAATTGCTCTATAAATAATAGTTTTTCTTCTATTTCTTCTTTTCCCTTTTTTATAATATATATGGCAGATATAATTGATATTACCAAACTTAGTATTATAAGCACAATTATAAAAAATGTTGTACGTGCTTTTAATTCCAATTTTTGATTGATATTAATTAGCCGTTGATTATCATACTTTTTCTCAATATCATATAAATCCATTTTTCGCGCACTGAGTATATTCGCATCAGTAATTTTTTGCGCAAGTTCATTGTATTTATATGCATTTATATAATCCCCCGCATTCTTTGCTATCTCTTTAAGAGTTATATAATAGCTTAAAGAATCCTTTTTGCCTGTTTTTATAAGGCGAGAATAATAATATGCCGAATCAATCTGTTTCAAATCGGAATACAATCTGCTCAGACAGTGATATACTTCATTAGAAATAAGTATATTGTTATGATTCCGAATGATATACAAACATATTTCCTTTGCCTTTAAGAAATCTCTGTCTAAACGATAAGTGCTGGCAAGCAATGCATAATTATGAAATAAATTTATAGAGTCATTTCTTTTTTTAGAGTATTCAATGGCTTTATTAATATAACAATATGCGCTATCTCTATGGTTAGTTGCACGATATATTTTACCAATCAAGCTGGTTGTATAATTTATATTTGCCTGATGATTTGCCAGTTTGAAAAAATGTAATGCTACTTTATATTTTTCGATATCCTCATTATTTTCTATCAATTTTTTTGAATATAATCCCCCCATCCGGGAATTGATTAGCCCTAGTAAAAGATAGTCATCGCAATCTTCTGCTGATGCTTCGGCCTTTTTATACATCTCCATAGCCGACCTGTCGGCTTTCATCTCTTCGAGTGCAATTCCGTTATATAATAAAGATTTCGTGTATTTTATTTTATCATTTTTATTTTGATAATATTCAACGGCAATTGATATAAGAGAATCGTTTTTGAGAGGATAATAATTTTTATGTAAACTTTGAGTAAAGAGTAATGCATAATAAGCTTTCTCATTTTTACTTCTCAATGACTTTGTGTCAATAGATTTTAAAATCAAAAAAGAACTATCAGGAGAGTTGACCATTAAACTATCTGCTTTTATAAGGTTCTCAGATATGTTATTGGATCTTGAACAAGAGATGACAGATAGTATTAAAATTATCAAATAGATCTTATTCATAATTTTTTGCAAAATTAAAATGCTTATTTGAGTTCCAAAACCTTCTATAACAATGTTTTATGATTCGTGTTGATGGTATTTGTATTAAATATTAATTTAATATATGCAGATATCGTTCTTTCATTCTTTACAAAGATATTTTAGACTAATACTTATCAAAATAAATTTATACGAATGTGTATTTAACAGGTCTGAAAGGGTTAATTTCGCAATTGAAAATGCAATCAATGCTCTTTCAAAAGATTTATTATTAAGCCTGAACAAAAATACTGACGCTATAGATAGCAGGAAAATAATTAAGAGAAAAGAGCGGAAGTCGGAAATACTCCAAACAGAATGATTTTTAAATACCAATCCATTTTTTCGCACATAGGTATCAAATGGAATGTTAAAATGGTTAGTTTAATTTTGGGTGTAAGCAGGACTCATAGACAATCTACATTCTTTGTGAGAAAGGTTAATAACTGGTCGCTAATGGTTTCAATAGATATTTATTAGCAATCATATGGAGTACAAAATTCTACTAAAATTTTCGGCAGAATTTTTATGTTTAGCTCTTTAATTTGCGCGTTCAACCCTGTCTTTAGCACCCTCAACATATTTCATGCTAATATTTTTTCTGGTTAGAATATATTTGTCTGACCTCCATAGGTATATCCATTAATTCATTAATTATGATTGTGTTCAAAATCTAACCTAGTATACCAAACTAAACTCAATTTATTAACTAAAACTTTTTGCAAATGAAAAAAATTCGACTACTGTTTTCGGTCCTTTTGGTTTTTGCTGTAAGTGTAACTTTCGGACAAAACATTAAAGTCTCCGGAACCGTTACTGATTCAAATGACGGAGTACCTCTTTTCGGAGCGTATGTTCTGATTCGAGGTAGTAACACAAATGGTGCCATGTGTGATGCTAATGGCATGTACACCATTTCCTGTCCGAGTGATGCGATTTTGGTGTTCTCTTACATCGGTTATGAGAAAATGGAAGTTCCTGTAAACGGAAGGTCTGTTGTAAATGCTGCTTTGAAAACATCAAATGTTCTGAATGAAGTTGTTGTCACAGCAATGGGTATGACACGTTCTCAGAAATCTGTAGGTTATGCTACTTCTACTATTAAATCAGACGATTTGACCTTGGCAAAATCATCATCTTTGATGAGTGGTATTCAGGGAAAAATCGCCGGAGTCAGCGTCTCCTCTTCAGGTGGAACAGGTAGTTCTCAGAAGGTAGTAATCCGTGGCTACTCTTCATTTAACAGTAACAATCCTTTGTATGTAATTGACGGTATCCCTATAAGCAACGAATTTGCCGGAAATAAAGAATTTTCGAATTCTGTTGACTTTGGTAATCAGGCAAATGATTTTAATCCTGATGATGTGGAGTCAATGACAATTCTTAAAGGTGCATCAGCAACAGCTCTTTATGGTTCTCGTGCTGCAAATGGAGTAATAATGATTACTACAAAAAGAGCTAAAGACAACAAAATCCAGATAAACTATGACGGTACATTTATGGGATCGGATGTTCTAAGGGTTCCTCAAGGACAGAATATTTTCGGACAGGGATGGCCATTCTGGGATCCTGCAGAGAATGGTTCATGGGGTCCGAAAATGGATGGAAGGATGCAAAAATGGGGAGCATGGGCAACAGAAGATTATGGTCAGGCTCCGGCAGGTTATGTTGTTATGGAAAAACCATTCAGTTTTGTTAAAAATAATATACGTAACTTCTACAATATCGGTTTTGAGAGAAATAACAACCTATCCCGGTAATGTTGACACTTATAAACGAAACAATGTTTCTCTTAGAGCAAATGCAAAATATAAAAAGTTCAACTTTGATACCAATATTAACTATATAAGAAAAGATATGTCTCAGCCATCTGCCGGACAAGGTAACGATGGAGCAACTATGACACAGGAAATTTTACAATACGGTGCTGATATCTCTTTTGAATCAGTTAAAGATTATAAAAATCCAAACTTTAATCCTGATAACTACTTTACATTTTATGCTGAAAACCCATACTGGGTAATTGATAATAACAAGAATATTTATCAGGACGACAGGGTTTTTGGTAAAATTGAGGTTGGGTATGATATTATAAAAGGACTTAAAGCAACTGCCCGTATCGGAGGTGACTTTACAAGCGCACGCCAGAAAAGATGGAACGAGAAAGTTGACTACTCTCCGGACGCCTGGTGTCTTGGCCATAAAAATCCTCTACGCGGCACATATCAAGAGTTATAT
>JAFNAQ010000037.1 GCA_017860275.1 Bacteroidota bacterium
TACCGGGACAGAAAAATTATCAGTTATTTGAATTGTTCTGGATACTTTAACTCCAATATTGGTAATTCCGGGCTTTTCATTAAGATAAAAAGCTGTTTCACCATTGTCTGTATCTGCCTTATCAGGGGTACCCCCTACAAAAACATTGAAATCGGCATATTTTAAGCTTGTCTTGTAGCCGAGCTCTATATATTTTGACATGAAAATATTTCCATTACTCTTACGAGCATCGTTACCATAGAGGTTCATTGAAAAAAGAGCGGTGAATGGAATATTTTCTGTACCATTAAAGGCCAGGGAACCTTCCAGTATATGCCCTGTCTTCTCTTTTTCCCATTCAAAATATTTATCCTTTGACCCTGTGTTCAACCCCGGAAAAAAATAGTCAGTCAGAGTAATCGAAAGGGCACCCTTATAAGTATAGGTGAGATATAGGTCAATCTCTTCGTTTGATGTTCCGGCCAGCGAAAAAGCGCCCCAGGTACCAATTGAAAAAGCGTGACTATCGTTCCCGACGTTCAACTTAATCCAAGGTTGTATGCTCGGGCTTTTCCCTCCCAAATCCATCCCGCGCCAGATGTAACGGTTAAAGAGGTCTGCTCCAAACTCAAGTTTTTGGGCCTTGGAATTGGAAACAAAAAGAATAGTAAAGCATAAAAATAGAAGCGTTTTTTTCATATAAATTTGATTTTAAATTATATCCAAATTTATGATGAGTGAAAACAGCCCGCAATAATGGAATTTCTGTTGTCTCCCCTGGAGCAAATATGGTTCTGTCTATATGAAAGTCTAATTTCTCAGGAGATAGTCAATTCAAATTTTCTCAATTAATTCAGTTTTGACTAATTGCCAAGCTTGTGCATTATCGAATACCACTTCCGTCTTTAAAATGCTGTGAATGTCCTTTAGAAATTCTCTGTCTGTCATTTTTTCTTCCATATTCGCCAAGTATTGTTTTTGAGAAGGCGGATTTTCAACTGAAAAATACATATAGCTTTTGTAACATCTAATTACTTTATTAATATCCACATCGTAGTGAGTTAAAGCCCAATACAAATCAAATAAATCACGGCCTTTTCGGCGTTGATATAAAGCACGGAGTTTAGTACCAAGTAGTTCTTCAATTTCATAACTTGTCAATAAACATTTACCTGAAAACCAACCATTTTCTATCTCATATGGTATTTCTTTTAATCCTAAAACATTGAAATGTTCACGAGTGTTAATTTCTATCTTTAATCGCATGCTGATTATGGAGGGATCTTCGGGATCAAAGCGATAAACAATAGTATTATTGTGGATATGCTGCTTTACCGTACGCTTTGTACCCAAAAAAGAAAGTCGTTCCCGAATTTGTTTAAATATCGGATTTATTGGTTCTGAATTAATTTGTACTAAATCAATATCCTCGGAATAGCGAATTTGAGGAGTCAGATATAACTTATGTAAGGCTGTACCACCACGAAATGCTAAGGATTTTTTCAGTAAATCGTCCGAAAACATCTCAACCAAAGCCCTTGCGATTATCAAATCCTGCTCTACTTGAGCATCAATCGGCCAAGGGGCTTGAGTTTTCCATTCTTCTATATATCGTTGTGGTATCATAAGTCACTTTCTATCTCCATATTTTTAATTACCTTCCATCTGTTATCCGAATCACCCTTCTTCGCTTTTTGTGGCGAAAGCGGAATTGGGAAATAGTTTCTTTGATTGAGTACCCTCCACAAATTATCGGCTAATTTTTCTTGCGAAAGTTCGGTTTCTAAAATATACCCCAAGCGTTGTATTGCAGCCGTATTGGAATATTGTTTCGCTATTTTCACAAGGGTTGAGATTTTTATTTCTTCGACTAACTCTTGTAGAACGGTTACAATACGATTTATTCCAAATTTGTGGTTGTAGGAAAAAAAATCAAGTGCAGTTAATTCAGGTAAAGAGACATTTAAATAACCGGCATTAGTTTTCTGTTGAGTTATTCCGTCTTGAGTCCAGTCATTTTTTGATAAAAAAATAATTTCCAGTTTTTTATTAGCAATACTTCTTGGTGCTGGGGTTTCAGTAATGACAAAATATCCCATCGGTTGCTGGTGTGCTGCCCCATACATAGCTGAGGCAGAAAGCAATGCCACATAATATGGCTTATTCAAAGATTTCATTAAATCATCTATGAACAAGGAGGGCGGCAACATTCCTTGCTTAGTATATTCGGGGGTAATGATTGCATAAAAACCTTTACGAATTTGGGCTACGTCTCCTTTTTTCTTTAATCGATTGAGACTTTGATTTATGGTAGTTTTAGGCAAATTAAACTTTTCATTCAACTCTTCAAGCGTAAAAGTATACCTACCATGAGAACGTACAGAGTATAAGTACTTTTCTAAATAATTGCGGCTCAAATTAGCTGTATTATCCATAGTTTTAATTTGCGATTTAATACGATTAGCAATATGTACTGCAAATATAAACTCTTGATTGGTATAATCAAATATTATTTAAGTTTTTGTTTGCGATTTATATTATAAAGTGATATGTATTGCAAATACAAACTTTTATTCCACTTGTGCATTATTATAAATTATAACTTTTTTTCTCAAAATGGCGACAACCTGTATATTTCACTTTTTTAAAAGAAAATTCTCTCATAATGTGATGTTTCAGCTATTTTTAATAGCTTTATACTTGTTTTTGTTTTGCGATTCCCTCTTATTGATTTTGAGGGCATGTATCTCGTCCTAAATAGGAGATACATATCTAAATAAAGTAGACATCATTTCGATGTTTATTGTGAAAGGTAGGATAAGAAGGAACCACTATTGAACCGCCCTGCCCCACTCTGCACCAAACTACTTTTTACTGCCCCATTAAGTTGGGATAATTTTAACCTAAAGTATGGGAAATTCAATGACTTCATTAAAAGTCGATGTTCATACACGAACATTGACTGAATCTTTGCTATTCGGCATAGGACACAGGAACAAATCAAGAAGCTGTAAATTCTTTTTTACAAGCATGCTATACAAATTTGAAAACATCAAAAAATATTTTTTTGTTTAAGGAGAAGCTTATGAAATTGGCCCGATAGATATGATATTAAAAAAAAATTGAAAAATAAATAATGTTGAAACTTAATTAATCCATTAATGAAATGCAATATATGAAATTGAAATCCATCCTCATTACTTCTCACATATAAATTGTCATGAGTGAAAACAATAATTTTTTAGATATTCTCGACAACCTTAGAAAGGTTGATAAAATGAATATTAATCGTTTTTCTCGAGAAGAGTTGGAGACAATGGTTTTGGTTCAGAAAGAACAAATTGAACAATTTGATCATGAGAATAGATATCTCAATAAAGAAATTACTTATATCAAATCAAGTCCAAAAGATTTAAAATTATTATCGGATTTCGTTGCAATTGACTTTGAAACAGCTACAACAGGTAGAATGGCATGTCAAATCGGAATTATTGTTGTTAAAAATTATGAGATTAAAAATGAGTATTCTTTCCTCATTCAGCCACCCGGGAACAAATACGATTATAATTGCATCATGGCTCACAAAATAACACCAAATGAAACGTTTTACAGCCCTCTTTTCAATGAAATATGGAATACAATTGGGCCAATTATTACTTCTGCCCCAATTGTAGCTCATAATGCTTCATTTGATATCGATGTACTGAAGAAAAATTGCGATTACTACAACATACCGGTACCCGAATTAATTTATTATTGCACATGCACAATTCACAATAAGCTTTGCTTGGAAGAAGCCTGCAAACTTTATGATATTGAAATAGGTCAGCATCACAATGCATTATATGATGCAAGAGCATGTGCAAATCTCTTTATCAGATACTGCAAGATTCACGCTGTGACAGTCGGACATAAAAATGAGGATAGGAAAACCAAAAAGGAAAAGAATGATTCATATTTTTCGGATCCTAACAGAGTCTTATCTACCGAAGCCAAGATTCAGGATCTTTCTCAAGTAAAGGACAAAGACAATTTATTCTACAATAAGAAAATTGTTATATCTGGAATATTTGAGCGTTTTCCTTTACGGGAAGATTTGGCAAAGTTACTCAAAAGTTATGGCGCTGATATAAACGGATCGTTATCATCAAAGACCAATCTTTTCATCTTTGGGAGTGATTATGGACCTGCTAAAATGGAAAAAGCACAAAGTCAGATTACAAGTAGCTCAGACCTAAAAATGGTTGATGAACTTAAACTTTATGAAATACTTGATTCATTAATGTGATTTTATCCACGGGAATTCTATAGAAATCACATAGGATTGAAGTATCTATTGTTAATATCATTCATATAATATATGGAGCCCAACATAGCAAGAATACAATTGCACTTATTAATATGGCAATGGGAATCAAAAACAGTATCTCAAAAACTTTCGAAATAAGTCTTAGAAATATGTAATGAAAATAATATATAAATCTGCAGGGGGTAGTAAATTTAATCCGGAAGATGTTTTAAAGTGTTGTTGTATTAACCTTATAATTATTATATAATAATATGAAAATTGCTAGTATTCACGTAAGAAATTACAAAACAATCAAAGATTTAAGTCTTCTTTTCAACAAAGACATATCCTTAATTGTAGGTAAAAACAACATTGGTAAATCAAACGTTCTTAAGGCTCTCAAGTTATTTTTTGACAATATGGCTGATTTGAGTTCTACTCGTGCTATTTTCGATATTGAAGATTTCAGAAAAAATGCAGCTTCTATTAAAATAGACATAAAACTAAATGGGATCAAAGAGCAGTATCAAATATCACAGAAGAAATTACTTCAAGAATGTGAAAAGAAAAGAAGCAATCAGAAGATAATAAAAGATTTGGAATCACAGTTTAATTTGCTTGACCTATTTTTAAATAGAAAAGATGAAATCGAAATTTGTCTTGAAATATTCAGAGAAGGGACAAAGAAATTCACTATAAATAATCTCATTCGGCATAAGGTCGAAATATATAAAGAGAAAACAATTAACTCTGTTATAACTGAACAAATATTTCAGCAAAATACAAACAAGGAGGTTACTGACTTCCTTAGAACTTTTCAGTCCTCAAGTGCCAATATTTGGCTATCATATAGGTGGTTAACAAAAGTATTCAATAACGAAATATACGTTTATACGGCATTTGAGAATACAGAATATAAAATCGAAGGAACATATAATTTAGATGAAAAAATTAATAAATTTTTTCAAGAAACTAATATTACCACTAGATTGATTGGATTTATCCGGGATAGACAACGGTTTTTATATATTCCAGCTTATCGAGGGGGAGAAAAAGAAAGAAATGATGCTATTGAGACCCTCTTTGATCTTATAATAGAAGATTTAGTCTCAGGATCAGGATTATCAAAAGAGTATGATAATATTACAGACGCAATTTGGGGTACTGGCAAAAATGCTAATCATTACAACCTTAATCGAATTGTTAAGTCAAGATTGGATATTTTGACAGCAAATATAAAAAAAGAGTCCATATCGACAATTAATGATATCATTTTTAAACCTCACGATAAAGCAGAAATTAGGCATAATATTTTGCGGACAATGCTTGGTACCTCCAAAATATTATTAGATGATGGAATTGAAACCTCTTACGAATCAAAAGGAACTGGAGTACAGAGTTCTTTTATGATTTCTCTATTAAAATCATTATCCCAAATTCAATTCGGAGAATCTTTAAATATTGTTTTAGTAATTGAAGAACCTGAAGCGTTCACACATCCTCAACTTACAAGAGAGATAATGGATAAAATGTGTAATCAGAATGGGAGTAATTTATTTCAATTTATTGTTACAACCCACTCTCCTGTCATTGTAAATATGGTCGACGCATCCAAAATCCAAAGACTTTCAGAGAAACTATTAAGTTTGAATAATAAAGAAACTATTAATAATACTAAAAATAAAAGAATCTCTTCTAGCGATTGGAATAAGATTAATAGACTCTGTGATATAAACATAAGTGAAATTGTTTTTGCAGATTTTGTCATTTTCGTAGAAGGCGAAAGTGATAAACCAATCATTACAGAACTGTTGAAGATCTGTTTGCGAGAAAGAGCAAACAAAGTCTCAATTATTAGTATTAGTGGAAATCTTCAAATTTTTAAATTAAAATCACTGTTAGACTATTTTGATATTAAGTGGATTCTTATTTCTGACAAAGATGGATTTGTTGATAAACGAATTGAGGATAAGGAAATTACTCTTCAGAATATTGCTACTTTTTTTTCAAATTATCAGATTGGAACCGAGCATCAAGAAAAATATAAATCAATTCTGTCGAATCCAATCGTTGAGAAAATTGTCATATCAAGTACTAATGGTGCAAATCTAGGATTGGGAGAATTATTAAGAAAAATTAACGAGATTAACAGTAAAGTTGATGTTAATCAGAGGGATGTTCTATTTACAATAATATCCAATAAAGTGATTGATGACTTTATTCCGGAAACAGAGGCTATTAATATCGCTTTATCGTTTAATTCTGAATTACATCGACTTAATATTCCATTCTATTCTTTACCTGGGGATCTTGAATCCTTCGTAATAAAATCATGTACTTATGATAATGCAATGAAAGTATATGAAGCAAATTTTAAGAATTCCTATGATTCATTTATTGACGAATCCAAAGACTTCACCCAAGTAGAACGGATAAGAGAACTTCAAAAAAGATTTGGCAGTAAGAGATATACCTTAAGTAAGGCACCTAACTCATCAAAGGAAAAGAAGAAACCGCATATTCCTATAGAAATTATGGCTGATTATCTTGACAATCTTAGGAATAACAAAAAATATACAAGAGAGCAAATACTACAGGACTTTTGTGAAATCTCTTTATTAGTTGAAATAATTGAGAGTTACGTATAAATTCACTTTTAACTGTAGTATTTTTCAGGATAACACAAATAAATATTAAAATCAAAACCATTAATTGCTATGGAAGACCAATTAACATCTTATAGAATTGACAAGAATAGAGAAAGAGATTTAGTAGATAATCATTATGAGTACGAAAAAAGATTTATTGAGAGATATGCTGTTCTTGAGTCAAATATTCTTGTGATTAAAAAAATAAAGAAACTTGCTGCAGATAAAGGGACTAACGACCATGTTATCCTGTGGAATGTTTTTGGATTTATCAACATCTTATCTTATGATTTAGTTTCTGTTGGCTATAGTTTACTCTTTGAAACAAAAAAATGGCAGAAAGTTTACTTCGCTAGACAAGTGGTGCTATTGATGTATGAAGCATTAAATGATATCCCTGATATATTGGGCAAAGACTTCAAAAATATTTTTAAAGACATATCGGAGGCAAATAACTATTTAATGGAGTTAAAAAGTCTTCAGAAAGAATTTGGAAAATTTAAAACAATTCACTTTGAAAATTTAAAACAAATCCGGATGAATATTATTGCCCATAGAGATCCTGACATTGATAATCAACTGCACTATATTGAGACGATTGATCCGTACGAAATAATAAATATAATGCTCGATTTTGAAAATATATTAAGGTCAATCTCAGATCATTTACAAAAACTTATGGTTCGAACAATAAAATTTTGAACAGACATATCAATAAAAGTATAATAGCAAGTGAGATTTATTATAACATTAATATTGCTAAAGTCAATTTGAACAATCTCTTCAAACAAATAAATATTATGGCAAGGTATTTTCACTACACATCTGGCAAAGGCTTATTTGGTATACTCACTACAAATAGCCTTCAATGCACTAAAAATTGATACATACTAATTTAAAAATGTACTTATATAACCATTAACATTTAGGGTGGTCCGACAATATTATCAAACAATTAGATTGGGATTATCATTAAATCTCAACACTTTAAATAAATTTGTTTTTTATTTTTTACGCATATAATTAAATATTATATTTGTAATCGTTCCCCAAATCATTCCCCCATGCTTTCAATCAAATTCATTCTAAAGGACACTAGTAAAGATAGCAGTTTAAATTATATGTATGTTTTTTCCGGGCGGAAAAGACCTTTTAAATATTCGTTGTCGGAAGTTGTACCCATAAAGTACTGGAATAAGGAGAGCCAGAGGGCCAGAGTTCTTTTGAAGAAAGTTTATGAAAAGGATTTTATCGAATGGGGAAGGGACTATGTAATTGATACCACAAATGGGCCGGTGTTTAAACGCCTCGCACCCTCGGAGAGAGATGGGTACGTTAAGTGCGTATCCTTGAATGACAGCCCCATATATGCAACTTTTGAGGTATCCTACAATGAGATATTTGGAATATATCGAGTTCTGATGTGCCTATCTGATAAATAATTTTAAAATAGTATGTTAGTCAAAATAGAATACCTTGAGAAATATATTACAGGAGCCGTAATCGGTGAAGATCTCTTCATGAAAATGATGGACGCATCCTTTAACGGCCATAAGCAAATAGATGTCACGAAGGAACAGCTCGACGAACTTGAGCGCAAGAGTAAGGAGTACCTTGACAATGAGAGGGCATTATACAAATGCTGCGATTTAAATAACAAGGGTATTGCGTTTGAAAAAGAAGGAAAGATTAATCTAGCCATTGCTGAATATGAGAAAAATATAGTGATAGGATATCCGGCACACCATTCTTATAAAAGATTGATGATAATATATAAAAAGGCTAAGGACTATGAGAACGAGCGCCGAGTGATTCTGAGAGCACTTGAAATTTTTCCCGTTGATAAAGAGTATCTCGAAAGGCTTGAAAAGGCTACTAAGGAATGCTAAAAGAAAGGAATAGAAAAATTTAAGAGCTAAATAATAAATAATGCAAAGTCCGGACAGCCAAATTATCATTGAAAGATTTTTTGAGGCCTTGCGCATGCTTAAGGCCAGTAAAGTAATACGGGGAAAACAAGCCTTCACCGTTAAATATGGTATTAACTGCTGGAACCTTAATACGATTGAGAAAGATCACAGCCGGGACATATTTCAGGCTGCGTGGCTTACTCACCTTGTGAACGATTACGGAATGGCTGCTTACAGGGCAGGGGGGAATGTTTAAACATAAAGAAGAAGAATTTTGCGACTAAAATTAACAAGGTCATATAGACTTGCGGTCGTCGCAAGAGGGAAAAAACTTCATACGCTCAAAGTAAGTCGAAGGGTGAAAGTCCACACCCCTCCAAGGATGTATCAGGAGAACACGACTAAACCGGAGCGCATAAGAAAAAAGCAAGAAGCATTTAAAATTGTATTCCCAGGAAACTTTTCCATTGAGAAAGGGCTAGAAGATGCAATATTTTATACGAATAAGGTAAGAGACTTTAAGGCGAGACATTTTAGCCACCTTTTCCTTGACCTATCAAAAATAAAAAATATTGACTTGGTCTGCATCGTGATGCTACTTTCATCGGTCAATCAAGTCGCATCAAGAAGAATACCGGTATTTGGTAACCAGCCCCTTGACCCAATTTGTAACGATATTTTTAATAAGTCTGGCTTTTTATCTCACATGAATAAAATTAGTGGCGGTAAATTTACTTCGTCTGACGAACATAATCTTATAGTAAAAATTGGAACCGATAAGGCTAACCCGGATCTGATTGGGAAGACAAATTTAAAAGCGGTTAAACTTCTTACGGGCAAAGAGTTTCACTTCAAAAAAATTAATAGCATGGTCGGAGAAATGGCCGGAAATACTATGGAGTTTGCCTATTCAATCAATAAGCACTACCTTTATTGCTATAATTATTGTGGTGGTGACGAGATTACTTTCGTCTTCTCGGATGTTGGCTACGGCATAATTAACACATTAAATAAAAGCGTGGGGCATATTATTAAAGATTCGGTCACCTTTAAAGATAAGCTGGCGGTTTTAAGCGGTGCCTTTGAGAAAAAATACGGCTCGAAAACTGAAGAGGTAAATAGGAACCAAGGGCTTCCATTCATTAAATCGCTATCTAGCGAGGGCTCGGTAAAAGACCTTATCGTAATTACTAACGATGTTTACTTAGACTTTAATAGTAGCGATAAATCAAAAGTACTTTCAAATAAATATTCTGGTACAGTTTATGCTTGGAAAGTTAATAAGATAATATTAGATAATTATTCATCGATATAAATAATGAGTATAAATATTTTTGTTCATACAGATTTTAGCGTTTACCCTGGACTAAGGCATGTTAGCATGTCCCAAAGTTCCGGGGAAGAGTTTTATCATAAAATTCTTAACGGAAAATTTTATGAGGCTTATAGTAAAGGGGAAATGTTGGTACTTAACCTTGACAACACGGGAGGGTACCCTCCATCATTTATTGATGAGTCAATTGGTAACCTAGTTTACGATTTTAGCTTGGCAAAAGTAAAAGAGCATTTAACTATTATTTCCGAGCAGGAGCCGAGCTGGCTGGACTATTTAAATAGCCATACTTATCCTTTGTGGGAACAGCGAAGAATTGAAAAATCAATTCCTAAGAAAACAATTTCACACGAACCATGGTACCAATTAAATAATAGCGGAAATGTTACCCTTAACAACGGATATAGCGAGTAAGTGCGAGCCTCTCGCCTCATTCAGCTCTGCAGATATTATTAGTATTGCTGCTCTTACCATAAGTATTATTCTTTTCCCAATCTCTTTCCGCATTTCCAAAAAGCAATCGGACAACAGGAAAATTAAAGATGCGCTAATGGACGATCTTTCAAAAATTAGAGATGACTATCGCCATATGCTTAACTCGCTATATTCAAATAAGTATGATAATAAATACATTTTATCTTGGTTTAAAATTGTCAATATCAAGCTGAACTCGATAAATAAGTTTTCAGAAAATAAGTTTAAGCTTAAGGCAACAGACAAAATTATTGCTGCAAGCGATAAAATGAGAATTGTTTTAACTGATTCCGACGAGTTTATTTCTACATATAAGATTAATAGTGCTGAGCAGCACGTAATTCTTGAACAGCAGACAAAGACAATTATTGAATCCCATTTTGCTGTTATTAACGATGAATTTTTGTCTTCGATGGATAAAATAAATTTCTCAAAGTAGTCAAAACTCGGTCAATCGCCCCCCATCATTCCCCCGTAAAAAATTAAGGGCAAAGCCCTGCTCCACGTTGGGATTACCTCGCTCCCGCTCGGTGATCCCTGGTGGGGGGCTCCAACATAAAATAAGAGAGGGGAATGCGTTGCATTTCCCCTTTTTCTTTTGCAGCCTGCCCTTGAGCAAGCTC
>JAFNAQ010000020.1 GCA_017860275.1 Bacteroidota bacterium
ATTATTAAACGTATCGCTACGCCTATTAATCTTCGCTACCTTTGGTTTCCATAATTTCAATGATCTGTATCCCCTCTCATTATCAATCTCGCCTCTGTCACTCTCATCTACCCGTTGTATCCGATTGGGAGTGCAAAGGTACTATCTTTTTCTAAACTACCAAATTTTATCGCAAAGTTTTATGCTTTATTTTTTATTGAATCATCTTAACTCTCTGAAAAAGATGGAAAAGTATAAGCGATTATTTTTTGTGCTTTTTATCCGTTTTTGCATTATATCCGCTTTTATTTTGTCGTGCATTGGTATTCCTTGACGTTTTATTGCAATATAGGGTTGGGTTGGGTTGGGTTGGGTTGGGTTATCGTGCTTGAATATCTTTGGATATGTCTTTTTTGTGTGGGGGGCTATGGAAAGGTCAATTCGTGGGTTTGCTATAATTTTATCGGTTTTATATTATATACATATATATATAGGTAAATATGTTTGGATGTGCGATTATTGCTTTTGCAGTATTGTTAATTTTAAGAAATATATTTTGGCGTTTTATGGCTAGATACTTGTTTTGGCGCTCCGGAATCTTATTCTATGGCTGTGTAATTTGATTCTATTTTTCTAGAATCTTATTCTATTTTGCTAAATTCTTTATTTCCAAAAAAATATACTTCGTTTCTGTAAGTTTTTATCTGAGAAATATAAAATTATACGAGGAAAAAATTAAAATAGAGTAGCTTTATTTTCAAAATGAGCTACTCTTTATCCTTAAGAACAAAATATCTGCATTTTTTGCTCCTAATTTGGATATTAATTATAGGAAATTAACGAATAGATTTTTCTTCTCAAACAATAATATGAGTTCGTTGTAGTAAAAATAGCAGTAATAGACACTGTTAATAGCAGTGCCACTACGGTTATATTATTCCTTCTCGTAATAGGTCGTGAAGGTGTATTACTCCTACATATTTGTTTTTGTCGTTTACTACTAGTAGTTGCGTTATAGAGTGATTTTTCATTACGTCGAGGGCTGTAATTGCAAACTCTGATTTATTTATTGTCTTAGGGTTTTTGGTCATTATATCCTCTGCCTTTAGCTCGTTGATTGGGAGGTTATTCGATAGCATCCTTCTTAGGTCTCCATCGGTTATTACTCCAACTATCATATCATTTTCTATTACTGCTGCACAGCCTAATCTCTTTGAGGTTATCTCTAGTAATGCTTCGGATAGTGGTGTCTGAGGGGTTACATGTGGTGTTTCGTTGTTTGGGTAAAGGTTTGATACTTTTAAGTATAGTCTCTTTCCTAATGCTCCTCCTGGGTGATATTTTGCGAAGTCTCTTGAGGTGAAACCTCTACATTCCAATAGGGCTACCGCTAAGGCATCTCCCATTACTAATTGTGCTGTTGTTGATGAGGTTGGTGCAAGGTTGTTTGGGCATGCTTCTCTTTCTACATAGGAGTTTAGACAGTAGTCTGCTCCTTTTGCAAGTGCTGAATTCATATTCCCAACTATTGCTACCAGTTTGTTTCCTGCATTTTTTATTAATGGTATTAGTACCTTTATCTCTGGGGTGTCGCCACTCTTTGATATACATATAATTATATCCTCTGGTTGTATTATGCCTAAGTCTCCATGTATTGCATCGGCTGCATGCATAAAAACAGAAGGGGTGCCTGTTGAGTTTAGTGTTGATACTATCTTTGTCCCAATATTTGCACTCTTTCCAATTCCACTGACAATTACTCTACCTTTTGAATTGAAAATCAGTTCAACAACTTTTACGAAGTCATCGTTGATATAATTATTTAGATTTTCTATTGCCAATGCTTCTTGACTAATTGTCTCATTTGCAATACGTTTTATTTCTTCAGCGGTTTTCACAATTAATTATTTTCGTTCAAATTTGCATTCTTATAAAAAAAAGCAGTAATTTAGCATAATGAAATATTATTTACTGCTTTGTAGGCTACAAAGATACGTAATAATATTTAGATTAAAGAAATCACATTACGATGAAAGAGGAAGAATTTATTGCGGATAAACTTGATTTACATAGTGAACTGAAGAGAATTTTTGGGTTCAACAAATTCAAAGGAGAGCAAGAGGCGGTCATAAAAAGTTTGCTTGAGGGAAAGGATACTTTTGTTATTATGCCAACGGGTGGAGGAAAATCTCTATGTTATCAGTTACCTGCTCTTATTAAGCCTGGATGTGCTATTATTGTATCTCCTCTTATCTCTCTTATGAAAAACCAAGTCGATGCCATTAGGAATTTCGGTTCTATTCATGGTGTTGCTCATTTCCTAAACTCTTCACTTTCTCGCAATGAGATTAAGGATGTGAAGGAAGACATGAAGAATGGTGTTACGAAGTTATTATATGTTGCACCAGAAAGTCTTACCAAGGAAGAGAATGTGGAATTTCTTAAAGATATTGAAATATCTTTCTTTGCTATTGATGAGGCTCACTGTATTTCGGAATGGGGACATGATTTCCGTCCTGAATATAGAAGACTCAAACCCATAATTGATGCTATTGGGAAAAATGTACCACTGATTGCTCTTACTGCCACTGCTACTCCTAAGGTTCAACATGATATTATGAAGAATTTGGAGATGCAGGATGCTAACGTTTTTATTTCATCATTTAACCGTCCTAATCTTTATTACGAAATACGTCCAAAGCCTAAAAAGGATGTTGATGTAAACCGTGAGATTATTCGTTTTATTAAAGAAAACACTGGCAAATCAGGTGTTATCTATTGCTTGAGCCGTAAGATGGTTGAGGAGTTGGCAGAGACTCTTGTCTTGAATGGGATTAAGGCACTGCCTTATCATGCTGGGCTTGATGCTTCAACAAGGGCTCAAAATCAAGATAAGTTTTTGATGGAAGAGGCCGATGTAATAGTTGCAACCATTGCCTTTGGTATGGGTATAGATAAACCAGACGTTAGATTTGTTATTCACTACGATATGCCTAAATCTCTTGAGGGTTATTACCAAGAGACTGGTCGTGCAGGAAGAGATGACGGAGAAGGAAGATGTATTGCTTTTTACTCCGAACAAGATATTATTAAGCTAGAGAAATTTCTTAATGACAAACCCGTAGCCGAGAGAGAGGTTGCTCTTCAACTTATGAATGAGACAATTTCTTATTGCGAAAGCTCGGTTTGTAGAAGGATTAATCTCTTGCATTATTTTGGGGAAGAATATCCTCATGATAATTGTGGCTCTTGCGACAATTGCTTAAGCCCTAAACCTAGAACTGAGGCATCGGAAGATGTAGAACTTATTCTTGAAACTGTTTTAGAGGTTAAGCAAATACTCAAATCAATAGATATTGCAAATATCCTAACTGGTGTTACCACAGGGCAAACCAAGGCATTTAAGAATGTGCCTCAATGGGGAGTTGGAGCAGATAAGAAATTTGTCTATTGGAAGGCTGTTATTCGTCAAGCACTGATAGAAGATTTACTTTCTAAGGAAATTGAAAATTACGGTATTCTTAAACTTACTCAACAAGGACATAAATTCCTAAAGAAGACCTACCCTATTCTTGTACCTGAAGACCATGATTATTCGCATAATGAAGATTCCGACGATTTAGTTGTTCCTGTGAGTGAAGCAGGAGAAGGTGGCGACAAAGTCCTATTTACTATACTAAAGGATTTGAGAAAGAAGATTGCTACAAAAGAAAAGCTCCCCCCTTATGTTATCTTCGAAGATAGGTCTTTGGAAGATATGACCGTTCAATATCCTATTTTAATGGATGAGATGCAAAAGATTATTGGCGTTGGAGTTAGCAAGGCACAGAAATATGGTGAAGAATTTCTTAAGGTAATTAAAAAATATGTTGAGGAGAATGAAATAGAACGTCCTCAAGATCTAATTGTAAAGAGCGTTGTCAATAAATCTGGTCTTAAGGTTTATATCATTAAGAGTATTGATAAAAAATTACCTTTGGACGATATTGCCCTTGCCAAGAGTCTTGACCTTGACGAACTATTAAAAGAGATTGAAAGAATTGTTTCCTCTGGAACAAAACTCGATATATCTTATTATGTGAAAGATGCCGTTGATGAGTATCATCAAGAAGAGATACTTGAACTTCTAAAGGAAAGTGAAACGGATAATATTAAAGAGATATTAGCAGAGCTTGGAGAAGAAGAATATACAGAAGAAGAGGTTAGACTTATGAGAATTATGTTCTTATCTCAATATGCAAACTAATATTAATGAATAGTCTAAAGGATTTACAGAACTTTTTATCACAAAGTCCATATCAATCTTGTAAGAAATTTATCCTCATTGATGAGAATACTTTTTCCTATTGCTTACCTGAGTTAATTGAAGAGGTTGATGCTTTAAATGGGGCAGAAATTCTAGAGATTGAATCAGGTGAGGCGAGCAAATCACTTGCAATTGTTGAGCAGCTTTGTGGTGCATTGATTGAATCGGGTGCCGACAAATCAAGTATATTAATTTCTCTTGGAGGAGGAGTAATAACTGATTTAGGGGGATTTATTGCCTCCGTCTTTAAAAGAGGTATTAGACATATTGTTATTCCAACAACTCTTTTATCTATGGTAGATGCCTCAATAGGTGGCAAAACAGCAGTTAACTTAGCCGAGATAAAGAATCAGATAGGAACAATCTATCAACCAATATTTACTGCCATACATTTCCCTTTTCTTGAGACTCTTGACCAAAGACAGATACTAAATGGTGCTGCCGAAATGATTAAGATTGCTCTTGTTTGCGATAGTGATTTATGGGATAAGATGAGGAATCATTCTCCAATAGATGAAATTGGGTTTGATGAGGAGTTGATAATTTCTTGCATAAATCTCAAAGAGGCTATTGTAGAAAAAGACCTCTATGAAGAAGATTTAAGAAAGATACTAAATTTCGGTCATAGTATTGGGCACGCTTTCGAATCCTTATCTATTAGTAAAGGAGAAGATTTGCTTCACGGTGAGGCAGTAGCAATGGGTATTTACTACGAAATAAGATTAAGCGAGCTAATACTCAATTTCCCTAAGAATAAGGCTAAAGAGATATATGATTATCTTCGTAAATACTATAAAATTGAATCTATTAAAGAGAATATCAATGAAATTCTCAATTATATTATTGCCGATAAGAAGAATTTCGAGGATAAATTCCAATTTATTCTTCTAAAAGATATTGCTGACCCTCAAATAAATATCCCTATATCGAAGGAAGAACTTCTTGCAACAGAATAAAATTTTGTTATTATTTGATTTGTATTTATATTTGCAGCCTAATTAATCAAAAAACATTATTATTATGAAGAAAACATTATTATTTATTTTTGTTCTTGGTTTTGCGTTTTCCACCTTCGCACAAAATTCATTTCAAAACGCAGGTTTCGAGTCTTGGACTGGAAATAGTCCTACTGGCTGGAATACATTAGGTGTTAGTGGTCTAACTCTTAGTGATATATCAAAAGTAACAACGCCGCATTCAGGAACATATGCAATTGGTGTTGCTGCAAAGCCTCTTTCTCCAACAATAGCAACTATGCTTTCTACATTATTGGGAATGGAAGTGCCTTCTGGTACAGTTATCCCTGGCTTACTTACAAATTCTACCATTGATTTAATGGGAGCATTTACCTTATTAGGAGGCTCGGATAGTGCTGAAGTGGATTTTAATTCATTACTTGCTGTTTTCACTGATGGAACTCCAGTAACGGCTAATCCTATTAGTATAGACGGGTATTATAATTGGACTGCAACAGACTCTATAAATGAATATTTTTCATTACTTAGTCTTGTTGTTAGTAACACATCTGGCACAAGAGAAGTAGTAGGTTTTGGAGCTTTTCCTATGGATTTCTCTAAGAACAATACAAAATTGGTATATAATAGTTTTTCTATACCTATTATATATTTAAATCCTACTGCATCGGCAACTGAGGTTATATTCCTTGCAACAACGATGAATGATGACACTACAGCAACTACTTTCTCAAAGCTATATCTTGACGACCTTACAATAACTACAGGTGTTGGTCTTAGCAAGATAAATACTGGGGAAAACTCTTTTGTAATATATCCAAACCCTTCAAATGGAGAGTTTTCAATTGGAGCTAATGATGCAGAAGTTAGAGTTGTTAATATTCTCGGTCAAGAGATTATTCCTTCAATGAAGTATTTCAACAATATGACTCTTAAGATTGAAGAAAAGGGAGTATACTTTGTAAGTGTAAAACAAGGAACTAAGTCTTCTGTAGAAAAATTAATTATTAAATAACTAAGAAAGTAAAAAATATAGTTTTGAGAAAAATTCATGCTTTATTATTTCTAGTAATCATGTTAGCATCCTGTGCAGGGGGGTACTCCTTCACAGGAGCTTCCATTTCTGCGGATACCAAAACATTTAGTGTTGAGCAATTTCTGAATAGAGCAAAGATTGTACAGCCTATGTTGGCTTCGGAGATTACAAATCAACTAATCAAAAAAATTAATACAGGAACTAATCTTCGCTCTATTAATGAAGATGCTGATTTGAATTTTAAAGGCACTATAACGGGGTATAGTGTTAGTCCTGTTTCTATTCAAGGCAATGATAAGGCTGCAAAGAATCGTCTAACAATTACTGTAAAGGTTAGCTTTATCAATAAGAAAGATAAGAAGATGAATTTTGAGCAAAGCTTTACTCGTTACAAGGATTATGATAGTTCCCTCTCTCTAAACGAAGTTGAGGAAACTTTAATGAAACAAATTAATGAAGAGCTCGTTGAAGACATATTCAACAAGGCTCTAGTAAACTGGTAATGATAAAGTATCTAAAACAGATTAATCTTATTGGGTGGTCCCTAGGGATATTAACTACTGTTTTATATATCCTAACATCGGAGCCCACTCTTTCTTTTTGGGACAGCGGAGAATACATATCCACTGCTGCAAAACTACAAGTTGGACACCCTCCTGGTGCTCCTTTATATCAAATCCTTGGTGCATTCTTTTCCATATTTTCTTTTGGCAACCTAAAGCTTATCCCAATAATGGTAAACTCACTCTCGGCAGTAAGTGCAGGGATTACAGTAACTTTTGTATTTTGGATAATTGTTCGTTTGCTCGACCGTTACTCTGTTAAACATATTGGGAATATAATTGCAGGGATTGTTGGAGCTTTGACCTTAGCTTTTACTGATAGTTTTTGGAATAATGCAATTGAGGCTGAGGTTTACGCTCTTTCTACACTATTTACAGCAATTAGTTTTTGGATTATATTAAAATGGGATGAGAAGCCTAACCCAAGATATATTATCCTAATTGCTTTTATTATTGGTTTATCAATAGGAATTCACTTTTTAAACCTACTAGTTATTCCTGCGATAATGTTTGTGATGTATTTTCATAATCGCAAACCCTCTCCAACAGGAATAATATCTACATTCTTATCCTCATTATTAATCATTGGAGCTATGATTTGGGGAATTATACCTGGATTATTAAAGGTAATAAATCTTAACCCATCAATAATTATTAGTATTATTCTTGGCTTGCTTGCTGTATTAATTTTTATTTCTCAATGGAAGAGACTAGCATATTTGAATTTTTTCAGCCTATGCTTTACCTTCTTCTTAATAGGGTATTCTTGTTTCTTTGTATTAGTTATTAGAGCCGATGCAGGTACTCCAATTAATGAGTTTAAACCTAATAATGCAGAGCGTTTGGTCTCATATCTAAACCGTGATGCTTATGGGGATACTCCTTTATTATATGGACCATCATACACGGCCTTGCCTCCTAAGGATTTTGAACTAACCTCTAAAGGTATTCAGCCTATATTCGACGATCAAATGATGATGTTCTTCCCAAGAATGTGGAACTATAATAACCCTGCCTATGAGACAGGTTATGTAGATTGGGTTGGGATGCCTGAAGATAGTGTTATTGTGGACTCTGAGGTTAGAGCTAAGCCAAGTTGGAAACAAAACTTGAAATTCTTGGCAAACTATCAAGTAGGATATATGTATGTTCGTTATCTTCTTTGGAATTTCTCGGGAAAGACAAACGATATTCAAGGCTATGGTGATTTTCAAGATGGGCAATGGGTAACAGGGATAGAGCCAGTTGATAAATTTATTGGAAGAGACACAACCACTAAACCTCATCATAGGGAGAGTATGGGGAATAATATATATTTTGCCATCCCTTTAATACTTGCAATAATTGGACTATTCTACCAAATAGGTCGTGACGCAAATGGTTTTATTATAACCTCAACCCTATTTTTCTTTACTGGAATAGCAATAATATTCTATTTAAACGAACACGCATACCAACCAAGAGAAAGAGACTACGCCTATGTCGGCTCCTTTATGGTCTTTAGTATTTGGGTTGCCATGGGAGCATTTGCAATAAGTCAGTGGCTGGTAAATATTGTTAGAGTCAAGAAACCTAAGTATGTTCTGCCCCTATTCCTTGCAGTACCAGCATTGTTATTTGCCAATAATTTCAACGACCATAACCGTTCATTTCGTTATACCGCCTTTAATCTAGCATCCTCTATGCTAAAATCATGTCAGGAGAATGCCATATTATTTGTAAATGGAGATAACGACACCTTTCCTCTTTGGTATTGCCAAGAGATTGAAGGTATAAGAACAGATGTTAGGGTTATAAATCTTCAACTTCTCAACAATCCAGAATATATTGAGCAGCTAACAAAGCAAACATATAAGTCCTCGCCAATAAAAATACAAGCTAGTAAAGAAATATACTACGATATTGGAAGGAGCATCTCTTTAATTAGACCAGATATAAACTATTATGAGCTTAACTCTGCACTAAAGACTCTTTACTCCGAGAAGTCAGCATCGAGTTTTCAGGGATTTGAGTTATATACCCTTCCTTCAAATAAGCTTTATCTTACTATTGGATTAGGGGAGAAAGACACTATTGGGTTTGTGCTTGAAAACACAGACCTTACAAAGAGTAATATGATGATTCTCGATATTATCGCAAATAATATTGATGACAGAGCTATCTATTTCTCTAATTATTCAAATGATGACTTCCTTGGATTAAACAATTATCTAAGGCTTGAGGGATTCTCTTATAGACTTAGTTCAAAACTTAATCCTCCACAGAATCTTCTTGTGGAAACAAAGACAGGTTTTGTCGATTCAGAGGCTATGTATGATAACCTTATGCATAATTTTTCTTGGAAGAATTTCAATAAGAAAGGCATATATTACGATGAACTTCATCGCTCTGTAATAGATTTATATGCACAAAATTGTTCTCTCTTAGCACACACACTTCTATCGGAAGGGGAAAATGAAAAGGCTCTTGCCATTGCAAACCTTTGCATTGAGAAGCTACCACCAACAATTCACTATTATCCTTATACCTTGGCAGAGATATCCTTGGTTTATGCAAGATTGGGAGAAAAAGAAAAAGCTCAGGAGTTAATGGCTATATGTACAAGAAGTTTTTCTTCAGAGATAAAATACTACCTCAACCTAAGTCCTAAACACCAATCGAAGAATCGTCTTCATGAGCAAAAGCTTATTGCCTATTGGATAAACCTTTGTGATATTACAGAGGAATGGGAGTTGGAGGAGTTGAGAGTTCAACTAGCCGACGGTGTATTTGAATATCTTTCACCTTATGTACTAAGCTGCTATGAACAGCTCTCAAGGCTAAAGGCTAAACCTTTGTATTACGAGTCTGAGATAAAAAATCTCGAAGACCTACTTAACGATATTAATACATTCGCAAAAAAATACGAAGAACCAATACCTCAGATTAAGATATAACTAAAAACTAAATATGATGAAAAAGCACAGCATTAAAGACTGGATTTTTGCAGCAAGACCTTGGTCATATACTGCCTCAACAATGCCTATTATTCTTACTATGGCATTTCTTTTTTATTCAAAATCCGAAAACATATCTAACACTTGGATATATGGAGCTATCAGTGTTCTTGCAATGATTTTTATCCATGCCTCAGGGAATCTTATCAGCGATTATTATGACTATATCAAGAATATAGACAGAGAAGAGACCTATGCTCAGAAGAATCTTACCAGCAAAAAGTTCACACCTAAGCAGATACTTTGGTTTGGTTATATTTGCCTAGCTATTGGTAGCATATTAGGACTATTTGTTGCCCTAAACACTCATCCTATGGTTCTTTATATCGGTATATTTGGGGCTTTGAGTGCAGTTTTCTATATATGGCTAAAGATTACAGCCCTTGGAGATTTACTTATCTTTCTATCATTTGGAGTCTTGCCAGTAATTGGTACTGCTTATGTTATTGATGGAGCTTTTGACCCTTGGCTTTTATTACTTTCTCTTCCACTTGGAACGATAACCGTAGGCATATTACATGCAAATAATACAAGAGATATTGAGCATGATGGAGTGGCAAAAATAAGAACACTTGCTATGGTTATTGGCAAAAAAGCCTCAATAATCTATTATAACCTTCTTGTCCTAAGTCCATATATTGTTGTAGTTATTTTAATTGTCTTTAAAATACTACCTATTTGGTCTTTGCTACCATTTGTAACACTTCCAATTGCTTTGCAGAATATAAAAAAGATGAAAAGGGTTTATTTGGGCGCTTATGAAATTGCTAATCTCGACGAACTTACAGCAAAACATCAGCTTACATTTGCACTTTCTTGGTGTCTATCATTAATCTTAGCCTATTATATATGATTAAACAATCCTCAACTTCTCGTCTTGCAATAGCTTTAGGCATTGCAATATTATTTTTTTTCCTAATGTTCTCCATTTGGACTGCCCCAATGATTAATTTTTGGCTAACAATGTGCATTACTGGGCTAACGCTTAGCCTTTACACCATATTTATTGGATGGAGAAAGTATGGGAAACAAGAAATTAAGTTCAACCTAAGCTCAATATTAATAGGCATTGGCTCAGCAGCCTTACTTTGGGGAATATTTTGGCTTGGCAACAAAGTCTCAACCTCCATTTTCTCATTTGCTGGTGAGGGAATAAGTAATATTCACAGCATAAAGAGTGGTAATAGCCCTATTCTCATAGGATTTATGCTCGTTTGTCTTATTGGACCTGCCGAGGAAATATTTTGGAGAGGTTATGTTCAGAACAATTTAAGCAAGAAATTTGGAAAAAATCTAGGATTTGTAGTAGCCACAGCACTGTATACCTTAGTCCATATCTGGTCTTTCAACCCTATGCTTATACTTGCAGCCATGGTTGCAGGAGGATTTTGGGGTTTAATGTATCGTTTCTTACCAAAAAACCTTGCCCCACTAATAATTTCCCATGCCCTATGGGACGTTTCAGTCTTTATTCTCTTCCCTATTGGGGGCTAAATCTCAATTAATCTTCACACCTTGAACGCTATGATAACTATCCTAAGAGCTTATTTATTCCTGTAAAATAAATTCTTGGTTCAAAGGTATTAAGGATAATTAATGAAAATATTATTGGGTTATATTTATTATTTTAACTAAAACACCTTCTTTAAGCAATTTTTCTAACTTTATGCAGGTTTTGATGTTAATTGTTGGTAATTTTATTAGGGGTTGTGGTTTGGGTATTTGAAGGGAGGTGATGGGGTTTGGGAAATGGTTCGTTAATTTCTTGTAATAAATTCCGGTAAGGGCGAAACATTTTTCGCCCAATAACGAAAAATGTTTGATTTCAGGGGGTAAAAAATGTTTTGCCCCTACAAAAAACGAATCTTTCCCTCATCTTTATGAATTTTTACTTGATAAAATTCTATAGATACGAGGTATAATTCTATGGAAACGAAGTTTAATTTTATGGATATAAGGATTTTGGAGAAATAGAATAAGATTCTAGGAAATTAGAATAAGATTCTAAAACGCTAGAACCTTATTCTATATCGATAAACGATGATTTTGGAAAAATAACGCCTATTTGTATTTCTTAATATTAACAGTCAAAAACTACAATAAAGCCTTTAGTTTCCGAAATCGTCGAACATTATGTTTTCTGGTGGAACTCCTAAGCTGTCTAACATTGATATTACTGCATCAATCATTAGCTTTGGTCCGCAAAGATAATATTCTATTTCTTCTGGTTCGGAATGATTGTTTAGATAATTATCAAGTATTATCTTATGAATAAATCCCGTGTAACCAGTCCAATTGTCTTCTGGCTTTGGTTCGCTTAGTGCAACATTGAACTTAAAGTTTGGATTCTCGGACTCTATTTTTTGGAAGTCATCTATATAGAATAATTCTCTTAGAGAGCGTCCCCCATACCAGAAGGTTGCCTTTCGTGAGGTGTGCTTTGTTACATACTGGTCAAAGATATGAGAACGCATTGGCGCCATACCTGCTCCTCCTCCAATAAACATCATCTCTTTATTTGTATCCTTTATAAAGAACTCTCCATAAGGACCTGAAACATTAACCTTGTCGCCAGGTTTAAGCGACCAAATATAGGATGAACAAATGCCAGGATTGACCTTTGAAAATGATTTTGTATTTCTATTCCATGGAGGAGTCGCTATACGAATATTTAGCTTTATTATGTTTCCTTCGGCAGGGTGATTGGCCATTGAGTATGCACGATAAATTGGTTCTGGATTTTTCATTTTTAAATCCCATGCCCCTTGACAATCCCAGTCTTCGTGATATTGTTTATCAATATCAAAATTCTTATAGTCGACCTCGCATTTTGGAACATCTATCTGAATATATCCTCCACTACGAAAATCAAGGCTCTCTCCCTCTGGAAGACGAACCACAAACTCTTTGATAAAGGTTGCAACATTATCATTAGAAACAACCTCACATTCCCATTTCTTTATTCCAAATATTTCTTCTGGAACTTCTATCTTCATATCTTGACGAACCTTAACTTGACAGCCTAAACGGAGATTTTCTTGTTGCTCCTTACGTGAGAAATGAGGTTTTTCGGTAGGCAGAATATCTCCACCACCTTCTATAACCTTACATTTACACATTCCGCATGTCCCTCCTCCTCCACAAGCCGATGGAAGAAATATCTTTGCTTCGGAAAGTGTTGTCAAAAGAGTTGAACCTGGCTCAACAGAAATTTCTTTTTCTCCATTAATATTTAGCTTTACCTCCCCTTGAGGCATAAGTTTCTTTCGTGCATAGAGTAGAATACCTACAAGTAATAGGATTAGAACCAAAAACACAATAATGCTTACTATCAATATCTTTATCATAGTCATCTATAGTTTAATACCTAAAAAGCTCATAAAGGCTATTGCCATTAGACCTGTAATAATAAATGTTATACCTAAACCTTTTAAAGGTGTTGGAATATTCGAGTAGCGTAGTTTCTCACGTATTGCCGCTATACCTACTATTGCTAAAAGCCAACCAATACCTGAACCCAATGAGAATCCAATTACCTGACCAAAGTTTTCGTACTGACGCTCTTGCATAAAAAGTGAAGAGCCTAAGATTGCACAGTTCACGGCAATAAGAGGAAGGAATATCCCAAGTTGTGCATAAAGAGCTGGAGAGGTCTTCTCTACAAACATCTCAACTAGCTGCACAATTGCTGCAATAACTGCAATAAAAATTATAAAGCTAAGGAAGCTAAGGTCAACATTGGCTAAGCTAGGACTAAGCCAAGCAAGAGCTCCTTCTTTTAATAGATAATTATCTATTAGGTAGTTTACGGGAACTGTGATAAGCAAGACAAAGATTACTGCAATACCAAGCCCCATGGATGTTTTCACTGTTTTTGAAACAGCTAAATAGGAACACATTCCTAAGAAGAATGCGAAAATCATATTGTCAATAAAGATTGACTTTACGAATATATTTATTATTTCTTGCATACTGTTTAATGTATTTATTCTTCAATAGAGGATAACTCCTCATATTGAGGACTATTTTTCACAAAGGTCTTTATTTCTTGCTCTTTGAATCCAGATAATTATTCCTACAAGGATTAAAGCCATTGGAGGCATAATCATTAGACTATTATTTTGATATCCTATATCGTAGAAGGATTGAGGAATGATTTTGTATCCCCAAAGAGAACCACTTCCGAATAGTTCACGAACAATTCCCAAAGCAATAAGTATCCAAGCATAACCCAAACCATTTCCTATTCCATCGAGGAATGAATCAAGTGGCTTATTGTTTAGAGCGAAAGCTTCCAGACGTCCCATTACAATACAGTTAGTGATAATCAATCCAACAAATACTGACAATTGTTTACTTACATCGTAGACAAATGCCTTTAATACTTGATCTACTAAGATTACTAATAAGGAAACAATCACAAGTTGAACAATAATTCTTATTCTTGGTGGAATTGTATTTCTAATTAGGGATATTATTAGATTTGAGAACGCAACAACAACAGTTACTGATATTGCCATAACAAAGGCTGGCTCTAATTTTGCTGTAACTGCCAATGCAGAACAAACCCCAAGAACCTGTACTGTAATTGGATTTTCCTTATTAAAAGGACTTTTTATTAGTTTAAGATTTATCTTTCCCATTGCTTATTTACTTTTTATTAGAGTTAAAATAAGGTGTGTAGAATTTTAGACAATTCTTTATCATATCGGAAACTCCATTTGATGTTATTGTTCCTCCTGATATTGCGTCTACTTGGTGAGAATTAGTCTTATCTGCTCTCTTTACAACCTCAACAGATACAAAATCTTTACCCTCAAAAATTGTCTTCTTATTTTCAGTAAACTGTTTTTGAAACTCTTTGGTTGTTACCTCTGCTCCCAAACCTGGGGTTTCTGATTTATGGTCGAAATTAGCACCAACAACAGTATTTAGATCTTCAGCAATTGCTATGTTTCCCCATATTCCTCCCCATAGTCCATTTCCCATTATCGGTATAACATATTTCTTTTTACCTTCTATTACGCAAACATATATTGGGAGCTCTGCCTTGCTTTTAGTAAGGTCTTCAAGCCCCTTGTTCTTAGCTATCTCTGCCTTAAGATTAATATCGAATGGGCGAACTTTCCCTTTGTTTAATTTCCCTGAAGAATAATCTGCAACAATTTCCCCTTTAGAATTTATTGCCAACTCTTGTGTGAAATATTTATTGTATAGCTCCTCAGCATTTTTTGGAGTGGACTCTATCGATACCGCACCTAAAAGGTTTTGCATCTTTTCAACCTTAATATTCTTATCTTGAAAAGGTTTAAGTCCTACTGCTGCTAAGGCAAGTATTGCTGCCGAAACCACTACCAAGATGGTTGAATAAATAAATATATACTTATTACTAAACATTATCTACTCCTTTCGTATTAAGTTTTTCTGCTAATTTCCATCTCTTCATTCTCTTTCGAATATTTGAATCAACAACATAATAATCAATAAGTGGTGCAAATACATTTAATAATAAGATTGCAAGCATCATTCCTTCAGGGTAAGCTGGATTTACTACTCTAATTAGTACTGCCATAGCTCCTATTAATATTCCATATATCCATTTACCTCTCTCTGTTTGAGCAGCTGTAACTGGGTCTGTTGCCATAAATACTGTTCCAAACATAAATCCTCCCATTACATAATGATAATAGAATGGTAATTGTGCATAATGATTTGACTCTGAACCAAACATATTGAAGGTTAATCCCATTAATGCTCCTCCTAAAAGAACAGAAAGCATAATCTTCCAACTACCTATTCCTGTTTTAATAAGAATTATTGCTCCTATTAGTATTGCAATTGTTGAAGTCTCTCCAATACTACCTGGCATTATTCCTATTATCATATCCATAAAAGAAGTATTTGGGAGGCTTGCTCCAGCCATCATATCCGCTAGAGGTGTTGCTCCTGAGAAAGCATCGGCTTTTTCAGCTATCCATACCTCATCTCCACTCATTGAGCTTGGAAAGGCAAAGAAAAGAAAGGCTCTAGCAGTAAGTGCTGGATTAAGGAAATTCATCCCTGTTCCTCCAAAGACTTCCTTCCCAATTATTACTGCAAATGCTGTTGCTAAGGCAAGCTGCCAAAGAGGAACATCAGCAGGCATAATTAATGGTATAAGAATTCCTGAGACCAAGAAACCTTCATTTACTTCATGCCCTCTATGTTGTGCAAATGCAAATTCAATCCCTAAACCTACAATATATGATACTAAAATTATTGGTAAGACTTTCGAGAGCCCAAATAATAGATTTCCCCAAATATCATCGAAGAATGATAAAGAAGGGTTTATTGAATGGAAATGTTGGTAACCTACATTATATGTTCCAAAAAGAAGTGCTGGTAAAAGTGCAATGATAACAAAGGTCATAGTCCTCTTCATATCTATTGCATCTCTAAAATGTGCTCCTGATTTTGTTGTTGTCTTTGGTACAAAGGCAAAGGTCTCAAATGCATCGAAGGTTGAATGAAGCCATGGAAACCTTCCTCCCTTTTCGAAGTTTGGTTTTAATTTATCTAATATTTCTCTTAGTATTTTCATTCTCCCATCTCCTTTCTAATTAATTCCAGACCATTACGAATTATTTTTTGTATCTCTGTCTTTGATGGGTCTATTACCTCACAAAGAGCAAAGTCTTCTGCATCTATCTCATATATTCCGAGTTGTTCCATCTGGTCTATATCTTCAATTATACATGCTTTTATTAGTTGAAGTGGGTATATATCAAATGGGAATACTTTTTCAAATTCTCCTGTTACTACAAATGCTCTCTCTCCTCCATGTAGATTTGTATCAATTTCTATTGGCTTTCTGAAAGAGGAAGGGAGATATTTTAAGAATCCTGAAACAAAGGTTCTTGAAAAACTAAATTTCTTTATTCCAGGCATTATCCATCCTAGAAACTCGTAATAATCTCCTTCTTTTATTACTGTAATTTGATTATCATAAGCTCCTAAATATCCATCAGCGTCTATTTTTGTACCAGTTAGAACATTTCCTGATATATATCTTTTATGGCTTTCTTTATTTACATTATCTTCTACTAGTGATGATATAGACATCCCCTTTCTCCCCTTAAAGTATTGAGGATTTTTTACTTCGGAACCTGTTAATGCAATTATTCTTTCTGTATCAAGTATTCCCTTTAGGAATAAATTACCTATCATCACCACATCTTGGGGATTTATATACCAAATGGTTTCTCCTTTGTTTATTGGATCTAGTTTTGATATTTGGAGACTTACGTTTCCAACAGGGTGAGGTCCTTCAAATGTATTTATCTGAACATTTTGTAACCCTAATAACTCCTTTACTTTTGCTTGTTTTGAGTGAATATTTACATGTATCTTTCCTACGGTAAGTTTACTCAGAACGTCTATTCCTAATTGCATTTCTGCAGCCTTACCTTTTAATAGAATGGAATAATCAGGAGCAAGAGGCGATGAATCAAATCCTGAAATTATTATGCATTTTGGGGTTGATTCTGGATTTGGGATTATTGAATAGGGGCGTTGACGAATTGTTGTCCAAGCTCCACTAATTAATAGCTTTTCAACAACTTTTTCTCTATTCATTGCAGCTAAAGATTCCTTACCAAAGTCTTCATATTCCAACTCTTTATCTGCATTAATTTTAATATACTCTATAACTCTTTTTTCTCCTCTTACTATTGACTCTACGACCCCCGAAACAGGAGAAGTAAATATTATTTTTCCATTTGTTTTAGAGAAAAATACTGGACTACCTGCCTTAACCCTATCTCCTTCTTGAACTAATAGTTTTGGACTTATTCCAATATAGTCCTTAGGTCTTAAAGCATATTTATAACTCTCAGATTCGGCTAATATTTCTTGAGACTTCCCTATGAGATTTATATCAAATCCTTTTTTAATTTTTATTGTCTTTGACATAAGAATTACTTTATGTTACTTAGATATTATTACAATTCGTTACAAAAGTACAATATAAGAATGAAAAATAATAATTTTATACCTTAAATCCTTTATTATTAGAAACTATATCGCCATTGAGAAAAACTTTATCTCCATTAACAAAGGTTGAGATTATTCTTGAATTAAAGGTGTACCCCTCTAGTGGAGACCATTTGCATTTATAAAATATATTATCCTTATTTACTGTGGTTTTTTGATTTAGGTCGACCAAAACAAAGTCTGCAAAGTATCCTTCTCTTATAAATCCTCTATCTTTTATTCCAAAAAGTTTAGCTGGATTATGAGACATCTTCTCCACCATTTTCTCTATACTTATCTCTCCTTGATTGACTAGCTCTAGCATTATCTGCAAGGAGTGTTGAATTGATGGTATTCCCGAGGGAGAAGAGAAATAAGGCTTATCTTTTTCTTCAATTAAATGAGGTGCATGGTCGGTAGCTATTAAATCTATTTTGTCCTCACGCAATGCCTTTCTTAAGGCGTCTCTATCTTGTTTAGACTTTATTGAAGGGTTGCATTTAATCTTATTTCCCAGTCTTGAGTAATCCTCATCGCAAAACCATAGATGAGATGGTGATACCTCAGCAGTAATATTCTTATCTTCTATATTGCCTGATGTCAATAAAGAGAGCTCAATTTCTGTTGTAATGTGAGCGATGTTCAACCTTGTATTTTCCCCCGTATTCTCTATAGCATACTTTGTTGAAAGGTAACAAGCCTCAGCATTTCTAACAAGAGGATGAATCTCCGCCTTTGCATTCTCTCCATATTCTACCTTATATTTCTCAGTTAAGGCTTTTACTCTCTTCTCATCTTCGCAATGTGCTGAGATTACATAAGGACTCTTTGAAAATAAATCTTTTAAGACTGCCTTATCATCTACAAGCATATTTCCTGTTGATGATCCAAGGAATAACTTTAACCCACATGCAAGCCCTTTTGGTAGATTGATTGCTTGCTGAAGGTTTGAATTTGTTATTCCAAAGAAAAAACCATAGTTGCATAGCATATTTTCTTTTGCAAGTTCTATTTTTTGCTCCAATGCCTCTTTGGTTATTGTTGGAGGGTTAGTGTTTGGCATCTCAAGTATAGTGGTAACTCCTCCTGCCACTGCTGCCCTAGACTCCGAAGCCATATCTGCCTTATATTCTAATCCAGGTTGGCGAAAATGAACATGGGGGTCAATTACTCCTGGTAAAAGTAACATTCCTTTAGCATCTATTACTTCTGCACCGAAAGCAAAATCGGATAATGACGATTTTGAAATCTTCATTATCCGATTGCCTTCTACTAAAATATTTACCTTTTCTTTTCTGCCTTCATTTATAACTTCAGCAGAGTGAATATATTTATATGTAGACATATTACATAATAATTAATTATCCTTGTTCAACTTCGGCTGCAATTGTTTGATCAACTAATATTCTTCCACAATATTCACATACTATAATCTTTTTATGCATACGAATATCCATTTGTCTTTGATGAGGTATCTTATTGAAACATCCTCCACAAGCATCTCTATCTACAGTAACTACTGCTAACCCATTTCTTGAGTTATTTCTTATTCTGTGATATGCAACTAGGTATCTGTCTTCAATTAATTTTTGATTTTCTTCGCTTTCTTGAGTAAGAATTTGTTCTCTCTCTTCTGTCTCTTTAATAATTTCATCTAGCTCGCCTGTCTTTACAGCAAGGTCGTTTTGTTTGTCAGTAAGTTCAGCTTCATACTTCTCAATCTCTTCATGATTTTTTTCCAAGCTTACTCCTGCTTCTTTTATTCTTTTTTCGCAAAGTTGGATTTCTAGATTTTGAAACTCAATTTCTTTAGATAAAGATTCGTATTCTCTATTATTACGAACATTTTTTTGTTGTTCTGTATACTTTGTTATTAGAGATTTGCATTCCTTAATCAAAGCTTTCTTTTCAGAAACATTTTGTTCTAATGCCTTTTCTTCGGAGCGATATTTTTCAATTCTTGTTTCTAATCCAATTATTTCGTCTTCCAAATCTTGTACTTCTAGAGGCAATTCTCCTCTAACAATACGAATCCTATCAATTTGAGAATCTATTTGTTGCAATTTATACAAAGCAATCAATCTGCGCTCTACTGTAATATCAGCTTCTTCGTGTCTTTGAGGTTTAACAACTTCTTGGGTTTCTTCTTGTGATTTTACTTTCTTTGCCATTTCGTATTTATATTTTAAAAGTACTTTATTCTATTTGTAGAATTATCGGAAATTAAGGGGGCAAAATTACAAAACTTTCTTGAAATTATAGCAATAATCCTTTCTTTTATAAATTGTTCGCTTTCAAAATGCCCTATTTCTGCTAGTAAAATATTAGGTTCTGAGTCTAAATAATCGTGATATTTTATATCAGCAGTAATAAAAATATCTGCCTTTGCCTTAATAGCTTCAGAAACTAAAAAACTACCACTACCACCACAAATTGCAACCCTAGAAATCTTATCTATTGAGTTGGAATTATGCTTAATTACAGATAATCCTAATACATTTTTCAGATGAATGAAGAAATCTTCTTTGCTTATCTCTTTTTTTAGAGTTCCAATTGCTCCACCACCTAACCAATTTCTTTCTTCATGGTATAAACCATTGCTTAATGGAGTTATTTTCTCCAAGCCTATCTTTTCTGCTAGTATTCCATTTACACCATTAAATGCATTGTCCATGTTTGTATGAGCTGCATAAATTACAATATCGTTCTTAATTGCTCTAACTATGAGCTGCCCTACAAAGGTTGAATAATCAATTTTCTTAATTGCCTTATAGATTATTGGATGATGAGATATTATTAGATTACATCCATTTTCTATTGCATTATCAAGTATTTCTTGAGAAAGGTCTAAGCATACATAAACTCCAGTGCATTGTTTTTCAATATCTCCAAGTATTAATCCTGAATTATCATAATCCTCCTGCCAATGAAGTGGAGCTTCTTCCTCTATTGTTGAAATAATATCTTTTATCTTTATCACTATGAAATCTTTTTAATAAGTTTTTCAACTAATAACATCATTTTCCCTTCTGCTCTTATTCCTGCATCAATTACTTCTTGATGAGTACACTCTGCTCTTACTTGGTCATTAAAAACATTAGAAACTAAGCTCATAGCAAACGCTTTTATACCTGAATGAACTGCCACTATTACCTCTGGGACTGTACTCATCCCAACGCAATCAGCTCCTATCATATGGTAGAATCTATATTCTGCCGGAGTTTCAAAGCTAGGACCTGTATTTCCTAAATATACTCCTTGATGTAATTCAATATTGTTTTCTTTTCCTATCTCCTTAGCAAGTTTTATTAATTCCTTATCATAAGCCTTATTCATTGAAGGAAATCTTAGTCCAAATCTATCTTCATTCTTCCCTAAAAGAGGATTAGGCATAAGATTAATATGATCCTCAATTATCATTATATCTCCAATATTAAAAGCTGGATTCATCCCTCCTGCTGCATTTGTTAGAATCAAATGCTCAACTCCTAATTCCTTCATTACTCTTATTGGAAAAGTTACTTCTTGCATTGTATAGCCTTCGTAATAATGAAAGCGTCCCTGCATAGCAACTACTTGTTTTGAGCCTATTGTACCAAATATTAATTTGCTCTTATGTCCCTTCACTGTAGATATTGGAAAGTTTGGAATATCGGAATAATCCAAAACCTCATTAACATTAATAATATTTGCAATATTTGCCAATCCACTCCCACAAACAATACCTATAGTAGGTTTTGTTTTTACATTTTCCTTAATGAAAAGAGCCGTAGCTTTTACTTTGTCGTACATCATCAATAAATATTTGTTTAAAACTAGGGGAATTAGATCTTGATACATCCAAATCTAAGCTTATTGGCAATACAAATATTGGAATATTTGATTCTCTAAGCTTTTCAAAGGCAATCAACCTCATCGAATCCTTCTCTGTAGTTATTATTATTGAGCCTTCTTGTTTTTTGGTATTATATGTTTTGATAATATTTTCAATATCCTTCTCTGTAAAATTATAATGATCTGGAAATTCTAATTTTTCAATTATATTTGTCTTAGACTCCAAATATTTTACAATTGGAGTATTATCGGCAATTGAGGTTAAAAGAATAACAGACTTATTCGAAAAGTCTTCAATCTCTTGCTTTTCAAACAATGAGTATAGATTTTTATACTCTATACTGGAGTAAAACACCTTCTGATATTTTTTTGGCTTAAGCCTTGATTCAAAAAAAGTTCTATCTCCAATTGAAATAACTTTTGGAGACTTAGTAATAATAATATAATCGGCTCTCTTATATCCCTTTCGATGTTCTCTCAATAATCCAAAAGGTAAAATCTTGTCTTTAAAAAAGGGGTTAGAAAACTCTGTTAGTAGAATTGAAAAATCTAAATGCAAAGACCTATGTTGAAAAACATCGTCTAAAATAACAATATCTAAACCCTTATATAGATTTTCTAGCTTTTGTATTCCTTTGTTTCTATTTTCACAAACTGCAAAGGGGATATTTGGGAACTTTTTTTTCATCTGCAACGGTTCATCTCCAACCTTTATTGCAGAATCATTCTCATCTAAAAGGATAAAACCTTTAGTTTTTCTACCATAACCACGGCTCAATACTCCAACATTGTATTTTTCTGAAAGGAAGTTTATTAATAACTCAACATGAGGAGTTTTTCCTGTACCTCCAACCTTGATATTTCCAACTCCTACTGTTATTACTTTGTGCTTTTTTGCCTCCAAGATTTCATAATCATATAATTTATTTCTACAAAAAATAAATATACTGTACAGTATTGTTATCGGATAGAATAAATAAGAAAAAAATAGTACCATAAAACTTAGTTACAATTATAAACCCATAAATAATTACCATCAAACGTAGTGCAATAAGAATACAAACTCCTCTTTGAACTGCTTCCTGAGGTTGGTGAACCATCTACATAAATAAAGCTTGAATTACATTTTGGGCAATGTAATAACATATTATTTGTTTCATCAACGACTAATTTCCCACCACAATTTGATTTTGGACACGACCTCTCATAACAAACAAACTCACTCCAATTAACACGAAAAACAACAACTCCTCTCATACCTCCTTCAAAATATTCCCAACCCCTATTTCCATAGTTAAGGTTGAAATATTCAGTACTCTCCGGATCAATATAGAAGTTTACATATCCATAGTCGTATGTTTCTTCTATACAGCTAGAGAGTAATAATATTGTTGTAATTAATGCTAATATTTTTCTCATTGTGCACTATATATCGCAGTAAGGCAAACTTCACCAACAGCTTTCAATGTGTTTTTACTAATACAATTAATATCGTCTTTTGTTGTATGCCAATAAGGAAAAAAACTTGTAGAAGGATCATTTTGTACAATATCAATCATTGGAACCTTTGCAATTTGATTAACCCATATGTGGTCATCCATTACTCCACCGGTTCTTTCATCAACAAACATATTGCCATATCCCCTATCTGAGGCAATCTTCCAAATTTTATTCATAATGGAAGAAGCATAGTTCATAGATTGAGCCTCCTTAGTAAAGCGAGGATTTGAATATCCTACCATATCTAATAGAACTCCAAACTTTGCTTGGTAGTATGGGATATGAGTATTTCTTGCCCAATACTGAGAGCCTAAACACCAATCGCTTTGGTCTTGAATATCGGTTTTATCCCACTCTGGGCAGCCTTGGTCTTCCATATCAAAGAAGATAATATCCACTCCAACTTTTTGAGGTTTTAATGATAAGCATCTTGCCATCTCCATAAGTACACCTACCCCTGATGCACCATCATTTGCTCCCATAACTGGTTTCTTATGATTGGCAGAATCTGGATCATGATCGGCCCAAAGACGAGAATCCCAATGAGCTCCGTAAAGCATTCTATCTGTTGCCCCTAGATTAAAGCTAGCTATTATATTCTTGCCTTTAACAATAGTCCCATTATAGAGTTTTGTTGAAAACTCCTGAACAATTACTGTATCTGCATACTGTTTCATGAAGTCAACAATATAATTTGCACATTGCTCATGAGCCTTTGAACCAGGCGTTCTTGGTCCAAAATCACATTGTTTTTTCACATAAGCATAGGCCGAGTCTGCATTATAGTTTGGAATTACTATCTTTGAATAGTTTTCCTCAGTAATAGTCTCTGGTGCTTTTGCTTTATTACATGAAATAAAAACAACTGAAAATATTAAACCTATTAATAAAATTTCTTTCCTCATATATTTTTTCTTTTGAGTATTACTTATTCTATAGACCAAGTTACTCCTTCTTTTCCATCTTTTATCTTAACTCCAAGAGCTGCTAATTTATCTCTTAACTCATCGCTCTTTGCCCAATCTTTGTTTGCTCTTGCATCTGCTCTAAGTTCAATAATCATCTTCACTAAGCCATCGATTGTTGGCATCATATCGGAATTTTGTTCTCCCTTAATGCCAAGGATATCATTAATCCAAACATCTAAGAAAGATTTTAGTTTATCTAAGTTTTCTTGATTAATCTTTTCATGAGAGTCAATAATCTTATTAATTATTGTTGCTGCTTCGAATAAATAAGAAATGACAATTGGAGTATTAAAATCATCACACATTGCCTCCATACATTTATCCTCAATAGATTTGATATCAACTGTACATTCTTTTGAAGGATTAATCTTAGAAATATTCTTATGTGCTTCCAATAATCTTTTAAGTCCCTTTTCTGCAGCTTGTAAAGCCTCGTTTGAAAAATCAAGTGTAGAACGATAATGAGCCTGAAGAATAAAGAAACGTATTGTCATTGGAGAATAAGCCTTTTCTAACATCTTATGAGTGCCAGTAAAGAACTCATCAAGAGTTATGAAATTGCCTAGGCTCTTTCCCATCTTTTGACCACCTATAGTAATCATATTATTATGCATCCAGTAATTTGCTGGCTCATGTCCAAAGGCACATTGAGATTGAGCAATCTCACTCTCGTGATGAGGGAATAATAAATCAAGTCCTCCTCCGTGAATATCAAATCTCTCTCCAAGATACTTATTACTCATTGCTGTACACTCCAAATGCCATCCAGGGAAACCATCGCTCCAAGGCGAAGGCCAACGCATAATATGTTCTGGTGAGGCTTTCTTCCATAGGGCAAAATCAGCTGGATTATGTTTCTCGCTCTGACCTTCCAAATCTCTTGTTGTTTGAAGCATATCCTCAACTACTCTATTAGAAAGAATTCCATACTTGTTTGTGTCTTGATGATATTTCAAAACATCGAAGTAGACACTTCCTTCTGAGATATATGCATAACCACTATCAAGTATCTTCTTTACAATTTCAATCTGTTCAATAATATGTCCAGAAGCAGAGGGTTGAATACTTGGACGAAGAACATTCAAGGCATCCATTGCATCAAGATAACGTTTTGTATAATATTGAGCTATTTCCATTGGCTCAAGTTGTTCTAGTCTTGCCTTCTTTGCAATCTTATCTTCACCTTGGTCTGCATCGTTTTCTAAATGCCCAACGTCTGTAATATTCCTAACATATCTAACCTTATAACCTAAGTGTTTTAGGTATCGCCAAACAATATCGAATGTGATTGCAGGACGTGCATGTCCTAAATGTCCATCTCCATATACTGTTGGACCACAAACATACATTCCTACATGATCCTCTGTTATTGGCTTAAATAATTCTTTATTTCTTGTTAGGGTATTGTAAATATATAAATCCATATTATTCGTTTATTTTATTTTCAAACTTAATTCTACTAACCATCACAGCTACAGAGGCTGCTCCTATGGATAATACTAATAAAAATATTGAGATAATATCCAAAATTCTAAGCTTAATTGGGAAAGACTCAACAATATAACTTCCATCTCCCATCTTAATTACTCCATACTGTTGTTGCACGAAACATAGTACACTTCCAACAAATAGTCCTATAACTGCTCCAACAAAGGATAGCATTAGTCCATTGAAGAAGTAAATCTTTCTTACAGAGAAAAGACTTGATCCCATTGACCTCAGAATTAGTATATCTTTCTTTTTGTCCATTATCAAAAGTGATAACGAACCCATTACATTAAATGTTGCTATAAAGATAATAAAACTCAAAATCATATAGACTCCAAAACGCTCTGCTTTAACAACCTTTTGATATATTGGTTCTTGTTCAAGGATGTCTTTTACATCATATTTTTCTCCAACAATACCCTTTATCTCCTCTTTTAATCTTGGAATATCTTCTTCCGAAGAAGGTCTAATATGTATTGAGCTAACCTCATTATTTTGATAATCCAATATTTCTCTAACAAAGTTTATTGGAACAAATATTGTATTTTCATCTATCTCCGAAAACATCTGAAAGCTTCCTGAATATACCAAATCTTTGCTTACAAAGGATTCCTCTGGAGTAAGAGAAAGAGTGCCTTCTCTCTTTGGAACCATTATCTTTATCATTGCACCCATTTGCTCTGCATTCTTAGGGATGCCAATATTTGCAGCAAGTCCAATGCCTAGAACTGAGGCATCTTTGTCGAAGTTCTTTAATGCAAACCTGCCCAAGATTATCGATGTATCTATTCGGTTTATCTCAAAATAATCCTTATCAATTCCTTTCATTACAACCAAGGACTGGTTTTCTCCAAAACTTATTAGAGCATTTTCTTTAAGTATTGGTGCAATTGCTATGACCTTATTAAGTGATTTTACTTTATTGTAGGCAATGGAATCTAAGGAGAATGATTTGCCTTGTTTTGCTTGAATGATTAGTGGAGGATTTGATGCCGAAAGCATCTTTGTCCCTACTGTTGTAAAGCCGTTAAATACAGAAAGTACTAACAATAATGCCATTGTAGTAATTGCTATACCTATCAAAGAAATAAGCGAAATTATATGAATAACCTTAAGCTTTTTCTTAGAAAAAAAATAACGCCAAGCAACAAACAAGGGTAGGTTCATAATTGTCTAAGGTCAATTATTTATTATTCTTTTAATAGTCTGTCAATATTTTCAATATAGTCAAGACTATCATCATAAAAGAAACTTATTTCTGGGATAATTCTTAATTGATTCTTAACCCTTTGAGCTAATTTCATTCTTAAAAGGGCTTTCTTTTCTTGCAATAGAGCCATAATATCATCAATTGTCTTTCCTCTAAGAGGAAATATACTAACATTAAGCCTTGCAATAGACAAGTCTGCCGACACCTTAACCTTTGTAACAGTAATCATTGCACCTAAAAATAATGCGGATGATTCTTGTTGAAGAATTTCGCTCATATCCTTTTGTATCAAGCGAGCAACCTTTTGTAATCTTGTTGAATCCATAGCTTGCAAAATTACAATAAAAAAACGACATATTAAATCAAAAAGAATAAGCCCCCTTTTTGTCTTAATATGTCGTAAATAATCAATAATGTTTTTGTGATTATTTTTTGATTAGCTTCTTGGTGGTAGATATTTTTCCATCATACAATGTAATGAAATAAATACCCGGTTTTAATGATTCAATATTTATTGTATTTACAGGTTTGTTTATCTCAATTATCTTTTCTCCAACAAAATTAGAGATTGATATTTTGCTTAACCTATCTCCTCCCAAAATATTTATTGTATTGCTAGCAGGATTAGGATAAACTGATAAACTAATCGTTTCCACTGAATTCATACCTAATGTTTGAGCAACCTTGATAGGAGTATTTGGAGTAGACTCATAGGCTATTTGTTGAAAAGTTGCAGTATATCCTGTTGTAGAATTTCCCGAAACCACAACCTTTGCCCATCCATAATGAGTATTGCTCCCTATCTTAAAACGAAAACCCATGTAAGCAGTTGTTCCTACTGTAAAAACAGGCGTTTCGTCTGTCCAGCTTATTAATGAACAATCTCCTGCACCTATCCAATTTCCACTACTTCCTATTTGTGTATTGGCAGTTAAGTTTTTTGGCAAATCCCAACCGTCTTCATTTGTGCCACTTGCCCAAATATTATTGACTTGATTTGTAATGTTATATTCTATATAGCAATTAATGTTTTCGACATCAAATCCCGTATTACTAAGTTTAAATTCTAATACTCCATCTTTATTAAAATCTAATCCATAGCCTTGAGAAGAAGTACCTTGCCAGTTAACAAAGTTACCATTACCAACTGTACCAATAACAATTGCTGAAAATGCCGACGCACTTAAGAATAAGGTCGCAAAAAATGTAAATAATTTTTTCATGTTTTTTTTGATTAAAATAATACTATAGTTGCAAATACAACTAAATAATTAATGTTTGATTAATAATAGACTTACTCCAAGCAATAACAAGAAAATTCAAAGATAGTAAGTAAAAAAAACTAAAATATATGTTTTTATACTTAAATTTATACGCTAAATAGTTAACAACTAGCTAAAGCCTTTCTTTCCCTTGGATTTTTTTCTTTGATTCTTTCTTTTTTATCCTTGATTTGTTGTGGGGAATCCTTGATTTAAACTTTTTTTATAAGGATTTATTCTTGCTAGGGTAGCAAAGTGGATTTATGAAATAAAAAAAGTGGTCGGAATTTCTTCCGACCACTCTAGAGTAGAAACCTACTCCTTTTAAATTTATTGTAAGGATTATTCTACAATTAATTTTTGTGTGTTTACTATTTTCGCATTTTGTATACGGATATAGTATATGCCCTTTGCGAAGTTGCTTAGGTTAAGCTTTTGCGAAGCTTCTCCATTTACTCCTACTGTTTCAAGGGTGTTGATTGTGCGTCCTTGTACATCACTAATCATTATCTTAGCTTTTCCAGTGATTCCCTTTATTACTAAGGTTGCCTCTGTTGTTGCTGGATTTGGATACAACTGAACACTCATTGAATTGACATCTATATCATTTAATCCTGATAGCGTTGTAAAGGTCATTTCTTGTCCATAAGCTGTTCCTGCTGCGTTGGTAATATACGATTTTACATAGTATGGTGTTAGTGGTGTCAATCCTGTGATATTTGAATTGTAGTTAGTCATACCTGTAGTGTATGTTACTGGTACTTTAATTACATTTGCTCCGTCTATTACTGGATTGGTTATTGTAGAGTATACAAATCCTACTTCTATGCCAATGGTTGCTCCGCCTACATTTACTACTGAACCGTTTAGGGTTGCTGATGTTGTATCTATATTAGTTGTACTTAATGTCGATACTTCGCCTAAAACAACTGGACTTCCTGCTATGAATGAGATTTCTGATCCATAGGTCTTTCCTGATGCTGTTTCTGCATAAGCTCTAACATCGTAGTTTGTTCCAGTTACCAAACCGGTTACATTTGCTGTAATTGTGGTTGAACCTGTTGCTGTAACGTCAAGTGCAGAAGTCCATGTCTGAGCATTTGTTTTGTATTCAAAACCTCTTGCTACTATAGACTCTGTTCCTTGTGCAGTTGTTCCATTGAAAGTTGCTGTAGTTGAAGTAATATTAGTTACTGGGTCAGTTGTAACTGTAGGAGCATTAAATACTGCTGTTGTAAAGGTTACTGTATCGCCATATACGTTTACTCCGCCTTGTTTTGTTACAAATGCTCTTACCTTGTATTGTGTACTTGGTATTAAGCTTGTTGCATTATAACTAAATGGAGATGCTACTGGTGATACTGTTTGAGTTGTCCAACTTGTTGCTGATGTGGTTTTGTATTCAAAGCCTACTGCATTGATGGTATCGCCTCCTGGAGTATATGAACCTACAAAGCTTGCTGTGTTGTAAGTAACGGTTGTCACTGGTGCTGTGGTTACAACTGCTATTATTGGTGCTGAGCTTGTTGTAAAGGTTACTGGCACCCATGCTGAATTAGATGTTCCACAGTTTGCTCGTACGTATGCAGTGTATTGTGTTGCTGTTGTTAAGCTTGTAAAGGTATAGGTTGGGCTGGTTACCATTGTGGCTACTCCTGTTGCGCCTAACTTAACTTCCCATGAGGTTTCACTTGCACCTGGTGTCCAACTTACTATTGCAGTAGTTTGGGTAATTCCTGTTGTAGTTAAGGATGTTGGTGCTGCACATACTTGTCCTGTTACTTGGAAGTTATCGATATGTAAGTCATTGTCACCAACACTTCCTACTGTCGATTCTCCATAGAAGGCTATTTTTACAATTCCTGAATATGGTGTACCAGAAACATCTTGCAAAGGTATTGCAACATGTAAAGGAACATTTGTTAGTTTATTTAATGTATCTACCGATCCTGCATTATCCCATTGTTTGATTTTATTATTAGCAGTCCATGTTAAGCCGTTATCTGTAGAAACAAGAACAACAAATTTCTTATCTGCATATCCTAAAGATAAATCTGCTGTATCTGCATTACCAAAATCTGTAAGGAAGATATCAAATTCAGCTTTGTTAGAAGAAGAGCCACTACCAAGATCTATTGAAGGAGTAACTAACCAATAGTTTTGAGTAGAATATAGATTTACCTTAACATTATGTTGTGTTACTTTATTGTTTGCAACCCAACCACTAGTTGTTGTTGTTAATGCTGCATTTCCTGTAAGTGGCAATTGTCCAGAGAATCTAGACCAACATACATTTGGTAATACAGTAACAAAGGATTCTACAGCTGTTGGTATTGTCATAGCTCCACAAGATGTTAGTGCAGAAACAATAGATGTTTTCATCGATACCTCTGTAGAACAATCTGTAGCGACTGCAACTTGGTAAGTAGATGAATGTGATAAACCATTGATAGTTGTAGGACTTGTTGCATTATTAATAACACTCCATGTTGTATCACCTAACAATCTATAATAAACTTTATATAGATTATTATTTACATTAGGGTCTGTCCATACTACATCTAATGAAGTTTGAGTTGGATTTGAAACCACAGGGTCATTAGGTCTTGTACAAGTTGGGATTAAATATACATCAAGATTATCTACATATACTGTTGAAGTTGCTGTGTTATATTCAACTCTGAAAGCAATGTATTTGCCTAAGCCTGTATATGTACTAAAGTTTACATCGAAATTTTCCCAAGTAGAAGTAGCCGTTGGAGAAAGAACAGCAATAGTATCAAATGTTAAAGGATTAGTTGGGTCAACCATCACTCCTACAGCAATATTACTTGTAGCATTTGTTTTTCTAAGCTTAAACGAAGCTTGCAAAGTATTAATTGCAATGGATGCATCAAATTCAGGTGTAGCAGAATAAATATATGATCCTGCTGTTGAAGAAGTAAAATACATTGATCCAGGTGATGAGAAGTTTGTTGAAGTTATATATGGTTTTCCACTAGCAACAGATGTTCTAGTCCAACAAAGTGGGAATACAGTAGAACCTGTTCCATAAGAATCAAAATAATCACTCCAAGGTAATGTAGAAATTGTATTACACTTTGTATAGAAGTTATAGATATTAGTTGCTTCAGACAATTGAGTTGAGCAATCTGTTCTCATATAATAATTATATTGAGTTGCAGGTATTAAATTCTGAAGTGTATATGGAGAAGATCCAGTCACACTTATAGAATCCCATGTTGTAGCACTAGCTGTTTTATAATAAATATACCAAGCTGCATCTGTAGAATTTCCGTTTATCCATGAAATATTCGCAGTAGTAGTAGTAGTATTTACAGCAAGGGTTGTAGGTTTAGCGCAAGCAGGAATAGAGTCAATTATTACATCATCTAACCAATACCAATAATTATTGCTATTTGAATTATGCCTAAATGCTACAAAATTATTTGCTCCAGATAAAGTCGCTAATGCAAAACTTACTTCATAAGGGTTAAAGATTGTATTTGTTGGTTGAATTGTTTGAATAGCTTCAAAAGTTGTAGTGTCACTACTACTACTCATTACTCCAACAGTAATAGTTCCAGAACTTGTTAAGCTCTCAGCTCTTAACATAAATCGAACTCTTAAAGCATTAATATTCGCTGAAATTCGAGGAGAAACTGCATAAGTTGGTTGAGACATTAAAGATTCAAACTGCATACTTGCAGGAGCACTATTATTAGTAGTAACTAAAGAAGGAAATCCACCATTATCTACTGGTTTTGACCAACAAGGAGGGAATGCACCTGATGATGTTCCATATGTATCGAAGTTTTCTGTATAAGGAAGAGTTGAAAAAGGGAAACAAGGAGTATTTATTGTTTTTGAAGCAAATATAGATGTGTCAGCTCCACAAAGAGTTGCAACTCTAAAATTATATTTAGTTTGAGAAGTAAGGTTTGTGTAAGAATATGAATTAGAAACTGAAACAACACCTGTCCATACAGTATCTGTGCTTGTTTTATGTTGCACTAACCACTGACTTCCATTACCTAAATCCCAATTCAAATCAAGAGAAGTAGGAGTAATATTAGAAGAGACAAGGTTTTGAGGCATATCACAATTAGCAATTTCTAATCTAATATCATCTATTGTTAGGTAGTAAGGAGTTGAGTTTGAAGCACATTCAATTGAAAATTCATATACACCACTATTTACTGGAGTAAATGTTCCAATATATGATTGATATGTAGTGTTACTTACATTTGTTATTGGAGTTCCTATGATTTGATTAACAGAAGTATCAGTTAATGATTTTGCTCTAAGTTGTAGATTTTGCCAACCTGAAAGACCATCTGTTATATACCAGAATGAGAAAGCATATTTTTGACCAGCATACAAACTAAACTGAGGTGTAGTAAATTTATCATTACATCCATAAACGAAATATGCACTACTTGTACCAGTTTTTGCTACTCTATTATAAGAAGTAGAGTTAGTAATTTGTGTTTTTGTTTTGTTATTAAAGCTTGTTGCACTCCAACATATAGGTAAAGTATTGTCCACTGTTAAAGTTTCAAATCCTTCATTCCAAGGCAAGTTAGTTAAACCATCTATAGGTAAGCATGGAGTACTTTTACTTAGAGTAATAAACATAGAAGTGTCAGATCCGCAAAGCGATGCAATTCTGAAATCATAATTTGAGTTTGGAGTAAGATTAGTAAATGAATAAGAATTCACTGATGCTACATAGCTTGTCCAAATAGTATCAGACGATAATTTATGTTCTACCAACCATTGACCATTTGTTGCTAAATCCCAGTTCATATCCACACTTGTAGCTGTAACATTAGATAAAGAAACGTTTTGAGGCATAGCACAAGTAGAAACTTCTAATTTTATATCATCAATTGTAATATAATAAGGAGCTGTAGTAGATTGGCATTCTATAATAAATTCATAAAGTCCATTTTGTGTTGGAGAAAAATCACCAACATAAACTTGATAAGTTGTATCCGAAGGATTTACAACAGGAGAACCAAGAATCATATTAATTGAAGTGTCTGTTAACGATCTTGCTCTTAACTGTAGGTTTTGCCATCCAGCTAATCCATCTGTAATATACCAGAATGAGAAAGAGTAGTTTTGACCTGTATATAAATCAAATTGAGGAGTGATAAATTTATCATTACATCCATAAACAAAATAAGCACTTGAAGTTCCAGTTCTTGCTCGTCTATTATAAGAAGAATAATCAGTGATTTGAGTTTTTGTTTTGCTCCCAAAATTTGTTGCACTCCAACAAGCAGGTAAAGTATTGTCGGCTGTTAAAGTTTCAAATCCTTCATTCCAAGGAAGGTCATTTAATCCGTCTAAAGGAATACAAAGTGTAGTTACAAATATAGAAGTAGTTGCTTCTGAAACTGATGCTCCACAATCTGTTCTAATATATATTTCATATTTAGTAGCAGGATTTAAAGATCCTAAAGTATAAGGGTTTGTTGTTGCATAAGCAGAATCCCATGATGTTGAATCAACATTCTTATAATATACCCACCATGCATTATCTGTTGGCTTTCCGTTTGTCCAAGTAAGATCAGCAGAATTTATTGTTTTAGTAGAATTAGCTAATTGTGTTGGTTTAAAACAACTTGGAATTGCTGCTACCTTAACATCATCTAAATAAACGCTACCATGAGCTATCTTTTTTCTTACAAAGGCTAAACGATGTTGTCCAACCAAAGAATTCAAATCATAATAATATTCAGAATAAGTTGTTGAAAGAACATTAGTATCTATTTGTCCTACCAAAACAAAATTTGGTACGGTTGTTCCTCCAATATCACCCTGAGATACATCCATTGCATAAATTAATAAGTCTGGCTTATAAGAAGTGGATGATTTCTTTGACCAAAATGTCAAACGTTCATTTCCTGTGAAATTAATGATAGGTGTTATTAACCATTCATTATTATTATAAGTTGCAGATGTTGTTGTTGCAGAGCCATATCCTTGCATATAGATTGCTCCAGTTCCAGTATTAGCTGTTGAAGTAGTTTTCCAGAAATATGTTGCAGTATTTACAGAGTCAATAATATACCAGCAAAATGGTGCAACCTTATTTCCTGGTGCAACAGCTGCAGTATTCCATGTAGATTCAAAGGTTTCAATCCATGGGAAATTAGTAATTACATCGCAAGCAGTTCTAAAACTACCAATTTTCCAAAGACTTTCATCAACTCCAGGAATACAAACCGATTTTACTCTGAAGTCATACGCAGTATTTAATGGAAGATTATTTAAAGTAGTTGTGGTTGAAGTAAGATTTAAAGTAGTTGCATTTGTCCATACATCTGAAGCAGGTTTATACTCAAGTGTCCACGCAGTTGCAGTACCCAATTCAGTCCAAGATATATCACAGCTTGAAGAAGTAATATTTGCAATAGTTGGGATGCTTGTCCTTGGACATGATGGTACAAATAAATTTGGACCTGTTATATCGTCAAGCATTATTCTCATCCCGTTTTGATCCTTAACTCTAAAAGCTATATATATATTTTGACCAATATAATTAGTTACAGGAATAGAGTATTTAGTCCATGTAGTTGTAATTTGATTATCTACTAAAGATAATAATGCAGGGTTAATAGTGTCAAATGAAGAAATATCATTTGTTGTGGAAGATGCAAACACACTTAATGAAGTGTTAGCATAATAAGTAGAAGTTTTTATCCAAAAGCTTATTGTATCTAAACCAGTCGTTACATTAAGTTTTGGAGTGATTAACCAGTTCTGATGACCAGAACTTGCATAGTTAACACTTGCTGAAGCCACACCTCGAGGTGAATTTGATGTGGATCTTTCCCAAGATACTGCACCTTGAGTTGTCACTGTTGTCCAGTCCTCTGGGGGAAAAGTAGTGCCATCAAATGTCTCATTTAATGTGGCTTGAGACCAGCCTTGAATGGCGAAAACTATCGCCATAAGAAAAAATAAAATCTTTCTCATTGTTTTTTCGTTTTAATTAATAAATTAGACTAGTATAGTTAACAACTATTTGAGGACAAAAGTAAAATAATTAGGCGAATTAGTCAAATATTTTTCAACATTTATGTATATTTATAGAGGGTTGAGCTATTTTTTCCTAAGATTATATCACTCTTAAGTGTTCCGTTGTGGGGGATATGCCATCCCCCACCATATTATTATAAGGATATATTATCCAATAAATCAAACATCATCAACCTTTTAGACGTGATTCATCACGTCTAAAAACCAACGTATTTGCGAATAAAAAGAAAAAATTATTATACCGAAACTTGACTTACATATTTTTCAAACTCTTGAACGCTTGGTAACTTGCTATTTTTAGCCTTAACCTTATTTATAAAGCCACATGCCTCTTTTTGAGTTATTATTTTATTTTTCACGGCAAAGTACAAAAAGTCGAATGTAGTAAGATACGTAATATCATATTGAGTACAATACTCTTTTATATCTCTTAAATTGCTACTTCCGATTACATCATTATTCCATCTGCAATAAACCAGAGAAGCACTTTCTCCATTCCCAAGACTCTTTTTCAAATTGGCGTATTCTTTCATTTGTTCACCGGTTGGGGCAAAACTTACTACTCCTATATTCTTAAGTAAATTAATCTGATTATCTAATTGATCCTTAATATCACTTTGAATTTCTCCATAAACAGTATCAAGAACAATAAAATCATAAGAAGGGAAAATTGTTGGTAGAGTCCCTAACATTTCACCCTTTGCAAAATGAATTACTACATCGGCATCGAGTATGATTTTCACCTTACTCATTATATATAAGATTGATTATTTCAAGATAATGTCCCTCGGATATTTTCCCTTTATCGAATAACTCTTTTGCCTTTTCTCCGAATGATCCGATAAGCAAATTCCTGCTACCCTTCTCATATAAGGATGTATCATATCCATACTCTCTGGCGGTATCTTTAACATGCAAGAGTTTATATTCTTCGTAGTGTTTTTTTGAAAGATAGCCTAATTGACTTAACCTGATAAGTATAGAGCTTCGGGAGACAGAATAGTATTGTTCAAGATATATTATTCTTGCCAAGGATATTTTTTTTGTTTCAATCTCTTGCGGGGTTAATTCTTTCAGCAAACCTTCCCTTGGTATTAATAGAGCCGAAGCAAAATAATTTGCATTAATTTCAGAAGGTTCATTCTGAGACTCTTTATTGCATACTCTCGGCTTAAGGTCATTTTCAAAATACAAATGGAACAATTCATGAGCAATTGTAAAATGCTGTCTACCCTTAGAACTGTTATAATTTATCAGCATAAAACGCTTATCGTCTTTAGAGCGAATGGACAAACCGTAAAAATTATCAGAAAGTGGTCTAAATGCAGTAAGAATATTTAATTTTTGAAGCAAACTTTTTAGGGCAATAGGCTCCGACAGACTCAATCCATTCTCCAATCTAAATTTGCCGGCAAGCTGCTCCAATATCTCAGGTTTATACTTCTTCATGCCTTCAACAATTGATCCATTTTCAAAGAGCTTTTTACTATGCTTTTAAAATATGCTATCTCTTTCATGTCATTTTCTTCAATACCCTCTACACGAAATGCACAGGCAAGCATATCATCAAAAACGGCTGTATCTTCCTCAAAAAACATATACATCTCGCATCCGTACAAATCGGACAATTTCTCCAACAAATCAAAAGGAATCTCTCTAACGCCCGACTCATAATTTGCATAAGCAGACCTATTAATCTCTAAATATTTTGCAACAGTCTCCTGCGTAAAATTATTCATTTCTCGCAAAAACTTTAAATTACAAGCAATTATCTCTTTCATACAATTTGTTTTGATGTGGCAAAATTACGAATAAATTACAAGTACAACAAATTTTGCCACAATTTGTTTGATTATTCAAATAAACAATCCAAATACCACTATAAATTCTATTTTCACCCCGTCGTGGGGGATATGCCATCCCCCACCATATTATTATAAGGATATATTATCCGATAAATCAAACATCCAACCGTAGAGACGTGATTCATCACGTCTAACATCCAACGTCTCGCGTCTAAAAAGAAAAACACCACCACGCAAAGCGAAGTGGCGAAAAATGTATATCCTTTTATTTTAGATATATTCTAATTCAATTTAAAAATAATCAATTTTGCATCTATTAATCCGGCAGGGTTATTGGGATTCTTCACTCTTACATTATTTATTGTTAGATTTGTATTTTCTGAATTTTCAATTTTATTTTTACTGCTCTCCGGAAAAGATTCGTATTTTGTTTTCGGGATTACTGCAACCAATTCAAAACCATTTCCTCCTCTATGTAAATAATCAAATACACGCCTAGGATTGTGAATATGCCACATACCTCTTATACGCAAATTTGTTATACCCAAAGGATCCACCCTATTTACCCTTCCCAACTCTTTTGTTTCAGCAAATTCGACATTTGGAATTTCATTTATGCCATCTTTTATTTTTTGCTTTATTAGTTGGTAGGTTTCATGTCCTGCAGCATAGATACTTCCATAAACAAACCATATAGAATTTGGGATATTATTCGAAATATGTCCAACACAATAGATCTGGTCCTTTTCCGTCCAATCTTCACAGTTTCTGCAATCTTTAGTTATTAGAGTACTACTTGATTGAATGGTAGATTTTGGATAAGAACTATTTAATGCTATATCACTATTGGCACTTTCGATTTTCTTTACTTCAATCGCATCTCCATTTCTTAGCATTATATCAGGAGGATTACTTTTGTTACCTAACCAAGAAAATTCTTGATCATAAACAGTAAGTCGATCATTCTCATTTTCATTATGAAATGTATTAGCAAAGGCATCCTTAATAAACTCTTCTAATGACTCTCCAACATTATGAATTCTATTTCTTCCTGAGTATAAATCTCTTATTTCAACAATCGGATTATTGATTATATTTATTATTGCTTCTAATATATTTGTCATACTGCCAAAGCTATTTTTTCGTGGGTAGATATTTGAAACTTATTTGATTCTGAATGCTCAATAATTTGTTCTTTTATGCTCTTTGCCAAAAAGTTTGCCAAATTAACCGGAACTGCATTGCCAATCATCTTGTAACCGACAGGGACACTGGTATAATGGAAAACAAAATCATCAGGGAAAGTCTGGATTCGAGCACATTCTCTTACGCTTAAACGTCTGTACAAATGTTCTTTCCCCGGCACAAAAATCCTTATATTCTGTTCTATAAACTTCATCTTTGGAGCTTGCGGGTGAATAGGTGCATGCCTTCCACCTGCTTGAATTGTAAAAGATTGTTCATCCCAACTTCTAACTCTATTTCTTGACATATAAATAGACGAAAAATCGCCTATCATATACTCGTGATTCGGAACTGCACAATTATCTCCATTTGTTTTATTGTATTCCAAAGCCGATAAAACATTATCCTTTAAATCATATATGGAATCGTACAAAGTCTTTTTCAGGATATTGGGTTTATGAAACTCAAAATTAAACCCGAGGTCTTTTCTAATTCCCACGAAAATAACACGCTTCCTATCTTGTGGCACATTATAATCGCAAGCATTCACCATCTCAAAAGACAATTCATAGCCAACACCTGCTTTCCTAAACATCTCTTTTATATTCTCCAACGCTTCCGAATGTTTATCAATAAGCATTCCGCTCACATTTTCCGCAAGGAAAAACTTCGGTTGTTTTGCCGAAAGAATACGTATAAAATCAAAAAACAATTGTCCTCTTCTGTCTTGAATTCCTTTCATCGCCCCTGCTTCACTCCAGCTTTGACAAGGAGGTCCTCCTATTATTCCGTCACATTCCGGCACATCATCCACATGAACATCTATAATACTTCTCCTATCCAAGACAGTATTCGGATGATTTTTCTCGAATGTTTCCCAAATCTCCTTATCATATTCGTTTGCCCAAATAACATTAAAACCAGCTTTTTGGAATCCCAAATCAAGCCCCCCAGCTCCGGCAAATAACGACACTACTTTCATGTTTTCTCCTATTTTTCAATTCCCAAAATTACAAAATTTTATCCACTCAATGAAATTAATTTTTATATGGAAAAGAAATATTTTATCAGCAGATAATCTCTATGGCTTTGATAATAATTTTTCCTATACTATATCTAAATTTTATGGTCCATAGATTTATCTTACTCCAAAATAATGTTTACAATTAACAAATACAAAATTCAAAATTATTCCTAATATTCTTATTTAACCTTATTGTAATATTATTATTTTCACATTCTCTCATATCAATGATATTTGCTGTAAAAAAAAATCCACTAGGTTGTTTTATTAATACCTTATCTTGCATCGACAAATTTAAATCTTTACCATCTTCAATCTCAATAATGTCTGTTGGATATGTTTTGCACACATTTAATTTTGCACTTTTATTAAAACTATATGCGAATACCAATTTAGATAAATTATCATTTAATATTTCAGCTATGTCTATCAGATATTTTTCTATAAAATCAATCATTGGATTTAGAGCTGTATAATTCATTATTTCAACCTCATTACCATGCGCTACATTATTTCTACGTTCTACAAGGTTCTCAATCCATTCATAACTCAGTTCACTGTTTTTACTAGGAGAATTTCTTTTTCCCAACTCAGCTCTAATATTAATATCAACTAAACTAAATATATCACATATTTTTTTGTGTCCAATATTTCCGGTATTTATATTAAAAGCATATTTATTTATTTTATAGCCTTCGTTTTGTTTTATACAAATATATAAATTTGTCAACACATCGAATTTATCAATATTATCATATTTTTTATGCCTTTTCTCTAATATTTTATTTATCAACTCTATTGAATAATTGAAATGGTTATCCCTAAATATATCACTTAAAAAATCATATTCTAAGATTCTTTTTTCAAGACATTCAAGATATTCAGCGCATAATTTATCAATTGAATTTTCTAATATTCCATATAAAGAAATAATTATTGTTTTATAATCCAATATACGTTTTGGCAAAGATCTAAAATATTCTAAATCTTCCTTCATTAACCCGCTGCTATTTTTCAGTTTTTCAGTATATTCAATATTTTTTCTTAGACCACTAAATTCATCCTTTATTTTTCCAATAATAGCATTCATATCACTATGCATTTATTATTGAGTTAAAATAATTATCAAAATATATTATTCTATTCTCTACATCTTTTTTACCACCATACTTTCCATCAAATAAATCAATATCTTGATGACGACCTTTTATTATTAAAGCAGATTTATCTTTAAATTTATTATCTAATAATTCATCCTTCTTTGAAAGAATTAAATCTTCCCTATTAATAAATTTTGATATTGATTGCATAATAGGATCATAAATAGTTTTTGTTGGTGTAATTTTTTTCTGAGCCCCATCTGGCATTAATAAAGCTTTATCTCCAAAAACCATATATAATATTTTGACACATTGTTCAAAAAGAGCACATAAGTCATCAATTACTTCATCAGGGAAAAAATTTGCTTGTTTTAAATATTCATCTATTAATATTTCTTGATTTCCTAATGTAGACATTTTATCTATATGTCTATACGCAAAAAAACGTATCACCAATTCAACATCTACCATTTTCTTATAAGAATCAGTTTTCAATAGCTCATCTTCATTATTAATTTCCCCATTTTCATTTTTTTGTATAATATCGAATTTCCATAATTTCCTAAAGTATTCATTCTGGGATAATTTTATGCAACATGTATTAAATTTACCTCCGTATAATGCATTTCTAGTCTCTTGTGGCGTTAATTTATCCCCCCCACTATTTAATCTACCAAAGACTATTTTTTTTAAAGATTCTGCTTGCAGTTTATCTTTTGCCGTTTCATTTAACAAAACAATAGAAGATAAATACCTTCTATCGATACCTTCCTTGACTTTACTAGGTAATTCCTCATACCTTTTTCCATTTAACTCTTGCCATTCCTCCAAACCTTCAAGAGCAAATTTTCCTTTATAAAAATTATCAATAGCTGTTAATCTTTGAAGACCATCCATAACTTCATATTTAGCATATTCTACTTCATATAGAAAAATTGGAGGTATTGGAACATTTATTATAAAAGATTCAATTAATTTTGACTGTTGGACTGTACTCCACCTTTTCCTTCTTTGATATTCCGGATTTAGATTATACTTACCACTTGCTAGCATTGATGATATTGTATCAAGAGGATATCTAGCCTGTTCTGTAATAATTCTTATTTCTCCCCTTATATACTTTTCGTTTATTTCATCACTTGATAATCCTATAACAATATCCTCATTTTGATCTTTTACAATAAAGTTATCTCTTATTTCTTTCATACAATTAATATTTTACAATTCAACTTTTAATCGTACAAATATAAATAAAATCTTTCTAACTCTAACTTTTATTTTCTCTTTATTATTTTATTCCGATTTATATTTAAAGTCTGTTTCTTTATTCCGTAAAAATAGAACCTTATTCCAGAAAAATAGAATAAGATTCTAAAAAAATAGAATAAGGTTCTAGGAAATTAGAATCTTATTCTATTTTGATGTTTTTTTAGTCGATTTTTTAGTGTTTTTTAGGGGTGTTTTTGGTCATTTTTAGGCTGTTTTTTGCCTTTTTTTGGTGGTTTTTTATTCATTATTTTTTCTGTGTTAATTATTAATTACATTTAATTTGCTTGAATTATTATAAAAATAGTAGAGGCAAGTAGAGGGTAAATTGAGATTTATAAGTTCTATTGCATTTTTTTTATTTCTACTTCAAAAAAAATATTTGAGAATTTTATTTTATAAGAAAGTTTTTAAAATGCATTTTTGCCTCTACTTGCCTCTACCTGCCTCTACCAAAAAGGAGTTTTAGAATGGTAATTCCATATCCTCATCCTCTATTTTGGCATCTTCTTTGACCTCTTTGCGCTCTACCATCTGATCCTTTTTCCTTTCAAAATCGTCTTTCTTAATCAAGAGATACCTTGTACAACCATTTGCACGTTTTGTATGCAAGTTTAATTTCGTAAGCTCCTTCCCTACTTTCATTGCTGAAATATCCTTATTATTAGAGCCAAAATACATTGTTATTTCTCTTGTTATATCACTACAAGAATAGAATGCTGTATTTTCAAATCTCATTAAATCGGGGTCTTCGGAAGGCAATTTATAGAGTGTCATTATTAGTTCTTGCGTTAGGTTTGGGCGGGTGTATTTTTGGTTTATTTCTCTTCTTTTTTGGATTTCTTCTCCGCTTTCCCAGTACTTGAAGCCTGTGTTGTAAAGGTGGAGTG
>JAFNAQ010000073.1 GCA_017860275.1 Bacteroidota bacterium
CCGCAATGACAAAGAGGTGCCATAGCTCAGTTGGTAGAGCAAAGGACTGAAAATCCTTGTGTCCCCGGTTCGATTCCTGGTGGCACCACCTTTAAAAAAAGACTCCTGATTTTCGATGAAAATCAGGAGTCTTTCTTTTATCCTAGAGAGAAAAAACTTTCCAAACTTAAATTAACATCCAGAAATATATAAAAACACATCTACGCATAATGATTATATACTTTATATTTTGTAATTTAGCATTTTAAATAGTAAAATATAGAATATTACGATTTATAATTAAGACTTATGACTGTACCTTCAGCAAATAACTCAATAGAGCAGGAACTTGGAAACGAAAATGTTCAGAGTGAAATTCCATTCAATCCTAACGATATTTCAATCAACATAGTGCCTCGTACTATTGGACAGTTAGTAGACATGTTGGAATACAATGAAATTTTAGTCCCTAAATATCAGAGATTACCAAATCTTTGGGGGGAAAAAAAGAAAAGTCGGTTTATTGAATCATTAATGCTTAATCTTCCAATTCCTTTATTCTACTTTGATGAAGGTGATGACAAAAAGTGGAGAGTTATTGATGGTTTGCAAAGAATTTCGACACTTGAACATTACATTTTAGGCAATAAAACAAACTTAATAGGAGGGAATAAACACCCTCTACGCCTTCAAAATTTAGAATTTAAAACAGAGTTTAATGATTTATTATGGGAGGATCTACCCAAAGATGTACAACGAAGAATATTAACAAACCAAGTAACTATTAATCTTATCGGAAAAGGCACCCCTGATCAAGTAAAATATAATATATTCAGTCGAATAAATCAAGGAGGTATTGAACTTACAGCTCAAGAGATTCGTTCAGCCCTCTTCCAAGGATATCGATTAGATTTTCTAGAAACACTGATTTCTCACGATACAGCAGCAGGAAAAGCTTTCCTAAAATCAACTAGCGAGTCTATATCTTCAGACAGACAGGAAGATCTTGATTTTGCCACTAGGTTCACCAGTTTCTTTTTAATCGGATACGAGCAATATATGCCAGACATGGACTCTTTTCTAACTTTAGGAACTAAAGCTATTCCATTTAGCGAGAATGGACAAAATGCTATTAGAGATGCCTTTGAACGTTCTATGCTTTTAGCTCACGAAATTTTCGGAAAACACACTTTTCGGAAAATAGTAGATGAAAAAAGAAGACAAATAAATAAACCTCTTTTTGAATTAATCAGTGTATATTTAGCTAAAATGGAGCCAGAAAAGATAAAAAGATTGAAACAAAAAAAAGATCATTTTCTAAATCAATATATAGAAATGCAAAATACCCCCAAGTTTTGGGCTAGTATTAGTACTGGTACTGCGACTAAAGATAGTGTCAAAAATCGACATGAAGCATTTATTAGATTAATAGAAACAATATAATGTTACAACAACTTAGAATACAAAATTTCAAATCGCATGAAGATAGTATTATCAAATTTTCAAATTTAACAGTATTATGTGGTGCGAATGGGGTTGGTAAATCTTCAGTAATACAATCTCTATTGGTTTTAAGAGAGTCATTTCTAGATAAATCAAATTCCAGTTTAAACTATCTGAACTTAAAAACAGATGCTATAAACATAGGTTGTGCTAATGACGCACTGTATCAGTTTTGTAATGAAGAAATTATTTCTTTTAGTATTATAAGCGATATTCAAACGTACAACTTTGCATTCAAAGTTGATATTGCAAGAGACTCCACAAAAACATTGATTGAAAAAGTAGAATCTGGACATCATTTTGATATTACAAGAATCTATGAAGAAAGTTTATTTAGCACTAAATGTCAATTTATTAGTGCCGCTCGTTTAGGTCCTTTAGAATCCTATCCAAAAAATGATGCAGTGGTAGATATACATAACCAAATTTCAGTTAAAGAAGGGAAAGCTGAATACTTTATTCACTATTTAAACCGAAAGAGAAATGTTGATGTTTTAGACGGTTTATGTCATTCAAAAGATTTAAGCAAAGATCTTTTTACACAAACAACCGCTTGGGAAAAAGAAATTAGCGAAAATGTCAACGTTATTGTTCAGGATATTGGAAATTTATGATATGAGCTTAAATATCAATTTAATACATCTTCTTCATTAGGAAGAACTAATGAATTTAAAGCTACAAATGTAGGATTTGGATTGACATATGCGATGCCTATTATTGTTGCAATATTATCTGCATCAAAAGATTCTATTCTTTTCATTGAAAATCCAGAAGCACATTTACATCCTAAGGGTCAAGCCAAACTAGCTGAGCTCATTAGTTTGGCGGCTGAGGCAGGTGTACAAATTGTACTTGAAACTCATAGTGACCACATCATAAATGGAATATTAGTACAAATAAAAAGAAAAGAATCAGAAAATATTGGTATCTCAAAAGATCATGTCTCTATGTATCATTTTACACGAAACAATGAAAAACACACAAGTGTAGCAACTTCTATAACTATAGAAGATGGTGGACGAATTATTTATGCACCTAATGGCTTTTTTGACCAATTCACTATTGATCGTAAATATTTAATGGGATTCTAGCAATGTATAAAGACTTACATTTCTATATTCAGTTTGACTGGGAAGAATATATAAACTTAGGAGATCAATATTTTGATTACATAAAACAAATGGTTGAATTTGCTTATATGCATAAGGTTTCTGTTTTTTACTCCGAAAAGCAATTGAAGGATTTTGTTTCTATAATATCTGATCTTGATAATAATTTTATCCAATCTATAGGCAATAAACTTGATATTATCCTTAGAAACTCTTTAGTTAAAAAAGAAAATAAATTCATCTTCAATATATTATTCAATTACGAGAACACAACAATACAACACTCTCAATTATTAGGAATAACTTCAAATGAACAGATCGCAATTATATCTACCAACCTCAATTGTTTTAGTAACTATTTACTATATGCAAAAGATGAAAAAAAAATTGAATTATTGCGCATTAATATATTCAATAAATGCATCGATATTGTTAATTGGATTCATAAGATTTCCCCTAGAAACTTCAACAAGTCAGCTAAACATGGCGAAAACGGGAAAGGCAATTGGCCTGGAGAATCATGTTTACTTTGTTCGTGCCAAGATGCTCAAGAATTGTTAAATACTTCTATTCCTGACTTTGGAGAAAAAGAAGGGCGCTTATTTAATTATGATCAAGAAAATAATACTTATATTGAATTTTTCTACGAAGGAAATAATCCTCAGAAACAATGGCATGGATTTCATTTAAAACAAGAAGATTGGCAACGAGTTCCAACTAACATAAGAACGTTTTTTAGAGTATAAATTATTTAATTCAACATCAACTAAGATCCCCAACATGTTTCAAACAGAATACACAATTACATAATAGTCCATAATACATTAAAATGCAATATTTTTGCAAATTATAATCAAAAAACGAAATATCATCTTATTGATAACACTACATCAAAAGAGGTTTTTCCAAGAAATGAATAGTATAGTTTAAAAATTAAAATTTGAAGAATATCGTTTCTTTATACTATTATATGGCCATACAAAATAATGTAAAATGGAGTTTCTCGAAGAAGAGGAACTCCATTTTACATGTATGAACTAATTCATTTTAAACCGCAATACTTTCAAATCCTTATCTGCAGAGCTTCCGCCATAGAGTAGTTTATAATCTCCCGGCACACATCTCATAGTGTTTGATTTTGTATCAAACCACTGTAAATCATCTGCAGTCAGCTTGATAATGACTTGTCTATTTTCACCAGCTTTTAAAGATACACGACGAAAAGCCCGAAGTGTTTTGGTTGGACCATCTACATCGGACGGACGGCTAAGATAAACTTGTATTACTTCTTCTCCATCTCGTTTTCCTGTATTAGTAACAGGAATAGTGAGTTCTACCGAACCACCTGCCTTTACAACGGATTTAGCTAATTTGGCATTTCCATAAGCAAAAGTTGTATAGCTCAAACCATAACCAAATGGGAAGAGA
>JAFNAQ010000003.1 GCA_017860275.1 Bacteroidota bacterium
CAAAATTGAAAGCAAATCACAACCAATCAGTACTCATATGTATTAATTTAGTTGTTGTTGCTTATCAGCAAAAATACAAAATTGAAAGCAAATCACAACCCAATTTTATTCTAAAAATTTTGTTGTGATTAAAAGCGATTAAGGTTCTTCGCTACGCAGTAAAAGACTGCAATTCGTAATGTTAAGTGGATATTATCTTCTTCTTTTGCTTTTTTTGCTGCCTTTTCTTGTCTTTGCGTTTACATCTTCTCCTTTGATTCTACTTATTAAATCTAAACGGAGTCCGAATTCGATAAAGAAGGGTTTGTACTCCATTTTTAGAGGTACATCGTTATATATTTCAAATTCTTCTGTTGCAATTGTATATTGACAAGGGGTCAATGCAAGACCACCGCGAATAAAACACCTTGTGTTTACTTCTCCTCCTAAAAAGTAAACAATATTTCCTACTTTTGATATTCTTGCAAGTAAGGTGGAAAATTCTGCTATCACTGAAAGATAATTATTATTTACTGAAGTAAAAGGATGAAATATTATTCCCTCATATCCCTTTGGATTTTCGAAACAATAATTGTACATTAAACCTACTCCAAAATGTTGAAATCTTAGAAATTGTATTGTTACCATTGCTGGTATTTGTATAGATTTCGATTCAAATGATCCAAATCCTCCTGAATATAATGCGTCAACTTGAACTCCTAAAAGATCGGAGAACGAATACCCTAAGTAAGCACCTACATCATACTTGAAATTATGATTATTGAAATTATCATCTATTTTCATCTGAAGATTATTATATCCTGCACCTGCGGCTGGTCCTACATACCATTTGTTTGCTTCATATAATTGAGCATATAAACTTGTTGCTAATAAAAATACAATACAAAAGGATAATAATTTTTTCATTGTTAATTAATTTGTTTGTTGTTATTGTGTTGTTTAGTTCAGAAAAATAGATCAATTTTCTATACTTAATATATTGCAAAGTAAAACAAAAAATTCGATACTATTGCAATTTTTTCAAAAAAAACGAGCCCAATTTTTAGGACTCGCTTTTGTTTTCAGTTCAAATTAATCTATTATTTACTCCTATCTATGTAGTGAGTATGGAGGTATTCGTGGGATTTGTGGCAACATGGGGAACCCCATTCTTCGTAGAATTTTGAGATTGATGGGTTTTCGTGAGATTGACGTAGGTGTTTTACCTCATCCTCGGTATAAAGAATCGCCATACGTTTCTTTCTCACATCAACATCGTCGCTTCGTGGCTGACCACCACCAGTTATGCAACCACCAGGACATCCCATTACTTCTATAAAGTGATAAGGAGATTTTCCTTCTTTTATCTGTTCCATCAATTGTTTTGCTCCAGAAAGACCACTCGTTACAGCAACCTTTACTTCTAAGCCTTCGAATTGTTTATACTGAGGAAGAACTCCCTCTAGTTTTATTGTAGCGTCCTTTACCTTATCTAAACCAACAATTGGAGTAACATGAAGATTATCGAAAGGAAGATTCTTACCCATAATAATTGCATAAACAGTTCTTAGAGCAGCCTCCATTACTCCACCTGTTAGACCAAAAATATCGGCAGCACCAGTTGAATAACCCATTGGGTCATCGAACTTTTCTTCAGGTAGGTTCTTAAAGTCTATCCCAGCTTGCTTTATCATTGCTCCAAGCTCACGAGTTGTGATAACTGCGTCAACATTATACATTCCATCGTTCATCATCTCTTCTCTTGTACATTCAAACTTCTTTGCTGTGCAAGGCATTACAGAAACTACAAACATCTTCTTTGGATCTAACCCCTTTGACTCTGCATAATAAGATTTCGCTAATGCACCAAGCATCATATGAGGAGACTTACACGAAGAAAGATTAGGTATTTGCTCTGGATAATAACTTTCTACATATTTAATCCAACCAGGAGAACAACTTGTAATCATAGGTAGAACAGCAGGCTTTCCTGCCAATGCATCCATAACTCTATGAAGAAACTCTGTTCCCTCTTCCATAATTGTAAGGTCGGCAGCCCAATCGGTATCGAAAACATCATCGACTCCTAAGGCTCTCATTGCCGCAGCCATCTTGCCTGTAACAGAAGTGCCAGCAGGATAACCAAACATTTCTCCAAGAGCAACTCTTACTGCTGGCGCAGCTTGGATTACAACTCTTGTATCAGGGTCATTAATAGCATTCCATACTTGAACAGTAGAGTCTGTTTCTTTTAATGCACCAACAGGACATACCACAGTACATTGTCCACAGAATGCACATTTCACAGTACCTATTGGAAGATCCATTGCTGGAGAAATAACGGTATCGAAACCTCTGTTCTGAGCATTTAATATACCAACACCTTGAACATTATTACATACCGTTACGCAACGGCGGCAAAGAATACATTTACTCATATCTCTTGTTATGGATACGGAAACATCAAGAGCATTTCTCCAGGAGGTAGTCTCAAAACGGTTTTCTTCAATTCCTAAGGTATCTCCAAGCTTTTGTAGTTCGCAGTTTTGATTTCTGTTACAACTCAAACATTCCCTTAAGTGGTCTGAAAGCAATAGTTCATAGAGAACTTTTCTTGCTTTGATAACCTTTGCTGAATGGGTATGGACTACCATTCCTTCTTTTATCTCGGTTATGCAGGCAGCCATTAAAGTCTTTGCGCCAACAACTTCAACCGAACAAATTCTACAAGAGCCAAACTCATGAACTCCCTCCATATAACATAGGCTAGGAATTAATATACCATTTTGTTTAGCAGCTTCTAATATTGTGCTTCCAGCATTTGCTGAAATTTTCTTATTATTTATTGTTATGTTTACCATTTTGATTATCTCCTTTCACAATGTAAGCAACGCATTGATTCTGCAATTGCATTTAATTTATGGAATCCTAAAACTACCTCATCGAAATTGTTCTTTCTTATATTAGGAGGAAGCATATCCTTTTCGAACTGATTATGAATAACTACCTCATCTTCGTCATAAACAATAGGAATTTCTATTTTTTCTCCCTTGTTTAACAGACCATTTCCTCCAAGATATAGGTCAATATTTATTGCTGCCTTCTTACCGTCAGCAATTGCATTGATTACATCCTCTGGTCCACGAACAATATCGCCTCCTGCGAAGATACCATCCATTGTAGTCATCATTGTGTCATGATTTACAACAAATGTTCCCCACTTAGTTTGACCAATTTCATTCTTTCCAATAAATGGAAGGTCGGCATATTGACTAACGGCAGGAATAACATAATCTACATCGAGCATAAAATTAGAACCTATTATTTCAACAGCTTTTCTTCTTCCTGAAGAATCGAAGTTTACAAGTTCCATTCTAACACATTCAATTGATTTTACTCTTCCATTTCCGTCATCAATAAACCTTACAGGAGCAACAAGTTCCATAATTTCAATACCTTCTTCTTGTGCTTCAATAACTTCTTCGTAATATGCTGGCATTTGGTCTATTGTTCTTCTATAAACAACAACAACCTTCTTTGCTCCAATTCTTAGTGCCGAACGAGCCGAGTCGATAGCAGTATTTCCACCACCAATAACTGCAACTGTTCCATCTAATCGCATTTCTGGTTTTAGGTGAATATCTTTTAAGAATGTTATTCCATGAAGAATTCCCTTTAGATTTTCGCCTTCTATATTTATCTTTTGTGGGAATTGTGTTCCAGTAGCAATATAAACTGCTTGATAATCTTCCTTCAATTGGTTAAATGTTATATCTCTACCAATTTCTGTGTTAAGATGAATCTTCACACCTGCTTGTTCAATCAGAGAAATCTCATGCCCAAGTATATCCTTTGGTAAGCGATATTCAGGAATACCATATGCAAGAACTCCTCCAGCCTTTGATTCTGACTCAAACACATCAACCTCATAACCTATGTTTACAAGATAATATGCACAAGTTAATCCCGATGCTCCAGCTCCAATTATTGCAATTTTCTTATCTTTCTTCTTAGGGAAGGTCATTTGAACCTTCCAAGGAAGCTCATTCTTAAAGGCATAATCTGAAACAAAACGTTTTAAGTCACGAATTGCAACTGCCTCATCAACTCCCCTTCTTCTACACTTGCTTTCACAAGGTCTTGTACAAATTCTACCACAGACAGCTGGGAAAGGATTCTCTTGCATAATTAAGTTATAAGCATCTTGAAAACGTCCCGATGCAATAAGAGAAACATATCCAGAAATATTAATTCCTGCTGGACATGTGTTTTCGCAAGGAGAGGTAAACATTGATGAACAAACTCCTGCACGACAATGTTTCCTTTTTATATGCTCTTCATATTCATTTCTAAAGAAACGAATTGTTGAAAGAATTGGATTTGGGGCTGTCTGTCCCAAGCCACACATTGCAGTTTGTTTAATGGTTTCACCTAATTCTTCTAGCAATTCAATATCTCCCTTTTTCCCTTTTCCTTCTGTTATCCTTTCAAGAATCTCAAGCATTCTCTTTGTTCCAACACGGCAAGCAACACATTTCCCACAGCTTTCATCTCTAATGAAATCCATAAAGAATCGTGCAGTATCGACCATACAAGTATCCTCATTCATAACAATAAGACCTCCTGAACCCATAATTGCTCCAATCTTATTTAGAGAATCATAATCAGCAGGCACATTTAGATTATCCTTTGTTACACATCCTCCCGATGGGCCTCCAATTTGTGCAGCCTTAAATTGTTTTTTATTTGGAATTCCTCCACCAATATTATAGATTATATTCCCAATCGTTGTTCCAACAGGAACTTCAATTATACCAGTGTTTACAACATCTCCAGCAAGAGCAAATACTTTTGTTCCTGTAGCATGAGGCAAACCATAACCAGCATACCAAGCTCCACCTTTACGTACAATCTTTGGAATATTGGCAAGAGTTTCAACATTATTTATTATTGTAGGACAATCGAATAGTCCTCTTTGGAATGGGAAAGGAGGTTTTTGTTTTGGCTCCCCTCTTCTACCCTCAATTGAAGCCATTAAAGCTGTTTCTTCTCCACAAACAAATGCACCAGCACCTATTCTATAATCTAAATCGAAACAAAAATCTGTTCCAAATAGATTATTTCCTAAGAATCCATATTCTCTTGCTTGTTTTATTGCTTTATCTAATCTTTCAATGGCAATTGGATATTCTGCTCTAATATATACATAGCCTTGAGAAGAACCTATTGCGAAAGCACTTAGAAGCATACCTTCAATTACTGAATGGGGGTCGCCTTCTATGATACTTCTATCCATAAATGCACCTGGGTCTCCCTCATCTGCATTACAAACCATATATTTCTTCTCACTCTTTTGCATAAAACCACTTCTTAGCTTTACACCTGTAAGGAATCCTGCTCCTCCTCTTCCTCTAAGTCCTGAGCTTTCAACCTCTACGAGTACAGACTCTGGATTTTTACCCTTAACGGCATTAACAGCTGCAACATATCCATCTTTTGCAATATAGGCATCGATGTTATCATATTCTATCATTCCGCAATTTTCCAAAACAAGTTTGGTTTGGGCTTTGAAGAATTCTATATCATCAATGCAAGGTATATTCTTTTGTAGTGATTGGTCAAAGAATGTGTATTCTGTGCAAACCTCATCATTTTCAAGATGGCGATTAACTATATCTATTGCTTTTTCTGGGGTAAGTTGTGTATAGAATATTCTTTGTGGAAGAATAAGTACCACAGGACCTACGGCACATATTCCCATACATCCTGTTTGAAAAACATTAACCTTATCGGATAGACCAATATTATTTATTTGATTATTTAATGCACTTTCTACTTCTTGACAGTTAGAGGAAATACATCCTCCTCCTCCACAAACAAGTACATTATATTTATATTTATTTTGTTTCTCTATGAACTTTTGTTTTATTGTTGCCAATTGTTCAATTGAATTTATCTTTTCCATTTTTTATTTCCTCCTAGTTAGTATTTAGATAAGATTGATTCTAGTTTATTAGGATTTACTGACTTGTAAACAACCTTATCTATCATCATTGCTGGGGCTAATCCACAGGCTCCAATACAACGTGCAATTTCTAAAGTAAATTTACCATCTTGGGTTGTTTCCCCAAGATTAATGCCTAGAATTTTCTGCAATCCTTCAACAAGTTTTTTCCCACCTCTTACATAACAGGCAGTTCCCATACAAACTAAAATTGTATGTTCACCCCTAGGTTTTGTTGAGAAAAAAGAATAGAAAGTAACAACTCCCGATACTTCACTAACAGAGATATTCATTTTTTGAGCAATAAACTCTTGAACATCTAATGGCAGATAGCCATAAATTTGTTGTGATGCGTGAAGAATTTGAATCAAGTTGCTTGGTTTTGCTTGATACAAATCAATCACATTAGCGATTTGCTCTAATTGATCGTTTCCACAATCGGAACAACAATTAGAAGATTGGATTTCATTCATAGATTTACCTCCAATTTTTAAGCCCTCAGTATTAATGAGGATTTAGGGTTAATAATAAAATATATATATTGATATTAATTGACTTTACTTCCCTTGTAAAAAATCAAATCAAAAAAGCCTACTCCCAAATAAAGTTTATTCGCCTCTATAAATGACTATTTATTTACTCACACATTCTTGAACAAATATTTAATAATAAAGTTCAATCCTCTGTTAATTCAACCTCATTTTTAACAATAAAAAAAGGGCAGATATTAATCTGCCCTAAATTTTATGTGAATTGTTTGTAAATTTAACTGAGTGTTTTATCCACAGTAGAAAAATTGTTTCACAAGTCTATGTATCATCTCTGGATTTCTGTCTAATTCATGACGAAGGTTCTTATCATCAAATCTTCTTAAATCTTTTATCAGTCCATCTACTAATTCTTTACTAAATACTCCATGTGCTTGATAAATTTCTCTCATGCTATCTAAGCTCTGTGCAGATTCCCAACAAGAGGTTGGAAGAGAATCCAATGTTGTTGTCTTATCGGCATGTTCATCTTTATGAATATTGAAAGAAACATATGTTTGTTCCGCAAACTCAAGTGCATTCTCCATTTCAAATCCATATCTTGCAGCTACAACTAATCCAGCCATCAACAAATATACATTTGCTGATGCATCTGGACAACGAAACTCTACTGTTTGCTTATCTTTGAATGTCTTGTTAGTTGCCTCTTCCAAAGGATTCGCCAAAGAACACATATCTGTTTTTGCACTCCAACCAAGAGGGACACGAACTAATGTCGAACGATTTCTATCTCCCCAACATACTGTTGTTGGTGCTTCTTGATGTGGAACCAAACGAAGGTAAGATGTTGGATTGGCATTCCCTACTGCCGAAAGACTTGGAGCTAATTTCATCATACCCGCAATTACTTTCTTAGCTACATCACTTAATCCATTTTCTCCTACATACATATTAACTCCATCTTTTACTACTCTTGTATGTACATGCATTCCACTACCAGCTTTGCCGACTGTTATTTTTGGAGAGAATGTAACATCTAAATCATATTGTAAAGCTAAGGTACGTATTATCCATTTTCCTATCATTAACTGGTCTGCTGCATCACGCACTGGAACTGGTAGAAATTCTATTTCGTTTTGTTCATAGATTTTTCCATCCATTGTGAAATTACCTACCTCTGAATGACCATATTTTATTTGACCTCCACATTGTGCAATGCAATACATTGCTTCTTGACGAAATTGTTCATATTTTGAGAATGGAGTAGATTCGTGATAACCTTTTTGATCTGTGGCCTTATATAAAGTTTCTTCTTCTCCAATAACGTAATATTCTAATTCTCCCATTGCCCAAAACTCCATTCCTCCTGTTACTTTCTTAAAAGCGTCACACGCTTTATGAAGAGAATGCTCTGGCGAGGTTTCTAGGAAGTTTCCATCTTTGTCAAAATATGAGCAAAGGAAACATATTGTTGGTAATGATGCGAATGGATCAATAAATGCGGTTGAAAAACGAGGCATTACATATAAGTCACTACTTCCTGCCTCCATGAATGAGAACAAACTTGAACCATCAACTCTTTCTCCAGAAGTTAATACCTGTTCTAAATAAGCTCTATTTGAGATTACAAAATTTAAGGTCTTTAGTCGACCATCTCCAGCAGCATATCGGAAATTCAACATTTGAATGTTGTTTTCCTCAATGTATCTAATAATATCTGCTTTTGTGAATTGTGCTGGCATTTTCTGCAAAAACTGCACAATAGGGTTTGGATTTAACTCTATATTTTCTGACATAGTTTTTCTGTTTTTTTATTCGTGGAGCAAAAATACAATATTTAATATTAACCACAAAACAAAAAGCTGCCCTTTATTCGAAGGCAGCTTTCTAGCTTGTCAAAACAAATTGTCAATATATTTTAAAACTTTTCAAATGAAAAATAAATGTCCCTTAGAACGCCTACCATTTATTAAGAAATAATTGGGTGTTAAAACAAAGAATTGCTATAAATGATAGGACTTATAAGTATATAACTCTCTTCCTGATGAAAAATTATACACTATAAATCATAACATCAAATCAATAGAACATTCAATTGATGAATATCTTTGTAATAATGGCTTAGGTACTTAGCCTTTTGTAAATAATTGCTTGATTGAAAATAATTACTGTTTTGAGATAAACTAGTTTCTCCAAATATAGGATTACTACTAAGTTTAAAGAAAACAATTCTATGTTCTGATAAAATAAAATCGAAATCAGATCTCGATTTATTCTTTTTTGAGTCAATATTTTTTGTGCAAACATTAGTAGCCAAATCTTTCTTTACGTTAAGCCCTGATTCAAACTTCATCGCAACACTAGCATTATTCTCATACGAAACCGTTGGGCTATAAAATAGACCAATCAGAAACAAGAATAATATTAGTAACTTCTTAAAGTGTTGCATAAACATAATTATTTGCGGTGCAAAGATAATGATAAAATTTACTTTTGTCAAGTATTTACTAATAAAAAAATCTCAGCGATAAATTTATTTGGATATCAATCAAATTATTTATAGCTTTGAAGACTGAAAAAACACAATATTATGAGTTGTAGTATAATCTCTTTAGACAAAGATAAATGCACATTATGTTATTCTTGTGTAAGAAAATGCCCAGTCAAAGCCATCCATGTAAAGAAAGGCGAAACCGTCCCTGAAATTATTCCCGAAAGATGTATTGGATGTGGTAACTGCATACAAGCATGTACATTTAATGCAATAAAAATATATGACTCAAGGGAAGATGTAAAAAAACTTCTTAATTCTGAATTTAAGGTTGCAGCAGTTTGTGACCCTTCTATTGCCGGAGAATTTGATGACATTACCGACTACAGAAAATTTGTTCAGATGATTCGTCAAATTGGATTTGACTATGTAACAGAAGCTGCATTTGGAGTTGACCTTGTTGCCAATCGTCAAGCAAGAGTCGTAAACAAGAGAACAGGTAAATATTATCTTACCTCACATTGCCCTGTAATGAATCTATATGTTGAGAAGTATTCTCCTGACCTTGTAAACAATTTAACTAAGAAAGTTTATCCTGCGGCAGCAACGGCTGTTGCTCTAAGAGAACGTTATGGGAAAGATTTAAAGGTAGTGAGTATATCTCCTTGCTATGGAGCAAAAAAAGATTTAAACCGTTACGAAAATACTGCAAAACTTGACGCCGTACTTTCTTTTAGAGAGCTAAGAAAACTATTTAGAGAGCTACATATTAAAGAAGAATCGGTAGAATTTTCCGATTTTGATGCACCTCTTGGTTACAAAGGAGCTCTTTACCCAATCCCTGAAGGATTTGTTGAAGCATGTAATCTTTCCACATCTCTAACCGATGGCGACTTCATCACAGCACAAGGACAAACAGATGCTATAGATGCAGTTAAACAATTTTCTAAACATGGTAATAAATTCAATAAACATTTTAACCTTTATTTCTGTAAAGGATGTATAGTGGGTCCTGGATCATCTGTTAATGGCCAAAAATTTATTCGTCATAATTTGGTGACAGAATACGTAAAGAAAAGAACAGCAAAATTCAATAAAGGAGCTTGGGAAGAGAATATTGAAAAATACATAAATTGCAATGATATTAAATGCACTTTCAATATTAATAAACAAGAATTAGAACACCCTTCCCATGAAAAAATTGAACAAGCATTTATTGAATTAGATAAGGAAAAAGAAGGAAGAAAATTAGATTGTCGTTCTTGTGGTTACAATTCATGCAGAGAATTAGCCGAAGCCATTGCTCAAGGAATTGCCTCTCCTGATATGTGTTTTACCCATACTCAGATTGGAAATCGTGCATTTTTGAATCAGTTAAACGAATCAAATCTAAGCCTCAAAGAAGCTCATATAGAAAATGAAGAACTAAAGGACTCACTCAACGCACAACTAATCCAAAACTCAGAACTATCAAGAGCTCTTTCCATACTCGTACAAAACCTTAATGTTGGAGTAGCTATTGTCGATGAAAAACTAAAAATAGTAGAGTCAAATGCCCATTTCATTGAAATATTAGGAGACGAGGCAAAGGAAATAGACGAAATAATACCAGGTTTAGCAGGAGCAAGCATTCTTTCTCTTGTCCCAAAGAATATTTCATCTCAGATAGATTTTATATTGAAAGGGAGCGAGAATATCATAAACAAAGACTGCGAATTCGAAGATAGACTATTAAATACAACAATATTCTCACTCATTCCATACAAAAATATCTGCATTATATTCCGTAACCTATATGACCAAGAAGGCAAACCCGAAGAAATAATCAATCGTGTGACGCAAATAATTGAAGAAAACCTTCGTCAAGTTCAACAAATAGGTTTTATTTTGGGGGAAGGCGCTGCCAAAACAGAAAAAATGCTAAACACAATAATAAAGCTAACGAAAAATAGCTAAAGACAGGATAAAGCTAATTTTCTTCCCTTTATTTTTTGATAATTATCTTTTTGGTTGTAATCTTATTCCCATTCTTTATTTGAAGTAGGTAATTGCCCTCTAGAAGTTTAGTGACATCTATTGTTCTTGGGAGCTTTTCCCATCGGTTGATGATTTGTCCTAAGTTATTGATAAGCTTAACATCGCTAATATCTTTCTTAATATTTAAGAGTTCTATGTTTATTACATCTTTTGCTGGGTTTGGATATATCTTCAATTGCAATTCATCCTCAGTAATACTCTCAAGAGAACTAACTCCTACTTTGACATTTTCTATATCAGACCAACTGCTAGTGTCTGCTAGTGAACATAGTGTTCTTATTCTAAACATATATTCATCTCCCAATGTTAGGTTACGGAATATATACTCTGAAACCAAGTTCACTGATATTTCTGACCAAGCAACTGCTGAGCGTTTCTTGTATCCAATTATCCAAGTTTGATTTGTGGTATCATCCCATTTACATCTTATTGCATGGTCATTATTCCCAGAGTCGTATAGATAGTCACACTTAAAATTCGAGGGAACAAAGCATCCTGCCTGAGCTAATGTTGTAAAATTCTTTTGTGTCCATGTGCTTGCACTATCTCCTGCGCAGATAGATTTCAACCTTACGGTATATGGGGTATTTGGCGTTAGGGATGTGATAATAAATGGTTGTATTGATACTGATATTATCGATGAATCGTTTGTAGTATTGTCTTTTAGAAGCAATAGCCAATCCTGATTGTTTGAATATTGATCCCATTGAAGAGTTGCTGTACTATGTGTCAAATCTATCAAGGAGATACTTTGAGGAGATTTACATAGCTCTTTTATTACAAAATCTTTTATTGCAAAGAAGTTTCCTGTGTTTGAGAATGATTCTACTATTATTGAAAATCTCACTCCATTTTGGTTTGCCAATTGTGGCAATTCTACTTTAATTTCATTGAAAATAGATTTACTTTGAGGTAATGATATTAATGGAAGATAATTCTGTCCATCGACTGTAAATTCCAGTTTGATAGTAGAAAGTGTTGATATTGTATCAAAAAAAGTATATGACAAGCTAAGTTCTGGGTAGCCTACATTAGTAAAATCGAAATATGGAGAAAGAAGCACTGAGTCATTTATCACATCCCAACAATTTGAAACGTTTGTGTAACCTGAACTACTTGTCCAAAGAGTTGTGTCGGTAATTGATATATATGGATATTGAGTTTGTGAATTGCAAAGTGTGTAAAATAAAAAATCATCGGAATATCGAGAGGTGTCGCCTTGAAAAGAAACTGCCTTTATCCTTACTCTATAATTGGTGTTTGGGGTTAAATTATTCAAAGTGTCATTTGGATAGAACTTTTGTTTCTTAGTAAAAATTGTAGATGCTCCATTATCTAAACCATATTCAAATATCCAACTCAATACCTGTGGGCTATTATCCCATGCCACAACGGCTTTATTATTTGTATAGGAAAGAGTTTTTATATCGCTTGGAGGAAGACATAATATATTTGTTTTAAAGGTATCTACTGCCGACCAAAGACTCTGTTCCATTGTGCAATCGGCTTGAACTCTATACATATATGATGTATTGTCATCTAAGTTAGAAAGATAATAATTTGGAGTTACTCCATTTACTTGATTCCAAACTTGACTACCTACTTTTCTGTATTGTAAATTAAAGACACTCTGAGTGAAGGCGAAGCCCCAGTTTAAGACGGCTGATGATGAAGTGATATAACTATGAGTTGGATTGGTTGGAGTCGCACAATATCTTGCTGTAATGTATATATCATCAACTATTGCACCTCCTGCTCCTCCAAGTGAGGAATTATTCACCCATGCAAAGACTACCCTTCTAACCTGCCCTACATATTGCGCTGGTATATCTATATGTTCCATTTGCCATGTTGAATCATTGCCATAATATAAAGCTTGACCTATTTGAAAGGAACTTGATGGTAATTGATTTATATCTAAGGATGTGTTCGCACTCATTAAATAGACCTTTAATCCATCGTTTGATAATTCTCCTAAGGCTCTCCATTTAAAATCCATATAGAAACTTGTAGCATATGAAGGTATATTCACGTCAATATATGCATAATTTATTGCACTTATATTTGAATAATACTGATTAGACTGCCCTGCATCGGATGAAACATATATTGCCTTGTTCCCATCAATTGTAACATTGTAAGCACTATCTAATAACCACGGGTTTACTGTCCCATTTATAAAACCAAACGATGTATTTTGAGCTGAATTTTCGAATGTTTGTTGAACTGGGAGGTAGTAGTTTTGATCCGAAATATATTTTGTATTAATAAAACTCCAACTACTTGTTGAGTCTCCACATATTGTTCTTACGGCTATCTGATACCAATTATCTAAGCTAACTCCGGTTAGAAGTACATTATAATTTTGTGTTATTATACTTGCTCCATCATATTCTGGGTTTGAACCTAAAGTTCCATAAACCACTTCCCATTGAGAAGATGTGTCTTGTGGCACCCATTGCACATTAATCCCACTACTTGTCATATTTTCTATCTGAAGCTGAGTTACCGGAAGGCAAGTTGTTGTTATCTGAGGAGTGAAAAACGATCCTACACTTGACCATGCTGAGGTATCGCCTAAATTATCAACCATACATACTCTCCAGTTATACATTACCCCTGAGAGCAATGAGTTTAATTGTAAGGTATTAGATGAAACAAAAGAATAGTTAATATTCTGACTTTGAGATACGTTATATGAAACTATCCAATAATTAGCATTTGTGTCTGCGCTCCAACTTAAGGTTGCCCCATTTGCAAGAATATTTATTGCAGTTAGATTTGTTGGAGTTGGATATGGAGATAGACTGGCTTTTGAAACAAAGGTGCTAAACAACAATACAATGCTTAAAAGAATACATTTTTTCATATACGTAAATTATTATTGGCTTAATAAACAGCAAATTTATACAAATAGTAACTATTAAACAAAGATTTTTGTATTTTTGCATTCTATGACATTGGAAGAAGAAATAAATAGATCTAATTATAATGAGGATAGCGTTAAGTCGCTTGAATGGAACGAACATATACGTTTGCGTCCTGGTATGTATATTGGGAAGCTAGGCGATGGTGCATCTCCCGACGATGGTATTTATATCCTTATTAAAGAAGTTATTGACAACTCTATCGATGAATTCGCTATGGGTTTTGGCAAGACTATTGAAATTAATGTTGATTTTGATTCCAACAAAGTCTCAGTAAGAGATAATGGTAGAGGAATTCCATTGGGTGCTGTAGTTGACTGCGTTTCTAAAATAAACACTGGAGCAAAGTATGACTCTAATGTTTTCCATAAATCGGTAGGGATGAATGGAGTTGGTACAAAAGCTGTGAATGCTCTTTCTGAATATTTTAGAGTTCAATCTGTTCGTAAAGCAAGAACAAAAATTGCTGAATTTTGTGGAGGTAATCTAAAAAATGAACATGAGATTGAGAAAACAGAACTTCAAGATGGAACAATGATTGAGTTTATTCCCGATAAGACTATTTTCGGAAACTACTCTTTTATCAATGACTATATAGAAAAACTTATCTGGAACTATGCTTATCTAAATAGAGGGCTTAGCTTAATGTATAATGGGAAAAAGTTCCATTCTAAAAATGGACTTTTCGACCTATTAGAAAACAATATTGACTCCGAAATATCTTATCCTATTATTCATATTAGAGAAGAAAACTTCGAATTCGCCTTCACACACTCCGAAAAAGCATACGGAGAAGAATATTACTCTTTTGTTAATGGTCAACACACTTCACAAGGAGGGACTCACCAACAAGCTTTTCGTGAAGCAATTGTAAAGGTATGTAAAGAATTCTACAAAAAAGATTATGAGCCATCTGATATTAGAACAGGTCTTATATGTGCAATTAGTCTAAGAATTCAAGAACCTGTCTTTGAATCCCAAACTAAAACAAAACTTGGTTCTATGAATATGGAACCTAATGGTAAGGGGCAAACTGTACGGATATTTATTAATGATATTGTAAAAAGAAATCTTGATAATTTCCTTCATATCAACTCCGAAACTGCTGAGGGTCTTTTAAGAAAGATTATTCAAAGCGAGAAGGAAAGAAAAGACATGGCGAGTATTAAAAAAGTGGCCAAAGAGTCTGCCAAGAAAATTTCTTTACATAACAAAAAACTTCGTGATTGTAGAATTCATTACAACACTAAAGATGAAAGAAGATTAGAGTCTACTTTATTTATTACCGAAGGTGATTCTGCTTCTGGCTCTATAACTAAATCAAGAGATGTAAATACACAAGCTGTGTTCTCACTTAGAGGAAAGCCTTTAAACTGCTACGGAGAGAAAAAAGACTTCGTTTATAGAAACGAAGAGTTTAATCTTCTTCAAAGTGCCTTGAATATTGAAGAGGATTTGGAAAATCTTAGATATAATAATATTGTTATTGCAACAGATGCCGATGTCGATGGTATGCATATTCGTATGTTACTTATGACATTCTTCTTACAATTCTTCCCTGAACTAGTTAGAGCTGGACATATATATATTCTCCAAACCCCTTTGTTTAGGGTTAGAAATAAACAAAAAACCTTCTATTGTTATTCCGATGAAGAAAGACAAAGTGCTATTGCTTCACTTGGAGCTAATCCAGAGATAACTCGTTTCAAAGGATTGGGTGAAATATCTCCAGATGAGTTCAGGCATTTTATTGGGAAAGACATTAAACTTGACCCTGTACTATTGAATAAAGAATCTGGGATTAAAGAAGTATTATCATTCTTTATGGGAGATAATACTCCCGAAAGACAAACCTATATCATTAATAATCTTCGTTACGAAGAAGCAATTTAAGTTTAGAAAAAAATATAAAATATGGATATGAAAAAATCATTCTTACTAACTATTGTTTTATTAGTTTCTATTTGTTTATCAAATAATACTCTTTTTGCACAAGAAGGAGAAAATGATGAAAAAATTAAACCATGGACAGATGTTGTGAAAAACACTTCCGATCCTGCTTCATGGCGTTGGAATAAGAACGAAAACTCTCGTTTTACTATTAGAGGTGACTGGGATGGAGATGGATTTGATGAGATGTTATATGAGGGAGCAACAAAGTTATTCTCTGATAATAATGAGCTAACTCCACTAAATCTTCCTGGAGACTTAGGTGTGTTTTTCTTAGTTAATGAAGGAGATTTAGATGGCGACGGTGGAGATGAAATTTCATTTATGAGTGTTAATAGAGATTATTCTAACTTTAATGTATATAGGATTTGGTCATATACAGGAAACCGTTGGCAAGAAATTTTCCAAGTGAGGGTTCATATCTGGGATTGTCCAAACTACCAACCTAAGAATTTCCAAGAAAGTTTCACTCATGAGTGGAAGAAAAAAAATAATTTCAGCCTAAATAAGATAATCTTAAAGAAACATGATGGCATTGTTGATGTAATTGGTATACATCCAAATGGTAGATATGCAATTGAAGAAATTAAGATTATTAATAAAGGCTCAACAAAAAGGAAATGGGGAAAAGTAATTCAACCAAGAGAGGACTAATATCTCTTTTTCTAGTAATAATATTTTTTTCTTCTCAGAACATTTTCTCTCAAGAGCAAAATGATAAAAGAGTAGTAAATTCAAGCATTGATAATACAGTTAGAACTCTTGCTTCAGAAGGTTTTGAAGGCAGAGCTCCTCAAACAAAAGGAGATACCCTAACAGCAATATTTGTCTCTAATTTTTTTCAAAGCAATGGTATTAAACCCTTACTAAAAGATTATTTTCAAGAAGTCTCTTATAAGGATAGGGTAAAAAATGCAATTAATAAAGACAGTGCTAACACTCTAACCTATTCAAGGAATGTTATTGGAATAATTGAAGGCTCGGACAAGAACCTTAAGAATGAGTATATAATTATTGGGGCTCATATGGACCATCTTGGTATGGGAGGAAGAATGTCTGGTTCAAGAATAGATTCTTTGGCTGTGCATTATGGTGCTGATGATAATGCTTCTGGAGTTGCCCTTATGCTCGATTTAGCTAAGAAATTTATAAACAAACCCTCAAAGAGAAGTTTAATTTTTATTGCATTTGCTGGAGAAGAGAAAGGATTAGTGGGTTCGAAGGGCTTCGTTAACAATCTACCTTTTGATAAGAATCTTATTAATGCCATGTTTAACTTCGATATGGTTGGTAATCTAAAAAATAACTCAATTACTGCTGGAGGTAGCAAGACTTCCTCGACCTCAGAAGAACTGATAATGAAGCATGCACAAAAGCATAATCTTAAACCTAGCCTATCTCCAAATGGTCATGGTCCTTCCGATCATTCTTCTTTCTATGCAAAGAATATTCCAGTATTTTATTTTACTACTGGTGCTGATGATACCTATCACACACCAAGAGATAATGCTGATAGAATAAACTATAAAGGTATTGAATTACTTTCCAATTTTACTTATGATTTGATTAAGGATATTGCCAATAATAAAGATAGATTGGTTTTTCAAGAGGCTGGCTCAGCTACTCAAGAAACTGGACGTGCAAGTTTCAAGATAACTCTTGGTATTATGCCCGATGTGACAGGAAGCACAGAAAATGGTTTAAAGGCAGATGTAGTAATAAAGGATAGACCTGCTTATAAGGCTGGTCTTCAGAATGGGGATATAATTATTGAGATTGACTCGGTTAAGGTTAAGGATATTAATGATTATATGAAGTGCTTGGCAAGCCTTAAGGCTGATTCTATTACAAAAGTAAAGGTAATAAGAGGCTCTGAGGTAAAAGAATTTGAAGTCAAGTTATAAACAAGAATAATATGAAGAAGTCAACAGTTGTACTATTTTGGATTATTGCAGTGCTTATGACCTTAGGTGCTAGCGTTTATCAACGCATGAGTGGACCTACTAACCCTAAAAGAACTACAATCAGCATAAACAATCAAGAATATAAACTGAAACTTCCTCGCTCTGGTGGCACAAAAGACTGTGAGGTTTCTTTAAATATTGATAAGAACTCTAAGGCTAAATTATTCTATAAGAAATATCCATCTTCTGATGAGTTTGCAGAACTTGATTTTGTCCCAAAAGATGGAAAAATGATTGCTTACCTCCCTCTTCAACCTCCTGCTGGAAAACTTTCTTATTATATTCAAGTTGATGATAAAGCAATTTGCAAAGAAGAACCTTTAATAATAAGGTTTAAGGGCGATGTTCCTTCGTGGGTATTGATTCCTCATATTATTTTAATGTTTGTGGCAATGCTTTTTGCTAACTATGGTTTGATTCTAACCATTGCAAACAAGCCTCATTTTAAGCGTTATCTATATCTTACAATCTCAACATTAATAGCTGGAGGTTTTATATTTGGACCACTTGTTCAGAAATTTGCCTTTGGTGTTTATTGGAGTGGTTTCCCGTTTGGTTACGACCTTACAGACAACAAGACTCTTATTGCTCTTGTGGCTTTATTATTAGTAATACCAATAATAAATAAAAAGGCTGTTCGCTGGGCTGCTATGATTGCTTTTGTTGTTATGATTAGTATTTTCTCAATACCTCATTCTTTAAGAGGCAGTGAGTTAAATCATGAAACAGGAAAACTAGAGTCAGGCAGGTAGATTATATACTAACTAATAGCGTTAGGTGGTTTGGTGATCCAAATTTATGGTATTCATTTCTTGCATAAGAGATTCTAAATTTCTTCACGCTAAATCCAAATCCATAAGATAGTCCTGCCAATGAGAAGGCATCTTCGATATACATTTCTCTACTTTGTTTCCAACTATATCCAAAAGAAGCATAGAAGTTCTTGCTTGGTTGAAAGTCTGCTGCAAATTGAAGATGGCGGAAGGTATTATCTAATATTCCCTTAAATGTATTCTCTCTTGTTATTATTCCTGTAAATGGATCTACCTCATCTCTCGGATTTAATGGGTCGTTCTCTCTTAAATCCCATTTCTGAAGATCTGTTGCCACAACATAGAAACGAAATGGTGCATGTGCAAGTTTCTTAGAAAATCCTAATTGCAACTCAAAAGGAAGTTTTTCTTCCGTATTAGCATAAGAAGTTATCTGAGCTCCAAAGTTTCGCACCATAAATGTTGCCGTTAGACTTTTGTCATCGCTAAGATATGTTGCAGCCACATCGAAGGCTATTGCTGTCGAGCTGTAGTTATCGTATTGTGAGATAATTGGTTTCATGTTTGCTCCAAAATACAAGTTCTCCTCTAACATTCTCCCCCAACCTATTGTAAACATATAATCATTTGCAGAGAAATCTCCTGTTTGGTCGCCACTGGCTTCCATCCTACGGAAATTACCATAGCCTATATAATTCATTCCAAAGCTAAAGCTTCCCAACTTATCAAATGTTCTTGAGTAGGCGAAGTTCCCTTGCCAAATTCCTGCAAACAAATCGGTATAACCAACTGAGAATTGATTATTCATCTCTCTAGATAAAATTGAAGGGTTTGTAATCCCGACACTAACATCATTTGTATAAAATGGTAAGAAATCTAATCCCATTGCTGCCACCCTTGCTGAGGAGCGAAGATTAAGCACAGCATAAGACTCATAGACATCTTCTTGAGCCATTGTAAAGAGAAAAGAAAAACTAAGAACACAGAATATTGCAAATCTTTTAAGCATAATATTATAATATCATAAATAAATCTCAAGTATAACGCCAAATCTTATCCAAATATTACTATTAGAAATAAGTTTTATTCAAAAACAGATAAAAAACTATTCAAAACATTAAGAATAAGAAATATTTGTATATATTTGCATTATTATTATTTATTAATTTAACATTCAAGCTCAATGAAAAAACTTATTACATTAATCGCTGCTCTATTATTGGTAGCACCTGTTTTCTCTCAAGAAAAGGATAGTCTAAAAATGGTCACATCTTTTTACCTGAGTAGCTCAACATTGAATAATAATCAAACTCTATCAACCCTTTGTGGTGTTGATAATATTAATAGCTATAATCTTGGATTTGGCTATCAAATAGGGATGCTAACACCTAATGGTTTTGAATATGTTTGGGATTTTGCTGGTGAGCTTTGGAATAATGAACAAAACAATAACCAATTGGCATCGGCTTCAAGTTTAATGAGTTTTAATGTTGGATATAAATTAATTTCATTCGGAAAGAAAGCAAAGTACTCTATTGTCCCAAAAGTGGGTATTGGATGGAATACTAATGTACTACATTTTTCTAGTGCATTAAATCAAGACCTTTATCTTCACGAACTAAATTCTCATAGTTGGGCTGTACATCAAAATGCAAACTTCTACATCCCAATAGGATTAGAATTTCGTAGAAATTCTCTAATAATTGGAGCAGAATATCGATATACTTTCCATTATGGAAACACTTATACATTCAATGGATTTAATTATTGGTTCGATACTGACCAAAAAATCATAGGATTCCCTAAATTTGCCAGTAATAGATTAATGTTCAAAATTGGATTTAGATTTGATTACCAACCAAATAATCATAAAAAGAACGAATCGCATCAAGAATAAAAGTAATCATAACTATAATTTCCGTATTGTTAATATTAAGAAATACAATTTAGGTTTTTTGGGGCAAAAACGTTGTTTTACCCCTCTGGAATAAGATTCTAGCGCGCTAGAATCTTATTCCATTTTTATAGAATCAAGTTCTATTTGCTTAGAATCGCTATATCTCTGAAAATAAACCTCGTTTCTGTAAATTTTTATCAGAGATAAATTCATAGATATGAGATAAAAATATAAAAATACGAAGTTTATTTTCCCAAAACCTAGGTTTGAAACATTTTTCACCCCAAAATCATCCATTTTTCCGTAGGGGCGAAAAATTTTTCGCCCTTAAACAGAAATTTATTACAAGAAATTAACGAATCTTTTCCCCCAGCCCAACACTCATCTTCAAATATTCAACCCACAACCCATAATAATATTGGCATTAATTAACATCAAAGTTTGCATAATGTTAGAGAAATAGCCATAAACCACGATTTTAGTTAAATAAAACCCAACAACCAAAAAATATTTTCATTAATTAACCTTACAAAGAAAAAAAAAACATACCTTTGAACCAAATAAGTAAAGAAGGTTTATGAAAAAGATAGTATTTATATTTTTATTGTTCTTTGTAAATATTTCATTTTGTCAATATAAGGTGGCAGAGAATTATTTAGTTCAAAGAATTGTACATACAAGAGCACCGTATAATGCATTTGTTGGAATTTATCGCACGGATTCTTATGGAGAATATTATATTTCCAGTGAAAAGGATGTAATAAGTTTTATTGAAAGTGATAGTGTTGACCGCAGCAAATTGGTACTTACATTGAGCCTAGGAGGTAATTATACATTAAGCCTAAGAGGTAATTATACATTAAAAGATTCAAGTATAAACATTAACTACAGGTGCTATAAGTATTTTAAAACAATTTACGAATACATTATTTTGGATGATACTGAAGTCTATAAAATAGGAGGTGAATTATACGCAATACGAAAAATAAAATATGCCTATTTAGATAATGTAGATATGTATGCTCAGAAAAAAGATTATTATTTCTATTTATATGGAGACGATCAGCCTAGTGAAGATGATGATACTGTTCTTGTTAGTGCCAAAACATTCTTCAAAACGGATTATATTCATTGTCTTCTATTTGTAATGGAATTAAAGCCAACCCATAAAAAGATTGCCAGTCATCTTTGGAGAAGAAGGTACGAATTTCTTAATGATTGTTTTGGAATCTGATAATTTATCAGATTAGATTCTGTGTACTAAGATTATAATTTCTAATTAAATAAAAAGCCTCAAAAGGGTTTAGACTTTTGAGGCTTTTGTTTTTACTTTGGCTTGTTTTACAAAGTAATTATTGTTTTGAGATTACATTTCCCAAGTGTCTCCACTGTTTAATAAATCATCAACACATTTGATTCTTCCATTTTCTTTTTCTTCCGCCATTTGTTTTTCGAACATTTGGTTATAGGTTGGTTGAGATACCGCTCTGATAACGCCAAAAGCCATTGGGAAATGAGGTGGACGCATTTGTGCAAGCATCATATGAATACCTGTGTTTTCTGTTGTTCTATCGTGAACTAAGATGTCTTGTTCTGTTATTCCATCTTTTCCTAATTCAACAACTTCTAACTTTGTCCCATTTAAACGAAGCCCTTTTTCGTTATTCTTTCCAAAAAGCATTGGTTTGCCATGGTGTAGCCATATTTGATTGTCGTCTTTTGTTTCTCTGTCTGTGATTTCTTTATGAGTCTTGTCATTAAAGATTACGCAGTTTTGTAAAACCTCAACAATTGCAGCTCCATCGTGTGCAGCCATATCCATACATACTTCTTGTAAAGTCTTTGGATTATTATCTACCGCTCTTGCAAAGAAAGTTCCTCTTGCTCCAATTATTAATTCTCCTGGATTAAAAGGATAATCTATTACTCCAAAAGGAGATGTCTTTGTTATCTTTCCTTGTTTTGTTGTTGGGGAGTATTGTCCCTTTGTTAAACCATATATTTCATTATTGAAAAGAATATAGTTTACATCCATATTTCTACGAATGATATGAATAAAGTGATTTCCTCCAATTGCTGTTGCGTCACCATCTCCTGAGTTAATCCAAACACTAAGTTTTGGGTTAGCTATCTTTACTCCTGAGGCAATTGCTGCTGCTCTTCCGTGAATACCATGAAAACCATATGTATTTACATAGTAAGGGAATCTTGAAGAACAACCTATACCTGAAACAATACAGAAGTTTTCTTTCTTATATCCTATTTGTGGGAATACATTTAAAACAGATGCTAAAATTGCATGGTCTCCACATCCTGGACACCATTTAACCATTTGATCACTTACAAAGTCTGCCTTAGTAAGTTGTACCGCTGAGTGTTCTATAGCCATTTTACTTTCCTCCTAAGATTTGGTTAAACTTATCTTTTAATTCGCCTATTTCAAATGGCAAACCTTGAACTTTGTTGTATTGTTGGAAATTTACTTGAGGGTAATTCATTCTTAAATAATTAACGAATTGTCCCATATTTAATTCACAAACAACTATCTTTTTATATTTAGACATTATGTCTGATGTGTTTAAAGGAAGAGGCATAATGTAATTGAAATGAGAATAAGCTATTTTCTTTCCTTCTGCTTGAAGTTCTTCACAAGCTAAACGTAAAGCGCCTTCTGTTCCTCCCCAACCAATTACTAATAATTCTGCATCATCTGGTCCGTGAACTTCTTGAGATGGTATTCTATTAGCAACTCTTTCTACCTTTTCTTGACGATAGTTTGTCATTATTTGATGGTTAGCATTGTCTGTTGAAACATTACCTATTCCATCTTGTTTTTCCAAACCTCCAATTCTATGACGAAGACCTTCCATTCCTGGAATAGCCCACTCTCTAGCTAAAGTTTCTGTATTACGTTTATATGGTTGGTATGTTGTGTCGTTAGGCGTTGCAAGAGGTGGAGTGATTTTTGGCATTTCAGCCATCTTTGGAATTCTCATTAACTGAGAACCATTTCCAAGATAACCATCTGTCAAAAGAATTACTGGTGTCATGTGTTCAAGAGCTAAGCGTCCTGCTTCAAAAGCCCAATCGAAACAGTTTGCAGATGTTGATGCAGCAAGTACAATACAAGGAGCCTCTCCATTACGTCCAAACAAAGCTTGATAAAGGTCAGATTGTTCTGTCTTTGTTGGCAATCCTGTTGAAGGACCTCCACGTTGAACATCAACAATTACAAGAGGAAGTTCTGTCATAACAGCAAGACCAATGGCTTCGCTCTTTAGAGAAAGACCAGGGCCTGAAGTTGATGTACATGCAAATGAACCTGCAAAAGAAGCACCGATTGCAGAACAAATGCCTGCTATCTCATCTTCTGCTTGAAATACTTTTGCTCCTAATGATTTATATTTTGAAATTTCAATTAATATCTCTGTTGCAGGAGTTATAGGATAAGAACCTAAAAATAGATTTAAGTTTGCTTTTTCTGCTGCAGCTAATAAACCCCAAGCAGTTGCAATATTTCCTGTAATATTTCTATAACGTCCCTTTGGCATTTCTGCATGAGCGATATGAACTTGAGCTTCCAACACATCTGTATTTTCACAATAGTTATATCCCGCAGTAAGAACTGCCTTATTCCCTTCTGCTACTTGAGGGTTTTTCTTAAGAAATTTTTTATCTAAGTATGCAAAAGTATGATCTAATCCTTTGTTGAAGATATAGAAAATCATACCTAAGGCAAATATGTTTTTTGTACGTTCAGCCGATTTCTTGTCATCTAAAATACCCTTAACAGCCTCTACAGACATAGAAGTGATTGGTGCTTGGATAACTTGATAACTTGAAAGACTTCCATCTGTAAATGGATTTGAAGAATAGCCTGCTTTTTCTATGGCTTCTTCTGTAAAGGTATCTGTATCACAAATAATGATACCGCCTTTTTTTGACCACTTAAGGTTTGACTTCAATGAAGCTGGGTTCATACAAACCAAGACATCACATTGGTCACCTGAACTGTAAATCTTTTTTCCTACATTAACTTGAAATCCAGAAACACCTGCTATAGTGTTATGTGGAGCTCTAATTTCTGCTGGATAATCTGGGAAAGTGGCAATATCGTTGCCATCAAGAGCTGAAGCATCAGAAAAAAGCGTACCGATTAGTTGCATTCCATCGCCCGAGTCTCCGACGAATTTTACAACAACGTCGTCTTTTTCAATCAGTTTTTTTGTTGTCATTTCGATTATATTTGATAATAACTTCGACTAATTTAATTATGTGTAAATAATCGGCAAAGGTAGTAAGTTTATTCTAATCATAAAACCTTTTTTTGCTTTTTTTTATACCACTGAAGATTAATTATTTTGACTCTCAATTTTGCTGAAACATCTTTAATCAATAACTTTGCAGTGATTTACATAAATTCAATAGAAAAATGGCAGGAAATACTATCGGGAAACTATTCTCTTTAACCTCTTTTGGAGAGTCGCATAGTGATTGTTTAGGAGGAATCATCGACGGATGCCCTGCAGGACTAAATATTGATTTTGAATTTATTAAGGAAGAAATAAAGAGGAGAAAACCCAAAGATAATAAAATTTCAACCTCTAGAATAGAGGAAGATAATGTTGAGTTTGTTTCTGGTATTGAGAATGGTATTTCTTTAGGTACTCCAATCTGTTTTATTATTAAAAACCAGAATTTCTTAAAACAAGATTACAAAAACATTAAAGAACTTTTTCGCCCATCTCACGCCGACTTTACATACTTTAAAAAATATGGTCTTAAGGCTGAAACAGGTGGCTCTCGTGCATCTGCAAGGGAGACTCTTTCGAGGGTTATTGGTGGTAGTATTGCAAAACTATTATTAAAGAACTACAATATTGAAGTAGAAGGCGAAATATATTCCATAGGCAGATGGGATTTTGCAACCCAGAAAGACGAGATTGAAGATGATTTTAAAAAGATAATTGAAGAAGGCGATTCATTGGGGGGAGTAATAAAATGCACTATAAAGAACTGTCCTATTGGATTAGGAGAACCCGTTTTTGATAAGCTTAGTGCAGACCTTGCAAAAGCATTAATTAGTATTCCTGCTGCAAAAGGCTTTGAAATAGGAGATGGTTTTGAGGCTTCCAAGGAATATGGCAGCAATCAATTGGATCATTGGAATAAAGATTTTTCTACAAAGACAAACCACTCTGGAGGTATTCAAGGAGGTATTTCGAATGGTATGGATATTACTTTAAAAGTAGCATTTAAACCAATTGCTACTCTTTACAGAGAAATTCCTTGTATTGATAAAGATGGAGATATATACAATGTTGAGAATAAAGGCAGACATGACAAGTGTTTTATTCCAAGAGCCGTTGTAGTTGTTGAATCGATGGTTGCACTAACAATTGCAGACCATTTACTAAGAAGTTTTACAAATAAAATAAAATAAAAATGAGAAAATTAATTGCCTTTTTACTATTATCGGTAATAATATTTACAAGCTGTAACAAAGTTGGGAAGAACGAATTTAGGGTTAATGGGAATTTTACTAATGGTAATAATAAAGTGCTTTACCTCTTCGAAATGACTCCAAATGGGTTTCAAGCTCTTGACACTATAAATATTGATGAAGATGGTTCTTTTAAATTCAAACATGAGTACAAAGAACCTACCATTTATGTTCTTAGCTCAGGAGGAAATGATTATATTACTTTTATTCCAAGTGCAAAAGAAGATATTGAATTAAAGGCTCAATTCAATGCTCTTTCTAGTTCTTACACCGTAAAAAATTCTCCACAATCACAACTCCTTCACGACTTAAACCAAGAGTATATAAAGACAAACTCTGTTTTGAATGAACTTAAACAAACCCTTCACGACAATAAGTTTGAACCGAATATCGAAGAAATCAAGAAAAAGCTTTTTGAACAATATAATTTATTGGAGCTTCATCAGAGAGAATATATTAAGAAATTCGTAACTAAAAACAAGGGTTCAATTTCAAGTATAATTGCTCTTTACCGCACCTTTGATAATCATTATTTATTTTCACTAAAGAACGATTTGGATGTTTATGTTGATGTGTACAATGAGTTAAACAAAATACATCCAAATAATCCTCACACTATAGGATTAAAAACCCTTATAGAAAAAGCGAAGAAAGAACAGAATCAAGCACAAGAATTAGCATCTCAAAATGATAAAAAATAAACATTATTTTATCTCCGACACTCATCTGGGTATCCCCAACCATGAGCAATCGCTCGAAAGAGAAAAGAAATTAGTAAGACTTCTATTAGAAATAAAAGACGATGCTAAGGCTATTTATCTTTTGGGAGATATTTTTGATTTTTGGTATGAATATAAATATGTAGTGCCTAAGGGTTATGTCAGACTTCTAGGAACTCTTGCAAACCTATGTGACCAAGGCGTAGAAATTCATTTCTTCACAGGAAACCATGACCAGTGGCTAAGAGACTATTTTCAAACCGAAATTGGAATGATTGTCCATACAGAACATCTAGAAAAAGAGATTGACGGGAAATTGTTTTTTATAGCTCATGGAGATGGGTTTGATGAGGATGATAAAAACTATAACCTTCTAAAATCTATATTTGGAAATAATATATTAAGAGTATTATTTTCAAATTTGCATCCTTATTGGGCGATGCTTATTGCAAAAAAATGGTCAAAACATAGTAGACTCTCTCATTCCGATATTGACCATAGGAACAGAGGAGAGGATGAACCTTTAATTCATTTTTGTAAAGAAAAACTAAAGACAGATGATATCTATTTCTTTATACTTGGACATAGACATTTGGCAACAGATTACGATTTGGGTAATGGAAGAAAGTATATAAACATAGGAGAATGGGTTCATGAAAGTAACTATGTTGTCTGGGATTCAGAAACCTTAGAACTTCGAAAATTTTAATTCAGTATCAACAAAAAAAACTATCTTTGCAAATTAATTAAAATAAATCAGATATTAATCATATTATAATTGATTTATTAATAAAGATAGTTGAAATAATTTCAAATAAAATTTATTCAAAATGAAAAATACCCCATTCACACAAAAGCACATTGATTTAGGTGCTAAAATGGCAGAATTTGCAGGATACAATATGCCTATTTCTTACGAAGGATTAGTAATTGAACACAACACTGTTAGAAATGCAGTAGGAGTTTTCGATGTTTCTCATATGGGAGAATTTAGAGCAGTTGGTCCTAAAGCACACGACTTTATCCAATATTGTACTTCTAACAATATTGATTCTTTATTTGATGGAAAAGTTCTATATACTGTTTTACCTAATGGTCAAGGTGGTATTGTTGACGATATGTTGATCTACAGAGTAAGTGAAACTGAATATTTCATGGTTCCTAACGCTGCAAATATCGAAAAAGACTGGAATTGGATGAGTAAGATAGCTCAAGATATGGGCTTAGAACTTGGAAAAGAATTTATGAATGAATCAGATTCATGGGCTCAACTTGCTGTTCAAGGACCTTTAGCATTAAAAGTAATGCAAAAGCTTACAACTACTCCTGTTGAAGACATGGAATACTATACATTCAAATATTTAACTCTTGCTGGAGTTGAAAACGTACTTTTATCTACAACAGGATATACTGGTTCTGGTGGATGCGAAATCTATTTTGCACCAAAAGACGCTGATAAGATTTGGGATGCTGTATTTGAAGCAGGTAAAGAATTTGGAATTAAACCAACAGGTCTTGGATGTCGTGACACCCTACGTCTTGAAATGGGATTCTGTCTTTATGGACATGAAATCGATGACGAAACATCTCCAATAGAAGCAGGTTTAAACTGGTTAACAAAGTTTGAAGATGGAAACAACTTCATCGATAGAAAATTATTTGAAGAACAAAAAGCAAATGGAGTTTCTAAAAAACTTGTTGGCTTTGAAATGATTGACAGAGGTATTCCTCGTCAAGGATATGAAATATGTGATGCAGAAGGTAAGACAATTGGTAAAGTTTGTTCTGGAACACAATCTCCTTCAACAGGTAAAGCTATTGGAACAGCACATGTTGCAACACCATTTAGCAAGAAAGACACAGAAATCTTTATCAAAGTAAGAGAAAAATTATTAAAAGCTACTGTAGTAAGAATGCCTTTTTACAAAGCATAATTTTACATATTTAATAAGATGCGGCGTTTTCATACAACGAAAACGCCGTTTTTAATGCCCACAAATGTTTGTTTATGGCAAAATATCTTTCAATACTATTTTTTATGACCTTACCCTTATTTACCAACGCTCAAAGAGAAATAATCGCCTTCCATAACTGTGAGAACTTTTTCTACCCAAAAAATGATTCCCTGACATCCGATGATGAGTTCACTCCCGTTTCGGGAAGAAACTGGAACTGGGAAAGATTTAATAAAAAGAAAGATGATTTGGCAAAGACATATATTGCACTCGGCAAAGGAAACCTTCCATCAATAATTGGACTTTGCGAGGTAGAAAACAGAGAAGTTTTAAATGCACTTTGCTTTAACAGCCCACTCAAGAAAGGGAATTATGATTATATTCACTACGAATCGAAAGATATTAGAGGAATTGATGTTGCACTAATCTATAGAAAAGACAAATTCACTATCCTTAAACAAGAGAATATAGTCGTTGACGACAAACTTATCATAGACGAACCAACAAGAGATATTCTCTATGTAAATGGTTTATTAGAGAACATTCCCCTGCATTTATTCATCGTACATGCACCCTCAAGAAGGAATAAAGACAAGAACAAACCCCTAAGAAAAGCAATATTCGAAATGATATATAGTAAGGTCGATGAACTTTACAAAAAAGGAGAACAGAATATCATAATAATGGGAGATATGAATGATAACCCATGGGACAAGTCAATTCAAGAAGGCTTTCGTATTAATAAATACACTAACCCTAACGCTATTCTAAAGAACCTTATGATGAAAAACAAAGGCAAGACAGGATCTTATGTTTATGCAAACGAGATTTTGAGTTTTGACCAGTTTTTAGTTAGTGACAAGCTCTTCGAAAAGATTGAGACAAGTGAGAACTTCCATCATATATTCACACCAAGCTTTATGATAGACCCAAATCCAAATCTATCTGTGCCTATACCTTTCAGCACATATAAATCATATAAGTATCAAGGAGGAATAAGCGACCACTACCCTATTTACTTCGAGATAGAAACCTCAAAATAATCGCAAGATTAAAATAGTTTCAATCCTATGAAAAAATTATTTACAATAATATTATTGCTTACTACTATCCAATCCTTTGGACAAAAAGCGCAATGTTTCTGTGATAAAAACAAGAATATGAATGGAGCAACAACTTCTTGCGACACAATAATGTTCTCAAATAAATCATATATATATTGGCAATATAATTGCGATAGCATTTGGCTTACTCTTGAGAATAATAAAAATCAAAAATACATTATAGACAATGTAGATTTAGATCTTTATCCATACACTTATAGAATAGGTTTCCAACTTATCAAAGAATATCAAAACAGTTTACTTTTTAGACATGGCTGTCCTGCAAATGGTCCTTGTATGTACAAGCTTATTGATAAAGATAGTGGTAATGCTTTAAAAGAATTCATCCAGCTAATTTGTATAGATACAGATATTAGTAATGAAAATGAGCATAAATATGAATTTAATTTTGTTGTTTACTTATCAGATAATAAAATCATTGTCTACTATGTAGATAATAACAAAACACTAGAATTCCCATTCAACGAAAAGCTCAATGAAATAATACCAGAGTATCAATTTAGTAAAATGACATTTAATAATAATATTCTCACTCTATTTTACCATACTGAGAAAATAAAAAATAAAACATTTACAATAAACCTCAACTAAATAAGGTTTGCAAATAATTAAGTTTTTCATCATTACAATTTTATCATCTCAATATAAATATTTAAAAGCCAAATTTTGAATATCATCTATAATTAGAAGATGATCCAAAAAACTCACCAAATAATCGCAAGATTAAAATAGCGTTATTTAGCGGCTATATTAGCTTTAATTTCACAGGGATTTGATTTAAACTTGCAAAGATTTGATTTAATCTTGTGGAGATTTGATTTAAAGTTTTTTATTCAAGGTTTAATTTTACTAAGATGCACATCTTAGCTTCTTAAGATGCACATCTTAAGACGGTGAGATGCACATCTTAGCAGATTAAGATGTACATCTTAGCATAATGACATGTGCATCTTAGTAATATTAAAAGGGATTTCAATAAGTTTTTTCTTGATTCTTAGAAGTTTAAATCAAGTAAACTTGCATTTTATCTTTATCTTCTACCTAATTCTCCTTTTCTTCTAATTCCAAGTTTAGGGTTTCCCAGTCTTGCATTGTTTTGTGAAGCTTGTCTTTTAGGGCTTGGTATTTTTCGAAGAAAGTATTGTCGGATTGGATTTTGTCAATTAGTTTTGGATTGGCTAACTGAGCATCCATTTCGTGGATTTGCTTTTCAAGATTTTCTATTTCTTGCTCAGCTTTTTGAATTTGGTTTCTAATCTTTCTTAGTTCCCTTTCCGCCTCTTTGGATTTTTCGTAGCTTATTTTATTTTCGGAGATAGTATTTTCTTTTAAAATACCCTTTGATTTATTTTCTATCTCTAACTCCTTTAAATCCTCAAGCTTTCTATGATCTAGATATTCAAAAATATCTCCCTTAAACTCTGTTATCTTCTTATTCCTAAACTCGTAAAGAGTATTCGTTAGACCTTGAAGAAAATCTCTATCGTGAGATACAATAATAAGCGTTCCATCAAATTGTATTAATGCCGACTTAAGAATATCCTTTGAATCCATATCCAAATGGTTAGTAGGCTCATCGAGTACAAGTAGATTAACTGGGGAAAGTATAAGTTTTGCAAGAGCTAACCTCGACTTCTCTCCTCCCGAAAGAACCTTTACCTTTTTATCAATATCATCTTCTCCAAAAAGGAAGCTGCCAAGTATATTCCTAATCTTTGAACGAATATCCCCTGTTGCAACCTCATCAATTGTATCAAATACTGTCTTTTCTCCATTGAGTAATGCAGCTTGATTTTGTGCAAAATAGCCTATCTTTACTTGATGACCAATCTTGTATTCTCCAATATAGTCTTGTATTTCTCCAACTATTACCTTCGAAAGAGTAGATTTTCCCTCACCATTCTTCCCAACAAAGGCTATCTTCTCTCCCTTAGGAATGATAATATTAATATCTCTAATTATCTCCTTTTCACCATAGCTTTTTCCTAAGTGATTCATCTCTACGCTAATCTTTCCCGAATGGGGAGCTGGTGGAAACTTAAAATGTATTGTTGAGGTGTCAACCTCATCTATTGACTCTAATTCTATTTTCTCAATAAGCTTAATTCTCGACTGAACTTGCTTAGCCTTTGTTGCCTTGTAACGAAACTTTTCTATAAACTTTTCTATTTCTGCAATCTGCTTTTGTTGATTGGTTAGAATAGAGGCTTGTGTTTCTCTTCTTTCTTGAAGAAGGTGAACATATTCTGAATAAGATGCCTTATAATCGTATATCTTTCCTGCTGTTATCTCAATTGTTCTCTTAGTAATATTATCTAAGAATGTTCTATCGTGAGAAACAAGTACAACTGCTCCAAAATAATTAATCAAAAAGTTTTCAAGCCATTGTATTGACTCAATATCTAAGTGATTTGTAGGCTCATCTAATAAAATAATATCTGGTTTCTTAAGTAGAATCTTAGCAAGCTCCACCCTCATCTGCCAACCTGAACTAAACTCCGTTATCTTTCTATCGAAGTCGGGATGAGAGAACCCAAGTCCAAGCAAAACCTTCTCTGCTTCTGCTCTTGCATTATTAGCTCCAATAAGATTTAGTCTTTCAGAGGACTCAAAATGTTCATGTAATAATCTCTCATAATCTTGGCTCTCATAATCTGTCCTGATTGCTATTTCATTAGTCAGAACTTCTATTCTTTTCTCTAAAAGATTTGCCAATTCAAAGGCAGTCATTGCCTCATCAATTATGCTCATACTTGAGTTTGGAATCATTTCTTGAGGGAGATAACCCACAGTTTGTCCTTGAGGAATAATTATTGAGCCTGTTTCTTGTTCTTGTTTTCCTGAAAGGATTTTCAAAAGGGTACTCTTTCCTGCACCATTCTTTCCAACAAGCCCTATCCTATCCTTATCGCCAATAACAAAAGAAACATTATCGAAGAGATATACACCCGAGAAATGGATGGAAAGATTATTTACTGTTATCATATCTATAAAAAATTAGAGACGGATTTGCACCCGTCTCTATTAATATTGTAAAACAATTTTTGTTTACGATCCTTGTAAGTTGAAATTAACTGGAAGATTAAACTGTTGACGAACAGGTTTTCCTCTTTGTTTAGCTGGTTGCCATCTTGGCATCTTGCTAACAACTCTCTTTGCTTCCTCACCACAGCCTGAACCAATATCACGAAGAATCTTTATGTCTGTAATTGAACCATCTCTTTCAACAACGAAAGTTAAGAATACTCTACCCTTTGTTCCTGTTTCTCTAGCTTGTTGAGGATACTTAATATTCTCAGCTAAATATTTCATTAATGCCTCATAACCTCCAGGGAAAGAAGCTTCTTGTTCAACAATAGTGAAGATCTTTACTTCTTCCTCTTCTACTTCCTCAGTATTAATTTCTATTTGAGTAGCTACTGCCGCTACGTTCGTTGTAACTGCAAAGTTAGACACATTGAACTCATTTTCAAGTTTTTGATTATCATCAACAATTTCAAATTCTGTTGTTTCAGGAGCAGGAACATCTTCTGGTGGTGGTGGTGGTTCATTTTGTTGAGTTGCAATAACAACTTCCTCAACCTCTTGAACAACCTGACGATCTTGCATGACAGATTCCTTCTTGTCATAAGACTTATATTCAAATGCGAATATGCAGAGACTTAAAGCCAAAACCAATCCGATTTGAACAAACATAGCTTTCTTGTTTTCAAGATCAGCTTTTTGTGATTTTTTTACTTCCATTTTAATAAAGTTTTATAGTTTAAAACCTGATTATTACCTTATTTCAAGTTGCTAAATTACTGCTATTTTGATTGTCAAGCAAATTTTTTAACCAATATCTTTTACTTAATAATGTTAGCAACTTCGAAACCCTTTAAAATCTAACGCAATAAGAAAAGATTTATTGTTAATAAATAATTTAATATTCAAAGCTTGAACCACCTAAAAACTCTCTCATTATTGAGGTTGGAGGAATATAATCATGCCCAATTGCTTTAAAATTAGACAAAAAACTCAATAGTCTTTTTGCTTCAGCATAAGAAACTGAATTTTGAGGCACAAGATTTAATAGAGGTTCAGCCAAAACTTTTAACACTCCAATTTCATATAATAAAGACGAATTAAAGATACTATCTGCATTTTCTTGGAAAGGGAAAATATGTTTTTCTTCTCCATCTCTTACACTCTGCCAACGAATCAATGTCTCTGTAGCAGAATATCCTCTATAGTTATAATCCCTTACTAATCTTCGAATTAATCTATTGTCGCTACTGCTAATTAGGTTATGTCTATCTACCGAAACTTGAGTTAGTGCCGAAACAAAAATATTATATTTATTCTCTCTAGCAATCTTAGATGTAAGCTTTGGGTTTAGGGCATGAATACCTTCCACAATAACTATGGAATTATGTTTCATCTTCAATTTGTTTCCATTATATATTTTCTTCCCAGTAATAAAGTTGAACTTTGGAATTGTTATCTCATTTCCTAAAAGCAAATCATTCATTTGCTGATTAAAGAGCTCAATATCCAATGCATATAAAGATTCAAAATCATATTCTCCATTTTCGTCTTTAGGTGTAAATTCTCTATCAAGAAAATAATCATCCAAAGATAATTGAACTGGGTGAAGTCCTAAAACTGCAAGCTGTGTTGCTAATCTCCTACAACTTGTCGTTTTCCCAGAAGAAGAGGGACCTGCTAGAAGAACAATTTTTACATTATCTTTCTTCTTATATATTTCGTCTGCAATTTGAGAATATTTCTTTTCATGCAAGGCTTCAGAGATTTGTATTATATCGTTTATTTTCTTTTGCTCTACAACTTTATTTAATTCGCTTACAAATGGAGTACCAAGAATATGAACCCAATCTTTATATTCTTGAAATACTGAAAACATTTTTTCTTGTTTTGTTTTATTTCTGCAAGGCAAATTAGGCTCCTTCTTGTCTGGCATAATAAGCATTGCTCCATTATTGAAACTAACCAAATCAAAAACATTAAGATAAGAGGTTGAAGGCACAAGCTCATAGTAGAAATTATTAATGGTATCCCCCAAAAAGTCTACACTTGAGTAAAGGCGATTAGTTGTTCTAATCAATTCAGCTTTCTCGGAGATTCCAATTTTTTCATATAGATTGATAGCATCTTCTGAGGGTATTAATTTTCTTGTGAAAGGCAAATCTAAGTCAATAATCTCATGCATCTTGGATTTAATCTCAGATATAATCCCTTCATCTAAACCCTTCTCTAAATTATCTATTTCTACATAATATCCATTTGTCATGGAATGACGAATATGCAACTCACTTTTTGGATAAAGCTCTTTTATGGATTTATACATTACAAACATTAATGAAAGTGCATACATACGTCTTCCATTAGAATTTCTAATATCTATAAATTCAATTCTCTTAGAAATAAATACCTTATAATTAAGACTCTGAACCTTATTGTTAATATATGCACCCAATATTGGATACGGATTATCTATACCTGCAAATCTAACAATATCTGAAAGTGTTGTCCCAAAAGGGACTAATAGTTTAGAGTTTGTGTTTTTGCAAAACACCTCTATCATTTCCGTAAAATTATTTTGTCTTTGCATGATAATTATTTATTTGATTTCGGTTTGTTTTTCTTTTTTCCCTGCATAATGTCTTTTGTCCTTCACAGGAGGGTAAACCTCTATACCTATTAATCTTCTTAAAACAACAGAGGCACACATACATCCAAACATCGGTGGCATATAAGATATTGTCCCAACAGTACTTCTTTTATTTTCTCCTTTTTCTTCTCTAACTACACTTGGAGAAACTTCCTCTGGAGAATAAACAACTGAAAAGCCAGTATAGATTCCCTCTCTATGTATTTTTTTTCTAACAGCAAAGGCTAAAGGACAATTATAAGATTGTGAAATATCGGTGATTTTAATCTGCAAAGGGTCTAATTTTCCTCCACTTCCCATTGAGCTCACAATAGGAATATTCAAACGCACAGAATTTACAATCAAGTCAACCTTTGGCGAAAGAGTATCAATTGCATCAACAATATAATCATACTTGTCTGCATTTAATATCTCCAACATTCTCTCATTCTTAATATACTCATCAATAGATATTATCTCTACCTCATGGCTTATATCCCTAAGCCTATCTGCCAATGCTTTTGCTTTTAGTTTTCCTTCTGTCGAAGCAAGAGCAATAAGCTGACGATTCCTATTAGTAATATTTACTACGTCTCCATCAACAAGAGTCAACCTTCCAACACCTGCTCTACAAAGCATCTCTGCCGCATAAGCCCCTACTCCCCCTAATCCAACAATCATTACGTGAGATTTTTTTAATTTTGCCAATCCCTCGTTGCCAATCATCAATTCTGTTCGTGTATACATCAACAATTATTTTTTAATAATATCAATGCAAAGATAACGAAGTTGAATCAAAAAAAGGATAAATCAAACTCAAGAGTTGCAAAAAATAATTATATTGACTAACTTCGCAGCTGAATTCTGACTATAAAAACTATGTTTGTAAAAACTTTCAAGAAGAATTACCACCTTCAACTAGCACTCCTAATTACAGTGCCTTTGATGTTATGGATACCTGCCTTTATTAATTCACCCGCATTAGTAAAGACTAATTTAGATATGCCTATTTATGAAGTTATCTATAATATCTTTTTCAAATATAGATTTCTTAGCACAATATTAGCCTTTTTATTAGTATTTATTCAAGGCTTTATATTAAACTCCATTTTCTCTTCTCACCAATTATCTAATAAAATAACATTCCTCCCTGCTTTCCTATATATTATTCTTCTAAGTAGCGACTATAATTCGATGACAATAAGTCCTTTCCTAATATTAAACACATTTACTATCGGTGCCATATATTTCCTTTTTAGATGTTATGACAAAAAAGAAGGATCGGATGAGGTCTTTAACACTACTCTATTCATATCTCTGGCAACATTGGTTTATTCTCCTTTAGCTTTATTAATGCTTTGGGTTTGGTTTACTTTCTTTATATATAAAACTTACAAATGGAGATATTGGATATTAAGTATTCTTGGTTTTATCACTCCTTTCATATTTCTTGGAGCTTACTATTATCTTACCGATCAATTAATCCCTAAGTTTACCTTTATCATAGATAACTTTATTCACTTACCTGATTTCTTCATAACACTTAAACCTATCCAAATAGTATTTTTTATTGGTTTTGCATTATTGTCTATCATTTCTATCTTCACTGTTTTACTTTACCAAAACGATAGCAATATCAACTTCAGAAAGAAAACCTCTGTATTGATATTGTATTTCTTTATTGCATTAATGCCTTGCCTTTATTCTATTGAACACGAAGAGTTGATATTTATTCTTGCTCCTTCTTTAGCATATATTTATATGAGTTATTTATTCTATAACAGAAAGCTAATCTATTCAAATATTATTTTCGCACTAATCTTATTATTAATTGCGGCAAAGGTTATTCTGACCGTAGGCTAAGAATTTTATTGTTTTATTATCATATAGAGAGATTTTTCTTACCTTTGCACCGAATTAAAACAACATCATAATGAAATTCGGAGTAGTTATTTTCCCAGGGTCTAACTGTGACCACGACATGATTTACCTTTTACAAAACCTTTTAGGGCAAGAAGTTGTTGAGCTTTGGCATAAATCAACTGACCTTAAGGGTTGTGACTTTATAGTATTACCTGGAGGTTTCTCTTATGGAGATTACCTTCGCTCAGGTGCTATTGCACGCTTTTCTCCTATCATGGACAATGTGATTGAATTTGCAAACAAGGGAGGATACCTATTAGGAATATGCAACGGATTCCAAATCCTTACTGAGTCTCATCTTTTAGAAGGAGCTTTACTTAATAATACTAATCAGAAATTTATCTGCAAGAACCAATTCATCACTCCACAAACCAATAACACTATATTCACAAAAGAGGCTACAATAGCAAAGCCATATAGTATTCCAATTGCACACGGAGAGGGTAATTTCTTCGCTGATGAAGATACAATTAAAAGATTAAACGATAACGACCAAGTTCTTTTCCGTTATTGCGACGAAAAAGGAAATATTACTCCAGAATCAAACCCTAATGGTTCATTACAAAACATTGCTGGTATAACAAACAAGACAAGAAATGTATTTGGTATGATGCCTCATCCAGAGCGTTGTTCCGATGCAGAATTAGGAAACACTGACGGAAGAATATTCTTCGAAAGCATTTTAAAGAACATAAAATAATTGATTATATTTATTATGTATGGGCGGGTTTTCTAAACCTGCCCATTATTTTATACAATAATGTTATTACCTTATTTTCAATCCCCCGATATATTAGAATGTGGATGCGACGAAGCTGGTAGAGGATGTCTTGCTGGTCCTGTTGTTGCTGCCGCAGTTATCCTTCCAAAGGGATTCGAGAGCGAGATATTAAACGACTCCAAGCAATTATCCGAAAAAACACGCCTCTTACTTAGGAAAGAAATTGAAGAAAATGCACTTGCCTATGCTGTATGCTTTATTTCTAACGAAGAGATTGACAAAATAAATATACTTAACGCTTCCTTTAAGGCAATGAGCGAGGCAGTAAAACAGCTTAAGATTAAACCAGAATTATTACTAATAGATGGTAATCGTTTTCGCACCGATTTAGATATTCCATATAATTGCATAATAAAAGGAGATGCAAAATACCAATCGATAGCGGCAGCCTCAATACTCGCAAAAACCTACAGAGATGAATATATGGAAAACCTAGCAAAGGAATATCCTCAGTACGATTGGCAAAAAAACAAAGGCTACCCAACAAAAGCCCACCGAAGAGCAATCCTTCAAAACGGAACAACCCCTCACCATCGCCTAACCTTTAACCTTCTTGGTCAGTTATTGCTGCCTCTTTTTTAGGGTTTTCTCCCAAGTCTCGAAGATTTTTGTAATATCGTCTCGTACCAAGCCCTTCATTACCTTCATGCCTTTCAGCTCCAAAAATAATGCCTTAATCTCTTTTGAGTGTTTGGTTTGCCAACCAAGACTATTCACAAGATAGGCCTCAAGAACAGCAGCATCCATTTCTAATTCATATTCGCTAAGAACTTTTAATGTTATCTTTGCCTTTTTAATATCTGCTGGGTGACGTACTCCTGTCGAAATATTTATCCCTTTAGTCAATTCCTCCAAGGCTATCTTAGCAATTGCCGAAGGCTCATCAATAAACTCCTGCTCCTTAGTCTCAATATTTATTGCATTCCTCGTCTTAATCCACTCATGAATTTGTTTCTCATCAGTCGCCAATGCAATTATAGCTTTAACCCCATAAAGGTCTTCAAGCCTAAAGACATCATTTGAATCCAAGTCGCAGCAGATAACAATATCCCTATTCGCCGATGAACCTGTATATGTTTTGATAGTTTCAATCTTAATTAAGAAATCATCTTCAGAAGATTTATAACCATTAAAAAGCTTATCAATATTAACATCCGAAAATACATTACCAATCAAATCAGTATCCTGCCTTGTCTTTACAAGCAATACAATTCTCTTAATATCTCCACTCTCCTTAGCAATCTCTCTAGCAAAATCAAAAACCTTCTCTCCCTGAGAATAAATATAAAACTTCTTTCCTATCATTATCTTAATTATTAACCCTGCAAAGGTACAACAAAAACCCTACACCACCCAAAGCAACAAGCCTGCGCATCTCTATTGTCTTAAGTATTCTTCCTTTACTATGCCTTTTGTGGACTTTTATGGCTTTTTATTGATGTATAAGTTGATTTCATTGTAATAAAACAAGGATTAATTTTCATATGTTGTCAAGATAGTGAATATATGTTGGCAACATACGAATACTATGTTGCCAACATATGAGTCGTTTGTTGGCAACATATGAAATTTATATAAGGTAAAAAAAGTTCAAGATGGCGTTTGAGTAGTTCAAAGCTTCGTCTTATGAGTTTATTTCTTTGTTTATTTTCCTGAAAGTCTCTAGTCGATTATTTTTTTAGACTATAGATATGTTTTCTGACATACTCTGCCCAATCGTGTAAGGATTTTGATTTGTCGAAGGTTTGATATGGGATAGGTTTTCCTATTCTTACTCTTATTGTCTTGTTTTTTTTGTTGAATATTTCATGTGGGAGCATTGACAATTCTAAACAAGCTTTTATCCCTAGTGTTTTTCTTATAAGAAATATGGTATAGAAGAGTCTTGAGTTTCGTCCAGAAAAATAAAATGGTACAATATCTCTATTATTATCTCTTGCCTGCTTTATAAAACTCTTTTTCCAAGGGCTATCTTCAACTCTCCAATTTCTTATCCTTGAAACTAAGCCTGCTGGGAAATGTGTTATGGGCATATCTGTAGAGAATAGTTTTTGAAGTTCTAAGGTATAGTTCTTGGGATTAGTCCCAAATACATTTACGGCTGCTATGTTTGATTTCAAATGAGGGACTAAGAGGAAGGTCTCATTGCCTATTGCTCTAAAGTCTCCATATTTTCTGCCTACTGTGCTTGTAAGAATTAAACCATCTACAAATCCAAAGGGGTGATTCGCTACAAAGAAACACTTTCCGTCTTCTGGAAGGTTATCAAGTCCTTCAATCTCTACCTTAATATTTAATTCGTCTATAATATTTAATAAGAAATCAATCCCCTGGCTATCTGAATATTTTGTTAGTATTCTATTTACTTCTTGTTCTCGAATATATAATTTCAATAGCTTTACGCAAGGTTTTGGCATTCTTTTAAGAATTTTCGAGTTGCCTTCTTTGATAATTTTATCGAGATTAATATAATCCATACTCTAATTCTATGTTTTCTCTTTGGTTATAAAGTGCAAAGTAAAAGATTTTTTCTCTATTATTATGCCTTTTTTGTATGTTTGCATAATAAATAATGTTAGAGATATGAAGATTGCCATTTTCCAAGCCAATACTATTGATCATAGATTTGATGAAAACCTTAAGCGTTATGACGAAATACTTTCGCAATTAGAAACAGATACTCAGTTACTTGTTATGCCTGAGATGTTTTCTACTGGTTTTACTATTGATACTAATGATGCACAAACAATGAGTGGGAGTTCTCTTAGGTGGATGAAAAATAAATCCATTGAAAGGGGAATTGCTATTGCTGGGAGTTTATTTATTGAAGAAGATGGTAAATATTATAATCGTCACTTCTTTATGTTTCCAAATGGAGATTATGAATATTACGATAAAAAGCATCTATTCTGTTTAAGCAAGGAGCCTGAGCTTCTTACCTCTGGAAATAGTAAGAAGATTGTTGAATATCTTGGTTGGAAGATTGCTCTCTTTACTTGTTATGATTTAAGATTCCCTCTTTGGTGCAAGAATTCTTATGATGGAGATTATGGTTATGATATTTCTATCTTTGTTGCCTCATGGCCTGAGGTTCGTTCTTATGCTTGGAGAAGCCTTTTAGCTGCAAGAGCTATTGAGAATATTTCTTATTTGGTTGGAGTAAATCGTTGTGGAATAGATGAAACTGGAGTATCATATTCTGGAGATAGTGTTATTCTAAACTTTAAGGGAGAAACTTTGGTTAAAGTTGAACCAAAAAAAGAAGAGATTGCCTACCATATTATAGATAAACAATCTCTTATTGATTTTAGAAATATCTTCCCTGTTGGTAGGGATTGGGATACTATCTAACTATTGCTTCTGAAGTAAATTTTCCTGTTAAATCAAACTCTAAGGTCTTAACTTCTTTCTTGTTTCTAATAAAAGCTCTGTAAACTTTTCTATTATTAATGTCAGCAATTGTTACCTCTTCTATCTTGAAATCTTTATAGGTTTCTGCTACGTAGTCTGGAATATTTGATGGTACGTATTCAGTAGGTATAACCCAATATGTAGATGTTCCTTTGTTTGAGAACTGGATTCTTTTATTATTTCCGTTTTCTACAAAGTTTGCGTTGTAGGTTATTGAATCAACTTGTTCCCATCTTGGCTGAACAACAGTAGGACATTGACGTTTCAAATCCTTTACATATCTCTCTGGGACATCTCTTTCGTTAACTTGTTTGTAAGTTGTCTTCTTCGAGTTCATAATGCTTGCACATCCAAATGTAATGCTAGCAACTAAAACTAATAAAACTATCTTTTTCATTTTTATAAAATAAATTTATGTGTATAATTAAAATCCGAGCAAAGGTATAAAAAATAATTATTAAAGGCTTGTTCTTATGGGTTAAATTTTAATTATCAACTATGATATTATTGATACATATTATTTTATCAAATAATTGAATTAAAAAATGCTTTCATATTAATTAATCCAAATAGATTCATTGCCGTAAGTATTATTACTACTATTATTACCCAGCGCACAAAACTTGCTCCTTTCTTAAGAGCAAATTTCGTTGCAAACCATGAACCAATAATCGTTCCTATTGAATGTATTAATGCATATTTCCAGTATATTGTGTTTGAATCAATCATAAACACTACGAGTGCTGCAATAGTATATAATCCCATGATTGCAACCTTAAGAGCATTGGTTTTCATTATATCAAGACCAATCAACATTGTCCCTGCCATCATAATAAAAAAGCCTGTCCCTACTTGTATAAAACCTCCATATAATCCTATCCCAAAGAATGCTAGATAGTGAAGAATTGATGTTTTCTTTGAGAGTAATTCAAGATTATCAAAATAGAAACTCTTAGGTTTTAAAAACAAAAAGATAATCATCATAAGGAGTATTACTCCCATTGCATAGGAAAATACTGATTCATTAATCTTTACTGCTATTAATGAACCAATAACTGATCCAATAATTGTAGGTATTGAGAATTTAATTATCCTTTTTTTATCGAAATAACCATTCTGTTTCATCATTAGTGTAGAACTACATGTTTGAACCAAGACGTTTATTCTATTGGTGGCATTTGCAGATATAGGTGAAATGCCTAATGCAAGATATAGTGCTACTGAGATTATTGTTCCTCCTGCCGATAGGGTATTAATAAAGCCAACGAATAGGCCAGATATTACTAGTATGATAAATAATAGTATATCCATAGACTAATTATCTAGTATAGTTAATCTTTCAAGAGCTGCTTTCAATTGTGATTTGGGTAGAGCTAGATTTATTCTCATCATGTTCATTCCTTCTTTCCCAAATATTGCTCCATCATTCAATCCAACTCCAGCCTCAAAGATTAGTTTGTCGCTTAATTGTTTATGAGAGAGCTTGTATTGTGAAAAATCTAACCATGCCAAATAGGTTGCTTGATGCTCAAAAACTCTTATCTTACTATGGTGAGTCTTTAGAAAATCCTTCATGAATTCAACATTTGCGCTTAAATAATCCAAAAGTTCTTCTAACCAAATAACACCTTTTTCAGAATATGCAGCCTCGAGAGCAACGACGCCAAATATATTTCCAGTAAACATATGGAGTATATCTGAAATCACATATCTAAAACCTTCTCTTAGTTCTTTGTTTTCAATTATCACTTCGGCTGTTGCAAGTCCTGCTAAATTAAAGGTCTTACTTGGAGCCATAAGAGTTATGGTGTTCATTGAGATTTCTTTTGAGATAGATGCCATTGGAGTATGTTTATATCCTTGCATTATTAAGTCGGAATGAATCTCGTCAGAGACTAATATGCAGTTATATTTTATACATAAATCCCCTACTCTTTGCAAAATATCTTTTTCCCATGCTCTACCTACTGGGTTATGTGGATTACAGAGAAACATCAACTTAACGTTTTGCTTTAGTTTGTGTTCTAAGTCTTCAAAATCCATTTCATATCTATCTCCAACAATCTTCAAAGGATTCTTAACTATTTCTCTTTTTTGATTTTCTATTGCATAGTAAAATGGATGATATACTGGACTTTGAACAAGTACCTTGTCTCCTTCATTGGTAAATGCCATTACACACATTGAGAGAGCTGGTACTATACCTGGAGAAAAGCTTATCCAATCTGTCTCAATCTCCCAATTATGTCTTTTACTCATCCACCATTTAATTGAATTATAGAAAGAGTCTGGATAATCATAATAACCAAGAATAGGATGTGATAGTCTCTTCTTGATTGCTTCCAAACAAAAGTCAGGAGTTTTAAAATCCATATCTGCAACCCATAAAGGGAGCACATCGTCTTTTCCAAAAATCCTCTCTCTCCAATTATATTTTAAAGAATCTGTATCTTCTCTATTAATTATTTCGTCAAAATTGTAATTACCCATAAGTCAATATTCAATTGTATCTGCAAAAGTAATAAAATAAAGGCAAAGAGAAATAAAAAAAGCCATCTCATTATTTGAGACAGCTCCAGAATTATTATTTAACTCGTCAAGCTGGATTTATACTCCCGCTTATTATTTCAATATCTAATATTCCTTTTCTCAATCAACCCCCAATCTGATACATTACCACTAATATGGAAAAATCTTGTCACTAATCATAAACTTGTAAGGACTCTGAATAAGCCAATCTACTTCTTTAATCACAAAATCCTCTATTTCATCAAACTCTATTAATGTACTCATATTCTCTATTTTATCAATAAAGATTACTTCAAAATTTTTCTCGGCTAACCCTTGTGGGATTAGCTCCAAAACCTCATGCAAACTAATAGCCCTTATAAGTAAATTAGCCCAAGCTGCTTTATAAACAATACTAGACTCTTCTCCCTCAAAGTCTATCAAGTCATTAAACTCATATCCCTTTTTGGCTTTAATGTGAACATTAACATACCAGATTTCTTTGTATTTACTTTTTTTCTTTGTCATTTCCTATTTCCTCGTCAAGCGGGATTTATACTCCCGCTTATTATTTCAATATCTAATATTCCTTTTCTCTATCAACTCCCAATCTGATACATTATCCTATTTGAAATTAAAAATTGATTGCATATCATCTTCACTTATTGCTTGACTCATCCACTCTAAAATAAACCTATTTGATAAAGCATCCCTTCTTGCGATATAAATTAAACTTAATTCCCCATTAAAATCTTCATTATCAGAAAATCTCATTATTTTTTTTACAAATCCATTATTATCATAGAAAATTCTAAACTTTAGATTCCCATTTTCAGTATTAAATACAAACCACTCTCCTATCTTTCTATCATTATTATACTTTCCAAAATCAAGAATACAGAATAATTTATCCTTTAAGATTCCAACAGTATCAATATTAAAAATGGTTATACATGTATCTCTAACATTTAATATCGATATTATTCCAACAGATGTATCAAGTTGATAATTTACCCATAATCCATGTTTATGGTTTCCATTAAATTTGTTTATATTATCTCCTTTATATGTTAGATTATTCCCATCGAAATTAACATAGCCCTTTAATTGTTTAGAATTCTTTATATTAACACTATCCTGAGAAAAAGAGATTATGCAAATACAATTTAAAATAAAAAATAAAATAGAAATCCTCATTACCATTCTCCTCTATTTTTGAAGTACATGTCCGATCTGTAAGATTTTTCAACATCTTTAGGTAGATATTCTTCCTTCGAGAGGGATTTATACTCCTGCTTTCTTTTATTATTAAGAGTTATAATCTTATCCATTGGTTTTAATATTAGAGTCCAAAGATAGAGTTTTATTTTATTTAAGGGAAGGAGATGCTGATTTTTTTTAATAACTAAAGAGGAAGAGTTCTGCACTAAGCTAACTTGTCTTAGTGTAACAAAGGTTAAATTCGATTAAGGATTGGGGATTATCCTTCATTTTATGTGCTATATTTTAAGACGTAGCATGCTCCGTCTCTACGAGGACGGGAACATTTTAACTAAAACCTTGGACTTGGGGTGTTTTTGTAACATTATGTAAGTTTTGGTATTAATTATTATTAATAGGATTGGGGCTTATGGCTTGAATATTTGAAGAGAGGTGTTGGAGTTTGGGAAACGGTTCATTAATTTCTTATAATAAATTTTGTAGATTGGGAGGAAAATTTTTGATTTTTTATGTCCTTGAAAAAAATCGCCGATTTTTCAAAAAAACTCTTTGATTTTTTTCAGAAAATCAAAGAGTTTCTCCAGAAAATCAAAGTCTTTTTTTGGAAAATCGAGACCTTTTTGGAATTTTCTCTGAGAGAAATATGTTTTTACGAGGTTTAATTCTTGATAATAAAGATTTTATGGAAATAAGTCCTTATTCTACAAAAATAGAACCTTATTCCGCTTTAATAGAATAAGGTTCTAGGGTGGGAAAATAGGGTTTTATTGGGAGAAATCAATAAATTGATTTCTTAAAATTAACAGACCTAATTCAAAACAATCTTATTTACAAGGCTTATCGCAACCTTTATGTTTTGCTTTATGATTTGGTGTTCCTTCACACTTTTGCATCTTTTCTCCTTTTGGACCCATTTGCATAAGTTTCGACATAAACTTCTTTTCTAGCATAAGTAGTGAAGCTACTTTCTTAATTGGAATTACTGTCTCAAATTGCTTTGCATACTTTTCTTTTAAGGCAGCTAAATCTTTTTCCATATTAATCTGTTTTTCTACGAAGTCTTTAGCTTCCTTATCACTCATCTTTGATAAGTCTGGGTGTTTCATTTCTTTCCTAGCAATAGTGTCTTTCATCATTGGACAAGACTTCTCTCTAATTGCTCTAAGCTCCGATTCATACTGATTATAGATTGGCCAAAATTTTTGTGCCTCTTCCTTTGTAAGATCCAATTCTTTTGTGATATAAGCAATTTTATGTACTTCTATCTTTTTTCGAAAGTCTTCAGAGTTAAATCCTCTATGATTTTTTTCTCTACAATCATTTTTACTTTCTCCTTTGTGCTGTGCTTGTGTTGATAGTGATAATAATCCTACCAATGCTAATAACATTAATTTTTTCATAAATCTATTTCGTTATAAGTTAAATAATCATGAATATCTCCTTGCAAGTAATACTCTAAATATTTTATTTCTTCATCATTTAATTTCAATTCATCTAATTTTCTCTCTTGAGTCTTATTTTGTTGAGTTTTAGTATTTATTTCTGTGTCTAGTAAAGATACTTCTTTTTCAACATCAACATTCGGAATTAGGTTTTGTTTTATTGTATCAATCAAACTATTTGATGCAATATTTGTCTGTGGTACATTTTTACCCTCAGGAAGTGTAAGGTATATAATCCCACCTATAGCAAATAGCAATACTAACATTGCTGCATACCTCAGTACTTCTTTATTTTCTGTAAAGAAATATCTTTTTTTTGTCTTGCTGACAAAAGGTGATATTCTATTTTCAAAATCCTCAAAATAATTTTCTGGGACTTTAAATGGATTATTCTTCTTTTCCATTTTATTGATTGTTTGATACTTTGACAAAGATATTTGGCAAAGGTTTAATTTATAAATTCAAATTTAATATTATCATCATTCAATAGACTCTCTTGAATCTTCTTTGTAGCAAAATGATAGGATGATTTTAATGAACTTTCTGATACGTCCATAATTCTTGCAATATCTGAAAAGGGTAACTCATCATAATAACGAAGGTTAAATACTGCTCTTTGTTTTTTGGGAAGTACTAATAATGCTTTTTGAAATTTATACTCAATTTCGCTTGAGTCGAACAAATTATCGGCTTTTAGATTTTCAAGCATTGAATCCTCAAGGTTAGAAAATTTAAGTATGGATTTCCTTTTTTGGACTTTAAGGAAGTTAAGTGTATGATTAAATGCTATTCTGTATACCCATGTTGATAGGTTTGAATCCCTATTAAAGTTTTCTATGTTTTGATATACCTTGACAAATACATCTTGCAATAAATCGTCAGCATCCTCATGAGAGAGAACCATCCTTCTTATCTGCCAATATACTTTTTCTTTTAACTCTTTTACTAAGGCAGAAAACCCTCTTTCTCTTGTCCTCTGGTCACTTAATAATTCAAAAATCTCCTTGTCTGTCATTAGTATATATTATATTATCAACAAGTATTACAAGTTCTATACCAAACTTCGACAACAAAAAGAATTAAATGTTTAATCTAGTATATAAAAAAAGGACAGATAGTTTAAACTATCTGTCCTTAGTATTTTGAATTATTGACTAATGATTATACATTGTAATATCATAGAAATTAAGTATCTCTACACACATTGTGCGTGCAGCTGATGCTGGTGATTCTGGGTTTATTTCCAAGGCGTATGTGTAATTATTAATTGCTAAACGCCAATCTTGTTTTTTCCTATAAACATTGCCTTTTAAATAAAAAGCTGTATCTTGATTAGCGTCTTGAGAAATTATTATATCTAACTCCGATATAGCCTCTTCTAATTTTTCATCTGCAATCAGTGATCTTATCTCTTTAAACTTTTCTTCAAAATCCATAAAAACAATTTATTAAGATTATTCTTCTGTTTCGTCTGATATTTGGGCAAAGACTCCCTCCATTACATATTCCAAATCTACGTCAAATTTTGTCTTATCTGTAAGTTCGTAATCAAATTCAATATATGAATCTTCTTCGTTGAAACTTACAAAAACTGTGTAATTATCGTATTTTTGTTCTATTGGATCTTCGCTCTCAAGAAATATTTCGATATTATCTAAAATCTTTTCGATTAATTCTTCACTATTAGCTTTAATTTGCTCTGTCATAACTTTTATTGTTTAATTTATTTATAATACTTCTCCTATTAAGTCGAACTCAACTGCATCTACAATTTTTACATTATAGAATTTGCCAACTTCAACCTTAAAACTATCTGGAATCAATACCTCATTGTCAACCTCTGGTGAGTCATATTGAGTTCTTGCTATCCAAAAATCTTGTTCCCTTTTATCCACAACTACTTCGAATACTTTTCCTATCTTTCCTTGGTTTATCTCTAATGAAATTTGTTGTTGGATAAATAATATTTCATCTAAACGTTCTTGTTTAATTTCTTCTGATATTTCATCTCCTAATTCGTAAGCTGATGTTCCTTCTTCAGGGGAGTAAAGAAATGCTCCCATTCTGTCAAAGCGAGCATTAGAGATAAATTCCCTTAACTCTTCAAATTCTTTTTCTGTCTCTCCAGGATAACCTACAATAAATGTTGTTCTAAAGGCAATGTCTGGGATTTGAGTCCTTATTTGTTCAACTAATTGTCTAGTTTCTTCACTATTAATATTCCTCTTCATTGAAGATAGAATTTCTGAGTTAATATGTTGCAAAGGTAGGTCAATATAATTACATATCTTAGGTTCTTGCTTCATTAATTCTATTACATCCATTGGAAATTGGTGAGGATAGGTATATTGTAGACGTATCCATTTCAAATCTTCAATCTTAACTAGTTCCTTTAATAAAGCTCCTAATTTCCTTTCTTTATATAGGTCTAATCCGTAATAAGTAGTATCTTGAGCAATTATTATTAACTCCCTTACTCCTGATGCAACTAGTGATTTTGCTTCTTCAACTAAATCTTCAATTGGTCTCGAGATATTCTTACCTCTTATCAAGGGGATAGCACAATACGAACAACTTCTATCACATCCTTCTGCAATTTTAAGATATGCATAATGTTTTGGAGTGCTAATTTGACGATTAGTATAATATTTTGTCTCTATTTGTGTGTCTAAGTATTCTAATATCTTCTCCCACTCAAATACTCCAAAAAATTCATCAACATCTGGAATTTCTTCCATTAATTCATCTTTATATCTCTCGGATAGGCATCCACAAACAATAACTTTATCAATTTTATTTGCCTTTTTATAAGCACAATACAATAGTATAGTATCAATAGATTCTTCCTTAGCATCATGAATGAAACCACATGTATTTATAATGGCAACATCATATTTCGTTTTTTGGGCATCGAAATCCACTTCATATCCTCTATTTCTTAAATGGCCAACTAGAAATTCTGAGTCTACAGTATTTTTAGAACATCCTAAAGTTATTACATTTATCCTTGCACTCATATTCAATTATAATTTTATTCGAACCCCTATAGTAAGGTTTAATCTATATAAACTTTCTGATTGTTCTAATCGTTTCTCTGAGTCTAAAATTTTCAATTTATTTAGATTCCCTCCAAGTACTCCTGTATTACAGCCTACTGATAAATAATCATTTATTTTGTAATCTAATCCCAAATCTAATCCTAAACCAATAGTTTGACCTCTGAAGATAGCATTTAATCCAACTACCTTATTACTAGTATTAATTCCTTTAATTATTGAAGAGTTTCTGAAAGACATATATCCAACTGTTGCTCTTGCATAAATACTGGCTTTTTTAAATACTTCATTTATGCTGTATTTAATCGTTGGGCCAAAATAGAATATGTATTCATCATCTTTTAGACCTAAAGTATCTTGTCCTGCTAATGTATTAGAAGAATTAAAGGCTGAAGCCTTGAATCCTAATCCAATATTTTCACGAAATAAATAGTCATAATTAAAATCAATCTCTATCCCACTTCTTAATGTACTATAATAGTCGGGGTAAGTTGTTTGAGTAGTAAATAACTCATTTGGTTTAGAAGATAATCTATATCCATAACCTAAATCTAATGCAAAATTGTGATTTGATTTTTGACTTTCTCTTTGATCCTGAGATTTTACAAAAAAAGGTATCATCATCAATGATAATACAATATATGTTTTATATCTTTTCATTTCTAAAAATTATTTTTATTCAAATAAACTATCTACAAATGCCTTCCTATTAAACAATTGTAAATCTTCCATTTTTTCGCCTAAGCCAATATATCTTACTGGAATCTTAAATTGATCTGAGATTCCAATAACTACTCCTCCCTTTGCTGTTCCATCAAGTTTTGTTAATGCTAAAGCATTTACATCTGTTGCAGCAGTAAATTGTTTCGCTTGTTCTATTGCATTTTGTCCCGTAGAGGCATCGAGAACTAATAATACTTCATTTGGTGCATTTGGAATAACTTTCTTCATTACATTTCGAATTTTAGAAAGCTCATTCATGAGACCAACCTTATTGTGTAAACGACCCGCCGTATCGATAATAACTACATCAGCTTTCTTAGCTACAGCAGATTTAAGTGTATCAAAGGCAACAGATGCTGGATCTGCATTCATCCCTTGAGAAACAATCTCAACACCTACTCTTTCTGCCCATATTGTAAGCTGATCGACTGCAGCTGCACGAAATGTATCTGCGGCACCTAGTATTACTTTTTTGCCTGCTTGATTAAATTGATATGCAAGTTTGCCTATTGTCGTTGTTTTCCCCACTCCATTTACTCCAACTACCATAATAACATAAGGCTCACTTGAGTTTGGGAATGAAAAGTTCTCCCTCTCATCAATTGAATTTTCTTGTAAAAGTTCTGCTATCTCTTCCTTCAGAATCATATTCAACTCAGAAGTACCAAGATATTTATCTTTTGCAATACGAACTTCTATCCTCTGAATAATCTTCAAGGTAGTTTCTACTCCAACGTCGCTCTCTACTAATATCTGTTCTAAATTATCGAGAACTTCTTCATCAACTTTAGATTTCCCGACAATTGCTTTAGATAATCTAGAGAAAACATTTATCTTCGTTTTTTCTAGACCTTTATCTAAAGTCTCTTTTTTATCTTTAGTAAAAAAGGAAAAGAATCCCATAGAATTTCAAATTAAATATTAATAATCAGTACTATTTGAATACTATAAAAATTCAAATATTCTGCTAAAGTAGCAATAAAATTGATACAATAAAAAAATAGCAATAAAAAAAGTTGTTCCTCCGATTAGAAGAACAACTTTTAATTATACATAGATATGTCTAATTATTTCTTTGCTAAATAATCTTTTACAGCGTCAGAAGCTACTATTTCTTCTTTGAATATATAAGCTCCAGTCTTTGGAGAACGTGTCATACGAATTACTTTCGCAAAATCTTTACCTGAAGAAGTTTTCAGTGTTGCAACTACTTTCTTTGCCATTTTTTAGTCTCCTTATTTTATTTCTTTATGAACAGTTACACGTTTTAAGATTGGGTTATATTTCTTTAACTCCAAACGTTCTGGTGTATTTTTTTTCGATTTTGTAGTTATATAACGAGAAGTACCAGACATACCTGATGCTTTATGCTCTGTACATTCTAAAATAACTTGTACTCTTGCGTCTTTTGATTTCTTTGCCATTTCTCTTCTATTTTTGGGAGTGCAAAATTATGAACAATTTTTATTACAACCTAATTTTATTACAAAAAAAATATTATTTGTTTTCCAAAATCTCTTTTTCGGCTTTATTCTCTTCATTAATTCTCAATGTCTCCTTAGTCAAATCACCAATAAAAAAAGATTTCTTATATGAGTTCTTTTTATAATCCCTATAAAAACCTTGAACAGATGTATCTCCTGATTCAAAGCTATGAGATATCTTCCCACTAAATCCATCCCTACAATCTACTTCCATCGAAATAAATTGAATATCACCGAATTCTTTTTTGAATAATGACTTAAACCATTTAGACTCTTTATTAACTCTTATAACGTCAAAGTTGGTGAAACGAATAGAAGAATATTTTAATAATTTGGTTCTTAATTCCAATAATTCCTTATCTGTTGTTTTTGCAGTTATCCCAACAATTACCAAATCATCCGTCACATATATAGGGGATTCTTTAATTTTATCAACTTGAGATATTCCACTTAAGGATATTAGCAAAAAGCCTAAAAACAAAAAAATGTATCTCATATAATCCGTTTTAAATTTATTCTGCAAAAATAATAAAAAGTTTTGTCAAAACTGTGATATAATCCCTAATATTGTCCGATAATTTTAATATTATAATCTTTTTCCCTACTTTTGCAGCTTATTATATGGAGCAACAAAAGACATTAAAAGCAAAATTAAGCCTAAGTGGCAAGGGATTACATACCGGCAAGCATGTAGAAGTCAACATTTTACCTGCATCAAAATATTCAGGTATTAATTTTTGCAGAATAGATATTGAATCAAAACCAATCATACCTGCATTGGTTGATTATGTAACTGATACTTCTAGGGGGACTACTCTTGAAAAAGATGGAGTTAAAATAAGCACTATAGAGCATCTAATGGCTGCACTAAGCTTTTTTGGTATTGACAATGCTTTAATCCAATTAAATGCACCTGAGATTCCTATTTTGGATGGAAGTTCTAAAATATGGGTCGAAGAAATTAAAAAAATAGGTATTGAAGAATTGTCAGCAAATAAGAGTGTTTATTCAATAAAAAAACCAATAAAATTTGCAATTCAAGACAAAGGTGTTGAGCTTATTGCCTTACCATACGATGGTTTTAAAGTTGAAATAACAATTGATTATAACTCTTCTGTACTTGGTATACAAGAGTATCAAATTGAATCCCTAAAAGATTTTGAAAAAGAAATTGCCCCTTGTAGAACATTTGTTTTTCTACATGAGATAGAAGTTTTATTACAACATAATCTGATAAAAGGAGGTGATTTAGATAATGCATTAATCTTTGTTGAAAACTCACTAAGTAAAGATCAAGTAGATAATCTTGCTAAAGCTTTTGGGAAAAATCCAGAAGAAATTAAAGCTGAAAAAGGCATAGTTAATAATATAGAAAAGAAGTTTGACAATGAACCTGCTAGACACAAACTACTAGATTTCATTGGAGACCTTGTTCTTGTTGGCAGACCTATCAAAGGTCATTTTATCTTAAAGCGTCCTGGTCATTTTGCCAATGCAGAATTGTCTAAACAAATTAAAAGTGTAATTATGGAAGAATTAAAAGGAGCACCTTATTACGACCCAAATCAAGAACCAATTTATGCAATTAATGATATAAAGAGATTCTTACCTCATCGTTTTCCAATGCTATTAGTTGATAAAGTTATTGAAGTTGGAGAAGATTATGTAATAGGAGTAAAAAATGTAACAGGAAATGAAGATTTCTTTAATGGTCATTTCCCTCAAGAACCAATTATGCCGGGAGTATTAATCGTTGAGGCAATGGGGCAAACTGGAGGTATCTTAGTTTTAAAAGATTACCCTGATCCAGAGAATTATACAACATATTTCATGAAAATAGACGGTGTAAAATTCAGAGCTAAGGTAGTCCCTGGTGACACATTAATATTCCGCCTATTTTTAACTGAACCTGTAAGAAGGGGAATAGTTAAGATGAAAGGTGAAGCATACGTAGGAAATAAAATGGTAATGGAAGCATTACTAATGGCTCAGGTAGCAAGAAACAAATAATTATAATGATGAATCAACCTCTAGCATATATTCATCCTGATGCAAAAATTGGGAATAATGTGATAATTGAGCCCTTTGCAGTTATCTACGAAGATGTAGAAATTGGAGATGGATGTTGGATAGGACCACATGTAACAATTTTTCCAGGTGCAAGAATTGGCAAAAATAATAAATTTTATCCAGGAGCTTCAATAAGTGCAATTCCTCAAGATTTAAAATTTGCAGGAGAAAAATCACTTGTTGAAATTGGAGAAAATAATACTATTAGGGAATGTGTAACTATTAATAGAGGTACAGCAGCTTCAGGAAGAACGAAGATTGGAGATAATAATTTAATAATGGCCTATTCTCACTTGGCTCATGATTGTTTAATTGGAAACAACTGTATATTAGCAAATAATGCAACTCTAGCTGGTCATATTGAAATTGGAGACTATGCAATTATAGGTGGTCTAAGTGCAATTCATCAGTTCACAAAAATTGGTTCTCATACAATACTAATGGGCGGTTCTTTAGTAGATAAGGATGTTCCTCCATTTGTGAAAGGGGCTAAATTTCCTTTGCAATATAGTGGAATAAATTCATTAGGCTTGCACAGAAGAGGTTTCGACACCGAAACAATAAATCTAATTAAGGAATACTATAGAGTCGTTTTCCAATCAGGATTAACATATTCTAAGGCTCTCGAACAACTTAAAACTTTAGAATCGACTAAAGCTCTTGAAGAGATAATTAGTTTTATGGAAAAAGCCGATAGAGGCCTAATAAAAGGTTATATCGAAATCAAAGAATAAATAAACCATCATACGAAAAAAGCGGCCCCATTTCTGAGGCAGCTTTTTTTGTATATATTACTTCCATAAACCTATTATATTTCAAATTCAATAGACTAAGAATATATTCTTATGACCATAAAAATCTCAAATAAGCTTGATAAACAAATATAAAACAAGAACTCAATACAAACCTTCTTATTAGTTTTTTGTTTCATTAAAAAAACAATATGATAGTATGAGAAAAATATTAGTCTTAATAGTGCTGATGGTTACTCAATATTCATTGATTTCACAGAATATTTCGGCAATTGATATTATAAAAAAGGCCGACTCAAAACTTAGAGGTAATAGTGCATATTCAGAATTTACCATGATAATTATTAGACCAACCTATAAACGCTCAATATCCATGAAGGCTTGGACAAAGGGGAATAAATATGCCCTAATAAAAATACTCTCTCCTGCTAAGGAGAAGGGTCAAGGGTTTCTGAAGAGAGAGAAGGAACTATGGAATTGGATACCATCTATTGATAGGATGATTAAGATGAGTTCCTCTATAATGAGCCAATCTTGGATGGGCTCTGACTTATCAAACGATGATATGATAAGAGAGTCATCTATGGTCAATGACTATAATCATAAACTCATAAAGCACGAGATTATTAGAGGATTAAACTCTTATAAGCTAGAACTAATACCAAAACCAAACTCTGCAATTGTTTGGGGTAAGGTTAATATATGGATAGACAAGGAGTATTTTACTCTAGTAAGAATTGAGAACTATGATCAGGATAATATTCTTGTTCAAACCATTGAGTACTTTGATTTAAAAACATTTGGAGACAGGATACTACCTTCAAGAATGGAGATAAGCCCAAGCGATAAGAAGTCAAATAAGACTACACTCATTACTAATAAAGCTGACTTTAATATAAAGATTAATGAGTCTTTCTTTTCCCAACAAAACCTTAAAAATACTCAATAAATGAGACTAATAATAAAAATGGCTTGGAGAAACCTCTGGAGAAATAAGAAAAGGACATTTATCGCCCTATCCTCTGTATTCTTTGCTGCCTTTCTTTGCATGGTATTTGGATCTTTTATGGAGGGTGCAACCGACTATATGATAGATACAACAATTGAGCGTCAAATTGGTCATTTTCAAGTTATGAACCCTGAGTATAAAGACGATAAGATTGTAGATAATTTTCTAATCATTAGTCAGAAACAATTAAACTCTTGGGAGAGTAACCCTAAGATTTCTCGCCTTAATCCAAGAATAGAAACCTTTGCCATGGCTTGGAATGGAAATAAAACTAGACCCATTGGGTTAATAGGTGTAGACCCTAGACGAGAAAACTTATTTTCTAAGCTAGAGAAAAGAATTAGACTGGGACATTATCTAAGTCAAAAAGATAATGGGATAATAATAGGTAAACACTTCTCTCAGAGCATGAATCTTAATATAGGAGACACCCTAACCCTAATAGGTCAGGGCTATCATGGGGCAACGGCCTCTGGATTATTTCCTATTCGTGCAATAATGAATTCTTACGATGCTCAAACTGATGCCTCAATTGCATATACAAGCATAAGCACAGCAAGAGACTTTATAGACTTACCTGATGGAGCCTCATATATATCTGTATTATTGAAAGATGAAAAAAATATAAATGAAGTAATAAATGAATTAAGACAAGATAATAAGGGGAATAATTATAGGTTCGAACCTTGGGAGGAATTAATTAAAAACACCATGGCAGGCATAGCCTCAGACAAGAAAACCTTTGCATTATTCTTCTATATATTATATATTGTTGTGGGATTTGGATTATTTGGCACAGTGGTTATGATGACAAACGAGAGAGAAAAAGAATTTAGTGTAATGAGCTCACTTGGCATGAAGAAGAAGAGCCTTATTATTGGGTTATTCTTTGAACTATTAATAATTAATATTATTGGTTTGATACTTAGTATTATTATTGCCACCCCAATAATAACCTATTTTCACTCCAATCCAGTACATTTAACTGGTCAAATGGCTAGAGCAATGGATGAATATGGAATTGAGCCAATATTCCCATTTGCATTAGAAATAAAATTATTTTTCAATCAAATAATAGCCATTACCCTAATGTCTATATTCACAATAATATACCCTATAGGAAAACTAAGCAGACTTAGTATTATTGACACACTAAGAAAATAAAGACATGAAAATGATATTATTACTATCATGGAAAAATATATGGCGCAATAAACTACGCAGTATTATAATAATTACCTCTGTTATTCTTGGTTTAGTTGCTGGAATATTTGTTGTAGGCTTTATGAATGGATGGGTAAAGCAAAAGATAGATTCTGTTATAGAGATAGAGATACCTCATCTACAAATAAACTCTAAGACCTTTATTTATCAAAATGATATTGAAAATAATTTTGATATAAGTATTTTGGAGAAAAAAATATTACAATCTAAGCGAGTAAAAGCATTAAGCCCGAGAATAATTATCAATACAATGATAAGTTCAGCCCATAAGGTTGGAGGGGTACAGGTCTATGGTATCGATCCTGTAAAGGAAAAAATGGTGAGTGATATTTATAAAAATATAACCAAGGAAAATGGTAATTATTTTAACGATAACAAACCATATAGCATTGTAATTGGGGCTAAGCTAGCAAAAAAATATCAAATTAAGCTTAGATCAAAGATAGTTCTATCCATGGTTTCAATCGATGGAATTCAGGTAAGTTCAGCCTTTAGGGTATGCGGAATATACGATATAGGTAATCCTCCCTTTGAAGAATCAAGAGTATTCGTTAGGGATAAAGACCTTAGAGAAATAAGCTCCCTGCCAATAAATAGAGTTCATGAGACAGGAATAAGACTAATAGACAATGAGATATCTACTCTCGAAGAGGCTAAGGGTTTTATTATTCCTTTATTGAATAAGGATAATAAAATAAGAACATGGAAAGAAGTAAATGCAATGATGGGAATATATAGCGATTATATGAATATAGAGTTAATGGTAATTGTATCGATAATTCTCTTAGGACTAGGATTTGGAATAGTAAATACAGTGTTAATGTCTGTAATGGAACGAAAGAGTGAGCTTTCTATGTTGATGGCAATAGGTATGAGTAAGAAAAAAGTATTACAGATGATAATACTTGAAAGCACTATATTGACTTCATTCGGAGGATTTATAGGCATGTTGTTAGGATTAATTATAATATCAACTCTTCATAATACAGGTATGGATATTAGCAAGAGCATGAGTAGTGTAGGAGAATTTGGATTCTCAACCATGGTCTATCCTGCAATAACAGTGATTCAGTTCTCCTTTATTGCCTTTATGGTTATATTAACGGGGATATTATCTGCTATATATCCTTCCAAGGCAGCAATGTCAATCAACCCTGCTGAGGGAATTCGTCAATAATAAAATACAAAACTATGGGAAATAGTGTAATCAAGATAAATAATCTATCTAAGATATATAAGGAAGGTGTAAACGAGGTTCATGCCTTGGAGAATATAGATCTAACAATAAACCAAGGAGAGTTCACCGCAATAGTAGGACCATCGGGTAGTGGTAAGACAACACTCCTAAATATGATAGGAGGACTAGATACTCCTAGCTCTGGAAACATAATTGTAAATCAAACAAATCTTTCAAGCCTCTCATATAACGAGCTAATTAACTTTAGAAGAGATAATGTTGGATTTGTATTTCAGGCCTATAATCTAATACCAGTACTAACAGCTCTTGAAAACGTAAGCTTTATTATGGACCTTCAGAATATCCCATCAAAGATAAGTAGGAAGAGGGCTATTGAATTACTAGAGAGTGTAGGCTTAGGGGATAGGATAAATTCACGTCCTAGCAAGCTCTCTGGAGGACAACAACAGAGAGTTGCAGTAGCTAGAGCCTTGGCATCGAAACCAAAGTTTATACTAGCCGACGAACCTACTGCCAACCTTGACAGCAAAAGTGCGGAGAACCTTCTAGATATAATGGAACAACTTAATAGGAAGGAAAACATCACCTTTATATTCTCAACCCACGATCAAAGAGTGATGAATAAGGCAAGGAGGATAATTAAACTAGAGGACGGAAGGGTAGTTTAAGTCTTAGGATTAAAAGTTTAGTGCAAATGATTAAAAGGAGTTTAATTTTTGGGTTAATATTATTATCGATAGAGTTATTGAATGCACAGGGACTTTCATTCAATGGTTATGTTAGTGGAATATACTCTCCCATTTTAACCCTTAACCCAAACAAAGAAGACATTTCTCATAATGGATTATTACATAATCGTCTAAATTTTAAGTATAGTATAAGCAATTGGAAATTTATTTCTGACATTAGGAATCGTATTCTTTTTGGGGATTATTCTTTATATTATAAGAATAATTTCATACTCCTTACCAAGGATAATGGACTAATGAATCTCTCTTGGAATATAAATTCAGGTAATTATTATTTACTAAATAGCTCTATTGAGAGGCTATCCATAAACTACGAAACAGATAAGCTTAGCCTAAGGATAGGTCGCCAAAGGATAAACTGGTCAGAGGCCTTAGTCTTCAACCCTAACGATATATTCAATACATATTCCTTCTTCGACTTCGATTACCCTGAGAGAAAGGGCTCCGATGCTATTCGCTTTTCTTATTATCCTAATGAGACCTCCACAATTGAGATTGCTGCAAAGCTAGATAATACGAATAGACCTACCATTGCAGGCTTGGCTCGTACCAATACCCTAGGGTGGGATATTCAAGCTATAACTGGCATATTAAATAATGAGGATTATTTTCTTGGATTTGGATTTAGTGGGGATATTAAGGGTATAAACCTAAGGGGAGAGTTTAACTATTATATTCCCTATAATGATTTAATATATAAGGATAATAGCATTATTACCTGCCTCGGAGCTGATTATATATTTAAAAACTCTATCTCTCTTTCCTCTGAAATACTATATAATCAACAAAGACAAGGAGTATCTAATAATTTCTACCAAATGCTATACCTTAGCCTATCTCCAAGACAATTATCTATTAGTGATTGGACTCTAGTATCCCAAATCTCCTACCCCTTTAACCCCTTGCTAAGTGCATCCTTATCTGCAATGAGTTTTATCAACCTTCCTGCCTTTTATTTTGGTACAAGTATAGAATACTCCATAAAAGAAAATCTCTCCCTAAGTTCAATGCTACAAGTATTCATTGGAGAGAGATATAACTCTAATAATATTATCTTAGGCTATATTAGATTGAAATATAGTTTCTAGTCTTCCTTGGTTTCTTTCTTTGCCTTGCGAATGATAAAGACATCCTCATTGTCTTTCTTCATCATATACTTTTCTCTCCCAAACTTTTCAATAGCCTTAATGTCTGTCTTTAATTTTATAGTATTAATGCTATCATTCTTAATTTCATTGATATAAAACTCTTTCCTTGTTCGCATATCCCTATATTGCTTATATATCTTATAAGAATAAATAATACTATTATCACTCAATAAGACTAGTAGAATAAATGCAACAAATAAAAGAAAATAACGATTAATCAATAATCTAATCGTATTCTTTTTATTTATAAAAGATGGGAGTTTTATTTTCATTATATTACCTTTTTATCATATAAATCAATCAAGGTCTCGCCACCAGTTAGCCAATATGTATTCAGACCAATCTTCTTTGCTCCCTCAATATGATGAAGAGTATCCTCAATAAACAAGGTCTCCTCTGGATTTATGCCTGCATCATCAACAACCCATTGAAAACTCTCTGGATGTGGTTTGCGGTGCTTAATCTCATTTGACATATAAGCCTTATTGAATACTCCCAAGAATATATCGAATCCAAACTCCTCAATATACTTCTTTCTAAGATAAGAAATATGAAGTTCATTAGTATTACTAAAAAGGAATATCTTATACTTTAGTTTCAACATACCAAGAAGTTGTATCCTCTCCATTGGAAGATCAAGAATCATAGAATACCAAGCATCATCTATTTGTTTATCGCTAAGATCTTTCTTAACAAGCTCTCTTATACCATCTCTAAACTCCTCAATAGAGCATTTCCCTTCCTCAAACCTATCAATAATATCTGCTTGATTGGCTTGAGTAAATATTTTATCAAAATCCTCAATACCATACTCCTTAAATGTCTCTACCATTCTTTGATAGTCAACATTAAGAATAACACCTCCAAGATCTAATAATAAATTCTTTATCATAAACTTCTACTCCTTATCTTTTACTCTTTAACTCCAAAATGATTCCAACCTTGAGCCCTAAGCTCAATAGTTGTATTTTGTGGAGTTACTAATTGAGCTCCCATCGACTTATCTGTAATATGTCCAATTACAGTAATATTCTCATTAGACTCTATCTTTGCAAAGTCTTTTTGGTCAATGGTGAATAATAACTCATAATCCTCTCCACCATTCAAAGCTCCAACATCTGCCATTATCTTAAACTCTTCAAGAGTTCTTGAAGTCTCATAATCCACAGGGAATTTCTCAATATATAGTTCGCAGCCTACCTCAGAGTTCTTACAAATATGAAGCATTTCAGAGGCTAAGCCATCAGAAATATCTATCATAGATGTAGGTTTGATGTTATTATCCTTAAACCACTCAATTGTCTTTCTTCCAGCCTCAGGTTTTAACTGACGCTCTAAAACATATTCGTAAGAAGAAAAGTCAGGTTGAATGTTTGGGTTGGCCAAATATTCAGCTTTCTCTCTTTGAAGGACAAGCAGACCTGCATAAGAAGAACCTAAGTCACCAGTAACGCAGATTAAATCATGCGCCTTAGCACCACTCCTTCTTACTATATTTTCTTGTTCAACCTCTCCAATAACGGTAATAGACATAAAAAGCCCAGAACTAGAAGAGGTAGTGTCTCCACCAACAATATCTACATTATATTTATCACAAGCCATATGAATACCTGAATAAAGTTCTTCCATTGCCTCAACAGAGAAACGATTCGAAACAGCAAGAGAAATAGTAATCTGTTTTGGAGTACCATTCATTGCATAAATATCAGAGAAATTAGCAATACAAGCCTTATAACCTAAATGTTTCAAAGGAGTATAAACCATATCGAAATGCACACCTTCAACAAGTGCATCGGTAGAAACCAAAACAAGCTTCCCATCATATTTCAAGGCAGCAGCATCATCACCAATACCGATAATTGTAGATTCATTCTTAATTTCCTTCTTTGGATTTAGCCTATCAATCAAGCCAAACTCTCCCAATGTCTCTAATTCTGTTCTTTCGCTCATAAAAATATATTTCTGAGTGCAAAGATAAAAAAAATATAGGGGCGAATAATCATCCGCCCCTACAATAATATATTTAAGGAAGGAATTATGCGCCTAATGTAGCAACCATAATAGCCTTGATAGTATGAAGACGGTTTTCTGCTTCGTCAAAAACAATTGACATTGCACTTTCGAATACATCTTCTGTTACTTCCATTGAATCTAAACCAAATTTCTTGTGCATATCACGACCTACTTCCGTTTCTAAGTTGTGGAATGCTGGTAAGCAATGTAAGAACTTAACTTTAGGGTTATTTGTCATCTTAACTACATCCATATTGATTTGGTAAGGACGAAGAAGTTTAATTCTTTCTTCCCAAACCTCTGCTGGTTCTCCCATTGATACCCAAACGTCAGTATAAAGGAAGTCAACACCGTTTACAGCCTCAGCAACATCTTCAGTGATTGTTATCTTAGCACCTGTTTCCTTAGCAATCTCACGACATTTAGCAACAAGTTCTGCATCTGGTTGGCAAGACTTTGGAGCAGCAGCTCTGAAATCCATACCCATCTTTGCAGCACCTACCATTAAAGAGTTACCCATATTGTTCTTAGCATCTCCTAAATAACAGAAAGAAACTTGACTCAAAGGTTTGTCAATATGTTCAGTCATTGTTAAGAAGTCAGCCAAGATTTGAGTTGGGTGAAATTCATTAGTTAAACCATTCCATACTGGAACACCTGCATATTCAGCTAAAGTTTCAACAGTTGATTGAGCATAACCACGGTATTCAATACCATCGTACATTCTACCAAGAACTCTTGCTGTATCCTTCATTGATTCTTTCTTACCCATTTGAGAACCAGAAGGTCCTAAATAAGTTACGTGAGCACCTTGATCTAAAGCACCTACTTCAAAAGCACAACGAGTACGAGTAGAATCTTTTTCGAATAAAAGAACTATGTTTTTCCCTTTTAGAGTTTGAACCTCAGTACCTGCATATTTAGCACGTTTTAAATCTCTTGAAAGATCTAATAAATATTGAATTTCCTTTGGAGTGAAGTCTAATAATTTTAAGAAACTTCTGTTTTTTAGATTGAAAGCCATTACTTTTTATTTTTAAATTTGTAGATATTAATTTCAGAATGCAAAGTTAAGAATTTATTCCTAAGCACAAAAAACAATTTTTTATTTACAAGACTTATGAAATCGTGTTGGTGGGAAATAAGGACAATAAGGAAAACTATATTCAATAAATTAATAATCCCACCACATTGCTGTAGTGGGATTATCATCATATGTAATTTACAAACGATTAGAGAATCATAAAATAGAGTTTGATTCTTATTTAGAAATCAATTTACCTGTTTGAATAATTTCTTTATTATCTATGAATTTATATATATAAACACCAGTTTTTAGATTGCTTACATCTAAAGTTGTTGTTCTGTCATATATTAATACATTCATAACTTCTTTTCCCAAATTGTTATATATAATCAATCTTGAATTGTTGGTTTTTACCGCTTGGTTAATAGTAATATTGATTTTATCCATGAAAGGATTTGGTGTTATTATAACTGCATTCTTTGATTTGTCAATATCAATTGAACTAATCCCTGATAGATTACAAACAGATGTCATAGTTGTTGTGATTGCTCCAGTTGTGATTGCTCCTGATGTTGTTAGTGCTCTTCCATTAAGTACTATCCCTGTATTAACTATTTCTATTGCTGCATTATTTACAACAAGAGTACCACAAAAAACAGAATAATTATTAATATTTACCGCTCCTTGAACTAACCAATAAACATTCTTTGCTTGAGCTCCATTTATTAGTATAACTCTTGAGTAAACACTTGTTGTCAAAGCCCCATTTATCTTTATTACAAATACTGCATCTGGATTTCCTTGTGCGTTTAAGTATAGAGAATCGTTAAAGATTGCTGCTGAATTTAATAGATAAGTATGTGGAGTGAGGACTAAGTTTCTACCAAATTGTTCTGGATATAATAATTCTATATCATAAGCAAGTAGGTTAAGATAATTGTATACTGTTAGCAAGTCTGCTGCACACTGAGTTGTTGTATCATCTGGGATTGGATGAATAACACCATTTACTACTGTAAGCGGATCAAAACCGGTTGTTAGACCAAGGTTTGTTCCAACACTTCCTATAATATTACTTATCCCTGTATTTAGTACTGGACCATCTGAAGAGAATAATGTGAAGCATTCTGTTGATAAAAGATTTGGGGCTACGGGACCTGTTAAAGGTGTAGCCAAACATCCAGAAGGAGTATATACAAGAGCTCCGTCGATTGTAATCGCTCCATTTGTTGTTAATATTCTTCCTTCAATTGTATCATTTGTTGCCAATATTATTGCAGCATTATTTGCGATAACTGTTCCTTTGAAAAAAGTTCCAGCTGATATGCTTACTAATCCTTCTATCTTCCAATAAACATTACAAACCGATGCTCCATTTATTAATTTGATTTTTGAATTTGGACTTGTTGAGAAAGCTCCATTTATTAGAAATATAAATTTGGCATTTGGGTTTCCTTGTGCATCTAAGGTAAGATCTAAATTCAAAGACGCTGCACCTGCAATAGAATATACCCCTGCAATAAGTGTATCTGAGTTACCAAGCAAGTTTGCGGGAAAGAATGTTGGTGTTGCACTATTTAATTGATTATATGCTATTAATAAATCTGCTGCACATTGTGCACTTACTCCATCAATATCGTGCATTACTCCATTTACATTACCAAAACCAGTACTAGAACCATTATTTGTTCCAACATCTCCTGTAATTTGTGAGATGCCTGTGTTGCTAATGGCACCAGTTGAAGAAAATACAGCAAAATTAGCTGCTGAGCCTAAATTAATCGATTGACCGAAGTTTATACTTGGCATCAAAAACAGTACAACTGTAATTAATGAAAAAAGTCTATTCGTTTTCATTGTTTTATTTTTTTGTTATAATGAATATACATTATGATGCAAAGGTAGTTACGAATACTCGCAATAGGCTTACACAATATTATATATGATTTACATAATTCACATACTCAATGAATTCATTTCAACTTAAAGTTACTAACAAAAAAAAGCCACCTCAACTTAATGAAGTGACTTTTTCGAAAAATAAAACAAACGAAAACTATCTTTTAGCGTTCAGCTCAACTCTTCTGTTTAGATAATTAGCTTTAATTCTCTTTTCTTCAGAGAGATTATTAATAAATTCGTTAGTTAATTCATCTCCAGTATTAAATTCAGGGTGAGATTTAACCAAGTATTGATCAATAATTTCCGGCTCATCATAACCTTGGTATGATATAGACACTCTATCCTCAGAGATACCCTTTGAAACCAAATATGATTTAGTATTCATTGCCCTATCTCTTGAAATAGTTTGATTTACTTCATATGTGCCTCTCATATCTGCATGACCAATACATTTTACTTTTACATCAGAATTGATATTTAAGAAAATTACAAACCTGTCTAAGATTTCTTTTGATTCTGTATCCAAATCTGATTCGTCGAATGCAAAATGTAATTTATAGTATTCATCCAATGAAATTGGTTTAGAAGGATCGGCTATCTTTTTTGCTACAAAAGTTTGAGGCCCATTATCACTATTCATTTTTTTAAGTGATGATTCTTGTTTTGATTTTTTTTCTAAATCATTTATATAATCATTTAGATCATTAATCTTTTTATTATTTAATGAGTCCCTCTCTTGAGCAGATTTCTTAATCTTCTCTATCTCGTTTTGTAGCAATGTATCGTTACATTCTGTCAGACAAGATGATTTAATTAACTTTTCAATCATTTCCAAAGAACAATCATCGATTTCACCCTTGCCATCTAAAATAGTCTTTGCTACTTGAAGACTTTTCAGTTTTTGTCCTGTTTCACAATAATGCTTAGCCAGATAATATCTTGCTTCATTCTTTTGACAATCCTCTTTCGCCTTTGTTATAGCCACTTCATAAGCCTCTACTGCTTCTTGATTATGTTCTTTTATTGCTGAAAAACATATAGCTTTGAAAAGATTCAGATCGTAATCATCAGGATATGTTTGAAGTTCAATATTAATTTCCTGTAAGGCTTTTGCATAATCCATATTATACATAGTTTGTTCTATTGCTTCTTTCTTCTTTTGAGGAAGATTTTGAGCCTCCATAGTTAAAGAGAAAGCAAAAACAAGCATCAACCCTAATAAAATATATTTTTTCATATTCATTTGTATTTATAAGTTTTAGAAATTAATATGAGAAATTTCTGATTGTTTCTCTCTTATCAAATGATTTTTTATTTAGAGCCTTGTTTAGATTAAAACGCAATCCAATTTCCCATGAGTTTCTTATGCTTGATAATGAGGATAACCCAAATTCATAGTCTAAGAACAATGTTGCAGACTTAGCAATTGTTAAGTCGGCTAGAACTGCAAGAGATTTTGGTTTCAAGGTATTTGTTCCACGATATAAAGCGCCTATAGTAAACACCTTATTATATGCAAACATAATTCCTAAATCAGCATTAGCACCAAGTTCTTGATTCCACATTAAAAGACCTAAAGGACGAATCATAAGCTTATTAATCATAATATCATATTCAATATGACCATAGTATGTTAATAGATTCTTGTTATCAACATATTCTTTATTACGAAGATTCCAACGGAATGAAGAACCTAAACGGAAACCTTTATACATATAAGTAAGCCCAAACGATGTTATGAAATTATTTGTATTGTTTTCTTGCAAATTTCCTGTATAAAGATTTGGATCAGTTCCTACATCATTTATAACACCACTTTGATCATATCTCCATAAATCATATCCAGCAAACATACCGAATAACAAATAAGAATTGCATGATAATTTTAGGTCAACATTTGCATCAACACCAATTATTGATTGTTTTCTTAATCCATAATCATTGAAATCTCCTTGAACACCAAATCCTAAATGTTGATAAGGTAGCCCTCCATGAATATCAAATGCTTTTGAATTCATTTGTCCAGATAAGCGATTAGCATATACGAACGTTCCTGTAATGTCTCTGCTTATTCCATAATAAGATGGATTTACCCAACCTAAATTATTCACTACTTGAGCATATTGGAAATCACTCTGAGCAAATAATCCAATCGTACAAGACATCATTAGGAGTATTATTAAATTTATTTTTTTCATCTCTATTTTTGTTTTTTATCTTCAATATAAATTATAATCAATTACTTATTTTCCTATTACTTCTACTCTACCTGACTTAGTGTATCCTTTACCATTCAAAGTAAATGTAACAATATAGAAATAAGTACCATTTGGAAGATTACTCATATCAAAGTTATTTGTATAATTGTCTGAACTATAAACTTGATTTCCATTAGCATTCATCATTCGAACCGTTATTGGCATGAGTTGTTCATAATCACTAATTCTGAAATATGTATTCATTCCACGAATAATAGCATTTACAATTACAACATCATCCTCTGGGTCTTCCAAGTCTAATACATTCTTATTTATTATTAGAACTGCTGTATCACATCCTTCATAATTTTCTGTAGGAAGAATTGTTGCAATAACTCTATATGATCCCACTTGAATTGGTGAACCAGTGATTAATGTTGTTGTATTTCCTTGATAATATTTTGCATCTATCATTCCTGTTAAATCAACTATACCTTGAGCATCTGCAAATGTGGCATTTTTAGGTGACCCATTGTAAATATGTATTAGGTTTGAGATTGCAATATCAATATGTTTTTTATCAACTTTTACAGAAACATTTATTGGATCAGAATTATAATAGTTATCTACATCTTGAACAATAAACACAACAGGATATGAATTATTCCCTGCATCAGGAATAGTTGTTGGTAATACCCATTCAAATACTCCTGAAACTATATCACTGCTATAAGGATTCATTGCAGAACCTCCTATTAGGGTAGATTCAGATAATGTTTGCTCATACATTAATGATGTAGAAGTAGGTGCAACAACGATAGGTTTTGCTTTATTTACTTGAACATAAAATGCGTGAACTACAATATTATAGTTTTCAGCATCTATACCCAAAGGAGTAAAACGAACTTGATAAGGTGCAGCTACCCCTGCTTGAGGTAAACGATCACTAATATACATCCATTCGTATGTACCATTTACAGAGGCGTTATTATTTGAGTTAATAGCAGTTGCAGTTATCGTTGGTAACATTTGTCCGTATGTAATAACATAAGGATTGTTTGTTTGTGTTATAACTGGGTTAGCTTTATTTACCACAACTGGCAATAAACCAGATTGCACTATTTCATAATTAGCTAAATCAGTAGGTGTATATCTTCTTACAAAACCTGAGTTATTTACATTAGGTTCAATAGCTGGATTAATCCAAGAGAATACACCACTAGTTACTGCAATTCCTGTTATTGGATTAACAGCAGTTTGTCCTATGATTAGAATATCAGATAGACTTTCACCATAAGTGATTGAGCTGAATACTCCCCAATTTACAGTTGGTATTGCCTTATTGATTGTCAAGTTAATCATTGTACTATCTGTATTATAATTAACTAAATCATTTGGGATAAACCTTATTCTATATGCAACATTAGGGTTTGCAGGAGTAACAGTTGTTGCACTAGCCCATACAAATGTACCTGGAACATAAGAATTATTTATAGGATTAATAGCATAATGAGTTCCAACAAAGGACACATCTGCTAAGGTTTGACCATAAGTTATTGCTGTTGTTGCTGGCCAAGTTATTAAAAGTTGGTTGACTTTATTAACAGTAATACTTGCTGTTGCTAACGAATCAAGATTAGTTAACTCTACAGGAGAATTATAGTTTCTTAAGAATGATGAACTTGTTAAAGTAAATTTAATCCTCTTAGAGAAATTACCTACTGTATTCATTACTTCTATTGGAAAAATAAAAGACCAATTTCCAATTGTTGGATTGATTGTTGAACTATATACAATATCAAGTTTATTCTTATGGATAACCTGACCTGAAGGAGATATTATTACAGCTTGACCTACTGTTTGTCCTACTAAAATTGAAGAAACAGAAGGAGGTGAAACTATTGCTAAATCTGCCTTACTTAATACTATATGATGTACACCATAGACTGTATCGCCATAAATCCCACCATAAATTGCTTGAGGGATAAAAATATAGCTTGCAGTATCACCAGGAAAAATAGTTACATTAGGAACTGTATTTGGATAAACCCATTTAAATATACCTCTTATATGGCTTGCACCAGATATTGCATATATTTTAGTAGGATCTAAATATGAAGAATCTGTTACTACTTGCTCGCCAATTAACATTGTAGAAGTATAGATTTCTTTTAACTTCCATCCATATTCAGTAATATTTTGTGGAATTGGAAACACAACCGATAGAGGATTTGCTCCTGATGGGCAAACTGTTGTCATAGTTGTTGATATAGCAGTTGTTGATATAGCTCCATTTGTTGAAAGTGCCCTACCATTAAGTTCAATTCCTGTGTTTGAAATCTCTATTGCTGCATTATTTACAACAAGAGTACCACAAAAAACAGAATAATTATTAATATTTACCGCTCCTTGAACTAACCAATAAACATTCTTTGCTTGCGCTCCATTCATCATTTTTACATTAGAATAAGTGCTAGTAGTCATTGCTCCGTTTATTTTTATAACAAATACAGCATCTGGATTTCCTTGTGCATTTAAAAATACTGTATCAGTAAATGTTACTGCAGAATTCATTAAATAAGTATGAGGAGTTAGAACTAAGCTATTTCCAAACTGTGCTGGATATAATAACTCTATATCATAAGGTAATACATTCAGATAATTATAAACCGTAAGTAAATCCGCAGCACATCTTGCTGTCATAGTATCTGGAATTGGATGAATACTACCATTTGTTACAGTTAGAGGATCAAAACCTGTGGTTAGCCCTGTGTTTGTTCCAACACTACCAATAATATGACTTATTCCAGTATTTAATACAGGTCCATTTGATGAAAATAATGTAAAGCAAGAAGTGCTTAATAGATTTGGAGCCGCTGGTCCTGTAAGTATAGGACTTGAACATCCAATAGGAGTGTAAACTAAAGCTCCATCCATTGTAACTGCTCCAGCTGTTGTCAATATTCTTCCTTCAATTGTATCCTTAGTTGTCAAAACTATTGCACCATTATTTGCAATAATAGTTCCTTTCATATAGGTTCCAGTAGCTAAGCTTACTAATCCTTCAATTTTCCAGAATACATTACAAGCCAATGCTCCATTAATTAATTTAATTTTGGAGTTAGCACTTGATGAAAAAGCACCATTTATTTTAAAAATAAATTTAGCATTAGGGTTTCCTTGGGCATCCAAAATAAGATTTGAATTTAAGGTCGCTGCCGTTGCAATTGAATATACTCCTGCAATAAGAGTATCTCCATTTCCAAGCAATGATGAAGGAAAAAATGTTGGAATTGCACTATTTAATTGATTATAAGCGACAGTTAAATCCACAACACATTGTGCACTTACACCATCAATATCATGCATTACTCCATTTACATTGCCGAAACCAGTACTGGAGGCATTATTTGTTCCAACGTTACCTGTTACATGGGAAATACCTGTGTTGCTGACTGCCCCAGATGCAGAAAACACAGCAAAATTAGCGGCTGAACCTAAGTTTATTGATTGCCCATAGTTTAAAAGAGGAATCATAAACAATAAAGCAACCGTAAATACAAAAAGTCGTATTGTTTTCATGTTTTTATTTATTTGATATAATGAAAATACATTATTGTGCAAAGATAGGTCTCAAAGTAGGCAAAAATGATTACACAATATTAGAAATGATTTACATAATTCACACATTCAATTAATTATGAGTATCAACGATTACTGGGAAGGCATAAGTTCTTATCTTAGGAAAGTCTTACACAATAAAACATATAAATTACACAATTCACATACCAAATAAGGAAAAAGCCCTTCTCCTTTAAGTATTATTACTATGTTTTGAAGATAAATAAATCAAGAATACCTTAAAATAATGAAGCCATTCCTTAGCCAAAGGATAAGGAAAATTAAGAATTTATTCCTAAGCACAAAAAACATTTTCTTATTTACAACCGTTATGAATTAGTGTCAGTGGAAAATAGTGCCAAAAATTAGATGAAATTATTAGATAAAACAGGAAAAAGATCAAGTATTTCAGGACTAATTACGCCATAATTAAGACCTTGTAATGGCATTCTGGTAAAATGTAATGGCATTACAGTTTAATCGTAATGGCATTCTGAGAAGGTAGAATGGCATTACAGTTTCCCAATTATGGCGTAATTCAATCAAGATTATGAGATAAATAATCCAAAACATAAGAGAAATCATTCAAGAAAGCTTACTAAATAAAGATAATAAAGAAAAAAATATTTATTAATCCCTTAAATTCAATATTTTATGGCTATTACATATAAAATCTGGAAGAAAAAATTCAGAAACTCTCAAAAAGAAGAGGTAGAAAAGTACTTTGCTTGCAAGATGACAATGAATACCCTTAGCACAAAGCAAGTTGCAGAAAGAATAACAGAAGTAAGTTCCCTAAGCGAGGGAGATTTTCTTTCCTCACTTAGCCAAATCTCTTGGGTATTGAAAACCTTTCTTAGCCTTGGTCAGAATATTACTTTAGATGGGATTGGGACATTTAGCATTTCAGTAACAAGCTCGCCAATGGATTCTCCAGAAGACCTTTCAAAGGCAAAGATAAAAGCAAAGAGAGTTGTCTTTCGTCAAGCTCCAGAGCTCAAACAAATTCTAGATAACCTAGAATTTAAACAAGTAAACAAAAAGAGGTCGCCTAATATAAAATAAGCAACCTCTCAATATTATTTAGATTTTTTTTGTTTTCTACCAAACGATTCTTGTTCCGCAGTTAGGGTTTCCTAATTGTCCTGCTTCTGTTATTATACATTCTTTTCCTCCGTTCTTTACGAAGTGAAGTGCTGCTCTTACCTTTGGAGCCATTGAGCCTTCGCCAAATTGTCCTTGTGCAAGAAGTTCTTCTGCTTTAGCTATAGTTATTACATCTAATGCTAATTCTCCTGGTTGACGGAAGTTGATATAAACTTTTGGAACATCGGTAAGGATATAGAACTCATCTGCTCCTATCTCTACTGCTGTTAGTGCTGAGGCTAGGTCTTTGTCGATAACTGCTTCAACCCCTTTTATTCCATTTTCTTCAATAACTGGGATTCCTCCTCCTCCAACAGTAACTACAACATTACCCTCTAGAGCTAGTTCCTTTACTAATTCTATATTTGTAACCTTGATTGGTTTTGGAGAGGCTACAACTTTTCTATATTTATCGCTTTTTGAATCCTTTGCGTATGTTGCACCTGTTTCTGCTGCAAAAGCCTCTGCTTCTTCTTTTGAGTAATAAGGCCCTACTGGTTTTACTGGGTTTTGGAAGGCTGGATCGTTTTTATCTACTACTACTTGTGTTAATAGAGTTACAACACCTCTGCTTATATCTTCTCTTGCAAAAACATTTCTAAAGCCTTGTTCTATTAAATAACCTATAGAGCCTTGTGTTTCTGCAACACAAAAATCCATTGGCATAGCTTCAATATCAAATTTCTTCTTTCCTGCCTCGTGTTGTAACATTACATTTCCAACCTGAGGTCCATTACCATGACCAATTACTAAGTTATAATCTTGCTTCAATAGGTTTACTAAGCTATCGCAAGTCTCTGTTACATTCTTGATTTGTTCATTATAAGTCCCTTTTTGACCACTTCTCAATAGGGCATTACCCCCGAAAGCAACTACTGCTAATTTTTTCATGAAACACTTGTTGATTTATATATTCAAAAATTAAGTCTGCAAAGATATAAAAATTTGTATTAATTCTAGTTTTCTCTAATCTTTTTTGGAAAATCAAGTATTTTAGATAGATAAAGAAATTATCTATCTTTATTTTCTCTTATTTTATAACATTCTTTTCATATTCTCGTTTTATAGCTTTAATACTATATTTATAACATGTTTATTTATCTATGGCTTTAGAGAAGAAGAATTATATTGAGTATATCGACCTAGTTACTTTGGTTGTTTGTATTGTAGGAATGATGCTTTCTAGGTTCTTAATTAACCTAGGGATGGTTATGCTTATTGCAAGGGTATTATTTATTGGCTCTTGGAAAGAAAAGCTTGAAAACATTAAGCAGAATAAGGTTATTCTAATAACTGCTCTTAGTTTTATTGCCCTCCATTTGGTTGGACTCTTTTGGAGTGAGAATCTAAAATATGGGTTTGGAGACATAAGCAAGAAGGCTGCTCTTTTTATTATCCCACTATGTCTTGCAATGATACCTCTAAGAAAAGAAATAATAAAATATTTATATTGGAGCTTTATCCTTGTTCTTTTTGTAGGAGCAACATGGGGAGGGATAGTCTATTTCTCTTCAATAAACCCAGATACAAGGGGACTAATTTTTTCTTCTTCTCATATTCGTTTTTCTCTTAACCTTTGCTTTGGTATTATTAGTCTTCTATATATTTTAATCAGACAATACAAGAGTTTGAAGCCATGGATTAGGGTCGTTTCAATATTTATGGTTTGCTACTTTTTTGCCTATATGATAATTTCTCAAGCAATGACTGGACTAGTAATATTATTCCTATTTATTATTGGTTACACTCCTTACTATCTAATAAAATATAAGAAAAACCTTGTCTCCTACTCAATATTGTCTTTATACGTTATTGTAATATCTACAAGCTCAATATGGATTTACTTTCAATATTCTTATTACTTTACCCCAAATAAGATTTATGAAACAAATATTAGCAAAACAACTCCAGATGGGAATAAATACACAGAACTATTTGATGTAAATAGTATAGAAAACGGAAACTATATATATCATTATTTCTGTTATAAAGAAGTCTCTCAAGAATGGAAAAAGAAAACAGGGATTGATGCAAATGACAAGTTAGTAAAAAATGATGGTAGCAAGTCTACTAATACATACTTGGATATACTTGTAAGGTATATGAACTCAAAGAATCCTATCAAAAATGCTAGAACATTCAATGAGCTTAGCAATGAAGATATTGAGAATATTAAATTAGGAATAGAAAACGTAGTATATACAGAGAAATTCAGTCTTAAGCCAAGACTCTATAAGATATTCTATCAAATAAACTGCTTTAAAGAATATAATACCATCAAAAACTTTTCTGAGCTTCAACGCATTGAACTTTGGACAAATGCAGCAGCTTTAATAAAAGAAAATCCATTATTTGGAGTAGGCACAGGAGATATTGCAGATAAGTTTGAACAAAAGCTTAAAGAGCGCAATTCCCAATTATATCTTTCCAAACTTAGAACGCATAATGAATATCTAACAATACTCCTTACATTTGGAATTATTGGATTTGCCTTATTTATGTTTTGGCTAATATATCCTGCCTATAAGCAAAGACTCTTCTATAACTTTATTTACTTTACCTTCTTCTTTATCCTATGTGTTTCTATGACTACCGAAGACACCTTAGATAATGTTGCAGGAATAATGTTTTTTGTGCTAGTAAATTATATTTTTCTATTTAACACCAAGCAGATAAATGAACTTTGAATATTTTATAGCCAAGAGACTTGCAAAGAAAAGCGGCAAGACATTCTCTAGACCAATAATAATAATAGCAACTCTCAGCATCACTCTTGGTATTGCTGTAATGATTTTCTCTATATCTGTTTTGCAAGGTTTTAAATCAGAGATAAAAGAAAAGATAGTTGGATTTGGTTCACATATTCAAATAATTCCATACAAGGCACATAATAGCTATAAGGTTGAAGGCATATCTCTATCAAAACAAGAAAAAGAGACTATACTAAAGATTCCAAATATTAAATCTATCCACCCATTTGTTACCAAGGGGGGTTTGATTAAGACTAAGACAGATTTTCAAGGCATAGTACTAAAGGGAATAGATAAGGATTTCGACACAAGTTTCTTCCATCATTACCTTATTAAAGGAAGGCTTTTAAATACAAAAATTCCTAACAATACAGAGGCTGTAATCTCTAAACAGATTTCACAAAAGCTACTTCTAAAAATTGGAGATAAACTTAGGGTTTATTTTTATATAGATAATAATTATAGAGCAAGGGCTTTTAATGTTGTTGGGATTTATGAAACAGGACTAAGTATATATGACGAGAAGGTTGTTGTCTGTGATATGAATCAGGTTCAGAGTTTAAATAATTTAGACTCAAATCAAGTTGAAGGTTATGAAGTATTATTAAAAGACTTTAAGAAGCTAGAGCAGAGCGCAGACGATATATACAATTCAACCTCTCAAGACAAATCTATTCAAACCATTCAAGAGATTGAACCAACACTTTTCTCTTGGCTTGATTTATTGGATTCTAATGTTTTTGTGATTCTTATCGTGATGATGCTTGTTTCAATTATAACTATAACATCTACCCTATTGATAATAATATTTGAAAAGACACAAACCATAGGTATATTGAAAGGCTTTGGTGCTACAAATAGAACGATAATGAAGATATTCCTCTATAATGCAGGACGTATCATTATAAAAGGTCTAATCTTTGGAAATGCACTTGCGCTATCTCTAGGCTATCTTCAAGATAGGTTTCATATTATTAAACTTGACCAAGAGAGTTATTACCTAACATCTGTACCAATAGAGATTTCTTTTATTCAAGTTGTCATGGTAAACATTGGCACAATACTAATATGCCTAATTGCTCTATTACTACCCCTTAGAAGCATTTCAAAGATAAGCCCCATAAAGAGTATTCGTTTCGACTAAGAATCAATAAAAAAGGTCTCAGAAAATTCTGAGACCTTTAACTTATTTTTATGTTACTTCTTTTGTTTTTCTATCTGTGAACGAATTGCATCTACGCAATCCATAACTCCTTTTTCAAAAGTGTCTGATTGTTTTGTAGCAAAGTGGTCATACCCCTTTTTCAACAATTTCATATCTACTATTTTATTATTTTCCGATTCGGGTTTATCAACCTTTAGAGTAACCTCTGCACCCAAACAATCTGGTAATAGTTTTCCTAATTTAGCAACCTTTTCATTAATGAAGCTTTCTAACTTCTCATCAGTGCGGAATTTCACAGCCTTAATTGTAACGTTCATATGACCTCCTTTTGTTTGTTTTTGGGCAAATTGCCCTATTAATAATTATGTTTGAGATTTCTCTCCTTATATAGTCTACTCATTTCTTGGATGAGCTAGCTTATATACCTTTTTAAGTTTTTCAATAGTGTTATGTGTGTATATCTGTGTCGCCTCTAAATTTGCATGTCCTAACATTTCTTTTACATTCATTATATCTGCACCCTCATTTAATAGGTGGGTTGCAAAAGTATGTCGAAGAACATGTGGAGAACGCTTTTCGACTTGTGCAAAAGATAAACTCTTTTTTACTATATCGTATACACTCATCTCACTGATTGCATTGCCTCTTTTATTTACGAACAACTTGGAATGATTATTGTTTAATGAAAGGCTTTCTTTATAGAAATTTTCAATCCTTTTTATTAAATCCTTATGTATTGGAACTATTCTTTCCTTCCTTCTTTTCCCAAAAATCCTTACTTCATTACGCTCAAAGTCAAAGTCTTTTATCTCTAGATTAATCAACTCAGACCTTCTCATACCCGTTGCATAGAGCAATTCAACAATTAAACTATCTCTTCTGCCCCAAATACTATCCTCATATTCCAAATTCAAAACATTTTCTATATCCTCCTCCATTACAAAAACAGGATTACGTTTTGGGTTCTTGACAGCAAGAATCTTTGTCATTGGGTTCTTCTCTATATCGCCTTGCTTTATAAGAAAATGAAAATAAGCCCTAAGAGAGGCTATCTTGCGATTAATTGAGCGAGAAGATATACCTTTTTCGCTTAAAGAAACAATCCAATCTCTAATCATCTCAGAATTTACATCCCTTGCATTAGACTTTTCAAAGACCTCATTGATAAACTCTTCAAATTGTCGTAAATCGATAGAATATGCAAGAATAGTATGATAAGAATAGCGCTTCTCAATATTCAAATAATCTAAAAAATCATCTAGTTTCATGGTGCTAATATACAAAGAAAAAGGCTTGAAAATTAATTTCAAGCCTTTTTTTATGATTAAAAAACCGTTTACTAGTTATTTAAAGCTTCTTGTTGTATCCCTTGGATATAGATAGCTTTAAGTCTACGATCTCTCGCTACTACTGAAGGTTTAATAAATTGTTTTCTTGAGCGTAACTCTTTCACTACGCCTGTTTTCTCGAATTTTCTCTTTAATTTCTTAAGAGCTCTCTCAATGTTTTCGCCTTCTTTAATAGGAACAATAATCATAATTAATACCTCTTTCTTGTTAATTTGTTATTAAAAAATATTTTTGGTCTGCAAATATACAACTAAATATTTAATTCCCAACTTTTTTGCTTAAGATTTCAATAATCCACTCTGGGCAACGCTTGGGTTTTCTTGTATTAGTATCTATAAATGCCAATATATTATAGCCTTGACTTAATAAGGTTTCCTTTCCATCTTCCTCTTTTCTTATTATATTATAATTGAAATAGAACTTAGAAGAAGGCATAACATCGATTGAAGTTCTTATTGTCAAAACCTCATCATAATATGCTGGAAGAAAATACCTACATTGCTGTTCGACCATAGGCATCATCACCCCTTTGTCTTCAATTTCTTTGTATGAAAGCCCTAAGCTACGAATAGTCTCTGTCCTGCCTATCTCAAAGAAGCGAAAATAGTTACTGTTATGCACAATACCCATTTGGTCTGTATCAACATATTCCACACGAATTTCGAAGTCAAAAGAATAAAGCATATCTCAATTTATTAAATACAAAAAAGCCGTCTTTGATTGTTATTATCAAAGACAGCTTATTTTTTCTTTTACTCGTCTAAAATTAGAAACGGATAATTCCCTTTTCGAAAGAATTTTGAAGGCAAGCTAAAACACCTTTTTTGTTAATTGTACGCATCCCTGCTGGAGTAACCTTTAGTGTAACCCACATGTTTTCTTCAGGAATAAAAAACTTCTTAGTTTGAAGATTTGGATAAAATCTTCTTCTAGTTTTAATGTTAGAGTGAGAAACGCTGTTTCCTGTCATAACTCTCTTTCCTGTAATTTCACAAACCTTAGACATTGTAATATGTTTTAATATGTTATTATTCTTAAAAATGGAGTGCAAAATTCCGAAATTTTCTTCTAACTACCAAATATTTTGGAGAAAAAGATTACCTTTGCTCCTCAATTAGTAACTAAATATATAGTTTAAAATGAAAAAGCTTATTTTATCATTAGGGGTTATTTGTTCTTTTCTTGTGTTTTCTTCATGTCAAGACGAAGAAAATACTGTAATAAATACTAATAATACCTTTTCTTCTAGCGATAGTTTCAAGATTGAAGAGGGTGTTTCTGCATCAGAAATGGTAATTTCCGACATATATAATCTTGTTCAATTAGCTCTTGATGACCAAAATGTTTTTTATCCAAATGCTCAAACCGCTCCAATAATTACCAAAGAAAAGCTTTCCCCTTCTCAAGTGGGAGATTTCCCAATGATACTTACAATTGATTTCACAACAGATACATTATCCAATTTCGATAATCGTTTCCGTTGTGGGAAAATCGTTGCTCACGTTTCAGCTCCTTGGAGAGACTCTCTTTCTGTAATCAATGCGGAGCTTCAAAACTATTATTTATCCACACGTACTCCTTATTATCAAGACTCACAGCGATTATTCTCCATTGCTCAGTGCAACTCTAATATGAAAGTAAAGATTCTCAACAAAGGGCTTACATATTTCGATGATCAATTTATAAAGACATTATACATCACAACCGATTCTGCAAAGGTTTCAAACAAATATGGTTCTGTTGAGATGAAGACCTCACGCTATTCATACTATTACCAAGGTTTCGAGACTCCTACTCACTTAGATGATAAGCTTAGAAACGTTCATTATAGCAGTGGCACAGCAACCGACAACAAGACAAATTGGATATGGAGCGCAACCGTTCCAACAAATTTAGATGATGGTATTCCATACTTTGCTTACAATAGAGACTGTCCTTGGTTAATCTCCGGTTCAATCTTATTAAACTACGAGTATGTTGCATCAGGACAAAAACGTAAAAGTGTAATAAACTTCGGTCCATCAAACCAATCGAGCAAAGACAACAACGCATCCTTTAACTACAACGGCACAAGCATAGTTATAGCCTTACCATAATTTATTTCGTCTCTTTGTAATAAATATTACAAGTCTTTCTTTCAATATGATTGTATTTTTGCTACGAAATAACAATAGCGGAAATAAAATAAAATCATAAAACATGAAGACAATTAATTACAAAGACACTCCAACGATGAACAACCCTCATGGTGTTCAGGCAAAGAAGATTCTTGACACAGAAAATGCGCAAGTAATTCATATGTGCCTAAAGGCAGGAGAAAGCCTAAAGAAACATACAACACCAGTTGATGTATTCTTCTACGTTCTTGAAGGAGAAGGAATAGTTGAAGTTGGCGAAGAAAAACAAACAGTAGGAAAAGACACCCTAATAGAAAGCCCAAAAGACATCCCCCACTGCCTTTACAACGAATCCCAAACTGACTTCAAAGTCCTAGTAGTAAAAACCCCAAAACCCTAATTGAACGAAAAGCCAAAAAAATAAAAGAACCAAAAAAAGCGAGGAAACCCTCGCTTTTTCAATATAATAAACTAGTTCTTCATTAAATCGTAATACATTAACCTTGTATCTTTATCCTCATCTTCCATAGTTAAAAAATCGAATCTATTCCTTTGATAGAATTTAATTGCTCGCTCATTATTATATGCATCAACAATAATAAATCTACATCCTGTTCTATTATTATTTGTAAATAGATATTTAAGGAAAGTAAGAATTTCGCTTCCTATATTTTTCCCTGAATATTCTTCCGATACCACAAGCCTCCCGATTTTCATTGCAGGGTAATAATTCATATGTTTTGAAAAAGGAATATTTCTGTTTATTCTATTCCTAACACCTTTTTGGTTTTCCTCAAAAGTAATCTTATCATTTAAAAGACTATAATAAGCAACAGTTTTATCTTTATCCTCAAGAAGATAAGTTACAGCCATCAACTGACTGTAGTAATTTTTTGCATCAGAAAACAAAAAATCATTCAAATCCACATCTGTAGAATTGAATGATTTAATTTCTGTATTTTGCTCTAATCGTATTAATTTTAGTTCACTAATACTCATTATTTATATTTTACAATTCAAAATTTGCAATCTTCTTAAACTGCTCGTAAACTTCTTTTTGTTTATCCTTCTCCTGCTTTGAAATAGGTTTTACTTCTTCCATTTTCTTAATGAAAACTGCTGCATCCCTACCTCTCAAAACTGGAGTATCCTTAATTGGCTTTGCCATAATCTACCTCCTTTTTTATATCTGCAAAATTACAATATTATTCCATATCAGCAAAATAAACATCAAAAACCATTCCAAACAAAGAATAAATCAATGAAATAAACTATCCACGTGCAAAAAGGTGTCGAATTCGACACCTTTAAATGGAATTTCTCGTTTATTCTTCTCCCTTGATGTTTATTTCTTGGATGTTTGGTGGGGTTTTGGGAGTTAGGGGTTGGGGCTTGGGTTTGCGATTGGTTACGTAGCCTTTTGGTGGTGGTGCTACTTTTTCGAATTTCATTTCCTTTAGCTTTGCTACTAGCTTTTTGTCGGGGCGAAAGGTTAGCTTGGTGAACTTTACCTTGCGAGCATCGACTTGTTTCTCTGTGTCGAAACCCTCACTCGTTATCGCAACACCAAACACACCTATCCCAGAGAATTTAACATTGTTTCCCGTAATCAGACTATCCAACAATGAATCGGATAACTCCATAAGAACAGCAATAACGGAACTCTCCTTCACTGCACTCCTATGGCTAATATCTTTTGCTAACTCTTCAACGCCAATAAGACGCATGCTCTGAGCAGTGGCAAAGAATTTCTCCTGAGTCTTGCCATCTTTAATAAATCTTCTTTTAACCGGTCTGAATCTAAATGCCATGTCTGTAATTTTTTATTAGGTTTCTTTCTCCTAAATCCTTGTTTTATTCTCCTAAATCGAAGAAAAAAACTATTTAAACAAGGATTTAGTCCCGCTATGGTAGCTACCATAACAGTGCTAGGGTAGCTACCACAGCACACCTAGGGTACCTACCCTAACTTTGCTTTGATACCCACCATAAGATTTAGGTTACAAATATAGTGATTTTTTGGAATTAAACTCTTTCTTTTTGAGTTAATTGTATAGACTTTTGTTCTAATGCAAAGATAAGAAAAAATATTTGATTAGACAACAAAAAAAGGGCAGGTTTTAAACCTGCCCAAATAAGGATATTCTCCCCTTTTCACTTATAACTTTTACCTTTTCACTTTTAACTTTTCACTAATTTATTGTTGGTAGGAATGAATATTTCTTTCCGTATTGTAATTGTTGTAAGAGGAAATTGTCTGGGTAAGTTACTTTGAAGTCAATTGTTCTTCCGTTTTGGTCTGCAACAGGAGTAATCTCTGGGTTAACGAAACCACCATAAGGCTTGATTCCAAGTTTTTGGTAACGGTCTAATACTTCTTTGTGAATAACAGGGTCAATCTTTGTTGCATATTTCTCAATCAATTCTTTACCTGCATCATAGTTTCCAGTAGATTTTATCTCTTGGATTTTTGCTAATAACTCTCCAAAAATCTTTCTTAAAGCATCATAGTCGTTGATTTGGAAATAAGTCTTTCCATTTTTTTCTATCTTAGCAATAACGTCTCTATCTTGACCTCTCTCAAAAGCATAAGTTGCAATAAGTTTTCTTGCTTGCATGTGAGCCTGAGTAACATCTTTACCAAATTCAATTCTTGCATATTGAGTCAAAAGACCATTACGGATATAAGAATCATATTCAGCATAACCAACCTCTGTCGATGGCATAATTCCCATTTCAACCATTACTGGATCTATAACATAATAAAGCGCAAACAAATCGGCTCTTGCTTCTTCTAAAGACGATGAGTTATCTGCCAATGCACCTGGAGAAGTTCCTGGAAGTAACTGACCAGAACCATGACCAAGACATTCGTGTAGGTCAGTATGTAGGTCGCTAGCTAAAGAACCATATTTCTTTGATATATTTATCTCTTTTTCAGAAGCAGCAAATTCTAGAAGAGCACTCTTTGGCGATTCAAGAGCAGCCTTATCATAAGCAGAAGAAAGGTTTGCAATGGTAACAGATTTTGAACCATATTCTTTTCTAATCCAGTCAGCATTAGGAAGATTTATACCAATTGGAGGAGTTGGGAAGCAATCTCCACCCAACATAGCAGCATTTATAACCTTTGCACTAACACCCCTAACCTCTTTTTTCTTGAACTCAGCAGAAACAGGAGAATTTTCCTCAAACCATTGTGCTCTAGAGCTAATGGCTTCAGTACGCTTTGTTGCTTCCAAGTCTTTGAAATTCACAACCGATTCCCATGTAGCCTTCATTCCCAATGGGTCATTATAATCTTCAATAAATCCATTTACGAAATCAACTTGTGACTCAGTATCTCTTGCCCAAGCAATATTATAATCGTCCCATATAGATAATTCGCCACTACGATAATATTCAATAAGCATATTAGTATACTCTCTTTGTTCATCGTTTTCTGTAACTTGGTTAGCTTTCTCTAACCAAAAGATAATCTCTTTAATAGCTTGAGAATACATACCATTTTGAGAATAAACCCTCTCTTCTATCTCTCCATCTTTATTCTTAACAAGCTTAGAGTTTAAACCAATTGACCAAGGACGATCAGGATTTGGGCTCTTTCTATCGGAATAAAATTTCACAACCTCATCTCTTGTAAGACCTTCGTAGAAATTTACCGCAGAGTTAGCAATAATATCTTTGCTCTTATCTGTTTCTTTTCTCTTTGAAGCAATATTTGGATTGAAGATAAGATTTTCTATCTTCGAGCTAAAGCTAGCAAAGTTCTCTTTCTCCTCTAAAGGGAAGTTTTTTTGGTTAGATTTACTCATTAGAGTAGAGAAATATTGTTTAGTAAAGGTTGGCATAATCTTATCCTCAGCATAATGATGATGTATACCATTGCTAAAGAAAACCCTTTTAGCATAAAGCACAAACTTATCCCAGTCCTCACCTTTTTTCTTTCCTGTGTATGTAGAAAGAATGTTTTCAAGAGTACGACGAATGGTCAGATTATATTTGTAGTTTTGATCCCACAGAATATCTCTACCACATTTTGCAGCCTCAGAAAGATAATAAATGTATTCTTTTTGGTCTAGGGTTAGCTTATCCCAACCCTCAACCTTATAACGCATAATCTTAATATCTGCGAACTCATCAATAAGGTATTTGAATTCTTTTTCTGGAGTCTTTGTTTGTGCCTTTGCCCCATCAGGATGGGCAAAAAGACAAGCAGCTATAGCTGTAAACATAATCAATTTTTTCATATTAATTTTTTTATTTATTTTAATTAGGGGCAAAAGTACAAATAAAAGGCGAAAACTTTGTATTTTTGCTACTGAAAACGATAACTTTGGAAGGTGAAAAAACTCGATATTCTAATTATAAAATCATTCTTAGGTCCTTTACTACTTACATTCTCTATTGCTGAATTTGTTCTCTTGTTGCAATTTCTTTGGAAACAATTAGAGAAGATGATAGGCAAAGGATTGGAAACTACGGTAATACTCCAGCTTATTTGGTATATCTCGGCTACCCTTGTACCTATGGCTCTTCCTCTTGCAATACTCCTTGCCTCAATTATGACCTTAGGTAATTTTGGAGAGCGTTATGAGCTTGTGGCAATGAAGTCCTCTGGTATCTCTCTTTGGAGAATACTTCGACCACTTATGATTGTCAGCTTCCTTCTTTCAGGTTTTGCTTTCTTCTTCTCAAACAACTATATGCCTATTGCAAATATGAAGATGAGGACTCTTCTGTATGAGATAAACACAAAGAAACCTACAGTAAACATTCGCCCAAATGCCTTCTACTCCGATATTGATAATTACGTAATTAAGATTGGAGCAAAGGACGAGGAAGGGAAGAACCTTACGGATGTGATGATATTCGACCATAGTAGGGATGTTGGAAACTCAAGCATAACGATTGCAAAGACTGGTCAGATGTATAGCGAGGATAATGGGAATACCCTTGTCTTTAACCTAAAGGACGGCTACACCTACGACGAGACAACCGATGCTGAAAACTTCTATCGCTCTCCCTTGGTAAGACTATATTTCAAGGAGCAATACATACGATTCGATATCTCCAACTTCGCCTTCTCAAAGACAGATAAGGATAGATACGCAGGGCATTACAAGATGATGAACATAACTGAGCTTAATGCCAATATAGATACTCTTACAAAGGAGAATATCCTCTTCAACACCTCTATAAGAAACAATATCTACAATAAACTTTATAGCAGTATTGTAAAGACTAAAATCTCAACCAAAGACACTACAATTTCAAACTCATTCTATTCTTCTTATGCCAAACTTCCTTTAGAGATAAAGAAGGAAATAAAGAATTCGGCAAAGGAGAAAATAAACTCCATAAAGACAGATATTGAGATAATCAAATCAAAGGACGAGAATGATAAGGGCTTAATCACTCGACACGATATTGAATGGCATAGGAAGTTCACTCTTTCTGCTGCCTGCATAATACTATTCTTTATTGGTGCTCCGCTTGGTGCAATTATTCGCAAGGGTGGCTTAGGTATGCCTGTGGTTATCTCTGTTTTTAGTTTTATTCTCTACTATGTGGTGGGGATGATTGGCGAAAGAGCAGCCGTTGGAGGTTCAATATCTTGCATGCTTGGCATGTGGAGTTCAACACTTGTCTTTCTACCACTAGGGCTTTTCCTTACAATGAAGGCTACATCCGATTCTGCACTAATGAATCCTGAGGGTTGGGTAAGACTATTTAATCGTTTCTTAAATTACTTTGTCAAAAAATGAAGATATTACAACTTTGCTACAAACCTCCCTTTCCTCCTGTTGACGGAGGTTCTATGGGAATGCATAGTTTAACAACTGGGCTATTAAACAATAATCACGAGGTTAAGGTCATTGCCTTTAACTCCTATAAGCATCCTTGCAATGTTTCGTCTTTGCCTAAGGACTATGTCGAAAAAACAAATTTCGAGACAATTTTCGTTGACCTTAAGCCAAGATTTTGGGGAGCATTGAAGTGTTTGATTACTAACAAAAGCTATATTGCTGAGCGTTTTGTCAATAATGATATGAAGATATGCCTTGAGAGCTTACTAAAAAAAGAAGAGTTTGACCTAGTGCAGCTTGAGAGCATATTTCTTGCCCCATATATTCCAATTATTAGAAAGTATTCTAAGGCTAAGCTCGTTCTTAGAGCTCCAAATATTGAACATCTTATTTGGAAAAGGACCGCTGAGGCTACCAAGAACCCAATAAAAAAATTCTACCTAAACCATCTTGCCTCAACTCTTGAGAGTTTTGAGCTTGGGGAGATAAATAATTTCGATGGTGTCTATCCCGTAACGAAGATTGATGAGGATTTCTTTATTGCCAATGGCTGCAAATGTCCTTGCAAAGGTGTTGCCGTTGGAATAGACTGCCCAGATATTATTGATGATGAGACATCGGAGCAAGACACTCTTTTTCATATTGGCTCAATGAACTGGATACCAAACGAGCAAGGGATTAAATGGTTTATCGATGAGGTTTGGGATATTGCTCATAAAAGACTTCCTAATCTAAAGGCATATTTTGCAGGCAGGGCAATGCCACATTGGCTCTTGGAGCTAAAGAAAGATGGCATCACAATTTATGGTGAGGTTCCCGATAGCGTAAGATTTATGACCTCGAAAGAGATTATGGTTGTGCCACTACTCTCTGGCAGTGGTATTAGGATTAAGATAATTGAGGCAATGTCGATAGGTAAATGTGTTATTGCTACCTCGCAGGCTGCCGAAGGCATAATGTATGAGGATGGGGTAAATATTATTATTGCCGATAATCCTGAGGAATTTGCCGATGCTATATATAATTGTGTTTCCGATAAGACATTCTCAAAAACCATAGGCAAAAACGCAGAGAAACTTATCGCCCAAAAGTATAACACCAACGCCATAGCCAAACAACTTGTCGAATTATATAGCCAGTTATGAAGATATTAGTAGTTCTTTCAAGACTTCCATACCCACTTGAGAAGGGTGATAAACTTAGGGCTTTCTTTCAGATAAAAGAGCTTGCACAAAAGAATGATGTATACTTGTTTTGTCTAAACAACTCTCCTATTCACCCAGAGGCTGAAAGGATATTATTGGAGTTTGTGAAAGAAATACATATCGCAGGCTTTGGAAAGATAGATTCTTTGCTCGGTTTAGCTAAATCGTTCTTCGATGGCACTCCTCTTCAGACTGGGTTTTACTCTCACCCAAGAAATATATCAGCCTTTAAAGCCTTTGCTAATAAAACTAAACCCGATGTAATCTTCTATCAGTTTGTGCGCATGGCGAAATATTCCTCTGTGGACTTTCCAAAGGTCTTAGACTTTCAAGATGCTCTATCGGCAAACATGGGAGGAAGGGCAAAGAAAAGCAATATTATAAAGAAATTCGTCTTTAACTTCGAGGCATCAAGGCTTAGAAAGTACGAGGCAAAGATGTTTGACCTCTTCGAAAAGCTAACGATAATCGTAGAGGCTGACAAGAAGGCAATTCTTCACCCACGACAAGAAGAGATAGAGGTTCTTCCCAACGGTGTGGATGATGCTTACTTCGAATATAATTCTCCTAAGGAGAAGGAATATGATATAATTTTCTCTGGCGGTATGTCATACGCTCCCAATGTTGATGCTGCAAACTTCTTGGCAAAACAAATAATGCCCTTGGTTTGGGAAAAACTCCCAATGGTAAGACTTGTAATTGCTGGTGCTAACCCTGCCTCATCGGTCAAAAACCTTGCTTCCGAAAGGGTAATTGTCACAGGATGGGTTGAGGATATGAAAGAGTGGTATGGGAAATCGAAACTATTCGTTGCACCTATGCAGATCGGCACCGGTCTACAAAACAAACTCTTAGAAGCAATGGCGATGGGTTTACCATGCGTAAGCTCACCACTTGCCAACGATGCACTTTGTGCCAAAGAAAACAAAGAAATACTCCTAGCCTCTGAGCCAAAAGACTACGCTGAAAAAATCCTATCCCTACTAAACAACCAGACTCTTGCGGAAAACCTTGCCCAAGAAGGCAATAAATTCGTAAAACAAAACTACAACTGGCAAACCAACAACAAAACCCTAGAAAAAATCCTCTCCCAAGCCATCGACAAGAGAAGAGGATAAGAATATTCTTTTGAAAAGCAATAAACAAAAAAGTCGCTCTTTTTGTAAAGCGACTTTTTTGTTTAATAATACTTTATAGATTAATACTATTCAACTAGTATTGTCTTGGTAGCAATTCCTCTTGGAGTGTGAAGTTTTACAATATATGTTCCGGCTCTTAGTGAACTAATATCTATTGTCTTCTCGTAGCTATTCATTGGTATGGTTTTTAGTTTTACTCCACTGATATTGTAAATATCTAATTCCTTAACCTTAAACTGACTTATGATATTTAGTTTATCTTTAGCTGGGTTTGGGTAAACATTGCATGTATTACTTAAATCCAATTCCTTAATACTACTTGTTGAATCGACTTTTGGGACTAAGATTATTGGTAAAAGTTCAATAAAAGTTTTTTGAAACATCTCATAAACTGTGTCATCAGCAAATCGTATCCACTGACCATTCTTTTTTAAGAGTGGACTATAACTCGATTGACATCCAAGAATTGTATCTAAACATGGTGTTGTATCAAAAATACTACAAGTGTGGTTAAACCTCATTGTTGTACCATAGGTAATTTTTGTCGTAGTTATATCTGCTGCCAAATAAAAATCCTTAATCTTTACTGCATCGGCAAAGTAGTAATTTTTCATAGGACAATCCCACATCTTTGGACTATACATTGCTGTATCTGCCGAAGTGATCGGAACACTAATTTTCTCACTAAAGTTAGAATCCAACAAACGAAATCTATATGTTCCATAAGAACCCAAAGGCAAAATACCGTGAGCTCGTGCGGCAACTCCACAAATAAATGCACTAGAATCTAAATGATAAGGCTGTGCAACACCCTCTGGCAAATAAGTATTATAAGACATAACAGCCCCTTCCAAATAAGTTAAAGGAATAGGATTCCCCAATGAATCATATTTCTCAACGTAGCAATTTGATGCCTTTATTTCATACCAACCACTAAAACTTGAAGCTCCCCACACTATACCTGGTGCTCCCCAAATTGTATTAATTGAATCAAAAGACATTTGACATCCGAGTAATTCAGGAGAATAATATATTACTGTATCATATTTTTGCTGAGCATTTGTTTGCATAAAAGCAAACACCAATGCTAAAATTAAAACTATCTTTTTCATTTGTTATGAGTTTGTGAGTAAAATATTTTTGTGTTTAATACCTCAACAAGTATTATAATACAAAAGTAAACAATAAAAATTGATAAGGAAAATATTTTAACAAATAAAAATTAGACGATAAATTGAATTAACCAACCCATTCACAAAAGATAAGTGGATGAAAGGCTTTTGTAAGGAATAATTGGAATTTTATTTGATAAAAAACTACGGAGATTTGATTTTATGCTTACAAATCCTTGTTTCGAAGTATTTTTTCCTTATTCTGATGTCAATATCATGGCATGATGTTATTCACTTCATGGCATGATGTCTACAATATCATGCCATGAAGTTGGCAGGATCATGGCATGATGTTGAGATTAAAACAAGGATTAAAAAGATTGTGATAGGCTTTTGGTAGATTAGGATAGGATTAAACGAGTTTTTTATCAAGTATATTTAGGCAAAAACAAAAGGACGCTGAAATTAATTGAACCTCTCCTTTGAGTCTAATTCTTAACCAATTCTTTTCATCTAAAAGTTATATCCTAAAGAGAAGAACATACAAATATCAGGATAGTAATAACCATATTCAGAATAATATACCCTTTTAAATTTGTTAAAACTATCACCTACATCACAAGAAAGTGTAAAGGAATACTTGTTATAGAAAGCAGATAACCCAACATTACCACCTAATCCAAAATAATTACCATCATAAAAAAAGTAATCTTTTGATGTTTCTTTATCCGTAGGAGCATTTAAGTATCCTCCTACATAATCTATTTTTTCATTTATTCTCCCAAATATAGTATATGAAACATAAGCACCTATCTGAGGTTTTAAGGTTAACTTTTCATTTATTGGAATATTATAGGTAAAAAGCAAAGGGATTTCCAATTGATAATTATAATGTGTTACTTTTAAATATAGTGGGTCAGGAGCCACAAAGAAATGTCCCTCAATAGAAGGAAAGCCTTCTACTTTTGTTCCCTTATCAGCAAAATAAACTCCGGGAAGGAAAGAAAACCTTGAAGAACCAATTGGAATATCTGCAACCCCTCCAATATGAATACCCGGTTTGAATTGATAGAGTGATTGAGCAGAATTATACGTTGATAAACTCATTCCTGCTCTAACTCCGTATTTGGTTTGCGACATGGTTGCAATGCTTACAAATATAAGTGCAATTAAAATGATTGTCTTTTTCATAGCTGTTTCTTTTAATTCTTAATTAGTTTCTTTCTATCTAAAAGTTATATCCTAAAGAGAAAAACATACATATATTTGGATAGTAAATATAATCAAAAAAATCTACCCCTCTAAAATCGTTATGATTATTACCGGCATCACAAGAAAGTGTAAAGGAATACTTGTTATAGAAAACAGATAAACCAACATTAACACCAAATCCTAAATAATTATCATCATAAAAGAAGTAATCTCTTGATGCTTCTTTATCAAAAATTGGGTACCCAGCTACATATTCTATTTTTTCATTTACTCTTCCAAACATGGTATATGAAACATAAGCACCTATCTGAGGTTTTAAGGTTAGTTTTTCATTTATTGGAATCTTATAAGTAAAAAGCAATGGTATTTCTAATTGATAGTTGTAATCCTCTTCATTAATATAATAATAATTATTACCAAAAGTAGCTTTTTTATTTATAATCCAAAAATCGTAACCTTCTACTTTTGTTCCTTTATCAGCAAAATAAACTCCGGGAAGAAAAGAAAACCTTGAAGAACCAATTGGAATATCTGCAACCCCTCCAATATGAATACCAGGTTTGAATTGATAGAGTGATTGAGCAGAATTATACGTTGATAAACTAATTCCTGCTCTTACTCCGTATTTGGTTTGCGACACGGTTGCAATGCTTACAAATATAAGTGCAATTATAATGATTGTCTTTTTCATAGCTATTTTTTTAATTATTTATCTCTAATTAAACTAAAAACTTACGAAATTATTATCTTCTTGGGGTAAAAAACAAAAGGACGCTGAAATTAATCAACGTCCTTTCTTTATTTATTGCAGTTTGTTTAAATTGCAATGGCTTATTATGCGTTTCTGTATTCGTTAAGAATATCTTTTACTCCGTCTGGAGTTACACGTCCATAAACCTTTTCTCCTATTAGTACTACTGGAGCTAGTCCACATGCACCTACGCAGCGTAAACAGCTTATTGAGAATTTTCCGTCAGCTGTTGTTTCACCAACTGCTATCTTTAGTTCTCTCTTAAACTCGTCTAATACTTTTTCAGCTCCACGTACATAACATGCTGTTCCTGTACATACTGAAATTGGATGCTCGCCTTTTGGTAACATTGTGAAGAATGAGTAGAATGTTACAATACCATAGATATGTGCTACCGATACGTTTAGTTCGTGAGCTACTACTTCTTGTACTTCTGCTGGTAAATAACCAAACTCTCCTTGTACTTTGTGAAGGACATTTATTGCTTCGCCTGGTAGATTCCCAAAGTTTGCGCAAATTTCCTTGATTTTATTTATCTTGCTTTCTGCTAATTTTACTTTTGCCATAGCTGTATTTTTTTTATCCTTCTACTTCAATATGTTTTGATTTGTCGAAATAGTGTGTGTGTAACAAGTGGTGAGATATTTCTCCACATGGTTCAACCAACCAATCCTTATACAATGCTGTAATAAATGGGTTTTCGTGTGATTTACGAATTGCTTTTCCTGCGTCTTCACGATAGATTGCTGCAAAACGTTTCTCGATGATGCTGAAGTCTCCATGATGGAAAGGTTGTCCTGCTCCACCGATACATCCTCCTGGGCATGCCATAACTTCTATTGCGTGGAAGTTTGATTTGCCTGTACGAACCTCATCTAATAGTTTTCTTGCATTTGCTAATCCGTGTGCTATTCCGATATGGATTGGCGTGCCGTCAAAGTCTACTGTTGCTTTTCTTACTCCTTCTAGTCCACGTAATTCTTCAAAGTCTATCTTTGGTAATGATTTCTTTGTGAAGATTTCGTATGCTGTACGAGTTGCTGCTTCAATTACTCCTCCTGTTGCTCCGAAGATTACAGCAGCTCCAGTTGATTCCCCTAGTGGTTTGTCAAAATCTGCTTCTTCTAATGATTCAAAGTCAATATTGAATTGTCTGATTAGTTCTGCTAATTCACGAGTTGTTAATGCAAAGTCAACGTCTGGGTTGCCATTTTCTTTAAACTCGTCTCTTGAACATTCAAATTTCTTAGCAACACATGGCATGATTGATACTACAACCATATCTTCACGCTTGATACCAAGTTTATCTGCCCAATAGTTTTTAGCTACTGCTCCAAACATTTGTTGTGGCGATTTAGCTGTTGATGGCACGTCTAACATGTCTGGGTAGTTAGTTTCGAAGAAATTAACCCATCCTGGACAACAAGATGTTAAGATTGGAAGTTTTACATTTTTGTCTCCTGCCATGAATTTTGATATTCTTGTCAAAAGCTCTGTTCCTTCTTCCATAATTGTTAAGTCCGCTGCAAAGTCTGTGTCGAATACGTAATCGAATCCGATTTTTCTAAGTGCTGCTGCCATCTTTCCAGTTACGATTGTTCCTGGTTCGTATCCAAATTCTTCTCCAAGAGCTACACGTACTGCTGGTGCAGTTTGAACGATAACTGTTTTCTTTGGATTAGATATTGCTGTGATTACTTGACGTGTGTTGTCTACTTCGCTTAATGCTCCTACTGGACAAGCCATTATACATTGACCGCAATATGTACATGGACTCTTTTCTAAGTCTTGTTCAAATGCTGGTGCAACTACTGCTTCAAAACCTCTGTTTACTGCCGATAGTGCTCCTACTGTTTGCCATACGTTACATACTGTTTCGCAACGACGACACATTACGCATTTATCTATATCACGAATGATTGCTCTTGATGTATCTTTTCTGTAGGTTGATTGCTCTCCTTGGTAAGGGATTTCTCTTACTCCTAATCTTTGTGCTAGGTCTTGAAGTTCGCAATTTCCACTTTTTGGGCAGATTAAACAGTCAGCAGGGTGGTCTGAAAGTATCATTTCAAGTACAGTTCTACGAGCATTTACTACTCTTAGGCTGTGTGTATTGATTTTCATTCCCTCCATTACCTCTGTTGCACATGCTGGAGCTAAATTTCTTCTTCCTTCTACCTCTACTACACAAATACGGCATCCGCCTGGGCGGTTTTCTAATATTATTCCGTCTAATTCGTAATAACAAAGAGTAGGGATTTCAACACCTGCTGCACGAGCTGCTTTTAAAATGGTTATACCTTTCTCAACTTGCAGAGGCTTATTATCTATTGTTATATTTATCATTTCCATTTTCGATTTAATTATATCGTAAACAAATCTTTATTGTATACTGATTGCACCAAATTTACATTTCTCGATACAAGCACCACACTTGATACAAAGCTCAGTACTGATTACATGAGGCATCTTCTTTTCACCTTGGATTGCATTAACTGGGCAATTTCTTGCACATGCTGTACATCCTACACAAGCTACTGGGTCAACAACGTATTGCATCAATGATTTACATACTCCAGCTCTACATTTTTTGTCTTTAATGTGCTCTACGTATTCATCATAGAAGTTTTCTATTGTTGAAAGAACTGGGTTTGGAGATGTTTGTCCTAATCCACAAAGAGCTGTATCTTTAATTACTCTTGATAAATTGGCTAGATTATCCAAATCTTCCATTGTTCCGTTTCCTTTAGTAATCTTTTCTAAGATTTCATATAAACGTTTGTTTCCGATACGACATGGGCTACATTTTCCACATGATTCTTCAACTGTAAATTCTAGGTAGAATTTAGCAATTGCAACCATACATGATGTTTCATCCATAACAACCATACCTCCTGAACCCATCATTGAGCCAACAGCTATTAGGTTATCATAATCGATTGGAGTGTCTAAGTGAGCCGATGTTAAACATCCACCTGATGGACCTCCTGTTTGTACTGCCTTGAATTGACGACCGTCTTTTATGCCTCCACCAATTTCATAGATAATCTCTCTTAGAGTAATTCCCATTGGAACTTCAATAAGACCTACGTTGTTGATTTGACCTGCAAGTGCAAATACCTTAGTTCCTTTTGATTTTTCTGTACCTATTTTATTAAACCATTCTGCACCTTTGTTGATGATGATTGGAATATTTGCATAGGTTTCAACGTTATTTACGTTGGTTGGTTTTTTGTTATATCCTTCTTGTGCTGGGAATGGTGGTTTGAATGTTGGTTCTCCACGCATACCTTCCATTGAGTGAATAAGAGCTGTTTCTTCTCCACAAACGAAAGCACCTGCTCCGTAACGTAATTCAATGTCAAAATCAAATCCTGAACCAAAGATATCCTTTCCTAATAAACCAAAAGTACGAGCTTGTTCAAGAGCTGTTAATAATCTTTTGATTGCAAGTGGATATTCTGCACGGATATAGACTAATCCTTTTGTTGCTCCAATAGCATAACCATTGATAGCCATAGCTTCGATAACTGAATGAGGGTCTCCTTCTAGGATAGATCTATCCATGAAAGCTCCTGGGTCACCTTCGTCAGCATTACAAACTACATATTTTTGATCTGCATGGTTTCCTGCTGCAATTTCCCACTTAAGACCTGTTGGGAAACCACCGCCTCCACGACCGCGTAGTCCTGAAAGTTTTATTTCTTTTACAACTTCCTCTGGTTTCATTTCTCCAAGGCATTTTGCTAAAGCAGAATAACCATCTTCTGAAATATACTCCTCGATATTTTCTGGGTCAATAAATCCACAGTTACGTAATGCTATACGTAATTGTTTTTTGTAGAATCCCATATGTTTAGAGTCAGCAACTTGTTGCTTGTTCTCTGGGTCAACGTAAAGTAAACGTGTTACTTTTCTTCCTTTTACAACGTGTTCTTCGATAATCTCTCTAGCATCTTCAGGTTTAACCTCTGTGTAGAAAGTATTGTCTGGCATCACTTTAACGATTGGTCCCTTTTCGCAGAAACCAAAACAACCTGTAAGGATAACCTGAACTTCGTTTTCTAAACCTTTGTCCTTGAGACCGTTTTTTAAATTTTGAGCGATCTCTTGGCTCTGTGATGCATTACATCCTGTACCTCCACAGATAAGTAAGTGCATTTTGAATTTAGCCATATATTTTTCCTCCTAAAAGTTGAATGAATTATAGGTATTGATTATTTGTTAATTGTTTCGTAGTTAACTGGTATTATACCATCTACTAATTCGCCATCTTTGATATATTTCTCAATGATTTCATCAGCTTTTTTAGTATCCACATATCCGAATACTATTGGTTCCTTTCCAGGAAGTGTAACTTCGATTGTTGGTTCAGCATGGCAATATCCCATACAACCTGTTTGAGTGAATACCACATTCATCCCTCTTTTGTCTGTTTCTGCCATCATATAGTCCATAATTGTTTTAGCACCTGCAGCAATACCACAAGTAGCCATAGCAACTCTTACATGAACTAAACCTTCAGCATTTCCTTTTTCGCGAGTTTCTATCTTCGCTTGGATACTTTGCTTTATAGCTTTTAAATCAGCTAACGATTTGATTTGTGTCATTTTGGAAACCTCCTATTTAGTTTTTTGAACAAAATTTATTATTCTTATTTCTGCGATTTATCGCATAAAAAATCATAGCTGCAAAGATATAGCTTATTTTCGAAATATCAAACCTTTGAGTTTATATTTTTAGAATGAAATAGGATGTATTTGAAAATATTTTTACTCGAATAATATTGAGAATCCTAATTGATTAAAATCCATTAAATTTCTGAATTGTCCATATGGAATAATTCCATGATAATATCTTAATCCAAAACCTAAACGATGTAGCTTCATCAACCTTGGATTATTATATCTAAAACCTGCAAAAAAGTTCAAATTAAACCAATTCATCTCATTAAAATTAAATATTCCATCTTCTCTTATTGGCTCATAATACTCCATTTTTTTTATATAATCATTGAAAAGATAATTTACTCTTGAACGACATTCAAAAGAAAAGACTCCTTGTAGATTACTATTTTTAGATGTATTGGTTTGATATTCTAGTTGGAAATAAAACTCAAATGGGGATTCTTTGCTATTTAGGAGTTTTATGTCTCCGTTAGGTGTGGATAATATATTATACCATCCTTTCGTAAATTTCTGAATCATTAAGGCCCCAAATCTCGCAGATAAGTTACTATTATTTGTTCCATCATGATCATTGAGAGTAAACATTAGTTCATAAAAATTATATGATACATTTACTCTAATAATCGACAATCCATCTTGAATTCTTTTTAGAGCCAATTCATCTCCGATATGTGTGCATTCATGTTTCATCGGAGAAAGTCTTAATGAATAATTTCTTATTCCCAAAAGCTTCTTATTCTCAAACCTATGGATAAAGCCAAATTCTGGTAAACCAAAACGATACTGAGTATTAATAATTGGAGCAGTAGTTCTTTCAAACATATCTAACCAAACATCAATTAAAAATGGCACAGTTACAGAGAAACCATTTCTCCCTGAATTAAAATTTCCTGCCCAAACAGGAAAGTCTACACCTAGATTTGAGAACACATATAATCTATTTTTTGTCCCCTTGTTTGCCCAGTCATACTCCTTTGCGTAATTTGTAGCTAACGCAATTTCGCCTCTTGAGATTGTTGAATTAATATCTGCCCAAAAATACTTATTCCATGTACAAGTTCTAGAAATCCCTTCTTTGAAACTTGAATTACCTTCATAATTAGAAAAATCAATAACCTTACCATCTATAGTAGGAGTCAAATGAGTATTATTTTGCGCATTAAGAATTATTGCGAACAAAATAGAAAAAATGATTAGAATTATATTCTTGTTTCCCATTAGATTTATTATTTAAAGGGATTAATCCTCTATAATCTACAACAACTAAAGCGTTGTAGAGTTTAAAACAAAATGAGGGAAAACAAAAAGGGATGTAAAATATGCTTTTACATCCCTTATACTTTTTTGTATTGTTTGTTATTTATTGAACAATAAGCTTTTGAACATCAGAGCCAATTCTTACAAAATAAACTCCTTTTGTGAAACCAGAAAGGTCTACATTTACGTCTATACTATTATTGTTAGAAATAGCATCTACTGTCTTAGCAACTCTTCCTTGTGCATCAAAAATACTTAGATTTATTTTTCCATTTATTCCATTTGCAGTAATTCTTGTTGAATTCATTGCAGGGTTTGGATACATTGAAATTGATGTTGCTGAATTAACATCATCTAATCCAAGTAATGCCGAAGTCATAACAACTTGATCATTACCAGTTGAGGAATTTATAGAAACCGTGAAAGTATATTCTTTTCCTGCCTGGAAAACAATATCATCTTTTCTTCCGTAATCACCAGAAGCAATCCACATTCTATCTCCTGGAGTAGGATTTGTTATACAATAATCGTAAGTTCCTGCAGGTATAACTATTGATACTTGTCCATTCATAACAATATTAGTTGTTGATAAACTTCCATCAGCATTTACAGGTATTTTATGAGAGAATTGTGCATATGTCGCTGAAGGGGCATCACCACTAGCTGTTAAAGATCCTGTTGAAGGAATAGTTGTGCCAAATAATAGTGCTGTATTATCTAATAGCATTTGGTAACCAGAACCATCTCCCCATACATCACCAGCAGCAAGAGTTATCTTACAATCATTTGCAGCCATCTTCATAACTGGCATATCAATTGAACTCTTAATTGGTTCAACTTTGGACTTTACATCAGAAATATGTTTTACGTTTTGAGCTTCAACATTGAATGCTAAAACAGTAAAAGCCATAAACAATGAAACAAAAATAATAGTTTGTTTTTTCATAACAAGTTTGTTTTGTATTAATAAAAAAAATTACTCGGCAAACTTACTATATTTTTTAATAATAAGCAAAAATATATGATAAATTATTTTGCAAACAATAATTCTCTATACTTTGGTAATGGCCAAATCTCATTATCAATCTCCATTTCCAATGCATCAACATGCTCTCTAATTGATTCCAAATAAGGATTTACATTTTTTTCATATTCAAAAGACTTTTCTTTAATTTCTTCTATTCTGTTTGCAATTTTCCTTTCCTCTGTCATCTGTTTTACCATTGCTTTTATTGAAGAAACATGCTCAGAAATCTCTTTTACTAAGTTTCTTCTTGCCTCTGATAGTTGTTCGTATTCATCTTTTTCAAATATTTGCTTCATGCCAATTAGGTTTTCAAGCAATCTATTTTGATATATAACTGCAATTGGTACTATATGATTAATAGTCAAATCGCCCAAAACCCTACTCTCAATTTGAATCTTTTTTACATATTTCTCTAACTCTACCTCTATCCTACTCTTTAGTTCCCTCTCATTAAATATATTTTCTCCTATCAAAACTTCTTTTGAGGATTTTGTCTCATATTTCAGTATTGCCTCTGGAACACTATTTATATTAGAAAGACCTCTTTTTTGAGCCTCAAGTTTCCAATTATCTGAATAGCCATCACCTTCAAAACGTATAGATTTTGAATCCTTAATCATTTTTTTTAAAACCTTGAAAATCGCTTCATCCTTTCCATTACCTAACTTTATTAAGTTTTCTACTTCATCACGAAATAGATTCAATTGATGAGCCATCGATGCATTTATTACAATCATCGATGCTGCACAATTCGACGAAGAGCCTGCCGCACGAAACTCAAACCTATTTCCAGTAAAGGCAAATGGAGAAGTACGATTCCTATCTGTATTGTCTATTAGTATCTCTGGAATCCTACCTATCCCTAGCTTCAAAGCCGTCTTCTCTTCTGGGGTCATTTTCTTATCTCCTACTTGCTCAACCAATTCATCTAACATTTTTGTTAGATATTTACCTAAGAATACAGAGAGAATTGAAGGTGGTGCCTCATTTGCTCCAAGACGATGTGCATTCGAAGCACTTACAATGGATGCTCTTAATAAGTCCTGATTCTTATATACCATCATCATTGCATTCACGATAAATGTAATAAATAGCATATTCCCCTTTGGATTCTTCCCTGGTGCAAAAAGATTTATTCCTGTATCTGTTTGAAGTGACCAATTATTATGTTTCCCAGAACCATTAATTCCACTATAGGGTTTTTCATGAAATAGGACATTGAAATTATGTTTTTGAGCTATTCTCTTCATAAGATCCATAACCAATTGATTATGGTCATTTGCCAAGTTGGCATCTTCAAATATTGGTGCGAACTCAAACTGATTTGGGGCAACCTCATTATGTCTTGTCTTAACTGGAATCCCAAGTTTATGGCATTCAATCTCTAAATCCTTCATAAAGTTGGTAACTCTTGGAGGAATAGAGCCAAAATAATGATCGTCTAATTGCTGATCCTTTGCTGAGGAATGTCCCATAAGTGTTCTACCTGTTAGACAAAGGTCTGGTCTAGCATTATAAAGTGCTGAATCTACTAAAAAATATTCTTGCTCCCAACCAAGGTTAACACTCACCTTATTTACATTCTTATCGAACAATTGAGCAACTCCTGTTGCTGCCTTATCAACTGCATTTAGCGCCTTAAGTAGTGGTGTCTTATAATCTAGAGCATCTCCAGTGTATGACACAAAAATTGTTGGGATACATAGCGTATCATCAACAATAAAGGCTGGAGAAGAGACATCCCATGCAGTATATCCTCTTGCCTCAAAAGTGTTTCTTATCCCTCCACTCGGAAATGATGATGCATCTGGTTCTTGTTGAATTAGTAATTTTCCTGAAAAACGTTCAATAACGTCTCCGTCATCACTAAAATCTATAAATCCATCATGCTTCTCTGCTGTACCGTCTGTTAAGGGTTGAAACCAGTGAGTATAGTGTGTTACACCAAAACTCTTCGCCCAGTTCCTCATTCCATTTGCAATAAGGTCTGCCTTTTCTCTTGAAATAGGTGTTCCAATTTCAATAGCATCAATAACCGCTTTATATGCTTCCTTGGGTAAATATTCCTGCATAGTTTTTTTATCAAAAACTCTGGAGGCATAATAATCAGAAAGCTTATTAGATGGCAAACAAACCTCAATAGGTTTACGAGACGACAGCTCATTTAAAGCAATAAAACGCATTTTTGACATAATGGTATATTATTTTAGGGGGTTAACGCTGCAAAAATACTATTTTTTTCTTTCATACCCCCTATATTTGAAAGGTAACTTTAAGATATTCGTATTTTTTATGAATGCACCCCTTATTTTATAAGGCATAAAAAAAGGAGATAAAGAATTTACATTCTCTTTCTCCTTTGCAATTATTATTTCCAAAATATCTTCTATTCCCTTTCCATTTCTTTTTTTGTCCTATACTCTTTCAGCTGCATACAATCGTAAAAGAAAAGCATTTCGTCGCTCACCCTGTCTCCTCTGTCTATCTTGTCCTTTATGCAATCACATTCCGATTTTGGCTTTTGTGGACATTTCTTCTTTAACTTTTTCAAATTCTTCATAATCTCATTGATTTGCTCATTCTCATCTCCAACAAGTTCAATAGCCTTTTCAATAGATTGATAGGCTCCATGATAAAGACCATTATCAATTAACCTATCAAAGCCCTCAAGCAAACTTTTTAACTGTTTTTCTCTTGAAGCAGGCTCGCATTGAGAATAAACAGCAAAACTCATTAATAGAGTAAGAAATAATAAAACAACTCTTTTCATAATACATAAGATTTAATCATTATAATCCATATATTTATCCCTTATTTGAGAAATATTGGTATTTATCTCTTCAATATGCCTTAATGCCTCATCTTTTGAAATTCCAAAACCGAAACGATAAGTTTTTCGGAGATATCTTACACTTATCTTACCCACTCCGAATGGGGAAAAGTAACGATTAGTGAAAAGCAGATATATTAGTTTAAACTTCGACGCTTCAAGATTTTCAATATCATTTATATTTATCATCACCTTGGAATTAAAAAGTTTTCCTCGCTTTTTTATTATTAAATCATCATCATCCATAGTAATGACTTCATATCCTCTAAGCTGCCACAAAATAAAATCCAAAAACCAGATTGCAAGCATTATCAGCAATATCGGAACAAATATCAACTCCTTGTGCGTCCCAACCATAACCCCTGCACTTATCCAGGCATAAATACATCCAATAGTTAATAGTTCATATAAGCTCAAAAATATCAGCAAAAACCAATTTATTTTATGTTTTAGTTCTATATTCATATTGATGAAGTAATTATTTAGCTCTTAGTATTGTAAAATTATTTAAACCTTATTTTAATGCTGCGAAAATAATAAAAAAAAGTGATTATCGCCGTTATTTTTATTTTTTCTCTGAGAAAGATTTGTTTTTCTCTGAGCAAAAGATAGATTTATCAGAGATATTTTTGCAGATATGGAGTATAAATTTTAGTATATTAAATACTGTTTTCTTGGAATCAAATTACATCTGGCTAGAATCAAATTCTATTTTTTTAGAATCAAGTTCTATTTCGCTAGAATTTGATTCTATTTTACTGGAATCAAATAGTATTTTTGAATATCTGATTTTAGGTTTTTGGGATGTTTGGGTTGGATAAAAATATCTTCGTTTTTAAATAAAAATACTTGATTTCTGATAACAAAAGTCAAGTATTTTTATTTAAAAACGAAGAGTTTTTTACTACAAGAACAACGGATAATTATGCTTGTCCCATTGAATTTATATAGGGAGTGTTTTGAACTTGATCTACTATTGTCCCATTTTGAGCTTCGAACTTATCTATATTTTCTTTTAGTGCATAAAGTAGACGCTTTGCGTGTTGAGGACAAAGGATTGCTCTTGAACGAACTTGTGCCTTAGGAACTCCTGGCATTATTTGAATGAAGTCGATAATAAACTCAGTATTTGAATGTGTTATCAATTGTAGGTTTGTATATACTCCTAGTGCAACATCTGATGGGAGTTCAATATCAATTTTTGTTTCTTGGTTGGTTTCCATAATCTTAATTATTTATTTGATTTAAAACTACTGATTAAAAAAATGAGCAATGAGAAAAACTCACTGCTCATTTTTATTTTATTGTTTATCTATTAATAAATCAACTATTAATAAGCAAACAGTTGTTTATTCTTCTTTCGCAGGTTTTCTTCCTCTTTTCGCTGGTGCGCTTTGTGCAGCAAGTTCTTCTAATTGAACTTTGTTTGCAACAAATGCTCCGCGATATTCTTTCAAACCTGTACCAGCAGGGATTAAGTGTCCAACTAAAACGTTTTCTTTTAATCCTAATAGGTGGTCTACCTTAGCACTGATTGCAGCCTCTGTTAAAACTTTTGTAGTTTCTTGGAAAGATGCAGCAGATAGGTAACTCTTAGTTTGTAAAGAAGCACGAGTTATACCTTGAAGAATTTGACGTGCTGTTGCTGGTTGAGCATCACGTGCAATTATTTGAGCCTTGTCTTTACGTTTTAGCGTAGAGTTTTCATCTCTTAATTTTCTTGCACTAATGATTTGTCCATTAACATAATGTTCACTGTCTCCTTGCTCTTCGATAACCTTCATTCCATAGATATTATCGTTTTCTTCGTGGAAGTCTAGCTTGTTAGCTATTTCTCCCTCTAAGAAATTAGTATCACCTGGGTCTTGAATTTCAACTTTTCGCATCATTTGACGAACAATTACCTCAAAATGCTTATCGTTGATTTTTACCCCTTGTAAACGGTAAACCTCTTGTACTTCATTAACGATATATTCTTGAACTCGCATTGGTCCTTTGATAGAAAGAATGTCAGATGGAGTAATAGCACCTTCACAAAGTGGAGAACCTGCTTTTACAAAGTCATTTTCTTGAGCAAGAATTTGCTTAGAAGTTGAAACTAAATAAGAACGAGTTTCTCCTGTTTTGCTTGTGATTATAATCTCACGATTGCCTCTCTTAAGTTTTTTGCTTAATGAAACAACACCATCAATTTCTGCTACAACAGCTGGATCAGAAGGATTTCTTGCCTCGAATAACTCGGTTACTCTTGGTAGACCTCCCGTGATATCACCTGATTTACCAAATGAACGAGGTATCTTAACTAATGAATCTCCTGCATTTAGCTTTTGTCCTTCTTCTACCATTAAATGGGCTCCCACAGGTATGTCATATATCTTAAGGATTTCACCACTTGATGTTACAATACAAATAGCAGGATTTTTAGATTTTTGACGAGATTCAATAATTACCTTATCTTGAAGACCTGTTTGATCATCCGATTCTACTCTGAAGGTAACACCTTCAATAATAGACTCGAATTGTACTTTCCCTGAAACTTCTGTAATGATAACAGCATTATATGGATCCCATTCAACAATCAAATCACCTTTCTTAACTTGAGTCTGATTTTCAAAATAAAGTTTGGCACCATAAGGGATATTTCCTGACATTAATATTGCATCAGTATTTTCATCAACAATTCTAAATTCAGCTGAACGACCAATTACAACATTGATTGTTTCTCCCTCTGCTGTTTTTGATTCTACAGAACGTAACTCATCAATTAATAATAGACCAGCATATTTTGCAACAATCTTAGAGTTTGTTCCGATGTTTCCACCAGCAACCCCCCCAACGTGGAAGGTACGAAGTGTAAGCTGTGTTCCTGGTTCACCGATTGATTGAGCTGCAATAACTCCAACAGCTTCTCCCTTTTGAACCATCTTGCCTGATGCTAAGTTACGTCCGTAACATTTTGCACAAACACCTTTTTTAGATTCACAAGTTAATACTGAACGGATTTCAACTTCTTCAATTGGAGATTCTTCTATCTTAGCACATATAGATTCTGTTAATTCATCACCTGCACTTGCTAATATTTCTCCTGTCAATGGATGAATAATATCATGTAAAGTTACACGACCAAGTATTCTGTCATATAAAGATTGAACTATCTCTTCATTTTTCTTTAAAGCAGTTGTAGGAATTCCTCTTAATGTTCCGCAATCCACATCGGAAATAATAACATCTTGAGCAACGTCAACCAAACGACGTGTCAAATATCCAGCATCAGCTGTTTTCAAAGCAGTATCGGCAAGACCCTTACGAGCACCGTGAGTAGAAATAAAGTACTCAAGTACCGATAAACCTTCTTTAAAGTTAGAGATAATTGGATTCTCGATAATTTCACCACCAGAAGACCCCGACTTCTGAGGTTTTGCCATAAGACCTCTCATTCCTGAAAGCTGACGAATCTGTTCTTTAGATCCACGGGCTCCAGAATCAAGCATCATATAAACTGAGTTGAATCCTTGACGGTCTGTTGCAATTTGTTTCATAACAACGTTTGTCAAATCTCTATTTGTATTTGTCCAAACATCAATAATTTGGTTATATCTTTCATTATTTGTGATAAGTCCCATTTGGTAATTCATCACAACTTCATCAACTTCTTGATTAGCTTTTCCTATTAGTACAGCTTTTTGCTCAGGGACAATAACGTCACTTAGGTTAAATGATAGACCTCCTCTGAAAGCCATTGTATAACCTAAACTCTTAATATCATCTAAGAACCTAGCTGTAGCTGCAGTTCCACAAACCTTCAATACATCACCAATAATATCTCTTAAACTTGTCTTCTTTAAGTCTTGGTTAACATATCCGTATCCTTCTGGGACAACCATATTGAAAAGAACTCTACCTACAGTAGTATCAATTCTTTCTATTTTTGGTTCTCCATCTACAATAGATTTTCTTCTTAAAGTAATGCAAGCGTGTAAGTCTACTGCTCCTTCATTATAAGCTATTTGAACTTCTTCTGGAGAATAAAAAATCTTACCTTCACCCTTTACTATAACATCTCCTTCTGATTTCTTAGCCTTGGTCATATAATATAAACCAAGAACCATGTCTTGTGAAGGAACTGTAATAGGAGCTCCATTTGCTGGATTAAGAATATTATGTGAAGCAAGCATTAATAACTGAGCCTCAAGTACAGCAGCATTTCCAAGTGGAACGTGAACAGCCATTTGGTCACCATCGAAGTCGGCGTTGAACGCAGAACATACAAGTGGGTGTAATCTAATCGCCTTTCCTTCTACTAATCTTGGCTGAAATGCTTGAATACCTAAACGGTGAAGTGTTGGAGCACGGTTTAGTAATACTGGGTGTCCTTTAAGAATATTCTCTAGAATTTCCCAAACTACTGGGTCTCTTCTATCAACTATCTTCTTCGCAGACTTTACAGTTTTAACTATGCCTCTTTCTAACATCTTACGGATAATAAATGGCTTAAATAATTCTGAAGCCATATCCTTTGGTAAACCACATTCATGTAAATGTAAATCTGGACCTACAACAATTACAGAACGACCTGAATAGTCAACACGTTTTCCTAAAAGGTTTTGACGAAAACGTCCTTGCTTACCCTTTAAGCTATCTGATAAAGATTTTAAGGCTCTATTTGATTCAGATTTTACAGAACTTACTTTACGAGAATTATCGAATAACGAGTCTACAGCTTCTTGTAACATACGTTTTTCATTACGCATGATTACATCTGGAGCCTTAATCTCTATTAATCGTTTTAAACGATTATTTCTTATAATTACTCTTCTATATAAATCATTTAAGTCTGAAGTTGCAAAACGACCTCCATCAAGCGGAACAAGTGGACGAAGTTCTGGCGGGATAACTGGAACGACTTGAACAATCATCCATTCAGGTCTATTTTCAAGTCTAGTTTGACCATCTCTGAATGACTCAACAACATTTAGACGCTTTAATGCCTCTTGTTTACGTTGCTGAGAAGTTTCATGGTTTGCAGTATGACGTAAATCATATGAGAGTTTATCAAGATCTAAATCTCTAAGAAGCTCTATTAATGCCTCTGCTCCCATCTTTGCAAGAAACTTATTTGGGTCTTCGTTATCTAAAAGTTGATTTTCAACAGGTAACGCTTCTAAATGTTCGAAATATTGAGTTTCGTCTAGTAGTGACCCCTTCTTTAAACCAGCTTCTTCTCTTAAACCTGGATTTATTACAATATACTTTTCATAATAAATAACTTGTTCCAATTCTTTACTCTTTAATCCAAGTAAAGAACCTATCTTGTTTGGTAAAGAACGGAAGAACCAAATATGCGCAACTGGAACAACTAATTGAATATGTCCCATTCTCTCACGACGTACCTTTTTCTCTGTAACTTCAACACCACATCGGTCACAAATTATCCCCTTATATCTAATTCTCTTATATTTTCCACAGTGACATTCCCAGTCCTTTACAGGTCCAAATATTCTTTCGCAAAAAAGTCCATCTCTTTCTGGTTTATATGTTCTGTAGTTTATTGTTTCAGGCTTAAGAACTTCACCTCTTGAACGCTCTAAGATTGATTCAGGTGAAGCTAGACTGATTGTAATAGAATTAAAATTACTATTTACTAAATTTTCTTTTTTAACTGCCATGATATTTAATGTTAATTTAAATGATTTACTGAACTTGATTATTCTTTGTTGTCGAATGTTACTTCTAAACCTAAACCTCTAAGTTCATGTATTAAAACATTAAATGATTCTGGAATCCCTGGAGTTGGCATATTGTCACCTTTAACAATTGCTTCATAAGCCTTAGCTCTTCCAATAACATCATCAGATTTTACGGTTAAAATCTCTTGAAGTATATTAGATGCACCAAATGCTTCCAAAGCCCAAACTTCCATCTCTCCAAAACGTTGCCCCCCAAACTGAGCCTTACCACCCAATGGTTGTTGAGTAATTAATGAGTACGGTCCAATTGAACGAGCATGCATTTTATCATCGATCATGTGATGTAGTTTAAGCATATAAATATAACCTACAGTTGCTGGTTGATCAAAACGTACTCCTGTCTCACCATCGTAAAGATGACATTTTCCATTTTCTGGTAACCCAGCTTTTCTCATATATCCATTTACCTCATCTAAATCAGCACCATCAAAAATTGGTGTTTGGAATCTTAGATTTAATTCTTTTCCTGCCCAACCTAACACAGTTTCAAAAATCTGTCCCAAGTTCATACGAGAAGGCACCCCAAGTGGGTTAAGTACAATATCTACTGGTTTTCCATTTTCCAAGAAAGGCATATCTTCCTCACGTACAATCTTAGCAACTATACCCTTGTTACCGTGACGACCTGCCATCTTATCTCCTACTTTCAATTTTCGTTTTTTAGCTATGTAAATCTTAGCCATTTGAACTATTCCTGAAGGCAAATCGTCACCAATTGTTGCAACATATGACTGACGAGCAAATGCTCCTTGTATTTCTCGTGAACGAATATTATAATTATTTAATAGTTCTTTTACGATATCATTTGTTTCATCTTCAGTTGTCCATTTGTTTGGACTTACATTATTATAATCAATTGCTAAAAGCATTTTTTGATTAAACTTAGCTTTCTTAGGAATTAACTCCTCATTGAAATTAGAGTAAACTCCTTGCGATATTTTACCAGTCAAAATAACTAATAATTTATCAACTAATTTATTCTTAAGATCTACAAGCTCCTTTTCGTTTTTATCTTTAAGGTCCTTGATTACATCCTTATCCTTAGCTCTTGTTTTTTTATCTTTTATTATTCTAGTGAATAATTTCTTGTTAATGACTACTCCTTGTATTGAAGGTGGAACCTTCATAGAAGCATCCTTAACATCTCCTGCTTTATCTCCAAATATAGCTCTAAGAAGTTTTTCTTCTGGAGTTGGATCTGATTCTCCCTTTGGAGTAATCTTACCTACCAAAATATCTCCTTCTTTTACATAAGCTCCAATTCTAACCATTCCATTCTCATCTAAGTCTTTTGTTGCCTCAAGACTTACATTAGGAATATCACGAGTTAGTTCTTCTAGTCCACGTTTAGTCTCACGAACTTCTGTAATAAATTCTTCGACATGAACAGATGTGAAAATATCTTCTTTTACAACTTTTTCAGAGATAACAATAGCATCTTCGTAATTATACCCTTTCCAAGGCATAAATGCCACTTGTAAATTTCTACCTAATGCTAGAACACCATCCTTTGTTGCATACCCTTCAGAAAGAACTTGTCCCTTCTTTACCTTTTCTCCCTTTTTAACAATAGGTCGAAGATTTATAGATGTACTTTGGTTTGTACGTTGAAATTTAGTGAAATAGTATGTTTTTGAATCATCATCAAAACTAACTACTCTTTCTCTCTCATCTCTAGCATAACGAATTATTACTTTTTCAGCATCAACAAACTCAACTACACCATCTCCTTCCGCATGAATAAGAACTCTTGAATCCGTCGCAACATAAGGTTCGATTCCTGTTCCAACGATTGGTATTTCTGGATTTAATAATGGAACTGCTTGACGCATCATATTAGATCCCATCAATGCACGGTTAGCATCATCATGTTCCAAGAAAGGAATCAATGAAGCTGCTATAGATGCAATTTGATTAGATGCAACATCCATTAAATCCACTTGTGCAGGAGATACAATAGGAAAATCTGCCATTTGACGAGTTTTCACTTTTTCTGTTGCAATTTTTCTATCTTTAGTTAAAGATGTAGATGCTTGAGCAACAATTTTATCTTGTTCTTCTTCTGCACTTAAATATATTGGCGATTGATCGTTAGCCACTTTACCATTATCTACCTTATAATAAGGCGTTTCGATAAATCCTAAATTGTTTATCTTTGCAAATACACATAAAGAAGATATAAGTCCAATATTTGGGCCCTCAGGAGTTTCTATAGTACATAATCTTCCATAGTGAGTATAGTGAACGTCACGAACTTCAAAACCCGCACGTTCTCTTGAAAGACCGCCAGGTCCTAAAGCAGAAATACGTCTCTTATGTGTTAGTTCTGCTAGAGGATTTGTTTGATCCATAAATTGAGACAATTGGTTTGTCCCGAAAAATGAATTGATAACTGATGATAATGTTTTTGCATTAATCAAATCTGTTGGAGTAAATACTTCGTTGTCTCTAACATTCATTCTTTCACGAATTGTTCTAGCCATACGAGCAAGTCCTACTCCAAATTGAGCATATAATTGTTCGCCTACTGTTCTAATACGACGATTACTCAAGTGGTCAATATCATCTACCTCGGTCTTTGAATTGATTAACTCAATTAAATGCTTAATTATAGAAATGATATCCAATTGAGTTAATACCTTAGTATCATTTGGAACATTTAGGCTTAATTTCTTATTTATTTTGTAACGACCTACATCTCCTAAGTCATAACGTTTATCAGAGAAAAATAATTTTTCTATTATTCCCCTTGCAGTTTCTTCATCTGGTGGTTCTGCACTTCTTAATTGTCTATAAATAAATTCAACAGCTTCCTTGGCATTATTAGCTGTATCTTTTTGAAGTGTATTAAAGATTATTGAATAATCACTAGATGATGAATCGTTAGTATGCAATAGTATAGTTTGAACACCTGATTGTAAGATTTCCTCGATGTGTTCCTCTGTAAGTTCTGTTTCTCTATCTATAATTACTTCTGTACGTTCAATAGATACTACTTCTCCAGTATCTTCATCAACGAAATCCTCGATCCAAGCACGTACAACTCTTGCTGCTAATCTCCTGCCAACAACCTTTTTAAGGTTCACCTTATTAGCTTTAATTTCCTCAGCAAGATTAAATATTTCTAAAATATCTTTATCTGTTTCATAACCAATAGCTCTTAAAAGAGTTGTAATTGGTAATTTTTTCTTCCTATCAATATAAGCATACATGACATTATTAATGTCTGTAGTAAACTCCATCCAAGATCCTTTAAATGGAATAATTCTTGCGGAATATAGCTGCATACCATTTGCATGATTGCTTGTTCCAAAGAAAACTCCAGGTGAACGGTGTAACTGGGAAACAACAACTCTCTCTGCTCCATTGATAACAAAAGTTCCTTTTGGTGTCATATAAGGGATCATCCCTAAATATACATCTTGAATTATAGTTTCAAAATCCTCATGTTCCTCATCTGTACAATATAATTTTAATTTTGCCTTTAAAGGAACGCTGAATGTGAGGCCTCTCTCAATACATTCTTCGATAGAATAACGAGGTGGGTCAATAAAATAATCAAGGAACTCTAATACGAAATTATTCCTCGCATCTGAGATAGGAAAGTTTTCAGAAAAAACTTTATATAATCCTTCATTTATTCTGTTCTCAGAATTTGTTTCAAGTTGAAAGAAATCTTGAAACGATTTTAATTGAATATCTAAAAAATCTGGATATTCAAAATGTTTTACGGATGCAAAACTTACTAATGTTGGGTTAACTTGTGCCAAGGTTAAAAATTTTAAAATTAAAAATAAGATCTATACAAACACAAATAAGGAATAGGTATTCTTAGTTAGAATACCTTATTCCTAGAATAAATTTTGTAGTGAAATGTCTTACTTTATTTCAACTTTTGCACCAGCTTCTTCTAATTGAGATTTTAAAGCTTCAGCTTCGTCTTTAGACACACCTTCTTTTAATGGTTTTGGAGCAGCATCAACTAATTCCTTAGCTTCTTTTAATCCAAGACTACAAAGGTCTTTTACTAATTTTACTACATTCAATTTTGAAGCACCTGCTTCAACAAGAATTACATCAAAAGCAGTTTGTTCTTCTGCTTCTGCTGCTGCTGCTGCTGGAGCAGCCATTGCTACTGCTGCTGCTGCTGGTTCAATTCCGTATTCTTCTTTTAAAATATCAGCTAATTCTTTTACTTCTTTTACTGTAAGATTAACTAATTGTTCTGCGAACGCTTTTAAATCTGCCATTTTATTTTAATTATTAATTGTTTAACAATAATTTATTGTGCCTATTCGGCTTTTTCCGATAATGTTTTTAATACGCCTGATAATGTATTACCACCTGACTGTAATGCTCCAATAACATTCTTAGCTGGAGAAAGTAATGCTGCAATAACATCTGCAACAAGTTCATTTTTAGATTTGATATTAATCAATGCATCTAAATTGTTTTCTCCTAAATAGAATGATTCTTCTACATATGCAGCTTTTAATACAGGTTTAGGACATGATGTTCTAAACTCTTTTATTAATTTAGCTGGTAAATTATTGACGTTCGAAAGCATGATCGAAGTAGAACCGTTAAGAGCTGGGAATATTTCAGTATAATCAATTCCCGAATTTTCCATTGCTTTTCTAAGCAATGTATTCTTAACGACCATAAGTTTAACCTCTCTACGAAAACATAGTCTTCTAAGTTTTGCTGTATTTACAGAACTCAATCCCTCTATATCTACTAAATATAGATAAGGATACTTAGATAACTCTACTCCTATAGATTCAATTAACTGGCCTTTATCTTCTTTTCTCATATATCTAAAGTTTACCTTGAAGATTATTTACTTATGGACTTAGGGTCAATTTTAACTCCAGGACTCATTGTAGTAGAGATTGTTACACTCTTTACATAAGTACCTTTTGCTGCAGTTGGTTTTAATTTTAGAATAGAATTTAATACTTCATTTGCATTATCTGAGATTTTGTCGTTTTCGAATGAAATACGAGCAACTCCAGTATGAACAATACCGTATTTGTCTACTTTAAAATCAATTTTACCCGCTTTAACTTCTTGGACTGCTTTACCGACCTCCATTGTAACAGTACCTGTTTTTGGATTAGGCATTAAACCTCTAGGGCCTAAAATTTTACCTAATGCTCCAATCTTCGGCATTACACTTGGCATTGTAATAATTACATCGATATCCGTCCAACCGCTTTTTATTTTATCTAGATATTCATCTAAACCAAAATAATCAGCTCCGGCTGCTTTAGCTTCTTCTTCTTTATCTGGTGTACAAAGAACAAGAACTTTTTTAGTTTTACCTGTACCGTGTGGTAAAGTAACAATACCTCTTACCATTTGGTTAGCTTTACGAGGATCAACTCCCAAACGAACATCGATATCAACCGATGAATCAAACTTGGTATAAGTTATTTCCTTTAAAACTTTTACAGCTTCTTCTAAAGAGTACATCTTTGTAGCATCAAATTTTGCTAAAGCCTCTTTTTGTTTTTTCGATAATTTTGCCATTTGCTGTGAAAAAATTTCTAATTAATACTCGTTAAAGTTATTCTTTAACTGTGATACCCATACTTCTTGCTGTACCTCTTACAATGCTCATAGCAGATTCAATTGTGAAACAGTTTAGGTCAACCATTTTTGCTTCAGCAATTGCTAATACTTGATCATTTGTAATTGAAGCAACTTTATTTCTATTTGGTTCTGGTGAACCAGATTTCAATTTAGTTACTTCTTTAAGTTGAACAGCAACAGGTGGGGTTTTAACTACAAAATCAAATGATTTATCAGCATAAACAGTAATAATAACAGGTACAATCTTGCCCATTTGGTCTTGTGTACGTGCATTAAACTGCTTGCAAAACTCCATTATATTAACACCCTTTGCTCCTAAAGCAGGACCAACTGGTGGTGATGGATTTGCAGCACCTCCTTTAATCTGTAGTTTAATTAATCCTGCAACTTCTTTTGCCATTTTGTGACTTGTGCTTAAAGATTATTAAAAAAATTAATTATAATTACTCTTTTTCAACTTGAACGAAAGAAAGTTCAACTGGAGTTTTACGACCAAATATTTTAACCGTAACTTTCAATTTTTTCTTTTCATTATTAATTTCCTCTATTGTACCAGAGAAATTACTAAATGGACCATCAACAATCTTAACCGATTCTCCAATAATAAATGGATCACTTAGTTCTTCTGTCTGTCCAATTAGCTCATCTACCTGACCAAGAATTCTCTTTACTTCCGCTTCTTGCAGAGGGACTGGAGTACCATTCTTTTCAGAAAGAAAATTAATAATATTAGTAATTCCTTTAATAGTATGTGCGATTTCACCAACCAAATTAGCTTCTATCAATACATAACCAGGAAATAGGTTCCTTTCTTTAGTAACTCTTTTTCCATTACGTACTGAATAAACTTTTTCAGTAGGAATTAATACTTGAGAAACATACTCTTGTAAGCCAAGTCTAGTAATTTCATTTTCTAAATACTCTTTAGCTTTTTTTTCTTTACCAGCTATTGCCCTAACAACATACCATTTCTTAGATTGTTCACTCATATATTAAAGATAATTGAAAATGATGTAATCATCAAAATAAATAATTGATTTCTCTATATATCTCTGACTATTCAGTCGGTGGGAAGCAAGATATATAGAAATATGATAACAACTAAGCCATCATATTATATAAATATCCAAGTACGCCTTTCCACAACAATGTTGGATGAACTCCTGTTACCATATCCATAAAAAATATAATTAGGGCTATAATAAGAGAAGCCACAAATACTACAATTGTACTATTTTGTAACTCTGCCATTGTTGGCCACGACACCTTATGCATAAGTTCGTCGAAGCTTTCCTTTACGTAATTAATTATCTTTGACATCAATATTTATTTTTATTTATTAGCAGGGGCAGAGAGATTCGAACTCCCATCAACGGTTTTGGAGACCGCTATTCTGCCGTTGAACTATGCCCCTAAAAATAGTGGAAATAAACTTTCCACTATAATATTATTTAGTCTAATATTTCAGTTACTTGACCTGCACCTACTGTTCTACCACCTTCACGGATAGCAAACTTTAAGTTCAAGTTCAATGCAATTTCAGCAATTAGATCTACATTGATTACTAAGTTGTCACCAGGCATAACCATTTCTACACCTTCTGGTAAAGTGATTTCTCCTGTAACGTCAGTTGTTCTAAAATAGAACTGAGGACGATATTTGTTATGGAATGGAGTATGACGTCCACCTTCTTCTTTCTTTAAGATAACAACAGAAGCTTTAAATTTCTTGTGAGGTTTTACTGAACCAGGTTTAGCAATAACCATACCACGACGAATTTCTTCTTTAGCAACACCTCTAAGTAATAAACCTACGTTATCTCCAGCTTCACCTCTATCTAATATCTTACGGAACATTTCAACTCCTGTAACAACAGATTTTAATTTTTCAGCACCCATACCGATAATATCAACAGGATCACTTGAATTAATTACACCTGTTTCAATACGACCAGTAGCAACAGTACCACGACCAGTAATAGAGAATACATCTTCAATAGGCATTAAGAATTCTTTATCAACATCTCTTTTTGGAAGTGGAATCCATGTATCAACTGCCTCCATTAATTCCATGATTTTTTCAACCCAAACTGGTTCGTTATTTAATCCACCTAAAGCAGATCCACGAATAACAGGAGTGTTTTCACCATCAAATTGATAGAATGATAATAAATCACGAATTTCCATTTCAACTAAGTCTAATAACTCAGGGTCATCAACTAAGTCAACTTTATTCATGAAAACTACTAAACGAGGCACACCTACTTGACGTGCTAAAAGGATATGTTCACGAGTTTGAGGCATTGGACCATCAGTAGCAGCAACTACGATGATTGCACCATCCATTTGAGCAGCACCAGTAACCATGTTCTTTACGTAGTCAGCGTGACCTGGACAGTCTACGTGAGCGTAGTGACGAATAGCTGTTTGATACTCAACGTGAGCAGTGTTAATAGTGATACCTCTTTCTTTTTCCTCTGGAGCAGAGTCAATAGAATCAAAAGACTTTACTTCACAAAAACCTTTAGATGCTAATACTGTTGTAATAGCAGCTGTCAAAGTTGTTTTACCGTGGTCAACGTGACCAATTGTACCGATGTTAACGTGGGGTTTCGAACGGTCGAATTTTTCTTTAGCCATAATAATTGACGTATTAATATTTGTTAAACTGTTTTCTATATATTTCTTAATAAAAAAAGAGCCATTGACGAGACTTGAACTCGTGACCCCTTCCTTACCAAGGAAGTACTCTACCACTGAGCTACAACGGCTTATTTATGCCAATAAGAACGAGTCAGAAATATCCAACTCGCTCTTTTTGAAGCTTGAGCGGAAGACGGGGCTCGAACCCGCCACCTATAGCTTGGAAGGCTATCGCTCTACCAAATGAGCTACTTCCGCTTGAATAAAAACAGACCCAGATTATTATTATTTCGAATAATAAACAGTTCCATTAGTGGGGAGGGCTGGATTCGAACCAGCGAAGGCGTCGCCAACAGATTTACAGTCTGCCCCATTTAGCCACTCTGGAACCTCCCCTAATTTTGAGCCGATGGAGGGATTCGAACCCCCGACCAGCTGATTACAAATCAGCTGCTCTGGCCAACTGAGCTACATCGGCATTCCCATTCTTTTTTCAAAGGGACTGCAAAATTAGAAACATTTTTTGAAACAACCAAATTTTTTAAAAGAAATATCCTTTTTTAATCGGTTGAAACAAATTTCAAAGAGCAGTTACTTTTTTCAAAAGCGATTGCAAAGGTATAAACATTATTTATTTCTACCTAATTTTTCAATCGAAAAATACCGATTTATTTACACAAAAACACTACATAATTATTAATGAATAAATTAAGGAAATTAGCTTCATAATCATTCTTCAATCTGATGACAAAATTTTATTTCTTTTAGTTCAACTTCTATCTTTCTATTATCTCTTTTCTCTAATATCAAGTAGCCAAATTCATTCACATCAAGAATTCTTGCCCATATATATTCATTTTTATAATAGTATTTTGCCCAGACATTATAGTATAAGAGATTTAATTTATACTTATCGTTTAGCTCTTCAGCTTTTCCTTCAATAAGCATAATTTCTCTGTGTCTTATGCAATCCAATAACTCAATCAAACAATCATTTATAATAAAATCTAAATTTGTTTCTATTTTAAGAGAGGTTGGATTTGGTGCATATTTAAAAACTATCTGATTTATATTCAGCCCTATCCCACAGATAGCGTTAGTATACTCCATTCCGCAAACCTTATTTTGAATCAATATACCACAGATTTTATTTCCTCCGACGTATATATCATTCGGCCATTTAATATGTACATTTGAAACATATTTACTCAAAAAATCATATACCCCAAGAGAAATCACTTGAGTAATTTTGAATTGGTCAATAATCGAAATATAATTTGGTTTAAGTAATATCGAGCAAGTAATATTCTTATCATCCTCGCTCTCCCACCTGTTTTCTCCTTGTCCCCTCCCTTTCTCTTGAGATTTAGAGGCAATAATTGTCCACTCAGAAAGCTTCTCTGTATCTAAAGAATTAAGATATGACTGAGTTGAATCTACACACTCCAGCCAGATAATATTATATTTATTTTTCATATATCCCAATAGGTTGATAAGCTGCAAATTTACAATAATATATATTACCCGAAAAAGAACCTACCAATATAAAAACAAATCCCCTAACCCAAAATGAAACACCGTAACTCCAAACCCTTTGCTATTAAAAAAACTCAACTGACTTGGTCTATATTTATAGTTTGAATCGAAATTACCTTTTAAGTGGGGCAAGTGGAGGTAAGTGGGGGTAAGTGGGGGTAAAATGCAATTTAAAAGTATTCTTATAAAATATTTTATTCGCAAATAAAAAAATATCAAAGCAGAAAAAAATTACAAAGGAGCTATAAAATCTCGATTTACCCCCACTTACCTCCACTTACCCCCACTTATTTAATATATATTTATTAATATTTGCATTCCTTAATAATGTTGAAATAGATAAAAAAACGACAAAAAACATCAATTTGGTAGAGGCAAGTAGAGGCAAGTAGAGGTAAAAATGCATTTTAAAAACTCTCTTATAAAATATAATTCTCAAATATTTTTTTCGAAGTAGAAATAAAAAAATTGCAATAGAACTTATAAATCTCAATTTACCCTCTACTTGCCTCTACTTGCCTCTACTTTTTTAGTAATAGTTCAAGTAAATTAAATGTAATTAATAATATCGAAAGAAAAAAATAAGAACAAAAATCCACCAAAAAAACATAAAAATCCAGCCCAAAATCACCAATTTTGACCAAAATAAGCGATTTTTAGAGCAAAAAATAATACCAAAATAGAATAAGATTCCACAAAAATAGAATCTTATTCTATTTTTCTAGAACAAGGATCTATTTTTTTAGAATAAGGAGATAGAATAGGGTTAAGGTAGGTTAAGGTTAAAAATGAAAATAAAAACTCTTTTAAAAACTATTATCACACAAATAAATATTTTTTTAATGAGGAAAATAAAAAAAACGTAATAGACCTTTAAAATCTAAATTTTGCCTTAACCTACCTTAACCCACCTTAACCCATTTAATAGTATATAAGAGATATTAGCGACACTTAACAATATTGCAAGAAGAAACAAGAACAAAAAAAGCAGAAAAATTAAATACATAATTATAAAGGGGAGGATTATATTAATTATATAATCAATATCTAAATTATTTTTAATATCTTTGATTTTTAATTACAAAGCATCAACGATACTAAATGAAAACAAAAAATATAGAACAATTGATTAACACTTCGTTATTATACATAAAAAGCCATATTCTTCTAATTGCAATATCAATATTAATTATTTTCTCATGGTTCGTCTTTGAACCATTTTGGCTGGACTTAATAAATAAATTATTAGTTGTCCCTATAATATCAAAGCTGACTGACAAATCTTCTTTCTGGCTATTTATTTTTGCTTTTTCTCTAATAACTATTTATTATCTTGCTGTTTATAAATACGAGAAAAGATTTTTGAAAAGTAGATTTATTATTTTCATTGCTGCATCTGTGCTCTACTCAATTTGCTTATCAAGCAATTATTGGATTTTCAACAGTTTGAATGGTTCAATATGTCTTTCTTACGCTAATATCATTTATTACCCATTGATTTGTGAAGTATTTATTTATATAATAAGATATAAAAAATCAAAAATAGATGCTAACGCAGAAAATGAAACTTCAACAAAGCTAATCTATGAAGATATTTGCACAGAAGAATCCGATGACACGTATAACAGAAAAGAGTATATTAAATCTATTACTAATGTTATAGCAAATAATTTTTTTGATAGAGGTAGTTTTGCTATAGGTATTAATGGCTGTTGGGGGAATGGTAAAAGTAGTTTCGTGTATAAAATAATGGATGAAATTAATAATAAAGCTAATAACGAATGTTTAATAATTGAATTTAAGCCATGGTATTGTAAAAACTCTAACGATATTATAGAAGAATTCTTTAGTATCTATAGAGAAAAGATATCTGTTCATATCCCTTGCTTATCCTCGGAAATAAAAAAATATAAAAATTCCTTACTGAATATTGCAAGTTCTAAACTAGGCTTTAATCTTGCAGATATTTCCCCATTTTTTCACCAAAGCAACATACAGGGACAATACGACGAAATATCAAAAATACTAAAAGGGACAAAATTAAATGTACTAATAGTCATAGACGATTTAGATAGACTTGATGGCGTTGAAATAATAGAAGTATTAAAACTAATAAGAAATAGTGCTAATTTCCCTTATACTCAGTTTATTGTAGCTTATGATAAAGAATATATAAAAAATACTTTATCCGACAATAATATTGCAAAGCCTGAAAAATACTTGGAAAAAATATTCAATTTAGAAATAATCCTACCAAAATTTCATGAGAGAATTATTTGCGAGGAATTATTTCAATTATTAAAGGAGAATATCAAATTATCCAATAACAAAGAAATGTCAGATGAAGAATTGGAAAGTTTGGTTTATACGAGCATAGACACTTATATAGATAAAGAAGATAAATATTATCTTATACCAAAGATATTGGAAACAAAAAGAGATGTAATTCGCTTTACCAATTCATTCACTTTAAATTTTCAAGCATTTAAAGATAGTAAAACTGACATTCATATCAACATCAGAGACTTGTTCTTTATCGAGTTAATAAGATATGGTTACTATAACCTATATGAGATTTTAAGAGACAATCCATTATTGATTCTTGATTTATATTTTACTCATAAAACATATTCATATAAATGGAAAGATTTCCCAAGTGAAGTAGAAGACAAACTAGATAATCAGGCAGATGAAAATGAAAAAAATACGCTAACAAGGTTTATCGATGAAGGAAAAATATTTGTTTTCAGATTTTTTATGGAAAAGCTATTCTACAACAATAATTCAGATAATAACATTTCGCATCTTAGAAATTTTGATAAATATTTTGCATTTCAATTGGATAAAAAATGTATAACCAATCAGGAATTTATTGACATTATTGATAAAGAAAATGCTGTCGAAAAAATTGAAGAATGGTTCCGTACAAAACATAAGAAAGAAATTGAAGAAAAATTATTTTATTGTCTTACATTGATAAGAAAAAAAGACAATCCAAATGACACAAGTTATATATTATCATATAAGATTATATATTCCCTCTATGAAAAATTATTTGAATCAAAAAATCAGGACTTACTTCTGGAAGTACTTAATTCCATTGAATCCCATATTAGAAAAATGCTAGTTATAGATATTGATCATTTAATTTGCCTATTAGAATTATGGATGAATATTCTACAAAATAAAAATTTAGAAACATTTATAACAGGAATAAAAGACTCGGATATGTTAATGTCTATTTTATTAAAGGGAAATTTAAGAGTCGGACCTACAGACTTAAATTGTTCAATGATTGAAAAAGCTTTAACGGAGACAAAAGCTCCTATGCAAATATCTGAGATGATAAGCATATTTCTCGAAAACCAGAATAAATCTAATATTTCTAAAGACAAACTTACAATTCCAATAAGTGGTTTATATGAAATACAAAAGTCATATCTTAATAAGTACATAAAAAATCCAGATCCTAATATCAGCTCATATAAATTATTTAATTATTATGCCTATAATAACCCGAATCAAATAACAGAAATTTTAAAAAACTATAAAGAGTATATTTTAACTGAACGAAATGATTATCTAAACCATTTATTCAATAAAATCGTATCATCTGACCCTGAATGGTTTGTAATTAATATTGAACCGTTTTATTCCCAATTTTTTAATATACCAGAAGAGCTGGATACATTTTTATCTAGCAATATATCAAATGAAAATAGCAATAATATTCGGGCAAGAAACTTTTGGGAGATATTTAAAAATAATGACTTTAAAGAAATCACTTTCAAAAATCAAGGGACATATGAAGATATGGTCAAAAATAATTTTAATTACGAAAGAAAAAAACTAGATGAGCTACTAGATATTCAAAATAGATTGAATAGGTTTGAGTCAATATCCATTGGTGGTGGTTATTTGAATTATATAAAGACAGGAATAGAGGAAATTGAAACTAGCCTCGAAAGTAATAATTTATATATTCGACTCAGAGGGGATATAATAGAACAAATAAAAAACCTAAAAATAAAAATTGATTCTAGGAGTTGATTTATTTCGGCTCCCTTTCTTTGTTTATGGGGTAATGATATTAAGCAAACTTTTTTGATTGAAAAATAAATTGTAATTTTGCACCTCAAAAAATATAAATATGTTAGATAAATTAGAAGCCATACACTCAAGGTATTTAGATATTGAAGAAAACATGAATAAGCCAGATGTTATGGCTGACATGAAACGCTATGTTAAACTGAACAAGGACTACAAGGATCTTCAGCCAATAATAGCTGCATACAAAGAATATAAGAACATCATCGAAAATATTGAAAACGCTAGAGAATTATTGAATACTGAGAAAGATGATGATTTTCGCGAAATGGCCAAAGAAGAACTAAACGCATTAATAGCAAGAAAAGATCAGATGGAAGAAGATGTTCGTCTAATGCTTATTCCTTCTGACCCACAAGACAACAAAAATGCAATCGTTGAGATTAGAGCTGGAGCTGGTGGAGATGAAGCTAGTATATTTGCCGGCGATTTATATAGGATGTATATTAAATTCTTTGAGAAGAAAGGATGGAAAGTTGAACTAGTTGATTTCACTGAAGGAACAGCAGGAGGATATAAAGAAGTTGTCTTAAATGTAAGTGGAGAAGCAGTATATGGACAAATGAAATATGAATCTGGAGTTCATCGTGTTCAAAGAGTACCTCAGACTGAAACTCAAGGACGTGTTCATACATCTGCAGCATCGGTTGTTGTACTTCCAGAGGCAGAAGAATTTGATGTAGATTTAAAAGTTTCTGATATAAGAAAAGATACTTTTTGCTCCTCAGGACCTGGTGGACAATCTGTAAATACAACATACTCTGCAATACGTCTAACTCATATTCCAACTGGAATAGTTGTTTCTTGTCAAGACCAAAAATCTCAGATAAAAAACCTAGAAAAGGCAATGGTTGTACTAAGAACAAGATTATTCGAGCTTGAGTATAGCAAATACCTAGATGAAATATCTTCAAAACGTAAAACCATGGTATCCACAGGAGATAGATCTGCAAAAATTAGAACGTATAATTATCCTCAATCAAGAGTAACAGACCATCGTATTAACTATACAATGTATAATCTAGCTGTATTTATGGATGGGGATTTACAAGATATCCTTGATGCATTACAACTAGCGGAAAATGCAGAAAGATTAAAAGAAGCCATAGGATAATTCATTCTTACAACATTCGAAAGCAATATTTAAGGTTTTCATGCGTTTAGAAGTTTTACAACATAATATTTCTCGCATGAAAACTTTTTCTTTTTTTAGGAATCGATACATACAAATTGTTTTTTCATTAATCATTATTATCGACCTTTCTTCTTTTGTTGAAGTAAAAGGTCAATTTCCAAACGTTCCTATTGGAAGTTGGAGAGACCACTTATCTTATTATCAAACCCAAAAACTTACAAAGGTTGAAAATAAAATTTTAGTATCTGCCAAGAGTGCTATGTTTTTCTATGACAAAGACGATAAATCTGTGGAAAGATTTTCAAAGGTAAATGGATTAACTGATGCAGGAATTAGAACTCTGTCATACGATAATCAGTCGAAATGCATAGTTGTTGCATATGAAAATTCTAATATAGATATTATTTATAAAGATAAAGTATATAATATCCCTGATGTAAAAATTCGCTCAATTGAGGGGAGTAAACTAATTAACAATATAACTTTCCACAATAATAAAGCATATCTCTCTTGTGGATTTGGAATCGTTGTAATAGACTTACTAAGAAAGGAAATATACGATACATATTATATTGGGGAGAATAGTTCTAAGATAAATGTAAATAATGTAGTAATATATGAAGACACTATCTTTGCCGCTACGGTAAATGGGATTTTAAAGGCTCCATATAACTCAAATACATTAGCCGCAAGTCAGACGTGGATAGGACTTGATAATGCACCTGCCAATAATAAAAAAGAAGTCCAATTCTTTTTCCAATACAAAAACAAACTCGTTGCAGCTATAAAAAGACACTCAAGTGACAACTACGATGTTTTTATTAGAAACAATAATACATGGGATACCATTTTTTCTGACCATTTATTATATTGGATAAAACCAAGTGAAGATTATCTAATAGAAAAAACTTGGATGGATCCTGGACAAGCTATCGTTATATATGATGAAAATAAAACTATTGTTAGGTATTTTGACGTAACTTGGAGTAGTATAATAAATAGCTACAACAATTCAATGATTAAACCAGAATTTGGAGACGTATTAGTTGACGGAGATATGGCATGGTTTTCTCACGAAAGAGCTGGAGGACTAATTCAGTTAGACAATTTCATAGAAAATAATATAGCTAATTCAATATTTCCAAACGGACCACTTTCAAATGATGTTTTTTCAATTACAGCATCAAATGATGGAACAATATATGTGGCACCAGGGGGAAAAGATATCCAAAATGCACCTATAGGCTTGCTGGCAAATGTATATTACTTCGATGGTTATTATTGGGATTGCATTAAGAATTTTGGTTCGCAAGATACTTTGAGAGATATTATAAATATATCTATCGATCCAAATAATCCAAAGAGACTTATGGCTTCATCATGGTGGAATGGAGTCATAGAGATTATTGATAATAAATTTACTAAGGTATATAATAATGATAACACCAATGGAACATTAGAATCTAGTTATGGTTATAGAATTGCAGGAGTGCAATTTGATGCCTCTGGGAATTTAATTATTGCGAATTCTCAATCCACAAAAGGATTATGCTACTTGACCTATAAGAACGTATGGGGAGGTTTTAATACTTTTGATTATATAGGCAAAGATGAGATTCTAGGACTGATGCTTGATAGATTTAATTATGGGAATTACTATAAATTCATCTGGACAATGAGTAATAAAATCCTAGCCTTAGATAATAATGGGAATACAATTCAAGTCGACCCAAACAATGGATCAAAAGACCAATCTAATGCAGTTAACTGTATGGTGCAAGACCAAGAGGGGGAGGTATGGATAGGTACAGACAAGGGTATAAAAGTTATATATTCATTAGATAATCTTTATGAAAAAGATGCTCATGGTAAATCAAATGTTACTTGTAATAATATTATTTATCAAGAAGATGGAATAGCTCAATATCTACTAAACTTTGAAAACGTAAATTGTATAATGGTTGACGGAGGAAATAGGAAATGGATAGGAACCGAAAGAAATGGAATATTTGTATATTCACCAAATGGGGATAAACAACTATATCATTTCACAGCAGAAAATAGCCCATTGATTTCTAACAGAGTCGTTTATATGGCGCAACAGCCAATAAGTGGAGAGGTATATATAGCAACAGATAGAGGAGTTGTTTCTTATAAGGCTGAATCAACGCAAGGAGAAGAAGAAGCTGGGGAATTAATACCTTACCCAAATCCTGTCAAACCAGACTATAATGGAGTTATTGCAATAAAGGGATTTGTTTCTGACTCTGATGTTAGAATTACTGATATTGCAGGTAATTCTGTTGCTCACTTAAAATCAATTGGTGGTCAGGCCGTTTGGAATGGGAAAAACTTTAAAGGGGAAAGAGTTAGCAGTGGAGTTTACTTAATCTTTGGTTCTGCACTAGAAGGAGAACAAACCGCTTCAGGAAAAATACTATTTATTAGATAGTTTAAAATGGATTTATTCAAAACCAGAGGAATTGTTTTTAGTGTAATACCATATTCAGAATCAAGTATAATTGTAAAAATATTTACAGAAGAGTTTGGAATAAAATCATATATTATCAAGGGTGCAAGAAATTCAAAAAGTAGTCTACGCTCTAATATATTTCAGCCCTTACAAATCTTAGATCTTGAGGTTTATAATAACCCTAAAAAAAACCTACAAATAATAAAAGAGGCTAAGTTGGATTACAGCATCTACTCTATTTCATCAGACATTAAGAAAACTACTTTAGCTTTTTTTATTGCAGAAATAGTAAACCATTGCATAAAAGAAGAAGAAAAAAATATCTATATATATTCTTTTATTGAAGATACGATAATCTCACTTAATAATCTTGAATATGATTTTTCAATATTTCATCTAAACTTTCTCTTAAATCTCTCAGAACTCTTAGGCTTTAAGCCAATGAATGACTACTCAAATGAAAACAAATATTTTGATTTATCTAAAGGGCATTTCAGTTCTTTACCTCCAGTTAGTAACTTATACCTTTCATTAGAAGAATCTCTTCTATTATCAAATCTATTATCAATAGTAGATGATAATACTAAGAATAAATCAAAACTTAGTTTCGCAAAGGAAGAAAAATCGAAGCTACTCAATATTCTAATCCAATTCTATGAAATTCATATCATAGACTTTTCAAAGATTAAATCTCAACAAGTTCTTTCCACAATTCTACACTAAATAAAAAAAGCTACCCTAATTGAGTAGCTTTGATTGTATCGAATAAAAAATCCTATTCTGCTATTTCTTCCTTTGATTCTTCTTTTTCGTTTAAATCAATAAGACCCTTTGAATTCAAAAGATTATACCAAGTAAATAGCTTCTTCATATCAGAAATATATACTCTATCTTGGTCGAAATTAGGTAACACCTCTCTCATATAAGCAAGAATCTGTTTATTATCAGATTTAGAGCTAATACATTCTTTACCATCTTCTTTAGTAAAGATAGTTTGAAACACTTTAGTTAAAGGAACATCTTCCTCTGTAGTAAAAATACTAATATCTTCTAAAGAGCTTATTCTTTCGTTAGAGAATGCAGGTTGACGTTTTCCATCAACTAATGATTCCACCAAAGCTCCATTTTTAGTTTGAGAAACCAATAAGAATAAACCTGGTTTCCCTGAAATAGATAAAATCTTGCTTAAGTCCATATAAATTAAATGTGTTATTAATTAATTAAGTGTTATATAACCTCTATTCTTTCTTCCCAAACCTCAACAACATCTCCTGGCTTAATCTTAGCTCTTTTTCTAAGATCCACTTCCCCATTTACCTTTACCTCGCCAGCAAGCACCATATCTTGAGCTGCTCCACCTGTTTCTGCAATTCCTACAACTTTTAAAAGTTGTATTAGTTGTATAAATTCATCTTTCTTTCTTAACTCAAAAGTTGTTGTCATAATAATATTGTTTATAGGCTATTCTAGCCATTAAAAATTAAGGTGCAAATATACAATCTTTCTTTGTTTACAAACGCTAAAAAGGTATTTTTATTGAATAAAAAAGCCCTTAAGTTTAACTTAAGGGCTAAAATATATTTTAAAAGACTTTAGAAATTACTTCGCAACTCTTTCTAACCATTTAAGCATAAATATCATAGTCATCATTGATATTGTACAAACAACAACAAATACTGTCCATGTTAACCAAATTGGAATATTACTATAAAGGATAGCTCCGATAAACAATAATTGGTTACCAACAGCAGTAGCACATAACCAAAGACCTTGCATTAAGCCTTGGTATTTAGGTGGTGCAACTCTTGATACAAATGAAATTCCAAGTGGAGATATAAATAACTCAGCAATTGTAAGAATAACATATGTACCAATTAATAAGAAAGGAGTAACTCTTTGAGCATCTGTTAGAGGTGTTCCACCTAAATCTGGATTGATTGCAGCATTTAACGGAAGATTAGAGAAATAAGATCCAACTGCCATTACAACAAATCCTAATGCAGCTATACCCATACCTATTGCTATCTTTTTTGGAGTTGATGGTTCCTTGCCTTTAGCAGATAACCATCCAAATAAAGCCATAACAACAGGAGTAAGTAAAACAACACAAAGAGGGTTAAAAGATTGGAAAATTTCAGCTCCTTGAATTCTAGTAAATCCTAAGTTGATATTAATCATACTAAGGTCAGTATATTCTTGAGCAAATTTTGTTAGGGTTAAACCATTTTGATGGAATGAGAACCAAAAGAAAATTACAACACCAAATACTGCAAATAATGCATACATACGTTGGCGAATTTCCTTTGCTTCCATAGCAACTGTCTTGCCATTAGCATCAACCTTTGTTGCTTCAATTAAAGCTTCATTTCCTGTTGGGAAGTATTTTTTGTTTACAAGATAAACTACCAATGAAATTGCCATTGCAAAAATAGCAACACCAAATGCCCAGTTAAAACCTTCATTGAAAACATTCAAATAGCTTTTAGCAAATAATGTTATATCTGTATATCCTACCTCAGAAGCATATTGTGAAAGTTGAGTAGCCGATTCTGTTTTTCCAGCTAAATAGCTATGACAAAGTGCAGGAAGTTCTGATTTGTAAACAAAACCAGCTTTTGCAACCCACCAGTTTCTTATTCCAACTGCCATTAATGGAGCAAAAATAGCACCAACATTAATAAACATATAGAATAAAGAAAAACCAGCATCTCTCATTTTTGAGTATTCTGGCTTGTCATACATCTTTCCAACAAGTGCTTGAAGGTTACCTTTAAATAAACCATTACCAAAAGCAATAGTGAATAAACCTACTAATGTTAATCCTAAGAAAAGAACTTTGTTTTGAACTGGTGTTGGAGAAGGAATAGCCATTAAAACGTATCCGAAAGCCATAATACACAAACCAACTAATATTGTTCCTTTAAAGTTTTTAGTCTTATCTGCAACAATACCCCCAACAAGAGCAAGGAGATAAATTAATGCATAAAAAACCGAATAGATTAAACCAGCAGATGTGGTATCTAACGCATACTTAGATTGTAGAAAAAGGAGCAAAATAGCCATCATTGTGTAGAAACCAAATCGCTCTCCCATATTCGCAAGTGCGGCAGCTAAAAGCCCTTTTGGGTGATTTTTAAACATAGATTTTTTGATTTAAATTATTAATTATTTGAACTGTTTTTCAGATTTAACGTGCAAATATACTGCAACTTATTTAATTATCCTAACATTAATTTCCAAAAAAAGAACAATTATTAGTACTTTTGTCTGAGAATAAATGAGTTTGAAAAAAATAAGATTGATGCAAAAAAATATTTCAGAAAGAATTATACTTGGTATTGACCCAGGAACTAATATATTAGGCTATTCTGTTATTGAACAAAAAGGAAAGGATATTAGACTGATTGAGATGGATGTGCTTAAGCTTGGTAAGATTGAAGATATGTCAACAAGGATGAAAGAATTGTTTGATTGCATCATAAATATTATTGACAAATATCATCCAGACACACTTGCTATTGAAGCTCCTTTCTTTGGCAAAAACGTTCAATCTATGCTTAAACTTGGAAGAGCACAAGGACTATGTATTGCCGCAGCCTTTTCTAGGAGCATGCCTTTTATGGAATATTCTCCAAGGAAAATCAAGCAATCTATTACTGGTAATGGAGCTGCCTCTAAAGAGCAGGTTGCAATTATGCTCCAAAGAACATTAAAATTTGAAGAAATGCCTAAATACTTAGATGCAACTGATGCCTTGGCTGTAGCTGTATGCCATGCTTACCAGAAAGATATAATTATTGAAAATACTGAGAATCCAAAGAAAAAAGGAAGACAATCCTCTTCTTGGACAGCCTTCCTTTCAAATAATCCTGATAAAGTATTATAGTCTATTTCCCTTCAAGGATAATTACTATTTCTCCTTTTATTGATTTTGAACCAAAGTATTCTATTAATTCTGCAAGCGTTCCTCTCTTATTTTCTTCAAACATCTTAGATATTTCTCTACTAACACATGCTCTTCTTTCTTCTCCAAGATACTCTGCAAACTGAGTTAGAGTCTTTATTAATCTATGCGGTGATTCGTAGAATATCATTGTTCTCTCTTCTTCAACCAAGGATTCAAGCTTTGTTTGTCTGCCTTTCTTGTGTGGGATAAATCCTTCGAAGCAAAACCTATCGCAAGGGAGTCCTGAATTTACTAATGCAGGAACAAAAGCCGTTGCTCCTGGAAGACACTCAACCTCAATATCATTTTTTATTGCCTCTCTAACCAAAAGAAATCCTGGGTCAGATATAGCAGGTGTGCCAGCATCTGTAATAAGAGCGATGTTCTCCCCCATCTTAAGCCTTTCAATTACTCTTGCTAACTGCTCATGTTCATTAAACATATGATGAGCCTGACAAAAAGTATCTATCTCGAAATGTTTTAATAATGGTTTAGATGTCCTTGTGTCTTCAGCAAGAATTAAATCAACCTCCTTCAATACTCTTATTGCTCTAAAGGTAATATCCTCAAGATTTCCAATTGGAGTTGGTACAAGATAGAGTTTGGACATATAATATATTGTTTATTAATTAAAAAGATTTGAACCCTATTATTTCTCTAACCTCAGAAATTGTTTTTCTAGCACTCTCTCTTGCTTTTTCAGAACCATGACGAACAACTCTTCTTAGATATTCCGAATCATTCTCAACCTCTTTTATTCTTTCTCTTATTGGAGTTGTAAAGGCAATCATATCTTCTGCTAGTTGCTTCTTCATATCTCCATATCTAATTGAGCAGTCATTATATTTTTCATCGAAAAACTTAATTGTATCCTCAGTAGAAACAAGCTTCATTAGTGAAAAAACATTCTCAATCTCCTGTGGCTTTGCTTGATTAGGCTCAGTTGGACCAGAGTCAGTCTTTGCCCTCATTATCTTCTTTTTCATAACCTCAGGTTCATCAACAAAGAAAATAGCATTTCCCTCACCTTCACTCTTACCCATCTTTCCACTTCCATCAAGACCCGGTATCTTCACCAATTCTTCTCCGAAATTATAGGCAACTGGCTCAGGAAAATAATCAACCTTATACATATTATTGAAACGAGAAGCAAAGGTACGAGTCATCTCAAGATGTTGTTCTTGGTCTTTTCCCACTGGAACATGAGTTGCTCTATGAATAATAATATCAGCAGCCATTAGTGTTGGGTAAGTAAGTAGCCCTGCATTAACATTATTAGGATTTTGTCTTACCTTATCCTTAAATGAAGTAACCCTTTCCAACTCTCCTAAATAAGCATTCATATTTAGAAACATATAGAGTTCTGCCGTCTCTGGTAATTCACTTTGAACATAGATTGTCGCCTTTTCTGGGTCTAGTCCACAGGCTAAGTATTGAGAAAGTATTGTTCTAACATTTTTATGCAAATCCGCAGGATTTGGATGAGTAGTTAGAGAATGATAATCAGCAATAAAGAAATAACAATTATGTTTATCCTGTAATTTAATAAAGTTTCTAAGCGCACCAAAATAATTGCCTAGATGTAAATTGCCCGTAGGGCGCATTCCGCTTACAATTGTTTCCATAGGATGCAAAGATAAAACAAAAAAATAAATCTAAGCATAAGAATATTCCTAATATAATTTGAATAGGATTTGATATAAACTTAGCCAAATCAAGTATAAGATTACAAAGATTTGATTTAAGATTACTAAGATGTACATTTAAAATTACTAAGATGCACATCTTAGCTCGGTGAGATGTACATCTTAGCTTCTTAAGATGCACATCTTAGAACCGTGAGATGTACATCTTAGCAAAATTAAACTTGATATAAATAATCTCAAATCAAATCCCATGAATTTTAAATCAAATATACAAGAGCTTTGTCTTGATTTAAATTGCATATGATATAATTACTTATTTTGTAGTAGAAGTGTTGTATTTTTGATGGTTTGATTTTTATTTCTTATATTTGCAAGTTAAATAATAAGGAAATATGTCAGGTAAAAAAACAGAAAACGTGTTATCTCAAGCAATGACTGAGATTGCAATCAAAGGAATTTTAGAGAAAAAAGGAAAAGATATTACAATAATTGACTTGCGTAATGTAGAAGGATCTTTATTCGATTACTATGTAGTTTGCACAGGAAACTCCCCTTCTCACGTTGATGCTATTAGTGAATCGGTAGATAAAGAAATTAAGATTGCAACAGGTATTGACCCAAAAAGAGTTGAAGGAATGCAAAACTGCATGTGGGTATTACTTGACTATTTTGATGTTGTAATACATGTAATGCTTGAGGAAGCAAGAGATTTCTATAGAATTGAAGCTATGTGGAAAGATGCTCCTCAAACACATATTGAGAATGTTGAATAATTTATAAAAAGTATAATGGATAATAAGTCTAACGATAAAAATAAAAAAAGTTTCAAATCACCTCTTGGAAATAATCCTAAATTCAAGTTTAATATCTACTGGATTTATGGTGCAGTATTTCTAATTCTTGGAATAATGTGGATGACAAATAGTGATGAAACAACTATTAATCGTGAGGTAGATTGGAATAGATTACAGAGGGTTATCCTTGACAAGGATTTTTCAAAAATCAATGTTGTAAACAAAGAATTTGCAGAGGTCTATATCAAGGCAGATGCAATAAAGAATGATACTGCTTACAAAGATTTGAAACCTAAATCTAACTTATTTGGAAACACAGCTTCTCCAAATAATGGTTTCTACATATACAAATTTGTAGACTACCAAGACTTCAGAGAACAATTACAAACCATAGAGAATCAATGGGTGGCTAAGGATACAATAGGAACTATTGACCAAATAAAGAAAAGCCAAATAATTGCTTCAAACAGAATTAATGTTTCTACCGAAAAAAGAGAAAGCTTTTGGAACGATAACTTCTCGTTTATTCTTTCAATAGTTATTATGCTTGTGGTTTGGTTCTTCCTCCTAAGAATGATGCGTGGAGGCAGCTCTGGTGGAGGAATGGGTGGAGGAATTTTCAATGTCGGAAAATCAAAGGCTAGGCTCTATGATAAAAACACAGATACACAAGTAACATTTGCTGATGTTGCAGGTCTTGAAGGAGCAAAGGTTGAAGTAATGGAAATTGTTGACTTCCTAAAGAATCCAAATAAATACACAGACCTTGGGGGTAAGATACCAAAGGGTGCATTACTTGTTGGCTCACCAGGAACAGGAAAAACATTATTAGCTAAGGCTGTTGCTGGAGAGGCTAAGGTTCCTTTCTTCTCTATATCTGGATCTGACTTTGTTGAAATGTTTGTTGGCGTTGGTGCCTCTCGTGTTAGAGACTTATTTAAGACTGCTAAAGAGAAGGCTCCTTGTATTATATTTATCGATGAAATTGATGCAATAGGCAGGGCAAGAGGCAAAAATCTCGCATCTGGTTCTAATGATGAAAGAGAGAATACCTTGAACCAACTTCTAACAGAGATGGATGGTTTTGGAACAAATGCAGGGGTAATTATTCTTGCAGCTACGAATAGAGCAGATATTTTAGATAAGGCACTTCTTAGAGCTGGTCGTTTCGATAGACAAATATATGTTGACCTTCCTGACTTAGAGGAAAGAAAAGCTATCTTTAAGGTTCACTCTAAAAACTTAAAATATGATACCAAAGAGGTTGATTTAGATTTTCTTGCTAAGCAAACCCCAGGTTTTTCGGGTGCAGACATAGCAAATGTTTGTAATGAATCGGCTTTGATTGCCGCTCGTCATAATAAGAAACTAATTGGCAAACAAGATTTCTTAGATGCTGTTGATAGAATAATCGGTGGTCTTGAAAAGAAGAATAAAGTTATTGCTCCAAATGAAAAAAAGACAATAGCTTATCATGAGGCTGGTCATGCTTCTGTAAGTTGGATGTTAGAATTTGGAGATCCTTTGGTTAAGGTTACTATTGTTCCAAGAGGACAAGCTCTTGGTGCAGCATGGTATCTTCCTGAAGAAAGACAGATAACAACAAAGACTCAGATGCTTCATAAAATGATTTCTCTTTTAGGAGGTCGTGCATCGGAAGAGATTGTTTTTGGAGAAGTATCTACTGGAGCCTTGAATGATCTTGAAAGAGTTACGAAGATGGCTTATGCTATGGTTGCATACTATGGACTAAATAGCAAGATTGGAAATCTTAGTTATTACGACTCTTCTGGTCAATCGGAATATGGGTTTACTAAACCTTTCTCTGAAAAGACTGCTGAACAAATCGATGCTGAGATTCATAAAATGATTGAAGAGGCTTATGCTAAGGCTAAGGAAATTCTTATAGATAATAGAGAAAAGGTTGATCGTCTTGCAAAGATATTAGTGGAAAAAGAAGTTATCTTTAAAGAAGATGTTGAAGAGATTTTCGGGAAAAGAACTTTCGATGAACATAAAGAAGAAGTAAAGGATTTAGTTAAAGAAAATCAAGAAACAGACAATCAACAAGAATTACTAGATAAGCAAACTGAAATAATAGACTCTCAAGAATAGATGATGGGTAATTCTGAAAAAGAGAAGGTACTAAAGCTTATTCGCAACGCATTGTTAGAAAAGGGCGAGTGTCCATATCCCAATTTAGATATGGACTACGATGTTTATCACCCCATCAATGATGACCCAGTTATGGTCTTTGCAGAACAAGTAGTGCTTGGGAATGGAAAGTTTATTTACTGCACAAATGAAGATGAATTGATTAATAAACTAAAAACATTAATTGATTATAGAAATTGGACAAACAATATATCCTATGGTCAAAAGCTGGTTGATTACTTTAATGCTAATGGTCTTCATACAAACTTGGCAAAAGAAGATGGTCATGATGTCGGTTTTGCTCTTTGTCATGCCATCGCCGCTAGGACTGGTTCGATAATTATCACTTCTAATCAATCTATGGGCTCTGACCTTAAAAAATTCCCTCCTATATTTATCATTATAGCTTTCACTTCTCAGATTACTATCGATATTAAAGATAGTATTAATGGTATGTCTTCTAATATGCCAGAGTGGGTAACGATTATTAAACCTAATAATCTCCTAGAGGAAGAGATTAAAGAACTCTATATCTTCGTTGTTGAAGATATGATTAAATAACATTTTCAAGATGAACAATTTTACTCAACGGACTATAACAGGTAGTATTTATGTAATTGCGGTTATTGGTGCCATTATCTTCAATCCTATTGTGCTTAGTGCATTCTTTGCCCTCATTGGAATACTTGCCCTAAGCGAATTCTACAAGAACTCTAAACTTTATAATATCTTCCCAAACTACTCGCTAGGTTTACTCTTAGGTTTACTTATCTATGCATCTTTCGCCCTAAAGGCATTTGGAATTGAAAACAAATATTTTATTGTAGCAAGTCTAATTGTATGCTTCTCAATATTTATCTTCGAACTCTTCAAAAACAAGGATAATCCCTTTACTAATATCGCTTATTCTTTGCTTGGTGTCATATATATAATGATTCCAATGGGGCTTACTAACCTGGTTGTTAACCCTTGTTTAACTGAAAATACTTTTTATCCAAGCTTATTACTAGGCGTGGTTATCCTTGCTTGGTGCAACGATACCTTCGCTTACATTGTTGGGGTTAAGTTTGGTAAGCACCGTCTGTTCGAAAGGATATCTCCGAAAAAAAGTTGGGAGGGTTTCTTCGGCGGATTGGTATTCGTACAAATCGCATCAGTAATCATCTCTTATCTATCTAATACTCCTTTGCAAACTTATGATTGGATGATTATGGGGCTAATTGTAACAATAATCGGGACATTTGGAGACTTGGTTGAGTCGATGTTTAAACGCCAAATTGGCGTAAAGGATAGCGGAAATATCTTGCCTGGTCATGGTGGTATCCTCGATAGGTTTGATATTCTCTTTATCGCTATTCCTTTTATCTTTAGCTATATTTATTTACGCCTAAACTAATATTTATTTATCATGTATATTCACAAAGAAGGTTATAAAATCAGCATCGCTACTGTGCTAATCGTATTGTTATCTCTTGCTGTAATGACAACATATATTGATGACTGGAACTGGTTTTGGTATACTATTGTCGCAGGTATCTTAATAATGGGATTCTTGGTCATAAGATTCTTCCGAATGCCCAGAAGAGAACTCCTCCATAGCGGCGACCACATAATTGCTTCTGCCGATGGTACGATTGTTGTTGTGGAAACCGTGTACGAGCCTGAATTCCTCAAGACTGAGTGCATACAAATCTCAACCTTCATGTCTCCTAATAACGTTCATGTAAACCGTTACCCAGTTTCAGGGAAGATAATATATTCTAACTATCATAACGGAAAGTATCTTATAGCAAAGCATCCTAAGTCTTCGACACTTAATGAAAGGACTTCGGTTTGCTTAGAAACAGCACAAGGCAAGAGAATAATGGTACGTCAGATAGCAGGAGCACTTGCTCGTCGCATCGTCTGCTATGCCAAAGAAGGGCAAGAGGTGCATCAGGGTGAAGAGCTTGGGTTCATTAAGTTTGGCTCCAGAGTTGACCTATTCATCCCCATCGACTCGGAAGTGCATTGCGAGCTTGAGGACAAGGTAAAGGGTGGATTATCAGTACTTGCCACACTTTAGTAATGAAAGAATTCGAATCACAAATCATATTTGAAGACAATCATATCTTGGTTATCAACAAACGTTCATCTCAAATTGTACATGGCGACAAGACGGGAGACGACTCTCTTGTGGACATGATTAAGGACTATTTACGAGAGAAATACAACAAGCCAGGAAACATCTATTGTGGGGTAGCACATCGCCTTGACCGCCCAGTAAGTGGAGCGATTGTCTTTGCCAAGACAGAGAAGGCACTAGTGAGATTAAACAAATCAATCCACGACAGACTGTTCTCGAAGAAGTACTGGGCAGTGGTGAGGAATGCGCCACCAAAGGACGAGGACACGCTCACCAACTACCTTATCAAAGACGAGGGGAAGAATAAATCTTATATTACTAAGGACACAACCAGAGGACTGCGCGCAGAGTTAAGATACCGACTCTTGGCAAAAAGCGATTTTTATAACCTTCTTGAGGTCGAGCTGCTTACGGGTCGCCACCACCAGATCAGGGTTCAACTCGCTAGCATTGGTTGCCCAATAAAGGGAGACTTAAAATATGGTTTCGGACGTTCAAACAAGGTGTCATCGATATGTCTTCATGCCAGGGAGCTGAGCTTTGAGCACCCCACCACCAAGGAACATATGACCTTTATAGCCCCAGTACCAGATGAGCCGCTTTGGAGACATTTCGAAGAAAGTGTAATTCCCAAGTAAATAGATCAACCGATTATTTATTTCCACTTAAAGGTGTTTATTAGGTGGTCAAGGTCGGTGGTTAGTCTTGTTATTATTGGTGCTAAGGAGTCGTTATTTGGTTTGAAGTCAAAATATAATGCGCCTCTAAGGAAATGTTTAGTGCTATCTGTCAAATAGAATTGATATGTCGATGCAACATCATTCCCCTTTATTTCAAAAACGTATCCATAAGTATTATTATCCTTGTTGACATATGCTCTTTCAACAATTCCACTAGAGAATTTCTTATGTTCTTCCAAAAAAGTATAGCTATCATTAATTAGGCTATCCAAGGTAACTGCCTTTGAAAGACCTTTATAACTAATATAAAGCTTACACCCGTAAGTAGGGAAGTTAATATTTAACCAGTTCTTTGAGTCAAATTTTGACTTCACAGGTTCAACCATGCCATAGTTTGGATATTCAAAAATATAGTTTGTATTCAGTGAGTCAAATACTTTATATGAAGGCTTTGGCACATCTATCCTAAAATATGTTTTTGGTTTAGGAGTTGTTTCATCTTCAGAAAAACATGAAGACATAATTACAATTGTAAGTATTAATAATATTGGATAAATTAGTTTCATAACTATTCAATGATTAATTTTATTCTTTCTATTTTTCTATTATCTGCCTTTTCAATAATAAAATTATAATTATTGAATCTTAGAGTTTCTCCTTTTATTGGTAGATGCCCAGCAATTTCAATCATCATTCCCGCTAGAGTATCGGCGTCGCCTTTTATTTCATCAAATATAGTATCGTCGGATAGGTTTATTGCTTTACAAAAATCGTTTATGCTTATTTTCCCAGCAAATATATATGAGTAATCGTCCAATTTTGTAGAAAGGGAAGGTTTGAAAAAGTCAAATTCATCCATAATTTCTCCTACTATTTCTTCTAAAATATCCTCAAGACTTACAATCCCAACAAAAGAACCAAATTCATCAACAACAATTGCTTGGTGACGTTTTGTGTCTTGAAATTCTTGTAATAGGTCGTTGATGTTTTTGTTTTCAGGGACAAAGAAAGGCTCTCTTATTACCTTAGTCCAATCAAAATCTTTATGATTTAGATATTTAAAAAGGTCTTTTACGTATAATACACCCTTTATTTGGTCTAATTCTTTTTCGTAAATAGGTATTCTAGAGTATCCAGACTTTGCTATTATTTCAATAACATCTGAAAATTTCGTAGATATTTCAATTGCTGTAACATCTACTCTAGCTGTCATTATCTCCGATACATCGTTGTCAAGACAGAAAGTTTTCTTCTCAGTTAAAGCTCCATTCTGATATTGAACATTTTTATTTTCATGTTTTTCTGCTCTTAGGTATAGTTTATGAATAGGCCTTAATACCTTAGCTAATATTGACTTTTGTGTTTTCAATTCTAATTAATTTAACTATGCAAAAATAAACAAAATACACATATGTATTGTCTTTATTTGCATAGAATATAAAAATTGTATATTTTTGTTCCTATTAATATTCTAAATTATGAAAAAAATAATTTATATTTTATTGCTTTTGATGCCTTTTATTGTAAATTCACAAGTTACGGTAACGAGTGTCAATACACAAAAAGTGAAAACAGTTATTGAGAATAATTTTTTAGGTGGGGGGGTTACTGTTTCTAATGTCCGTTTCAATGGTGACACTATGGTAAATTCTAATCAATTTGGAACATTTTATAATGGTAATTTAGCTAACCCTGTTCCTGGTGACACTATGGCCCCAAATGTTGGACTTAGAAAAGGATTAGTTATGGTTACTGGAGATGTATCAGATGCTTCGGCTGGAACATCATCTGGAACACAAAGTTCTACATCTTCCCCAACTAGTAATGATGTAAGTAATATCACTCCTTTAATTAATGTAATAAATGCTTCTGGATTAGGTTCTCAACCAAAGAATGATATTGCAAGTTTAAGTTTTAATTTTATTACTATTGGTGATGAAATATCATTTAGATACGTTTTTGCAAGTGAGGAGTATCCAAATTATGTTTGTTCAAATTTTAATGATGTTTTTGGGTTTTTTATTGATGGGCCATATATTCCAGGAACAAATACTTATGCAACAGGCTTTCCTTCAGCCTTTAATTTAAGATGGAAAAATATTGCAATAATTCCTGAATCATATCCAGAACAGCCAGTTACGATAAACACTGTAAATGGAGGTTCATCGGCGGGTAGCGTAACTCCATGTATTCTTACAAATACGGCTTTTTTTAGAACTAATACAAATAATAATTGTAAAATGAATGGATATACAGTGGCCTTAAGAACTAAGCCAGTGCCTATCGTTCCTTGTTATGAATATAAATTATCTTTAGCTATTTGCGACCTTGGAGATGCAGCTTTTAATTCAGCTGTGTTTTTGGAAGGGAATTCATTTAGAGCAGATGAATATAAGCTTAATGTAGATGAAATTGGTCAAGCAGCAAGCGATACTCTTATTAAGGGATGTTCAAAGGTAAGAATAAAAGTCAAGCTAAATCGTCCATCTTTAGTTACCGATGCAGCATATAATATTACAATAGGTGGAAATATGGTTGAGGGAGTAGATTATGCAACTTTTGGTCATTCACTAACTATTCCTGCTGGAGATACAAGTGCATATGTAGATATTAATTTCCTAACAAGCCCTACAGATATCCCTGGTCAGGTGCAAGAATTTCTTATTATTGCACAAGAAACATCAGCATCGCTATGTGTAAAAAGAGATACAATTAGAGTATTAGTAAGAGTTCCTGAAGCATTCGTACATACCTTAACAGATGATAAAATATATTGTGCAGATGTTTTACCCCAAAAGGAATATTTTCAAATTACTACTACAGGAGGAGTTGGTGATGTAACATATCATTGGAGTGCAGGGGACTCTATAAACAAACCTAGCAATTCGCTAATGATAACTGCACCAATAGTAATAAATGTAACTGCAACCGATGGATGTGGAAGAGTGATTCAAGATAAGATAAGTTTTTCAATTACTCAGGCTTCGGCAACAGTAGGTTCAGACAAGGAAATTATTTGTGAGGGAGATAGTGTAGTTTTGTCTTGTTCTGAATCAGAAAATTATCTTTGGGAATCCTATCCTGCCGATATTAGTTTATCTCCAATAGCTTCTCAACAAAATCCAATAGTTACACCTAATCAAACAACTAAGTATTTAGTAACAATTACAGATATTAATGGGTGTTTTGCTCAAGATTCATTAGTTGTTAAGGTTATTCCTGCTATAAAAGCAGAAATGTATTTAAATCCCGATAAAGTAAATTTCTCTAATCCAGAAGTAAAATTTGAAGATTTAACAGTTCATGGAACTGAGAGGGTATGGCATTTTGGGGATGGAGAAACTTCCACACAATTAGAGGGCACACATGTTTTTCCAAATTCAGAACAAAAGGAATATGAAGTAATGCTAATTGCCTCAATACAGTCGGTATGTCATGATACCGCAATAGGAAAGGTATTAGTTGTTCCTGATTTTATGATTCTTTTACCAAGTGCATTTACTCCAGGAAGTGGAGATGCAAACTCAGTATTTGTACCAATCACATCAATGCCAACTCAATATGATTTTGTGATTTATAATCGTTGGGGAGAACAAATATTTTCAACAACAAATCCTGGAGGTTGGGATGGCAAACTCAAGGATGGAAGTATTGCCCCTAATGGAGCTTATATTTGGTATCTTATATACACCGATGGAGAAGGTGTAAAACAAACAAAGAAAGGAACAGTCAACTTAATTAAGGGAGGAAAATAAAGATTAATATATAATTATTTACTAGGGCGAGGATATTTTCTTCGCCCTATTTTGTTTCTATTAACTTTTTTCTGTTGAAAAATATACTAAGAATAGGGGTTGGAATCGTTTTAATGATAGTAATTTAGTAGCGTGAAAAATAATATATTGTTATGAATAAGAAATTAATTGTTCTCTTCTTTGTAGGTATTCTGATTAGTTTAAGCAATTTTGCACAAAAAACAGAAATAATCAAAGAACCAAAAAGGATATTAAATGATGCTAATGAGCTATTTAATGAAAAAAAATACGCTCTTGCGTATCAGCTTTATTTAGATTATATCAGTATTTCTAATAATGTTGATTCAAAGGAATTAGAAGATGCATATTATTTTAAGGCAATATGTGGCGCAAATCTCTCGAATAATGATGCTGATATTCTATTCTCAGACTTTATTAGATTATATCCAAATAGTTCAAAAGTAAATAATGCGCACTTTTATCTTGCAAATTATTATCAAGGGCAAAATAATTTTCAACAAGCAATAAGGACATTTAAACAAATTGACGAAAAAGGGCTTACAAAAGAGCAGCAACAAGAGTATAATTATAAGTTAGGATATTGCTTATTTAATATACAAGATTTCGATTCTGCAAAAGATTACTTTTCAAAAGTTAAGGATGCACGTTCAAAATATTCTTCTCCCGCAACATATTATTATGGGCATATTCTTTATAATGAGAAAAAGTATGATGCAGCCTTAAGGGAGTTTAATAGCATGAAGAATGATAAGAACTTCAAAGGAATTGTCCCATACTATATTGTCCAAATATACTATCTTCAAGGAAATTATAAAGAGCTTATCAAAAACTCAAAAGAACTTTCCGAAAATTCAAATTCAAAGCGTTCAAGCGAAACAAATAGAATGTTAGGAGAGGCCTATTGCAAGTTAGAAAGATATGAAGAGGCAATACCTTATCTTGAAAAGGGAGTAAAAGATAATCCTGCGGCAAGTGCAGAAGATAATTATTTGCTTGGTTTTACTCTTTGCAGAAATGAAAAATACTTTGAGGCTATACCATTCTTATCAAAGGCCATAGATAATAAGGACTCTCTTGCACAAAATGCATATTATAATCTTGGATATTGTTATTTAAAAACTTCGGATAAACAAGCGGCAAGAACAGCCTTTAAAGAAGCATATGATTTAGATTATGATGCACAAATAAAAGAAGATGCACTCTTAAACTACGCAAAACTATCTTATGAACTTCCAAATCCTTTTAATGAAACACTTAAATCATTCCAAACATACTATACAAATTACCCAAAATCGAAGAAAATAAATGAGGTTAAGGAATACTTAGCACAACTTTACGGAGCATCCAAGAATTATCAAGATGCATTGAGACTTATTGAAGAGCTTCCAAATAGAAGCATAACAATAAACCAAGCCTACCAAAGAATATCTCTTAACAGAGGAATTGAAGTATTAAATGAGGGCAGGTATAGTGAGGCAATAAAATTGTTTACAAAATCAATAGAAAATGATTACGATTCAAAACTCACCTCAGCTGCCTATTATTTAAAAGCAGAGTCAATGTTTAGAGGAATGAATTTCGATGGTTCAGTAAAGACTCTTAACCAATTCTTCAAATTACCTAATGCAAGCAAGAGTATATATTTCGCAAAGGCAAATTATACAATGGGGTATAATTACTTCAAGAAAAAAACCTATAAGCCAGCATTGGAATATTTTAATAGATTCGTTAAGGCAGCGGATGGTGAGGATGAGAAAGTAATAGCAGATTCATATAATAGAATAGGCGATTGTCATTTTATGTTCAAGGATTTTAATTCTGCTATTGACCAATATAATCAAGTAATAAAGCTAAATGTGATTGATGTCGATTATGCAATGTACCAAAAGGCAGTATCAACAGGAGCACTCGGCAACACAGAATCTAAATCTTCCATTCTTCAAAAAGCATTGACATCTTATCCAAATAGTTCATATCGTTCAAGTATATTATTTGAGCTAGCTAATTGTTATTTGATTTTAGACCAAAGCGAGAAAGCACTTCAAACATATAAAATGGTTATAACAGAATATCCTCAATCAAATCATACCAAGGCATGTATAGGAAAGATGGGGTTAATATATTATAAGCAAGGGAAAGATGAACTTGCCTTAGAAACACTTAATACATTGGTAAAAACCTACCCTACATCAGAGGAATCGAAGGATGGTTTGAAAAGTATAAGACAAATATATGTCGACCAAAATAAGGTTGACGATTATTACGAATATGTAAAAACAATACCCAATGTAAATTACTCCTTAGCCGAGAAAGACTCAATAACTTATGAGGCAGTTGAGAATGTATATATGGATGGAGACTGCCAAAAGTCAATAGTTGGATTTAGAGATTATTTGAATAAATTCCCTAATGGTTTCTTCGCAATAAATGCTCATTATTATCTTGCAGACTGCTTGACAAAGAACTCAGAAATAGATAGTGCATTAAGCTCATATCTATTTATTGCAAAGAGTCCAAAGAGTAAGTTTTCGGAGAAATCTATACTAAACGCTGCAAATATTACCTTCAACAAGAAAGATTATCCTCAATCAAAGGAGCTATTCCTTAGATTAGAAAAAGAATCGGAGGTAAGTACTCATGCATCACTCTCTCAGTTAGGAATAATGCGTGCTAATTTCTATCTAAATAGTTTTGATTCTGCAATTGTATATGCAAAAAAAGTATTGACAAATACAAAAAACACAACAATAATTAATGATGAGGCTACCTATATTATCGCTAAGAGCTTAATGAATACTGGAGATAAAAAGCTTTCTCTTGAAGAATTCAAAAAGCTAAAGAAATCTAAGAATGGAGAATATTCAGGAGAGGCAAACTATATATTTGCAGAAAATAGTTTTAATAATAAGAAGCTTGATGAGTCGGAGAAGATGATATTAGCAATATCTGCAAATCCAACATCGGAGTATTGGTTGGCTAAATCTATTATTCTTCTTGGGGATATATATGTTCAGAAAAATAAAACCCTTATGGCAAAGCAGACATATCAAAGTATTGTAGATAACTATGAGGGAGAGGAACTAGTAAATATTGCAAAATCTAAGGTTGATGAATTGGTTAAGAAAGAAGAAGAGGCGAAAGCCTTGAAAGAAGTAAAGGTCATTGAGTCTAAGAAAGAGGTTGATGAGATTATTATTGATTCAAAGGATAAACCCTCTGCAACAACACCAACAATAGAAAGCTCAGTAAAATAATTCAACAAATATTAATATGAAAACTATATATAAAATATCTTTTTTGGTTGTTTTTTCTTTATTATCTCTTGCAATCTTTGCACAGAACAATGAAGTAAAGAAGGATAGTACAAAAACATCATTAAATGAGAGCGTGATTATTGTTACTCAATTTGAGCCAACAATTAACGAAGCATATAAGATTGCAGAGAGTCCTAGTATTTTTGATACAACCTTTCCTGTGCCTAGTCTGAATTACGAGGTAATAAATAAGGTATTTCCTACAAAGCTAAATGTTGAGCCAATAAATCCAGCAAAGGTTAAGGGAGAACCAATAGCGATGCTTTATAATGGGAATCTTAAAGTGGGGTTAGGTACATATCTAACACCATATCTTGATTTCAATTACTCAGAGAAAAGAAATAGAACCTTATTATATTCTACTCAGATAAGAAACTACTCATCGTTTTGGTCAATAAAAGATAGTCCAACAAGTCATTTCTCAAATACCGATATTAATCTTTATGGGAAGAAAATATGGGATAAGTTCTATGTGGATGCAAAGCTATATTATAATAATGCATTGAACTACTATTATGGATTTAATAATGATAGTTTGAAATTAGATAGTAAGGACTATAGGATGATTTGGAATAATGTTGGCTTTAGAACCAATTACGCCTCTTTGTATCGTAATGACGATGCTTTGCACCATAATATAGGTTTCTTAGTGGAGAATCTTTCTGCAAGATATGGATTAAATGAATTGAATGTAGGCATATATGCAGATGCAAACAAAAAATTCAAACTATTTGGTCAAGACAAACAAACCATAGGTCTAAAGTTTAACTACAAACAAACATTCGATAAATTTGAACAAGCTGGCTTTGATACTTACAATACAGGAATTGTATCTATTAAGCCATACTTTGATTTCAAGGTAAAGAAGTTTGAACTACATACTGCCTTAGACTTCTCTCCTGAGTTTGGAAAAGAGTCAAAATTTCATCTCATTCCAACTGCTGTTGTAGATTTCCCAATCATACCTTCTCAGTTAAACTTCAAAGGGGGAATAATTGGAGGAGTAGAAAGAATTTCACTTAACAGTCTAAGAATAGAAAACCCATATATTGCTCCATATCTCGACCTAAAAACTACTTCAAACATTAATCTCTTTGCAGCCCTCAAGTCAAACTTCGTAGATAATCTTGATATAAATTTGGAATTAGGTATGCAATACTTAAAAAATCAACAATTTTATAGCTTCGACACAGTTGCAAGCTACAAGAATATGTTCTCAATTACTTATGACAACGCATCACGACTATATATAAAGGCAAATATGGGATATAGTATAGACAAGACATTCAAAGTTATTGCAGACTTAGAGTATCAAACCTATAATGTTGAAAGTTTAGACTTCGCATATTATAAACCATCCTTTATTGCATCCATGTCGCTTCAATATATTGCTGCCGATAAGCTTACCTTATATTTTACTCCAACCTTTAAATCAAAGACAAGGGCTATGTATTTCAATGAGGAAGTTTCTCTTAAGCCTATTATTGACCTAAACCTAAGTGCAGAGTATGAATATAGCGATCAAACAAGATTCTTTGTTAGATTAAATAACCTTGCCTTCCAATCCTACGAATCATATTATAACTACCCATCACAACGTTTTATGGGAATGATAGGGGTAAGTATTTCTTTCTAAGAGATGATAACTGAGGAATATTTAATAGCAGAACTTCAAAACCCAACTGGTGTTGACTCAATACTAGAAACCTCTGAGCAAATAATTGTTCAGGGGTTTCCTATTTCTGTTCTCTTTGGTCTGAACTTCAATAAGGATAGGAGAATATCATTTCGTAGTGCGTGGGTTTTGGAAAAGATTGTTTGGAAGGACGTTAATAATATTCAGCCTATCTTGCCTCAAATGCTTGCAAAATATAATTCCATTCCTAACTCATCGGTAGCTAGACATTATAATAAGATTCTTATCCACCTCTTTGAACTTAGGGCAAAGAATAAACTTCCAGAGAGTCTTTGTAAGATTATTGACTTAAGCAACGACGAGATAATAATTGAGGGTTGCTTTAAATGGATTCTAACGCCAAAATGTCCTGTTGCGCCACTAGCTTGGGCTTTAGAAATTCTCCTCTACTACAAAGACAAGCATTCTTGGCTTAAAGAAGAGCTTTCCCCAATAGTACAAAAACTAATCCTAAATGGAACCCCAGGAATGAAAAACTACGGAACAAAATATCTGAAAAGACTTACCTTTTCAAATTGTAATGACTAAGAATTAGACTATGAAAATAAAACAATTTAATCAGGAGAAATTTGCCATTAATTTTTTATTGTTTTTGGTATATCTTATTACTTTATATCCACTTACAAAAATAGGATTTACAGTTGGTGATGATATTTATACTTATGTTGAGTTTTGTAAAGGTCATTGGGCTCATATTGTCGGAGACTTACCCTATATCAGCGGACGTTTTTATCTTATTTTCATTCGTTACGTAGTTGCTGTACCTTACTTGATTAACAACCCCACGTATTTTGATATAATGTATATATTACCTATTGCATTAAGTTTTATTCTTTTTACGCGACTAATAAAACGAGTCTTTAACAGCAATCCAATTACTTTATTTGCAGCTATCTTACTTGCTTCTTGTTTTCAAATAGCAGGTTTTCATTCAATAACAACTGCATATCCTTTTTATTTTACTTTCTCATTTTGCTTAATCCTAATATCATTTCACTTATTTATTTCATTTTACGAGAGGAATAGGAAATATCTACTATATACTTCTGCAATTATTATGCTTATTGCAACATTGTTTTATGAAACATACTTAGTGTATTATTTAGTATTCTTATTTATCGCCATATGGAAAAACAATGCCTTTTCTCTTATAAATAAAGAGAAAATTATCAAAATATTCAAAGAGCTTTTCCCATTTATATTGGGTGGAGTATTATACCTAATTGCATATTTCGGGTTTCAATTATTCTATCCCCCAAAATATGATGGTGCATATATCTCAAAGGACTTAACCCTTTGTGGCTTGTTTCAAACTGCAACACTAATGAGTAAGCTTTCATTCCCTCTTCAAACTTATGTTGATTATAGAGATGTTCTGCTCTCTCATCCTACGAGTCTTGATGCAACGTTTAAGCCGTATAGAATAGATTTAATAATTGCAATTCAAGGTCTTATTGTCGTGGCTCTTGCTTATTATGCTATGAATAAATACAAAGCAATAAAATATATTCATTTATTATATGGATTTATTATGGGCATTTGCCTTGTTTATTTGCCTCTTTTATTGGTTTGTGCATCTTCTCGCTATTATTTAGCTTCTTGGAATAGCTATGTGCCAACTTTCTTTTCTTATTTTGGTTACACTCTTTGTCTTGTTATGCTTTTATCTGCAATTCTAAATCTATTATCATTCTCAAAAATAACAAGAATTAGCTTCCAAATACTTTTCTGTATTCTATTATTCTGGGTTACTGTCATTACGCAAACAACAAATAGAGCTGTGGCGGAAGATATGGAATTATCAAGCTTCCGCTTTGAGATGGCAGAGGATGCAATAGTAAAAAGAACTATTCCTAGTCTTAATACAAAAACTCCTATTTGCTTTGAACAGGCTAATAATACAAGTTCCTATTTTGGAACATGGGTAACAGATCAATCATTTAGTTGGAAAGATTATTTTGTAAAGCTAACAGGTGAAAAATATAACTTAACTGGAAGATATAAAGATTTTATATCAAATTATAAGACAAACGATAAACAAGTATGGGTGTGTTTCTTCCGTCAAAGCGCTAAAACTAATGATGCTCTTATGTATTTTGCAGGACTAAAAGGCAGTAAATTGCCAGAGAATCAAAAAGATATTCTTTGCGATAATATAATTACTCTATATCATAGTCCTTATAAAGAATATAATGTCAGCATTCTTACCAGTGGAAATAACGACACTGTCTACATAAATTCAATTCCTATGCAATGTAGCGGAAACTACCATAGTATCAATATAGCTTTTTATCCTAAAATAGATAATAACAGCACAATATTTGAACTCAGAGGAAAAGACCTGATTGCATCAAGTTTAACCATAAGCAATATACTAAGCAATGATAATAAAGTAAGAACAGAATCAATCTATAAGAAAACTAAAAAAGAAAGAATTGAAGAGATAATACTTGAAATAAAAAACAATCCATCTTGGCTTAAAAATGCAGAAAAGAAAGCCAAAGAAAGAAATATATCAATAGAAGAAGCTATAAGAAAAGAAGCCCAGTGGCACTATAACGAAGAAGAGCAAAAGATTTAGAAAACAAATTTGGGATGTTATTCTTAATTCAGAAACTATCTTTATTTAGGGATAAAAAACTCTTCGTATTTAGAAAAAAATACGAAGTATTTTAGGTGTGAACTCTTCGTATTTTTTCCTAAATACGAAGAGTTTTTTTGGAAGTCTCATATGCCTTGATATAAGAAAAAAGCAGCCATAAAGAATAACTCTTTTGACTGCTTAAGAAATGATGAAACTATTATTTACTCTAAGTTTGAGCCCTATTGTAATTTATATTCCTAATGAGAATCCAATACTATAAGGAAGTACTTCTATTTCTTTGTTATCTTTAAATAATGGTGTAAGGGAATATTTTAGATAGAAATTATAACTTGACCAACCTAGACCTGCTTGTACTTCAAGCTTTATTGGTTTGAAATTATCATAGTTCTTTCCCCATTCTTCTGAGATTTTTGCATTTGTTATATCATATTCTCGTTCGAAACCTGTTGATGAGTTTCTGTAATTGATTCCTAATACTCCTCCAGCATGAATAGAGAACTTTTTATAGAAGAAGTATTGAAAGTGAATAGGGATTGTAACGTAACGAGCATTAATATTGCTTTTTGAATTAAGTATTGAAGGATCTGTTTCGTAAGCAAGTCTTTTATCTCCGTTTGTTTCAGTCATCTTTACATTGTTTTCAAATCTAAAAACATTTGATTCAAACCCAATTCCTGCGAATAATCTTAATTTGGGATTGAAATTATATCTAAACTTTAAGCCAATATTCCAAGAGTCCCCTAATCTTAATTTATATTCATTATTTGGAGAAGAAAATAAATCATCAACCTTATTAACTCCATTGGACCAGTTTAAAACTCCATAAGAGAAAGCTAAATCAATATTCACCTTGTCTTTCCCAAGATTTTGAGCTTTTATTTTTTCGCTGTTTTCGTTTCCGTTCCTGTTTTTACTATTAATATTTAAAGGGATAGGAGCTGAAATACCCAATTCTTTAATCATCCTTTTTCTTGTTGAATTTATTTTATAGTCTCCTTTAAGATTAATATCATCATATTTATATCTATCCAGTAAACCTATTTCCCCGTTTATCTCCAATTCCGAAGAACCATTTCCCTGAATAAAGAGGTTATCTGTTTTTAGATGTTTGAAGCTTACTTTGGAAGCATTGTTTAAATTGATACCAAGTTCTTTAACTTCCACATTCTTATTAAATATTAGCTCAGAATTATTGTGTAAATAATATGAACGGTTATCTTCTTTAATTTCTGACTCAATAATTACCTTTGCTCCCTCCTCAATGGTAATATTCCCAATATCCTTTTTTATTGTTATTACTAAGTCCAAAGGATAATCATCCTGAATAACCAATTTACCTTTCTCATAGCCCTTAATTGGATAATTAGAAATATAATCCTCATTCATATTATCAGAAAATATAATCCTAACTTTTGAATTCTTACCAATAAAAACATTAGCATTTTTAGGATTCCAAACATTTGATAATTTATTATATTCTTTTTCAGCTGTTGTATCTGAGATTGAAATATCTTCTCCTTTTGTTACACAAGATTTATTCAAATTTATATATGTAAAATCATCTTCTATCACTTTAGAACTCTCATCCTTGTCAACTTTTAGAATATTGGTCTTTCCTTTTAACTTAACTTCTGAGTTATTTGCTAATTGTAAATCTAATATATCTAAATAGACTGTAAAGAAATTTATTTTCGAGTTATTTTTTGTCTTTACATATAATTTATTGCCTGTTACAAAACCTTTAAATGTTGCTGAAGAATTGTTTTCAACTATTATTTCTCCTTCATTTCTAATAATAATGTCTTTATAAAAAACAACATTTGCATTATTTATAATATAAAATGCTTGTACATCTGAACCTAATTCTAAAGTAATACTTTTACCTTTCTTGGGAGAATTAATCTTTAATGCTCCGTCTTCGAGAATGCAAAAACCAGCATAATCTTCACTATTATTAAACTCTCCAGTGAGGAAGATTGCATTCTCAATCCCTCCTTTTATAGTTACTGGAAGCGATGTGTTTATTATTACTTCATTAATTTCATCCCTAATCCATCTATTATTCTTTTCAGAGCTTGTATTACTGTTTTTTAGTACTTGTTTGATTGTTACTTCCTCTTGGGAAATGGCGTTAAATGATAATCCTAAAAGGAGGATTAGAAAAAATAAATTCTTGGTTTTCATATTATTTATTTTTATTGTTTTTACTATTTCTTTGCTATTACTAATTCTAATTGGTTGAACTTAACATTCTCTTGTATATAGACTAAGGCATTATTAAACCCATTTTGTGTCTTTTCAATCGTGGTTTCAAGATTATACCTTAACTGATAGACATATTTATTATAAATTAAAGGGCTTAAGATTGGATTGATAATTGGACTATCTTTATAAGCGACTAAATTATCTACCTCTATAATTTTATTTTTATTAAACTCTTCACCTTCTATATAGACAATTAAGTTATCTAACTCATATACAACCATGCTATTTGAAAGTAATATCTTAGGCTCTGGCTTTAATCCCTCTTTTACTTCAATTGGAATTTCCTTTTCTTGAGGTTTTTGGGCTTTTGCAATGGTCTTTGTCTTGTTTGTAGTAACTCTTGTTTGTTTTTTTACAATTTCTTCTTTGTCATTATTTATTGAAGAAGAAGGTGAAAGAGTGTTATTTGTGTTTTTAACTATTACTTTATCAAAATTCTTAATGGATGTATTCTCTAATGGTTTAATAAATAGCTTGGATACAAATAAAAATAGGATAAAGCATGCTGCAATTGCAATAAAAGAATATTTGATAAAAGGATAAATTGACTTTGATTTATTCTTTCTTCTTAGCGATTCTTTGTCCTCAAACTTAATATTTCTATCAGCTATAAGGACTAAAGAAGGATCATAACGATTTATCATCTCCCTATAGTTAGGATTCTCCTTAAGGAAAGCCTCTAACTCCTTAATCTTTTCAGGACTTAGATTGCCTTCAATTAGGTCTAATAAATATGCTTCTATATTTTCTCTAGTTATCATAACTATAATACATTATCAATTTTAACTATATACTCTCTTAACTGCACTCTTGCTCTAAATATATTTATTTTCACTTGCTCTTGGCTCAAATTAAGAATATCTCCAATCTCTTTATAGGAATATCCTTCATAGTCTCTCAAAAGGATTGATGCCTTCTGAATTTGTGGCAGCATTTCCATGGCCTGGCTCATTACTTCATTAATGTCGTTATAGGCATTGGAAGTAAACAATTGAGCCTCTGGAATATTATTTTTTAAAGAGTTATATTTTATATTATTTATCATTATATGGTAAGCCGATGTAAATAAGTAGCTCTTAGCTTTTAGAAAATCAACATCTTCTCTTTTTTCCCATAGTTTAGTAAAGGCTTCTTGAAGAATATCCTTTGCAGCATCGCTATCCTTGATGTTTTTCACAAGGTATAAAAACGCAGAATCGGAATAATTGTCTATACAAAGGTTGTATTCTTTCTCAGTCATTAATAGTTTCTTAAAGTAATGGGAGGCCTATTCTCAGCCTCCCAAACAAAAATTAATCTTTACTCTTTTATTGTTTTCTATAAATAAGACAAGCGAAGATAAGAAAAAGTTACACAACGGGTAAAAAACTCTTCGTCGATGAGTTTTTCTTAGAAGTTAAGTTATTGATTTAGAGATGTAATTTTTTGTGGAAATAGAATAAGATTCTATTTCGCTGGAATCTTATTGTATTATTTTTTCTCTGAGAAAAAGAAATCTTTCTCAGAGAAGTTTTTGGAGATATGGAGTTTAAATTTTATTTACCTCTTTATTATAAAAACAAAAAGGCGTTAGAGATAATCTAACGCCTTTTTGTTATTTATATGCCTTGATTACATTCCGTAACCGAATAGGCTTATTGTTTCGTAGACTACTCCTGCAAGCCCTAGACATACAATACCGATTAGGCATATTACTAAGCTTGTTCTTGTGTAGCAATCGGATTTGAAAGACTCTATTGGTGAATCACTCTTGTTAATATACATTGCCTTTACTAATAAAAGATAGTAATAAAGTGAGATAATTGTATTTAATAATGCAATTATTACAAGTACATAGAATCCTTTTTCGAACGCCGCCATAAAGACAAAGAACTTACTAAAGAATCCTGCAAAAGGAGGAATACCGGCAAGTGAGAATAGTGCAAGAGTTGTTAGGAAGGATAGTTTTGGATTTGTAAGATAAAGTCCATTATAATCCTCAATGTTTATCATACCAGTTCTTTGTTCGATAATCGATACAACACCAAATATTGCAAGGTTAGCAACCATATAAACTAACACGTAATATACAAGTGAAGACATACCAAGTTGAGTTCCTCCAATTACTCCAAGAAGGATATAACCAGCTTGTGAGATTGAAGAAAAGGCAAGGAAACGCTTGATGTTCTTTTGACGAATTGCGAAAAGGTTACCTATTGTAATAGTTACAACAATAAGTCCATAAATAATTATTTGCCACTCTTGAACCATTGGAGCAAAGACCTTCATAAGAATTGTTAGTAGAACGAATACCGCAGAACCCTTTGAGACAACAGAAAGGAATGAGGTAACCGATGTTGGTGCACCTTGATAAACGTCGGCAGTCCAAAGGTGGAAAGGAACAATAGAAATCTTGAAACCAATTCCAGCAAGAAAGAAAACAAAGGCAGCCATTTGCATTAAGTTGCCATCTAATGTTGCAGGAATATCATCAAAATATAGAGTTCCACAAGCACCATAAAGAAGCGAAAGACCAAAGAGCAATAAAGCAGAAGAGAACATTGCAGTAAGAATATACTTACCACCAGCCTCTGCTGAATCATGTTTGTATTTATCGAATGCTATAAGTGTAGCCATTGGAATAGATGCCATCTCAAGTCCAATAAAGAACATTAGGAAATGACCAGAGGCAATCATAAAGAACATACCCAAGAGAGTAGAAAGTAGTAAAACGTAGAACTCTCCTTGTTTGAACTTAGTATCTTCACGCCTTAGCCAAGTGTCGGCTTGCATAACAACTATTAGAGTACCAAATGTTAGAATACTCTTAATGATTGTCATCATTGGAGTATAATAATACATTCCTCCAAAAACAGCGCCTGATGTCGAGGTAGGTAAAAAGTTGTAGATAATATGTCCGCCTAATAGAAGACATGTTATTAGAGAGAAGTATTTACGCCCTTTTTCGCCTGCAATTAAATCGTATAAAAACAATATTGCAATCACTCCAACAAGCGATACCTCTTCTTTCATATATAGAAATTGACTGTAATCCATCTTTTCTTGTTTTAAATTAGTTACCTACTTACTAATGTGTTTACTATTGGAAGAACACTATCACCGATCATATTATTCATCCAAAGAGGAAGAATACCTAGTGCAGCTATTGATATTACTAGAACTATAACAGAAACTCTTTCGTCCCAAGTAGCATCCTTTAGTTTTAAAAATTCAGGGTTCTTTACCTCTCCGTAAATACTTCTTCCTACAAGACGAAGAATATATACAGCAGTAATAACAATTGAACTTGTAGCAATAATTGTTATTACCCTATGGAATAAATCTACATGCTCGAATGAACCAACAAATATTGTCATCTCTGCAACAAATCCACTAAAGCCAGGAAGACCTAAGTTGGCAAGCCCAGCAATAACATAACATACAGAAAGGAAAGGCATAACCTTCATAAGACCTGCCAGCTCTCTAATATCTCTTGTATGTGTTCTGCCATAAATCATACCAATTAAGGCGAAGAATAGGGCAGTCATAAGTCCGTGAGAAAGCATTTGTATAACTGCTCCTGTTGTTGCAGTTTGATTTGTCATCAATATTGCAAAGAGCACTAGTCCACAGTGAGAAACTGAAGAATAGGCGTTGATATACTTTAGGTCGGTTTGAACAATTGCACTATATGCACCATAAACAACAGATATTGTTGTTAGGATAAGGAATATCCATCCAAGTTCATTTGCAGCCTCTGGCATTAAATACATTGCTATACGGAAACAACCATAACCTCCTAGTTTCATAAGTACACCTGCATGAAGCATAGAAACAGCAGTTGGTGCTGAAGCATGACCATCAGGAGACCAAGTGTGGAATGGGAATAGGGCACCTAAAACACCAAAGCCAACAAAGGTTAGAGGGAAGAAAAGTAATTGTGCATTCATTGGAATATTATGCAATTGAGCAATCTCAAGGATATTCATTGTTGTAGCACCAGAGCTAAAATAAATACCTAAGATACCTGCAAGCAATAGTGCAGATGCACCCATAAGCATAAGGGTAAGCTTCATTGCAGAATATTCTTTTCTACCAGAACCCCAATGTCCGATAAGTAAATACATAGGGATAAGGGCAATTTCATAGAACATAAACATTGTGAAAAGGTCTATTGTTATGAAGAATCCAAATACTCCTAATGAAAGAAGACAAAACCATAGGAAGAAATCCTTTGTTTGGTCTTTTAGTTTCCATGATGCAAATGTTCCTGTGAATACTATTACCGATGATAGTAATAACATGGCTACAGAAATTCCATCAACACCAAGAGAAAGTTTTATATTTAATGACGAATACCAAGTCCAATCGGAGCGGAAAAGCATTTCTGCTGTGTCTCCATCTGCTCTTGCACCAAGATATAAATAAGTAAGTACGCCCGATAAAATTAGTAATGCAGTTGAGCCTGCTACCATTACTCCTCTAACTTGATTTATATTTCTGCTTATCCATAAGCAAAAAATCATTAGAATTGGAATGAGTACGAATAATAATAAAAGATTCATATTTCTACTTTTTTATATAACCAAAAGAATAAGTCCGATAATAAATATTATTCCTAATAAGAATACAAAAGCATATTGCTGTACATGTCCTGATTGGAATTTGCGTATAGAGTAAGATAGGGATTGAGTGCTTGAAGCCATTAGGTTCATAAAACCATCTACAATATGACGGTCAAACCATGCAATAGGTGTAGAGATGCAGGCAAAGATTATCCTATGAGTGATGAATTGATATACTTCGTCGATATAGAATTTCTTTGTTGCTGCCTTGTGTAAGCCAGAGAGTTTTTCCCCAAGCATTGCAGGTATCTTTTGTTCCTTATTCTTATAGAATATTGTTGCAATTGCTATCGATAATACGGCAACAACAACAGATGTTATTGCAACTTGTGGATCTAAATGTATATTATAAAGTAGACCATCGCTTGTGATGAAGTGTCCAAAAGGAATAAATCCACCAAATATTGTTACAATTGCAAGTATTATTAATGGAATAGTTATAGTAAGAGGAGACTCATGTGGAGTATGGTGATGCTTTGCTTCTTTTCCCCAGAATATATTGAAATATAGACGGAACATATAGAAAGCTGTTAAGCCAGCAATAACTGTCATTGTCCAACCCATTGCAGGATTAAACTTAAAGGCAGCAGCTAGTATCTCATCCTTACTGAAGAAACCTGAGAAAGGAGGTATACCTGCAATTGCAAGACATGCTATCAAGAATGTTATATGTGTTATTGGCATAAACTTTCTTAATCCTCCCATATCCTTCATCTCGTTCGAGTGAACTGCGTGGATAATGGAACCAGCTCCTAAGAATAATAATGCCTTGAACATTGCGTGAGTGAATAAATGGAACATTGAAGCCATATATCCTAAGCCTTCATGTGAATCCATTCCTGTGCATACTCCTAAGGCTACCATCATAAATCCAATTTGTGATATTGTAGAAAAGGCAAGTACACGTTTAATATCTGTCTGTACGCATGCTATGATTGCAGAGAATAGAGATGTGAATGCTCCTACAATAGCAATGATTTCTAATACTCCTGGTGCAAAACCAATATATAGGTAGAACATTCTTGCCACCAAGTAAACCCCGGCAACAACCATTGTTGCAGCGTGGATTAAGGCTGAAACAGGTGTTGGACCTTCCATAGCATCTGGCAACCAAATATGAAGGGGAAACATTGCACTCTTACCTGCTGCCCCAATAAACATTAGTCCTAATGCCCATGAAAGAACTCCAATTCCAAGGAATGTTTGTGTTGCTGCTCCTGTAAGTATTGCATCTGAACTTCCATTCATCAGCTCTACAAAGCTAAAGGTTTGACTATAGAATGATAATACTAATATTCCTATAAGGAAACCAAGATCTGCAAAACGTGTTACAATAAAGGCTTTCTTCGAAGCAGCAATTGCAGATGGTTTGGTGTAATAAAATCCAATTAATAAGTATGATGATACCCCTACTAATTCCCAAAATATGTAAGTTTGGAAAATATTAGTTGCAACAACTAGACCAAGCATTGAGAATGTGAATAAAGAAAGGAAGGCGTAATAACGTTGGAATCCTTTTTCTCCATGCATATATCCCAAACTATAAATATGAACCATCAATGATACTGTTGAAATAACTATTAGCATCATTACTGATATAGGGTCTAATAATATACCAATATCAACGTGAAGTGCTTCAGAAAAACTTAACCACTCGAAATTAAAAGGTATTATCTTTTCGAAAACGCCATTTACTCTTGGTGATGTAAAATATTCCCAAGCAGTAAAATAAGATAAACATGTTACCAATCCTAATGAAATTGTTCCAAAAAGACCTGCAACCTTATGTTTTAGCTTATGTCCAGCTAGTCCTAAAAATAGAAACATTATTGCTGGGAGAAGTAATATAATTAATGTATATTCCATAAATCTCTTTTTTTAATGTTTCAATTTATCCATCTTATCTACATTCAATGTCTGAATGTTACGATAGATATTAATAATAATTGCAATGGCTACAGCTGTTTCTGCAGCAACGATTCCAATTGCGAATAAAGTAAAGAAATGTCCTTCCAATTGATTTGGAAATAGGAACTTATTAAATACAGCAAAATTAATATCAGCTGCGTTCAAAATTAACTCTACAGAAATTAGCATTGCTAATGTATTTTTACGAACCAAAAATCCGTAAATACCTGCACAAAGCATTATTGTGCTTATTATTAGGTAATGTTCTACTTGTATTTCCATATCTATTATCTTTTACGTGCTATTAATACACCCCCAATTATACATGCTAATAATAGCACACCTAATACTTCAAATGGAAGTATATACTGATGTTTGCCTCCACCAACAAGTGTAAAACCTATTGTCTTCATATCTACTTCTTGAAGTATGTTTGCTGATGCTGAAGGCATAAAGTTATGTGTGAAGATGATAAAGAATATTATACCAGCTCCAGCTAGAGCAGAAATTAATCCAGGTAATATCTTACCTCTCTTTATTCCTGTATTTATATTCTCATCAGAGTTTGTAAGTAATATTGAGAAGACATATAATATAATTATACCTCCTGCATAAACCATTATCTGAACAGCTCCTAAGAATGTATATCCTAATAGGAAATATATTGCAGCAGTACCAAAAAGTACGAAAAGCAAATAGGTAGCTGAACGCATAATTTTATTGGTGGTAACTGTCAGCACAGAGAATACTGTGATGAAGATTGCCACAATAAGAAAAACTACGTTTTGAAATGTAATATCCATACTATTTATTTTTTTACCAGGGTTGAACCTTCTCTATTGAGTTTCTTGATTAGCTTTTCTCTTGAAAAAACTGCATGCTCAAAAGAGTTATCGAAGCAAATTGCATCATGAGGACATGTGTTAACACATAGCTGACAATACATACAATTTCCTAAGTCATATTCATAATTTGTAAGAACCTTTGACTTTTTTCCATCCTCTGAAACTACTGTGTCGAAATGAACAACGATAGATCCGTTAGGACAAGAAATTTGACAAATGCCACAAGCAACACATTTATGATGATTCTCTGTATCATGTGGCATTACTAATGTTCCTCTAAAACGATCAGAAATCTTCAAGGTATCCCTATTTTCAGGATATTTTTCTGTAACTTTTTTACGGAGGAAGACCTTCATGCTGGTTTTCATACCAATCAACAAGGTAAGTATCCCACTAAAAAGCGAATGAAAATATTTAAAAAAACTATTCATATCTATTTTGGGTTAAAAGTGGAGTTTAAATACAACAACTAAAATCATTAAGGCAAGATTGAATAATCCAATTGGAACTAAAATCTTCCACTCAAGTTTTAATAGTTGGTCAATTCTTAAACGAGGGAATGTCCATCTAATCCACATTAATAAAAATACAACAAAGAATGCTTTACCAAAGAACCAGATAAATCCGGGAATATAATCCATTATTGCATTAAAGCCATCTAATCCTGAAATATGTAATGGCATCCATCCTCCTAAGAATACTGTTGCCGCAATTGCTGCTACAATAAATAAATTCAAATATTCAGAGAGATAGAAGAATCCAAAATGCATACCCGAATACTCTGTATGGTATCCAGCTGTTAATTCCGATTCTGCTTCTGGAAGGTCAAATGGACCTCTATTTGTTTCTGCATTTCCTGCAATAAGGTAGATGATAAAAGCAATCCAAACAGGGATATGCCCTTTAAATATCAACCAACCATCGGCTTGCGATTGAATTATTTCTGAAAACTGTAATGTGCCTGTAAAAACAACAACAGTTAGTAGAGACAATCCAACAGAAAGCTCATAACTAATAATTTGAGCTCCAGAACGCATTGCACTAATCATTGTAAATTTACTATTACTACTCCAACCAGCAAGTAAGATACCAAGAACTCCAAGTGAGGTTGCTGCCATATAGAAAACAATTCCCACATTGAAATCAATTATCTCCATTCCTTTGTTTATCTGAATGGTTGAGAATGCTAATATTGAAGCAATAATTACAATAAAAGGAGCTAGGGCATAAAGAAATTTATCCGAATTCTTTAAACTAATAATTTCTTTTATCAGCATTTTTATTACATCGGCAAAGAGTTGAAATATTCCAAACTTCCCGACTCTATCAGGTCCTATACGACATTGGAAAAAGCCGCAGACCTTTCTTTCCATATATATTAATATGATTGCAAGTACTGCATAAAATAATAATATACCAATACCTATTGCTAGACATTCTAAGAATATTGCCCAGAACTCAGGCATTACACCTGTTAATAGGTTATGTATCCAACTTGAAACTATACTAAAATCAAACATAGAATATTATTTATTATCTATCAATTTCTGGGATTATATAATCTAAGGTTCCTCCAATAGCTATTAAGTCCGCTATCTTGCCTCCACTTGTTATTGTGTCGACAGCTGCAACAAGAGGAAGTCCTGTTGCACGGAATTTCATTCTATATGGGGATTTATCACCACGACTATCTATGAAAACACCAAATTCTCCACGTGAACTTTCAACTGAGGCAAAATATTTGCCCTCAGGAATACGAATGATTGGTTTCATCTTTACTTGATATTCACCTTCTGGAATATTGTCAATCAATTGATCAATAATATTTAGAGATTCAACAATTTCATCCATACGAACCATGTAACGAGCAAAGCTATCTCCTTCATTATATACTATTTCTTTGAAAGAAACTTTATCATATACTCCATATGGTTTACGCTTACGAGTATCACAGGCCCAACCAGAGGCACGTCCTGTTCCTCCTGTTGCTCCAAAAGAAATTGCATCCTCTCTTGAAAGAACACCAACATCTTTTAAACGTTGTTGAGCTATAATATTCCCAGTAAATATATCATGATATTCTTTTAGAATCTTACGCATATAAGAAGAAAATTCCTTAACATCTTTTACAAAGTTTGGATGTAAATCTGCCTGAACTCCTCCAATTACATTATAGTTTTGGATTAAACGACCTCCTGTTGTGTTTTCAAAAATATCTAGTATTTTTTCCCTATCTCGAAATCCATAGAAGAAAGCTGTAAGAGCTCCAAGGTCCATACATAAACAAGAATAGAACAATAAGTGAGAGTCAATTCTTTGAAGCTCATCCATTATTGTTCTAATATATTGAACTCTTTCTGGAATTTCTACACCTATTGCCTTCTCAATACACATACATAGTGCGTGACGGCTTTGGTGACAACTTAAATAGTCTAATCTATCTGTTAGTGCTAGGGTTTGAGGATAGGTCAAGCTTTCACACATTTTCTCTATTCCTCTATGTATATAACCACAATATGGTTCTATCTTCTTTATTGTTTCTCCTTGAAGAGATGTTCTAAAACGAAGTACACCATGCGTTGCAGGGTGTTGAGGTCCTATATTTATTACATACTCTTGGTCGTCAAAGATTATATTTTCTTTATTTGTAAAGGTTCCATCTTTGTCTAATGTTAGCTCCTGAGTCATATCCTCAGTAACCTCATTTGTCATACGAAGTGGATTTAACTCATCGTTATAATCCTTTCTCAATGGGAAACCAACCCAGTCGTCTCTTAGGAATATACGACGCATATCAGGGTGATTTATAAAACGAATACCAAAGAAATCGTATGCTTCTCTTTCGTTTATATTTGCACCTTTCCAAATATCACTAACTGAGTATAATTCTGGCTTATCCTTGTCGTTAGTGCTAGTTTGTAAAACAATCATGTGTCCATACTTTGTCGACTCAAGGTGATAAATTACACCTAAAGAATCTCCAAAGTCCATACCCGTTAAGCTTAACAAATAGTCAAAAGAAGTGTCTTCATCATTCTTAAGTCTTTTAGCTAAAGTATATAGGTTTGAAGATGGAACTATCGCTACGAGACTTCCATTTTCTGAAAATTCAGCTTCTGGAACAATCTCTAAAATTCTATTTTTTATATCCATGCCTATTTTTCCTTTTTTTCTTTACGATTTACTCCACCAAAGAACTTTTCTAGTTTTACTTTACGCTGCAATTGCATCATTCCGTAATAAAAAGCCTCAGGACGAGGAGGACAACCTGGTATATATACATCCACAGGAAGGATTTGATCAACTCCTTGAACTACGTGATAAGATTTTGTAAATGGGCCTCCACCTACAGCACAACCGCCAACGGCAATAACATATTTTGGATCTGCCATCTGGTCGTACAATCTTTTGAGAACTGGTGCCATCTTATCTGTAATTGTTCCACAAACCATAATCATATCGGCTTGACGAGGACTTGCACGTGCTACTTCAAACCCGAAACGGGCCATATCATAACGTGCTGCACCAAGTGCCATGAATTCAATCCCACAGCAACTTGTAGCAAAGGTAAGAGGCCATAGAGAATTACTACGCCCCCAATTGATAACATCGTCAAGTACTCCAAGTAACACATTTGCACCTGAGGCATTGAGTTCTGTAACCATCTTCTCCAAATACTCATTGTCTTTGAAGTCCTCATATTTCATCGATTTAATGTTCGGTTTCTTTATTTCCATTCTAATGCTCCTTTCTTCCATGCATAAGCAAGACCGCCTACTAAAACTAAAAAGAAAAATAAGACGCTAAATACAGCCTCTACACCCAAGTCACGAACAACTGCCGCCCAAGGGAAAAGAAATACTGTTTCTACGTCAAATATTAGAAATAGAATAGCGAATAGATAATATCCAACCTTGAATTGCATCCAAGATTTTCCTCTTGTAGGAATTCCACATTCATAAACCTCTCCCTTTTGAGGATTGGTTGAACTTGGAGATATTAGTTTGGCTATCCCTAGAGCTGCAACAACTAACAATAATGCAGTTAATAGGGCAGTAATAAGTAATACAAAATTCATAATTATCTCTCTATTAAAATAAATAATTAAAGGGTTCTTAATAAGACATAAGAACCCAAATTTTTTGCAAAGGTAAAAAATATATATTCTTTAAGGTGTATTTTTAATATAATTAATCTCTTTGTTAATCTAAATAACGCATTTCAAATGTATATTCCCCTTATTTAGATAGTGTAATGCCATTCTGTCACTTCAGAATGGCATTACACTATAATCAGAATGGCATTACGCCTTAACAGAATGGCATTACAATCTCTGAATTATGCTCTAATTCTTCCTGAGAAATGGCTTGATTAATAAAAAAAATAGGGACAAAATTAATTGTCCCTATCTCATTATTTAGAATATAAATAGACTCTCTAGTATAAGAAGCTTAATAGTACACCGGCTGCAACTGCTGAACCAATTACGCCTGCTACGTTTGGCCCCATGGCATGCATCAACAAGTAATTTGTTTTGTCGTATTGTTGACCTATTTTATGAGAAACACGTGCGCTATCTGGAACTGCCGAAACTCCGGCATTACCTATAAGTGGGTTTATCTTATTTCCTTCTTTGAGGAATAGGTTCATGAACTTAACAAATAGAACTCCAGCTGCCGTTGCAATAATAAATGAACATGCGCCTAATACAAATATTCCTATTGATTTAGCGGTTAAGAATGTTGTAGCTTGTGTTGAACATCCTACTGTAAGTCCTATTAATATTGTTACAATATCAATTAGAGCCCCTGATGCAGTTGCTGCTAAACGTTTTGTTACTCCGGATTCTTTTAATAAGTTCCCAAAAAATAGCATACCTAATAAAGGAATAGCAGGAGGAACTATAGTACAAGTTAATATGAATGCTAGAATAGGGAATATTATTTTTTCCGATTTAGAAACTTGTCTTGGTGGTTTCATTCTAATAAGACGTTCTTTCTTTGTTGTGAATAAACGCATTACTGGAGGTTGTATCACAGGAACCAAAGCCATATATGAATATGCACATACGGCAATTGCTCCGAGAAGTTCTGGTGCTAATTTTGAAGCAAGGAAGATAGCAGTAGGACCATCTGCCCCACCAATGATACCTATTGCTCCAGCTTCTGCAGGGTTGAAACCTATGGCTAATGCAATCATATATGCTCCAAATATACCAAATTGGGCAGCAGCTCCAACAAGAATAAGTTTAGGATTAGATAATAGTGCAGAGAAATCTGTCATTGCTCCAATACCTAGGAATATTAGAGGAGGATACCACCCATTTCTAACTCCGTGATATAATGTGTTGAGAACGGAACCATGCTCATAAACTCCAATTTCTAGACCAGGAAAAAAAGGAATATTACCTACAATAACTCCAAAGCCAATAGGGATAAGAAGCATTGGGGAAAATTCTTTTGATATTGCAAGGTATAAGAAAATCATACCAATAATTATCATTATTCCATTTCCTAGAGTGAAATTAGCATATGAAGTATAATTAAAAAACTGAATAAGCTGAGATTGAACAAAGTCCAAAAAACCTATTGATGATTCTAATGCAACCATATTCTTATTCTCCTATTGTTATAAGAACGTCACCTTCCATAACAGAATCCCCTCTTTGAATCTTAATATCTGTTACTATTCCAGAAAGGTCAGAGTCGATTTTATTCTCCATTTTCATAGCTTCTAAGATAAGTAAGTTTTGACCTACAGAAACCTTATCACCCATTTTAACATTAACTTCTAATATAACGCCTGGTAATGGAGATTTTACAGAACCAACACCTGCATTTGTTTTTGCTTGAGGAGCAGAATCTGTAGATGGAACTGCAATTGATCGTACAATTTTTGGTGTCTTTGTTGGTTGTTTAATCTCCTTATCAACATTTACTGTATATGGGGTACCATTTAACTCTAATTCTATTACTTGTCCTTCAATATTATTTATATCAACAGAGTAACTAGTCCCATTTATGCTAAATTTATAATTTTTCATCTATCTTTTGATTTTGATTTTAATAACTATTTCTTGTAAATATTCATATTATACAATTTTGAACTCCAAGGAGAATATGTTTTTGCAACTTTATTTATTGTCAAGACAGTATTTTCTTCGTCGTGAAGTTCATTGTTATACAAGAATATCGCTGTTGCTATAGCAGCATATTCCTCTCCGCTAATATCTGCTTCTGATTTTACTAGAGTACTCATAGGCTCATGAGAGTTTTCTATTGTTTTGATTGCTTTCTTGTTTTGTAATCGTATACTAAGTTTTGTATATATTATTAAAACAAAAAATATCAATAATAAACTAGAGAAAACTGTTCCCATAGATATAACAGTTAGAGAAATACCACTAGGGTCCTTTTCTGCAATACTCTCGGCTTTTTTAGGTTTTTTATAATGGAATGATGGTGATTCGTTAATCACCATATTTTCAAAACCATTAGCTACGTCAATAGAAAAAATATCATAACCTAATGAATTATTGCCAGCAACATAAAGTTTCTTTGCAGATATATCATAACTAAATGAGTTTGCAGCCCCCTTAAATCTAAATTCTTTTATTAACTCTCCCTTTACATTCAAAACTCTAAAAAGAGAGCTATCACTATTTGAAGCGAGATATACGATATGGTTTTCATATACTGCAACACTTTGTGGTTTATACACTTCTTCAAGGTTATAAACTCCTACAATCTCATCTACAAGAATTTGTTTTTCACGAATCATTTCCCCTTCTTTGTTTTCCGAAAGAAGTTCTATGGTATTCTCATTATGATTAATAATTGCAAATACTTTACTCTTATTCTCGGTAGCAAAATTTTGAGGGATTAATGGGTCGTAACCACTATTAGGTGTATTATGTTTGATAGATGCTTTTAATTCTTTTACAGTTTCTTGAAGCTCTTTAATCATCTCTGCTTGTGATGCATCTTGAGCATTCACAAAAAAACAAGAAAGAGTAAAAAGGGATACTGAAATGAATTTTAATATATTACTTTTCATTTTTCAATATTTGATTATAAAGGAATGTTAGAGTGCTTCTTCATTGGATTTTGATCCTTCTTTGTTGCAAGAGCCTGAAGAGCACGAATAATTCTGAAACGAGTATTTCTTGGTTCAATTATATCATCAATATAACCATATTTTGCTGCATTGTATGGATTGGCAAACTTTTCATTATATTCTGTTTCTTTGTCAGCAATAAATTTTGCTTTTTCGTCAGCATTAGTAATGTCTTTTAATTGACGGCCATATAATACTTCAGTTGCTCCACTAGCACCCATTACTGCTATTTCTGCACTAGGCCAAGCATAGTTTATGTCTCCTCTCAATTGTTTGCAACTCATAACATCATGAGCTCCACCATAAGATTTACGTAGAGTAACAGTTACCTTTGGCACAGTAGCTTCTCCGTATGCAAATAAGAATTTAGCCCCATGAACAATAATTCCATTATATTCTTGTCCTGTTCCTGGCAAGAATCCTGGTACATCTACAAGTGTAACTATAGGAATATTGAAAGCATCGCAGAAACGAACAAAACGAGCTCCTTTTCTAGAGGCATTAATATCAAGTACACCAGCCATATAATTAGGTTGATTAGCAACAATTCCTACAGATGTTCCATTGAAACGAGCAAAACCAACAACAATATTTGCTGCATAATGACGATGCACTTCTAAGAATTCTCCTTCATCAACTATGCAATGAATAACATCCTTAACATCATATGGTTTATTTTGGTTTTCAGGGATAATATTATTTAATGAATCATCTAATCTGTCAATAGGGTCAACACATGGAGCCAAAGGAGCTTCTTCGAGATTATTTGAAGGGAGATAGCTCATTAATTTTCTTATCATCATCAAGCCTTCATTTTCAGATTCAACAACAAAATGCGTTACCCCTGATTTTGAAGCATGTATCATTGCTCCCCCAAGTTTTTCGTCTGTAACATCTTCTCCAGTAACAGTTTTTACTACTTTAGGTCCAGTTACAAACATATAGCTGTTTTCTTTAGACATCATAATAAAGTCAGTCAAAGCTGGAGAATAAACTGCACCACCAGCACAAGGGCCAAAAATTGCAGAAATTTGAGGTACGACACCTGAAGCTAAAATGTTTCTTTGGAAAATCTCCGCATATCCTGCTAATGAATTTACGCCTTCTTGTATACGAGCGCCACCTGAATCGTTTATTCCAATTACAGGAGCTCCGACTTTCATCGCCTGATCCATTACTTTGCAAATTTTCTTTGCAAAACTCTCACTCAAACTCCCTCCGAATACAGTGAAATCCTGAGAGTAAACATAAACAAGTCTTCCATCAATTGTACCATATCCTGTGATTACGCCGTCAGACAGAAAGGTTTGATTTTGCATATCAAAGTCAGAACATCTATGTGTCACAAACATATCAAATTCTTCGAATGAACCCTCGTCTAGAAGGATTTCAATACGTTCACGAGCGGTTAACTTACCTTTAGCATGTTGAGCATCAATTCTTTTTTGACCTCCACCTAATTTTGCTTCTACTCTTTTGTCAAGCAATTGCTTTATTTTATCTTCAAAAGCCATTATATTGTTTATTATGTGTTAATAATGTTTATTCGCTACAAAGTTCTGTTAATATACCCATTGTTGATTTTGGATGTAAAAATCCAATTTTTAAACCTTCTGCTCCTGCTCTAGATGTTTTGTCTATCAATTTTACTCCTTTTGCTTCAACATCAGACAAGGCTTCATTCGTATTGTCAACTGCAAAAGCAATATGGTGTATACCTTGACCTTTTTTCTCGATGAAAGAGGCTATGGTGCTTTCTGGAGATGTTGCTTCAAGAAGTTCAATCTTTACTTCTCCAACTTTAAAAAAAGCTGTTTTTACCTTTTGGTCAACAACTTCTTCAATATTATAGCATTTTAATCCCATGATATCTTCCCAATATCTAATGGCTTCATCAAGGTTAGAAACTGCTATTCCAATGTGTTCAATTTTGTTTGGTTTCATATGTATGTTTTTTAATTATAGTTAAATTATATTGATATTTTACCAGCATGCAAATGTACGGACAATTTGTAGTATTTCAAAAAAGTTATTCGAATTTTAAACTATAAACTATTGATTCTAATTGTATCAATTCATCTCTTTTTGGTTGATTTGGAGAATAAACAAAACAATCTATCATTACAAATTGATTATTCTTTTGATCAAAGAAACAATAATTGATGAAAGGTCCCCCCATAAAATCATTAAACAAACGCCAAAGTCCCCTGGTTTCGACGGCAGTTTGCCCCTTGATATTTACATTTTTTCGAGTTAGAGGAAATCTCTTTTCAGTTCCCATATAAGAACCATGAAGAGGACCCGCAATATATTGTTTTGATATCTTATCTCTAAGCTCAATTATTTTTTCTTCTTTAAACATGCCTTGACCTATATATGGGATTTTATGAACCATGATATTCAATGTTCTTTGTTGTTTTTTAGCCATATAGTCTTTTTTAAACCAAGCAAAATCGTCATTAAAAATGGAAATACTGAATTCATTTGATATTGTTAATGAAAATTCAAATGTATTCTTAAGTTTTTTTGTTGCCTCAATGTTTTCAAGTTTTTTGAATGCAAGTCCAATTCTTCTATATTCGTTTTCATAAAATTTATCAATCATTATTGGAGCAAACTTCCTAATTAAACTAAATAAGCTATCATAATTTGTTACAGATACTTCAAAATATGCTTGAGGGAAAGCTTTGTAATTGTAGTTTTTGTATACCTTGTTTGCATTATTCTTGTTTACATCAATTATCAGAATATTTCTATGTTTTTGAAACATATCAGAGTTATTAAAATTACTAGGAAGAATGTGAACTAGATCAAATAATGGTTCAGGTTGATTAATTCCATCACATGCTTTTTGAAAATATGTCCCAATAGAATCTTTAACGCTTCCCTTATACACATCATCAGTAGAAACAAGAATCATCTCTAAAGTTTTACCGCCAGAAGAAGGAAGATTTTTAGGATTATCAGCTTCTGTAGAAACTTGTTTAGAATTTCTATCTTTAGAACAAGAACTCAAAATAGCTGTTGCAAATAATAAAAATAGGAAGAGTATTCTTTTCATAGACATAAAAATATTTTTTTACAAGGTGCAAATATCTAAAATTTTATTGTAAAATCTATACTTATTATGGTAAATATTTTTTATCCTATTTTTTTGATTAGCTTTTAAATAACAATTTATAAAATTAACTCAGGTTTTTTTTGTGAAGTTGCAAAAATTGATCCTAAACAGCTTATTTGTTCTTATGTTTTCTCTAGTTAAGATATTTTTTTTATCTTTGCTACCAATTAATTAAGATGTTTAATTTTATAAATAATTATATGTGTGGAATAGTTGGATATTTGGGAAATAAAGAAGCATTTCCTATTCTCATAAAAGGGCTTCATCGTTTAGAATATAGAGGTTACGATAGTGCCGGAGTTGCATTGCTTAATGCAAGTGGAGAACTGAATGTGTATAAAACAAAGGGGAAGGTGAAAAACCTTGAGGATTATTGTAAGGGGAAGGATATTAGTGGTACTGTTGGAATTGCACATACTCGTTGGGCTACTCATGGAGAACCAAATGATGTAAATGCTCATCCCCATTATTCTCAATCGGAAAACCTTGCTTTAATCCATAATGGCATTATTGAAAACTATGCTACATTAAAGGAGCTTTTGATTAGAGAAGGCTATACTTTTAAAAGTGAAACTGATACTGAAGTTTTTGTTCAGGTTATAGAATATGTTAAGAAAAAGTTCAATTTAGATTTATATGGAGCTGTTAACAGAGCTTTAACCTATGTGATCGGAGCCTATGCAATAGGTATTATTGAAAAAAATAATCCGAATATTTTAATAGCTGCTCGTAAGGGTAGTCCTCTTATTGTAGGAATTGGAAAAGATGAATTCTTTTTAGGTTCTGACGCTTCACCAATAGTTGAGTTTACTAAAAATGTTATTTATATTGGTGATGAAGAGGTAGTAAAAATTGAAAGAGGGCAACAGGTTGTAATAAATAACCTTAAGGACGAAATAATTACCCCTGAAGTCAGCCAATTGGAATTAGACCTAAGTGAAATTGAAAAAGGTGGCTTTCCTCATTTTATGCTTAAAGAGATATTCGAGCAACCTAAGAGTTTAGGTATGTGTATGAATGGTCGTGTGAGCTTTGATGAGTTAGAAATTAAACTTAGAGGAATTACAGATAATATTGATAGATTTAGAAAAGCTAGGAGGATTTTAATAACAGCTTGTGGGACCTCTTGGCATGCAGGCTTGATTGGTAAATATTTGTTTGAAGAGTTTTGTCATATTCCAGTATCTATTGAAGTAGCATCTGAGTTTAGATACAGAAAACCTGTTATATATAGCGATGATATTTTAATCCCAATATCTCAATCGGGAGAAACAGCAGATACTTTAGCTGCTATGGATCTTGCTCGTCAGAATGGAGCTTTTATTTATGGTATATGCAATGTTGTAGGGAGCTCAATCGCTAGAGGGACAGATTCTGGGACCTATACTCATGCTGGGCCAGAGATTGGTGTAGCATCTACAAAAGCCTTTACAACCCAAGTAACTGTACTTATAATGATGGCTTTAGCAATAGGAAAAGAATTAGGGACTATTAATCATGAAAAATATCATGAGATAGTTAAGGAATTGATTAATATTCCATCTAAAATAAAACTTATTCTAGATAAGGCTCCTGAAATTGAAAATATTTCAAAAGTTTTTACGTATGCAAAGAACTTTCTATATTTAGGAAGAGGTTATAATTATCCTGTAGCACTAGAAGGAGCCTTAAAGCTAAAAGAAATATCATATATTCATGCTGAAGGATATCCCGCTGCCGAAATGAAACATGGACCAATTGCCTTGATTGACGAAGAAATGCCAATAGTTGTCGTTGCGCCTAAATTAGATTTATATGATAAGATTGTTAGTAATGTTCAAGAGGTAAAAGCAAGGAAAGGAAGAATAATTGCAATAGTTACAGAGGGAGATATTGAGGTTAGTAAGGTTGCTGATTATTGTATTGAGGTTCCAGATACAGAAGAGTGTTTAACGCCAATTCTTACCTCAATTCCATTACAACTACTCTCATATTATGTTGCAACAGTTAAAGGTAAGAATGTAGACCAGCCAAGAAATTTAGCAAAATCTGTTACTGTAGAATAAATATTAAGAACAAATGGTTTTTTGCAAACAAGATAATCAGCAAATACTTAATCATGGACTAACTATTGATAAGATTGAAATTCAATTAACTAATTTCTCTAAAGGATTCCCTTTTGTGAAGTTAGTTTCACCTGCTGTAATTGAAGATGGAATCTTATCATTGATTGACAAAGAGATAGATAGTTATGTTTCATATTATGAAAATAATATCACTAAGCATAAAGTATTGAAATTTGTTCCTGCATCAGGTGCAGCAACTCGAATGTTTAAGGATTTAATAGACTTTATTGGAAAATATAATGGATTGCCTTATACATTGAAGGAGTTTCCTGCGGTTAAGAAAACTATTGACAATCTTGAAAAGTTTGCATTTTATGAGGAGTTGAAAATTTGTATTGAATCTAAAGGTTTGAGTATTGAAGAGTATTTAAACAAGGGAGATTATGCAAGTATTATTAATTTTATCTTGTCTGATATTGGCTTGAATTATAGTAATTCTCCAAAAGCGTGGCTTTCATTTCATAATTATGCGGATGGAACAAGAAAATCAATAGAAGAACATTTGGTTGAGGCGTCATATTATTCTAAACAAGAAGATAATACTATTAATATTCATTTCACTGTTTCTCCAGAACATAAAGAGGGTTTTGAGAGAATAATTGATGGTTTGATTGTCAGTTACAATAAGAAATACAAATCAAATTATACTATTTCTTATTCTATACAGAAATCTAGTACAGATATTATTGCAGTAAATGAAGATTTGTCGATTGCTTACGATAAAGAAGGTAAGATTATTTTCAGACCAGCTGGTCATGGAGCATTAATAGAAAATCTTAACGATTTAAATGGAGATATTATCTTTATCAAGAATATTGATAATGTAGCTCATGATAAACTAAAACATTACACTTACAAATATAAAAAGCTATTAGCTGGCATTTTACTAAAAACCCAAGAGAAAGTATTTGATGCTTTGAATGTCCTAGAAAAAGGCACACTAACAAGTCAGAATGTTGTTGACATATTTAATTTATGCACAGAGTTAGGTATTAGTCTTAATAATCAAGAGAAGTCAGAGAGTGATATGATAAGGGTCTTATTCAATAAACTTAATCGTCCTATTAGAGTTTGTGGAATGGTTGAAAATGTTGGAGAACCTGGAGGTGGACCTTTTTGGGTAGAGAAAAATTCTCAGAAATCTCTACAAATTATTGAATCTGCTCAGGTAAATTTTGAAGACGAAGAACAAGTATATGTTTTCAAATCATCAACTCATTTTAATCCAGTAGATCTAGTATGTGGAGTAAGAAATTTCAGAGGAGAAAATTTCGATTTACTAAAATATACTGACCCTGATACTGGTTTTATTTCCTCAAAAACAAAAGATGGAGTAAAGATATTGGCACAAGAGTTACCTGGTTTATGGAATGGTGCTATGGCAGATTGGATTACAATTTTTGTTGAAGTGCCACTAGAAACTTTTACTCCTGTAAAAGAGATAAATGACCTCTTAAGAGAGGAACATCAGGCGTGAAAAGTTAAAAAAGTGGAACAAAATGCAAGTTTCTTCGTTAAAGGTTGCTAGTTGTAATATTATTTTCTAACTTTGCGACCTAATCATTTTTTATAAACGAATTTTTATCACATGTCTTATACATCAAAGTCATTTTCATTATTAATCTTTATCTGTGTATTGCCTTTTTTGTGCTCTGCTCAAAAGGAAGGTATTCACGAGAGAGGTATGATGAAAAATCGTACAAATGTAGAAAGAGAAAGTTCAGACTATACAATAGGTATCGTAAAAGATACTACTCGTTTTCGTAACTCATTAATGAAGTTTGTAACAACTACTGTAGATGACGCAGCCGCAGAAACTGAGGACGATATCTTGATCCAAAGTTTTGGCAATACCTCAATCCATCGTGCTAGAAAAGACTTTTCGAATTTAACAGAAGCAATCAACTTACAATTAGTAGATAATAAAACCAAAAAATACTTCTCATTCCCTTGCGAAACCTTCAAGGTTACATCTCATTTTGGTCCTCGTCGTAGAAGATACCATTATGGAATAGACCTAGGATTGAAAGTAGGAGAACCTATTAAGGCTATGTTTGACGGTAGAGTTAGAATAGCTAGACGTGCTGGAGCCTACGGAAACTTAATTGTTGTTGAACATTACAATAAATTAGAGACATATTACGGACACCTTTCAGAAATAAACGTATCTGAAAATCAACTTGTCAAAGCAGGAGAAATTCTTGGTTTAGGAGGAAGCACAGGACGCTCAACAGGTCCTCACTTACACTTAGAGGTTCGTTATGAAGGTGCTGCGATTAACCCAGAAGATGTTATTAATTTTGGAAACTCTTCTTTGCTTGCAAGTAATCTCGAGCTTACTAAGGATAATTTCCGTCACCACTCCATAAGACAAAACTCAACAAGACTAGCTAAGAGTCATGGAAGTACGTCTAAGAGCGGAAAGGCATATAAGAAATCATATAAGAACAAGTCTTTAGCAAAGAAAAAGAATACAAAGGGCAAGAAACTAGCCAAGAACACCAAGAAAAAAGGCTCAAAAAAGAGAAGATAAATAAACTTCTCTCAACAATTGTATTTCATACGAAAAAGTAAAATGGAGATTCTAAATTTAGAGTCTCCATTTATATTTATTAGATCTATATAACGCCCCCTAGCCCCAATAATAACAAGACTAATCCCCAACCTAGACCACCTAATCAACACCTTTAAGTGGAAATAGGTCTATACCCTAACCTATTTGCCCCAGACTTTCTCTCCAAAAGTTCAACATCGCAAATATTTTTAAGCTCATTAAGGCTTGGATTTTTACCAAAAACAACCTTGTCGATTAAGTATTTTCTTGAAATATTCTCAATCTGACCTCCACTAAAGTCATAAATACTTGCAAGCTCTATTACCTCTTCTTCATTAATCTCAGAAAGCATTGTTTTCCATATTGATTTCTTTTCCTCAATGCTAGGTTTGTTAAACTCTATCTTATATAAAAACCTTCTCTCAAAAGCCTTATCAAGATTATTAGTTAGGTTAGTTGTGGCAATCATTATACCTTCAAGGTTCTCCATCTCCTGAAGAATAATATTCTGAATAGCATTTTCTGTCTGAGCAACATTACCACTTGAGCTATCCTTTCTCTTGCCAATAACAGCATCTGCCTCATTGAAAAGAAGAATAGGAATTGTCTTAGAGTTTTTTACTAATTCCTTATAAGTTGAAAAGATTTGTTTAATCCTCTTCTCACTCTCACCAAACCACATACTCTTTGTCTCGGAAATATCAACCATAAAAATATCTCTATTAGTCTTCTTTGCCAATTGATAAACAGTTTCTGTCTTCCCAGTCCCAGGAGAGCCATAAAACAAACAAGCAAATCCAGTCCTCAAGCCATTTTCTTTAAGCCTATCCTGAACACTCTTAAAATTATCCTCCCCAAGCAAAGCCCCAAGCTGCTCAATCTGCCCTCTCTCCCTATCATTATAAAACAAATCCTTAAAAGCAATAGAATCCACACTAATAATATCTTTTTTTCTACCTTCAATTGATTTTAAAGCCTTAATATCCATTTCAGAAAATAACTCTTCCTTTGCCTTATCGGTCAAATTAAAGAAATCGGTACTTGAAAATCCATTATCAATATTACTTTCTACAAGTCCAAGAGAAAATAAAGAATTTGTTTTCCAGAGAAAAGAACGTCTTATTGAACCTCTTTCTTTTCTACTAAAATATTCTTCAAAATCATGAAATCCAATACAATTATCTCCATTATTAATAAATAATTTACAGAATATAACTAGTATAGTAAAATCAATTTTATCATTCATCCTATTCCTATAATTCAACATCTTAAAAGCAAAATCTATATGTTTGTTTTCTTTTAATAGATTAATTACTTCACTAACAAATTTGTTATAATCAAGTTCATCTTCTTCAAGACTCATCGTAAGACTATCAATGCAACTAAATAACTCATCGCTATTCAAATTTACTTTTTTTGTTTGCTTATATTTTTTACCTTTAATGATTGACAGGACTAAATCCGAGGGTATATGATAAGTAACACTTCTTCTATTTCTGGCTCCATCAGCTATGATATATCTCTTGTCCAATAATTTATCAAAATCTTCTCGAAAAGACAACAGTCTTATACTACCGCAATCTAAATGCTTTTCAATAGCAGAGAAACTTGAATAATCATTTTCATAATTATTCAACATAATTGAAAATAAGACAACTTGGATATCATTTAACTTTAAAAATTTATTTACAATATCAATATTTGCTTTTACTTTATTGAAAAACTCATCATCCAATTTCGAATCCTTAGAATATTTGATAATTTCCTCAAAATTCTCCAATAGAGACAGACTACTTGCTGCTCTAACAACTTCTCTCGAATTAATCTCTTGCTCATTTATCGAACTCATAATGCTAATATTTTAAAGTTTAATACTGCAAAATAACTTCATCCTTATGCCATAACTTGACATAGTCTTACCAAAATTCATAATAAATAATTATAAATTCGTGGAAGTGCATCACTGCGAAGCGAATCTGAGCTAATTCATAATCATCATTCCACATCAGTCCTAAGGTAATACAAAACTTCCTCAAACTCCTCATCTGTATACAAAGGACTAAGATTATTATCAAAAGGATTATATTCTATATCAAAATATCTACAATAAGCAATCCAAAACTTCTCCAGATAATCTATACATCGTTCTTGATTACCACATCGATTTTTCCATGACCATTCAAGAAAACAATCGAATTCATCTTGATTGTTAATATAAAAATCTCCTTTAGTCAAAAACATAATATTTAGTATTAATGAAAAAAGCCAGCATCTCTGCTGACTTTCTTTGTAAATAGTATCACAAAAACACTTATTATATTTTTAATTATGATTGATTTTAAAATTTCAATAATATCATCTCTACTCTCTAAATCCGATTCAAAACAAGTTAATTGCTTTAATAGAAAAAGTTAATTTGTTCGAGAAAAGACCACTCTTAGTTTTTTCGTCCATTGTAAGTTTTATAAATTTATTCCGTCCATTGCTAAAAGCAAATTTTCTATCTTTTTTTTACAGTCATTAAGGAAATTATCACTCTTTATAATATCGTTTTCCCAAGTGTCGAGGGATAGGTTTGGATAATGGGCATAAAATGGCCACCAGTCACTTTCTTTACGAGAGTAAATATCTCTATTTTCCAAGTTTTCGTGAAGAATTTTTCGATTTTCATCAGAAATTCTATATACAACAGGATTGTTGCATAGTCCATAATGACATTGATTTCTTTCAAAGGTGAAACCTATCCTGCATTTTCCTTGCCAATTAGAATTTACTAAGTGAAATCTTACGTATAATTCTTCACTCATTTCATAATGATATTCTAAACCTTTTTGTCTAGCAAATTCTTCCATTTTAGGATTGAAATACTTTTCAATAATACTATTAAAAGTAGCTGAATAATTTTGATAAATCACTTTAGCAGCTTTCAAATTTTCAATTTTTGATAAAATTTCTATGATTTCTTCTTTATTTCTTGTGTCCATATCTTGATCGGTTAATTGTTTTAAATGATTGATGTATTGAATAATTGTTTCTCTAACTATTGGAAAACGAGAGGCTATTGAAACACATTTTTCGAGCCAATTGATTATGTTTTCTTTATAAGAAATTGGCAAATAAGATACACCACCACCACTTTGTTCTGATGCATTATCTCCAAAACGAGTAAGGTATAGTATTTGATAGCCATTTTTATATGATTGAGCATACCTATTATATCTCTTTAGTTGTTCAGGTTGGTCAGATGCATAAATCTTATTCTCAATAATGATTGATTTTCTTTGATCGTCTTCAATTAAAATATCAATTCGTCCTTCCACGGTTGAATATTCTGTGATTACTCGTGATTTATCGCTATTGAAACCTTTAAGAGAAAAATAATCTCCCAATGTCTCAATAAAACATTCGAGTAGTTTAGATTTTAAACCATGGGTCCCATTGGGATTTAAAAGTTCTGCAATTATTGCAGAATTAATATTTTCATAATGATTTACACCACAAATACGGAACATGTTAAATCGACCACCAGTTGCGTCTAAAATCTCTGAATTTTTTTTATTAATAATTGCTACTTGATTTAGTAAACTCCTTATTTCTTTCATTCTAATTTTTTCTGACTGAATTCAAGTTGCAAATGCAACTTTTTGTTCTGTTGTTAATACTATATTTAATTGCTCCAATCGAGACAAAAAGCCAAATCTTTTTCTAGGCATGTTGTTTAATTTACCATCAACCTTTTGGATTTGTTCTTTGGTCAACTTTGAAAAGTCCATTCCTTTTTTGAAGTATTATCTAATAAGTCCTTTTAGTTCTCCTTAATACCTCTTTCCAACGAATGATATAATCTTGCAAAGTAAAACAAAATTTTTAATTTACTTGCATTTTTTTTGTAAAAAGTAAACTCTTTTCCATGTCAACCGTTAACATATCATATACTTCTGTTATTTATTGTTAGCAATGCTTGTTTATTGAGTTTACTCATAATAAGATCTTTTTCAAAATCTACAAAACGTTTATATGAGTTCCGTGTTAGTTCTCTACTTATTGTGCTTTTATATACTCATATTAACTCTGCGATGAACGTATTTGTGCGTTTCTTTTCTCTTTCGTTAACTATTTCATATAATTGCAATCGAGCTAGCGGTCTTAGGGCGTAATTATTAACTTATCCTTCTGGAACGAAAGGGAAATTTAAGAAAAGATAATCTAATATTAATTATCTTTCTGAGATTATAATAATTGCTATCATACACATAATCATTATTAATATTACGGCGGCTTTCCTAAAATCTGTTCTTTTAATCATAATTAATTATTGTTTTTTACTTGCTTAAGTAGTTTTCTCCGTTGGTACTGCTAAAATTATTATTTTTGTGGAAGTAAAATATCTCATGAACAATCAATATTCAAATGGTTTTGCTATAGACAAAAAAATCTTTTATAAATAAAATTTAGATATAGGAATTCCTAAAATTTAAACCTTGATTCTTTCTCCGTAATCCTTATTATTTTCTGGGAAATCCTTGATTTAAACTTTTTTTATAAGGACTTTTTATTGCTAGGGTAGCTACCCTAGGTGTGTTATGGTAGCTACCCTACGGGTGCTAGGGTACCTACCATAATTTATTAAGATGTGCATCTAAATTTTTTAAGGGGATTTTATCCTTATTTGAGGAACAAATGGGCAATTGCCATTTGCTTATGCGAAGATACGAAAAATATGTCATTATTCTATTGTTTTTGGATTGAAATTGTGAGGTTATTAATAAGGTTTTTATTTTCTAAACTTAAGTCTTAGTGCTATCTTTGCACAAGCCTCTGCATCCTCTAGTGCATTATGATGGTTGACTAAATCAATAGAGAAATGTTTGGCTAAGGTTTTTAATTGATGATTTGGAATATCGTGAACTTGTTGCCTTGATGCAATAAGAGTACAGTAGAATTTATAGTTGGGGTACTCCATTTTGTATGCCTTATATACCGACTTAAGACAAGACTCATCAAAGGCTTTATTGTGTGCTACAAGCGGAAGGTCTCCAATATTTACACTTAGCTGCTGCCAAACTTTTGGGAAGGATTTAGCAGTAATTGTTTGCCAAAAACTTAGACCATGAATCTCTTTAAAGCACTTAGCGTAATAATTTGGCTTAGGTCTAATTAGACTATAATAGCGTTCTGTAATTTCGCCATCACGAACTACAACCAAACCTACGCTGCAAACACTTCTTCGTTTTCTGTTTGCTATTTCAAAATCTATTGCTACAAAATCTTTCATATAATTCTTTTTTATGTTGCAAAGGAAGTAATATAGAATGCCAAAACATGGCATAAAAAAAATATTTAAACAATGCAATGTTTTGGCATAAGCAAAATATTATCTTTGCATATTATTTAATTATTGATATTATGGCTAAGGATTTATTTAATCGTTATATTTGGTTATTGGATACTATTAATTCAAGAAAGAGTATTACTTTTAAAGGTATTAACAACCTCTGGATGCACTCAAGTATGAATGATGATGGCGAGAAATTGCCTAAACGGACTTTTCATAACCAAAGAAAGGCAATTGAAGATTTATTTGGATTAAATATTGTTTGCAATCATTCAAATAATGAGTATTCTATTGAAAATATTGATGACTTGAAAAGTGGCGATATTAAGAAATGGTTGCTTGAAACCTTTGCTGTAAATAATGTTATATGCGAAAAGGTAGCATTGAAGGATAGGATAATTATGGAGAATATACCCTCTAGTCATAAATACTTATCTTCAATTATTGAGGCAATGAAGGAAAATAGGAGTATAAATATTACTTATAAGTCCCATTTCAGCACTCAGGAGAGTAATTTTGATATTGAGCCATATTTTATTAAGCTCTTTAAACAAATTTGGTATATTACTGCTCGCAGCCCACATTATGATTCTATTAGAACCTATGCCTTGGATAGAGTTTTGGATTTAAAGGTTAATGATAAGAAATTTGAATATCCTAAGAGTATTAATCCTGATGACTATTTCAGTGATTATTTCGGAATTATTACTCAAGATAATAATGAGGTTGAGAAAATATGTATTAGAGTTTACAGAGAACAAGTAGATTATATACGAGCCTTGCCTCTTCACCATAGCCAGAAAGAGATTGAGACTAAGGAAAATTATAGTGATTTTTCTTATCGAATTAAACCCACTTATGATTTTAAGCAGGCCATTTTATCGAAACTTGAGGATATTGAAGTGCTAAGTCCAATAAGTTTCAGAAAAGATATAAAAGCTACAATTGAAAGAATGGCTAAGTTATATAAAAAAACGGAGTTAGATTAGTTTCTACAATACGAAAAAAGAATGATATTACCTACTATTTCTCTTTTCAATTCTCATTCTGGTCATCTTCTCTTTGAAGCCTCCTTCGTTGAGAAAAGCATTACTTAAGGATTGGAGATGCTTATATAGTAAATAATCTACTTGTTTGATTAAAACTATTGCTATATTGGATATTGTTTCTGGTCCTCTTGTAGAGATTAGGTTCATATAATAGGTTGTTTCATTATGTGTTTTACCTATTTCTCTCATTTTATTTAGCTCTATTGAGTCCTCTTCCCACTGCCTGTGTTTTCTTGTTCTAAGATAATCCTCGTAGTCTACTAGTAACTCATGCAAACTTGCCTTTGCTACACTAATCAGTTTTATCTCTGTTTCCTTGGAAATTGAAGAAGCTGCTGAGCCTTCAACAATATTTTGTTTTCCTGAACGTGCTGCTTGTACCATTTGATCTATTGTTCTATCGCCCTTTGAAAGATATTTATGACAGAAATAATAGGTTATATCGAAGATAGCTTCGGCTTTCTGATAACTAAAAAGCTTCTTATAATTCCCTTGTCGTGGGATTAGTTGTTGGTCTTCCATGTTTCTTGAATTATTAAGGACATTAAGGTCTTTAAGGTCCTTAAAGTCTTTAATTAAACAAAAAATATTGTGAAAAGTTTTGGGTTTAAATATAAAAAAACGGAGTTAGATTAGTTTCTAACTCCGTTTTTTTATTAATACAAAAGGCTGTTACAAGTTCGATTGTATGTCTTTTACTATTTGCTGAAATTCTTCCTTTGAAAGGTCTAATTTAGGGCGTTTAAAATCTAAGTCTCCAACATTATGCAATGGGACAAGATGAATATGTGCATGTGGCACTTCTAAGCCTATTACAGCTATTCCTACCTTCTTGCATGGACAAGCCAAGTCAATTGCTTTGGATACTCGTTTTGCGAAGATATTTAGCTCTGAAAGCAAGCTATCTTCTAAATCGAAGATATAATCTACTTCTTTCTTTGGGATAACAAGTGTATGACCTTTAGCTAGGGGTGAAATGTCTAAGAATGCGAAACAATTTTCTGTTTCTGCTATCTTGTAGCATGGTATTTCTCCTGCTATTATTTTGGAAAATATCGTTGCCATAACTAATCTCTTGTTATTTTTGTAATCTCTAATTTCATTGTTCCAGCTGGCACTATAACTTCTGCTATATCTCCAACTCTCTTCCCTAGTAGCCCTTTTGCTATTGGTGAAGTTACAGAAATCTTTCCTAGTTTTAAGTTGGCCTCACTTTCAGGCACTATCTCGTATGTAATCTTAGCATTATTCGCCAAATTTATAAATTCTACCTTAGATAACAACAAAACCTTAGATGTATCTATCTTACTTTCGTCTAAGAGTCTTGCATTTGCTATTAAATCTTGTAGTTTTGAAAGTTTAGCTTCTAATAATCCTTGAGCTTCTTTTGCCGCATCATATTCTGCATTTTCCGATAAATCCCCTTTATCTCTTGCCTCTGCTATTGCGGCAGAAATTGCTGGGCGTTCAACGGTAATCATATGAAGTAAATCATCCTTAAGTTTTTGGATACCTTCCTGTGAATAATACTTAATCTCTGACATATCAACTCTTTTTGTATTGTTTGTAAAAAGAATCGAAGACCCTTTAGAAAAAAGGTCTTCGATTCAATAAAAATTAAAATTCTAAACCTATAATGACAATACTAAACCTACTGTGTGTATTCCACCCATGACCTTAGTCAATCGGTAAGCATAATCTATAGATAAATTTATTCCTGTAGAATTCTTATTTGCTTTTTGCAATGGAGCAATTACAGATGCACCAGCTGTAAATCCAGTAAATAATGACACTGAACCAGCCTCGTCATAAATATCTTTTGTAATTCCATCCTCATATGCATAAGCAGTACGAAGCATAAATATCTTTCCAAAACCATATTCAAGTCCTAATGTATATTGGTCTCTTGAAAAAGCCATTGAAGCAAAGTTTCCTGCTAGGGTTAATCTTTGTTTGTTTTCAGAAAAAAGAAAATCATAAGATGCTCCAATATTTAAACTTGAAGGTAACTCGAAGTTTTGAGAACGTTGTTCTACTGATTGGTTATGACTTGATCCACTATAAATAGCATTTACAGAAAGACCGTCTCCACTATAACTCATTGCTGGACCCCAGTTTTTTAGAGATATACCAAATTTTACTTCATAATTATCACCAGTTACATATTGTACACCTGCATCAAGTGCAAAGCCTGACGCATCAACATTATCAATTCCTTCGTTTACAATTTTTAAAGTAGCACCCCCAAATATTGAGTTTGAAAACGCCTTTGCATAAGATACTCCAATATTCATTAAGCTAATTGAAAATGTACCGTTGTTGCCAATGTCTGGACTGTTTACAGTAGTTCTATCAATTAAACCAAATGACATTGAAGAAACAGATAAACCAATTACTCCAAAGTCTCCTAAATTTTGACCTATACCAAAAGCACTCATTCCAATTCCTGAATTTTGTAACCAATTTGTATAAGAAAAATAACCTTCGGTTCCTTTTGTACGACCTAAACCTGCAACATTTGAAAATAGAGCGTCTACGCCTGTACCACAAGCTGTGTTAACTCCTCCCCAACCTGCACTTCTAGCCCAAGGATTTATCAAAAGAGAACCTGCACCTGAGGTACCTCTTCTGTCATCATTCCCAGCTTTAAGTTGTATGCTAGGTATCATTAAGACACCTAACATAAACAAAGCAAATATTCTATATATATTTTTCATAATCTCTTGTATTTAAAATATTTCTATTGTGCTGTTTGTTACTATTGGAATGAGTTTAAGTCAATTGGACGTAATGCTCCAAACCATTTAATTAATTTTTCTCCTACACCGTCTGCCTTGATGTGAATCATATATACACCACCAGAAATTGGAAGCCCTTTATGATTCTTTAAATCCCAATCAACAGAAGTTAAAGCAGTACCACCTCCAGCAACTAAGTTTTTAGAAGGTCCTCTTAGTTTTCTGATTACTGTTCCATCAACAGAGTATATTGTTATATAACAATCTGGAGGAAGATTAGTGATTTTTACTAAGTTTTGAACTTGGTCTTGCTCGTATGTAGATGCAGCAAAATATGGATTAGGTACAACAGTTATTTGATCTAATGCTCTCTTTCCTACTTCAGTATTTCCAACTGAAGTTGCTATATCCTTAGTAATTGTAAACTTATACATAGGATAGTTATTATTTTGAGGAGTAGTAGATGCACCACCAATATTATTAATATAATTAACTCTATATGGTTGACGAACTCTTAATGAAATAGTAACGTCGGTTGGTATAGCTGCTTTTGGATTTGTATTAAATGCTGTTGCCATAGGCATACCTACCCACATAACAGAACTAAATACCTTCATCACATCTAATAAACTTTGATTTCTAAAGTCATTGTTGTAAGGATTCTTTGATGATAATCCACTTGGATTAGTCGCAGCATTGTAAACTCCATTAATTAAGTCAATCTTTTTCAAATTATCATAAGCCCATTGTCCATAATCTTCATAATATGAAGGAGGATTTACAACTGATGATAAATCGAATCCGGTAATTTGATGACGATAATGTAAAGTATTTTGAGATGCACCCAATACATATATATAGTGCATACCACCAAATACTAATCCACCACCATCTGAAGTTGTTGAAGTAGGATTCCAAATCATATCTCTACCATTTCCAGGTTGACCTGCACCTAATTGGGAGTTTTCACCAAAGAATAGGTTTAATCTTTGACCTGTTTCTAAATTGATAGCATATCCTGGGAACCATCCCATACCTGTTGTTCCATCATTCAATGAATTACCACTTTTATCAACAGAAGATGATTTTCTTAATTGGAAACGTTTTGCTCTACCTACTGTTTGCATTGTATCATCTCCCATTTCAATAACAGGACATCTTGTCCATTTTGAAGTGTCTGATGTAAATACTATATTAACAGAAGCTAAGTTATTTAAATCATTAGAAACAGTTGAATAAATAAAACCTGGATCTAATCTCCATTTTGTTGTATTATCTGATCCTGCTGGATTTAGATGATAATAAGAGAAACCTGGGTGAGGGAAGATTGTTCCTTCATAATTAGTATAAAGAGATGTCAACCTATATGGTGCCCACCATCCGTTACCAAATGATTCGTAATCCGCTTTTTCATCAATAGAAAAGTTCTTATCAAAATAATCATAACCTCCACTTGAATTTTTAATAGAGTCTGTTGTAGCATAATAGAAATCTTGAGATAAGTAATCTAAGGTATTTGTTTCGTCAGCTGATTGGAAACCACGTCTAACTTCATCTGAAGCATAACTACTACCAGATCTTATCCAATTATAATAACTACTTGCGTCATTATCTGCAAGACCATATAACCAAGTTTTACTAGCATCTTTAGCTACTATACTTGAGAATAATGCGGTTCCTTCTGTTAGGTTACCACCAATTATTCTATCTTGATTAACATTTTTATTGATTGAATGTGATAATTCTACAGCTGTAAGATCAGGGTTTGTTAAGCTTATTGATATACCTAATGGGAAAATAATCTGTTCATTGATATCTCCTATTACTCTATCAGATTCAATTGAATATACAGCTGTGTCTACACCATTAATCTTAGTAGTAAATACTGGTAAATTAGTATCTGCATTTTGAATTTTCCATTTCGCATTCATCATATTTGAAGAAGTATCTGATGGAATAATCTTAATAGTAAATGATCCTGGTCTGATTTTTAAAGGGTCAACAACCTTAATATTTAAAGGACCATAGTTTTTCTCATATACTAAATCTGTAACAAAAGCTTGTCCTGTTGGAGTAACTCCTGTTTTACCCATAATTTTCTCTAAGGTCTCTGTCTTAAAGTTAAGAACCATTCCTCCATTACCATTTCCTTCAATTCTAGTAATTTCAGGACAAATTCCATAAGAAGATTGAACTAATGTACCATTTTGTTCTGATTCTAATTTATGAGGAATTGCAGTTAGTGGAGAAATACTTAATCCAAATCCTGTTTTTCTACTAGGTAGATATGTTTCTTTTTGTCCGTCAATTTTTGTTGCATCTTCAGGATTATAAGTCTTGAAATTATTATAAGCATAGGCTACTGCAACATAATAGTACTTTTTATTATTTACAATTGTCTTATCATTTGTTGATGCAAATTTATCTTCAGTGATTTTAAACGAATGTTTTATCCCTTGATTTAAACCATCAACCATTACTTTAGGTACAAGACCTCCAATATTATTGTCTAAAGTATAGTTAACTAATTTTGCAATAGGTTGATTATTTGCATCTGCATTAAAATTACGAATATCACATTGAGCAACTAAACGTGCCTTATCTTCATCATAAATATCTGATACTGATACACTAGCATCTTTTAATTGGAAAATTTGATAACCCTCAAATTTATAATATTGATCATAATTGATAGTTTTATCCTTTTTAGTAACAACTCTGAATGTTATTGAATCAACAACTTGAGAAGTTATATCATATGATCTTGGAATTCTTACATCTATCTTATTAAAACTTTCATTAATATTGTTAGATGTTGGAGAATCATTTGTTAAGAATAATACCAATTCTCTATCTAGTTCTTGAACAACTAAATCTGGTGCATCAGGTCCTTCAAGAATATTAAAACAGTTATCAAATAATGCTTGACATTTATCATCTATTTGTCTTAATAAAGTTACTGAAGCATATGCCCCACCAGATGGTGCTTGAGCAAATGGAATCCCAACTGTAATATAATTAATAGCACCAGGCTTTAATTCAAATGGTCCTGCAGATTGCATAAAACGTCTATCTCCAGCTGGATTGTTTGAAGATTCTTCAGTCCAACCTCTTGTATCAGCCATATTAGGAGCAACTCCTTTTGTACCCCAATTCCAACTATCAGTTGTTCCTGGGAACATAAAGTCACATTCTATTGCAGTGTTACCTACTGATCCTAATGCACCTGTACCACCAAATGTCATTACTTCTCCTGTTTTCCAAATACCTCTTAAATAATTATAGTAATCTGTTGCTTTATCAGGTTCTCCTCTAACTGCGTTTGAACTATTATCGTAATAAACAAATCTTCTCATTCCATAACGTTCATCATCAATAATTCCATTACCAAAATTTACACCATTGATGTTTGAACCATTAGTAATTTTGTCATCTTTATCGTACCAGTAATTAATAAACAATTCAGCATCACGAGTAATTAATAATGTATCATAAACAGGTCCTCCTGTATTAGGGTTAATTAAATTGTTACCGTTTGCATCTTTCTTTATATAATTTGCAAGTAATTGTTGTCCTTGAGCATCTTTTTCAGCCAAATTAATATATACCTTTGGATTATCCATTCCATCAGCATCTAAATAAGGTCCTTGGAAAAAGTCGATACCAATTGCAGGAGGATTTCCACTGTAAGAACCAACTCCAGGTCCATCAGTTGATCTTCCATTATAACAATATCCAAGTCCTCTTTTTACATCACATCCAACATAATCATCAAATGCATAACCTAAATCTGGGTCAACCCATTGACTAAAATATGTATTTTGTAAGGTAAAAGTTGAACGGTTGATAATTTCATATGAATAAAAAGTCATATTATTGATTTCGTCATTCATACTAAAAGCAAATGCTTGCGCTCTAATTTCTAACCCAATTGGGTTTTGAGATTTCGATTCTGTATGCGCATTACCTTTATCATTAAATACCCACCATAATGTTTCATCCCCTTTTAAAACTTGGTCAACTAAAATTCCTCCTGTAACAGGTAAACCACCAGTTCCAATTGAATCTTCCATTGTTCTTATTGGATTATATTTTTCTCCACCTTGTTTTGAAAGTACTGGACATAAATCTCCGTTAAAGTCGTAATAAGGGTAATCACCATCTGAAGGTTTATATTCTCCGTCTCCATTAACATCTTTAAATGGAGCCAAATATTTGGTTTGTTTTAACTCAGCATAATTATCTGGAGTAGCAGGCCATAAATTAATAGCCTCAGTATAGAATGATTGATCTGTTGGACCTGAAATAATTTGTCCTTGAGCATTCTTTTGACATGCTCCAACAAACTTCTCTACCTCAGCTCTTGTTATACGAAAATGTTTATCCCATTTTTCACAAACAGACTTATTAACTGAAGCATTTGCATCTACAGTTAATGGACCAGGCCAGAAATCATCCCCATCTTGACCAAAACGTAATGCAGCAACTCTTAATTGTTTATTTTCGTCTTGACCACCAATCCATAATGCAGCACAGAACATTGCTGTACTATTACCATCCTTAGGTACATAATATCTAGCAGTGTTTCCATCATACCACATATTACCACCTGTATTGATACGAGCTCTAACATTATTTATACTTAATTCAGCAGATCCTTGAGCTCTTCTACATCTTTCAACTCCACCTTCAGCTTTCGAAACTGGAGCTTTATTAACCGTACCAACATACTCTTTTGCATGAACTTGTCCATACATAGATAGGCAGATTAAAACCAACGTTATTTTAAATATATTTTTCATATCAAATTTAAATTTTCTATTTAATCGATGAATTAGAATGTATAAGAAACTCCTAAATAAACCATTCTAGGTCTTGAATAATTATATGATGAATTATTCAAAGACAATGCATAGTAATCTCTATAAGATGCTTCATTCAATTGATTTGCTATAATAGTTTGAGTTTCTGGGTCAGTTAAGTAACCATTATCATCAGGGTCACCAGTAACTCCAAATACTCCTGTAATATTCTTAATATTTAGTACATTACTTACTCTAGCAAATAAATTTAGAGTTGTCATTTTCTTTCCAACTTTAAAATTATATGATTTATCAATATTCATATCAATACGGAAAGACCATGGTAATCTTGCTCCATTATAGCTACCAACAATTGTGCTTTGAGTATTACTAAAATATTTTGTGTATGGACGACCAGATTGAGCAACCCCAGTAATATTTACCCCGAAGTTTTGTAACCATTTTGTTACTTTAGCACGAGGTTCTCCATTTTTATCTGTAACAGTTCTTGTTGTTGTAAATCCATTGTACTGATCTCCACCACCATATCTAAAGTCTAAACCAACTTTAAATTCATGTCTTCTATCATCACTTATTGGATAAAGCATCTTAATATTAGGATAACCAGCTTTAATCAAAGATACAATTGTAGATGTTGGTAACCCTGAAGTTCCCTCTGCATATTGTAATGTATAATTTGCATTGATTCTAACATTCTTAGAACGTCTTAAATCGTAAGATATAGTAACCCCTTTTGTTGTTCTAAAGTCTTGATTTCCATAAGAATAATATAAAGATGTTGGATCGGCTCCTACATATTGAACTAGGGCAATCAAATCACGAGTTTCTTTATAATATGCAGAAATTCCTAAAGCTGAAGATTTAGATAATGCTTGTTGAAATCCTAACTCATAGTTAGTAATTTTTTCTGGTTTTAAATTAGGATTGCTTAAAACAGATCCTGATCTTCTTTCCATAAATAGATAATCAACATAGTCAGCTTGCCATCCACCTTGAGGACGACGTGCGATCATATCATAAGAAGCCTTGAACTCTGATTTATCAGATACTGGGAATGAAAATGCTATACGAGGCATAGCTACTACTTGTGGTTTATAATCTTCAAAAGCATCTGTTGAAATTTCTGATGGTAAACCTGTATCGTTTAACTTTCCTTTTCTAAATGGAAGAGGTTGTCCAGAAGCTCCAGCAATATCACTTGGATTTGAAACAATTTCTCCATTTGCATTATACCAAACATTTCCTTTTCTGTAACCTTTAATAAATCCTGCCTTATCTGGATTGTAAACGTCACTTGGATCAGTTTGTCCATTTAATGCATTAACATATACAACATAATCATCTCCAATTGTAGATGGACGATTTGGAATTTCCAACTCTCCAGCTGTATAAGAAGAATATAATAAATATGGATCTTTTAAGCCCATCTGATTTCCATCAAATCTATCTACACGCAATCCAATATTAAAAATCAAATCTTTAAAATAAAATTGGTCTTGGATATAACCAGCCATATAAATTGGTTGCCAAGCACCTAATGTTCTTTTTTCTGGATTACTGAAGAAATCTTGTAAGTTTTGCTTTCCTTTTACTGTATTTCCTTTATGATCATATCCATAATAACTTACAATTGAGTTTCCACTATTGAACAACTCATCAGCAGAAAACATATCCATTGAAAAAGTAGATGGATCATAACTGTCTATATCAATAAAGTCAGTACCATCAACCTTTAATCCTAATTTTTGTCTTAAAGCTTTATCAAAATATGTTTGATCTGCAGAATTATATAACCTATTATAGGTAACGTATGTAACCGATCCTGTATTATCAATATTAACTCTTGGATCTCCAGTAGTTAAGGTATCGACTAAGTCCCTATATAAAATATGTGAATTAGCATTCTGTTTCATTATGGTCCATAGTGATGATGCCCCTAAACTATATCCACGATATGTTGATTGATCATATTGAAAACCAAATTCTATTGAATGCTTACCCAAATCGGCAGATACTCTTGCTGCTAAATATACGAACTGACTCTCACTTTTTGAATAACCAGATGTATTAACACCAGCATTTGTAAACATACCATATATAGATGTAGGTCTATCTCCATTTGTTAAACCTTGAAAAGATCTAATATTATCATAATTATATAGATAACCTCTTATTGGAGCAAATGTTGGATCATTGTATAATTGCCATGTATATCTTGCTAAACCTGGATTATACTCAGAAGGAGTAAAGTCTACTTGATAATCCAACCAACCATTGTGTTGCATTACATCTTGCATAACTCCATCAATTTCTAATCTAGTTAATTGATATGTATTTCTTTTATAAGTTTTAAATGTTCCAACGTGACCATATCTAAATAAATTATCCCTATGATTTACATCATAAGATTCACTAAAGGAACGAGAATAAGACCCTGTAAGATTTATAATTACGTTTTTAATTTTTGAAGATTCTGAATTGCTTGCAAATTTTTGAGTAAAATCACCCATTACTTGAAAACTATTACTATTAGATTCTCCATTATTTGCGTTATTCATTACCATAGAAGAAGCACTTCCATTTTTACCTATACTATTAGTGTATTCGGCATTCACTTGAAGTATACTATTATCAGAGAAACGAAAATCAAGTCCACCCTCTAAATATAAACCATTATTCCAAAGATTTTTCTTCCTTGAAACTTGTTCAAAATCTGATAATCTAAAAAATGATGCAGTGTTATATACAGCTCCTGTAACTGGGTCATATTTTAATGGATTGTTATCCAAAAAAGCTTGTTTGTCAGCTTTTAGCATATAATAGTCTCTATCTGAAGGTCTATTGTATGGATCACTTGTATAAGTATTATACCCAGAAAATCTATATCCAATTATACCCTTTTCTACTCCATCGCTAAATGTCTTTTTGTATAAAGGGCCTGTCAAATAGAATTCTGCTCTATGATACCCTCTAGAATCTAATGGTTCAGAAGTTTGATAACTAACATACCCCATAAATTGATTTGCTGGTGGTTTTAATGTAATGTTAGTTGTACCTCCAACAGACTCTCCAAAACGAGCCGGTGTACCTCCCAGAATAACTTGAACTTCTTGAATCGCTTTCTTAGGAATATTGACACTTCCTTTTTTTGCAACACCATTAACATAGGTAATCATACCTGATTCTCCACGAGCAGTACCCGCACCACCGTCAACATCAGAAACTCCCCCGACTTGTGCAATGATAGCATCAACAGAATTTGCTGTCATTTTTTCAATGTCTTCGGAAGTCATCTTTTTACCTGTTTCAGCAGAGCCTATATCAATAATAGGTACTTGGAAAACAGTAATTGTAACTGCATCCAAATTAGTTGATGATGCTTCCATAGTTAAACTACCTCCAGTAGAATAACCCGATGCAGAAACACGAACATCTGTCTTTTTTGCTTTTTTGTATCCTACGGCACTTGATACAACATCATAATTTCCAGCCGATAAAGGCTTAATTTGGAAAGTACCATTCATATCCGTTTGAGCACCACCTTTTTGTTGACCATTTTGCTCAACAATGACATTAACGAACGGTATAGGTTCTCCTGTCTTAGAATCTGTTATTGTACCCGTCAGTGTTCCTTGAGAGTACAATATTAAACTGGTTGTTAAAAACAAACCAAGAGTAAAGAATAATTTTCTCAACATACTCATTAAGTATTATTTATGTAAAGAATTAATAAATTTCATTTTAATCTTATTTTTTTATATAGGGATTATTTAGTATTTCTGAGTAAATAATCGCTTTTCTTAAATCAAATTCGTCTGTTATATCTTGTTTAATTTCTTTTTTCTCATCAATTTTAATGTCTTTCACTTCATTATTTTTAACATCATCTTTTTTAACTTTGTTTTGTACTTTATTCTGATTTTTTAATTGAAAGTTAAAGTGTTTTTCCTCCTTTTTATCATCAAAAATATCATTAATAATTGTCTCAAAAAGAGATCTACTACCTTTTCTATCAAAAATAGGAGGTGTCTCATTTTCTGAATTTTCATCTTTATTTTTTGATATATTACTATAGATCAAATATAAAGCAACTAAACCAATTAATAAATAAATTGTCATGATGATGATTATTAAACCACAAATTTAGACAAAAAAAACAATGCAAACAAAATATAAAAGATAAAATTGTTCAGCAGAATCTTCTTTCTACTGAACAATTATCAATTATTTTATTTATTCACTTTCATAGTAGCCTTCTTATTTTGATTTTTAATCATAAGATATGCTATTGGACTTGAAATAAATAATGTTGAAAAAGATCCTGAAACAGTCCCAATTGTTAAGGCAAAAGCAAATCCTCTTAATACATCTCCTCCAAAGACTAATATTATTATCAGAGCTAGAAAAACTGTACAAACCGTATTTACTGTTCTACTCAACGTTTGGTTTATTGACAAATTCATTGTTTTACCAAAATCATAATTTGGATATAAATGTACATTTTCACGTACACGGTCAAAAATAATTACGGTATCATTAATAGAATATCCAACGATGGTAAGTATGGCTGCTACAAAATTCATATCAACTTCCATACTGAAAGGGAGAATACCCTTAAATATAGAAAATACTCCTATAGTAAACAATGTGTCAAATGCCAATGCTGCTAAACCTCCTAATCCATATTGCCATTTATTAAACCTTATTGCTATGTATATAAAAATTGCAATTAATGCAATAATCACAGCAATTATTGCTGAAGTCTTAATATCATCAGCAATAGTTGGTCCTACTATTTCGGAACTAATAATTCCAAGTGGAGACTCTAATGTTGAAACATATTCAGAAAGTTCAATGTCTTTATCCTTATAGAAGCCCTTAGTACCATTATATAATTTTTGAATTACTTCTCTCTTTACTGATTCGTTGTCTTCTTTTACTTTATAATCTGTTGTTATCTTAACTTGATAATTTGGTCCAAAAGTTTTTACTTCAGGAGCAGATTCAAATTCCTTAGCTAAAGATGTTCTAATGTCATTAGGATTGACATCTTGATCAAATCTAACAATGTAGGTACGTCCACCTGTAAAATCAATACCATAATCTAGTCCTCTAAAAGTTATAAAACCTAGAAAAACTAAAGATAAGGCTCCAAATATTATAAGTTGTTTCTTTGAATTTTTTACAAAATCAATTTTTGTGTTCTTTAAGAAGCGTTCCGTTAAAGAGGTTGAAAATTTAATTTTATCTTTCAATGTTTTACTCTTCAACATTGACTCTAAAACTAAACGAGAAATAAATATACTTGTAAATAATGAGGTTAATAAACCTATACATAAAGTAACAGCAAACCCAAGTACTGAACCTGCTCCGAAATAAGCTAAAATAATACCTGTAATTAATGTAGTAACATTACCATCAATAATAGCAGAATATGCGGCTTTGTAGCCATCAGCTATTGCCGTACTTAAATTCTTCCCTTGCGCTAATTCTTCCTTGATACGTTCGTTTATGATTACGTTTGCATCAACTGCCATAGCAAGAGTAAGTACAATCCCTGCAATACCTGATAATGTAAGTACAGCCCCAATTGAAGCCAAGACTCCGAAAAGGAAGAAAAGGTTCACAACTAAAGCAACACATGCTGAAAATCCGGCAATACTATAAAAGAATAACATGTATAAACAAATCAATAGGAAAGAGAAAAGGAATGATACCAAGCCAGCCTTTATTGATTCCTCACCTAATGATGGTCCAACTACAGACTCTTGTACAACCCTAGCTGGAGCTGTAAGCTTTCCTGATTTTAGTATATTTGCTAAGTCCTTTGCCTCTTCTACAGAGAAGTTCCCAGAAATTTCTGAACGTCCTCCATTTATTTCACTATTAACTCTTGGTGCAGAGTATACAACACTATCAAGTACAATAGCAATGCTATTTCCAATATTTGAACCAGTAATTTTACCCCACTTTCTTGCTGCTTCAGCCTTCATTGACATTGAAACTACAGGACGACCTTGTTGATCAAAATCTTGTCGAGCATCATCAATTACATCTCCATCTAATAATGCCGTTTTTGCTTTATTAGTATATTGAATAATATATAATTCAAATTCATTTGTTTTATCTATTGGTTTTGCACTCCATAAAAACATTACGTCTTGAGGAAGAACTTTTGAGGCTCTTGCCAATTGACGGTTAATTTCCTTTTTCATGGAAGCAGTTGCTGTTCCAACAACACTAGGGGATAAATCTCCTTTATTCAATCTAGTGAATAGACTTATTAATGGTCTTTTAGATTTTAATAAAGTATCTTTCTTTTCCGTTTTTAATGGAGCAATAGTTGAAGTAGTGGTTTCTGTAGCTAAATTATCAGCTAAAAGGATTGAATCCTTTTCTATAGTGGTATCGGTAATTATTTTTTCGTCCCCAACTGAAGCCAACCATGAATCTGCAGCAACTATCCCTTGGTATACTTTTCCAAAATCACCAGCTAACCAAAATTCAAGTTGAGCTGTTCCTTCTAATAGTCTACTTACTCTTTGAGGATCTTTCACTCCAGGCAATTCAATAAGAATTCTTTCTGAGGATTCTAGTTTTTGAATTGTTGGGTTAGAAACACCAAATTTATCAATACGTTTACTTAAAACTTGGAATGTTCTATCATATGCTTCTGTACATTCAGCTTTAATTGCTCCCAATACTTGTTCATTTGTAGAATTTGTTGTGATTCCTTTTTCCTTAAGCTTTACTCTAAAGAATGCAGATAAATCGATTTTTCCTGATTCCTTTACTGCTTGCTCAAAGCAATTAATAAATGGTTTCCCAGAATTCTTTTGAATACTAATAGCATGATTAGTTAATTTCTCAAATGCAGGGTCTTTTGGATTTGTTGCAAGATTCTTTACTACGTCAATAGTCGAAACTTCCATCTTAACATTCATCCCGCCTTTTAAGTCAAGGCCTAAGTTAATTTCTCTCGCTTTACACTCTTTATAGTTGAACTTACGCATCCATAAAAAATTGTAAATAGGTTTTTCTGAGATTGAGTCTAGATAATAATTTTCTCTCTCAACTTGAATAGTGTTGAAAATCTCTTGTTCTCTAAGAGCATTTCCGTTTGCAAGTCTTTTAGCCTCATTCTTTGCAAAATTATTTGTAGCATATTCTTTTGCATCACTCTCTACTGATTTAGTAAAATAAGTGAACGAAAGTTGATACAAACAAACTAACGCAAAGATAACAGCAATGATTTTAATCGCTCCTTTGTTTTGCATATTATTATAATTAATTGATATTTATATTATACCCATTTATTTGAACCTGCAAAGATAAAAGTTTATTTCATAATTCCATAACTGCAATCATTTTTTTTGGTGATGATGATTATTAGGGAATAATTATATCCCACCTAATCAAATCATTACTAATAAATTTAAAATAAAATTGGACAATTAAATCTCTATTTCTAAAAATTTTGATAGTTTTGCCCACTTAAAACAATAAAATTATATTTTTATGACAGAAAAATTACGTTCATCAATGAGAGAATCTAAAACAATGCGTTGGATTGCTCTTTTATTGATTTCATCAACAATGTTTTTTGCATACTTCTTTGTTGATGTCGCTGCTCCACTAAAAACTTTATTAGAGCAATCTCCATATTTTTGGTCGAATGAAACATTTGGAATGCTCGGAGGATCAGAATTTTTCCTTAATGTGTTTGCTGGATTTCTAATTTTATCTGGGATTATTCTAGATAAAATGGGAATTAGATTTACATTAAGATTATCGGGTATCTTAATGCTTATCGGAGGAACAATTAAATGGTATGCGTTAACTCCAGGTTTTATAGGTACTGGAGTGGAATCGTTCTTAAACTCTTTTATCCCTAGCATTCCTGCTTCTGCAAAATTAGCTTTTGTAGGATTTTCAATTTTTGGAGTTGGAGTAGAAATGGCAGGTATAACTGTTTCTAAAACTATTGTAAAATGGTTTAAAGGAAAAGAGCTTGCTTTAGCAATGGGACTTGAAATGGCTCTAGCTCGCTTGGGCGTTTTTGCAGTCTTTCAACTATCTCCTATTTTCGCAAAAGAAGGGGGTGTATCTAACTCATTATTCTTTGGAGTATTGTTCCTTTTAGTTGGTTTTATCACTTTCTTTATCTATACTTTTATGGATAAAAAACTAGATAAACAAACTGGAGAAGGGCTTGAAGTTGCACCAGAGGATGAATTTAAAATAAAAGACCTTGGTAAAATAATTTCAAATCCTGGATTCCTTGCAATTGCTGGTCTTTGTGTTTTATTCTACTCAGCAATTTTTCCTTTCCAAAAATTTGCTACTGATATGTTATCGTCAAAATTAGATATTAATATCACTTTAGCAGCAAAATATGTATCATTCTTCCCTATTGGAGCAATGATACTCACACCATTTATTGGAGCATTCCTCGACTTTAAGGGTAAAGGTGCTACCATGATGATATACGGAGCAATTCTCCTCACTGTATCGCATTTAATTTTCGCCTTAGTTCCTGCAGAATTATTCACACCTATAGTTGCTATTATTACTATAGTAATCCTTGGTGTTGCATTTTCACTTGTCCCTGCATCAATGTGGCCTTCATTACCAAAAATTATTGATGAAAAATACTTAGGTTCTGCTTACGGATTAATATTCTACATTCAAAATATTGGTTTATTATTAGTTCCAATGCTTATTGGATTTGCATTATCTTCTTCTAACCCAGGAGTTGGCAACAGGATAAAAGAAATCAACAAAAATGTAATAGAAATAAAAGCTATCCAAAAAGAGTTAAATGCAAATTATTTAGAACTAAATCAAGAGTCTACTAAATATATTTACGAATTTGAATCTGGCAATTTCTCTCCTGCTCACAAAAATAATTTATTTATAAAGTACTATGCTACAGAATTTAATAACACATTAAATTATTCTGTTGAACAATTAACAGAGAAATATGCATATGTTAATAATAGAAATAAAGTTTTAGATAGCTTGGAAAATTCAATAAATAAAATTGAAAAGATACAAATCGATAGTAATCTACTATCAAAATACACAATTGAGACTAAAGCCAATATCAATAAACTGAAAACTAATATCAACGAAATCAGATCCATAAAGGAAAATGCTAAGTATAATTACACTCTTCCTGAAATAATATTTGCATTATTTGGTGTTGCGGCATTTATTCTTGGATTTATTTTAAGATTGATAGACAAGAAAAAAGGATATGGCTTAGATGTTCCTAATAAAATTGAATAATATCTTTCAGCCCCTGGAAACAAAGATTTAAACATCTAGTTTGCAGAGATTAAACTAAACATTCATATTCAGAAAAGACCGCCTCATTACACAAGAGACGGTCTTTTCTATTTATAAAAATAGAACTTCATTACTTTAACTGAAAATTATGCCTCAATATCGTTTTGAGTAGGTGCTCCCTATAAGAGATATGAATTTGCATGTTTTCAGACTCATAACCAAGATGGAACTAAAAAAAATAAAAATAATGCCATGCAGAAAGTTAGTTTAAAAACAATTCAGGAAAAGTCAGTTTTATATTTCTTTATATTTCTTTATATTTCTATTCAATTTCTTCGTTTTTTGAACAAAAATCATCGTTTTGAACATAAAAAACAAGGATTTTTTACTTAATTTCTCCTTTTTTTTCTGTTCAATTTGTTCAATTTCACCTCGTTTTCACCCATTTTTCGAGCTGGGGTGGAGTGTAAATTGCATTTTTTTGGGCTAGTTCCACCCCGTTCAACAAACTGTTATACTTAGCGTTACACTTTTGGGGTGGAAGGGGGTGGAAGCAAATCCCTATGTGCATTAGATTTTTTTTGAATATTGAATATTTTATTTTTACATGAAAATTATCATATTCAAAAAATATGGTAGCCTACAATGAAATCCTCTCCCCCCTCTCCACCCTAATCACATATCTTTCTGATTTCCATATTCTAACACAGGGTGGAGAGGGTTTTAATGCCACTCCACCCTTATCATTAATTTTCATTCAAATCCTCATCAGTTAGCCAAAAGAGGAGCCAGAGGTTATACTCCAAGAATATGATATATTCTTAAGTGCTAAACTAAATAAGGATACAATAAAAGGCTATCTCATTATTTTGAAATAGCCTTTTATAAAATTACTATACAGTTCTGCAAACTAGTCTTTTATAACTAATTTTATCTGTAATTCATCTAGCTGTTCTTGTTTGATTTGAGATGGAGAATCTATCATAATATCTCTTCCGTTATTATTCTTTGGAAAGGCGATAAAGTCTCTAATTGACTCAACGCCACCAAATACTGAACAAAGTCTATCAAACCCGAATGCAATTCCTCCATGAGGTGGTGCTCCATATTCAAAAGCCTCTAAAAGGAATCCAAACTGCTTTTGTGCTTCTTCATCGCTGAAACCTAGAACTTTAAACATATCTTTTTGCATATCTCTATCAAAAATACGTATTGAACCTCCTCCAATCTCTACACCATTGATAACTAAATCATAAGCATTAGCTCTTACATCTTTTGCATTTGTAAAAAGCATAGAATAATCCTCTGGTTTTGGTGCAGTAAATGGGTGATGTTTAGCATAATAACGATTTGTGTCCTCATCCCATTCTAATAAAGGAAAATCAACAACCCAAAGGGGAGAATAGTTATCCGAATCCCTCAAACCTAGACGATTACCCATTTCTAAACGCAATACATTTAGAGCTGTCTGAGTTTTTTCTTCTCTTCCTGCTAGGATTAATATTAAATCACCAGGTTTTGCACCAAATTCCTTTGCAATTTCTTCTAGTTTTTCTGGTGTAAAGAACTTGTCTACAGATGATTTCAAGCTTCCATCAAGATTATACTTGATATATACTAATCCTGTTGCCCCTACTTGTGGTCTTTTTACAAATTCGGTTAACTCATCTATCTGTTTCCTAGTATATTCAGAACAATTTTCAGCACAAATACCTACAACCAATTCTGAGTTATCGAAGACAGAGAAACCATTACCCTTAACTATATTATTAAGCTCTACGAACTTCATTCCAAAACGTGTATCTGGTTTATCAGAACCATAATACTTCATTGCATCAGCATATGACATCCTTGGAAAATCACTTAAACTCAAACCCTTAACCTTCATAAACAAATGCTTAATAAGGCCTTCAAAGGTATTTAAGATATCTTCTTGTTCAACAAAAGACATCTCACAATCAATTTGAGTAAATTCTGGTTGACGATCTGCTCTTAAATCTTCATCTCTAAAACATCTAACAATTTGAAAATAACGATCATAACCAGAAATCATTAATAATTGTTTGAAGGTTTGAGGAGATTGAGGTAGAGCGTAAAACTCATTTGGATTCATCCTTGAAGGAACAACAAAGTCTCTTGCACCCTCTGGAGTTGATTTAATCAAATATGGAGTCTCGATTTCCATAAATTTTAAATCATTCATATAGTTTCTAATCAATATAGAAAGATTATGGCGAAGCTCCATTTTTTCTCTAACCTCGTTTCTTCTTAGATCTAGATATCGATACTTCATTCTTAACTCATCTCCACCATCAGTTTTATCTTCAATGGTAAAAGGAGGCGTTTTAGATGAATTTAATATTTTTATTTTATGAACAATAATCTCAATTTCTCCTGTAGAAATTTTGGAGTTCTTATTACTTCTCTCCTCTACCTGACCCTTAACTTGAAGAACAAATTCTCTTCCTAACTTTCTTGCCTCAAGACAAAGCTCTGAATTTGTTTCCATATTGAAAACTAACTGAGTAATACCATAACGATCTCTTAAATCTATAAATGTCATACCTCCTAAATCGCGAGATCTTTGAATCCAGCCACTAAGAGTTACTTTTTGCCCGCAGTGAGAAATATTTAACTCTCCACAAGTATGTGTTCTTAACATAATGTTGTTTATTTATGAAATTGTTTGCTTAAATGAAATTTTTCTGGGTATTTAGCAACTTTGTCTTTATAAAACTCTTGAATTTCTGCCAAATCTTTTGTATAGTCTCCAGTTGGATAAAATATTTTACCTCCACTACCTTGTTTTTTTTCATAATCTAACCAAGCAAGATAGATAGGAACATTTGCTTTTGTTGCTATGTAATAAAACCCTTTTTTCCAATTTTCAGTATATTTCCTTGTCCCTTCAGGAGTAATTATTACAGAAAAGTCATCACTATTGTTAAACATATCAACAATCTGATCAACCATATTTGTCCTTTTACCTCTATCAATAGGAACTCCTCCTAAAGCTTTAAGCACTCCTCCTAATGGGAATGAAAACATTTCTTTTTTGATAAAAAAATGGGCATTAACCCCAAGTTTCCATAATCCGCATCTTCCCCAAACGAAGTCCCACATAGTTGTATGTGGGGCCTCGATGAAGACACATTTTTTCATTTCTGGCTCAAATTCACCGATTAGTTTCCATCCTCCAAGCCACATAATAAAATCTGCGAGTTTTTCCATTACTTATTTTGCCAAAGCATAAGTATCATTAGCAATCACAAATTCCTCATCTGTTGTTGTAATCATGACTTTAACTTTAGAATTAGGTTTAGAAATAATCAAGTCTACTCCACGCTTTCCTTTATTTATCTCTTTATCGAAATCTACTCCTAAAAATTCTAGACCCTCACATACTTTTTCTCTTACATCATGTCCATTTTCTCCAATACCACCTGTGAAAAGAATTGCATCAACACCGCCCATAGCAGCAGCATATGATCCAATATATTTTTTCACTCTATAGCAAAATAATTCAAATGCTATTGTTTGTCTTTCTTCTCCTGCATCTTTTCTATCACAAATATCTCTCATATCCGCAAATCCACCAACACCCAATAGTCCTGATTTTTTATTAACAAGATTATTCATTCCTTGTAAATCTAAACCTTCTTTTTCTGCAATGTATAATAACACTCCAAGATCTAAATCTCCACATCTTGTTCCCATAACTAAACCTTCAACAGGGGTAAATCCCATTGAAGTATCAACAGAATGACCATTTTTAATTGCACATATAGAAGCTCCATTACCTAAATGACAGCTAATTATTTTTGAATTATTGTAGTCTAATCCTGCCATCTTTGCTGCCTTTGGAGCGACGAACTTATGACTTGTACCATGAAAACCATAGCGACGAATCTTATTATTTTGATAATATTCGTAAGGAATTGCATACATAAAAGCCTCAGGTGCCATAGTTTGATGGAATGAAGTATCAAATACAGCCACTTGCGGAACTCCAGGCAATAAGTTTTCCATTGCTTCAATACCTTCAAGATTTGCAGGATTATGAAGTGGCGCTAAAGCACAGAGTTCTCTAATTTCTGCTTTCTCATGCTCTCCGATCAAAACTGATTCTTTAAATAGTTCTCCGCCGTGAGCAACTCTATGGCCACAAGCATTTATCTCTTTTAGAGATTTTATGACCCCATTTTTTTCATCAACTAAAGCTTCAAGGACTAAATTTATTCCAACCTTGTGATTTGCAATAGGTGTTTGTAAATAATATTTTTCTTTGCCTTCTGGTTTATGAGTAAACTCTCCCATTTCAAGACCTATTCTCTCAACAAGTCCTTTTGCTAAAACAGCAGCGTTGTTAGACATATCAACTAATTGATATTTTAATGAGGAACTTCCACAGTTCAATACTAATACATTCATGATAATTTATATTTTTATTAGATAATATTTAACTGGCAAAATTAGTAAATAATAAATTAAGCAGCAAAGAAATAGGAAAAGAAACAAAAAAAAGGCTGCTTCGAAAAAATATTCAAAGCAACCTTAAATGAGCCTAATAAACAAAAAATATTATTAGAATTTTTCTTCTATATTTTTCCAATTGACTAATTGCCAAAATGAGTCCATATAAGCTGGACGCTTATTTTGTTTATCTAAATAATATGCATGTTCCCAAACATCACAAACCAAAATAGGAGTTTTACCTTGTCTAATTGGATTTTCAGCATTTGATGTTTGTACTATTTCTAATTTACCTTCTGAATTTTTCACTAACCAACACCATCCAGAACCAAATAATGTAACTGACATATTGGTGAATTTTTCCCTAAAGGCATTAAAAGATCCAAATTCATATATAATTGCCTCCATTAATTTCCCTTTTGGTTCTCCCCCTGCTTTTGGTGAAAGACAATTCCAATAAAAAGTATGGTTCCAAACTTGAGCAGCATTATTGAAAATGCCTCCACTTGATTTTAAGACAATCTCTTCTAAAGTTGAATTCTCAAATTCTGTCCCAACTACTAGTTTATTTAAATTGTCTACATATGTTTGGTGATGTTTCCCGTAGTGAAATTCAATTGTATTTTTTGAAATATGTGGCTCTAAAGCATCATGTGCATAAGGAAGAGCTGGTAATGTAAATTGTGCCATAATAATACTTGATTTAATGATTAATAATGTAATAATAATTATCGATTTTTTCATCTTATAATGTTTAACTTCAATAAGAACAACAATAAAGTGTTTTTGTTCATGCAAATTTATATATAATTTTCAATTTCAACAGCATATATTTTTTCTATGTAAGCATTTGTTTTTTCTATTGCATTAATAGAAGTTAAGCCTAATACAAGCATATATAATATTGATTAACAAATAAATATAATAATTATAATTTCATTTTTCGAACAAAGTAAATTAATAAAAAAATTCAAATATTAATACTTGTTTATCAGCTACTTAAATAAATAACTTAGTTGATTTATATATATAGGTATAAGAATGAAAAGGAATCTTTAAATCAAATTATTTGCTGGGGCGGAAAATAATTTATAATTTTGACCTTTGAAATTATTCAAATTAATATATTAATCACTTAAAACATAAAACAATGGCAATTAAAGGAGCAATTGTATTTGATGTAGAGCATTGCAAAGGTTGTGGAGTATGTATACCAACATGCCCTAACCAAGTAATAGCTTTTTCAAAGAATGTAAATAATAAAGGCTACAACTATGCAGAGGCTGTAAATGACAATTGCATAGGTTGCACAAGTTGTGCAATGGTTTGTCCTGATGGTGTTATCACCGTTTACAAAGTTAAGTTATAAACGAATAAACTTTTATAAAGATGGCAAAAGAGCTAAAATTAATGAAGGGTAACGAAGCGATAGCAGAAGCTGCAATTCGCTCAGGTTGCGATGGATACTTTGGTTATCCAATCACTCCGCAATCTGAAGTTATGGAACACCTGATGGCTGAAAAACCATGGGAAAAAACAGGAATGGTAGTATTACAAGCAGAAAGCGAAACTGCTTCAATAAATATGGTTTATGGTGGAGCTGGTGCAGGGAAGAAAGTGATGACTTCCTCTTCTTCTCCAGGAGTAAGTTTAATGCAAGAAGGTATGACTTACCTTGCTGGTGCTGAGCTTCCTTGTCTATTGGTAAATGTTGTTCGTGGAGGTCCAGGTTTAGGAACAATCCAACCTTCTCAAGCTGATTATTTCCAAACTGTAAAAGGTGGGGGACACGGGGACTATCGTTTATTTACATTAGCTCCTGCAACAGTGCAAGAGATGTACGACTTTGTTTTCTTAGGATGGGAAATGGCATTCAAGTATCGTAATCCAGTTATGATTCTTTCTGATGGAGCTATTGGTCAAGTAATGGAAAAATTATACGTTACAGACTATACTCCTCGTTGGACAAACGAAGAAATTGCAGAAAAATGTCCTTGGTCAACTTACGGAAAACCTTCAACTCGTAAACATAATATAATCACTTCTTTAGAATTAGAAGCTCCAAAACAAGAAGAACATAATCATAAACTTCAAGCAAAATATGCTAAGATGGAAGAAGATGAAGTTCGATATGAGATGGTTAATTGTGAAGATGCAGAATATGTATTTGTTGCTTACGGTTCAAGTGCTCGTATTGCAGAAAAGGCAGTTCAATTAGGTAGAGAAAAAGGAATTAAGGTTGGTCTTTTACGTCCAATAACCCTATTCCCTTTCCCAAAGAAAATCATTGCTGAACTTTCAACAAAGGTTAAAGGATTACTAGCTGTTGAAATGAGTGCAGGACAAATGGTTGAAGATGTTAGATTAGCAGCTCAGTTCCGTTGTCCAATAGAACATTTCGGACGTTTTGGTGGTGTTATCCCAACTCCACACGAAGTATTAGAAGCATTGGAAGAAAAAATCATTAAAGCTTAAGACACATGTTTAATCCAGATATTATCAAACCAGAAAACTTGGTTTATAAAAGAACATCAGTGCTAACAGACAATGTTATGCACTATTGCCCTGGCTGTGGACACGGAACTATTCACCGTTTAATCGCAGAAGTTATTGAAGAAATGGGCATTCAAGAAAAAGCTATTTGCGTTGCACCAGTAGGTTGCTCTGTACTAGCTTATAATTATTTCGATGTTGACTCACAAGGAGCAGCTCACGGACGTGCGCCAGCTATTGCAACTGCAATTCAACGTCTTTATCCAGACAATCACACATTCACATACCAAGGAGATGGAGACTTAGCAGCTATTGGTACTGCTGAAACCATTCACGCTTGTAATCGTGGAGAAAACATTGTTATGATATTCGTAAACAATGGTATCTATGGTATGACAGGCGGACAAATGGCTCCAACCACATTAATTGGGATGAAGACAGCTACTTCTCCTTATGGACGTGATGTTGCATTAAATGGTCATCCATTAAAAATAACTGAACTTCTAGCTGATCTTCCAGGAACATATTATGTAACTCGTCAATCAGTTCAAAATGCAGCTTCAGTTAGAAAAGCAAAGAAGGCCATTCGTCAAGCATTCGAAAACCAAAAAGCAAAGAAAGGAACTTCTTTTGTTGAAGTAGTTTCTAACTGTAACTCTGGGTGGAAGATGACTCCAGTTGCTGCAAACAAATGGATGGAAGAGAATATGTTCCCATTCTACCCACTTGGAGACATGAAAGTAGATGGTCAAAAAGTAAGTAAATAACCCTTAAAAACTCAAAACAATGACAGAAGAAATCATCATAGCAGGTTTTGGAGGACAAGGAGTTTTATCAATGGGTAAAATCCTTGCTTATTCAGGATTAATGCAAGATAAGGAAGTTAGCTGGATGCCATCATACGGACCTGAAATGCGTGGAGGTACTGCAAACGTATCAGTAATTATTTCAGATGAGAGAATTAGTTCTCCAATGATTAGCGTTTTTGATACAGCAATTATCCTTAACCAACAATCATTAGATAAATTTGAAAGTTCAGTAAAACCAGGAGGAGTATTGTTATATGATCCAAATGGTATTATCAAGCCACCTACTCGTAAAGATATTAATATCTATAAGGTAGCTGCAACTGAAAAAGCATCAGAACTTGGATTAGCAAAGGTATTCAATATGATAGTACTTGGAGCTTTCTTACAAGTTAAGCCAGTTGTTACTGAAGAATATATAGAAAAAGGATTGATGAAATCATTACCTGAACGTCACCACGGAATGATTCCTGAGAACTTAAAAGCAGTTCAAACAGGGAAAAAAATCGTAGAGACAGTACAAACTCTATAATTCTAAAATATTATATACTAAAAGGTCACTAGAAATTCTGGTGACCTTTTTTATTTATACGTTGAAATTATCTTCTTGTAGAATCGCTCGTAAGATAGGTTGTTCTCAAAATATTCCTTAGCTTTTAGACCAATATCTTTTCTTAGCTCTTTATCATTTATCAATAATTCGATAGCCTGTGAAAGCCCCTCAATATTATTAGGTTCAACTAAAACACCAGTCTCTTTATTTGTAATATATTCCTTTTGAGCACCATTATTTGTAGTAATAACCGGCTTTCCTGCTTGCATAAACTCAATAATCGATAATCCAAATGGTTCTCTCCATACAGAAGGGAAAACACCTATATCACTCTGAGAAATCACTGAATTAATATCCTTTACAAAACCCAAGAAAAAAACCCTATTGGAAAGATTATTCTTCTTTACCAACTCCTTTAACCCCCTCATATAAACCTCATCTCCTACTCCAGCAATAATAAGATTAACATTATTATCACTTAACTTCGAAAAGGCATTAATCAAAACATCCACACCCTTATCTCTTACAATCCTTCCTGTAAAGGTCAATAGTAATGTATCCTTTTCAATATTATATTCCCTTTTTATATTTAACTCAGAATGCCCACTCGAAGATGATTTAATACTATTATGAATAACAGTGCATTTAGACCTATCCATATTTGGACTTGAAAGGAAAAACTCTTCCAAGGCCATATTGGAAACAAATATCATTCTATCAATATGGCTATAAAGCCAATTGTATAATATGCCTTTCTTAGCTCTCTTAATCAAATGCCTTGAAAGAATAATCTTTGGTTTCGTTTTACTTAATAACTTAGCATATACAATTGGGAAAAGAGTCTTGAAATTATGCACATGGATAATATCAATACAATTTTCTTCAATTATTTTGCGTAAAGAAAGAGCTGACTTAATATCTAGAAAACCATTAATTGGCAAAGTGAAATAAGGAATATTTAGTGATTTAAGTTTATCAATAATTACATTACTCCTTTTTGTTATGCATATAACATTATGATTATCCTCAATTAGCCTCTTTGTAAGGTCAAGAACATATAACTCTCCTCCTCCCCATGAAGCAGAAGAAAATACCTGCAAGATATTATTTCTTTTCACGATAATATTCTCTTAGCTTAGTATATTTAAGAAAGGTAGCAAATGCTGAAATCTTACAAACCTGATAACCAGCAAAACCATCTAAGAATCCTAACTTAAAGAAATAGTCCCGAATAAACTTCCACGATGGCTTTATTAATAAACCTAAGAGATTAATCTTTTTCCCTTTTACAAAACATTCTTTTGCAGATAATGTTGAATATTTATCAATTCTCTTAATATGTTCTGATGTTGAATAAAAAGAATAATGAAGTAAATTACCTTCCAATCTATTTATCTCTGCATTATCGGGTAAAAGAAGTGTTTCATGGACAAAATCACCTGACCACTTAACTGATTTATGAAAAATTCGGATTCTTGAATCAGGATACCACCCACAATGCCTTATCCATTTTCCACAATAATTTGTCAAACGATTAACAGAATAAAAAACATTAGGATGAAAGTCTATATTGTTTATGCTTTGCTTTAATTCTTCAGAAACAGCCTCATCAGCATCTATTGAAAGAATATAGTCGTATGAGGCTAATGAATTAGCATAATTCTTCTGCTGAGAATAACCTAGCCATTTTTGTTCAAAGAATTTAGTATTGGGATAATTAGAGCATATCTCTTTTGTCCTATCTGATGAAAAGCTATCTACAACAATAATCTCATCGGCAACTGCATTCAAAGACTCTATGCAACGAGCGATATTTTTCTCTTCGTTATATGTAATGATAACCGCAGATAATAACATCTATCTATAATATAGGTGAAACGTCTCTAAAAACAAATTCCTTTATTGCAGGTTGCAATGTACTAACATCAATGATATTTAGTTTCTTATGCTTAAACTTTTTATCAATCTCTAAGTCTATTTTATGAACATCCAATTCGTCCCTCGTTTCAAAAAACTCAACATAGATTGTAATGTTTTTAGATTTCTTCTCTTCTGCTGTAATAAAATGATTATGAGCCCAAGCTTTTTCAATCCCATACTCTTTTAATGCAGACTGAATATCTTTTATCAATGATTTTCTTCGTGAGCGAATCCACCAAGAAGCCTGTTTTACTTTGGGTTTAAGCCCTTTAGAAAGCTTTTTACTAGTCTTATCTTTAACCAAAGATTTTATTGGTTCTAAGTCTGACTTTGTTATTTGATTTGAATCTATATTATTAGATGCAGAATTTTCCTCAATCATAATTTTAGATTTTAACCAAGCCAGCAAAACCCATAAAAGCCATTGCTAAGATGCCTGCTGTTATTAGAACGATTGGCATTCCCTTTAATCCTTTAGGAGTCCCTCCTAAATCAATTTGCTCTCTAAGACCTGCAAATAAAACCATTGCAACAGTAAAACCAACAGAGATTCCTACTGTATATGTTAAGCCTTCTAATAGGTTAAATTCTTTTTGAATTACTAAAATTGCGATACCAAGTACAGCACAATTAGTTGTAATTAATGGAAGAAAAACTCCTAAGGCTTGATATAATGCAGGGCTTACCTTCTTTAATATTATCTCAACCATTTGAACAAGAGCTGCAATAACCAAGATAAAAACAATAGTTTGCAAAAACTCAACATTAAATGGAACAAGGACATAATACTGCAAAATAAATGTAACTAAAGTAGATAACGTCATTACAAAAATTACAGCAGCACCCATACCCACAGCAGTACTAACCTTATTAGATACACCAAGGAAAGGGCAAATTCCTAAGAACTGAGATAGAATTACATTATTTACAAAAACCGCGAAAATAATGATAAATACATATTCCATAGTAGAAAAGATTTAAGAATTAATTTGCAAAACTAACGATTTTTTGTCTGACCTCAAAAAATATTAGTCATGTTTTTATTATTACAATGTTTTATCTTTGCAAAATAATGTCATCTTTGTCAATGAAAACAAGAATTAACTTGAAATAATTATGAATATGGATTTATTTTTTAGAGAATATGGTCAAGGAGAACCTATTATCATTTTGCATGGTTGGTTAGGAATGAGTGACCATTGGTTATCGATTGGGAAATTCCTATCAAACCAAGGCTATAATGTAATAATCCCAGACCTTCCAAACCACGGCAAAAGCTTTCATACTCAAGAGTTTTCATATAAGGAGATGGCAGAGATAATGAATTGTTTCTGCAAAGGGAAAGAGCTTGTTAGACCAATATTAATTGGGCACTCAATGGGAGGTAAGATAGCAATGGAGATGATAAATCAAGCACCAGATTATTTTAAATCCCTAATACTTGTGGATATTCATTTCAAAGATTATAATGATCCAAATCATCACTCCGAACTAACAAAACAACTAAGAGAAATAAACCCTTCAACATTTTCTTCTCTAAAAGATATTTTACATTATCTTGAAGAAAAGGATATTGACAAAGGTTGGATTGCCCTAATAATAAAAAACCTACATATTAAAAACTCAAAACCTTGTTGGAAGTCAAACCTTCCAATGCTTGCGCTTGAGACAGAAAAGGTAATGCAAGAAATAGAGATAATTCCAAACAATATACCAACTCTATTACTTAGAGGAGAAAATTCCGACTACGTAAGTGACAAAGATATTGACTCTCTAAAAAATGTATATAAAAACCTAGAAGAAGTAAAAATAAAGAATTCGGGGCATTGGGTTCATGCAGATAATCCAACTCAATTCCTAAGCTCAGTAGTAAATTATCTAAGATTATTACCTTAAATAGCTGCCCTTAATCTTAATTTTAAAAAATCGTTTTGAGCGTTTTTGGTGCAAAAACCTTGTTTTAGGCCTATGGAATCTTATTCTACGACAGCGGAATCTTATTCTATTTTCCTGGAATAAGATTCTATTGGCCCAAAATCCTTATTTCCACAAAATTAAACCTCGTTTCTATAGATTTTTATCAGAGAAAAATTCATGGATACGAAGAAAATCCAGAAAAAGAGGAGATTTTCCCACAAAGAATGGTCAATTCGTGAAATTAATTACAAGAAATTAACAATCCATTTCCTTTAAGCCTACTCTTGTCTTTGAATAATCAATTCTCAGAGACTAATTTCATTAATAGGAATTAACATCAAAGCTTGCACAATGTTATGAAAAAGGCTCAAACCTCGCTTTTTAGTTAAAACACATTTATTGTAGTAGTTTTTATCTTAGACATATAATCTTTTAATCATTCTTTAACTTCGTAATAAAGAAAAAATGTTGTAATTTTGCAAACTTGTATTGTGATATTAGAATCATATTAAAGACAAATAGTTCAATAACTTAAATAAAAATTAATAGCAATGGCAAAAGAAAAGAAATTTTTGACTTGCGATGGAAACCAAGCTGCTGCTCATGTTGCATATATGTTCAGCGAAGTTGCGGCTATCTATCCTATCACGCCTTCTTCACCAATGGCTGAGAACGTTGACGAATGGTCAGCAAACGGTCGTAAGAACATTTTTGGAGAGGATGTAAAATTAGTTGAAATGCAATCAGAAGCAGGTGCTGCTGGAGCATTACATGGCTCGCTTCAAGCAGGAGCTTTATCAACTACCTTTACTGCATCACAAGGTTTATTATTAATGATCCCAAATATGTACAAGATTGCTGGTGAAATGTTACCAGGAGTTTTACACGTTACTGCTCGTACACTTGCTGCACAAGCTCTATCAATCTTTGGAGATCATTCTGACGTTTACGCTTGTCGTCAAACAGGTTTTGCAATGTTGGCATCTGGTTCTGTTCAAGAAGCAATGGATTTAGCTGGTATTGCTCACCTTTCTGCAATAAAGGGAAGAATTCCATTTATGCACTTCTTCGATGGTTTCCGTACTTCTCACGAAATTCAAAAAATTGAGGCTCTTTCTAACGAAGATATGTTAGGAATAGTTGATATGGATGCTATTCAAAAATACAGAGAAAACTCTCTTAACCCTGAGCACCCAGTAATTCGTGGTACTGCTCAAAACCCAGACGTTTTCTTCCAAGCAAGAGAAGCTTGTAATCCTTTCTATGATGCAATCCCTGAGATTGTAGCAGAATATATGGATAAGATCTCTGCAATAACTGGTCGCTCTTACAAACCTTTCGATTATTATGGAGCAGCTGATGCTGAAAACATAATAATAGCTATGGGTTCTGTAACTGATACAATTAAAGAAACTATCGACTATCTAGCTGCTAAGGGCGAAAAAGTTGGTTTGATTTCTGTACATTTATATCGTCCATTCTCGGCTAAATACTTTATGAATGTTCTTCCTAAGACTACAAAGAAAATTTGTGTTTTAGACAGAACAAAAGAAGTTGGTGCTAATGGAGAACCTTTATATCTTGATGTAGTTGAATTATTCAACAACAAAAAAGAAAGACCAATGATTATTGGTGGTAGATATGGATTATCTTCTAAAGATACTACTCCAGCTCAAATTATATCAATAATCGAAAACTTAAAATCAGAAAATCCTAAAAACCAATTCTCAGTAGGTATTGTTGATGATGTTACATTCCACTCTCTACCATTACTTCCTGAAATTTCAATGGCAACTGCTGGAACTTTCGAAGCTAAATTCTATGGTTTAGGTGCTGATGGTACAGTTGGTGCAAACAAGAACTCAATCAAGATTATTGGTGACAATACAGAAAAATACTGCCAAGCTTACTTCGCTTATGACTCAAAGAAATCAGGTGGTTTTACTTGTTCTCACCTTCGTTTCGGAGATTCTCCAATACGTTCTCCTTATTTGGTAACAACTCCTGACTTCGTTGCATGTCACGTATTTGCTTACTTAAATATGTATGAAGTATTAAAGGGTATTAAAGTAGGAGGAACATTCCTATTAAACTCTATATACAATGCTGAAGAAACAATTAAGAATCTTCCTGCAAAAATAAAGAAAGAGCTTGCTGAAAAGAAAATCAATTTCTATATAATCAACGCTACTGAAATAGCTGAAGAAATAGGTCTTGGAAATAGAACAAATACTATTCTTCAATCTGCATTCTTCAAGATAGCAGAAGTTATTCCTTATGAATTAGCTGTTACTCAAATGAAGAAGGCTATCGATAAATCATACGGTAAAAAAGGTGAAGACATAGTTAAGATGAACTATGCTGCTGTTGACAAGGGTGGCGAGGCTGTTAAGGTTGAAGTTGACCCAGCATGGGCTAACGAAAACGTTAGCAATAGTACTATTACAGCTGAACGTCCAGAATTTATCTCAAATGTAGTTGATACTATCAACGCTCAAGAAGGCGACAACCTTCCTGTATCTGCATTTAAGGGTAGAGAAGATGGAACATTCCCTGTTGGAACATCACAATATGAAAAACGTGGAATCGCATCTCACGTTCCTACATGGATTTCTGAAAACTGTATCCAATGTAACCAATGTGCTTTAGTTTGTCCTCACGCAGCTATCCGTCCTTTCTTATTAGATGAGAAAGAATTAAGTAATGCTCCTGAAGGAACAGTAACTATTAAAGCTATTGGTAAAGAACTTGAAGGATTACAATTCCGTATGCAAGTTTCTCCATTAGATTGTACTGGCTGTGGAAACTGTGCTGACGTTTGTCCTTCTAAGACTAAGGCTTTAGAAATGAAGTCTCTTGCTAGCCAAATGGTTGAAAAACCACGTTGGGATTATATGTCAAGCAAGGTTACATATAAATCTCACCTAGTTGGAAGAGATAAAAACATTAAGAATTCTCAATTTGCACAACCATTATTCGAGTTCTCTGGAGCTTGTGCTGGTTGTGGAGAAACTCCATATATCAAACTTATCACTCAATTATTCGGAGAAAGAATGATGGTAGCAAACGCTACTGGTTGTTCTTCTATCTATGGTGGTTCTTGTCCATCTATGCCATATACAGTTAACGAAAAAGGACAAGGTCCAGCTTGGGCTAACTCTCTATTCGAAGATAATGCTGAATTTGGTTTAGGGATGAGTGTTGCCGTAAACAAAATGCGTGATAGAATCGAAAGAACAATGAAAGAAGGCTTAGCTTGCACTTGTTGTTCTTCTCGTCAAAAAGAATTATTCCAATTATGGATTGACAATCGTGAAAATGCTGAAATCACACAACAAGTTAACGACGAACTTGTTCCAACTCTTCAAGGATGTGGATGTGATACTTGCAAGAAACTTTACGACCTACGTCAATACATTGTAAAGAAGTCACAATGGATATTTGGTGGTGACGGTTGGGCTTATGATATTGGTTACGGTGGATTAGACCACGTTATTGCTTCTGGCGAAAACGTAAATATCCTTGTAATGGATACTGAGGTTTACTCAAACACTGGTGGTCAAGCATCTAAGGCTACTCCTGTAGGAGCTATTGCTAAGTTTGCTGCATCGGGGAAGAGAATTCGCAAGAAAGACCTTGGTATGATTGCTACAACTTATGGTTATGTTTATGTTGCACAAGTTGCAATTGGAGCTAACCAAGCTCAATATCTAAAGGTAATTAAAGAAGCTGAGGCTTATAATGGTCCATCTTTAATTATTGCTTATGCTCCATGTATTAACCATGGTCTAAAACTAGGTATGGGTAAGACACAAGAAGAAGGAAAACGTGCTGTTGAATGCGGATACTGGCATCTATGGAGATATAATCCAGAATTAGCAGACAAGGGACAAAATCCTTTCACTCTTGATTCTAAAGAACCAGATTGGAGCAAATTCCAAGACTTTATCCTAAGTGAGGTTCGTTATAACTCATTAAAGAAGGCATTCCCAGCTGAAGCAGATGAATTATTTGCTTCATCAGAAGAAAATGCTAAATGGCGTTATAATTCATACAAACGTATGGCAGAAATGGGTTGGTAATAACTAATCTATAAATTATATTTTAAGAGCTCGGGAACATTCTCGGGCTCTTTTTTTTATTTATTGATATTTTTCTTCTAAAAAAACTATTTTTATATTTATTTTGCTAACTTTGCGAATCAAATTATTAAAAATAAGACATATGAAAACAAGAATATTAGCTTTAGTCGCTTTATTATTTATTTCAATCAGTTATTCCTTGTACGCAATTCCTGCAAATAATAATCCAATCACAAGAAAACAAGCAGATGGAAGAAATATTACATTTGTTATGAATGGTGATGAGTTTATTAAATGGGCTAAGAGCATCGATAACTATACATTGATTGCTAACAAGGAAGGGGTATTAGTTTATGCTCAAAAGGATGAGAATGGGGATTTAGTTCCTTCTTCATATATTGCTGTAAATCCTGATGAAAGGAAAACCGACGAAATTTTGTTTTTATCATCAATAGAACCAAACTTATTCTATAGTGAAAGACAGATTTCTTTAAAAACTCAAGCAAGAATCCAAAAAACTACTACTATTGATAAGACTCCAACTACTGGTACGCCTAATTTCCTTGTAATATTAGTAAACTACTCCGACTTAGCTTTTACTTATACTTCATCAGATTTTCAAAACATGATTAACCAAACAAATTATACTACAAATAACTCTACCGGAAGTGTAAAGGATTATTTTTTTGATAACTCAAGAGGATTACTCAATCCAAATTTTACAGTGATTGGCCCAGTGACACTACCACATAATGCTGCATACTATGGAGGAAACGATATAAATGGTGATGATACTAATGCTAGACAGATGGTTTTGGATGCCGTTACTCTAGTGGATTCATCTATTAATTTTGCAAACTTTGACAATGATAATGATGGTTATGTAGATATGGTACATATTATTTACCCAGGATTAGGTGAACATAATGGAGGTGGTGCAAATGCAATATGGGCTCATAGCTGGACATTCCCTAGTGGAACAATCTTTGACAATACTGGATTCTATAAATATTCTTGTTCTTCTGAAAAACAGAACTCCACAACTATGGATGGAATTGGTGTTCTTTGCCATGAAATGGCTCACGTACTAGGTCTGCCTGATTTCTACGATACAGATTATTCTGGTAGTGGAGGGCAATCATATCATCTTGGAACATGGGATTTAATGGCCTCTGGGGGATACAATAATAATTCAAAAACTCCTCCATATCTTAGCGGATTAGAAAGAAAGAAACTTGGTTGGACTAATTATTCATATTTGACAAATACCTCATCTTGCACTCTTGCTTCAATTGGAGATAGTGCAAAAGTTTATAGAATAAATATAAGTAGCAATGAGTATTATTTATTAGAAAATAGGAAAAAGACAAAATGGGATAAATACGTTCCCAACAACGGGCTGCTTATATTCCATGCAGATAGTGCAAAAATTGCCGCAAAATATGGAATAAATGCTAATCCATCAGATAGAGGATTCTTTATTGAAACGCCTTCAGCAGATAGCTCTAAATCTCACACTTCTCTAGCCACTTTTCCAAATGTAAATAATACAATGGATTTCACCTCAATAACTCTTCCCGCATTTCAAAAACTTAAAAACTGGAATAAGGTATATGGAAAATCTATTACAAATATTACTCTATTGGCTGATTCAACAATAACATTTGAGTTTCAAAGTTCTCAACCTTCCGTTCAAACTCTTCCTATTAACACTTCTTTAATATCAAATAACTCTGCAACAATTCAAGGATTAATTGTTCATAGGGGTACGAGTTCAATTACCCAAAAGGGTTTTTATTGGAGTACCAATCCCAATAACGTAAACTCAACTAACGGAACAACTGTAATTAGTACTTCTAATGATACATTAATATCCACTAATCTAACAGGATTACCTTCTTTTACAAATATCTATTACTCTGCTTTTGCCACAAATTCCCTTGGCACACAGATTGGAAAAGTCGAATTTTTTATTATATCAAATGGTACAATTACAAATTTACCTTGGATTGATGGGTTTGAAAATAATTTAGGCTCTTGGACACAAACAATAGATAGTGGAACAGTTAGTTGGGTTAATGCAACAACTTTAACTGGAGCATCTGTTACCTCTCCTCACTCTGGAACAAAATATGCAAAATTCTATCTAAATAGTTATAACTCTTCTGTAGCTAAGCTCATATCTCCAATTATTGATTTCACAAATGTTCAATCTCCTTATCTTAGTTTTTGGTATGTTAATCCTTCTTGGAATAGCGACCAAAACATATTAAAGATTTATTATAGAGCATCTGCGCAAAGTGCTTGGACTCTAATCAAAACATACAACACTAACATTACAAATTGGACTTTTGACTCCATTCAATTGCCAAATCAAAGTTCTTACTATCAAATTGCATTTGAAGGAGTAAACCGTTATGGTCGTCAAATTGGAATTGATGACATTAAAATTGGAGGAAAAATACAATTAACTCCTCCTATTGTGATTACTAATCCTGCTACTCAAATTTATCATAACTCTGCAATACTAAATAGTAACATAACAGTCGGTACAGAGCCTGTATTATCTAAAGGATTTTTCTGGAGACTTACCCCTGCTTCATCTTGGGTAACATTGCCTATTAACACTAACGATTCATCTGCTTTATTAACTTCCTTGTCTGCAAATACTCAATACGAATATAAAGCCTTTGCAATAACATCAACCGATACAATCTATGGCTCAACCTTAAATTTCACAACACAACCAACTCCAGTAGTCTTAGGAGAGGTAGAAACACTATTGGTTACAAGTGTTACTTATACTTCTGCACACATTAAAGGGAAAATAATATCTGTTGGAAATGCATTAGACAGTATTGAGATCGGATTTGTATATACATACAATAGTAATAACCCAAATTATGAAGATACAAGCTCTACTATTAAGACTGTAACCTATAATCCTGATTCAATATTTTTCGAATCAGACATCAATATTCAAGCAGGAAAAACATATTCATTAAAAGCATATATTAAAAATTCTGCTGGAATTGCATATGGTGATACAATACATTTTCTTATACCAACTCTAGTAGTCTTAGGAGAAGTGTCAACATTAGGAACAACTAATGTAGATACAACATCCGCAACACTAAACGGAAATTTGGTAAATGAAGGAGGAGCAACTAGTGGCATAGAAGTAGGATTTGTATACTCTACAATAACCAATCCAGTAATAGACGGAGCAAATGTTATCAAAGTCCCAGTATCATACACAACAGGCATGACAACATATAGTTCAAATATCACAGGATTGATGCTACTAACACCATACTATGTGAAAGCATATATTACCAACGAAGCAGGAACAGCTTACGGACAAGAAATTACCTTTACACCTTCATCAGGCTTAAATGATATCGAAGTAAACACCATGTCAGTAAGCCTTTATCCTAATCCTGCAAGAAACAACACAAACTTAAGAGTAGAGGGAATAGATTTGGATTCAAAGATAATTATCTCTGACGTTCAAGGAAGGATAATTCAAACTATTAATGCAAAACCAATAAACAAGATAATAGAAATAAAACTAAACCTCGAAGCCCTAACAAAAGGAATTTACAACATAAAAATCCAAAACCCAAAGGCTGTAAAAACCCAAAAGCTAATCATAAGATAAAGGCATAAACAATAGCCTCGCCATATTGAAAGCTAATTAAATAAAAAAATCCCTGCAAGAGAATTCTTGCCGGGATTTTATATTTTTAAACTTGTTATCTATTTAATTATCCAGTTTAGTAACAGGAATAAACCTCCTGATAATATAACAGAAACTGGGATTGTTAATAACCATGCTAGAAGGATACTTTTTACTGTATCTGCTTGGATATTCTTAAACCCTCCACGATACACCATCGTACCTGCAATACCAGAAGATAGAACATGTGTTGTACTTACAGGTAGACCTAGAGCAGTTGAAATACCAATTGTACTTGCCGCTACTATTTCGGCACTAGCACCTTGAGCATAACTCAAATGTGTTTTCCCTATTTTTTCACCTATTGTAACTACTATTCTCTTCCATCCTATCATTGTTCCTAATCCTAAAGATACAGAGACTAATAGCATAACCCACCACGGAACAAATTCGGTATATGATTTTAAATGTGAGATATTTCGTTTTAATTCCTTTTCTACTTTACTATCCAACGAATTTGCCTTTAAGATTACCTTTGTTGCTGATTCAAGAGTTAGAATGTTTTTTCTAATCTCAAAATTATACTCGTGAGAATCTATCTCTGGATTACTTAATATTGTGGAAATTTCTTTTAGACGCACCAAACTTTGTCTTGACTTATTCACAAGGGCTGTATCATCTGAAGGTATCTTTGAGAAGTCAACCTTATTATATGCCCATGCTATATGATCGACATTACCAACCATTGTTGCTGGATTTTTAGATGGGTCGATTGCAAACTTTGCTGGCAAGAAACAAATCAAAATAATCATCATCAATCCTGCGCCTTTTTGTCCATCGTTCGATCCATGGGCATAACTAACTGATGTACATGTTAGGATTAAGGTTAATCTAACCCAAAAAGGAGGTTTTTTATTTGAATCTGCTTGAGCAAAAAATCTTTTCTTCTTAACGAACATCTTAAACAAAAACATCAATCCTATCGCTAGAGAAAAACCAACTACTGGAGAAATCAATAATGATAGGCCTGCATCTTCTATCTTTCCCCATGGAAGATGAGAAATACCAGTATTAGTTACAAAAGATAATGCCAAACTAGCACCAAATATTGAACCTAATAATGTATGAGAGCTAGAACAAGGCAGTCCAAAATACCAAGTCCCTATATTCCAAATAATGGCTGTTATTAACAGAGTAAGGATTAGTGAAACACTAACACTCAGTGACTGCTCTACCAATACATCTAAGGGTAATAAGTGCATGATTGCCATAGCAACAGTTATACCACCTAAATAAACTCCTAGGAAATTCCAAATCCCAGACCAAACAACAGCTGCACGTGGTTTTAATGATCTCGTATAAATTACAGTTGCTACAGCATTTGCAGTATCATGAAAACCATTGATAAATTCAAATATTACTGCACATAGTATACAAACTACAAGGAGAATAAAAATCGAAGTCTCAAGTCCAAACATATTTTTTTATATTAAAAAATTAGATTTGCAAAATTAATTTGAAAAGTTGTATGGTTTTTTAATTCAAGCTTAAGTTTGTGTTAAGTTAGTGTTAAGTTATTGTTAAGTTTTTCTTTATCGGGATTTCTATATTTTATATTCGGGGGGAGTATTATAAATAAAAATTCCCTGCAAATAAGTATTTACAGGGAATTCACGTTAGTTTTGTACACCAGGCCGGAATCGAACCGGCACGAGTTTAACCTCACTAGATTTTGAGTCTAGCGCGTCTACCAGTTCCGCCACTAGTGCATCTTGCCGTACTCTAACGTGAGTGCAAAATTACTAATATTTTCTAATTGCACAAATAAAAGCCTCTTTTTTTTCTCATTTCGAAATAAGTTCACTAATTTTGCAAGCTTAAATTTCTAACAATAATATCAGCATTGGTTATGCAAAAAAATAATTCAAACGATCCAGCAATACTTTTTACAGGTAGAGCAACTGCTTATTTATCAAAAGAGATTGCAAATATTTATGGCAAACCACTGGGTGAATCTCAAGTTCTACAATATGCAGATGGTGAGTTTCAACCGTCTTTTGAACAAAACATAAGAGGTAAAGATGTGTTTATCATTCAATCAACTTTTGCTCCTTCTGACAATTTGATGGAGTTATTGATGATGGTAGATGCTGCAAAACGTGCCTCTGCTAAGAGAATCATAGCTGTTATTCCTTATTTTGGATTTGCACGCCAAGACAGAAAGGACAAACCTCGTGTACCAATTACAGCAAAACTTATTGCAGACCTTTTAACTGCTGCTGGAGTTTCACGTGTTATAACAATAGACCTTCATGCAGATCAAATTCAAGGATTCTTTGATGTTCCTGTTGACCACTTATTTGCTTCATCTATCTTTATCCCTTATTTAAGAGGACTAGCTTGTGATGAATTTCAAATGGAAGATGTATTATTTGCTTCTCCAGATGTTGGTGGAACAAAACGTGCTAGTGAATATGCAAAAAAACTAGGTACAGGTTTTGTAATGTGTTACAAACAAAGAAACAAACCAAATGAAATTGGAACAATGCAATTGATTGGTGATGTTAGAGATAAGCACGTTATTTTGGTTGATGATATAGTTGATACAGGTTCTACACTTTGTAAAGCTGCTGAGGTTATAAAAGAAAGTGGAGCAAAAAGTGTTAGAGCAATGATCACTCACCCAGTTTTAAGTGGAGAGGCTGTAAATAGAATTGAAAGTTCTAATATGGAACAGTTGATTGTTGCAAATACAATACCTTTGAAAACAGAATCTGATAAAATAAAACAACTATCTGTTGCCCCAATATTTGCAGAAGCAATACGTAGAGTGGAAGCCCATGAGTCGATTGCTGACTTCTACGAAATGGCTATCAGCAAAAAAGGGATGACTATTAAATTCTAATAGAAGAAATAAATTATAGGTGATAATGTTTCGCCAATTATTAATTATTAAATAAATAAAAAAATGAAAACAGTATCTATGAGCGGTTCTCTTCGTGAGAACGTAGGGAAAAAAGATGCAAAAGCAATTCGTCGCCAAGGTTTAGTTCCTTGTGTTGTTTACGGTGGAGAAGAACAAGTAAGATTTGCAGTTGATGCAAAAGAATTCAAACCTCTTTTATTCACTCCAGACACTCACTTTGTTGAATTAAATATTGAAGGAAAACAAATTAAAACTATCCTTCAAGAAATTCAATATCACCCAGTAACTGACGAAGTTATGCATGCTGACTTCCTTCGTTTATTCGATGATAAACCAATCTCAATCGCTATCCCAGTAAAAACTAATGGAGTTGCTCCAGGGGTTTTACAAGGGGGTAAATTAAACTTAAAACTACGTAAACTTAAACTTAAAGGTCTTCCAAACGATATTCCTCAATATGTTGATATCAATATTTCTAATTTAGAAATTGGTCAAGGAGTAAAAGTTGAGGAAATAAACATTGAAAACGTTGAATGTTTAAACGTAAAATCTTCAATTGTTGCGTGGATTAAACCAACTCGTCAAACAACAAAAAAATAATATTCTATTAAAATAGTTTATTGAAAATAGTGAATAGTTTCTTAGCTATTCACTATTTTACTTTAGAAAAACAATTCATTAATCTTTCTCCACAAACAAGATGAAATATTTAATTGTAGGCTTAGGCAATATTGGTTCTGAATACGAGAATACACGTCATAACATTGGATTTATGGCCTTAGACTATTTTGCAAAAGAGTTCGAAGGAGCAAAGTTTACATTAGAAAGACAAGCATATATTGCCGAGGTTAAACATAAGGGAAGAACAATTATTCTTGCTAAACCAACAACTTATGTCAATCTAAGCGGGAAAGCAGTTAAATATTGGATGGATAAAGAGAAAATTCCAGTAGAAAACATATTAGTTATCGTTGACGATTTAGCTCTATCTCTTGGAGCAATAAGAATGAGGATGAATGGAGGCGACGGAGGACATAATGGACTTACCGACATTATTGCTACTCTTGGGCATAATAAGTTTAATCGACTACGCTTTGGGATAGGAGATAATTTCTCCAGAGGCAAACAAGTCGATTATGTACTAGGGAAATGGTCAGAAGGAGAACTTTCTACAATATTTCTAAGATTCGATATGGTAAACGAAATAATAAAGTCCTTCACAACAATAGGAATGGACAGAACCATGAACGCATTTAATGGGAAATAATTAATACCCTACCGTGAAGGCTTCTCTATGATGCAGGCTTAGATCTAAATCATCTAATAATGCAACAGCATAATCTTCAACAGAAATTGCACTCACACCATTTTCATCAGACATAATAGCGTCTGTACCTATACGAAACTTCTCTGTCCTTTGACCAAAATGGATATTTGCTGAGGGGCATAAATAAACCCAATCAACTTCTTTTTCATATTTCAAAATATCTTCGTAGAACTTATCCATAGCCATAGAGCAAGGAAGAAATTGTGATGGAAAATCACTCGACTCCAAAAACTTCTTTTTCGAAGTAAACATCAAACTTCCAGATGTTCCAACTAAATGATATCTCTTTACATTCGCCTTTCTCAAAGACTCCAATATTCTTATATTTGCATCCAATGTCTCTTGATAAACATTAGGATTAGAATATTCGCATCTAAAAGCAGAAATCACAGAATCATTCCCAATAATATGTCTATACAAACCCTCCTCCTTTAATACATCGGCATATACAACCTGCACCTTAGAGCTAAAGACAGGAATCTTCTCATTTTCACCAATTATTGCCTTAACCCTATTGCCCCTAAAAAGAGCCTCCTTAAGGATAGCCCCACCAATAAAAGTCCCAGCACCAATAATTACAATATTTTTCATCTCAAAGTTTATATCCAACTAAAATATAAACCCCCAAAAATCAAAATAGTTTACCAAATAACAAAGAATAAGAAATAAAGATTTAATCTACCCCATTATCTCTCTTCTGATGCATTACCCCAATCTTCATTAAATTTCTTTTCGTCTGTTAAATACCAATCGGAGCATAGCTTTCTTTTATAATCAAAAGATGGTTGTTTTTTTGTATAAATAATTTGACAGTATAAAGTTATAATTGAAATGCGTTGTTGTTCTTCTCTAACAAACAATTGCATTAATTTAAATCCATAACAGAAATCAATAAATTTCTTTGCTCTGTCAACATCCCACTCATACTTATCTTCAAACTCTTTTGAATGTATGTTTAAGTCATATAAAACAGTGTCTTGAGAATCGATATCGCCATATATGCTATATAAATATTGATTATTTATTTTTCTTAGACATACTTGATGTCCATTATTAAAATTTATTATATAATATCCTCTACGAAAAGAATACTTTATACCTTTAAAAAGATTGAAATAATAAGATTCTTGTTTACTACAAATTTCTTTTATTAGCTTTTCTGTCTCTGAATAATCTTGCTTAGGAATACTATTATTACTCTTATTCTGATTGCATGATATTGTAGTAATCAAAACAATAAGTAAGATTAATTTAAATGAATTCTTCATGATATTATTGTCTCCTTTCTCTCACCTATCGAGTGGGATTTATACTCCCTTTATATTTTTGTAATCTGACTCTTCACTAAGTAAGCCTACTAATCTGATACATTACCACCATCTGAAAAAAACACTGATTGCAAATATCCCTCAAAAGTAATATCTATATATGGCTGTTTCAACAAATATGTATGTTGCCCTGAAACAATATCTTCATTAAAGAAATTAGAATCCTCTGCACTTATCTTTTTTAACCTGTATTTTACTTTATTTATTTCGACTATATTATCAGTTCTATCAACAATACACATCTCATTTTCCTTCGACGGATTTATTACAAAGCTCACCCAACTTGTTTCTGACTTTTTGATTTTTATAAAATCAAAACTATTAGAAAACGACAGATTACTATCTTTACTCCAAATAATGTAACCATAATCACTAAATAGAGGTTTGTACACCTTGAAATATGTTCCCGTCTGCTTGATATAATATTTTTTATTATTATCTCTAACAAATGAAATACAATAATAACAAACGATAAATGCTATTAAACATATAAATATTAATAATACAATATATCTTTTTTTCATACTAATATCTTATTTTGTTATTAAATTCCAACTCTTTTATATTATATAAATTACAATCTGATAGATTACCAATTGCATTTTAATTATTATTTTCTATATACCAATATTTTGTACCATCAATATGCATATGATGTTTAAGTTGAATATTCTCTTCACTATAAACCAAGGAGAATTCTTTTGCGCAAAAAAACGCTCTTTTATTATCTGGATTATAAGAAAAACTCTCTATATCATTTTCTTTAAATAAAGATATTATTTTGATAATATCTTTATACGAAATACCTATTTTACTATTATTATAGTGAATGATATTAACGGGGATACTATCTTGAATCGGAGAAATATTCTTAATAAAGAAATCATTATTTTTTTCAAATACAAAAACACGACAACCATCAATATTTTTTATAAAGTATCCTTGACTTCTTGCTTCTATTGCATCTATTCTATTAAACAAACCTAATGTTTCATAGCTATACAAAATATCATAATAATCTATTTTATTATTGCAACTTATCAAGGTCGCCAAAACAATAAATATTGATATTATTTTTTTCATGTTATTAATTATATGATTCCTGCGGCAGCAAAGTCACTTTTAGGGGATTTGGGGTAATTTGAGATTCTTCTTTTATTTGGGATTGGTTATGAATTCTCCTTTTTCGTTTATAAAACCTTGTTTATTGTTTATCTCTACTTTTGCAAGATTGGTGTAATAGACATCAAAATGATCGATTTTATCATATATTGGTTTTACTACTTCTTTGCCTTTATCATCAATAAAACCACATTTACCATTTAGTTTTACTAAAGCCCAATTTTTTTGATATACATCAAAATAATCTATTTTATCATATTTTGGTTCTACTACTTCTTTTCCATTATCATCAATAAAACCATATTTACCATCGAGTTTTACTAATGCCCAATTGTTTTGATATACATCGAAATGATCGATTTTATCATATTTTGGTTTTACTACTTCCTTACCTTTAATATCAATAAAGCCTAATTTACCATTAGTCTTTACAAGCGCCCAATCATTTTGGTATGTATCAAATTGGCCTATTTCATCATAATTTGTTTGTGCTGATGTTAGTCCTATAAAGGAAAACATAATAAGGATAAAACTTAATTTTTTCATGACTTAAATTTTAAATGGTTTAGTATAAGAAACTTCTAATTATACAATTTAAATATTCTTCCTCCTTTGAGTGGGATTTGGAATTAACGCTTCAAAGGTAAAGTTTAATTTTATTATTGGAAAGGAATTTGGGATTTTTTTTCGTAATTCTTATTTGTATTATAATACTTTAGGCTTGTATTTAACTAAAAGAGTGGTTTTTGACAGTTTTTGTAACATTATGCAAGTTTTGATGTTAATTATAGCCAATATTATTGTGGGTTGTGGGTTGAATATCTGAAGACAATGGTTGGGTTAAGGGAAAAGATTCGTTAATTTCTTATAATAATTTTGGGAATGTCGTGGTATTATTGTTGTAGGGGCGAATAATTATTCGCCCTTATTGAAAAAATGGTTAATTTTTGGGCAAAAAATGTTTCGCCCCTACGGTTGACAAAAATAAATCTCATCTTTTTGTGAATTTTCTTCGTATCTGTGAACTTTTATTTGATATAAATTCAGAGAAACGAAGTATATTTTCATGAAAATAAAGATTTTAGGGAAATAGAACTTGATTCTACGAAAATAGAATCAAATTCTATTTCGCTAGAACCTTATTCTAGAGCGACAAAACAAGGTATTTTCGGAATATTACTTGATTTTGTTTTCTTAATATTAACAGGCTTAAATGTCGTTTGATTAGTTTTTTGCCTTGTTTAGGGTGAAGCCGAAGACAGTTCCTTCTCCGTATTTACTTCTTACGTTTATTGTTTGGTTATGTGCCTCTACTATATGTTTCACAATAGCAAGACCTATACCTGAGCCTCCAAACTGACGAGAACGTGCTTTATCGGTGCGGTAGAAGCGTTCAAATACTCTGTTGATGTCTTTTTCCTCTATTCCTATTCCATGGTCTGAGACCTCTATTAAATACATCTCCTCCATGTCGAAATGCTTTATCCTAACCTCTCCTCCATTATCCTTGCTATATTTGATAGCGTTTTCAATGAGATTTACTAAGACTTGACGTATCTTATCCTTGTCGGCATTGACTAGGACTTGAACTGGATTCATGACTACTACCTTTATATTTCTTTCCTTTGCCTTTAGGTCTAGATTATCTACAATTTCTTTTATAAGAGGGATTATATCAAAATCGGAGTATGTTATTGGGAAAGCACCAAGCTCCAGTTGTGTTATTGTATCTAGGTCTTGCACAATCTCTATCATCCTATCAATCCCTGCCTCTGCTCTTAGAAGGTATTTCTTCGATAATTCTTTATCGTCCATCGCTCCATCTAAGAGGGTTGAAACATAACCCTGTATTGTAAAGATTGGGGTTCTAAGCTCATGAGCAACATTACCTATATATTCTTTTCTGAATTTCTCTAAGGCAAGCATATTGTCGAGTTGCTTATTGCTATCTTCCATCCACTGCTCAACTTCATTATTTACCTCATCAATTCCTATGGTAGATGTTTTTATCTTTTGCTTAAGGCTCTTCTTTGAAACCTTAAAATTATAGATATTCTTGTAGATGGTTCTTACTTTTTCGTAAATCTCTCTACGAATAAGAAATCTAGCAAAAAAATAATTTAAGAAGAAGAATAGAAGGATTGATGCTATTATCAATATATTAATATTCTCTATCTTAAAATTAAGCATTAATATTAGCCCAAGAGCAAAAAATATTGCTGAATTAGCGGCTATTATTCCCGCAATATATCTTGTTTTCATTACTCTTCGTATTTATATCCTACTCCTTTATATGTTTTGATATTGTCTATCTTAAGTTTATCTCTAAGCTTTCTTATATGAACATCTATTGTTCTTTCTCCAACAATTACCCCATCATCCCAAACGGCAGAATATATTTCATCTCTTGAGTAAACCTTATTTGGTCTTGAGGCTAAGAAATAAAGGAGTTCAAATTCTTTCTTAGAGAGCAAAATCTCTTTATCCTCAACTGTTACAACATATCTGTCTTTATCAATAATGATATTCGATAAAACTAGTTTATTTTTATTTTCTTTTGGCATAGAGATTATTGCTGGTTGCTGAGAGGTCTTCCTCCTTCTTAAGAGTGCAGAAAGACGAGCCGAAAGTAATTTGGGTTTAATTGGTTTAGATATATAATCATCTGCCCCTGCCGAAAATCCAGCTATCTGAGAATAATCCTCACTTCTTGCAGTTAGAAATACAATCATAGTATCATCTAACTCCTTTATTGCTCTAAGCTCTGAACAAGTCTCTATTCCATCTATACCTGGCATCATTACATCTAACAAAATAATCTCAGGAATAAAATCCTTTACTATCTTCAATGCCTCATCACCAGAGGATGCGGTACGAACAATAAAATTATCTTTTACTAGGGCAAAGGAAAGAAATTCTAAAATATCTGCATCATCATCGACAATCAAAACAGAAGTGTGATTATTTTCCATATAACTTGTATTAAATTATTTGTTTTATTTGTTTGAATAGCTCCTGAGTTGGGAGCCCCATTACATTGTAAAAACATCCATCAATTTTCTCTACTCCAATACAACCTATCCATTCTTGAATACCATAGGCTCCTGCCTTATCGAAGGGCTGGTATTTATCGATATAATATTCTATTTCTTCGATAGATAGTTTCTTGAAATAAACATCTGTACTCACACTAAAAGAAACAGTCTTTGATTTTGTTTTTAGACAACAACCAGTTATTACATTATGTTTTTTGCATGAGAGATTTTGTATGAAATCTATTGCCTGAGCTCTATCTTTTGGTTTTCCATAAGAGAGTCCATCGACAAACACCATTGTATCGGCCGTAAGAAGTATATCTTTATCACAAAGTTCTGAGACATTACAATTGTCTGCTTTTCTATGAGCAAGATGTTCTGCAACCATTCTATAATCAATCTCTTGAGAATAGTCTTCATTTACATCTATTTTCTTAGTTACTACACTAAAACCCATCTGCTTTATTAGTTGCAATCGTCGAGGTGATTTGGAAGCTAGAACAATTCTATAATCAAAAACATCAGATAGTTTAACCATAAATCTCAAATTTAGAGCAAAGGTAAGAAGTTTTTGTTCTTTAAGGGTAATTTAATAAAAAAAGACTCCACCTTAGTAACTAAAGTGGAGTCTTTTTTATTATCCTTGATAAATATTTAGAATGCTTTTGATTTAGATTTTTGCTCAGGCTCTGCTTTTATTATCTCTTGAGATAATTTTTTACCTGCCTTATATTTTGTTATAGAAATTTTATTTCCATATTGGTCATAATTTGTCCAAGTTCCTTCTTGTTTACCTTTAACGTAAGAACCTTCTCCTAATTTAGTCCCCTTCTCTGTATATTCAACCCAATCTCCATTTGGTCTTCCGCCAGAGAAAGATTGTTCTCTTAACTTTGCTCCTTGAAGATAATAGAATGTACATTTGCCATCTTTCTCTCCATTTAGATATGTCGACTTCTCAATCAACACCCCTGCTTCCGAGAACTTTTCGTACTTACCACTAAGTCTTCCAGATTTATAGTTTGCCTTTACATAGGCTAAACCATTTTCATTATATAAGGTTTCTTTTCCGTCTTTTAAGCCTTCTTTATAGTTTGTCTCTGTTTTTACCTTTCCATGTTCGAAGTAAGATATCCAAAGTCCATCCATCTTTCCTTGTTTGAAGCTTCCTTTATCCTTAATTTTCCCATTTTGATAATAGCTTTCCCAAATGCCTTCTTCTAAGCCTTGAGAATAATTACCATTTTGTAATATTTTCCCATCTTCATAGAAAGTATTCCAATTACCATTTCTTTTCCCATCAAGATATTCTCCCTCTCGCCAAAGTTCTTTTGTTTGGTAATAGTAAATCCATTTACCATTTTCTTTATCGTTTTGGTAGCTTCCTTGGCTTCCTAAAACTCCATTCTCACGATAATAATACTTCCAATTACCATTCTTCTTCCCTTTTAATAAGGAACCTTCCATCTCTTTATTACCATTATCATACCACCAAACGACTTCTCCCTCCAATTCATCATCAACGTATTTTCCAATCATCTTATCTTTGCCGTCTTTGTGAAACTCTTTATAGTCTCCAACCCTCTTGCCATCTTTTATCTCTACTGAAAAATATAATTGTCCGTTATTATAGTATGCCTTATTGAATCCATTTTCTGAAAAGCACTCCTCTTTTTGAAGCTGACCATTATCATAATAATACTTCCAAGAAGAAACCTTTCGTCCTTTTTCATCATAAGTTCCTTCAATCTGTTTTTTACCATCTTGAAAAAACCATGACCACTCACCTACTCTTGTCCCTTTTTCTGTCTTGAATCCTTTTGCAGAAACATTTCCATTTTTCCAATACTCTACATATTCCTTTTGAGCATAGGTTGTAAATAAGAAACTAAAGCATATTAGAGTTAAAAGTACTTTTTTCATTGTCTATCTTGTATATATAATTTCTATTTTAGCTGGATTTGTTGGGTGTTGTGGTCCATTTAATACCACTCTTGATGCAGAAGAAGTTCTCGCATCTGGGAAAATATAAATATCAGAAGATTTAATATTTCCATTAAGGTAGTTTTGAAGATGAGAAGTTATACGCATCTTGTAAGACTTTGAAGTCTTGTCATATTTCCCATTATAGAAATCAGCATCAAATGCATCATGTATATACACAAACTTTCCGTCGGTATCTTTTCTATAACAAACAAGTGTAGAAGGGAAATTAAATTCTGAGTTATTTGCTAAATATGTTGCATCTACTGGAATAGTTAATAATGCTTGGTTGAATCCCCCAAGACTTTGAGTAGATTCTTTATACCACTCTAATAAACTATCTATACTTATTTTTGCATATGCAGTACCAAATGTTCCAATCAACATCTTGTTATCTAATAATGCAGCTTGACAATTAATTGAATCATTCTTTGATTTTCTAGAGCTTAGTCCAAATGTTGATAATGCAGTTCCAGAGAAATCGTAATCTACATGTGTAAAACGATAAGACTTATCATCAAATACAAAATTATACTTTTGAGTTTTATTACTTGCATCTCTATAATATAGGCTCATTCCCGATAAAGAAGAATACATATCTAAATAAGCAACAAGCCCAATAGATGTTACTTTTCTTCTTGCAGAAGGAGTGGCTTTAATATAAAACCCTTTTAATCCTGTTTTAAAAATATCATTTGTTGATACATTACCTAAGGCTTTTATTTTAGCAAGGAAGTTTGAACCAAGATTTATTCTTAGATGTGGAGAAACTGTATCAGAACCTAAAACCACACTCTTCTTAGGAGAAACATTTATTGTTCCAGAATATATTGGTGTAGGATTATATTGCAAATTGCTATTTGTGTAATATGTAGTTGAATCTTTAAACGATTCTGTCACTTCATATACAGATATATCCATATCCATAGACTTTGTTAAAGTATCCTTTGTGAATGCTCCTGTATATGCAATTGTCAAGACTATTGAATCTGAATTATCATAAGTTGGAGAACTAAAATCTTGAGAATTAGATGACAAACTTATTTGAGTATAAATAGATGTATTCACCTTACCAAATTCATTATCAGAATATGAACCCAAGGTCATATATCTATAATTTGAAGTTTTCAATGAATCTCCTTCGTGGAAGATAAATGCTTTTACCTTTGTCTTCTCTATTTGGTGTTTCTTTACATTTACAACATCAGACGGATCAACTAGGCCTAAGCCTAACATTGAATCTTCATCTACACAAGAAGCTAATAATAATGGGAATATTAATAATAATAATTTTAATCTATTCATAGGAATTGGAAATAAATTGTTTCTGCTATAAACGTGAACAAAATTGATATGTTGTATATCTTCTATAAAATTTAATCTTCAGTTTGAATCATAATTTTATCGTAAAGCTCATTTATCTTTACTGCCTGCTCTTGCAAAGGTGCATATTCAACAATATGTTTTTTGTTTTGTTTTGCAAATTCTATTAGTACAGGATTTACATTTTCACTTGCTAATACAACTCCTTCTGAATATGAAATTGCGGCCATCATATAGTTTAAGTAATCAGGCTCCTTATAATTCTTCCAATCTTTAACAGTTCCTCCGTCTGACTTTAGTTTCTTTGAGATGCCTTCGCATAACATTCCACTAAACTCATCATCGGCCAAGGTTAGAATTATCTTACTATTAGAAAATAAAGGATTATTTTTATAGTCTGTTCTTTTTACATAAAATGGCATCAAGGAAGAAAACCATCCATTGCAATGTATAATTTGTGGCTGCCAATTCAATTTTTTAATTGTCTCAAGCACACCTCTAGAATAAAATATTGTTCTTTCATCATTATCGGCAAACATCTCGCCGTCCTCATCAATAACATCATATTTTCTTTGGAAGAAGTCTTCGTTATCAATAAAATAAACCTGCATTCTTGCTTGTTGAATAGAGGCAACTTTTATGATAAGTGGGTGGTCCGAATTATCTATTATTAGATTTATCCCTGAAAGACGAATAACTTCGTGTAGTTGATTTTTTCTTTCATTCACATTTCCGAATCGTGGCATAAAGGTTCGAATCTCTTTTCCACTTTCTTGAATATATTGAGGAAGAAATCTTCCTACATTTGATAATATTGATTCTTTTAAATAAGGCGTTATTTCCTGATTTACGAATAATACTCTTCCTTTTGACATAGTATATGATTAAAATATAATTGCAAAAATAGTGAAAATAAATGAGAAAATGAAATTGTTAAACATTTGGTTTGTATTATTATGCTTTACATTTCCTTATCTTCGAGCATAGGAACAAATTTAAAATTACCAAATTTCTCCTTTTTTGCTTCCGTTTCCGAAAGTTTAGTTATCCTATACATGGTTTGTGTCTTATCTCCAATAGGTATGATAAGGAATCCGCCTATTTTTAGTTGATCAAATAGGTCTGTTGGGATATGTTTCGCTCCACAGGTGATAATAATCTTATCGAAAGGAGCAAATTGTGGCAAGCCTTTATACCCATCGCCAAAGAAACATCTCGCCTTATATTTCAATAATTCAAGAACAGATTTCGATCTTATATATAATGGCTTTTGTCTTTCTATAGAAAAAACCTTAGCACCCATTTCGCATAATACTGAGGTCTGATAGCCTGAGCCTGTACCTATCTCTAAAACTTTTTCGTTCTTACATAGCTCCAGAAGCTGACTTTGAAAGGCTACAGTAAAAGGCTGAGAAATTGTTTGGTCGCAGCCTATTGGCAAGGCTTTATCTTGGTACGAAATATTGTCCAAAGATGAATCTAGGAAAATATGCCTTGGAATCTTGCCTATAGATTCTAAAACCTTTATATCTGTTATTCCTTTTGAAGCTAATTCGTCAACTAGTGCTTTTCTAAGTCCTTTATGTTTGAAACTATCAGTGTACATTAATTATTTTTGAAGTTTTGAGATTGCGAATTTACGAATATATTGCGATTAAAGTATAATGGTAAAGGAAAAAGATTTATTTTTGCCCTTTAGTTTATTAAAAAAATAATATATATATATTTTATTCGTTTCATTTTAGTATAATTACATTTTAGCATGAAAAACAGTAGATTTATAAGTGGTCTTTTTGCGTTATTAGTTGCGGTTTCCTTTTTCTCTTGTGATAATTTTGAGGGCAATCAAGAAATCCCTGCATATATCAAAGTTGATGCAATAAAATTGGTTGAAAATACTGATATACCTCAGAGTGCAATTGATGGTTTCAATACCTCGCTAATAACTGATGCTTGGGTTTATATCGATAATGAATACGTCGGAACATATACCCTGCCTTGCTCATTTCCTATTCTTAAGGAAGGTAATCATAAGATTGATATTAGACCAGGTTTAAAATTAAATGGTATAGCGATGACTAGAACCGAATACCCTTTCTATACTTATTATTCCCAACAACAGAACCTAGTTGCAGGAAAAGAAATTAATATTGGTACAGTTGAAGTCAAATATAGAAGCGATTGGAGTACTTTTGGCGTTGCGGAATTGTTTGAAAACCCTTATATGGCATTCAAGACTGATGGTGTATCGCAAGATTCCAACATGATAAAGAAGATAAATAATCTAGATACAGTAAAATGGGGTTCATATTGTGGTGCAATGTATTTAGGCAAGGATCAAGCGACTTATAAGATTATTACAGACTCAATATATTGCAATAATTATGACGCATTGATTCTAGAGATAGATTATTGGGGCAATATTCCTTTCGATATTGGAATGGCAGCAAAAACTTCTTCTGCATCTCAAACGTATTATGTTAATGCAATGAGAGTGAATGCGAACAAAGATAAGGGTTGGCAAAAAATATATGTAGTACTAGGAAAGGTATGGCAGCAACTGAGCTACCCTAATTATTTTAAGTTCTATTTTTCTCCAGCTAATCCAAACAAAATTGATAATGGATGGATATATATAGACAATGTAAAACTTGTTCATAAACCTATCAAGTAAAGACTATAAATAAAAAGCTAATGAACAAAAAATTACAAGGTGCTAAATATGTAGTTTCCGATATTTTCTCTGCAATATTTGCTTGGGCTTTATTCTTTATCTTTAGAAAGATTACCATAGAAACTGGCGATTTTAATGACATTAATAATGTTTTTGCCGACTCAAATTTCTACTATGGACTAATGTTTATCCCTTTCTTTTGGATTTTTCTTTACTTCTGCCAAGGCACATATCTGAATCCCTATAGAAAGTCTCGACTAAAGGAGCTTGAACAAACAATTGTTATAAGCATATTAGGTATCATTGTAATCTTTTTCACTCTCTTGCTCGATGACCATATTCAATCCTATAAGAATTACTATTTTTCTTTTACTCTTTTGTTGTTTATCCATTTCACAATTACTTATATTCCAAGACTAATAATCACTACCTTAGCCGCTAATAAAATCCATGCAAAGAAGATGGGTTTTCCTACTCTAATTATTGGTAATAATGGTAAAGCAATAAAGATTTTTAATAATATTGAACATCAGGAAATATCCTCAGGGAATAAATTCGTTGGATATGTAAACCTTGATAATTCTAGCACTGAGCTTTCGAACTATCTCCCTTATATGGGCAAATATGAAGATATTTTCAAGATAATTGAAGAAAATAAGATTGAAGAAATAATTATTGCCGTAGAAAAGGAACAAGAGCAAGATCTTCATAATATTATTACAGAAATAGAGGCTCAGAGCAATGTTCAGATTAAGATTCCTGCCGACACAAAGGACATCCTTCTTGGTAGGGTAAAAATGTCTTCAATTTTCCAAACGCCTTTGGTCTTAGTTTCTAATGAGGTTATGTCGAATTGGCAGAAAATCATTAAAAGAGTCATTGATATTGTATTTTCTTTGATTGCAATTCTTATCTTATCTCCTGTATATATTATTACTGGGATAATTGTTTTTACTTCCTCGAAAGGACCTATTTTCTATAAACAAGAAAGAATTGGGTTTAAGGGCAAGCCTTTCTATATGCATAAATTCCGTTCAATGTTTATCAATGCTGAAAATGGGACGCCTATGCTTTCGAGCGACAATGATTCAAGGATTACTCCATTTGGTAAGTTTATGCGTAAGGTAAGACTCGATGAGATTCCTCAATTCTATAATGTTCTTAAAGGCACAATGTCTTTGGTTGGGCCAAGACCAGAAAGACAATTCTTTATTGACCAGATAGTGAAAAGAGCTCCAGAATACAAGCTCTTACATAAGGTTAAACCTGGGATTACTTCATGGGGACAGGTGAAATTTGGATATGCAGAGAATGTTGATGAAATGATAGAAAGGCTGCAATACGACCTAATATATATAGAAAACCTTTCTCTAGCGACAGATATAAAAATCCTACTCTACACCTTCGTAATAATCTTCCAAGGAAGAGGAAAATAAAAGCAAAAACCCATCAAAATAGATTAAAGAGATAGCCAAAACCTCTTTTGATTCTACTAGCACTATCTCAAAGAGACAACAACCCTCTTTCTTTAATCCACCCCACCCAATCTTAAATCCCAAAAACTCAAACCAAACCCCACCCCACTATCTCTAAGCAAAAAAACTTTCAACTTTTGACTCTGACTATCTTCTTATATCCAACTCCCAATCTTATGAATTATCCAATTGCTTTTATCGTAAAAGGAAATACATAATCGGTTCTTCTTGTAAAATACTTTCTGCATTGCCCCTTAGGGATATAGTATTTTTTCTTTTTGATATTTATAATCATTTCATCAATAAATGGTAAATAATAGCTATCAATTTCGGTATCTTTTGAATTATATTTGTAAACGTATTTTTTTGATATAGGATCAAGAGTAACCAACTCGCTTATTTCAACATCCTCTAAAACTAATGGAGACAAACTATCTTTAAAGGTTAGAATTACTCTAACATACCCCTCAGTTGAAAATTCGCAATTTTTACAATCTAGTTCAATTCTACGTGGTTCTGTTATTATGTCTGGTGAAATAGGATCAATTATTGTATCCTGACACATCAACCCACTTGTATATATAACAGCAATAATAAATATAAATATTTTATTGGTCTTCATATATCATAATTTTTCATTTTCATTAAGCGTGATTTTCTGGATAGTTTCTGGATAGTTTAATCTGATACATTATCCTTGCTTATATCAAATATAATCTTATCTTTTGTCTCTTTGATTTTTCTATTTTTCATATTTTCATCGCATAATGATTCTCTAATAAGGACAAAAGAGTCATTTATATATTCATATAAAAAAGAAACTCCAATACTATTCTGATAATAGTCATTAAATACATATTCTTTATTGTCTATTGGGTAAAGATATATTTTTCTACCGCATTTTTCAAATATTTTCTTCGTTTCAATTAGATTATCATCAGCACTAATTGTAAACAAGACACCCCTATAATAAAAACAAGAATTTGAATTATGTTTAATGAAATTAAAACCACAATTAAAATCAGTATATTGATGAGAATTAATAATAAGCTTTAAAGCTTGATCTTTGGAAAAATTTAATCCAAAAAAACAAGGGTTGTTTTCCTGAAAAAACACACATTTTTCGGATTTATCTATTACGCTGTCTAATATCTTGTAAAAATCATTATCAATGATTTTTACCTCTTCTAATGAATTTCTCTTCTTGATTATTTCCTTTGAAGATATTCCACAAGAATATAATAATATTATCATTATAATTAATCCACAATATTTCATTTTCATAGTATTGATATTTAGTTACCACTTAATCAAGACACGCAATCTCGCTTAATTTTATTATTACGATTTTTAATCTTGTTCATTATTAGAATTATCCTTTGTAGGACAACATTCTTCTTAACTCCTTATCCCCAAGAATCTTGTAATTCAATATTCCCACAAAAGTTTTCTTTCTATCTATTACTATTCTTGGACTATATGTTTTATCTGTTATAATAATATCATCAGCTAAAATCAGTATATCCTTATACATTCCTTCGTGTATAGAAACACCTGCCTCTGTTCTAATTACCACCCCTTTAACTAATTCTTTTTTTATTGATATTTGGTTGATTACTATTACTAATTGAAAGTAATTTGTTGTAAATTCACAAATCAAATTCACTTCCAAATCTTCTTCTTTAAAACGTTTCTTCTTGTGTAACCATTCATTTTTACAACCTCCTTGTTTAAAATCTTCAACTATACCTAAAAGATACTCTAGTGGAATAGATTTATACTCTGATGCTTTTTTGAATCCTTGTTCTAATAGCTCTAAATAATAATTACAATCTTCTGTCCCTTTTATCTTTTCGTAACGATTTCTGTCAAAAGGAAGATTAACTTCTAAAACATCCATCGGGACTAATGAATTAGGTTTTATTTCAAATTCAGTTGGTGAAACAGCAATCATTTTAAAAGTACCATCTGTTTTAAATTTTTCTTTTCTGATCTTTTTTGAAAAATAATCATCTATAAAATTCGTATGCCGTTGAAATTCATAACGTAATTCGTTATTACTTTCTATGTAATCATAATAATCTAATCCTAAATGTATGTAATATAAATTCATTCTATCCTCAATTAATCCGTTATTAATTCTACTAAAAGATATTATACATAAACCCAAGAGTAAATACAATTGAAAGAATAAGATATATTATAGGCTCAATTATTCTAATTTTCTTAGCTATTTTATATTTAACCCCCGTTAATCGTTCAATAAATAGACTTATTGAATATGGAATAAGGCTAAGAATAAATGTAAAAGAAGATCTTACTAGCAACATCTCCCAATAAAAATAATTAAAATCATCTATCCCATTAACTACTCCAAGTGAAAAGTGAGTTAAAAAATAAATTCCCATTACAACAATACAAAAAACGATTGTCTTTAAAATAAGATACCATGTTCTTAACATTTTATCTTCTTCAATAACTACTTTCTCTCCTTCCATAATTTATTCTTTATAAAATCTCGTCAAACGGAGATTCTTTGCCTTGCAAAGCGATAACGTCGATAATTTAATCTGATAAATACCTTTTATACTCCTTAATTCCTAATCTGATACATGACAGATAAATTCTAATTAGAACGATTACCTCCACTAATTTCTAAATATTTTTTTAACCTACTGTAAGAATCATCACTTTTTTCATTAATAAGAATAAATTTATGGTTAGAATATTTATAAGTCATAACTAATCTAGGAATATCATAATATTTTCTTTTGTTTAGATTACTATCAGCATAAAATTTAATTTTTTTTTTCCTGATAGCAACAAATCCTAATTTAGCCATTTCTTTTGGAATCACAAACAGAACATCATTATAATACAAAATATCATCTTTTTTGAAAATATCACAATAGGATACAATATCATCAGGTTCGTATAAAAGTCTAATACATTCTAAATTTATTGTGTCCTTTTCTTTATTGATATTAACTTTGTAATAAAACAAATCAGAATTGCGATTAGCTTCTATCTTTGTATAACACAATAAAGAATCTAATAAATCTTTAAATCCCTTATCAACTACTTTTACAGAATTGAAGGTAGTGTAATTTTCCATCCTCTTATTCTCTTTCATTGTTTTACAAGAAAGCAATAGAGAAATCATCAATAATATGAATATAGCTATATATGCTCTCCTTAGTGAGATATTTGTAATCCTTTGTTTGTTCTTATAAAGTGATATCATCTTATTATTTCTTGATTCAAGATAGAATTAAACCTCAAAGGTAATTATATATTTTGATATTGTGTTGGGTTTTGGGGATAATTTAACTAAAAGGGATGGTGATTGGGTTTATACTTTCTAGTAAAAACAAAAACATCTTAATTGAAAAAAAGCTTTCTTTCAATTAAGATGTTTGTTTGGATAAAAGAATATCTAAAAAATCTGAGTTATCAGACTTTTAATTGTTATTCTAAAGAACAAATACCTGAATGCACTGTTCCGCTTGGACAAGATGTTTGATAGCATTTTCCATCACACATATGTGCATAGCCTGCTGGGCAACAATTATCTGTTAGTGAACAATACATTGGATAATCTTTGTTTGTACAATGTATGCCCAAATCATCGCAACTCGTCAATGTTGACATTAATCCTACAAATGTACAACCTAGTAAGACTAATCCAAGAGCAAAGGGCATTACAAATTTTGATTTTTTCATGTAATTAATTATTAAGATTATTACCAAAAATAGTTTTATATGATTTAATAAATACGAATGGAGAAGATAAGTCTCCAATTTTAACAACTTTAATTGTATCATTTTTAATAAAGAAAGTGGCTGGATAAGAATCTGTTAGTTCTTGCATTTCTATTAGAGGTATATTTATTATAGGAAAATCTGGTTGGAAATTCTTATTAAAGATGGCTTCTTCTTCTTTATTATCGTTAGCAACTATTGAAATTATATTATCAATTGTTTTGCTTTTTCTGAAATGACGCATGTTTTCGATAGAATTCAAGCAATGAGGGCAATTGTATGAGAAACAAAACACTAAGTAGGTGCTATCAGATGATGTTTTAATATACTTAGATAATTCTGTGTCTTTTATATGTTTATTATTATATTTGTGTGTCTCTGTTTTTGAGGATATACTAGAAGGTAATTTAAAAGTTAGCCCAGTAATGAAAATAGAAATACTCATTACTATTAATAAGATTATCTTCTTACACCTCGTTATTTCTGTTTTTTCTTTAGGGTATTTTATCCATAAATAAACAGACATACCAATTAATATTATGTTTCTTAAAATAGATAAAGAAAAGGGCGTTTTTGAGGGTTGAATTGTTCCAAAGCAGCCACAATCATTGATCCCTTTTGTAAAATGAGCATAGGTAAAAGCAATTGTAAATACTATCAACAAAATAGAAGATAGCATTGCATACCTTTTTGGATTGATAAGTAGAATTAATAAGACACCAATTAATATCTCAAATAATACAATAACTGGAGATAAAAGCATTAGTGAATCAAAGCCATACTGAGAAATTAGGATAGTAAATCTTGCTGTATCAAGAGCTTTCCCAATGCCAGAGACAATAAAGAATAAGCCTATTATTATGGCGTAAACATTTAATATTTTCTTTTCAACAGACATAGAATCTTATAATGTATTTCAATTGTTACATTGCTCTAATTGCAAAATTACAAAAAAACGAATACAAATATCATTAATTGGTTATTTTATTGCTTAATGTGTAATCTCACTAAGCATAAGACGGATATTTAACTAAACAGCTCAATAATTGGTGTTTTTGTAACATTATGCAAACTTTGATGTTAATTGTTATTAATGGTATTAGGCTAAATGCGGGCAATTTTCGAGCACTAGAGTCTTCTTGTTTGGAAGGAATAGAATTATAGTAGCTTTAAATTAAAAAAAAGTAGCTTTCATTTCAAGTAAAGTAGCTCTTTTTTGAATTAAAGCTACTCTTTATGCAAAAAGTCTTCCTCTTTTTGAATTTTTCTCTGATAAAAATCTATAGAAATGAAGTATAATTTTGTGGAAATAAAGATTTTAGGGGAATAACTCCTTATTCTAGGAAAATAGAATAAGATTCTATGATTTTAGAATAAGATTCCATGGGCATAAAACAAGGTTTTTAGCTCTTAGAGCTAATTTCTATTTCTTAATATTAACAGGCTAATTCTTTCTTGCAATTACATATTCTGCAAATCCGCATATATCCCACATCACACCAGCTCGGATATATCCCTTTGTGATTAATTGTATAATGGATTTGATAGGAACAAGTGTAATATTTATCCAACTCCTCCTTACTCCTCCTTCCAATATCTTGAAATCGTTTCTCATTAGGAGATTATATATCTCTATAAGACTATATAATCTGCAATGAGTTGGGTCGTCATAGAAATTCAAGGTCTCTCTCATGGAAGGGAGCTTCGTGCTCTTATAAGAAGGGTATTCTATGTAAATAACTCCCCCGTTCTTTAGCTTTGACATCAAAGCCTCAATTACCTTGTCGCCATTATATAGATGCTCAATTATATGAGACATAATAATTAGATCGAAATAATCATTTGGGATTTCATCGAACTCGAGTTTGGTAAGATCCATAAGATAAAACTTATCCATTACTGATAAATCTTCCTCATCATTATAATAGTCTCGAGATATATCAACTCCATGGTAAATGGAATTCGCAAACCATTTCTTTGTAATTGATGCAGAATGACTACCTGCCCCAATATCAAGAATTTTTATATTATCTTGCTTTAGGTATTTCTTTAATTTGGATATTCTATAGGGTCTAATCTTCATAAAGGTAATTTTGTACTAAACAGAAAAAGACTGCCCTTAGACAGTCTTTTTCTATAATAAGGGAAAATTTAATTAGTATTCCCACATATCTTCTTCTAAACTGAAGATTTTATCTTTAATATTTTCTGATTCAGCAAGAGCCTCATCTCCGATAGTATATTGACTAACAGTTCTTTCGTAAACATTAGATTCTCTAATAATATAACTAGCAAAGTATCTTTTTATGAAAATATCGTCATAACTTCTTTTCTCAGCATTATTTCTACTATTAAATACCTCAGTGTTTGCAAGTAATGTTCTTACTTCTGGGTCATCATATCTTACCCAAAATAAAGCATATATCATAGGAGCGGAACCTTCTTCCTTAATTTGAGAATAAATTGGTGAAAAACCAGCAATTCTTACGTCCATTACAGAACGTGCTTTATCTATAAACCAGTTTTCCTTTATTCTTAAAGTTTTAATATCCTCATTTTTAATATTTCTTTCAATCAAGGTATCTTTAGTTTGAATAGTTCCATCAATATCTGTTACATCAATAGTTGTTGCAAGAGGTGGAGTAAAACTCTTTTTATATGAAGGCCAATCAGTTATTTCGTCTGTAAACTCATCATCCTTATATATCTTAATCTTACCTTCATTTATTGCAGTCTCTAATGCATAAAAGAAATTTACTTTACCTTGTTTTGGATCTAATGGAAAATAAAATACTTGATTTAATTTTTCACGAAAGTCAACATTTCTCCATATACGCCATTCCCAAGCTACATCTGCTTCTCTTACATAGTTGAATTCAAATGGTATTCTTTTTTTATTTGAAACCTTATCATAAAAGCTATCCCTTCTATCATCTTTAGGCTCATCTAAAACTTGTGAAAATAAATTCACGCTCATTAAACTAAATGCCGCAAATGCGAATAATGCTATTTTTTTCATGGCAATTATATATTTTTAGATTTATTATTGTATTGTAAATATCATTTGAGGGTTAGCAACCGATTTTTCTCCATCAGGTCCCTTTGCTCTAATACCTTCAATATATACTTTATTTCCTCTTCTAAGACGATTAATTTGAGCTAACATCTCTGGTGTGAATCTATTCCCCCTTGCTGTCAAAGGAGCTTGTCCATCACCACCAGTATTAAATGTCATTTGAAACTCAGTTACAGTATAGGTAACAGGGAAGTCAAAACCTTCCATTACAACCTTTAGTCCTCCTTGTGCAGTCATAATTTCTTTTGCAATTCTTCCACCATCAGATGTTCCTACTTGAGCCTTTGGCTTTGGAATAGCTTTTACACGGAATTTCATAGAACCCATTTGCATAGTCTTTCCATTGAAGTTGGCAGCAACATTAATAATTGCTTCCTTCTGAGTCTTAACATTTACAATATACTGTCCAGGTTTTACCTTAGATATTGTAGCACCACCGCCTCCAGTTATAGTTGGAACTAAACTTTCTGCTGAAGCACCAGGAACTGATATAGATACAGGATTATCAACTCCAATATAGAATACATTCATATTTGTTGGAGAAATTGTAGCAGATGGTGCTGCAACGAAATATTCCCCTGAGAATGGATAAGCATCCTCACCTGTTTCCTTCTTTACGTAAACAGTTCCTTGATATTTTTGAGGGCCTAAGGCTGTTGCTCCAAATTTTAATTTAATAACTCCTGAGTCGCTAACATAACCAGAACCTCTAACATCAGCTCTTAATTGTGTCTTTGAATCATAAGCAGCAACAAAAACTTCTGCCTCATAATTATCTCCCTGCATTATATAAGTTGTCTTTGGAACAACCTTAGCTCTTACAGCATCAAATTTATAGTCATCTTTACTAACTGCTGCAAACAAATCGTTCACAACGTCAAATTCTGCATTTTGAATTTCTGATTTGAACTTGCTAAGTAAAACTAAGTCAGCCATTGTAATGGTATGGAAGAAATTATACATCTGCCAATTCATTTTTTGACCACTCTTACCTACGAACTCTTGCTTAGTTTTTATTTGAATTTTCTTAAGTTGGTCTCTAAATCCAGGATCAGCAAGTGCTAACATTTTATCTTGATATTCTTCAATCTTCTTTCTAAGCTCCATAGCTTTTCCTGTTGAACCAGTTTCAGATTGACCAATGAAATAATTAGTAGCTGTAGTATAGTTATCCTTTTTTTGGATACCATCATATCCTTTTTCCTTAAGAAGTTTTATTGCTTCTGCCTTTCCTCCTTTTAAATCCTCAACTTGAACTAATAAATCATATTTCATATCATCAATATAATTTATTATTTTCTGAGTTTCTGTTCTTACCTTCTTTGCTTTTTCCCAATTAGGTCCTATCTTTTCTGGATTTCCTGCATAGGCTCTTTCAAAAGAATAATAAGAACTTTCTATTTTTTTGGAAAACAAGGCATTTGTTGTTTCCATACTGTCACCTACAGTTACAAAGGCTTGCAAGATTTCAACTGACACATTTAATGCCAACATAGCTGTTAACACCAAATACATCATCGAAATCATTCTTTGCCTCGGCGTTTCCGGACAATTCGTTGCACCCATAGTTTATCTATATTATTTAGAGTTTATAATTTAATTGTTTCTTGATTATGCTCTTGTTTGCATTGCTGCTAGCATATTACCATAGATATCATTTAATGCAGTAACCTTCTTAGATAATGCATTCACTTGTTCTTTGTATCTAAGAACATTTTCAGCTGTATCAGCAAAGTTAACAACCAAATTATCAATTTTCTCTTGTACTTGTTTTGTTGAATCTAATTGTGCAGTTGAATTTTGAATTTGTAATTCATACAATGCATTAATAGATGAAAGACTTGAAGCCATTGTTTTAAGTTCTTCTAGGTATGAAGTTTCTCCATTTGACAATGCGCTAGCAGTTTCTTTGTAAATATTAGATAATGTAGAAACAGCAGATGTTGCATCTTGTACAGATGATAGATATTCTCCTGAAACCATTAAATCTTTATTTAAATACTCAGAAGTTTTTCTGTAAGCTGAAGATAATTCAACAACTGCTTCTGAAGCTCCATCTATATTTCTAATGAAATTATCTGTTGAAATTGTAGCATTTGCTACAGTTCCTAATTGACCTGCAGTTTCAGAAAGATTTTGTAATCCTTTCCCTAGACTTTCGATTAATTCAGGTCCAATCTTAGCATTTGAAAGCATTTGGTCTAACGCTTGTGTTGTTGAGCCAACTAAAACGCCTTCCACAGCTCCAATTTGCCCATGAGCTATATCATGATCTTTCTTTCTTTTCTTTTTCTTTTCTTCTGCGTGAGGGTCTTCCATTCCTGCTAATTCAGGATAAGCTAATGACCAATCATACTCAACGTGCAAAGGTTCAAATGCAGATACAAAAAATATAATTGCCTCAGTTCCCATACCTATTGTCAAAAGCTCTCCAGCTCCTGGCCAGTGTTGAATTTTGAATAAGGCACCTACAATAACGGCTGATGCACCAATACCATAAAGTTTTGCAGCTGTATTTTTATAAGCTTTACTTCTTACAATACTATCTAAGCCCATAATGAATGTTTTTTTTGAAATTAATATTTATTTTAATATTTATACACGTTTGATGATGTTTTTGGATTGTCTCCTCTTACTCTACCAATATATGATTGAACGCAACGGAAACCAACATAACTTTTACCAGAATCTTGATATTCGTATGAACGAGTTGCTGTTTGGATAAAGTGTTTTTGATCTTTCCAAGAACCTCCTCTAATTACTTTTCTCTTCATTACAGGACTATCATCCTCAGTTGAACTATATCTAGATACTTGACCTAAATCATGAGCAAAATTATATGCAGATTCGTTGAATGTGTCTTCACACCATTCAGATACATTCCCTGCCATATCATAAAGTCCAAAATCATTAGGAGCATAGTGAGCAACAATAACAGGAGTTATACCTCCATCATTATCGTAATTTCCACGCATAGGTTTATAATTAGCAATAAAACATCCTTTACCATTTCTTACATAAGGACCTCCCCATGGGTAAGCTCCACCTACACCACCACCTCTAGCTGCGTATTCCCATTCTGCCTCTGTTGGTAAACGAAAATCTTCCATTCTAGAATAATTATTTGACTCTAAGTAATTATTCATCATAAGTGTTCTCCAAACTGAGAAAGCCTTAGCTTGTTTGTATGTAATCCCTATTACAGGGTAATTATCATAAACTGCATGTGAAAAATAAGAACGAGTCAAGTTATCGTTATATGAGTATGCATAATCATGTACCCAACACAAAGTATCTGGATAAATATTAATTACTTCCTTCTTTATTACTTGTTTTCTGTTCTTTAATCCATGAGGACGACCAGAAAATGCAGAACCCTTGAACTCATTATTTAGTTGCTGTCCTGAATTATCTTTTTTAGATGCTAAAGCTTGATCTATCCAATAATACTCATAGTTTAATTTCTTAACATCATACTGAGCCCTATTATAATATCTCTCATCAGATTGCAAAAATAAAGCCGATAATGCTTCTCTCTCATCAGTATTCTGCATACTCCAATCTATTTTTGCAGTCCAATTAATAGCTGGTGTAGGTAATTCCTCACCATATTGATCTGCTTCAATTAAATAGGTTTGTGGGGAAACTTCGCCAAGCAATCTATAAGCAATTGAATCTCTCACCCAATAAACAAATTGACGATATTCGTTATTTGTTATCTCAGTTTCATCCATCCAAAAAGATGCTATCTGTACAGTCTTCGGCTGTATATTATACGTGGTATAAATATCTTCATCTGCCGAGCCCATCATAAAACTACCTTGAGGAACTTCTACCATTCCATAAGGTTGCATATCTTCAAATAGTGGTCTGTCTTGAACTCCCACAAGCTCTCCATTATCAGTCGAACTACATCCGATAGCTATATAAGCTAACGAAGCTAATAAAAAGATTCTTTTCATATTTAGAAATATTTTATTTTTTCTTTTATAAACGTAATATGTATTTATATGTTTCAATTTATTCTAATTTCTACGAGTGTTTCTATAGCTTGTAGGAGGTTTCGGAGGATTTTCAATTTTGAAGCAATATCTTACAAACAAGTCAAGAGAACCTGACCCTTGAGTAGATAATCTAGAAGTAGGAATATCATATGCTAATCCTAATTTGAATCCACCTAAGCTAAATCCACCCATAACACTAATAGCATCTTGAATACGATAATTTAGTCCACCCCAAAATTTATGATTATATTCTAGTAAACAAGAAGCATCGAGTTGAAAGGTTGAAAATTCCGTTTTAAATAGAACAGAAGGAAGTACTCTTAAAGAAGGATTTGAAGGGACAGTCCAATCATATCCTGCCATCACGTAATAATGCCTCCTATTTTCCCAATTTAATTTATCACTCTTGGTTTGCAATATTTTTGCTGTTGACAATCCTGCATAAAACTTTCCAGGTACTTGATAATATATACCAGCTCCTAAGTCGAATATGAAATCATCTAATTTATCCCCATTTGCAAGTAAGGGGTCATTAGATTCAATAATCTGATCTCTTACATCAAACTGATCAGATCCTACCAGTTTAGAAAAATCTAATGAAGCACTAAAAAATTGGGCTTCAAGCCCAATTGCTAAATTCCCTGTAGGAAGTTCAAATCTATAAGCGTAATCTATTTTTACAAATGTATTGTTCCACCATCCAATTTTATCAGAAATAATTGTTGCTCCTAAACCTCCATGTAAAAGACTAACAGGAGCATCCAAAGAAAAATTGATTGTTTGAGGAGTAGATGGAGCTGATCCACTTGGATCAGAAAAAGCCATTCCCATCCATTGATTTCTGTAAAATCCTGTCAGACACATAGCTCCATTACTTCCTGCGTATGCAGGGTTATAAGATAAACGATTAAACATGTATTGCGTAAATTCGGGCTCTTGTTGAGCAAAACCAACAAAAGGGGTCATTGCTACAATAACCAACAAATAAGTTTTAACAAATTTGTTTAATAAAAACATGATTTTTCGTTTATACATACTTCAAAATATAAAGCTAATATGGCTATCAAAGAATAGCAATACTTTTATGTTTTTCTTTAATTATTAATAATATAGCACTATGTAGATATAGTATTTTACAAAATGCCGTCTTGCAAAAGTAAAAAAAAAAAGTTTAATATAAAATTATTATGTGTTTTTCTTTTCTAAAATGTGTGCAAAAGAATATTTAGCCTTCAATTCCTCTAGTGCCTGGTTTGCTGTTTTAGAAGAAACAAAGGGCCCAATATTAACATAATAAAATTTTTGACCTTTTGCTTTTACCACCCTTGATATATACTTATATTTCTCTGGTAGTTGATTAATTATCAATCTTGCATTATCTTGACTATCAGCCGTAGCTAATCGAATATAATACGCAAATAAATAGCTCTCTTCTATGTTAGATCTTTTAGCAAAAATAAGTGAATCAAATACTGCACTTTTAACACTATCTATTTGTTGAGCCCTATCAAAAATACCAAAAATTTCATCTTGTTTAGCCCAAATATCATAATAATCATTACTTATCACTTCAACTTTTACAGGAATAGAACCTGATTCAATCATTTGTATCCTTTTTGCTGCGACAAGTGTTAAGTCAATAACGCCCTTCTTCTTACATCTATCATTAATTCTTACAATAATTGAGCGACCATTTTTTTTATTTGTTACCTTTACAAGAGTATTAAGTGGGATTGTTTTATGAGCTGCTGTATATTTAGTTTGAGAAAAAAGCTCCCCGGTTGAGGTTTTCCTATTTACAAATTTATCATGATAATATGTAGCCTTTTTATCTAACGTAGACTTACCAAACTTTTCTTGAGAAAAAATCTGGATAGAAAATAAAAGTATAAAAAATAAAAAATAAAACTTTAATAATTTGTTTACCATGCTTTAGCATCTTCGTGAAACCATGTATTATGCAACCGCATAACTTGTTCTATAATATCTCTTGCACAGCCATACCCCCCATTTTTATTAGAGATATAATCCGAAATAGATTTAATTTCCTCCGCAGCATCAGCTGGGCATGCAGAAACTCCTGCCTCCATCATAACATCATAATCTGGTATATCATCCCCCATATAGAGCACCTCATCAGCATTAAGTCCCTTTTGATTAAGGTAGTTATGAAATATTTCCTTCTTTTTATGAGATCCCAGAAATACATCTTTTATTCCCAACATCTCCATCCTTGCTTGAATACTATCTCCTTTGCCTCCTGATATTATTGCTACCTCATAACCCTTTCTTATAGCATATTGGAGAGCATAACCATCCTTAACATTTCCTGAACGCATAACTATTCTTTGGTCTGCCACCCATAAAAATCCATCACTTAATACCCCATCGTAATCAAATACAAAAGCCTTTATTTTTTTTAGTTTTGCCTTATAATTCATTTTAGTAGTATGATTTCGTCATTAAATAATTTTGAACATAATCCTTTACTCCATCTTCTAAAGAATAAAAATCTTCCTTATACCCAGCATCCTTTAACTTTTGCATATTAGCCTCTGTAAAGTACTGATATTTATCCCTAATATCTTCTGGGATATCAACAAACTCAATATTAGGTGCTATTCCCAAAGCGTCAAACGTAGCAACAGCTAAATCATAAAAACTTCTAGCTTTACCTGTCCCAAGATTATATACTCCTGAATTTGGTTTATTGTCCATCAAAAAAGCCATAACAGAAATTAGGTCTTTTACGTAGATAAAATCTCTTAGTTGCATTCCATTCTTATAATCAGGTCGATGTGAACGAAACAATTTAACTAAACCAGTTGAATTTATTTGATTAAAGGAATGAAAAATAACAGAAGCCATTCTTTGTTTATGATATTCGTTTGGACCATAAACATTAAAAAATTTCAATCCAGCCCAAAAAGGAGGAGTTTTTTCTTGTTTCAAAACCCATAAATCGAATTCTTGTTTTGAATTACCATAAGGGTTTAGTGGCTTAAGCTGTGATATTAATTCATGGTTATCATCGTATCCTAATTCTCCATCGCCATAAGTTGCAGCAGAAGAAGCATAAACCATAGGGATATTATTCTCTGAGCATATTTTCCAAATACTCTTCGAATATTCTAAGTTAAGCTCAACAAATACTTCCCAATTAAATTCAGCAGTATCTGTTCTTGCTCCAAGGTGAAAAATACTATCTACTTTTGAATGATTAGTATTGAACCAATCTATAAAGTCTTTTCTATCTATTTTGAGAGAAAAATCTAATCGACTATAATTATCTATCTTATATTCCTTCGAAAAGTCATCAACAATAATTATATCTTTTCTCCCCAATTTATTCAATTTGCTAACCATACAGCTACCAATAAAACCAGCAGCTCCAGTAACTACAACCATATTATATTATTTTATTTTGTTAAACACTTTTATTTATTTCAGTATATGGTGCTCTATCCAATTTCGAGACATATTCTAACATCGTTTCGTACACATCTCGCCAACCATTCCACTCGTATCTTTCACAAAGAGTTTCATTATGCCAAATACTAATAAAATCTCCATTCACATCTGCAATATTATCTACAATGCTTTTTATAGCTTGCATTGCCTCATCCGCGTTTAATTTCATCCCTTTTTTAAGAGCAACATCCATTATCGCAAATGGGTGAAGTCTTAGATTTGTCTCAACGTCAAATTCTAAATCATAAAAATTAAATTCAGTACAAATTCCAGCCCTAAAACCTATAATATTTGAATATCCCATCGAATAATCATCAGTAATTTTATTCTCTATCAGGGTTCGAAATGAAACCGGTAATCGAAACCTAAGAAAATGAAAACGACTCCTAAAAACAGGTTTATGAATAACCTCAATAATATCCCTTAGTTGTTTTGTGAGTTGTTTTGGGTCATCAAAAGAATCATAAGAAGGGTGAATGCCAACCTTAGCATAATCACATAAAAACTTAATCAATCTTTGAAATCTCCTATTATACGGAGAGATATTCTTATCGTACTTTCCAAAACTCCCAAATAAAACAAAATATATTGTTTTTAGTTTAAACTTATTTATTAACGAGATTTGATAATTAAAAGTATCATAAGGGTCCATTTCTTTCTTCATAAGCACATTTATCCTAAATAAACATTCCGAAAAATCGCCCCTTAATAAATCTCTAAAAAACCCATATAATTTTCTTATTACACTCTTTTCTGAAAAAGAATATGCGGAATCTATATCTATTGTATTGAAATATCTAAAATATCTTTGTTTAATCTCAAAACTTGGATAATGTTCATTTATCATCTTATCAAGTTTCTTTGCCCATATATTTACTATTGGAATATCTAGAAAGTTATTTTTGTAAGCTATGCTATCCTCATGCCTAAATCTACCATGTTCATCTTGCATATATGGCAAATACTCCTCATATCTTGACACAAGATAAAAGCTTGCAGCAAAAATATCAAAAGGAATACTGGATTTTGAAGAATAAGTCCTAAAAAATGCAGGAATGCCATCAAAATAAAATGCTTCAATATTTTTATCCTCAATGACAGTTTCAAATAATAAATCCTTTGAGTAGATAAAGACCTCGTCAGAAATCTTCTTCTTTGAGTATGATAGTTTTGGACCTTCAAATGCAATGAAATCTTCTTTTTTATTTGTAATATGATACTCAATGCCTAAAATATCTCTAAAAATGAAATTTAAAGTATATCCTAAACGATTAGTAATCCTATCTACATAAATTAGAAGCATGAAAATAATATTAATTAATAACTAGCGCAATTCAAAATTCTCGCCTAAGTATTTTTTCCTAACTTGTGGATCTGAAGCAAGCTCTTGGGGTGTTCCTGATTTTAATACATCTCCTTCGAAAAGTAAATAAGCTCTATCTGTTATTGTAAGCGTTTCGTGAACATTATGATCAGTAATCAATACACCAATATTTCTTTCCTTTAATTTTGCAACAATTGCCTGAATGTCTTGAACGGCAATAGGGTCTACCCCTGCAAAAGGTTCATCTAGTAGAATAAATTTAGGATCAGCAGCCAAAGCTCTTGCAATCTCTGTTCTCCTTCTCTCCCCTCCCGAAAGTTGATTGCCATTGCTCTTCCTTATATGTTTTAGACTAAACTCATCTAAAAGTTCCTCCATTATTCTTTCTCTTTCTTTTTGAGGCATTTTTCTAAACTCAAGAACAGACATAATATTATCCTCCACCGATAGTGTGCGAAAAACAGAAGCCTCTTGAGCAAGATACCCAACACCATTCTGAGCCCTTTTATACATTGGCATATCAGTTATCTCAATATCATCCAAGAACACCTTACCACTAAAAGGTTTAATCAACCCAACCATCATATAGAATGTAGTAGTCTTTCCAGCTCCATTAGGACCTAATAGACCAACAATCTCACCTTGACTAACCTCAATAGAAACACCCTTTACTACAGTTCTTTTTCTGTATTTTTTGAAAACATTTTCTGTATACAATCTCATCTCTAATCTACTTATTCTATTTCAAGTATTCCACTATTAAAGGGCAAAGTTAAATAATTTATTCCAAAAAACTTATCTTTGCACTTATTATTGTAAATAAGCACTATAATACAAAATGAATATTTTTAGACTTAAAGATAGAATAAACTATTTCATTAAGGCAAAGAATGAACATTCAATTCATTCCCCTTTTATGTTTGAACTTTATTGCAAGACAATAAAAAAGAATAGAAGGAATCCCAATCAAATAATTAATAAACTAATAGAAGAATTTGGAGAAGAAAACATTCTTCATATAAATCCATCATCTAAAGAATTAGAAAATCTTAGTTCAAAAATAAACCATAAATCAATAATAATCATTAAAGAACCTCATTGTAGCCAAAGTAGTTTAGAAGAGTATAGAAAAATAATACTACAACCAAAACTTATAGTAAATGTAGACCTATATAATATTGGTATATCTTTTTGCAACACAAAACTCAAAAGACAGAATTACACTTTAAAATAGTTATTTGAAAAAATAGCAATAACGATGCAAACACAGACAATTGCTCTAATAATTTTTGTAATCACTTATATAGGTATTATCTTTACAAGATTGCCTAAAATGAATATCGATAGACCTTCGGCAGCATTCACTGGAGCAGTTGCAATGATATTGTTTGGAGTCTTAGATTTTCAAGAGGCAATAAACGCAATAGATTTCAATACAATTTGCCTTTTGCTTGGAATGATGATAATCATTTCCGCCCTAAAGATAGAAGGCTTCTTCTCACTAATAGCTTCCAGTACAATTGCCTTTGCCAATACTAGAACAAAACTACTCTCAGCAATTGTTTTTGTAACAGGAATAGCCTCTGCATTCTTGGTAAATGATGCTGTTGTATTATTATTTACTCCCATAATAATATCCATATGTTCGAAAGCTGACATCAACCCTATACCATATTTAATCGCTGAAATTCTAGCATCTAATATTGGAAGCGTAATGACAATAACAGGTAATCCGCAGAATATGCTTATTGGAATCAACTCTGGCATATCTTACCTAAACTTTATGCTAAAGCTACTTCCTATCTCAATCTTAGGAATGATAATAGTAATATTTATTGTAAAACTATTATATCATAAGAATTTTAAAGATAAAACTCATTTGTCATTCAAATCTTCCTACTCATACTCTTTCAAAAAAATGCAACGCTCAATAATAATCTTTATATTGGTAATCTTCGCATTCTTCCTTGGCAAGTTTCTAAATATCTCAATTCCTTTAATTGCTCTTGTCGGAGCGGCTTTAATTCTACTTATGGGAGAAGCAAAACCTTCTAAGATAATTAAAGAAGTAGATTGGGTTTTATTACTGTTCTTCTCCTCTCTCTTCATCGTTGTAGCTGCAATTGAAAAAGTCGGAATACTAAATCCTCTTCTTAATATTAATCTCTCTGAAAATATTCAAGGTATAATTGGCATACATAGTTTGAGTCTTATACTTTCGCAAATAGTAAGCAATGTACCTTTTACTGTTCTCATGCTCCCCATAATGAAAAGCATAAATAGTGAGACTCTATGGTTAGCCTTAGCCTCTGCATCAACACTTGCAGGCAATGCTACAATAATTGGAGCAATGGCAAACCTAATAGTAATTGAATCTGCCGAAAAAGAAGGAGTAAAAATAAGGTTTTGGCAATTTTTTAAGATAGGAATAGTAGTCACCCTAATCACATTTATTGTTTCAATATTAGTTCTACTTTTTTAATTATTGTATATAATAGTCAAATTACAACTTGCTTTGAAAAAACTTGACTTTTGAATAAAAATATCAAACAATAGCTATTTAATACTTGATATTTAATTATAAATACAAAGTATTTTTTATTCGATATTATACATTAAGCTTTCTCGTATTTTTAACAATACACAATTATCTCAGAAAATAAAAAAGGGACAGCGTTTCACAACGTGCCCCTTTATAAATTGTCTAATTTATCAATTAAACCTTTCCAATGAAAAGATCTATTTCTTCTTAATAAGCAAGCTTATTAACACATAATTTAATTCTATTCAATTAACTATTTGCAAAGATAAGTTCATTATTAATCAATAAAAAGCAAAAATGGATGAGATGGTATTTTATCTATACAGAGTGGTAAAAAATACAGATGAAATAAAAAAGGGGTAGCGTTTCACAACGTACCCCTTTAGAAATTTAATCTAATTTATTAACCAAACCTTTCCTATGAAAGATTCCTATCTTATAATAAGCTTTTGTGTGCTTATTGTATTTGCATTTTGGATACGGACGTAATATACTCCCTTTGCAAATTCATTAACGTTGATTGACTTTGTTGCCTCGCCATTAATTGATTTCATTGTGAATGTATTTATTGTACGTCCTTGTACATCGGTGATGATTACCTTAGCTTCTCCAACTAGTCCCTTTACTACTAATGTAGATGTGGTGCTTGCTGGGTTTGGATATAGGCTTACTGACATGGTGTTTACTTCGATATCATTTAATCCT
>JAFNAQ010000021.1 GCA_017860275.1 Bacteroidota bacterium
GGGATTATTCTTGCAAATAAAAATATATTAATCTAACTTTGCCCGTTATTTATGTTAAATTTACTATCGTTATGAATATACTATTAAATGGTTATGGCAAAATGGGCAAAATTATCGAAGAGCTTGCCATAAATCGCCACCATAACATTACTCATATCATTGATAATGATTATCATTGGGAAACATTAAAGGGCAAAGATATTGATGTGGCAATTGATTTTTCAATCCCTATGCTTGCAGATTATAATATTGAAGAATGTTTCAATAGAGATATACCTATCGTTGTTGGTACTACAGGTTGGTATAATAAACTCCCACAATTAAAAGCTAGAGCTATACAGGAGCAAAAAGGTTTATTTGTTGCTTCGAATTATAGTATTGGAATGTTTATTTTCAATAAAATAAATGCTCAACTAGCTAGTTTAATGAACAATCAACCATCTTACGATGTTACTATAAATGAGATTCATCATACTCAAAAACTTGATGCTCCGAGTGGTACGGCTATTACGCTGGCAGAAACTATTATTGATAATGTTGATAGATTTAAAAAATGGCATTGCATTGAAGAAAATGATGACATTTTTGAAGGAGGTGAAGATATATTAACTATTACATCTCAAAGAATCGGAGAGGTACCAGGGACTCATACAATAACATATTCATCAGAAGTTGATGATATATCTATTACTCATGAGGCTCATAATAGAAAGGGATTTGCATTGGGTGCTATTCTTGCCGCTGAATTTCTTAAGGGCAAGAGGGGTTTTTATTCAATGCAAGATATAATAAAATAGTATTACTATGAAATATTCTATAGGTATTGATATTGGAGGAACTAATACAGTTAGTGGGTTAGTTGACGAGAATGGTAATATATTATCTTCTTTCTCTTTTAGTACAAAAGATTACGATTACTTAGAAACATATCTTGAGGAAATTACCGATTCTATTATTGGATTGATAATAAAATGTGATGATAAAGAATCCATACAAGGTATTGGAATTGGAGCTCCAAATGGGAATTATTATCATGGAACTATTGAACATGCCCCTAATCTAAAATTCAAAGGGATAATTCCTGTAAAGGAGCATATCGAAAGAAAACTTTCCGAAAAAGGTTACCATTATAATGTTACTATTACAAATGATGCAAATGCAGCAGCACTTGGAGAAATGATTTATGGTGGAGCTAAGGGCATGAAAGATTTTATGATAATTACTCTTGGTACAGGTGTTGGAAGTGGAATAGTAGTAGATGGACGTTTAGTTTATGGCTCAGATGGTTTTGCTGGAGAGGTTGGACACACTATTGTTCAAGCCGAAGGACGTTTATGCGGATGTGGCAGAAAGGGTTGTGTTGAAACATATTCATCAGTAACAGGTGTAACAAAGACTGCAATTGAACTACTAGAGGCTTCAAATACCCCTTCCCTACTTAGAAATATTCCTCATGATAAAATTGGAGGACATACCATTTACGAAGCGGCTCTAAAAGGAGATAAGATTGCTTTACAATGTTTCGATGTTGCTGCAAAAATGCTTGCAATAGGTATGGCGAATGCTGTTGCTGTTACATCTCCAAAAAAGATATTCCTTTTTGGAGGGCTAACCAAGGCAGAGGATATTCTAATGATTCCACTAAAAAAATATTTTGAAGAGAACTTATTTGTTGTTTTTCAAAACAAAATTGAATTAGAAATATCGAGCCTAAACGAAAATAATGCAGCAATACTAGGAGCCGCAGCACTTACTTTTTAAGTGAAAAGTGAAAAGTGAAAAGTTAGGAATAATACAACCTTAATAAATGAAAAAAATACTACCCATTCTTTTTTTAATAATATCGTCTTTTAATGCCTTTTCTCAAGAAGAAGATGAAGTAGAAGTTTTAGATAATAGTTATATAGCTATTCAAGACCAAAGTTTATTATCAGAAAAAGATTTGATTCATTGTGATTTTATCGATCCAAATCGAATAACAAAACTCTTTACATCAGATAATGAATCAAAATACAGATATTTTGATACTATCAATTGGATTTATAGCGAGGAGTTCAAATTAAGTAGAAAATTCTTAAATAGAAAGTATATTTGGCTTAAAATAGAAAAAGTTCAAGGGATAGCTAAGTTTTACCTAAACAACCAATTAGTTTTTGAAACTAATAACAGCTTTATATCTTATAAAGTAGATGTAAAGAAATTCTTGAAGCGAGGGAATAATACTTTAAAGATTCAATTTGTTCCGATTAGCTCAGTTTTAAATTATGATAATAATAAATATAATACTCTTGCTTCTGAAAAAAGAGTTATAATTAGGTACCCTCAATATAAGTTTGGGTGGGATTGGCATCCAAAAATTCTTACTCCTTCATTTGAATGGATTATGATAGAGAGTAGTGATAAGAAAATTGACAATATACATGATATTAACAGACCATTTGATTACTTTGTACAAACTCTCAAAATAGAAAATGACACAGCCTATATGCTTTTGAATATTAATAACGATAAGCATTATTTTCAAATATCTAAGCCTAAACTTTGGTGGCCTAATGGAATGGGAGAAGCTTATATATACGATTATCTTAGCACAAAAGAAATAGGTTATAACAAGATTGAACAAGACATTAGATTTGGTATAAGAACAATTGAACTAGTTCAAGAAAAGGATTCTATTGGTCAAAGTTTCTATTTTAAGATTAATGGAAAGCCAATGTTTGTTAAAGGGGCAAATTATATCCAATCAGATTTTATTAATTATAACGAAATTGAATCAGCATATCTATGCGGAATTAATATGCTTAGAGTTTGGGGAGGTTCAAACTATGGAGATGATGATTTTTATGATAAATGCGATGAGTTGGGGATTTTGGTTTGGCAGGATTTTCCTTTTGCTTGCGCATTATATCCTGCTGATTCTAGTTTTTTAGAAAATGTAAAACAAGAGGCTGAGCAAAATGTAAAAAGAATTGCTTCTCACCCTTCTCTTGCTCTTTGGTGTGGGAACAATGAAATTTGGGAAGGCTGGATGAACTGGGGTTGGAAGCAGGAAGTTAAAGACTCAGCAAAAGCAGTTGAAAACTATAATAAGCTTTTCAAAGAACTGCTGCCAAACATTGTAAAGGAATATACTCCAACAATAAACTATATACATACCTCTCCACTACATGGCTGGGGAAGAAAAGAAAGCCTAACACATGGCGATTGTCATTACTGGGGAGTATGGTGGGCAGACTCAACATTCGAAACCTACACAAGAAAAGTCCCCCGCTTTATGAGCGAATATGGATTTCAATCCCCTCCTACTCTTTCAACACTTGAAGATTATATGTCTAAACCTTATTCAAAAGAAAATCCAGAGTTTGCAATTCATCAAAAACATCCAAGAGGATTTGAACTTATTGATAATAGAATAAAAGAGTGGTATGGCGACTATACCTCGGACGAAGATTATATATTCAAGGCTGGAGCAACAGCACAAGAAGCTTATAAGATAGCTATTGAAGCTCATCGTAGAGCAATGCCTTATTGTATGGGAACAATGTTTTGGCAATTTAACGAACCTTATCCAGCAATTGGTTGGTCTTGCATTGACTATAAAAACAATCCAAAACCAATTTATTATACTATCAAAAAAGCATATGAACCAATAATATTCTCTATAGATAAGTATTCTAACCCTGATTCAATATTTATATATATTTGCAATGACTCTTATGAGTCTTCTTCTCTAGATTATAATATTCAAATAAAGGACAATAACGACAATATCAAATTTTCTGTTACTCCAAATACAATTTCTGCCGAAAAGTTTAAATCAAAGATTATTTATTCCATTGCACTAAAAGACATTAAAAACTTTAATCCAAAAACCGATTATTTATGGGTAGAAGGAGAAATTGAAGACAATACAAATACTTATGAAAGAAAAAGAAAAATATCTAACTACACATTCTTTGTTTACCCAAAAGACTATTTGGACAAAAACAAATACAACGAAGTAAAACGAAAATATTATCAATAATATGAAAAAAAGAAGTTTATTATTTGGCTTAATTGGCTTAGTTAGCATAAGCCTTTTTGCACAAAAACCTTTGCATCATAATAGCAAGGTTGATTTAGTTAACCCATTTGTTGGAACAGATGGGCATGGACACACTTACCCTGGGGCTATTGCTCCTTTTGGTATGGTTCAGTTAAGCCCAGATTCTCGATTAGAAGGATGGGATGGCTGTAGTGCTTATCATTATTCCGACTCAATAATCTATGGATTTTCTCATACACACCTTTCTGGTACAGGTTGCTCTGACTATGGAGACTTCCTTTTTATGCCAACAACCAAGGATAAAAACTCAAAAAGCTTTTCTGAATCCTTTTCACATAAAAATGAAAAAGCCTCTGCCGGATATTATTCTGTAATGCTAAACTCATCGCCAATCTTTGTTGAGCTAACAGCAACTCCTCGTGCAGGGTATCATCAATATCACTACCACGGAAAGGATAGAAATAGAAACTTAATGATTGACTTAAAACATAGAGATTTCTTAATGGAGTGTGATTGGAAACAAATCGATAGTAAAACTATTATTGGGATGCGTCGCTCAAAGGCATGGAATGAAAACCAAGTAGTTTATTTTGCAGCTTCTTTCTCTGAAACAATTAAAAGCATAGACTACGATTCAATAACTAAAAAAATATTTATTTCCTTTGGAGCAAATATGGCTGAGGATACAAAAATTGAAGCCGTTGTTTCTCTTTCATCTGTTAGTAATGATGGTGCATTAAGAAATTTAAGAGCAGAAAAATCTAAAACCTTTGCTGAGGCTCAACTAATCTCTAAAACACTTTGGGAAAAAGAACTTGGAAAGATAGATATTGAAGGAGGTACTTTGGAACAACAAAGAACATTCTACACTGCACTTTATCACACAATGATAACTCCAAATCTATATTCTGATGTTGATGGACAATACCAAGGAATGGACGGTAAGACATATACAGCCAAAAACTATGATAGATATTCTGTATTTTCTCTTTGGGATACCTACCGCACACTTCACCCTCTAATGACAATAATAGATCAAAAACGAAGTTTGGATTATGTTAACACAGCATTAGATATTTACAAACAAAATGGCATTCTTCCTGTTTGGGAGCTAGCCTCTTTCGAAACAAACTGTATGATTGGTATGCACGGAATATCAATGATTGCAGATGCTTATATGAAAGGAATTAAAGGTGATGAAGCCTTGACCTTAGAGGCAATGATAAATAATGCTTCAAGCGAGAAAAGAATAGAAAACCTTAAGAAATACGGAATTACTAAACCAAATCTATTTGGATTGAACTTCTTCGATAAATATGGATATATATCCTCAGAGATGGAACACGAAAGTGTATCTAAAACTTTAGAGTATGCATATAATATGTATTGTGTTGCACAAGTTGCAAAGTCTCAAGGCAGGATGGATATATACAAGGAGTTTATTGAAAAAGCTCAATATTATAAGAACCTATATAATCCAAACAATAAATTTATTCAACCTAAGGAGAATGGTCGCTTTTTACCAAACTTCGACCCAAAACAAATAGATCAAAACTACACTGAAGGCAATGGATGGCATTATGGTTTCTATGTTCCTCAAGATATTCAAGGGTTAACAAATCTTTTAGGTGGAGATAAATATCTTATAAAGCACCTTGACGAATGCTTTAACTCTAAGGAAAAGACCACAGGAAGAAATCAAGCAGATGTAACAGGTCTTATTGGACAATATGCTCAAGGTAATGAGCCTTCTCATCATACTATTTATCTTTACGCTTATGCCGGAGAAGCTTGGAAGACACAAGAATTGTCACGAAGAATTTTAAACACTCTTTTCTCTGACAAACCTGATGGAATATGTGGTAATGATGATTGTGGGCAAATGAGTGCATGGTATATTATGTCATCTTTGGGCTTCTACCCTGTTTGTCCTGGTTCAAATGAATATGTAATTGGTTCTCCTTTATTTTCAAAGGCTACAATTAATCTTGAAAATGGAAAAACATTTGTAATCAATTCTCCTCAAGGAACCGTTGCTCCTTATGTTCAATCTTTGAAACTTAATGGAAAGAAATATGAAAAAACTTTTATTGTTCATAATAATATAATGGAAGGTGGAGTACTTGATTTTGAAATGGGCGAAAAGCCAAATAAGAGTTTTGGGAAGAATAAATCAAACAGACCTCATAGCCAGATTAATGATAACCTAATAACAATTGTTCCATATTACGAATATGAAGGAACAAATACCTTTATTGACAAGAAGGAAGTAAAAATCAAAACAATCAATAATAAGAACAATATTCGCCCTATAATAAATTATATTAGTAGAACAGCAAAAGGCAATGAGGAACCATTAATTACAGCAGCATCTCCTGCTTGGACAAAAGGAGGAACATCTGTTAGTGCAAACGAGACTATGGAGATAACTTCAATTGCAAAGGATAAGAATTCTAATTTCAGCAAAAGTATATCAGGCACATTTTATCAAATACCTAAGGGTAGAAAGGTAGAACTTTTCTCTAAATACGACCCTCAATATACTGCTGGTGGTGCTGAAGGATTAATCGACCTAATTCGTGGCAGTGATAAATGGCGTTTAGGCTCTTGGCAAGGATATAATGGTTGTAACTTTGTTGCAGTTGTTGATTTAGGTGAGAAACAAGAAATCAAACGCATTGGAGGAAACTTCATTCAAGAAACATCTCCATGGATATTTATGCCTTCAAAGGTTAATTACTATATTTCAGAGGATGGAAAGAATTTCACATTATTGGAAACAGTAGTAAACCCAATCGACGAAAAAGATATATCTACAATTACTCATACATTCTTTACTTCAAAACCAATAAACGCCCGATATATTAAGGTTGAGGCAATAAACCGAGGAACAATTCCTTCATGGCATATCTCAGCAGGAGAAAAAACATGGCTCTTTATCGACGAAATAGTTATTGAATAAAAAACATAAAACTGCGAGATTTTCGCAATATCTCGCAGTTTATATCTTTTTGTGGTATTATCATCCTCTCAACAATAGGACTAATCACATACTTCTAAGAAGAGAAAATCATTAATTAATCTCTTTTGTGTACATTCTAAATTTCCTAACTAATCCTTCAGAAATTTTTTCAAGAATTGAATTCATTGTATGGTTATGTTCGAAAATATAACAAGCTTCAGCATTATAAATATTTCTTTTATTTAAAGCTTCCTTAATCTTTTGATACATTACAATATCTAATCCACTATTTTTATATTCAGCTTTTACGCCAAGTAACATGATTCGTGCTGATTTAATTTTTTTTCTATATGCAAATAACTTAATAAACCCAAAAGGGAATAATTTACCCTTATTTATTTTTATTAGTATCTCATTCATATTTGGCACTGCTATAAGATATGCAATGATTTTATTATCTTTAATTGCTAACAATGTTAAATCTAAAGGGGTTATTAATTTTAAGTCCTTAGCCATTTCAAAAAATTCTTTTTCATTTAATGGCATAAAGGCATTATGCTCTTCATTAACTTCATTATAAATCAAATTAAGCTCTTTAATATCATCTATAAAGTTACTCTTCGAAATATTTCTAATTTTAATATCTGCTTTATTTAGTTTGTTAACACTATAATCATGCACATTCTTATATTTTTCGTATATAGCACTACCATCAACATTATATGAATTGAGGTCAAAATATTTCTCAAAACCAAATCTAATGCATAAGTTGTTATAATAATCAAAATTATATGGCATTGCAACAAAGGGTGGTATATCAAATCCATGAATTAAAAACCCACAGGTATCATTAGTTGTTAAGCTAGCAGGTCCAATGATTCTATTTACTCCTTTTTGCTTTAACCATTGTTCACATGCCTTAAAGAGCAAATTAGTAACATTTTCATCGTCAATAGAATCAAATAATCCAAAAAATCCAGAATTGTCATCATATTTTTTCAGGTGAATAGTATTATATATTGATGCAATTCTACCAACATAATTTCCATTCTTTTTAACCAAGAAAAGACACACTTCTGAATGTTCAAAGAATGGATTTTTACTACTAATTAGCCAATTAATGGAGGCATTTAACTGAGGGACATATGTCGGATTGTTCTTGTATAATAAATGAGGTAATCTAACAAAGATTTTTCTCTCTCTCTTAGAATTCACTGTAATTATTTCGTATTTATCCATTTTGTGATGATTTTTTAATACTTTCCAAGGTGCAAGAGGGCGTCAATTCTCCATTGTACAGAACTGCATCCGGACAGGAATCACAATAATCAAAACTCACACTACTACTACTTGGAGGATTAACTATATTAATAACTTGGGAATTTGGCAACTTAGTTATAAGACGGGGTAATTTAATTATTTGAATAATATACCTTCTCATCACTTTTCTCATTGATTTCAACATAAATACAGCACCCAACATTTGTAATATTGAAATATAATTTCTTCCCTTGCCAGCAACATAAGAATAATTCCCATTTTTTAAATGTTGATAAGCGGTAAATACCTCTATCATCTTCGCATCATTATAGGATAATATCTTTCTATTGTAAGAAATCCAAGCACTATTTACCCATTTAAAACCAACATTATGGAGCTGAGAACCAAGATATGAAGAGAAAATCATATCTGGAAATCCACTCTTTAAATGTTTACAAAGTTGTTCTATAGTAACTTCTTGGCTATAATCAATTTCTTCTGATGAATTAAACCTAAACTCTCTTTTCAATATTAATACTAAGTAATCTGCATAAATATGATTATTCTGAAACCATTTCACAATTTTAGAAGTTTGCTCAAGATTGCTTTGTGTTACAACATAGGTAAAACCTAATTGCAACCCACCAATACTATTTATAAGTTCTGCATAGCTCTGCCTTAATTCATTTAAGTCATCTTCAAATTCAAATTGATTTCGATTATTTGTATCAATTCTGATTATTAAACCACAAAGCCCTGCAATTTTTAATTTGGTTATAATATCTTTTTTTACCAATATTCCATTAGTATGAATAAAAGACTTTAAACCTAATTCATTTGCAAACTTCACAATTTCAATAATCTCAGGATGCATTAAGGCCTCCCCTCCACTAATTGTCAAAATTGCATTATTTCTTATTCTTTTTAATTCTACAATTTCTTCCTTAAGCTCATTAAGTGCTTTATGATTTTTCACATTATCATCCCTATCAATTCCTTTATAACATCCAGCGCACTTCATATTGCAATAAGTTGTTACTTCTATCCAAGCATTAGGGTTATCGTTTTTTGAATATGGCAAACGATACATTTTTGTATTATCTAATATTGAAGTATCCATAATTATAAAATATTTGGGGCATCACCATGCCTAATTGATTTTTTATACACAAGATTGCCAAAAAACGCAAAAAGATATGCCAGAGGATTCTTAAACAATCCCATATTTAACAATGTTCTATAGATAATATTCCTATATGAATATACTCTTTTATAAAGATTAAAGTAAGATGACTCTAGTTGTTTTGGTTGAAAATTCATTGGTTTAAAAACGCATGAAGCTGCTGTATATTGACTAAAATCCTCATGGAGCAACCTATCTTTGCTTTTCATTTCTTTATAAAAATCAGTTCCAGGAAGTGGTGTTAATATATAGAACTTTGGTGCAGGGATTTTATTTTTTATAATAAAATCAGCAGTAGCTTTTATACTTTCTTGAGTATCGCCATCTGTGCCAATAATCATTTCTGAAGCAATTGCAATTCCTTGATGCTGTATTCTCTTTATCAGAGTAGTCATCTCGTTAGTTCGCACCCATCCTTTTCTTAATGAATTTAATCCTTCTTGTGACAAACTTTCCAATCCAATACTCAACATGCTACAACCGGAAGCTGCAATTTTCTTTAATAAGGGTTCATTTTTTGCAATTAGTATTGAACATTGGCTTGCCCATTGCATTTTCAATGGTTTTATTTTATCGGCTAATTCAGATAAATAATCGGGGTTGGAAGCTATATTGTCGTCAATTAAAATAAATCTTTTGAATCCTAATTCTTTTATTCTTTTTATATCCCTAATAACATCATCCACAGGGCGAAATAAATATTTACCTTTATATAAACACGCAATTGAGCAATATGAGCAAAGATGAGGACAGCCACGTCCAGCTTGCACTGGTAACATATATCCTATCTTTTTTTGAGTTAATATTTCGTACTTGGGTAATGGTATATTTTCTAATGACTCGAGTTGATTATCATAAACATCTTTAAGTTCACCTGTACTCTCAAAATCCCTAAGTAAAAGAGGAAATGATATTTCACCATCTCCAATGACCAAACTATCGCAATGTTCTTTTACAAAATCGGGCATTATTGAAACCATATACCCCCCCATAAATACTTTTTTTCCTCTCTTTCTAAATTCTTTGGCAATGTCTATTGCTCTAAAGACTGCATGACCCATTGCCCCTATACCAACAATGTCACATTCTTCATCAAAATCTATTGTATCCACAACCTCAATATATACTTTTACTTCCCAATTTTCGGGAGCATAAGATGCTAAAAGAGGGAAAACCAATCCTGGTAAAAAAATTCTTGATTGTTTGCAAGGTTCTCCTGTTTTTGAGCCGTATTGCGTCGGTTGAATAAGAATAACTTTTGGCATATTTGATAAGTTTTATTTTATATATTAAATCCACTTTGGAGTCTTTTTAGAATATTCTATATATTTCTGACCATGTTTGGACTTTAGCTCTATTTCTTCAAGTGCAACTTCGATATTTACAAGAACAAATGAAATGATAAAAACAACTAAAGTTAAAGCATTTGGCATACAAATAAATGTTGTAAACATTAGAAAAATAAGTCCGATGGAAATTGGATGCCTTGAAAAACTGAATAATCCATCGGTAATAAGCAAATTTTTCTCATCATCAAAAATACCTATTCTCCAAGATTTTTCCATTTGGGCTTGCCCAATAATTATCCATATTATGCATAGTTGATTTAATATTATTCCGATTATCTTGAAAATATCATTTTCCAAAAAAGAAATTGGAACAAGTAAATAATATATTTTGTAAATAAATGAATAGCTGATTGAAGAAACAAAGATAAATAACAATGAAATAAAATATACGTTCCCTATGAATAACTGGATTGTATCAGATTTATTAAAGCTTACTGGGAAGACTCCCGTTTTCTTTAAAGAACGTAAAGTAGGAAGCACAAACGCAAGTAAAAAATTTGTAACACTTAGAACAAAAACCAAGTTTTTTAAATTAAAATTTTCCATATTACAATGCTATCGAAAAATCTCTACATAATTCAGGCATAAGAGTGCTCATCAAGCCTCCAGTAAAAACTATTTTTCCCCTATCTTTAAATTCTTTTGCAATATCCACTTCCCAATGGCTGGGAGCATAGGCTGCAAGCAAAGGCAAAGCTAAACCTGGCAAGAGGTTTTTCTTTCCTTTCATAATCTTCTTGCTATGCATCTCATACAAAGATGGCTGAATAAATATTAGCTTAGGCATTTAATTTTGTTTTTATATTGCTTCTTTACTCTACTTGTTCCTCTTAACAATTTTATCTGCATTTGAATAGGATACTTAAGATGGTGCAAAAGAGATGATGGTCTAAATAAGATTTTTAAATACATTTTTCTTATCTCGCTATAATACTCTTTCAAAGTCATCTTTTCTGGGGCAATCATTACATGTGCTAAATCCCATTTTTCATATTCCGAACGTGGAATTATTAGTTTTGAATAATCAAACTCTATATCTGTTTTTTCAAGCGGAGTCAATGGCTGAATATTTACAAAACGAATTCCTAATCGAATCAATTTATTCGTAATATTTCTAAAGTCAGCTTTATCCCATTCTGGCATTGCAATAATAGAGGCATAACAATCGACTTGATATTTATTAAGAATTCTCATTGCCTCTTCATTTGTAGTAGCAATTGTATTTTTATTAAGAGTGTTCAACTCATTATCACTAAGCGATTCAATTCCAACTATTATAGTCCGAAGGCCTAAATGCTTAAATCTCTTAATAATCTCAGGATGATTTGCAATAAAATCTGCTCTACCAAAAATCAAAAATCTTTTATGAATGTTATTTTTTTCTAATAGATTAAAGAATTCAACCAATCTCTTTTCTGAGACTAAAAAATTATCATCAACTATATAAATTTCTTTTTCTTTGATAGTTTTTAATTCCTCAATAATTTCATTCAAATCTCGTTCAACATAATTATCCCCAGTAATTTTTCGACAAAAGCAAAACGAGCATGGAAAAGGACAGCCAAATGAAGTCTTTAATAATGCTACCTTAGGATGAAATACATAAAAATATTTTTTTCTATAATTCTGAATTAGTGTTCTATTTGGTATTGGCACATTAAAATCATATTCAGGAAGGGTTGACTCATCCATCTCTTCATCAATTCTCAATACTCCCCTTGGAAAATCATCTTTATTCTGAATAAAATTGATTAATAAAGGGAAAGTAATAAGAGCATTTCTCACAACTCTATAATCAACATATGGGCTATTAATATTCTCTGGTAATTTTTCTATATAAACACCACCAACTATTGTTATTATGTTTGGATTATATTCTTTTGCCTTTTGGCATATTGTAAGCATTTCTCTTGTATGAGTTATATAGCCAGTGACGCAAACAATATCGGGATTATACCTCTTAATAAAAAAATCGCATGACTCTTTTTCAAGTATCAAATCAATTATTATCACCTCATTATCCTTTTCAACTACCGTTGCAAGTAATTCCAATTCCAAGGGTTCTACTATCATAACATGTTGCAAACCTATCGTCTCCTTTGGAGCCTCAGGTCTTAAAAATAGTATTCTCATAACTAATTACTTTTAAAAATATGGGCGTGAATTGTTTTTGTTTTATATGTTAGAACATTCCTAAATACTACAAATATGTAATTAACTAGTTTATTTGAATGATAAATAAACATTCTTTGAGTAACCAATCTTGCTCCTAATCTATTTTTAGAAATCTCTGCCGTTTGTCCCATGCTAATTCTATCACACCCCAACTCAATACCCTCTTTAACGATAGAAATAAGATTATTATAATATGAATCATATTTATCTCTTAATTCATAATTTATACCCCCAAAAAGAAAATAATAAGAACCTTCATTCTTTATTGTAATATGCCAAGTAAGAAGAATATCATCCTTATAAAAAGAATGTAAGGTGTAATTAGAATCTAAGCGCATAAAAAACTCATTACTGAGTATTTCAAGCTTTGTTTTAGTCCTACTCATTATACTAATATATTGTTCATAGTGTTCATCATTAAAATGAGAGCAAGAGCAAGAAACCTTATTCACCTCACAAAACTTATTCTGAGCCTGAAAAATTCTTCTTCGATAATTATGTTTTAGACTTTTACAGTAATGTTCCCACGAACTAAAATTATTTTCAAATATCAATGCTGGGAGTGTCTGCATCTGAACAATATTATCTATTCCAATAATATTATCATAATTAAGACAGAGAATAATTCCTCTCTCATTTTTGATAATATACTCAACTAAAGAACTATAGTACTTTTCATCTCCAATTATCCCACTTGCATCCACAGAGGTTGGAATACCAATTATTGAGAAATGTATTTTACAATTTAATTTAGAATATGTAAAAACATTCACTTTAAGAGAATATACAATTGCTCCAGAACACAACATATTATTCTCATATAAAAGATAATATCTTTGATTACAAGGATTGTATTTTTCAAGATGATTCAAAAATTCTTTATTCTGATATACTGAAACACACAATTTATCCCAACTATCATCTGAATGATTTATTTCTTCTATTTTTCTAATCGTAAAAGACATGTTTTGTTTGAAAATTAATAGTAATTATTCATAGTATTTCTTTTCAAAGGTAGAAAAATATTTTCTAATAATATCATTTGATTGAAATTTTATAAAACAAAACTGCGAGATTCTCGCAATATCTCGCAGTTTCTCTTTATATTTCCTCGCCGTTAATTTTAAGAAATAAAACCCCCAACCTAGCTCAAAAAATCCTTGTTTTTGCGTTCCAAAATCAAAAGATTGAGCGCTAACTCTTGATAATTTTTTTCAATAATCAAAAGATTTTTCTACAAACATACCATATATCAAATTTTTAAGCCATTTTCCCAAAACTATGTCTGAGAAAAATATAACTTTCTCTGAGAAAAATTAAAAAAGAAGAAATAAAAGAACAAAAAGAGGCTGATTTTAGAAAAAAAATCACCGATTTTTTCTGAAAACTCCCTGACTTTTTACCTAAACTCCCTGATTTTTTCCAAAAAATCAAACTCTTTTTTTGTAAAATCAGTATCTTATTTTTTAACAGAGGTCAATAGTTCAAATTATTTTTATTTTTTTATTTTATCCTATATATATAGTAAAAATAATATTATTATTACGAATATTACCCCTACATAAAGTGTAGGGGAATATTACATATTTTCGAGTTCTAATAAATACTATTCTTTGATATATATTCAGATTATTCATTATTCACCCTATAGGAAGAATGAATATGAATATTTTAATTATGAGGGACAACCCAATAATAAAATTATTTTGGGTTTGTCCCCCCTTATATAATTAAGTTTTCGAGATAAGCCATTATTAAAATAAATTCCCTAATTTTGAAAAGTAAAAAATAGATAATACACTATTAGAATTAGAGAATATAAAAACTCATAGTAAAGAAATACTTTACAAAGAGAAAAGTATCAAAAAATTAATTTAGGTTTTTTGTTTTTCTTTTTTGGCTGCTGGGAATAGGATGTTGTTTAGGATTAGGCGGTAACATAGAGAATTCATAAAATAAAAGATATTGGTTATAAATTATGAACTGAAATAGATATGAAAAATAATATTTTATTCTTGTGCTTCACATTTTGTTTGATAAATGTGTTTTCTCAAACGCAATATGATTCGCTAAAGAAATTTAGAGATAGTTATATTCAAACGGGACGGGAAATGAAATCTCAGACTAAGGAAGGGGACTGTGAAAAAGTAAAAACAAATTTGGAAGAAAATAAACAGGCTTACCTTGCAGCAAAAAATGATAATGATAAATCTATGGCATTAGCTCAGTTATCAAAGATATCTTGCCCTCAAATAATATCTTTTTTTGAAGAAGTGATAAAAAATGACACATCGGAATTAATAAGATGTGAAGCTATTCAATATCTAGGTTGGACTGATGCTCAAACAAGTATTCATTTTTTAACAGAAAGAACAAAAAGAACAGATGTGTCTAATTATGAAAAAGTTTGTATAGGGACAGTCTTAGCTGTACTTGAAAATTATAAAGAGGCTGAAAATATTTTAAATCAATTTTGTTCTACAATAGAACAAAAATATTGTGATAAATGTATTTGGGCATATTATATGATTGGAAACAGCTCTTCTATTAATTATTATCGTTTTTTGATTAATAATTCAACAGATAATTTTACAATAAATATTGCCGTTCAAAAATTAGCAGAATTTGGAGATATCGAAACAGCCTATCCTATTATGGAAAAAATAATGAATGATGAAGATGCTATAAAAGTAGGGATAATGAGAATATTAAAAGCTTTAGGGGATGAAAAAAGCTTAAAACTAATAGAGAATACTCTCAATGATAAAAACGAAAGTAATAGAAACTATGCAAAGAAATTACTGGAAAGTAAAAATTAATCCTTAGGTTTTTTGTTTTTGTTTTTTGGCTGCTGGGAATAGGATATTGTTTAGGATTAGTCGGTAGCCTGGGGAGTTCGGGAAAAGGTTTAGGTCGGTTGTTGGGTCTGAGACATAATGCTGATAGTCTTCTGGGTCGTGACCACCAAGAAATGTCCAAGTTCCTTTTCCGTAAGTGCCATGAATGTAACGAACCTCGTCGAAGGATTTATTTTCTCCAAGGACTAGAACATTTGATTTTAATAGTTTCTTATCGAAGGCTGTAGATTGCCCCATAAAGCCTTTGATGATCTTTGTATGATCTTGGGTAAGCATCGTTGGAATCCAATCCCATTTTGCAGAAAAGTCGAAAAGGACAAAAAGGTCATTCTTTTCATTTACCGATTTTGGTCTTTTCTCAGTCATATCAATATTAGAGACCTCGTACTTATGTGGATTTGTCTCTAACGAGAAATCTCTAAAGGCAAAACATTTTGAATAATCTAAACGACTTTGTGCATCTCTATCAATGCCATCGCCATCGAACATTGACTCACAAATATCCGTTCCTTCACTTGCAAGAGCTATATCGTAGCTATCAGGAGCTGAACACATGGCAAACATAAATCCTCCTCCACTTACGAAATCTCGTATCTTCTTTGCAACCTCTAATTTTAAAAGAGAAACCTTTTTGAAGCCAAGTTTTGCAGCCATTTGCTCATTTGACCTTACGTCCTCAACATACCAAGGAGCATTTTGATAGGCTCCCCAAAACTTACCATACTGCCCTGTGAAGTCCTCGTGATGAAGATGAAGCCAATCATACATCGGAAGCACTCCATTAATTACTTCTTCATCGTAAACAATATCATAAGGAATTTCTGCATAGGTTAGAACCAAGGTTACTGCATCGTCCCACGGTAATTTATTCTTTGGAGAATAGACTGCTATCTTTGGGGCTTTTTGAAGTTTTACAACATCCATGTTTGCCTCAGGCTCAGAGATTTCTGAAATAATCTGTGAGGCTTGTATATCTGCAATAGAACTATAGGTTACACCTCTTAACTTACACTCTCTTTCTATCTTAGCATCATATTTAACAAGAAAAGAACCTCCTCTATAATTTAATAACCAACTAACTTCGCCCTCTTGTTTTAGAACCCAAAAAGCAATACCATAGGCCTTTAGATGATTTTTTTGCGTCTCATCCATAGGCATAAGAATATATAAGGCATAGGTATTTATTGATAAAAATAATGCAATAAATAACACTAATGTCTTAATTGTATTCTTAAACATGATATTAAAAAGGGTCTGATTCGTCTCCGTCCTCTGGAAGGTCGGAATTCATTTTTGATTGAACAGTTAGAAATGGTGCTCCTGTTTGAGAATCGAAGCCTGAATTCAATGGCATCATTGCTCCACCTCCCATATCTATATCTAAGGTGGTAGCATTTGCAAATTTTGCAAACTTGCCAACAAATCTTAGACGAGCCTCTCCTACTGCTCCCGAACGATGCTTTGCAAATATAATATCTGCCATTCCTAGCGTTGTTCCTTTCTCATCACCATCAATTCCATAATAGTCTGGACGATAGATAAACATAACAATATCGGCATCTTGCTCAATAGCTCCTGACTCACGTAAATCCGAAAGCATAGGTTTCTTACTACCTCCACGAGTTTCAACAGCACGAGAAAGTTGAGACAGCGCAAGCACAGGAATACCTAGTTCTTTTGATAAGGCTTTTAATTGACGGGAAATTGTACTAATTTCTTGTTCTCGGTTTCCATTTTTTGAATCGTTACCTCCATGCATTAGCTGCAAGTAGTCTATGAAAACCATTTTTATATCATATCTTTGTTTTAGACGACGACATTTCGCTCTAAGTTCAAAAACTGATAACTGAGGAGTATCATCAATATATATTGGGGCTTTAGCTAGTGGCTCAACACCCTTTTTTAGTTTTTCATTCTGCCAATTGTCCAATTGGTCTCCTTTCTTAAGCATCTCCCCAGGAATTTCCGTTTCAGAGGAAACTAGACGCATCATAAGTTCAATCGCCGTCATCTCTAAGGAGAAAAATGCTATTGGTATATTAAAATCAACAGCCATATTCCTTGCTAAAGAAAGCGCGAAGGCTGTTTTACCCATAGCTGGACGAGCAGCTAAGATAATAAGAGTACCCTTATGAAATCCTCCTGTTATTCGGTCTATCTCTGTAAAACCAGTAGGTATTCCTGTTGTGCTACCTCCAGATTTTTGTGCGGCTTCAATATCTTGCATTGCTTGATAAAGAAGAGTCTGTGTGTCTTGAAAATCGCTACGGAAATTATTATCGTTAATTTCCATAAGACGAGTTTCTGTCTTGTCTAACAAATCGACAACGTCTGTTGTCTCTTCATATGCATCTTTTATTGTTTCTGTTGAAACTCTTATTAGTTCTCTTTGAATAAATTTTTCTGAAAGAATACGAGCATGATACTCAATATGTGCTCCCGATGTAACACGAGAAGTAAGTGTAGATATTTTATATGCGCCACCTACCATATCTAAAGTTCCATTTTTCTTAAGTTGTTGAACAACGGTAAGCATATCTACAGGCGAACTATCATAGAATAATTGTCTTATTGCTTTAAAAATTTCCCTATGCTCTGTGGTGTAAAAAAAATCTTCATGAATTACGTCAATTGAGTTTGTTACAGCATCTTGGTCGAGTAATAAACCACCTAGAACAGCTTCCTCTAGCTCCAAGGCTTGAGGAGGTATCTTTCCATTGAGAGCAAAGGCTTGGTCGTAGGTAAGCCTTTTTGTTTTTGTTTTTAAAGCATTATTGAAATTGTCCATAGGTTGCAAAGATACATTAAAAAAATAATTAGATTTAATGTTATTGATAAGTTTTTAAATAAAATACATTATATCCTTTTTACCAAATATTCTAATATTTGTACTGCATTTGTTGCCGCTCCTTTTCTAAGGTTATCAGCAACAATCCAAATGTTTAATGTTTTAGGATTAGAGTTATCTCTTCTAATTCTACCCACAAAGACTTCATCCTTTCCTTTACTAAACAATGGCATTGGATAAATGTTTTTGTCTTTATCATCTAAAACGACAACTCCTGGCATATTTGATAATATTTCTTTTACATCATTAATATCAAAATCATTTTCAAATTCAATATTTACACTCTCAGAATGTCCACCAAGGACAGGAACTCTTACAACAGTAGCCGACAATCTTATAGTATTATCTCCTAATATTTTTCTCGTCTCATCAATTAGTTTTTGTTCCTCTGTAGTATAACCATCTTCTTGAAAATCTCCTCCGTGAGGAAATAGATTTTGATGTATTTGATATGGGTATACTTTTGCACAATCTTCTCCTCTTTGCTCTGACTCCAATTGTTCAACGGCTTTCACTCCTGTGCCTGTGACGCTTTGGTAAGTAGAAACAATAACTCTGTTTATTTTATATTTCCAATGAAGTGGCGCTAAAGCCAAAACCATTTGAATTGTGGAACAATTTGGGTTGGCAATAATCTTCGTATCCTTTGAAATTGAATTTGGATTAATCTCGGGTACAACTAAAGGTACATTATTATCCATTCTCCATGCAGAAGAATTATCGATTACAATTGTTCCCTTCTCTGCAAAAAGTGGTGCGTATTTCTTAGAAGTAGTTCCGCCTGCTGAAAATATTGCATAATCACAAGATTGCTTTATTGCATTTTCAACGCTGCTAATTATTATTTTCTTGCCAGCAAAATATAATTCTTTACCAACATTCTTTTCTGTTGCAACAGGAATTATATCCTCTTTTGCAAAACCTCTTTCTTCTAATACTTTTAGAATAACGCTACCTACTAATCCTGTAGCCCCAACAACTGCAATTTTCATTTTTTTCTAATAATTAATTTTGTCATTCCTCTGAGAATGTCCTTACATAGTCTCTGTATTCTGCATATACATTAGCCCTTGACATAAAACCTACAAATTTACCTTTGTCTACAACGGCTAAATTATATCTATCAGACCCCTTAAACTTAGCAACCATTTTTTCTAGAGGGTCTGATATATCGACTGTAAAATATTCTGAGCTTCGAATAAAATCTTTTACATTGAAAGCATCATAATATTCTGGTTTAAATAATATGTTTCTTAAATCATCAATTACCACAACTCCAAGAAAATTATTTTTTTCATCCACAATGGGGAAAAAATTCCTTGTAGAAACTTCAACTGCCTTCACAATATCTCTTAATGTTGCATTAGGCAATAATGCAATAAAATTTGTTTCAATTAGTTTAGATTTATTGATAAACTGTAAAGCCGTCTTATCTTTGTTATGTGTCATTAGGTTTCCTTCGAATGCTAACTCTTCGGCATAGATTGAGTACTTGTTTATAGGCTTTACCACCAAATAGCAAACCGTTGTTGTAATCATTAAAGGAGCAAACAATGCATATCCACCTGTTATTTCTGCAAGCAAAAAGGTTGCAGTTAGTGGAGAATGCATTATCCCTGTCATCACTGCTGCCATTCCGACTAAGGCAAAATTACTTTCTTGAACTTCTAAGAAGCCTGTCATATTAATCAATCTTGCAACAAAGAAGCCTGTAAAACCTCCAAGAAACAACGAAGGAGCAAAAACACCTCCAACACCTCCCGAAGATGTAGTAACGGCTGTTGCTATAGCTTTTAAAAAAATAATAGCTATCAAAACAGCAACCAACATCCACGTACTATCCCTATATGAATAGAAAATAGAATTATTAAATAAAGTTTTTGTGTCTTCGTTCAAAAGATTTCTTAATGCGGAATAACCTTCTCCAAAAAGAGGGGGAAATAAAAATATTAATATCCCTAATATTCCTCCTCCAATTATAAGTCTCCTATATATGCTTATCTTTTTAAACTTTCTCCCTATCCATTTATTTATTTTCAAAAAGTATAATGAAACAATAGCCGATACAACACCTAAAATAATAAATCCTGGGATTTTCATTAATTCAAAATGTGATGTAACTTGATAATAAAACTCTACTTTCTGCCCCAAGAAAAAATAAGAAATCATTGCAGAAGATATTGAAGAGATAAGTAGAGGTATTGCAGTAGTCATTGTTAGGTCTAACATCAATACTTCAAATACAAATATTATTCCTGCAATAGGTGCCTTAAATGCTCCTGCTATTGCTCCTGCTGCTCCACAACCAATTAATATTAATGTATTCTTATGATTTAATCTCCCTAGTTTTCCTAAATTTGAACCTATTGCACTCCCTGTTAAGACAATTGGAGCCTCCAGACCTACAGAACCTCCAAAAGCAACGGTTATGGTAGATGTTAACATAGATGAGTAGCAATGATGTGGTTTTAGTCTTCCTTTTTTTCTACTCATGGCATACATAACCTTGCTAACACCATGACTCAAATCAGCTTTGATAAAGTATTTTAGTATAAACACAGTTATTGATATACCTATCATAGGATATACTAGAAAAAGAAAATTGGAGCTATCTACCGAAAACCATGCAGAATCTGTAATAAAGATATAGGTATAATGTACTGTGTTTTTCAAAATAACAGCAGCCAAACCACAAGCTATCCCTACAATAAAAGCCATAAAAGTCATATACTGAAAATCAGTAATATTTTTAAGCCTCCATATTAGGAATCTTCTGTAAAAATCCTTTATATTGATTGATTTTGTAATATCCATATTAACTGTTTGCAAATTTAGTATTTTTTTTCCTCTTATTCAAAACAATACAACCAGTCTTAAATATTGCATATAAAACTCTTCGTATTTTTTTCTAAATACGAAGAAATTGGGGGTTAAAATCTTCGTATTTTTTCTTGAATATGAAGAGTTTTTGTTAGGAATTAAAGCATTGATTTTCAAGGCATAAATTTTCTAAAAAATAGTATCTTATTACACTAGCGTAGAATCTTATTCTATTTTCCTAGAATAAGATTCTATTTTTCCCCGATAAGTCTGAATTTTGCTCTGAGGAAAAAATATTTTTCTCTGAGATAGTTTAATTTTTCTCTGAGATATTTTTAAGTTGTATATTTGCTTAATTAATTTCTTAACTAAAAAATATAATTATTCGTATGAAGGTAATGAAATTTGGGGGAACCTCTGTTGGAACGGCTCAAAGAATTAAAAATGTTGCAAAATTAATTTCTAACCAAGAAAGAAAAATCGTTGTTTTATCGGCTATGAGCGGAACTACTAGCTCTTTGATAGATTTTTCTAATTATTTAAATAAGAAAAATACTGATGGTGCTGTTGAGGTGATTAATATTCTTGAAAATAAATATATGTCTCATATTCAAGAATTATTCTCTTCTGAGCCATATATTAAAAAATCTGAAGAATTATTGAATTCCATATTTTCTTATTTACGTCAATTCACAAGGGAAATATTTACATCGACTCAGGAAAAGATTATTCTTTCTCAGGGGGAAATTCTTTCAAGTTCTCTAATGCAGCTTTACCTTGAGGAGAATAATATTAAATCCTTACTACTCTCTGCTCTTGACTTTATGCGTATTGATAAGAATAAGGAACCTGATACAAGATATATTCAAAATAAATTTTCCGAAATTATTGATTCTAATCCTAATTATGATATTTACCTAACCCAGGGTTTTATTTGTAGGAATGCCTATGGTGAGATAGATAATTTAGAAAGAGGAGGTAGTGACTATACTGCATCTATTTTAGGGGGTGCTATCTTAGCCGAAGAAATTCAAATTTGGACAGATATAGATGGAATGCATAATAATGATCCTCGTTTTGTTGAAGGAACTACTCCTGTGAGAAATCTAAACTTTGACGAAGCTGCTGAGTTAGCTTATTTTGGTGCAAAAATTCTCCACCCTACTTGTATATTACCTGCAAAAATAAATAATATTCCTGTAAGATTACTTAATACTATGGAGCCAGAAGCCCAAGGTACAATTATTTCAAATAAACTTGAAAAAGGAAAGATAAAAGCTGTTGCTGCAAAGGATAATATTACTTCTATAAAAATTAAGTCTGGGCGAATGCTTTTGGCATTTGGCTTTTTGAGAAAGGTTTTTGAAATATTCGAAAGTTATCAGACTCCAATCGATATGATTACAACTTCTGAGGTTGGTGTTGCTCTTACAATTGACAATAACAAGCATTTAAACGAAATTGTTGATGATTTAAAACAATATGGTACTGTTACATTCGAAAAAGACATGTGTATTATATGTGTTGTTGGAGATTTAGAATGGAATAATATTGGGTTTGAATCAAAAATTATTGAAGCACTTAAGGATATTCCTATTAGTATGATTTCTTACGGAGGAAGTAATTATAATCTTTCAATACTATTAAGTTCAGAAAATAAAATTAATGCTCTTAGGGCTTTGAGTAAAAATCTATTTAATTAATATTGAAATGATAAAAGGCAGTTTCCCTATAGAAAAATTCAAAAATTTTAAAACCCCTTTCTATTATTACGATATAGAATTACTTCGTCAAACGCTTTCTTCTGTGATGAACGAAGCGAATAAATATGGATATCAAATTCATTATGCTATAAAAGCAAATACTAATCCAAAAATATTATCTGTTATCAATAGTTACAACTTAGGGGCAGATTGTGTAAGTGGTGGAGAGATACAAGCAAGCATAAATGCTGGATTCAGCTCAGATAAAATTGTATATGCTGGGGTTGGAAAATCGGATTGGGAAATTGAGCTGGGGCTTGAAAGAAATATATTTTGCTTTAATGTAGAATCTGAAGCTGAGTTAGAAGTTATTAATGAAATAGCAAGTAAAAAAAATAAAATTGCAAATATTGCATTAAGAATAAACCCTGAAGTCAATGCAAATACACATCATTATATTACCACTGGGCTTGCTGAAAATAAATTTGGGATAAGTATTTCTGCTTTAGATGAGATAACTGAGAATATAAATAATTACAAAAATATTAAATTAGTTGGGTTACATTTTCATATTGGTTCTCAAATTATGGATATGTTATCTTTCAAGGGTTTATGTGTTAGAGTTAATGAAATTCAAGAAAAAATTAGTGAAAAGAAAATATCAATTGAACATATTAACTTAGGTGGTGGTTTAGGTATAGATTATCATCACCCTAACCATATAGTTATGCCTGATTTTAAAGAGTATTTTTCAATATTCAAAAAACATCTAAAATTGTATCCTGAACAAAATGTGCATTTTGAATTAGGACGCTCAATAGTTGGTCAATGTGGAAGTCTTGTTTCAAAAGTTTTATATATAAAACAAGGTAAAAGTAAAAAGTTTGCAATTGTTGATGCTGGTTTTACAGAACTTCTAAGACCTGCACTTTACCAAGCTTATCATAGAATTGAAAATATTAGCTCTGATGAGAAAGAACAAGAATACGATGTTGTTGGTCCGATTTGCGAAAGCTCAGATGTATTTGGTAAAAATATAGAATTAAACACAACTAAAAGGGGAGACTACATTGTTTTTCGTTCAGCAGGAGCATATGGTGAGGTTATGGCATCACAATACAATTGTAGAGAATTACCAAAATCATATTTTTCTGATGAAATGAATTATTAAATTGAACAATTAAACATTTAAGAGATGAAAATAATATCATATAATGTAAATGGAATTCGTGCTGCTGTTGGAAAAGGTTTTATTGAGTGGCTCGAAAAAGAAAATCCTGATATAGTATGTATTCAAGAAACAAAGGCTCAACCTGATCAAATTCCTACAATGGAGTTAAATTCTTTAGGTTATGAATGTTTCTACTTATCAGCTCAAAAAAAAGGCTATAGTGGTGTAGCAATTCTCACTAAGATTAAACCTGACCACGTTGAATTTGGTATGGGAATAGCAAAATACGATAATGAAGGAAGAATGATTAGGGCTGATTTTGGAGACTTATCAGTATTTTCAGTTTATCACCCATCAGGAACAAGTGGAGACGAAAGACAAAAATTTAAAATGCAATGGCTTGAAGATTTCCAGAACTATATTAAAGAACTTTCTTCCTCAAGAAAAGAGTTAGTTATCTGTGGAGATTATAATATATGTCATAGAGAAATAGATATTCATGATCCAAAAGGAAATGCAAAAAACTCAGGCTTCTTACCAGAAGAAAGACAGTGGATAGATGGGTTTATTAATATTGGATATACCGATAGTTTTAGATACATTAATGGAGATATTAAAGATGAGTATTCTTGGTGGAGTTACCGTTTCAATGCTAGACAAAACAATAAGGGTTGGAGAATCGATTATTGTATGGTAAGCGATAATATCAAAGAAAAAATAAAATCTGCAAGAATACTACAAGATATTTATCACTCCGATCACTGCCCAATAACAGTAGAAATAGAAAGATAAATATGTTATATATTTAGAAAGAGGTTGTATATCAAAACTTATTTATAGTTTTAGATGTACAACCTTTTTTGTTTCAAAAAATTCCGAAGGGAAAAAATCATGAATATTATAGATAGTTAAGGAGTCTTTTTTTGAGTTCTTTTTCTTTTCAAAAGGTTTTAATTCTTCTGTTAAGTCTCCACCCTTTAAATAGAGTATCCCATTATCAATTTCATGATACTGAAGTTTAGATATTTTATTTCTTACCCATGTCACAAATTCTGGCATAGCTGTAACTGCTCTTGAAACAATAAAATCGAAATGACCATTAACTGATTCTGCTCTTTTTTGCTCAGCAATAAGATTAGTTAATCCCAAAGCCTCTTTTATTCCATTTACTACCTTAATCTTTTTTCCTATACTATCAACTAAATAAAACTTCACATCTGGAAATAATATTGCTAAAGGTATTCCAGGAAAGCCTCCGCCTGTACCTACATCAAGAATCTCTGAATTTGGTTTAAATAAGCAAACCTTTGCAATAGCTAAAGAGTGTAAAATATGCCTTTCAAATAGATTATCAATATCCATTCTTGAAATAACATTAATCATTTCATTCCACTCAGAATACAAAGATGGAAGCATTTCAAATTGTTTCAATTGATTATCTGTAACGAAAGGAAAATATTCTTTAATTACCTTAGAAATATTAATATTTGAATACATATTTTATTATTAAATCAGATGCAAAGTTACTATATTTATATCAAAGAAACCAATATCAATTAAACAAAAAAGCCCTGACACAATAAGTATCAGGGCTTACAAAGTCTTGGCGGCGACTTACTTTCCCAGACGGGTTAGTCCAGTATCATCAGCGCGG
>JAFNAQ010000074.1 GCA_017860275.1 Bacteroidota bacterium
GCCTCTAAAATAGTGTTTCGCTTTGACTTAAGCAATATTTTTCGCATAAATATTTAAAGAATAGTTTATTTCATAGATAGAAATATGATAGAAAAATACATCATAATCCATTATTACACCTTTAAATATAGGCCAAACGCCACAAACAAGAGATTACACACAATCAAAATGATAAAATAGAATTATTATGGTATTACGTATAAAACAAAGTAAGAATACAATTGTTGTGGAATAAATATCAGTAGGAGAAAATAGAATAACAATGGCTTTTGCAAAAGCCATTGTTTAATTCAGCATTTTATATATAAAGCTTTATTTTCATGATCACGTTGTTACTATAATCAGTTCTGGGTTGTTACAGCTACTTTTATTTTTATAGGTAAATAACTAATTTACCACTGAAACATTAATCTGAATAAATTATTATTCCATATATTAGGTCTGAGGTGGCAGTAAAAAAGAACTTTTTGGCTTCTCAGAAATAAAAATTTGAAAATTCTGCATTTTGCGGAATTATCAAATTTCATTTTTCAGAATCGGAAAAAGTATTATTTATCTGCCACCTCTGCCACCTACTAAATTTTATATCATTAATAACCAGCTAATTACAAAATAGAACAGTACTATAATCAACAAAAAGTGGTGTACATGGTGTACTAAAAAAGAGTTTTTTCTGTTTCCAGAAAATGAATTTCAATAATTCTGCAAATTGCAGAATTATTGAAATTAGATTTCTCAGAACGAAAAAAGAACAATTTATCTACACCATGTGCACCACTGCAGAATAGATATTATTGATATTGTCAACATTTTGAAGTAAAAAGAGCAATAAACTCCCGCCAGCTTTTTTTGAAACCTGGCGGGAGTTTGTTCAACATCCGGTTACGTTTTTAAAAAAGCTGGCAGGAGATTTTCAATTATTCACCAATGAATTTTATTTATTGGGGTTGTCCTCACTAACAAACTATGCCATTGAATAAAAACATCAAAAGTTAATCTATTGAGTCTAAAAGTAAGTTTTTTATAGTTGAATTTAAAGAATCAAAGACTGCTTTTTTATCATTTGGTATATCATCATCTGATATTGAAAAAAATAAAAGATAAGATGTCGGAATATTCAGCACTTCACAAATCCTTGAGATGGTACTTTTCTGTGGGAATGAAATGTTATTCTCAATATTACACAATGCATTAACAGATAAATTACATTCCTTAGCCAGATCCTTTTGACTAATTTTTTTTCTTTTCCTTAGTGTTTTTATTGCTATTCCGATATCCATAATGAAAATATTTATAAATGAATATCAAAGATATCTAACAGTTCTTTACTTATACCTAATATTTTAAGAACAGCTTCAATCATTTGCATCCAATCCTTATTTGATTTTGTTATAATTTCAATTAAACTATTTTTTTCATCATCGGTAAGATTACTTGCATTCACCTTTTCGATGAGTAAAATTTTATTCTCTTTCATATTTGAAACTTTAATAATTAATGATTTAATTAAAGCCTCTTGAGAAAATATTATATTATTATCATTCTAAAGAAGCTATACAAAGTGCTTGAACCTTAGAATTATGACTATCTTCAGTAACAAAAATATGATATCTATATGATCGTATAATTAGTTTTATTACTTGGATAAAAAAACAAAATATTTTTTTAATCTTTATTTTTATTCTATAAAAACGATTGCTAACAATCTTTTTCATTAAATTGTTCTCTTTTATATAATAGGAGAACTTTGCTTGTAGAATCGACTCATACGTAAAAACATTTTCAAATAAACTAAAGAAGCTATTTATCTTGTTATTTTCTTCTTTTACTTGCTCGAAGAAAAAATCTTTAAGTAGCTCCGTATTAATATGAGACCATTGTATAACTCCTTTAATTGGGTTATTTTGTTTTCTAAATCTATTGCAAAAATCATCAAAATCAATAATTTCAGAAAAACTTAGATTATGTATATTTTTAAGTGAATTTGAAAAATACCTTTGTAAGTATTCTATATATTTTTTACTTAGTACATCTAGATGCTTTTGATTAAGCAGTGTATGGTATCCCTCATCTAGAGTAAAGCCAGCATTTTTCAATATTATTAATACATCTGATGAAGAAATATTCATTACCTTAGAAACCGAATGAATACTATAAAAATTTATGTTTATAGTCATTCTATCAAGCAATTCTGTCGAAGAAAAATATAGTCCCATCTTATAAATATTTTGATCTTGTGCAAAGATATATATTAAAACCTGAAAATACAAGTATAAATTGTATTTTATTTAGTTTTATACATTCAATACATGTATTTTATGCTTATAAATCTAAATAATATTGGAACCATCTATAGTTACAACCTTGAAAACAAATTTATAGATCTCGGATTAATAAATATTGCAGTAATAAGTAAAATACCTATACAGCATTTTTAAGCACTTATTCTTTAAATGGTTTACTCCTTTTAATATTGCTATATGAAATAATAGGTTTCCCAATAAGTCCAAATTCAACAGAGGTTAACTCTTCATTACTCATGCGAGTTATTCTTCTCCAGTTGACAAAACTCTCAATAAAAACCAGACAAACCAAAATGATTAAGATAAAAGAAATTTGAGATTCCTTCAAAAGAGTATATAAAGCAGGGTACAGAAGATCAAAATGGGATAAGTCGTCCCAAGCTTGTCCCAAGTTTGTCCCAAGCTGTCCCAAGCTGGAGCAACAACATTAAAAAAAGAAAGTTTGTTGGTATACAGATAAAAATTATAGTTTTGGGCGTGAAATGGCATTGTTATCTATCAAGATGATAACGGTGTATCTAAGATAAATATCCGCTTTGCAGATGAAGACTTATAGCTCACCTAATAACTGTTGGCTGAGATATACGACAACACTACGCAAGAGAATATATCTATGCACATTCCCAACATATTCAAAGATTATGGATTGGGCAAAAATCGAACTTATAAGAAATTCTTATTAGTTCGCCACGAAGGTCAGCGACAAGTAAAACGTAACGTTGACCCAAACAAACTTATCGTTTAACAGAGCGATGAAGAGTACTTATTAAAATTGAAAAATAAGAAATACAGAATTTAATTAATTCTGCATTTCCGATTTACACAATTATATAGACAGTGGCTAAAATTTCGTCATTACAAATCTTAATATCTTATTCTATTATTATTTGATTATCAAAAAGAGTCTTGAAAACAGCTAGCGATTGTTCATTGATATCTTCGCAACAATCTAACATGATGGCATAGAATATTCGTCCTTCAAATCGGTTTTTACTATATGTTGCCCTATAATATGAGATCTTATTATTATTACCATCTGGAATAGTCGCTGGATTTTCCAAAAGCAGTCCAGGATACATTGGGCTATTTCTTTCAATACCAATCATATATGTGCGACCTCCACCCATATCTTTATATATTTCTTTATCTTTTATTTCGTAAGCAACCATCTTTTCATATTTATCAGAAAATGTTATCTTACTTTTATTTGAGTAATTCGAGGTCAGAGTGTTAATATAATCATCTAACTGGTCAGTTAAATTCGCCGCTTTCATGATTATAGCAATAGTATAATTAATGTCTTTTCCTTTTTTGCTCTTAATTGCAGGTGGAATTAAGATAAATGCACTTTGACTATTTTTATAATCATAGATTGATAGCTTCCATGTAGAATCCACCAAGACTTTAATACCTAACGGCCGGGAAGTAAATGCCATTTTTTCTCCTTCTGACGATGACCATATATCTTCTTTTTTATAAGAGATATTTTTATCTACATCAACGATTCTTTTATGCATTTCCAGTCCAAGCTGTGATTCGAAACGTCCAGGAGTGCCCAAAATGCTTCTCGCTTTATCCATAGCATAAATGCAATGTGATGGCATATTTGTAACAGCTGTTGCCCATGCATATTCTTCCCAAAAGTCAGCAGGTTGTTTTGCAGGCAATAATTGTTGTGCTTTTAGAAAATTATCAATGCCTAATGTAGGAGCATTGGAAAGCACATAATGAAAACCCAGAAACCAGTAAGTTCTATAATCATCGGGATTAATCGCAATGGCCGAATTGTAATTATTTACAGCTAACTGGTAATAATCAGATTCGTTAAGATTATACAGGTAATGCGCAATGTCACCCAGCAAGTAATAATCAGATTCATTAAGATTATACAGGTAATGCGCAATGTCGCCCAGCAATATGAAAAGTTCTTCATTCTTTGTTGCAACAGATGAAAACATTTCATAACTTTCACGAAGGTTCTTTATTAATTCTTTTTGGGATTTGTCATATTTCCACTCATTTGTCCAATAAGCAAAGTATTGCTGATTGTCTTTAATATAGTTGAAAGCATTTACTAATCTATCCTCATTACTAATTTTAGAGATTTCAATGTAGTTCACATTCGAAAATGCGTTCACTGCTATTAGCATTCCAATTAAGAGAAATATTGCCTTTCTCATATTCATTTATTGTTTATCTTTCAATCTTTCTTAAACACCTATTCCTTAGATGGTTTATCGCTTTTAATATTGCTATACGAAACAACAGGTTCCCTAATTAGCCCAATCTCAACAGACGTAAGTTCTTCGTTACTCATCCGAGTTATTCTTTTCCAGTTAACAAAGCTCTCAATAAGTACCAGACAAACCAGAATAACTAATATGCCGGAAATAGCAGAAAGTGCATATAAACCTTTTGGCAGATAATTATCAAAAATATTCATCAGTGC
>JAFNAQ010000075.1 GCA_017860275.1 Bacteroidota bacterium
ATATAAGCTGAGTGTTTATGAAGCCAACCGACATACATTCCTGATAATACATCCATAAATTTTTCTGGTGGAATTTCTGCTATAACATTTTTAGGTGAAGTCTGTGCAATTTCAAATCCTAAAGTTTTTCCAAAATTTACCTCATCAAACAGAAGATTATCATCTCTTAACCAGTTCAAATTGGTGGCCCAATTACCATCTAGCCATTCTTCTTCTCTGCTTTTAATATCAAAAGGGAATGAATCTGGTAAGATTGTCGATGAATCAATCAGGCAAATGATGGATTCGCCGTTAAGAAGTCTGGTGAAAACTTTTTCATCAAGTGAATTGGTTATTGTAACATCCGATGATTCAATTATACTATAATGGCTACTTAATAAATCATTAAATTGATTTAGGTTTTTGTTCGGGTTATAAACAAAAACATCCTCTGTTTTACCGGCTTTATTCTTATTGAATAAAATCAGCTCCACATAATTTTTTGCTATTACATTTTTATCTTTATCAATTAACTTTAGATCAATTTTTATTTTTTCTGATGTGTTTACCTCAGGCAAAGTAAATTTTAATGATTGAATATTTGTAACATCAGCATACTTTAAATCATCAATTTTGATTATTCCATTTATTTTTTCCGTAAGATTCCACTCGAGGCTTAAGTCCGTCAGTTTTTTACCGCTGTAATGTGAAATGTATAATTGGATATTTACTTCTTCACCGCTCCAATAATTATACTTAACAGGACGAGGTATAATAACATCCTGCTGCTGTATAAGGGGAATATCATCTGAATAAACTTTAAAATTTCTCCACATATCTAGAAGTCCATTGCTTTCCCAGTTGATATCTGTAAACTCGGTTATTACATAACCTTGAATTTCCGGGGTCATTCTAATTTTTTCTATTTCATATTTTAGGGCATTGAATTGTGCATGCTGACTTTCTTCCGCGAGATTATTGTATGATCCAAATATTTTATCCAGTTTATAATCAGTAAATCTTTTGTGAACTCCTGAAGGAAGTGAAACTTCAATATCAAGAAACTTTCTATCAAACCACCATGGAAGTTTTTCAGATAGTTTTGGTAAACCCCAATTTCCGAATTCAGAAATCAGTAGAGGTTCGTCCCCCTTTTCTTTTGAATCACCAAATTCACTAAACAACCATTGCGGTCTAGCAGCAATATCTTCAATTGTTTTGTCAAACTGATTTTTGTTTTCAGGAATAGCCCAATAAGTGTGATAATCATTTATATCTGTTTTAAGATGAAAATTTCCCCAGCATGCACTGTTATCAACAACTAATCTTCCAACAGCTTTTTCTTTAATTCTATCAAATTCATTCAATAGCCATTGTCGTTGTTCTTCCTTTTGGAGATCAATTCCCCAACTTTCATTGATCAAACTTAATATCACAAGCGATGGATGATTCCAATCACGTTCAAGCATCTTATCTAATAATTTGGAACCTCTTAAAGCAGACTCTTCTTTGAATTGACCCCAATTTGGAAGCTCATACCAAACAAGTAAACCAATTTCATCAGCAATTTTCAAATAAACAGGGTCGGGCACTTTAATATGACATCTCAGCATATTCAACCCTAGCTTTTTTGCTTTCATCATCTCATCGCGTATATATTCTTCGGAGGGAGTAGTATAGATTGTTTCGGGATAAAAGTCCTGATCAAGTGCCGCAATTAAATAAAATGGTTCTCCGTTAAGATATAATTTGTTATCCTTTGCTTCTATACTTCTGAATCCAAATTTTTCCTTGATATAATCTTCTCCCATACGCAGTTCGACTTCATATAAATATGGATTTTCAAAACTCCATAATTTGGGGTCAGGAATATCTTCTGAAAAGTTAAATTCATTACCATTAATATTGAAAGACAACTGCTTTTTTATTAATTCTTTTCCATTTGGATCATAGATTACTAAATCAAGCGTACAACTATTAGAAATAGATTTGTTTAATATTCCGCTAAATAATATACTCCCATTAATTGAAGGTGTAATATGTAATTGTCTAATATATTGCTTCGATTTTATTAGAAGCGAAACACTTTGCCAGATACCACTATTCTGAACATACCAGGTTTGCTTGCCATGAGGGATATACCAAAAACTTATCCCTTCAGTAAGATTTTCTTCATTTAGTGGGTCCATCACTCTAAGAACTATCTCATTTTCACCCTCGAGTAAATACTCAGTTATATCAAATTCAAAAGGAGTGTAGCCGCCTTCATTCTCTCCAATAAACTGTTTGTTTACATATAATTTTGAGACATAGTCAACAGCACCAAACTTAATTATATAAACTTTATTTAAATCTATTTCTGCTTGATAGAATGATTTTCTATACCACCCAACTCCCTGGTAATCCCGTAGATCTTCAAACTGGGACTGCCATGACATTGGGACAATCGCACTTCTCCAATCGACATCTTTCAATGAATTGATTGTTAATATTCTTTCAGGATCGGTAATAAAATCCCATTCCCCATCTAATGAAATATCTTGTGAATGAATGGTATTGATCATAAGTGAAAGTAAAACAATTACTATTTTAATTTTATTTCTAGACATTAAATTCTAATGATTTAATTATTCTTAGTTCTTCTTCTCTTTTTGAATAGCCGCAAGACTGCCCATTATAATTTTTAAAAAACCAATTTATTGTGGTAGACATATAATCATTAAAAGCGGTTGTTTTATAATTCAGATGTTCCTTTATTTTTTCTAAACTAAATACCGCATCTCTTCTAGTATTAAAAGTGAATACATCGCCCTCGTTTGAATAACTAATTTCAAGTTTATCAAATTTTTCTTGATCTATATAAAATATTTCTACATTTCTGTTTAGCAATTGCATTAATTTTTCAAGATATTCATTCAATGTAAAGACTTCCTCAGCCGCTACATTATACGCTTCACCAATTGATTTATCCGTTTCAATTACTTTGCAAAAAGCATCGGCAGCATCTTCGATAAATACTTCCTGAAACTTAAAATTACCTTCACCAGGAACGAGCAAAGGTTTTCCATCAAAAATTCTTTCAATCCAAAAAAAATCTCTTTTAGCTGGATCACCGGGGCCACTTATGTAAGTTGGACGGAGAATACTAACCGGAAATGATTTGTAATTGTGATATTTCCGAAGCACATCTTCACATTTAATTTTATTTATTCCGTAATCCCAGCCAAATGGACTTCGATGAAACGGTTCCATAAGAGGAAGATTGATCTGATCTTCAGTTACGGGCAATCTCACGTCTTTCGCAAGCATATAAACCGAAATAGTACTGCAATGAATAAATCTTCCTATTTTATTTTTAAATACATCTATCGCCGTTTGAGAATCATTTTCCGTATAAGCAATCATATCATAAACTATATCAAATTTATTTTTTAATGTCAGTTCAGATAGTATTTTTTTATCATTTCTATCACCATAGATAAAACTTAAATTTTTATTGCCAAAAAACTTAGATTTTGTCTTACCCCTAACCAGCAAAGTGATATTATGCCCCTTTGATAATAGCTTCTCAACAATTCTGCTGCTTAAAAATCCGGTACCGCCTATAATGAGAATGTTCATAATAATGTCAAAATAAATTACGGATTTTGTCCCGGCAATCTGTTCCAACCATTCAATAAATTTTTTAATCTATCAAAGGACATTTTTGGTGAAGTATCTTCTCTCACGATACCTCCATTCACGATGAACGGACGGAAATCTGAAAAATCATACCAGTTGATTGCTTTAATTAGTGGTCTGCTATAATAAATAGTGTAAACTTCCTCAAGCCAATCAGCTTGAAGTTCT
>JAFNAQ010000009.1 GCA_017860275.1 Bacteroidota bacterium
CTAGATTATGATTTACTACACAAAGGTAACAAGAAATGTACCTGTTGGGTACAATCCAGGGCAAAAATTTCTTTGCGCTATTGTTCGTTCTGCTCCTATTTCACAAGAGCAATTGTGTGACCGTGTTGCTGCTGCTTCGTCCTTGGCTTACAATGACGTGCTTTCGGCAATTGCTGCGCTTCAGATGGAGATTGTAGAGGCTTGTCTTAGTGGTCAGAGTGTACAACTTGACCAGCTTGGATTGTTTACACCTTACTTGAATGTTAAGGCAGTGGAAACAGCAGAAGAGGCTGACGTTACAACAATCAAGCGTACGAAGATTAATTTCGTTCCTAACCAAAGGTTCAAGAACCGTCTTAAGACAGTAGGTTATACCTATAAGGAAGTTATTCCTAAGGGTTATGTAGACCCTAACGTTACACCACCTGTTATTCCGTAATTGGTGGGGGTTATTATTATTGTTGGGGCGCTGTTTATCTGCGCCCTTTTTTATTGGGCGAACACATAGGTTAGCCCCTACGATATTTTTTCGAGGTTTTGTTTTACTCTGTGTTTTACTATTCTTTTTATTAGGTCTTGAGGCAGGGGTTCGTTTAGGGGGAATTGTATTGTTCCTTTTGAGCGTTTGTAGTCCAGAAGTTCTTCTTCGAATGGTTCTAGGTCGGCTCCTGTTGGGAAAAGACTTATATGTTTCTTGAAGGCTGCGAAGTATACGAGTACTCCATTTAGTTTGTAGGCAGGCATATTCCAACTTATTGTCTCTTTTGCATCGGGTGCTGATTCAATTATTAGGCTACGCATCTCATTAAGCTTATCCTGCACTGAATCGGAAAAGTTCATGATATAATTATCAATTTCTTTATTCTTTTCAAACATAGCGATTATTTATTATCCTTTTCTAAAGCATTAAACTTAATGGATTCTTTTATCTTTATGTATGGGTTTGTGAATCTTTCGATATTTTGCTCCTTTAATGGAAAATCCTTTGCTGGTAGTATTGGCACAACCTTTACATCAAACTTATTGGCTTGATATATATTTCCTACTATTGAAGAAAAAGCCTTTGCATTTACTGGTTGATAGTAACATTCAAACTCCACAAGACCAACTCTTTTGGGTTGTGCATTATGTAGAAACTCCTCATCGGTGGTGTAAAATCCTAACTTTTGAAGCCAGTAGTTAGACTGCAAAGACATTACAAACACATATTGAATTGTTGGATTGTCTTTAAGTATCTTTTCTATTCTTTTTAATCCATCCTTTGCATTTTCCTCTGGGATAAGAACCCTCTTGCCTCTTGGTGGAGGAGTTACGTATTCATTGCAAAGGTTTGTAATGTATATTTCTTTTGAGCGAAGCTTATTGTTTGTGAGATAGTTTATATGTTCAAATAAGTTCCTTGACTCCACGTTTCTACTTCTTTCACCGTGATCCTCTGGCATCTTCTTAAAATAATAGTCTGCAAACATTGCATATTCGGAAACATTGTCTGACCAAAAAAGGTTTGAATCCTCTCCTACAACTAATATTTTTGCATCATATAATGCCTCAAGGTCTTTTGATTTCATATTTTTTATTTATTAAATTGGCTTGTAATTATTTGCAAATATAACAATAATATTTAGTCTTTGTGGAAGAAGTCATAGACTATTTGAGCCTTAGACTTACCTATTGACGATGTGAGTTCCTCTAAAGAGGTGGTTGAAATTTTCTTTACAGAGGTAAATTTTAGCAATAATGTCCTCGCCGTTGCCTCTCCTATTCCTTCTATGTCGGTGAGCTGTGTTCTAAATGTTGCCTTTGAACGCTTATTCCTATGATGAGTAATACCGAAGCGGTGAGCCTCATCTCTAATATTCTGAATAACCTTTAGAGTTTCGCTCCTTCTATCAAGAAATAATGGTGTTGGGTCTCCAGGAAAGAATATCTCCTCAAGTCGCTTTGCAAGCCCAATCACTGTTACCTTATCCAAAACTTCGAGATTTTTGAGTATCTCTACTGCTGCATTAAGCTGCCCCTTACCTCCATCTATTACTATTAACTGAGGAAAGGGTTTTCCTTCTTGTTTTAACCTAGAGTATCTTCTGTAGACAACCTCTTGCATTGAAGCAAAATCATCTGGTCCTACTACAGTCTTTATATTATAGTGTTTATAGTCCTTATTCGAAGGTTTGGCATTGCGAAAAACAACACATGCTGCCACAGGTTGATTGCCCTGAGTATTTGAATTATCGAAACATTCAATATGAATTGGTGCTTCTTTCATTCCTAAGTCTTTCCTCATCTGCTCTACTATCCTCCTACCATGACGTTCTGGGTCGACAAGGGTAGCCTTCTTAATCTTGTCGTACTTATGAAATTTAGCATTATGCTCCGATAGCTCAAGAAGTTTCTTTTTCTCTCCTGTTTGAGGGACGGTTTGCGTAACATAATCTTCGGGGAGGTCTAAATATTCTGGAACGATTATCTCTCTGCCTACCCAATTCATCTTGTCTTTGGATTGAATTATTGCCGAGGTAAATAGTTCTATATCGCTTTCATCAAGTTTTTTTATTACCTCACTTGAGAAGGCTGAAACTACGTTCCCATCTATTACCTTCATCATATTGAAATGTATTGAATTCTCTGCACTTACATATGCAAAGACCTCTACATTCTTTATCGTACTTGAAACAATTGCCGATCTACTATGATAGCTCTCCATAAGCATTATCCTTTCCTTGACCTCATTTGCCTCTTCGAATCTTAGCTCTGAGGCATAATCCATCATGGTTTGTTTCATTTCCCTAATTAAGGAACTTAAGTCTCCCTTGACAAGTTTCTTTATAATATTTATTGTTTGTGCATATTCTTCCTTAGTCTGCAAACCTTCACAAGGAGCATCGCATAACTTGATTTGATAGTTAAGACAAGCCTTAAACCTTCCTTGGCGAATATTTTCCTCTGTTAGATTAAGATTACATGTCCTATATCTAAACATTAGACGAATAATATCTAAGAGTTCCTTCATTGTCCTCTTCGAAGGATAGGGACCAAAGTAAAGCGAGCCGTCTTTTATCACATTTCTTGTTGAGAATATTTTCGGAAAGGCTTCATTCGTTATCCTTATCCATGGATATGACTTATCGTCTTTTAGAAGTATATTGTACTTGGGTTTATACTTCTTTATTAAATTACATTCTAAGAGCAATGCCTCTGTTTCTGAGGCAACATGTATTAATTGTATATCATAAATCTTTCTGACAAGTAGTTTGGTCTTAGAGTTATGAGTTGCATCGTTTCTAAAATAGGAAAGGATACGATTCTTTAAATTCTTGGCCTTGCCAACATAAAGAATCGTACCCTTTTCATCAAAATACTGATATACACCAGGTGTCTCAGTTAGAGTTTGGAGTATTGGTAAGAGTTTATCGTAATGAGGATTAACATTATACTCCTGTTTCATTATTTTTTTGCATCAACATCGTAATCTAGGTCAGACTTTTTTATTTCCAGACCAACATCCATTATACCTGTAACTTCAAACTTGCTACAGAAATTTGAGATAACAAATTTATATTCTCCCTTTTCTGGGAAGTATGTATATTGTTTAACAACTTCTTTCACATCAATTATATCACCTAATTGCTCTCCAACAAAGTCTTTTCCTTCTCTGTCTTTAAGTTTTATAGTATGAACTGTTTCTTTTTTTATTCCAGAAGGAGAGATAACTCTTAGCACGAATGAAATCTCATCAATATTGATATATGGTGTATGACGAAATGAAACGTAAATATCATAAGTATCTTCAACAGAAGGTATATTGATTTTTTCAAAAGTAACATCCTTACCTTCTTTTATTCTATTCCAAGAATTTGTTTTAAACTCAATTGTCTCCTTATAAACTGTATTGTTGTTACAGCTAATAAAAGATATGGATACAAGAGTAATCAGAAATACTCGTTTTAAAAAAATCAATGTTTTCATAATATTATCTTACGCTAGTTAACCAATTCTTAAGATTATTCTCAATTCTTTCTTGAACATTCTCTGTCTCGTTTCTAACAAACTTCTCTCCAACAATATTTTCGTATAACTCAATATATCTTTCTGAAATTTGTGAAATGATTTCTGGAGTCATCTCTGGTACTGCTTGTCCTTCTTGTCCTTGGAACCCATTTTCCATTAACCACTCACGAACAAACTCCTTTGATAATTGGCGTTGTTTTTCACTCTTAGCTTGACGCTCCTGATAACCCTCAAGGTGGAAATAACGAGAAGAATCTGGAGTATGGATTTCATCAATTAAATAAATAACTCCATCTGCCTTTCCAAATTCATATTTTGTATCAACTAAGATTAGACCACGCTCTTTAGCAATTTGAGTGCCTCTTTCGAATAAAGCAAGGGTATATTTTTCTAATTGCTCGTAGTCTTCTTTGGTTACTAAACCATGTTTAATAATATCTTCTTTCGAAATATCTTCATCATGACCTATTGCTTCCTTTGTTGTTGGAGTAATTATTGGCTGAGGAAATTTATCATTTTCTTTTAGTCCCTCTGGTAGGCTAACTCCACATAGAGTTCTTTTACCAGCAGAATATTCTCTCCATGCATGTCCAGAAAGGTATCCTCTTACAACCATTTCTACTTTGAATGGTTCACACATACGACCAACTGTTACCATTGGGTCAGGAACAGCTATCTTCCAATTTGGCACAATATCCATTGTTGCATCTAAGAACTTAGCGGCAATTTGATTCAACACTTGTCCTTTGAAAGGGATGCCTTTTGGAAGAACAACATCAAATGCGGAAATTCTATCCGAAACAACCATCATTAAATATTGATTATCGATATTGTACACGTCACGTACCTTACCAACATAAAGGTCTTTTTGACCTTCAAAATTAAAATTAGTTTTTACAACTGCATTCATGGAATTATAAATTTATTTATGATGCAAAGATAGTTCTTAAAACTATTTCTACAAACATTTATTTCTGTCAAAATGAACTTTTCTTGACGAATTTAGTATTATTATTATAATAAATTAGTTTTTTATTTTTTTTATGTAATTTTCTTCGTAGATTTGCACTTTAATTTTATATAGGATGAAAAAGGTTATTATTTCATTTATCATTTTAATGATTGCCCTTGTTTCTGTAGCAGATGCTCAACAGAATAAAACAAGCACAACAAATAAGAAGGGGAAGAAAATAGCTCCAAAACCTCAACAACCTACTGAGGTTGCTCTTCCAAGTAGAAGTTCAGATTGTTTCTTTGCTGCACCTTTAACAATTGATGTTGCTTTTGGCCCTACAGAACCTCTAAGAGGATATGGATTTGTTAGCGAAATTAAACCCGATGGCAAGGTAAAAAATGTTTTTTCACAAGAGCATAATACTGTTTGGTATATTGTAAAGATACCTTATGCAGGAAAGCTTTGCATCGATATTACTCCAAAATCTACTTCCGATGACTATGATTTATTAGTCTATAAATATACCGACAAATACTTTTGTAATAGAATTATTGGGAACAAGGTTTCTCCATTACGTTCTGTAATGTCTGCCTCAGATGTTTCAAAAGGAGGCAAAACAGGATTAAGCATTGGTGGAACACTTACGAGCATTCCTAAAAGTTCTGTTGTTGACTATGGGAAATATATAGACGTTAAAGAAGATGAGAAATATGTAATTGTTGTGGATAACCTTACCGATGGAGGTCTTGGTCACACAATACTTGCTTCTATAAATACTAATTTTGCTCCTCTTACTGTATTGCCTATCGATAGCATGAACAGAGAAAGAACAACAGCAAATATTATTGTAACAGAAGCTGGAACAGAAAGAGTAGTATTCGAAAGAGAAGACGCTGGTGCTCAAAAACTAAAGATACTACCAAATAAATCTTACGCTATTTCTCTTAAGAAAGATGGTTATTTCAACTACTTTAGAGAGGTGTCTCATGCACAAGCAATCAAAGATTCTATACTTACAGCTAGACTTATTGAAATAAAAGTTGGAGCAAACCTACCAATGAAGGGAGATATTTACTTCGATATTGACGAACAAAATAATGTTACAGTAATGCCAGACTCTTACTATGTACTTGAAGAAATAGTAAAAGTCTTACAAGAATATCCAAGAATATCTGTTGACATCATTGGTCGAATTGCAACCGAAGGGCTAAACCTTAGAAAAGATTCCGAACACTCTCTTCTAAGAGCTGAGGCAATAAAGAACTATCTAATAGGAAGAGGAATACCCGAAGCAAATCTAAGAGCAAGAGGTTCATTTATCAAAGAACTAGAAAAACAAATAATAGCTCAAAAGAAAACCCAAAGCCTAATAAACCCTCGTTGCGAAATAAAAATAACGAAGACAAAATAGTATCTAGAACAAAATAGCGAAAAAGAATTAACAGCAATAAAAAAGCTCTCTTGAAATAAATATCAAGGGAGCTTTTTTGTTATAACAATTATCTTTTGTTTATTATTCGATTCTTCTGATTTCTGCTCCTAGGGCACGAAGTCTTTCGTCTATTTTTTGGTATCCCCTGTCTATTTGTTCTATATTGTCTATTGTACTTGTTCCCTTTGCTGAAAGTGCTGCTATTAGTAATGCTACCCCTGCTCTAATATCTGGTGATGTCATCTTTACTCCTCTTAATTGATAGGATTTGGCAGAACCAATAACTGTTGCTCTGTGTGGGTCACAAAGAATTATCTGCGCTCCCATATCAATTAATTTATCTACAAAGAACAATCTGCTTTCAAACATCTTTTGATGAATAAGTACACTACCCTTTGCTTGAGTTGCAACAACAAGAGCAATAGATATTAAGTCTGGGGTAAAACCAGGCCATGGAGAGTCTGCTATTGTCATTATCGAACCATCCATAAATCTTTCTACCTCATAAATATCTTGCTCAGGAATATGAATATCGTCTCCTATTAACTCCATCTTTATCCCTAATCTTTTAAAGACTTCGGGAATAATTCCAAGTTGCTTATAGTTTACATCTTTGATTGTAATATCAGAGCCTGTCATTGCTGCAAGCCCAATAAAACTTCCTACCTCAATCATATCGGGAAGTAGTCTATGCTCACATCCTCCTAACTCACTAACACCTTCAATTGTTAAGAGATTAGAGCCTACCCCTGTTATCTTAGCACCCATATTATTCAACATGGTACATAACTGAAAGATATATGGCTCACAAGCTGCATTAAAAATTGTAGTAGTTCCTTCGGCTTTAACAGCTGCCATAACAATATTTGCAGTTCCTGTAACCGATGCCTCATCTAAAAGCATATAACATCCCTTCAGTTTATCTGCTGTCACAGAATAACAAGCAGTATCTTTATGATAAACTACCTCGGCACCCAGTTTTTCAAATCCAATGAAATGAGTATCTAAACGTCTGCGACCTATCTTATCTCCACCAGGAGTTGGAATGTATGCCTCTTTAAAACGAGCAAGAAGTGGACCAACAACCATTACAGAACCACGAAGAACTCCTGCTAGATTAGAGTACTGCTCTGTCTTTAGAATATTAACATCAATATTATCAGCTTTGAATGAATATTTACCTGTTGAAAGTTTTTTTACCTTTACTCCCAAGAATATAAGTAACTCTATTAACTTATTTACATCACGGATATCAGGAATATTATCCATTATAACCTCCTCTGAGGTCAGAAGCACAGCAGATATAACTTGCAGGGCTTCGTTCTTAGCCCCTTGCGGAGTAATCTCTCCCTTTAGCTTTTTACCTCCAATTATTTCAAAAGAACTCATAGTTGGATTATTTTTGATTACGGTTAAACTTAGGTGCTGGACTATTAAACTTGTTGTTTGTGCGTCTTTGATTTGGGTTGGAGTTGTTTGCAGGAGTATTGGTTCTGCTTGGTCCCTTTGAGGGAGTCTTTTTTCTATTATTGTTTAATATATTCCTAGTAGTGTTTAGCTTAAAGTCTTCTTGAAGTTTTAGCTGACCTTTTGACAACTGTTCAAAATGTTTTAAAATCAACTCGTCATCAACAGAATCTCTATTCCATTGAAGGTAAGACTTCTTTAACTGTTGTGCAATTAGTTCAATCAAGACACTTTTCTCTTCAGACTCTTCCATTTCGATTAATTTCTTAATCATATTCTCTAGGACATTGCCATAAGGTCCAAACTCAATCTTGCTGTTTTTATAAGTAAGTAACTGAGGAGGGCTCAAACGTTCTTTAATATCTGGAATAGGATAAGGAGAATCAACATCTAATTTGTAATCAGAGATAATAAAAAGATGATCCCATAGCTTATGTTTGTAATCTACAATATTCTTCGCCTCAGGATTAACATTTGACATTGAATTAATAATAAGATTAGCGTAAGCTGTACGTTTAGCTCTATCTTCAATAGTAAATGCATATTCTACCATTTTCTGTACATTTCTACCATATTCTGGTATCCTCAATTCCATTCTCTCTGTATTGTATTCCATATTTTATATCTTTTTTAATTTTGCAAATCTAAGAACTAATTTTTTTGTGCCAAAGGCTTCGAAGTTGACTTCTGCTTTAGTATCATCTCCCGTTCCCTCTATGGCAATTATTTTTCCAAATCCAAATTTATCATGAGCTACATCCATTCCAACAAAGAATTCTTCAATAGAAACAGGATTCCCTCCAATAGGTTTAGGTAATGGTTTATTTACAATTGGGGTAAATATCTTTTTGGGAACAAATGTTTCTGTTGTATTTTGTTTGAATGCGAATGGATTAGCAGACTTCTTACCCATTCTTATTTCCTCGTTGAAATATTGTTGGTCAATTTCTTCAAGGAATCTACTTCTTTCATTAAAATTCAATTGTCCATTCTTGAATCTAGAATTGGCACATGAAAGCAATAACTCCGTTTGAGCTCTAGTCATTGCAACATAGAACAAACGTCTTTCTTCCTCAAGGTCAACCCTTGAAACTATAGTCATTATGCTTGGGAATAAGTTTTCTTCCATTCCACAGACAAAAACATATGGGAATTCCAATCCTTTTGCAGCATGGATAGTCATTAATGAGACTCTTTCATTTTCTCCATTATCATCTCTATCTGTTTCACTCATAAGACTGACTTGTTGTAAAAATACATCAAGAGTTTTATTTTCGATTGATATTTCCTCTCCTGTTAATTGGTCAAGTATTGCATCTTCACTAGATTCAACAAATCCTTGCACTGCATTTAATAACTCTTCAATATTATCTGCTCTGTCAGATGACTGTGGGTCTGGGTCTTCTTTCCAATGCTTTATTATATTTGACTTGGCTACAATTTCAAAACCTATATCATAGGCATTTTTATTAAACACATCTATTGTATAAGCTCTTAGCATTAATGCAAAGTCTACGATTTTCTGAGCTGTTCTTGCGTGAATACCATCAGTATAACTTAGATTTAATGCTGCTTCGAATAAGGAGCAGTTCTTTTGATCTGCAAGTATTTTCAATCGATTTATTGAAGTATCTCCAATTCCCCTTGTTGGAAAATTTATAACACGCAAAAAAGCTTCATCATCACTATTATTTACAACTAAACGAAAGTATGCTAAGACGTCTCTAATCTCTTTTCTATCATAAAAAGATGTCCCACTATAAATTCTGTATGGGATATTATATAATCTTAATACTTCCTCTAATGATCGTGATTGTTGATTGGTCCTATATAAAATGGCAAAATCTTGAAACTTAGAATTCTTTGTTTGTATTCTTGATACTATTTCTTTGCATATCCATCTAGCCTCTTCCTTTTCATTCTCGCACTCGTTGTAATTTATCTTATGCCCTTCTTCATTACTTGTCCAAACTTCTTTCTTTATTTGGTCTCTATTTTTAGCTATTACTGAATTGGCCGCCTTAACAATTGTCTGTGTTGAACGGTAATTCTGCTCTAGTTTATATATTCCACAATCAGGATAGTCCTTTTTGAAATTGAGTATGTTTTGAATATTTGCTCCTCTAAATGAATAAATACTTTGGGCATCATCTCCTACAACACATATGTTTCCATATCTTGCTGCAAGTTTCTTAATAATTAAATATTGAGAAAAGTTTGTGTCTTGATACTCATCGACCAATATGTATCTGAACTTATCTTGGTATTTCAATAGAAGATCTGGAAAATCTCTTAAGAGAATATTCATATTAAAGAGTAAATCATCAAAATCCATAGACATTGCCTTGCGCAATCTATTATTATATTCTTGGTATATATTGCCAATATAAGGCTTATTCGATGCCTTATCCTCAGTCATTAGTTGCTGATTATCCAAATAGTCTGATGGGGAAATTAAACTACTTTTTGCTTTAGAAATTCGACTTAAAACATAACCTGGATTATATGTCTTTGGATCAAGGCTATGATCCTTAAGTATATTTTTTATTAAACCTTTGGAGTCGTCGGAATCATATATTGTGAATGTTGATATATAGCCTAATCTTTCTGCTTCAGCTCTTAGTACTTTTGCAAAAACGGAATGAAAAGTCCCCATCATAATATTCCTTGCCTTTGGACCTACAAGAGAAATAATTCTATCTTTCATCTCTTTTGCGGCCTTATTTGTAAATGTAAGGGATAAAATATTAAATGGGTCTACTCCTTTTTCTAATAAATAAGCTATACGATATGTAAGTGTTCTTGTTTTCCCTGAGCCTGCTCCTGCCACAATCATCACAGCACCTTCGGTCTGCTGAGCAGCAGCCCTTTGCTCTTGGTTTAATTCATCTAATAACATCTAATCTAAACTATTTTGCATAAAATCTCTACAAAGATACATTTTTTCTTTGTTTCTTATAACCAATGTAAAAGAAAATGCCAATTACAATTATGCTTATAGTAAATAAAATGGGATTATATATTGCGCCAACCTGATTAAAGTCAATATCTATAACTTTGTTTATGAATAAAAAATATGCTACAACAACAATAGAATTATTAATAAAATGGAATATTATAGGTATTATTAAATTCTTACTATACGTATATAAGTAGCCCAAAAACAAACCGAGAAAAACTCTTGGCAAGAAACTAAATAACTGGAAATGTGCCAAACTAAATATAATTGAAGTTAGAAATATCCCTAAGAATTGATTTTTCACAAGATTGACAAATGTTTTTTGCATTGCTGCTCGAAAGAATAATTCCTCTGTAATTGCAGGTAATAGTGCTAGGGTAAAGATATTTAGCAATAATCCTGTAAAAGACTTATCACTAAGTAATCTGGCCATTGATAGCTTAGCTTGATTTTCCATAGATCGAAAAACCTCATCTCCGTTAAAATGCCACGAATCATTAAACACACCAATCCCATCAATAAATGGTATTACAAATAAAACAAGTGATATAGATGATAATAAGTAGAACACAAATCCTTTCCTTTTAAGCTCAATAAAACTATATGCAGATCCTTCAAACACTAACCCCCATATCAAGGCACTAGCTCCAAACATTATGAATTGAGAAATTATCTGACCCATCAATTGAGACATCGGAATGAAAAAAATCAAATAACTCACAAAGGATGTACAAACCATAAATATACATATAAGCATAAGTAGTTTTACAAATGGCTTTGAGTCTTTAAAAAAAAATAAATATTTACTCATACTTTGAGATTGCTTAAATTAAATACGTATTGCTATACAAAAGTATAAAATAAAAACCAGAATTCTTAATATACTTTTAATATAAAAACAAGTTTATAGATTTACGCTCGATTACTAAGTTCTAATTTTAACACCAAAATTTATAATACATAAATAAAAATAGGCTTAACACCTAACATTAAACGAATTAAGTTTATAAATTAGATTATTAAAAATAGATGAATCCCTAAAATAATAATAATTTTATTTCAGGTATATGTATTTGTGAAAATTAATCTTTATCTTTGTAAATTAATCATAAATTATTCTGGAATAATAAATTTTCAAATAATTAAGTATATAATCAAGCTTAATTCTGTAAAAATGAAAAACTATATTTATACTATTCTTACATTTTTGTTTTTTGGAATTAGTTTAAATGCAAATGCTCACGATTTCGAAATAGCAAATAATGGACATAATATTTATTATAAAATAACTTCATCATCTGCTCCATATACAGTTGCTGTCACTTATAAAGGCTCCACTTATAATGAATATCTGAATGAATACAGTGGAGCAATTACATTACCTTCGTCAGTAACATATAACGGAATTACATATTCAGTTACTTCAATTAATAATTCTACATTTTGTGATTGTAGCGGAGTTAGCTCAGTTATTTTGGCAAATTCTATAACTTCCATTGGAGAATACGCATTTTTTTATTGCAATTTATTGACATCAATAAATTTCCCTAGCTCATTGATTTCAATAGGCAGCTATGCATTCAAAGGTTGCAGTGGTCTAACATCTTTAGTTATTCCTAATTCTGTAAATATGATTGGGGAATCTGCATTTCAAAATTGCAGTGGATTAAACACTGTTTTATTGTCCAATTCCATAAATTCCATTTATGAAAATACATTTATGAATTGCATAGCTCTAACATCAATAGTAATTCCTAATTCTGTGGATACAATTGGAGACTGGGCTTTCTGGGATTGCAGAAAAATAAATTCAATCACAATTGGTTCATCCTTAAAATCAATTGGAGATTATGCTTTTGGATATTGTACTAGTGTTACTTCAATAAAAACATTAGCTGTAATACCTCCAACTATAAATAATCAATATACTTTTTATAGCGTAGCAACAAATATACCTGTTAATGTTCCTTGCGGTGCTTCTTCTTTATATCAATCTGCCTTATATTGGCAAAACTTCACAAATATAGTTGGATTCCAAAATGCAAGCACGAGTTTTACATCAACAATATGTCAAGGAGCAACATATAATTTAAATGGATTTAATCAAAGTACAACAGGAATATATACCCAGAATCTTCAAACAACAAATGGATGCGATAGTGTTGTCAGCTTAAACTTAACTGTAATCCCTTCCATAATAACAAACTTCGTAGCCTCAATCTGCCAAGGACAGTCTTATAACCAAAATGGATTTAATCAAGCAACAACTGGTGTATATACCCAAACACTTAAAGCAATAAATGGTTGCGATAGTAATGTTTATCTTTATCTTACGGTTAATCAACCTATAACAACTAATATTAATGCATCAATATGCCAAGGAGAAACATATATCTTAAATGGATTTAATGCAAGCATCGCGGGTGTATATACAAGAAACCTTCAATCAATAAATGGATGTGATAGTATAATCAAGTTAAATCTTATTGTAAACCCAAAGAAAACAAATAATATTATTGCATCAATATGCCAAGGGAGTACTTATATTCAGAATGGATTTAATCAAGATTCAACAGGATTATACACAAAAAATCTACAAACAACAAATGGATGTGATAGCATAGTGAATTTATATCTTATAGTAAATGAAAACAAAACACATACAATAGTAGCATCCATATGTCAAGGAGAAACATATAATATAAATGGATTTAATGTAAACACTCAAGGCTCATACACAAGAAATCTTCAAACAATAAGTGGGTGTGATAGTATTGTAAATCTTATATTAACCGTAAAACCAAAAGCTAGTAGTAATATTAGTGCAACTATTTGCCAAGGAGAAACTTATAATTTAAATGGATTTAATGTAAGTACAGCTGGAAATCATGTTATTCGTCCTCAAGCAGCAAATGGATGTGATAGTGTTGTAACTCTAAACTTAACAGTAAATCCTTCACCTAAAAAAATAATCAATGCATCTATTTGCCGAGGAGAAACTTATTCTCAATTTGGTTTTAATCAAGATACTTCTGGAATATATACACAAACATATCAATCAATAAATGGATGTGATAGTACAATTATTCTAAATCTTAATGTATTATCTCCTGATACAAATAATATTATTGGAGAAATATGCCAAGGAAATACCTACACATTAAACGGATTCAATGAAAACCTTCCTGGATTCTATACAAAACACCTTCAATCATCAATAGGATGTGATAGCACGGTTAATCTAACACTAATAGTAAACCAACCAAAAACAACAAATATTGAAGCAACAATATGTCAAGGAGAAACTTATACTTTAAATGGTTTCAACAAAAACATACAAGGCTTATACACACAATATCTAAACACTTACAAAGGTTGCGACAGTATTGTAAATTTGAATTTAAATGTAAATAATACTAGCGCCACCAACTTCAATGCATCTATTTGTCAAGGTGAAATATATAATCAAAATGGATTTAATGAAAACAGCTCAGGAGTATTCACTCATAATTTAAAAGGAGTAAATGGCTGCGATAGTATCGTAACTCTAAATTTGATAGTAAATCCAGTATTTGAGATTACTTATACTGAAGAGATATGCCAAGGAGAGATATACAACCAAAATGGATTTAATGAGGACAGTAGCGGAACATATATCCATAACCTACAAACAATAAACGGATGTGATAGTATAGTTAAACTAATACTTACTGTTAATAACAACAAATCAAGTACAATAACCGCATCAATATGCCAAGGAGAAACATATACACTTAATGGTTTTAATGAGGATAGTACAGGTTTTTATACTCAAAATCTTCAATCCTACAAAGGTTGTGATAGTATTATTAACCTAGACTTAACTGTCAACCCTAAAAAATACAACAATTTATACGCTAGCATTTGTCAAGGAGAAATATATAACCAAAATGGATTTAATGAAAACAGCAATGGCATATATACCCAAAATCTTCAAACAACAAAAGGTTGCGATAGTATCGTTACATTAAATCTTACAGTTAATCCAATATATGTATTAAATATTAATGAAGAAATATGCCAAGGGAGTAGTTACACACTAAATGGATTCAATGAAAATACTTCAGGTTCATACACACAGAATCTTCAAACAATCAATGGATGTGATAGTATTATAAACTTAAACCTATTAGTAAATCAAAATATTGTCAAAAATATTAATGCAGAAATTTGTCAAGGTGAATTTTATACCTTAAATGGATTTAATGCAAGTACAAATGGCACCCACACACAAAATCTTCAATCATATAAGGGTTGTGATAGTATTATAAATCTAACACTAAAAGTTAACCCAACTTCAATCAATAATATAAATGCAGAAATTTGTCAAGGAGAAATATATACTCAATCTGGATTTAATGCCAATGCATCAGGAACATACACACAAAGCTTACAAACAATAAAAGGATGTGATAGTATAATAAACCTTAATCTTGTAGTTAACTCTATTAAGACTACAAATATTGATGGAGAAATATGCGATGGAGAAGTTTATACTGAAAATGGATTTGACGTCAGAACTACAGGTTTATATTCTAAAACATTACAAACAGAAAAAGGTTGCGATAGTATTATAAATCTATCTCTAACAGTCCGTTCTAAATCAATTACAAATTATTCAGAAACAATTTGTGAGGGAGAAACCTTCACTCAATATGGATTCAACGAAAATACTTCTGGGATATTCAGTCAAAACCTACAAACAATAAATGGATGTGATAGTACTATAACATTAAATCTAACAATAACTGACAATCCTCCACCTAGTAATTTAGATGTAAAATTAATGCCAAACAATCTCACAATTACTTGGGAAGGAAATGGAGATGGATATATAGTTTTAAGAAACAATGATTCCATCGCATTTGTAACAATTCCTATATATGTTGATATTAATGTAGTAAATAATCAAGCCTATTGTTATAAGATTAAATCCAAAAACCAAAAATGCTTAAGTGAATATAGCGATATATCATGCAAAGGATTTATAAACCAAGAGGCAAAATATATAAAAATATATCCAAATCCAACAAAGGGTTTTTCATCTATATTAATTAAAAATATCGATAAAGGTGTTAATATTTCTATTACAGACGTTGAAGGAAGAATCATTTACAGAAATGATATTTTCCCAAATACAAATAATATTATTGATTACAAGGTTGATTTAAGTAACTATCCGAAAGGGATTTACTATCTCAAACTAATAAATGATGATATCAATACAACTCAAAAAATGATAGTACAATAAAATTCATTGCTGAATGGAAAAATATCTTCGTATTTTTCTTAAAAAGCAAGGAATTGGTGCACCAAATCTTCACATTATTTTTCAGAAACAAAGTCTTTTTGAGACAAAAACTCTTTTGCCATATATTCTGCATCATTATCTAATGCTTTCTCATATGTAATATTAAGTTTTTTGGCTTTATTCTTAACACTTTCTCTCCAATTCTTATCCTTATCTATTTGTATTTTATATCTCTTTTTCTGCCATGCTAATTCTTTTGAATAACTATTATTCTCGCAATATAAAGAGTATAATTCATTACAAAATTCAAAAGGAGTAGTATGCAAATTACCTTCTGTAAAGACAATCAAAATTAGCTTATTTTTCTCAATTTCTTTTTTTAAGTCATCATACTCATTAACTAAAAAATAGTTCACCTTACTACTTCTTACCTCTTTAAAATAATACCAAAACTCACTATCATAAAAAATTCGATTCATTAGACCAAATTCATTTAAGCCAAAGAAATAACTATCACCCATAGAAAGGACTCTTAAATTATCCTTATTTGATGAATCAATTTGAATTTTTAATCTAGGCATTTTTTCATCTGGAATATTGGAAACTAAATTCATTATTTGTTCTACATCATCATCCGATTTCGATATTACTCTTGATTCTTTAATACTCTTGATTTTTATTTGAGGTAAACTAACGTCATATTTATAATCTAAATATTTTATCAATGAATCAACAGCTAAATAAGAAGCATACTGTCCCCAATGCACACCTGTGTTGGAGTATAACCTATAACTTATTGTATCTTTCATTGAACAAATCCATCGGTTAAAGTCTAAATAGTTAATATTATATTTATTAAAAGCATTACTAAAAGTCTGATAATTTGTTTTTCCCTTCTTTAAGTTTTTATATTTAGATGGCAAATATTCGGGATAATATGTAACCTTACCTGGCGCAATCATAAAAACAATATCTACACCTCTTACATTAAGAGAATCTCTAACTTGAGCGAGCTTTCTAACTGCCTTAAAAATCTTTTCGTCTCCTTGATAGTCTAATCCATAGTAAGAGTTCAAGTAACTCTCCATATATAGGTAATTGTTCTTGCCTATAATCACATATTGCGTATTCGAATAATTGAAAATTCTATATCTAATCTCATTACTTAATCTAATAAGAAAATCTGAAAATGCAATATCATCCTTAATATACTTCTCAACTTTATTTTGAAATTCAAGTTCAGAAAAATTCCTCAAAGTAAGTGTTGGCTTAGCTGTTTTATCATAATATCCCTTCAATTCGCCCCTTTTATATCCAAATATTTGAAATATCATTGGGGTAAACATTAATAAAAGAATAAATATGGCCATTATTTTTTTCATTATTCAGAATATTATAAACAAAATATCAAAATTATTTTCATTTTGCACCCTTGAAAGGAATCGAACCTTTATCTTTAGAACCGGAATCTAAAATTTTATCCATTAAACTACAAGGGCATAAAGTAAATATTAATTATCTCATTAAAAACGATAGTAAATAAATGGGTTAAAGTCGGATGAAAGAATAAATGAGAGCGAAAGAATAAAGAGAAGAGTCGAAAGAAGAGCAAGATTAATATGTTGAGAAATAGTGTAATCTTCTTTTATAAAGAAAAACTTAATAATCCTTTTCCCAAACCCAAAGCTTGCTAAAAAAGAGAAAATAATAGCTAATAATCCAATAATATAGAATTGAGGAATTATCATAGATGCCTGAGAATTAGAAATGCAGAACATCTTTTCTAGATAAACAAAAATGTCTGAGAAGTTTTCAATTCTAAAAATCACCCACCCTATCATAACTACAAAAAAAGTAAACAATGTAGAGAAAAAAGAGCCTAACCTATCTAATAATTTCAATAGGAAAATTCTGTCAAGGATAAGGAAAAATCCATGAAAAGCCCCCCAAAGCACAAAATTCCAACTAGCCCCATGCCAAAGTCCTGAAAGGAGAAAGACTATACCTAAATTCAAGTACATTCTCTTTTCACTTACTCTATTTCCTCCCAAAGGAATATATAAGTAATCCTTCATAAAAGTACCTAGTGTAATATGCCAACGACGCCAAAACTCAGAAATACTTCTCGATGAGTATGGCGAATTAAAGTTTTCTGGGAAATTAAATCCCATCATCTTTCCAAGTCCTACTGCCATATCGGAATATCCAGAAAAATCGAAATATATTTGGAAAGTATATGCCAAAATACCAATCCAAGCATTTGGAGTACTTAAATTTGCAAGATTAGAATTTAAAATAGCATCTGCCTGCTCAGCCATTACATTGGCAATCAATATCTTTTTTGATAGACCTAAAACAAATCTATAAAATCCAATTAATTTATCATCAATTGTTTCTTTTCTATCTATAATTTGATCTGCAATGGAATTAAATCTAACAATGGGTCCGGCAATCATCTGAGGAAATGCCATTATATATAAAATATAGTCTGTAACCTTTCTAAGAGGTTGGTGTACATTTCTATAAACATCTAGAGCATATGTAATAGTTTGAAAAGTATAAAACGAAATTCCAATAGGCAAAACAACTTCTACCCATTTCATTGGTTTATAACCCAATAATTGAATAGTAGCATTTACATTTTCTACAAAGAAATTAGCATATTTGAAATATAAAAGAAAAATTAGATTAACAAAAACAGAGAAGAACAAAAGCCATCTCCTTTTTCTCCGAGAAGTGGATTTAGATAAAAACTTGACGAGATAAAATGTAATGATTGTTGTGCAAAGAATGACAAATATAAACTTAGGTCCTCCCCAAGCATAGAATATAATACTCGTTAACAGTATAACATAGTTCTTCCATTTTTTTGGTACAATATGGTATACTAACAAAAAAATTGGAAGGAAGAATAAAATAAATAAGCTACTACTAAAAACCATAATTTATTTTATTCGTCAGGGCGATGAACAAACGCTAGCCCACCTTCTGCGGTTTCTTTATATAGAGAAGGAATATCCTTTCCTGTAAGTTTCATTGTTTCAACAACCTTATCAAAAGAAATCATATGCTTTCCATCTGACATCATTGCATAAAGATTTGCGTCTAGTGCCCTCAAAGCTGCAAAAGCATTTCTTTCTATACAAGGCACTTGAACTAAGCCACAAATTGGATCACAAGTAAGTCCTAAATGGTGTTCAAGACCAATTTCAGCTGCATATTCTATTTGTTGAGGTGTTCCTCCAAAAAGCTGACTCGCTGCTGCCGCTGCCATAGAACAAGCTGTTCCAACCTCTCCTTGACAACCAACCTCAGCACCAGATATAGAGGCATTTTGTTTTACAATATTTCCAAATATCCCTGCCGTAGCAATAGCCTTAATAATTTGTTTGTCTGAAAACTCATGTTCTGTGCTTAAGTGATATAGCACAGCTGGCAAAACTCCAGAAGAACCACAAGTTGGAGTAGTTACAATCTTTCCACCTCCTGCATTATGTTCAGAAACAGCAAGGGCATAAGACTGAACTAGGCAACGTCCTCTTAAAGATGGTTTATAACTCTTGGCTCTAGTATGATAACTCATAGCCTTCCTCCTAAGATTTAAACCTCCAGGCAAGACACCTTCTTCCTCAAGACCTATTTCTACTGAAGACTTCATCACCTCCCATGCTTTACCTAAGTAATTAAAAATATCATTATCCTCAAATTCTTCAACATATTCCCAAAAAGTCATCCCTTTTTTTTCTATATATGCTAAAATCTCTGATAAGTTCTTATGTGGATAAATATGTTCTTCGGTAAATACAGTATTTTCATCTGCAATCTTTCCTCCACCTACACTATATATCACCCAATCTTTAATCAAATTGTCATTTTCATCGTATGCCTCATACTTCATACCATTCGTATGAAAAGGTAATACAGTATCTGCTTTCCAAATAATCTCTGTTCTATCCTTCGACAAAACATCTAATATAGCCTTATCTGTTAAGTGACCCTTCCCTGTTGCAGCAAGAGCACCATAAAGTGTAACAATATATTTCTTAGCATTAGGTGTATTACTTAAAAACTCTTCTGCCGCAGTCCTTGGACCTATTGTGTGAGAGCTCGAAGGACCATTCCCAATTCTAAATATCTTCTTAATACTTTCCATTAATGAAATCTATTATTTTGTTGTTGTTCCTAATTTATTTAGATTTGCAAAAATATCAATATATATTCAAATAAGTTACTTATTCAAAATAAAAAGCAATAATTATACTAATCATTAATAGATAAACATGAAACTTCTCCCTGATTACCAAAACAGAACATACGGATTAGATATTTTTAGAGCCATTGCAATATTATTGGTTGTGCATAGTCATGGGAAGTTTATGTTAGAGAATACCCTAATAAACAAACTGTCATTCCTTAAAACAATAGATGGAGTTGAATTGTTTTTCGTCCTTAGTGGTTTTTTAATTGGAGGTATACTCATCAAGATAATTGATAAAAACAATTTTAAATTAAATATTTCTGAAATAACTAGGTTTTGGAAACGGAGATGGTTTAGAACGCTTCCTAACTATTATCTTATCTTAATAATCAATGTGATATTTGTAAAACTCTCTTTTATTGATGGAGATATTAATAAGTTTGGATTTGATTTTATCATCTTCACTCAAAACTTCTTTAAGCCGCTAACAGGATTCTTTTGGGAATCTTGGAGTTTATCCATAGAGGAATGGTTCTATATAATTCTTCCTCTTTGTATATTTTTTCTTTTAAAACTCTTTCCTTCCAAAAAAGGATTATTATACTCAATAATACTTCTTATGATTATACCATTATTATATAGGATACTTAACTCTAACCAAGAAATAGATGGATTCTGGTGGGATGTAAAGTTTCGCAAATTAATAATGATGAGATTAGACACAATAATATATGGCGTTCTTGCTGCCTATATTAAATACTATCATAAGGCATTTTGGAATAAATACAAGAGAGGCTTATTTATCTTTGGGTTGATATTAGTTTTAGTAATCCCATATATACCTAGAGAGCCAAATGATTTCTTCTCTAAGACATTTTATTTTAATCTAACAACAATTAGTGCTATGCTACTTCTCCCTCTTGCCGATTCCATTAAGACATTTAAAACCAAAATTGGAAAAGGATTTACTCATATTAGTTTAATATCCTACTCAATGTATTTGATTAATCTAGGACTTGTTGCACAAGTGATAATGAAACATTTCCCAATACAAAACCCAATAGACGGTATAATTAAATATATCATCTATTGGGTTATAGTAATAATTAGCTCGACGCTTTTATACAAGTATTTCGAAAGACCAATAATGAACCTAAGAGATAAATACTAGTTTACCTTCTACTTCGTCGGCTTTTATATTTGCTTCAGCGCTTATACTTCCCTTTATTAGTTCTAGAGATAACTCGTTAATTACTAGTTTTTGAATTGCTCTCTTAACAGGTCTTGCTCCTAGTAGTGGGTCGAAACCTTTTTCTGCTAAAAAGTCAATCGCCTTTTCACTAAATTCTATATTGATATTCTTTTCTTTCAATTGAGCCTTTAGACGGTTTAGCTGAAGAACAACTATTTCTCTAACCTGCTCAATTCTCAAAGGTTTAAACACAATTATCTCATCAATCCTATTTAAGAACTCTGGTCTAATTGTCCTCTTTAGTAGTTCCATCACCTCTACCTTTCCTTTTTCCCAAACTTTATCAAGATGTTGTTTATCTGCCTCAATTGCATCTTGAAGAAGTTCAGAGCCAAGGTTTGAGGTCATAATAATTATTGTATTCTTAAAGTCTACAAGTCTTCCCTTATTATCGGTCAAACGTCCGTCTTCCAAAACTTGTAATAGAATATTAAAAACATCTGGGTGTGCCTTTTCAATCTCGTCTAATAGAATAATTGAATATGGCTTTCTCCTTACTGCCTCGGTTAATTGACCGCTCTCGTCATAACCCACATATCCCGGAGGAGCACCAATAAGTCTTGAAACAGAATGACGTTCTTGATACTCACTCATATCAATTCTTACCATTAGGTTTTCATCATCGAAAAGAAGCTCAGCCAAGGCTCTTGCAAGCTCAGTCTTACCAACTCCCGTTGAGCCAAGGAAGGCAAACGAACCTATTGGACGTTTCTCATCAGATAGTCCACTCCTACTCCTACGTATTGCATTAGCTATTGCCTCAATTGCCTCTTCTTGCCCAACAACTCTCTTCTTTAACTCATCTTCAAGGTATAGTAATTTCTCCTTCTCGCTTTGAAGCATCTTTTGAATAGGAATACCTGTCCAACGAGAAATAACTTCGGCAATATGATTTTGATTAACCTCTTCGGTAATCAATGCCTCATTGCCCTGAATGGATTTAAGCTTTTCTTGATAGTCCTCTAGATTCTTCTCTGCCTCTTTAATCTTACCATATCTTAGCTCTGCAACCTTACCATAGTCTCCTGCTCTCTCTGCTTGGTCGGCATCTATCTTATATCTCTCAATCTTCTTTACCTCATCTTGGATAGCATCAACTAAGTTCTTCTCATTCTTCCACTTTCCAACCAATATATCTTTCTCTTTTGTTAGCTCGTCAATCTCCTTGCTAAGCTCTGCCTCCTTCTTCTCATCCTTCTCTTTCCTAATTGCAGCCCTTTCTATTTCTAACTGGCGCAATCTTCTATCTACCTCATCAATCTCCTCTGGAGAAGAGTTTATCTCCATCCTAAGTTTTGCAGCAGCCTCATCGATTAGGTCAATAGCCTTATCTGGTAAAAACCTTGAAGTTATATAACGTGCGCTCATCTGTGCAGCAGCAATTATTGCAGCATCCTTAATTCTCACCTTATGATGTACCTCATACTTTTCCTTTAGACCTCTAAGAATTGAGATTGTATCTGCAACCGAAGGCTCATCTATTATAACCATTTGGAATCTTCTCTCAAGTGCCTTATCCTTCTCGAAGTATTTTTGATACTCATTAAGTGTTGTTGCCCCTATCGCTCTAAGCTCTCCTCTTGAAAGTGCTGGCTTAAGAATATTTGCTGCATCCATTGCTCCCTCTCCACCTCCTGCACCAACAAGGGTATGTATCTCATCGATAAAAAGAATTACATCGCCTTGAGCATTTATCACATCATTTACTACTCCCTTAAGTCTCTCCTCAAATTCACCCTTATACTTAGCCCCTGCAATCAAGGCTCCCATATCTAAGGAGTAAATCTGTTTGTCCTTAAGGTTTTCTGGCACATCCTTTCTCTCTATTCTCTGAGCCAAGCCCTCCACTATTGCAGTCTTTCCAACTCCTGGTTCTCCAACGAGTATTGGGTTATTCTTTGTCCTACGAGAAAGAATTTGCAATACCCTACGAATTTCTTCATCACGACCAATAACGGGGTCAAGCTTATTTTGCTTAGCCTCCTCGTTTAGGTTTCTAGCGTACCTATTCAATTGATCCAATATAACCTTTTGTTTATTAGTTTCCATAATCTCTATTGTTTTTTCAAAATAACCCACAAATAAATAACCAAATAAAAAAACATGACAAACCGTCAGATAACAAACACCTTAACCAACCAAACGTTTAATCCCCAAAGAAATAATGTCAGAAAAGATACAGAATAATTAAATTTAATATTATATCTTTGTGATATTCAATTAACATATCAAGATTATATTCTAATTAGACAAAAAAAATCATCGCATGAAAAAATTAATTCACCTATTTATTATTTCTCTTATTTTATTTAGCTGTGGAAGCAAAACCGACACAAATGAAACGACAGTAGATAATAGCACTACAAAAAATATTAGTAATGAAAAAAGCAAGCCTAATCCTATACTAATTAAGGATGGTAGTATTAGTTTTGAAACATCAGATATAGAAAAAACATATTCAAAGATTAAAACCTCAATTAATCTTTATGGTGCTTATATTTCTGAGGAGAAGACTAACAATAATGATAATAACAAGGGTTACGAGTTTATAATTAGAGTCCCATCTCAAAGATTCGATAGCTTAATTAGCCACATTATTAAAAATGCAAATATTAAAGAATTAGAGAATAAATCAACTCAGATAAAAGACGTAACCGAAGAATATATTGACCTTGAAGCAAGAATAAAGGTAAAAAAAGAATATGAGATTCAATTATTAGAACTATTGAAAAAGGCTAAAAACCTTGCTGAAACAATTGAAATTCAAAAGCAATTAAATGAATTGAGAATTGAAATAGAAGCTTCTGAAGGAAAACTCAAATTAATGAATGATTTAGTTAACTATAGTACACTAACTGTTTCTTTCTATGAAGAATCAAAGTATTCAAGCCGATTCTTCTCCGAATTTTGGGATGCTATTATTTCAGGTTGGCAAGTATTTTTACAACTACTAAATATTATTACATATTTATGGGTAGTAATTCTTGTATTCTTCTTAGGTCGTTGGGGATATAAATACTACAGAAAGAGAAATATAAACAAAAAACAAGAATAATATAATTTGCAATAAATGCTTGACAGGGGCAAGATATTGTTGTATATTTGCGTTTAGAAGTAATAGAGATTGATTTTTTGGGGTTTTGAAACCTTATTTATTAATCAAAATCATAGATAACAAAAGACCTACATCTTTCATAGCAAAAGATGTAGGTCTTTTGCATTAAAAGATGTGCATCTTTTGGGTATTTAAACGGCGTTTAAAATATTTCTATCAGCGTTTAAAATTATTTTGTTAGGTATTAGAAAAGTTTCTGTTAGGCATTAGAAATTTCTCAAACAATATTATAAATAATCTTGATAGGATTCTATTGTTTATAAATAAGGTTTTGTTTAAATATTATGAGATTTAACTTATTGTTTTCAAATATTTACAACCTTGTATCGTTATAATTTTATAATATTATTCACCTAAAATATTTTAATTATGGCTATCACATTTGTTCCTCGAAAGAAAAAATATTTAAAGAATGGGAAGATTGAAGAAAAATACTTCGCCATTCCTAAAACACGTAATACTCTTGGCATTAAAGAGCTTGCTATAGAGATTAGTGATTGTAGTATGGTTAATGAAAGCGCAATTGTATCTGTTTTAATTGAGCTTTCGAATATTATGAGAAAGAGAATTGTAGATGGGTATAACATAAAACTTGATGGAATTGGAACCTTTGGAATAGCAATCACTTCTCCATCTTACGATTTACCAGATGAGATAAACATTAAGGAGATTAAAGCAACCAAAATCACTTTTCGCTCCGACAATAAACTAAATAAGGTATTGAAAAGTCTGAAATTCAGAAAAATGCCTCCACCTCCAAAAGGATATGTTAGCAGAGCTAAGTCAAAAAAAACTATAAAGGAAGAGGAAAATCTTTAGTAATATTCGAAGTAAAAAATCTAGGATATTTTGAATTATTTAATGAATAATTATTTACATTTGCAAAATAATTTTAATTGAATAATTATGAAATCCTATAAAGTATTATCTGTAGTTTTTCTATTCTTTTTGATAGGAATTAGTACAAAGGCTCAAGTATTTTATGCCATCAACTATGACAATGATACCATTAGATATATGATTACGTCTAATACACCTCCTTATACTGTGGAGGTAACGAATCCAAACAATGTTCCTTTAAAAAAAGGTCCTATGGCTACGCCTTACTCATATTATTCCGGAACTTTGGTTATTCCTCCTTATGTGACTCATGACTCTATTCAATACTCGGTTACTTCTATTGGAGAGAATGCGTTTAGTCCTAGTTTTCTTCTGCGAGGTGTTAGACTCCCTAATACTATTAAAACAATTAGGAAGAATGCATTTCAAGAATCAGGGGTAAGATCTCTTTATATTCCTGATTCTGTTACATATATTGAAGGTTCCATTGGTTCTCACCTAACAAAAATAATAATGCCTAATTCTACATTCACTATCAATCCTGAAAATTTTGATTACTTCTTTGAAAACTATTATAATCAAGAAAAATACATTTACTTTACATCTAATAACCCTCTAATAATAGAAAACAAGCCTTATGACACAATGTATGCAAATTCTCGATCTCATTTAGTCTTTCCTTGTGATAGTAGTTCTGAATATCTAATATCACCATATTGGAACGCATTTCCAAATAAGACGGAAGCTGATGTCAATTATATTTACAAAAGACAATGTGATGGTACATATAATGAAAATGGTTTTGATGTGAATATGACTGGATTTTATGAAAGGGTAATTAATAGGAATAATGGTTGTGATAGCATAGTATTTTTGGATTTTAGTATGAATGATATACCTCGAAACCTAAGAATACATAAAACTTTCAATATTTATTACGATGTATATGCCTTATCTTGGAATGGTTCAAGTCCATATTACGAAATTTATATTGACGATATATACCACTCAACAACTAGATTTAATACAGAAATCTTAGGTCCAACAGATACAAATATTCATAGATTTAAGGTAAGAGGTATAAGTGGTGATTGCATAAGCAATTTCAGCGAAGAACTTTGTCAATCTGTTAGTCTAGAAAAGATTAAAAAAGAAGATATAGATATTAATATTTATCCTAACCCATGTAATGGATTCACTAAATTAAGCTTTGAAGGACTGAATTCGAATGCTAATGTATGTATAATTGATATGTTTGGAAAAGAAATAAGCAGATATAATATTAATCCTTTTCAAGATGAATTGAAAATTAATCTTCAAGGATATACAAAAGGTATTTACTGCATTATGCTTATTGACGAAAGAGGAAAATCAATCTCAACAAAACTTATTATTCAATAATTGACTGATATTAAAGCAATTTATATATCTTTGCCATGTATTACCAACCAATTAATTTTATAAGGAGGTTTATTATGAGTAATGAAAATGAAAACGCTTGTTGTCCTGAGTTTAATCCTCAGAAATGGGACGATAAAATCTTAGAATGGGATAATAAAAACTTTATCAAGTCTAGGGTTTGTACATTCTTTTATATGCCAATGAATTTTGGTTCTGTTATGAGAAAGCTTGACAAATTGGTGAATTTCTCTTCCATTAACCAAGAAGAAATGGTTTGCCTTTCCGATCATACTTCGAAATGGAATATGGACCTTTATATCGCCATAGACAAAGAAGTTCAAGGCATTGAAAATGTAAAACTTTCTGGCAAACACTATTGCAAGGTTTATGAAGGAAAGTTCCAGGATACAGGAAAATGGTGTAAAGACTTCGAAGGAGTTACCAAGACAAAGGGTTTTAAGACAAGTAAGATGTATATGTGGTACACCACTTGCCCTAAATGTGCAAAGAAATACGGTAAAAACTACGTACCAATTATAGCAAAAATCGAAGAATAATATTGTTGCGTAATATAGTTGCGTTAAAAATTTAAATCTTTACATTATGAAAAAAGTATTTATATTAGCATTGGCTATTGCATCAGTAGGATTTGTTGCTTTTTGTGGAGAAAAAGATTCTAATCCTGAAAAGGTAATTTCTCAACAAAATCAAATTTCGAAGAGTTTATCCGATGAAGAATTATCTAACTTCTTTACTTCCAACTCTGAAATAACTGAATTTTATGAAATGCTAACTGTGCATTTTCATCTTTTCCCAAATTCATACGTTATTTCCAGATTAGGAGAAAATCCTACTACTTGTGATTATGGCTTAGGAAGATTTGATAGTGAATTGGGGAGAAAAATATCTCTAAAAATGAATAACAAGACTATTTCAACTTCTATACTATCTACAAAAGAAAAGAATGAGCTTATTAATTTTAAAAAGAATATCTTTGTAAAGGGTAGTTATATTATTGCTTCTTATGATGTGACAACAAAGACCTATAAGTTAAACCTTATTTCATCAGAAAACTTCTAATAATATAATTACCATCTGAAATTTCAAATGAGACGGGGCATGCCCCGTCTCTACATTACGGTCTATAATTTATCTAACGCTCTAAGAATTCTTGAACAAGATTCTCTAATCTCTTCTTCGGTTATCGTTAATGGTGGTTTGATTGATATGCAGTTTGAGTTAAAGAGATGAGTCCCACTTATTATCCCTTCTTCGAATAGATTAATTAATACTCTGCTCCAGTCTACTTCCTTATTATTTTCATCCTCCTTTAGCTCCATGCAGTTAAATAATCCAATACCCCTCACCTCTTTTATTCTTGGGTGAACAAGTAGAGTCTTATATAACTCTCCCTTTTCTTCTACTCCTTCCATTAGTTTATCTTCAACAATAGTCTTTAAGGTCTCAAGAGCTGCAACACAAGAAAGTGGATGACCTCCAAATGTTGTTGCATGACCTATTAATGGATGGTGATTGTTTAGACTATTCATTATCTCCTTACTTCCAACAAAGGCACCTATTGGCATTCCTCCTCCCATACCCTTAGCAATACAAAGAATATCTGGCACTATTCCATAGTTTTCAAATGCAAATAGCCTTCCACTTCTTCCAAAGCCTGTTTGAATTTCATCCATAATCAAAAGAGCTCCAAACTCTGTGCATCTTTGTCGAAGTCTCTTTAAGAAGTCATTACTAGGAAGAATAACTCCTGCTCCTGCTTGAATACTCTCTGCAACAACACATGCTGTCTTTGTTGTTATTTTCTCAAGGTCTTCTTCATTATTATATTCTATACTTCTACAATCTGGAATAAGAGGACGAAACTTTTCGGTAAACTCCTCTGCGCTAAGCATAGATACGGCTCCAAGAGTAGAACCATGATATGAGTTCTTAAAAGATATCACCTCTGTTCTCTTTGTGAATATCTTTGCAGTCTTAAGCGCTCCCTCAATTGCCTCAGAACCAGAGTTCACATAGAAGATTTGGTCAAAACCCTTTGGGAGATTAGCCATAAGATATTTTGCATATTCTAATTGAGGACTTTGAACAAACTCTCCATAGACCATCACATGCATATACTTATCCATCTGTGCCTTTACTGCATCTATTACTCTTGGATTCCTATGCCCAATATTCCCTACGCAAATTCCAGAAAGCATATCTATATACTCCTTCCCTTCTGTATCCCAAACATAGATTCCTTCAGCCTTTTGCACGTCAATCATTATTGGGTCTATCTCTCCAACTTGAGCAACGTATTGTCTAAATTCTTTTAGTTCTGTCTTCATATAAAATAATTTGCTGCAAAAATAGTTATTATGTAGCTATTAAAAAGTTTATTTGCTTACAAATTTGTAAATTTGCTGTTTAATTCGGCAATCAAAACTAAATAGAAATATGAAATCGAACAGAGGAGTTTTATTACTTTCGGCCTTTTTTATTACCCTTTCGTTACTTTCCTGCATTGAGTTAAGGGCTCAATATAGAATAAGCATTGAAATAAAAAACAATAATGATTCAATGATTATTATTGGTAACTACTATCTAAAAGGTACTTACGCCTTAGATACTGCGTATCTTAAGAAGGGTAAATTTGTATTTGAAAAGAAAAATAAGACCTTTGACCCTGGTATTTATTTTTTCGCTAATTCAAAAGGGAAATACTGCGAGTTTATGATTGACAAGCAACAGAAGTTTTCTTTTATTACTGATGAAAAAGATTGGGCTTCGAATATGAAGGTTATTGACTCAAAGACCAATGAGCTTTACTTTAAATATATGGAAGATAATGCTCAATTCACTAATAAAGCAAATGCTATTCAAGGCAAGAAAGCTGAACTAGGTGACCAAGAATATAATAAAAGAATGAAAGAGATTCGTTTACAAAGCGATACACTTAAGGAAAACTTCATTAAAAATAATCCTGACCACCTTCTTTCTAAGGTTCTTCAAGCAACAAAAGATATTATCTTGCCTACACCTAAGAATGTATATAATATTGATGGCTCCTTAGATTCTAATTCTATGAAGTTAGAAACCTATAACTATTATCTTAGTCACTATTTCGACAATATGGATTTAAAATGTGATGGACTATTACGCACACCTGCATCTGTTTTTTATACATATTATAATAACTATTGGGATGAGGCAATGAAATTTCAAACAAGAGATAGTATATTTAGTTATGCATGCTATTGGATTGAGAAGTCAAGGGGTTCAAAACTTATGTTTAAATTCTTAGTCCATGATATAACAGAACGTTACCTAAAGAGCAAGGTCTTGGGATATGATGAGGTATATATTAAGATGATAAAGAAATACTATGCCTCTGGAGACGCAACTTGGATGAGCCCTACTGATTTAGACAGAGAGGTTGCCAGAGCAAATAAATGGGAGAATTTAATGATTGGAAAAACTCTCCCTGACCTATACTGCCCTGACACTAATAATGTAATTCATAATATTTACGGATTAAATACAAAGTATAAGTTATTGATATTTTGGTCTTACGATTGTGGACATTGTGCCACTGAGCTACCTAAATTCTTTGAGTTCTACAAGAAATATAAAGATGTTTACAATTTAGAGGTTATGGCTTTTAATTCTGGTAACGACTTAAATGAATGGAAGTCTTCATTTATTAAGAAAGGTCTAACTTGGTTAAATGTAAATGGTTTGGTTTCAAATTATGACTGGCATGATTATTTAGATATAGAGACTACTCCTTTTGTATTACTTTTGGATAAGGACAATAAGATTATTGCAAAGAAAATCAATGGTGACAATATTGAAAACTTTATAAAATACTATGATGAAGGAAAGCTTAAATTCTAAATTTATTCTCGTTAGTCTTGCCCTAATACTCTTCTCTTTATTATCATACTCTCAAAACGATTATAATATCAAGTTCAAAATACATGATATTGAGGATAGTATTGTTTATGTCAAAACAGTTTATGGTAAGGAAACAATTATCCTTGACACTTTAGAGCTAAACAAAGATGGGTTCTTTTATTTCGACAAGAAAGGTCTTCATCAAGGTCTTGCAGTTGTTTGTCTTAAACATCAAGATTTATTTACCTTTCTATTAGATAAGAATAAGAATTTCGAGATAGAGATTTCTGCCTCAGGAGAAAACACAGTTAAGGGATGCGATCAAAACGATCTTTATTTGGAATATCAGAAAGAAAACTCATCGTTTCGTCTTCTTGAAAATCAAATTAAACAAGAACTAAAAACAAACAAACAGGCAAATAAAGATAGCCTGATTGCTGTATATAATACTCAAAGAAATCATTTTGCTGTTTTTCAACAAAACTTCTACTCAACATATCCTAACCACATGATGAGTATTATTGTCAAAGCTCTTGAAGACCCAAAAATGCCCTCTAAGTTTTATATAGGAAAGGACTTTGATACAACAAAGACTGCTGAATTTGCCTATTATTTCCGTAAGCATTACTGGGAAAATTTCCGCTTCGATGATAATAGAATTTTAGCTACTCCTTATTTCTTTACTAAGCTAAAAAAATATATTGACGAAATAACTATTCAAGACCCCGACTCAATGATTGGTTCTTTAAAGGATTTTGTTGTTCTTGCAAATAGTAAGTCTGGACAAGAGTATTCGAAATATGCTATGGATTATTATCTGAAAGTTTATAGCAAGATGCCTTTCTCTACTCATGAGAAATGTTTTGTAAATATTGTAGATAATATAATTAGTGAGCAAAATACTCCATGGCTTCTTCCTTCCGAGATTCAAGAGCTAAGAATACAAGCCGATAAGGTAAGGACTATATTACCTGGTAATCAAATAAAAAATATTACTGAGAAAACCTTAGACAAAAAGTCTTTATCCTTATACGATATAAAGAATAAGTATACTATTCTTTATTTTTGGAGTGCTGGCTGCGAGTCTTGCAAGAAAGAACTTGAGCTTTTGGAAAAATTCTACAATGAGTATAAACTTATCTATGATGTCGAAATATTTAGCGTCGATTTAGATTTAAATATCAAAGAATCTATTAACTTTGCAAAGACTCATCCTTTCAATTGGATTGTTACAAAAACAACAGCCGAAGATATTATGGAGAAATATGGCTTAGATGTTGCTCTTACTCCTGACCTTTATGTTTTGGATAGCAATAAGAAAATTCTTCATCATGCTGCTCAATATCAATCGGTGATTAACTTTATCAAACGCAACGAGATTATCAATAAGAGTAAAAATAACTAATATATAACAAATAATATGTCTTTAATAAAATCTATATCAGGCTTTAGAGGAACAATTGGTGGAAAAGAAGGAGATAATCTAACTCCTATTGATGTGGTGAAGTTTACCTCTGCTTTTTCTCAATTTATAAAAGAATCTTCTAAAAAAGAAAAACTAAAAATTGTAGTTGGACGTGACGCAAGAATATCTGGAGAGATGGTTTCTAACCTTGTTGTTGGAACTCTAATGGGTATGGGTGTTGATGTAATTGACACTGGTCTTTCTACTACTCCTACTGTTGAGGTTGCCGTAACGGAACTTAAGGCTGATGGAGGTATTATCCTTACAGCCTCTCATAATCCTGCGCAATGGAATGCTCTAAAACTTTTAAATGGTAAGGGAGAGTTTATAAATGCAGAAGAAGGCAAAAGAGTGTTAGAGCTTGCTGCAAATCCTGTATTTAATTTCTCAGAGGTTATGAAGCTAGGTAAATGCATAAAAGATGACACTACAATAGACTTGCATATTCAAAAGGTTCTTGATATTCCTCTTGTTGACACTCAGGCTATAAAGAATGCTAATTTCAAGGTTGCCTTTGATGCTGTAAACTCAACTGGTGGTATAGTTCTTCCAAAACTTCTTAAGGCTTTGGGGGTAAATGAAATTGTTGAGCTTTATGCTGAGCCTACTGGAGTCTTTGCTCATAATCCTGAACCTCTTCCTGAAAATATTACTGAGATTTGTAATGTTGTTGTTAAGAATAAATGCGATGTTGGTTTTATTGTTGACCCTGATGTTGACCGTCTTGCACTTGTTTGCGAAAATGGCGATCCTTTTGGAGAAGAATATACTCTTGTGGCTGTAGCCGATTACATCCTTTCTCAAACTCCAGGTAATACCGTTTCAAATATGTCTTCTACTCGCGCTCTAAGAGATATTACAGAAAAGTATAATCAAAAATATAATGCCTCTGCTGTTGGAGAGGTGAATGTTGTTGAGATGATGAAGGCAACAAATGCTATAATTGGTGGAGAAGGTAATGGAGGAATTATTTATCCTGAGCTTCATTATGGTCGTGATGCCCTTGTTGGAATTGCATTATTCTTAACCCTACTTGCTAAAAAGAAGATGACTTGTTCAGAACTTAGATATTCATATCCTGAATATATTATCTCGAAGAATAAAATGGAGCTTACTCCCGATATTAATGTAGATAAAATACTTGAGCGTATGGCAGAAAAATACTCAAGCTATGATGTATCAACAATCGACGGAGTTAAGATAAACTTCGACAAGGAATGGGTACACCTAAGAAAGAGCAACACAGAACCAATTATCCGTATTTACTCCGAAAGCGATAATATCACCAAGGCAGATCATCTAGCTAATACAATAATTGCAGATATTACAGCCTTTATCCGTCAGGATATGAAATAAAACAAAGTATAATATAATATACTCTGAGAGACGTGATTAATCACGTCTTTTTTTATTTGCAACCACAACTATTAATTTTAAGAAATAGAAATAAGGGTTTACCCCGAAAAAACCTTGTTTTCTTGCCTTGGAATCAAATTCTACAAAAATAGAATTTGATTCTATTTTTGTAGAATAAGGTTCTATCTTAATATAATCGCTATATCTCTGAAAATAAACGCCATTTCCACAAAATCATATCAGACAAAAAGACAAAAAGACTTCGTTTCTAAAGAAAGATACGCCGATTTTTTTCTAAAAATCCAAATTTCCACACAAACACTCAAAATTCCAGATATTTTATCTGAAATTTCCAGAATTAATTACTAATAATTAACAAACCTTTCTTTAAACTCCAATTACTCCCTTCGAATACTCAAACCACAAAGCCCAATCTCATTAAAAGTAATTAATACCAAAACCTGCATAATGTTAACAAAACACCCTAAAAGTACGATTTTTGTTAAAAAACAAAAAGAGACTATCTAAACAATTAATAGATAGTCTCTAATACACCAAAAAAATGATTATTTATCTTATGTTTTAGTCTTGATTTACTAAAGTTTTGAAGTGTTTACCTCTTTCTTCGAAGTTTTTAAAATTGTCATAGCTTGGAGCTGCTGGTGATAATAGACATTTCTTGCCTTTACCTGTGTTTGCCTTGCACCAAGATACAATCTCTTGATAACTATCGGTGGTGATGGAATTAATATTATAGTTCTTTTCTTTTTCAAGTATTGATTTTATTCTTTTGCCTGCCGCTCCTACATAAGCAATATTCTTTATTGACTTTACTTCCAATAGTTCAAGCAGCGGGTTATAGTCTATTCCCCTATCCATTCCTCCCAAGATAAGAGTCTCAACATTCTCAAGAGATTTAATTGCTGCAAGTGCAGATTGAGGAATTGTAGAAATTGAATCATTATAATATTCTACTCCATTTATTTCTGCAACAAATTCTAAACGATGTTCCAATCCTTTAAATTCTAATACTTTTTTTAACCCCTCTGGAGAATTTAAAGAACAAAGTCTGGCTACCTCATAGGCAACCATAATATTAAACTTATTATGCTCCCCTTTTAAGTATTTTGGCTCGTCAAAACTATAATTTTTTACATTTAATGGGATTAAATTAGCTTCTGAATTAATCTCCTCAATCCATTTGTTTATCAACTTATCTTCTTCATTGTAAATAAAGAAGCCTTCATATTTATCTAAATGTCTTAATAGGTTCATCTTCGCAGACTGATATTCTTCGAAACTTGCAAAGTGATCTAAATGTTCTTCGTATAGATTAAGCACAACAGAAATATCTGGAGAATGATTAATATATTGAAGCTGATGAGCAGAGAGCTCAAGCACAATTATTGTTTCTGGGGTAATCTTATCAATAAGATCAAACATTGGCACACCAATATTCCCAGCAAAGAGAACATCATCATACTTTGCTTTAAGCATCTCATATACAAGAGTAGAGGTTGTTGACTTTCCCTTTGTTCCTGTTATTCCAATGCATTGGTGTCCAAAATGCTTTAAGAAGAGTTTTGTTTGTGAGCTAATTAGTTTTTCATCATAAGGTCTTTCCATTTTCTTTAATGAAACACCTGGAGTCTTTATTACTAAATCATATTTATAAAGTTCGTTTTGAGAATACTTTGAATCATCTCCAACATGACACTCTAATAAATCATCAAGCAAATCATACATTATCTCAGGAATATCTCTTAGTGTAGTGTTTGCATCTTGAATACCAAGCTTTTTTGTTGGGAAAAGTTCTCTAAGAAAATGATAGGTTGACTCACCCTCTCTTCCATAACCAAAGATAACTATATTTCTATCTATAAGCTCTCTTGCTATCTCTGCCTTCTTGAACATAATATATGGGTTGGATAAAATATCCAAAAACTCTGAAGTGAGGTTATGTTCTTTTTCTATATTAATTAAAGATTTTTCGATTCGATAATCTTGATACTCTTCAAATTCATTCTCCTCTAACCAATAACTCATTAGGGCAAACTCCTTACTCTGAGGATATCTTTTAGATAATAAAAATAAGGCCGCATTTACCTCTTCAATAGTTCCAACGCATTCAAAAGGTTTTACCTTGGCAACTCCTGTTAACTCGTCAAGATAGTGTTTCATACTCTCTTTGTTGAGTAGATTCTCTCCAAATATTCTTTCAAGCTTCGATGGTTCCATAAAAGGAGAAAGAATAATGTAAGCAAAAAGACATTTTGGACAATTGCAACACCAAATATCAGTCTTTGAGCCTGCGTTGCAAGAACGAAATACATCATGGTATTGTGTTAGTTGAGAAAATTGTTGTGCAATCTGAAGTTCTGAAAGAGGACGAAGAAAACTAAAATAATTCATCCTATTACTTATATTATCCAAAACATATTCTCTAAAATCATTCTCAAACTCAAGACTCTTAGAATACTGATGATTGATATTCTCTCCCATAACAGTCGACTCGTTTGCTGAAAACTCATTACTTAGTGCAATATGTCGAGAACCAGTCAATGCACTTACAAAAAGAGTAACAAAGGCTAACATTGCTGAAAAAGGAGTATGCCCATTCAAATATCCTTTTGAGTTAAGCTCCAAAAGATGAGGGTCTATTGTTCTATTTATCGTTAAATAATGATCTTTTTTTATCTGAGCAGCTTCCATACAATTAGTAGTTGCTCCACGAGGATTTATTATCATTGGGATGACTTCAAAACAATTATTCCTTAGAAGTTCAAGGGTTACGACGGAATCCTTTCCCCCTCCAATAGGAACAATTACTGCCTCATTATCTAATTTAAATTTTGGTTTTTCAAACTTTTTCCCACAAGAGACAATAGTCATAAACTCATCAATATTTGTCTTTATTGAGTTGAGATAAAAATATTCCCCCAATCCATTAAAGTATAATTTCTTCCAAAATTCAATCTGCCTATCTTCTAAATGTCCTGTCTCAATAATTACAACTGGAGATGCAAAAGCCTTCCAATAACTCAAAAGTTCAACCATACCTATATTGAACACAAGTATAGCCAAATCATCTGGAGATAGATTTTCTACCTCAAATAAACCACTTACAGGGAAGGATAATTTTGGTTTAAATACATGTTCTGCACATTCGAATTCAAACTCCAACTCTATCTGAGAATTAGTTTTATTGTAATCAAAAATAAAGTTCTTGTATCTAAATGTTGGATACTTCTCTCTTAGTTCAATAAACTTGTCCTGATGGTTTGTTTTTTTCATAAAATTGTTGAGTATATTTAGAGCAAAAATATAAAAATTTGATTTATTTTCCTCATATAACGTAGAAATATACGCTTTAATACCTAAGCTTTTAATTTTTATCCTTATTTTTGTGGATTAAATAACATAATTATGGAGTCTTCAAATAAAAAAAAATCAGCTATTGCAAGCTCTATACTAAGAGCCTTTGCTAGTTCGCCTTTTGAGTCCTTAAATTACAAACAAGTTGCCTCTCGTATTGGATATAATGATAGAGCCTCAAGGGAGATGGTAATGAACCATGTATTAAAAATGGCAGAAGAAGGTACTTTGATTGAAGATGAGAAGGGTAAGTATAAACTTAATTCAAAGTTTATTAGCGATGATATACTACCAAATAATTATATTATTGGCACGGTTGATATGAAGCAAACAGGAAAAGCTTATGTTATTCCTGATAATGGCACCGAAGATATTTTTATTTCACAGAACAATACTAATCACGCACTAAATAACGACAAGGTAAAGGTTTATCTATTCCCTCAAAGAAAGGACAGAAAACGTGAAGGGCAGATAACTGAGATAATAGAGAGGAAGAAAACTTCGTTTGTAGGAACAATACAAAAATCCCAGAAATTTGCTTTCTTTGTCCCTGATAGTTCCTCAATGCCTGTTGATTTATTTATTGCCCTTGAGGATTTAAACGGAGCAAAAGATGGACAAAAGGTTTTAGCAGAAATTTCTCAATGGCCAGAAAGAGCGAATAACCCATTCGGAAGAGTAATTAAGGTTCTTGGAGAACCCGGGGATAATGATGTTGAGATGCAATCCATTTTAGCAGAATTCGATTTCCCACTATTCTTTCCTGATGGTGTAGAAAAAGAGGCCGAGAATATCCCTTTCGAAATTCCACAAGAGGAAATCAAGAAAAGAAAAGATTACAGAAAGATTCTAACCTATACTATTGACCCAGAAGACGCAAAAGACTTCGACGATGCTATTTCTTTTAGAATACTAGACAACGGCAACTTAGAGGTTGGTGTTCATATTGCCGACGTATCCCATTATGTTCGTCCTGGAAGTTTGATTGACGAGGAAGCATATAAGAGGGGGACATCTGTATATCTAGTTGACAGAACTATACCTATGCTTCCAGAGAAACTATCCAATGGGGTGTGTTCACTAAGACCTAATGAAGACAGCCTCACCTTCTCTGCTATCTTCGAGATGAATCAGGATGCAGAGATTATAAGTGAGTGGTTTGGTCGTACAGTAATACACTCAGATAAACGTTTCTCTTATGAAGATGCGCAAAAGATAATAGAAGAAGAGCATGGCGAATTATCGGAATATATACTTCCAGTTCACAGACTAGCAACAATACTTAGGAAGAAAAGATTTAAGACTGGAGCCATAAACTTCGAGTCTCAAGAGGTAAAATTCCGTCTTGATGAGAACTCCAAGCCTATAGGTATCTATATCAAGGAGTCTAAAGAAGCAAACTGGCTTATTGAAGAGTTCATGCTGCTTGCTAACAAGCACGTTGCCGAGAGAATTGGCAAGGCAAAGAAGGATAATAAGGAGGCAAAGACCTTTGTATATCGTGTCCACGACGAGCCAAACCCTGACAAGCTTACGGTTTTCACAGAATTCGTCTCAAAGATGGGATACCAAGTCAATACGCAGAACAGATCAACCTTGGCAAAGAGCTTAAACAACCTCTTTAAAGACATCACTGGCAAGGGCGAAGAGAATATGATTTCCACAATTGCCATTAGAACAATGTCAAAAGCTTATTATTCAACAGATAATATTGGTCACTACGGGCTGGCATTTCCTTATTACACACATTTCACCTCACCAATACGTCGTTATCCCGACCTAATGGTACATCGTTTACTTGAAAAATACCTCGATAACAAGCCATCCGTGAGCAAGGAGGTCTACGAAGAGAAGTGCGAGAAGTGCTCAATAATGGAGAAGAAAGCCGCTGACGCAGAACGTTTATCAGTTAAATACAAGCAAGCGGAGTTCTTATCAGACAAGATTGGTTTCGTCTTCGCAGGCGTAATATCAGGAGTCAGCAAGTGGGGACTTTATGTTTTGATTGACGAGAACAAGTGCGAGGGCTTGATACCGATAAGAACGATGACCGATGACTTCTATTATATCGACGAGGATAACTATCAGGTGGTTGGTCGTCACTCTAACAAGACCTACCGACTTGGTGATCCGATAAAGATAAAGGTGGAAAGAGTCGACCTAATGAAGAAACAAATGGACTTTTCGTTGGTTGACGATGGAGAAATACTAGCTCCTAAGCGAGATTTCTCGCCTGAAAAGATAGAGGAAGGCTCGCAAAGAGACCGCGGCACAAGGCAATCGAAGTCTTATAAGCCGAAAAACGGAGCATCAAGTTCAGGAAAACGAGCATCGGGAGCAAGTAAAGGAACATCGGGAGCAAGAAAACAAACCACAACAAAGAAGAAAAGAAGATAAAATAAAGAAGATAACTATGAAGATTTTACTCTTAGGTAGCGGCGCTAGAGAGAACGCTATAGCAAGATCAATAAGCCAAAGCAAACAGTTAACCAAGTTATTCATCTCACCGGGCAATCCAGGAACATCCATTTACGGCAAGAACGTAGACTTGGGATCAGAATTTCCAAGTATAAAGACCTTCGTAATAGAGAACGATATTCAGATGGTTGTCGTTGGCAACGAGCAGCCCTTGGTTGACGGTCTCTGGAACTACTTCAAGGACGAAGAAACCCTGCGCCATGTCTTGGTCGTTGGACCAAGCAGAGAAGGTGCGCGACTTGAGGGGAGCAAGGATTTCGCCAAAGATTTCATGATTAACAACAATATCCCAACAGCTCGTTATAAGACGTTCTTCAAGGAAACACTATCCGAAGGCAAAGACTTCTTACGCTCATTATCTCCTCCCTATGTCCTAAAGGCCGACGGACTAGCCGCAGGCAAGGGAGTAGTAATCCCAGAGACCTTAGAAGAAGCCTTCGCTGAGCTCGAGGACATGCTTGAGGGTGAGAAGTTCGGCTCTGCTTCTGCGAAGGTTGTCATTGAGGAGTTCTTGACTGGTATTGAGTGCTCGGTCTTTGTGCTTACCGACGGCGTAAACTATAAGATTCTTCCCGTTGCCAAGGACTATAAACGCATCGGCGAGGGTGACACTGGCTTAAACACAGGCGGAATGGGCTCCATCTCACCCGTGCCATTTGCTGACGAGGACTTTATGACCAAGGTAGAGGAAAGGATAGTGAAGCCAACAATAACTGGTCTTCAAAAGGCTGGCATCGAATATCAAGGCTTCGTGTTTATTGGTCTGATGAACGTAGGGGGAGAACCTTATGTTATAGAGTATAACGTCAGAATGGGAGACCCAGAGACCGAGACAGTGTTCCCAAGGATCAAATCAGACATCGTTGAAGCCTTCGTTAGCTTAGGTTCGAGAAGCCTTGACAAGGTTACGCTAGAGATAGACCCACGCTTTGCAACCTGCGTAATGATGGTCGCTGGTGGCTACCCTGAGGCTTACGACAAAGGCAACAGGATTGAGGGTCTAGAGAACACCTCCGACTGCCTTATCTTCCATGCTGGTACAAAGGTAAACGATAGCGGTGACCTCGTTACCAATGGCGGAAGAGTTCTTGCCGTGACTTGTTTTTCCTGGTCAATGGAGGATGCTCTTCAGATGTGCTACTCCAATGTAGAGAAGATCTCCTTCCAAGGAAGCTATTATCGCAGGGATATAGGCAAGGATTTGATGTAAGAAGTTGAGATAAACAGGCACAATAAAGACATTACAATGAAACAATATTTAGATCTATTAGATGCCGTGATGAGCTCTGGAAACACAAAGATGGACAGAACAGGCACCGGCACCAAGAGTTTGTTCGGTTATCAGATGAGGTTTGACCTTAGCAAAGGCTTCCCCATGGTTACTACCAAGAAGCTCCACATCCGTTCAATTGTTCACGAGCTCCTGTGGTTTCTTAAAGGAAGCACGAACATCTCGTATCTAAAGGACAATGACGTCTCCATTTGGGACGAATGGGCTGATGAGCAGGGCGAATTAGGACCTATCTATGGCAAGCAATGGCGTGCTTGGGAGACGGCAAGCGGAAAACCAGTCGACCAGATCTCGAAATTAATCCACGATATTAAGACTAACCCAGACTCCAGACGTCTTCTCGTGAGCGCGTGGAACGTTGGCGAGATTGAGAAAATGGCGTTACCACCCTGTCATATCCTCTTCCAGTTCTATGTTTGCGAGGGGAAACTATCCTGCCAACTTTATCAACGCAGTGCCGACATCTTCTTAGGAGTGCCATTCAACATAGCATCGTACGCCCTCCTCACAGAAATGATAGCCCAAGTCTGCGACCTCAAGGCTGGCGACTTCATCCACACCCTTGGCGATGCACATATCTACTCCAACCACTTTGATCAGGCGGCGCTGCAACTTAGTCGCCAGCCTATGGAATTGCCATCACTAAGGCTCAATCCCGAGATAAAGAACATCCTTGACTTCAAGTTCGAGGACATAGACATCGTTAATTACCAATCGCACCCGCATATTAAAGCGCAGGTAGCAGTATAACACAAGCTTATGTTAAACATAATAGTAGCCATTGACGAGAACAATGCAATCGGTAATGAGAATAAATTACCATGGCATCTTAGTGAAGACCTTAAGTTCTTCAAGAGAACAACAACTGCAATGGCAGTAGTGATGGGGCGCAAGACATGGCAGAGCCTGCCAATCAAGCCATTGCCTAATAGAATCAACATCGTTATGACACGAAATCCTGATTATAATCTAAATGGCGTGGTAACAATGAACTCTGTTTCTGAGGTTGTCGACTTCGCATCAAGTGGAAACCAAACCTTTGTAATCGGAGGAGCAGAGGTGTACAAGACATTCCTGCCACTGGCGGACAAACTATATGTCACAAAGGTCTACAAATCGTACCCAGCCGACGCATATTTTCCAGCTATTGACCCAGAAATCTGGCTCTTGGAAGAAGAAAGCGAGCTTCATTATGACGAGAAGGAAGATGTTAACTTCAAGTTTTTAGTCTACAAAAGAAGAAAATAGACTATATTTTTCAGATAAACAAAGAACGAAGAACAAATAAACAAAAAACGAATATGAAGAAAACATACAATATTAAATTGATAATCTCAGTATTATTTTTAGTTCTCTATGGCTGGCAATCAGGTTACTGCCAACTAATAAATGGTCTTGAGGGTGATGGGACGAGCTCATCGCCAGTACTTATCAAATCCACAGCCGAACTAAAGACATTATCGGACTATGTTAATGCCCAGCACACAATCCAAGTAAGGCAAAAATACTTCAAGCTAACCAACGATTTAGACTTCACTAACGACTCCCTTGCCTACGATTTAGACCAAGACGGCATCAAGGAATCAAATTTCAAACCAATAGGGACCTACGATAACACAGGTAATTCCCTCTTTAGCGGACACTTCGATGGAGATAATCACACCATAAAGGGGCTGAAAATAAACAGTATTGACTTCGTTGGACTCTTTGGCGCAGTCACCGGCACATCACTAACAAACCGTACCAAGATACAAAACATCAAGATAATAGACTCAGAGTTCTCAGGAAACAACCTTATTGGAGGCATCTGTGGCTACCATCAATACAATACTGTGAGCAATTGTGCCGTTAACGCCCTCTTCACATCCTATGGCTCTGGCTGCATAGTAGGTGGACTAGTTGGTTATTCTTATGGCAACATCATCGAGGGCTCAAGAGTGAGGTCTATATTCAAGAACACAGCCCCAGCGGCAAGCCTAGGAGGAGTAATTGGAGCCGCAGGCAAAGATGGTAATATCACAACCACATACTCAAGATCGGAATTTCAATCCTCAGAGGACTCATGTTATATCGGCGGAATCGCAGGATCTTCGCATACTCCCTTCATAAACTGCTACTCTGTCTCCATCTTCAAGAACATGAATTTCAACATGGGGGTCATCGGCGGCTTTATCGGAGGACAAGTATCAGGTTGCAACATCAAGAACTCCTACTGCTACACCACCGTAACGACAGAATCAGCAAAAGTTATCAACGTGGGCGGATTCGTAGGACAAAAAGTTTCGGGTACGATAACCAACTGCTTCTACAACGATTCGAGCTCATTAAACAATAATAACCTAGCCACCCCGCTCAGTGAGCAAGATATGAAGCATGCAGACTTCGTTGCCCAACTCAATGGTCAAGACAGCATAAGCATTTGGAGCCAAGACCCAGACGGAAGAAACGATGGTTACCCTATATTAAGCTCACAAACAGTAGGTCTTAACAAGATTACAGCTAGCCATGATGTGATAATCAAGAACATCGACAAGAAAATCATAATCAGCGCACAAGAGATTCAAAGCATTAAGGTCATAGACATAAGCGGCAAACTCATCTACAACAACAATCTTAAGTCAAATGACTATAGTTTTGAGATAAATGCACCACAAGGAGTATATATTGTAAGTGTAAAAACCAGCAAAACGACAACCAATTCGAAGATAATCATCTATAATTAACCATAAAAACAAAGTCAAATTACCAAATAAACATGAGAGAATCATCAAATAAACAAATAAAGAAGAAGCTAAGAAACGCACTTATTTATCTGCATATCGACCTGTCGAAAAACCTTAAATACGATCGATTGACGAGATTAATAATGAAGAAGACCTTAAAAGAAAACTCCAATTGCATCGACATCGGAGCCCACAAAGGGGAAATCTTGGACGATATTCTCACCTTCAGTCCACAAGGACAGCATTATGCGTTTGAGCCAATCCCATACCTATATAATAATCTTAAGGCAAACTACTCCCCTAGAGTAAAAGTCTACCCATACGCACTTGCAGAGCGTGAAGGCGTAAGCACATTCCAAGTCGTAGAGAACGCACCAGCCTACTCAGGCATCAAACAAAGAAACTACGACGACATCAAAAAACCACGCATCAAAGAAATAACCGTAGCCACTAACACGCTAGATGGCACCATCGGCCAAGACGTCAAGATAGATTTCATCAAAATCGACATCGAAGGAGGAGAATACCACGCCCTATTAGGAGGAAAAGATATGCTAATAAAGAACAAACCAACCATAATCTTCGAATGTGGAAATGGCGCTAGCGAGCAATACGGCACTGATTATCACGGCATCTACGACTACCTAACAGAAGAAATTGGACTAAAGATCTACACCCTAAGCGCATTTATCAAGAAACAAAAGCCACTGAGCAAGGTAACATTCGCAGCCTTCTACATAACAGGAGACGAATACTACTTCGTGGCAAGCAAGTAATCTCCTCACTAGGCACAGTAATCAAGAAATAAAAATATAAAAATCAAGAAAATGAAACTGAAAATCAAGGCAAACGCCTATCTTAAAGGCTTAATCATAGTCTCGAAACCTCATCTATGGCTTGGCTGGGCAGAAAAACACGCTCGTTTCTTCGCAAACACAATCTCCCTATCGAGATGGGTAGATGCTCAAGACAAGGCAGTATTCAACGATTACTACACCTCTAAGCGCGATAACACCAAGCGTGAGCATCTTTACCAACACATCGTGGACAGTTATGAGCTTAACAAATCGCCGTTTCAATATCTAGAGTTCGGAGTATCAGAAGGTCACTCCTTTAGATGGTGGTTATCACACATCGATAACAAGGAGACTACCTTCCACGGCTTCGATACCTTCGAAGGTTTACCAGAGGACTGGGGCTTTTTCTCAAAGGGAGCCATGTCGAGTTCAATTCCTCAGGTCGAAGACACTAGGGCAACATTCTACAAAGGTCTCTTCCAAGACACCCTTTATCCCTTCATCAAGCGCGGCGATTTGAAGACAGAATGCAGGAAAGTCATCCACATGGACGCTGACATCTTCTCTGCGACCATTTTCACGCTAACCACGCTTGCTCCCTACATTAACAAGGGCGATATTATCCTCTTCGACGAATTTAACGTCCCAAACCACGAGTACTCAGCTTATAAAATATTCACCGAGAGCTTTTACGTAAAGCTGCGCACGATAGGATCAGTGAACAATTACTACCAAACGGCGTTCATTGTCGAGTAAAACAAGCACCGTAATCAAGTAAATAAATAGTAAAAATCTCATCTCTAGTTATAGGGATGAGATTTCTGTTTCTGGTAACGAGATTTTTGACTACCGAAAACGAGATAATCGACACCCGAAAACGAGATTTTCGGTAGTCGATTATCTCGTTATTTTTTTATGAAGATTTGACAATTAGATTTGGGGACGAGATTACTGGTTTTATTGATAAGATTATCCGGCTTGGTTTACTCTTCGTTAGAGCTCTTAATGAGACGAATAAAGTCTTTTAAGTTGAAGATTTTGAACAAAAGACTTGTAAATAAGATTACGAAGACGGCAATAATAACATTGATAATCCAGTTAAGGGCTCCGTTTTTCAGAAGATAAGTATTTGTTGATATGATTACCAAGAACAGTAATAAGTTTGAAATGTACGATTTCTTGATTGGTATGCCGAATATCTTGATTGCTATGGCTGCTTGCAAGGCTGCCGTCACTGTTTGTGCGATTAGCGAGGAGTAGGCAGCTCCTAATGCCTCATAGCGAGGAATTAAAATAAGGTTGATTCCGACGTTAAGAACCATTCCTAACGAGGCCACAAGGTTTAGTTTCTTTAGTGAACCGTTCGCCGTTAAGAGGGTACCAAAGATGTAGGTCATGGAAATAGGCACGAAGCAGAAGGCAAGAACCTTGTAGACCTCACCACTAGCCTCGATATGCTTATTATAGAGCGCGCTCATGAGGTCATCGCCGTAGAATAAGCTGATTAGTGCGAATGTTACCGAGGTTACAAGGAGTAGATGAAAAGATATTTTGATTATCGGGGTGACGTCCTTGTGCTGCTTAATCATACGAGCAAAGAGTGGTAATAAGATAACTGCGAACAGGTATGCGATCATATTGGCAGCGTCAACAAGTCTAAAGGCGCTGGCATAAACTGAAGCGTTCTCTGCGCCCTTATCACCGAGCATTCTTTCTATCATTACCGAGTCTGCTCTGTTGTAAAACGCCATAAGAAGAACAAGTAAAGCGTATGGGTAGCAGTCTTTAATGACCTTGAGGACGAAGGCCTTGTTCCATCTTAATCTGATAAACCCAGTGTGTTTAAGACATATCAAGAGAGCGATTATGGCAGTAATAAGATAGGCGATGACTTGAGCATAGACGAAGAACTCGATACGAAACTGAGTTTTTAAGATGCCCGACCATAGAAGAAGAGAGCAAAAGACCACCATAAGGAAGCGATCCATGACAGAGAGCACGCTATCGGTCTTGAACATCAGAAGACCAGAGATATTGGAGCGAAGATAAAGGGTTAGAGATGAGAGGAACTGAGCAAAGCAAAGCCATCCTAAGAGTTTGAGTTCAAATGCGGAGTATCCGGCAATGAGGGCAAAGGTGAATACTACCACGGTAAACAGCACTGCCAATGAGAACTTTATGGGCACAATTCTTGAAAAATACTTCCCGATAAGCTGAGGATGCTGCGCAATTATGCGGTTATTGTAATTGGTGATGCCGAAATCGAGGATTATATTAAAGAGAAACGTAAGGTTAAGAAGAGCAAAATAGATACCGTAATCTTGTGCCGGCAGCGCGTTTTGCACACCCCTGTCCACGCCGAGTATCCAAAAACTCTTGATAAAGACATTAAGAGAAAGTAGGAATATCAAGTTTGTGACGAACCGTCTCTTCATAAGAGTTATTTTTCTGATTATTATACCTTATTTACTGCAAAAATAGACATATTTACCTTAAGATTAAACTTTATTTCGTACTTTTGCTACAATTAAGAACTAATAAATAATATCGGCGATGAGAATAGCAGTCAACACGAGGTTATTATTACATAACAAACTTGAGGGCATTGGGTACTTTACCCTCAAAACCATGGAGAGAGTTGTCAAGAACAACCCTGAGCATGAGTTTATCTTCTTCTACGACAAGAAGCCCTACCACGAATTCCTCTTCGCTGAGAACGTTCAAGCCGTTACCATCCCCTTCCCAACTCGTCATCCTGTCTTGTGGTATGTTTATTTCAACCTGATTCTGCCATTATACCTAAAGAAATATAAGGTCGACGTATTCTTTTCACCTGATGGCTATATCCCGTTAAACTCACCAGTGCCCACGCTAAACACGTTTCACGACATCAATTACGAGCATAACCCAGACTATATAAAAGATTGGGGACACAGGAAATACCTTCTTCACTACTTCCCCATCTTTGCAAAGAAGTCTTCTCATCTGGTCACCGTCTCTGAGTACTCGAAGACCGACCTCATGGACTTCTACGACATCCCTGATTCTAAGATTGACGTGGTTCATAATGCCGCCAATGAGCTCTATTACGTGCTCTCTGAGCAGGAGAGTGAGATTGCCAAGCAGCAATTAACTCATGGCAAGGACTATTTCTACTATGTTGGAGCCGTGCACAAGAGAAAAAACCTAGTCAATCTCTTCAAGGCCTTCGACTTATTTAAAGATAAAACCGCCTCCGAGGTCAAGCTAGTGATTGTGGGGACAAGGAAAAACTGGCGTGGTGAGCTCGAAACGGTGTTCAATTCCCTCAAGCACAAGCGCGATATTATCTTCACTGGACGCCTTGAAGCCAAAAACATAAACAAAATAGCAAATGGAGCGCTTGCGTTAACCTTTGTATCACAGTTCGAAGGCTTCGGCATCCCAATCGTGGAAGCCTTCGCCGCTGGCTGCCCTGTCATTACCAGCAACACTACCTCGATGCCTGAGGTTGGAGGCGATGCCGCCATATACTGCGATCCCTTCTTGCCGCAGAGTATATCAGATGCTATGGAGATGATATTCTCATCACCAAGCCTTAGAGATGAGCTTAGAGAGAAGGGTTTTGAGCAAAACAAGAAGTTTAATTGGGATAAATCAGCACAATTATTATGGAATTCAATACAGAAAACTTACAATCACAGGTAGATTTCCTCTTTACCGCACTTGGTGAGCAGCCTAGCGTTACTACAGATAGCCGCAGCGTGCGCCAGGGTGACATCTTCTTTGCCTTAAGAGGAGAAAATTTCAATGGAAACATCTACGCAATGGATGCTCTTAATCAAGGCGCTGCATACGCAGTAGTTGATGATAAGAACTACGCACTTGATGAAAGGTGTCTCTTGGTGAAGGATTCACTCCTTGTTCTTCAGAAGCTGGCTAACCGTCATCGCAGGAGCTTCCCTGATCTTAAGGTCTTGGCAATCACAGGAACAAATGGTAAGACCACGACGAAGGAGTTATGCCACGCCGTTCTCTCGAAAAAGTACAACGTTATTGCCACCACGGGTAACCTTAATAACCATATCGGAGTGCCGTTAACTCTTCTTCGTATTACGAAGATGACAGAAATAGCCATAGTGGAGATGGGAGCAAACCATATTGGTGAGATTGCTGCGCTCTGTAAAATCGCGGAGCCGACTCATGGTTTGATTACCAATATTGGTAAAGCACATCTTGAGGGCTTTGGAACTCTTGAAGGCGTCTACAGAGCAAAGACCGAGCTCTTTTCATATCTTAATAAGAACATGAAGACCTGCATAATAAACCTCAATGATGACATGCTCAAGAACTATAATAAGACTATCGGCTACCAGAGAGTTGAATACTACACGCCGCCATCTGCTCACCATGACCACGCACAAGTTGATATATATGGAATCACCGTGAAATCACGACTCATAGGCTCATATAACGAGCAAAATATCATGGCCGCCATGACTGTGGGTAAGATCTTCAAGGTTAATAAAGAGACTGCCGCACATGCTATTGAGAACTATGAGCCTAGCAATCACCGTTCCCAAATCAAAAAAACAGATAACAATACCCTCATACTTGATTGTTACAACGCCAACCCTTCGTCAGTAGAGGTCGCTCTTAAGGACTTCATCGCTGGTAACGGGATTAACAAAGTCGTTTGCCTTGGCGCCATGCGTGAACTTGGCAAAAAGAGCTCTAAGGAGCACAAGAAGGTGATTGAGCTTCTCAAGACTGGCTCCTTCTATAAGATTATCCTCGTTGGAGAAGAGTTCAAGGAGTTTGACGACAAGACCATTAAGAACCTTTTATGGTTTGCAGACTCTCAGGGAGCAAAAGAATACATCCTCGAGAACCCGTTACGACACTCCACTGTCTTGATTAAGGGCTCTCGTAGCACGAAGATGGAGATTCTTGAAGATGCTTTATAAGGTCATTGGCTTGATGAGCGGGACCTCCTTAGACGGTCTCGACATCGCATACTGCCATTACCAAATCCAAAACAACAAGTGGTCGTACACAATAATCAAGGCAGAGACCCTGCCCTACTCAGAATCATGGGTCGAAAAGCTCGTTAGCGCAGAGAGTTCATCTTCTTACGAGCTGGCAAGAGCAGATAAAGAGTTCGGGGAGTTCTTGGCAGCAAGTGTCATTGACTTCATCGCTAGGCACAGTCTTGAGGTCGACATAATCTGTTCACACGGTCAAACCATCTTCCACAGGCCAGAAATAAACCTCACTACTCAGATTGGCGACATCAACGTCTTGGCCGCCAAGACTGGTATCCTCACCATTGGCGACTTCAGACGGCTAGACCTCGCCTTGGGAGGACAAGGTGCGCCGCTGGTACCAATTGGCGACAGACACCTATTTGGTCACTACGCCCAGTGCCTTAATCTCGGAGGCTTCTCGAACATATCATTTGAACGTGATAACGAGAGAATCGCCTACGATGTCTGCCCAGTCAATATCGTTCTCAACGCCCTTGCGCGCAGAGAAGGCATGCCCTATGACAAGGATGGAGAGATGGCGCGCAGTGGTGAGATTAACAAAGATTTATTATCTCGTCTCAACGACCTAGACTTCTACAAAATAAAACAGAAGAAGAGCTTAGGAAAGGAGTGGGTCTTGGAAAACGTGATGCCTTTACTTGATGAATATGATTTAAAGACCTCGTCACTGCTAGCCACCTTCTCAGAACACATAGCCGATCAGCTTGCTAAGAACATCAGTGGCGAAGTCCTCGTAACCGGAGGAGGAGCTTACAACAAGTTCCTAATCTCACGACTGCGCGCAAAGACCTCATCACAAGTTCATATTCCTGAGAAAACCATCATCGATTACAAGGAGGCCATGATTTTTGGCTTCTTGGGTGTGCTCCGTCTTCGCAACGAGGTCAACGCTCTTGCCTCCGTCACAGGTGCATCACGAGATAGCTGCACAGGTTTAATTGCTCTTGGGCAATAAAAAAAGAGAAGCTCAGTTCGGGACTCCTCTTTATCATAAATTGTTTTCTTGATTAACGCACTTCGTTTATGAAGTTAGCACCTACATTTACTAAGGCGTTGGTGGTGTTGGCGTTGGCTTTGGAGCGTGAGACTTGATTTCCACTTCATGGAATTCAAATTTCGCGTTCTTAAGCTGAGATTTCAGTTCCGGAGAAGGAAAGAAACGTATGTCGAAGCTCTCGATTGTGTCCGCCGTAACTTCTTCATAAGTATTTACTGCCTTCGCCTTTATCCTTGGATAAAAGCGTCCGAACTTCGCTAAATCAACTGGGCAGCCGTCGAGAGCTGACCACACGACTTGCTTCATCACAAGACTGAACATGTTATAGACGTCTCCTTCGTTGTAAGACGAGCTCGCCGCAACCCGTTCAGAAAGTTTATCAAGTGAGACGGTCTCACCGTAGATTATCTTGGCTAAGTATTTTTCACCTGGTGAGTAGCCCACCATTATCTGTTTCATGGTTTTCATGTATCGTACTCCCATAAACACCTCCTTTTTTAAGGTTAATGACTCTGTTTACTTTATTAATAAGAACTGATTTCTTTATTAAACAAACTAGGGATGAGATTGTTCAACTCTGTTTACTAAATAATCTTATCTGTTTACTAAATAATCTTAAACTGAAGACGCCATTTCCAGAGCTAGAAACGCCATTTCCAGAGCTGGAAATGGCGTCTTCAGACCTTGGAGATGGCGTCTTCAGAAACGGGTATCAGATTACGGTGTTTGGTTTAGAAATTATTTTGGTCGGGCAGCTCATCCTCAGGCTCTGTTTTTGGCTTGGGCATCTCCAGAAGACCTCGTTGCAAGAGGTCGTAGATCTTAGTCTTGCCTATGCCGAGCTTCTTGGCAACAAAGCGCACCTTATAATCGTACTTCTTAAGGAAGTGCTCAATGATGATTAGCTCGTAATCTTCTAGCGTTCTCTCGATGGCGAAGAAGTCTTCACGCTGAAAATCACTCTTGATATTGAGATTCTCAGCGTAGATGGTCTGAGTGTCGGTCATGACGATGGCTAGCTCAATCACAGCCTTGAGCTCTCGGACGTTGCCGGCGAAGGTGTAGCTCATAAGGGCGACTTTAGCACAGTCAGAGAGGTACTTAAGAGGCTTCTTGTTCTTCTTACAGAAGTCGTGGATGAAGCGCTCTGACATAAGGATGATGTCCTCACCCCTGTCTTTCAAAGGAGGGAGCTTGATGGAAAGGCCTAGGAGTCTGTAGTAGAGGTCTTCGCGGAAGTTGCCTTGCTCTACCTCCTTCTTTAGGTCTTTATGGGTTGCGGAGATGACTCTAACGTCGACCTTTATCGAGCCGAGGCCGCCTACTCTTGTGATTTCGCCCTCTTGGAGAACGCGTAAGAGCTTCGCCTGCATGCGGATATCCATGTCGCCAATCTCATCAAGGAAGAGTGTTCCTGAGCTCGCCTCTTCGAAGTATCCGATCTTCCGGCTTATTGCTCCCGTAAACGAACCTTTCTCATGTCCAAAGAAGGCGCTCTCGATGAGCTCCGTAGGGATGGCGGAGACGTTAACGGCAACCATTTTGTTGTTCCATCGGCGTGATTCATGGTGTATATATTTCGCCACGACCTCTTTACCAGTGCCGGTGTCGCCAAAAATGGTGACGTTGATGTCGCTATTGGACGCCTTGTTCATAAGATTGCGCACGAGGATCATCTCTGGGGAGGTGCAGACGAAGTCTTCGAGGATTTGTACCTCGGTGCTTGTCTTTTTGAGATGAGATATCTGGTTGGAGTAGCTTTGTCCGCGATGTATGACGCCGGCATGATTCCACAGGGTATCCAAGAGAACGTCGTCGTTTTTGACCACGTCGAGGATTTGTTCATCAGATAAATAGTCGCGGTAATCAGCCTCGTTGTCTTGCGAGACCACGTGCACAGTCTTGATGCCCTGGTAATTCTCCCTGAGCAGCTCAAGACAGTCCTCTGAGTCTAAGAACTTGAAGTCGTAGCATAAGATTATCGCATGCCATTCATCTCGTGGTTTAACTAAGAAGTCTTCGACTCCAGAAACAGAGATAGCCTCCCAGTCTGCGTTTAAGTTCAGATGGTAGGCTATTCTTTTGATCAGTGGCTCGTTGTCTGCCACCACTGCTATTCGTAGCTTGTTCATTGTCCCTTGTTATTTCCTTATTCGGGACAAAGTTAGCTAAATTTCTGTAATAAAATCTCTTTGTGCCTTTAAAAGATTTAGTGTTTGGAGCATTAAGTTCTTAGTCTCGTTCAGGATTGCGAGATAAAGGATGGCGTTTCTTGTGCTTTCTGCTTGTGATTTTATCCTCCTTACCTCGTTTTTTCTCGCCTCATTGAGTAGGAACAAGATCTCTTGTTGCTTTTCAATTACTCTTGGCACCATAGAGAAGTCATTACGATTTATGGCATCGAGATTCATCTCGAAGAATTCTGAGGTTGCGAAGTTTATTTTCTCAAGTTCTCCGACTTGGACATCAGATAAACCTTGGTGCTGGTTGTTGATATGCTCGAACGATGGCTTGGTGATAAAGGACAATGAGTGCGCAATCTCTCTTAGATAATCAATTACCTGAACATAGTAATGTCCTGTGTGTATTGTTTCTTCTGAAAATTGGTTCAAGGTAATGTAGACCTGCTGCTTGATCATCTTAGTATCGTCGGTAAATTTGTACATCCTCTCATCAAGAGACTTCAGTAATTTCCTGTCCTCGGTGTTAAGACCAATGATGGTTTGCGAGTAAATGTCCTTTATTGTTACGATTGCTTCCTTTATATTGCCTACACATTTCTCCATAATTGTCTCTTCCTTAACCTCTCCCTCAAAGACACAAGTCTTATTCTTCTTGACTCTTTTGTTATGTAATCTGTTCGAATGGAGTATTAATAAGACTGTCATCACTACCATTGCACCCATTCCCCAGAAACCACCAAGATAACAAACTCCAGCAATGATACCTGAGAGTACAAATGCTATGATTGCTGTGATAAACCATCCACCGATTACAGTTAAAACACCTGTTACTCGATATACTGCGGACTCTCTACCCCACGCCTTGTCGGAGAGAGATGTTCCCATTGCAACCATAAATGTGACGTATGTTGTGGAGAGTGGAAGCTTTAATGAGGTTGCTGAGGCAATAAGAATTGATGACATTACTAAATTTACTGATGCTCGGATAAGGTCAAAAGATGCCTGATTCTGCATACCAACAGCATAGGTTGATTTACGAAATCGTCTCTCTATAAAACTATTAACACTAGTAGGGAGGAAGGCAGAAATGTTATTTCCTAAGTTCCTTGTTGACCTAACTATACCTCTTGACATTTGTGTTGAACCAAACCTTTCAACTACTGCATTCTGATTAGCAAGACTGATTTCAGTCTCAGTAACCGTCTTAGCTTTCTTAGAAAACCATAGAGTTGCCGCCATTATCACCCCTGACCCTATCAATAGTAATGGAGATGTGTGAACTGCTCCCTTTAGACTGTTCATCATCATCGAAGCATCGCTTCCTGAATTTTTGAAAATATCATAAGAATCTAATCCAGCCACAGAAACTCCAATAAAGTTCACAAGATCGTTTCCTGCAAAAGCTAATGCTAAAGCAAAGGTCCCTATCAATACTACACCCTTAAGGATATTTATGCGAGTAAACATAATAATCAGTTGTAGAATCAATGTAATAACTACAAATGAAGAAAAAAGGATCAATCCAGTATTTGCATCAATATATGAGATCAATGTATCAGAAGAAAGAGTAGTCCCCTTTAGTCCCTTCATAATAATAAAATATATTATTGCAGTTATAGAGAACCCACCCCAAATTGCACCATAGTAACGATATGAATTCTTATAATTGAAAGAAAAAAGTAAACGTGCAAAGAACTGAACAATAGTACCCACAGAGAAAGCTATAGCGACAGAGATAAATATTGCAGAAATAATTGTAAGTACTTTCGCAGTATTAATATACTCACTAATAGCCGAAATATCTCCATCCTGCGATACTATCGAAAGTAAAGATACCACTACAGATGCTCCCAACAAGTCAAAAACCAAAGATACTGTAGTCGAAGTTGGCATCCCAAGAGTATTAAAAAAATCAATTAATAATACATCTGTTATCATTACGGCTAAGAAAATAACCATAACCTGTTCGAAAGTAAACATTGCAGGATTAAATATCCCACTACGAGCAACTTCCATCATCCCTGAAGAAAAAATTGCACCAATCATTATCCCTAATGAAGCAACAATCATTATTACAAATCGAGGAGCAGCCTTAGAGCCAATGGCTGAGTTTAAAAAGTTTACAGCATCATTACTAACACCAACTACTAGGTCAAATGCAGCCAAGGCTAGTAATACTAATACAATAATAAAATAAATGTCCATAGAAATATCTAATTAGTTAATAAATAAACTATCAATATTGAAAAACAATTTTTTGAGCGTGCAAAATTATCGACAAAAATCCCCATTCACATTAAGTAAACATTATTTGTACATTAATTTAATGTTAAGGCTAAAAAGCTTAATAAAATTAGAGAAGTAAGCGGTCTGAATTTATTTCTTTATTCACAAAGACAAATTCTATTACAATAATTGAAACCATTAAACAATAATAAAACAAATAACAGCATGCAAAAAATCCCTCCTACCGGCGAATAAAATAAAATCTAAGACAAACTAATCAGACCGCTAACAAGAGTAACTTCATATTTTAGAACAAAAACTAATATCAAATGTTTAATATTTAACAATCTTAGAGTTATAACTATCGCCCTTAGACATTATCCTAACTACATAAAGTCCATCTATAAAATTATTAATATTAATATCCAATTTAACAATTCCCCCTATAGGCTTAGTATTAATCCTCTTTATGACTTGTGCTTTAACATCTAAGACTAAAATTTCAATATCATCGAAAATATTATTTATACCAACAGATATTGATTGTGTTTCTTTGCTGTAATACACATTTGCTTCGAAGTTTCTTCCTCTTGGGGTTGTGATATAGCTCTGAAACCAATTAGCTGAGGAGTCAAACATAATACTATTAGAAATATTTTGAAGAAAATAACACTCTGCATTACTAACTCCCACAGGTAGATATTGAGTATTTATACTATCTTGGAAAAATGTTGAATAAAAAATACAGGAGTTTAGATAAGTCCCTTGAATAGAAGGATGAGAATTATCGCTTGAGTGTAAAACAATAGTTGAATCGGTTACAATAGATTTAATCCAAGCAGCTCCAACAGGGGCAACCCAAGAACCAAAATCTGTTGCCATCTTCAGATAATTATCATACAATCTTTGGCTCATGGATAAGAAAGTACAAAAAGGAGGATAATACGGACAATTTACAGCATCGCCATAACGATAACCCCAAGTCATATAGAATACAACCTTGCATTGAGGATTATAAGTCTTAGCTAAGCTATCAAGTTTTAAAGCATAAGGATAAACATCAGTCATAAACTGCATATCAGGGAAAGCCACCTCTTGACTCTGACCTTGTAATACAACAAAATCTAAATTCCCCTTCTGTAACTTTTCTAATAAATCAGAAGTATTAATATTATTCCAATGAGTAGAAAATTGAGCACCTCCAGCAGTATGAACATCATAATTTATTGTTTTACCCATAGAGGAAGAAACCTCTGAAACCATAAAAGGAAGATTATTAACATCTGTATAACTATTACCTATAAAAAGGACATTCTTTGTTTGTGAATTAACACAAAAAGACAAAACAAGTGAAAAAATAAGAGCAAAGCATTTAACTTTCATATAAAAACATTTATTTACTATTTAACAATCAATTTGTTATAAAGATTAAGATCTTCAATTTGTATCAAAACATTATAAATACCCTTTTCAAAACCTCTAACATCAATCTCCAATTTATTATCCGATTCATTAATATCAAATCTCTTCATCTCTCTTCCAAATATATCCAAAATGATAACCTTAGCACTTGACCAAGGTCCTTGAATTTCTAATATTGAAAAATCCTTTGCAGGGTTAGGATAAAGCTTTGTAGAAAGATTCCTTGTTATAAGATTATCCAATCCAACAAAACAACCATAATTTTTAAAATTGCTCCAATATTCAGCCCCTTGGTAAATGGTCAATGAATTACAAGGCACTTTAATTGGAGTTGTATCTGAAATCCCTGCAAATGTTGAGGATACAATTTGAGGTGGAGTTTCTGGATAAAGTTTTATCTCACTAAGACCAGTACAATATGAAAAGGCTTGATCGCCTATCTTAGTAACTAAAGCTGGAATAGTAATTGATGTCAGTCCTGGGCAATCATAGAAAGCCCCCATACTAATTTCCGTAATTGAATTAGGAATATTAATTGTGGTTAATCCATCGCAGTATGCAAAGGCAAAATCACCAATTGAACTAACCGAAGGAGGAATTGTAACGGAGGATAATTGATTGCACTGAAAAAAACTACTCCAATAAATATGACTAACAGAGTTTGGGATAATTACCGAACCTGTTTTTTGAGTAGTGCAAGCAATTAACGTATCCATAACTTTATTATATAGAATCCCATCCAATGAAGAATATTTTGGATTATTTGCATCAACATTGATTGCACTTAGATTTCCATAGCAAAAAGCCAAATCTTCAATATAATTTACATTACTTGTAACTAAGAAAGCCCCTTGCTTAGCACCTGGGCAGCAGATTAAAGTATCTCCCAACTTATTATACAAAACACCATTAATAGAAGAATAATTTGGATTATTAACATCCACATTTATATCTTGCATGAACCAACAACCATATAAAGCCGCGAAATCAATACGAGTAAGAGTAGATGGCACATAGAAATTTGTTAACCCGAAACAATACCTAAACGACCACTCACCAATGTAATTCACTGAACTTGGCAATGAAATAGATTTGATACTACTATTAGAAAAAGCACAACTACCAATACAATTTATGGAGTTAGGGATGAAGACAGAATCAATATAATTACATTCCCTAAAAGCATTTTCTCCTATCGATTTCACATCATAAGTTATAGTATTATAAATCACAGTTGAAGGAATAGAAATAGTACTATCATATTCATCGGAAAATTCCTGATAATCATTCCCTTTGTAAGTAATTTCAACTGAATACGGGATTACTGAAGATAATATATTATAATAGAGGGTATCGCCATCATTATTCATAGCCCAAAATTCTTGAGCCGCTACCCTACTCCCGATACCAAAGGATAAAAGAGCAATAAGAATTAATACAGATTTTTTCATAATAATTGAGATTATAATTTAATGACTAAAATAACTCCTTATAATTGCTCGAGGAAACTATTAAGAGTATAAATGTTCTTTTTCATTAGTTCTTGAATGCGAATAATTTGACTTTGGTCTATGTTTTTCGAATGAGATTGTTCTAATGATTCTATTATTTCTTTTATTTTATTGAAATCTTTACAAACATCAGGGGCTCTTTGTCCATAAATTTCACAAATTGAATCTATTTTCGAAATATTTTTATCTAAAGTTTCTTTATTGTCTTTTAGTTCCTTTAGTGTAGATGCGCCAGAAATTATTGCTAATATATTATTATAAAGGCTTATTACTTCGAAAATAGTTTTTTTATAAAGTATTTTGATGTTAGTATTTTTCATAATAACATGTTATTAAGTTTTTATATGCATATCACTTATTAAACAACAATTATTATATTAATTTGTTTGATTTTTCAATTAAATAAAAAAAAGACCATCCAATTATGAATGGTCATCATATATGATTAACATCTTACTACCTTGTTTGAAAACTTCCGATGATGTTATTTTCTAGATAATGGCCTAAGAAAAGGATTTGTTTATCGTAGTTAAGATACATAGTTTTAAATAGTGGCATCTTATTAATTTTTGTATTGTATACCTCATGCCAACGCCAAGAACCATCATTATATATTTGAACAAAGTTAACTTGTGTCCTTAGTTTATCACTATCATAGTTTCTTTTTGCAGAAAAACTATTACCATCATAGTTAGCTTGATGATCGTTAAACATTATATACATTCCATAACGATCTCTAGCAAGTTCATAGGAGTTGTATTGATCGCTTTCTCTATATGTTTTTTGACGTTTTGGAATATAGGAATTTCCTGTTATTAGACCTTTTTTATCAACATTGGTTATTATTAGATCTCTAAAATAGTTTGCATTTTCTCCTGTTTCAACTTCTCCTTGACGCTTTGGTGGGATAATCTTTGAGGCAAAACGTTGTTCACCAACCATTATACAATTCCCTCCAACCATTGGGTAAAGGTGGTCTACTTCTGCTATCATATCTGACGGATAAGGTAAGCCTTCTGCTATATCATCATCGGTTTCATATTCCTTAAATTCTAATGTTGACTCATTTTTCTTAAAACCTCTTCTGTGGTCATATATAAAAGAGAATGTCCCCGTTGCTAGATTTGGATATTCTGATGAGTTAGCATAGTAGCCTGCAACTAAATAATCTTCTTCGTGAGCAAAAGCACACTTGAAACTTGTTGCCCATGCCTTTGTCAATTGTTCGTCATGTGTTCTTTGTTCATATTCTGTAAGCCATATAAGGTGAACCTTGCCATCTGTATGTAGTTTTTTCTTTGCCATAGAGAAAGAATTAACTGCAATTAAAGCTCTTTTTCCATCATTACTTACAGCAATATCTTTAACCACATAACCATCATTTTTTATCTGTAGTTTATGTGATTTCTCCCACAAAAGACGCATCTTATCGTCATATATTTCAACATTTACTGACTTTCCAGAAGTGTCATTGGTGAAAAATCCAAAGGCTAGCTTTGATTTATTTTCCGAAAAAGAGAATAAGTATGGTTTTTGTCCTTCTACAGCAAAGTAGTTATATGATTTAAATTTCTCTGGTTTCTCTCCCACCAAACGCATATCTCTTGTGTGAAAGAATTGTGTATAAAGGTTAGCCTTACCTGTTATAATCTTTTGTCCTTGTTGTTTTTTCTTAGTTCCCTTAGTCTCCACTGGCCTATCTTCCGACACCCTACTCAAGATAAATCCTATCAACTCTCCACATCGCCAAGTGTGTTCAATCTTGAATGAATGATGACCAAAGTCCATTCTGTATATCTTTTCTACATTTTGGTTCCGGTCTATCTTAGCCATATAGTAGTTTAACTTAAACTCTCCATTTCCAGCATATTCACTTAACTGATACCACATATAATAGCCCTCACCATCCTCCATTACAATGTTAGCTTCGGTACATTGTTCTATAATATCGTAGAATCTCTCTCCCCATTTTGGTTCTATTTGTGCAAACGATGAAATGCTTAGTAAAAGAAATATAAGTATTGCAGAAAACTTTTTCATATATCTATTATTTTGTCTAAATTTGGGAGCAAATATACAAAAAAAATATAGTCAAATTAAACTTAATGATTTTTTAATGTCAAATATAGTATCTATTTAGCAAGTTAAATAGTATTTTTGCACTCAAATTATTGAATTTATGATTAGATTATTTAAAAACGTATTACTAATGGGACTTATTTTCTTAAGTTCCTCACTTATGGCTAAGGGGCCATCACATACATCCTCTACTAATGCACCTATTGGCAATAGTAATAGACCTTCCGCTACTATTAGAGGAATTGTTATTGATGAAAGTACAGGACAAGCTATTCCTTATGTTAACATTGCTATTATTAAAGCAACAAAAGATTCCACACTTGTCAATGGGATTACCACAGATAATGATGGACATTTTGTTCTAAAGCAATCATATGGTAAATATATAATAAGACTGTCATTCATTGGATATAAAAACTATATCACAAACCTAAATGTTGACAAAGACAATATTAATCTTGGCACAATAAAAATAAAACAAGCTGCCGAAACACTTCAAGGGGTAGAGATTACTGCCGAAAGAAGTATGGTGGAATATCAATTAGATAAGAGAGTAGTAAATGTAGATAAAAATCTTGTTAGTGCTGGAGGTTCTGCGTCAGATGTATTGGAAAGCGTTCCATCTGTTGCAGTCGATCAAGATGGGAATGTTTCTCTTAGAGGAAGCTCTAATGTAAAAATACTAGTCGATGGTCGTCCAAGTGAACTTTTAGGTAGCGACTTACCAACCATCTTAGCTCAAATACCGGCCTCTACAATAGAAAGTATTGAGATTATAACCAATCCTTCTGCAAAGTATAACCCAGAAGGCATGAGTGGAATTATCAATATTAAACTAAAGGAAAAGGGAAATAAAGGGTTTAATGGTAACGTAGCTCTTTCAGGTGGCTTTGGGTTAAATAAGGATAAGAATGATGATAACGTTCTAATGCCTCAGACAAGTTTCTCAATGGGATTAAACTATTCCACCAAGAAATATGCAATATTTGCCAATGGAGATTTAAGATACCATAAAGATGGGGGTTCTAGTTTTAGTGATAAATCATCTTATTTCCCAACCGACACCATAAATATTCTTCAAAATAGATACACTGAGGATTCTCGTATGGGTGGTGGATTTAAGATTGGTGGTGATTGGTATATAAATAATAAAAACACATTAACTCTTTCTTATAACCTTCGTAGGGGTGGCACTGCTCCAAATTTTCAAAACACAGAAGATTTGTTTAGCAAAGATGCAGAGGATTCATCCAACCCACTAAACAAAAATAACTATTATGGCTTAGAGCTAAGCACAAGAAGGATGTTTTTTCAAAATTTCGCCCTTAGCTATGAGAAGAAATTCGACCAAAAGGACAGATTGTTGACCTTAGATGCTAACTGGAACATAGGAACATTTTCAAGCAATAACACACAAACAAGAAGCTTTGATATTAATTCTGTGGAGAGCTATTACCTAAGAACAGAATCTAAGTCCGATAATGACAGGGCAGTTGTTACACTAAACTATACTCATCCTTTTACTAGTGATATTAAGCTTGAAACAGGTTACAACCTAAACTATGTTAATACCAATGCTAATTTCAATTACTATAATACTAGAGCCGACAACAAAGACGATTCCATGAGTTATACCTTCCATTACAAAGAGCAAGTTCATGCCGTTTATGCAACATTGGGGTATTCCTTAAATAAAAAACTATCCGCTCAACTTGGTCTTAGAGCCGAAGAAGTTATAAGAGAAGGTAATAAAGTTCAAAACAATGAAAAACTCACCTTCCCTAAGGATGAGGACACAAAGAATTATTTTAGTCTATACCCTACCTTACATATTTCATATAATATTACAGAAAGTCAATCCACGCAGATTTCATATTCAAGAAGAATTAGAAGACCAGACCCATGGGCACTTGCTCCATATATAGATATAAATAACCCTGCAAACATACGTTTTGGAAATCCAGACATACTTCCAGAATACACCGATGCTTTTGAAATCGGTTATAATAAGATTTTTGAGACAACAAGTATTTTTGCATCACTTTACTATCGCCAAACAAATAACGCAATAACAAATATAGACTTTCTTTGGAATCAAGCAAACGCAACAAAATATGGATTCGAATGGGTTTGGGCTGTAGCAGGAGTGGAATATTCCGATGGAATGAGAGTTGCAATGACATCCAAAAACCTAGCCAAAAGTTCCAACTATGGAGCAGAGCTAATATTAGACCAACAGATAACAAAATGGTGGAAGGTAAACCTAAGTGGTAACTTATTTGGAAACTATGCAGACGGTAGAGAATTTGGAGGAAAATTAGTTAAATCAATAAACTGGGATGCTAAATTAAACTCAACAATGACCTTACCAAAGAGCTGGGTAGTACAAATATCCGCACAATATAATCCAGAAAGACAAACCATTCAAGGTTATAGCACTCAGATGTATTGGGCAGACATAGCAATAAAGAAAGACATTCTAAACAAAAAAGGAAGTCTTAGTCTACGCTTTAGTGATGTGTTCAACACAAGACAAAGAACCACCTATACATTCACTGAGAATTACAAACAATACTCCACTCGTCAAAGAACATCACAAGTCTTAGTACTTTCATTCAACTACCGTTTTGGAGTAATGGATAGAGAGCTTATGAAACGCCAAAAGAAAGGTCAGCAAGAAAATTCAGTAATAGAAATAGGCGGCGAAGAATAAAAAAAAGTTTTTGTTATTTGATTAACAGTTAGGTGGATAAGTGGAGAAGGTGGGGTACTTCTATTACTTTATATATATAAAGATAAGAAGTAATCCACCAACACCACCACTCCTACCTTAATTTTGATTTACTTGAATTTTTAGGAGAGAAATATTTATTTTAAGTAGACATCTTTATATTTTTTCCTCCTTTATTTTCAAAGAAAGTAGCTTTATTTTTAAGTGATAAGGCCATTAATAGAAAAGAGCGCTGTTAATCTGCGCCCTTTTTCTAATAAATCCTAATTACTATCTTTTGATTACAAGCTTATGCGTTTTATTGTTATTACCATCGCTAAGCTGAATAAAATAAACGCCTGTGCTTAACCCTGATACATCGACTTGTGTCTTGTCTTGATTTATCGACTGTGTTATAACCCTTACTCCCATAACATTATATATCGAAAGTGTTTTATACTTATCATAATCCAATAAATCAATATTTACTTTGTCTTTGGCTGGGTTTGGATAGGTGGTAATTAAATTTTCATCTACAAACTCATCATCTTGCAAACCTACATAACAGTTGTATGCAAGAATACCGGTTAATGATGCTGTAAAATAGTGATTTTGTTCTCGGTGAAATAATCTCTGTATCTTTACTAAACCATTTGATAATGCATAGTAAAAATCTTCGATCAATTCTACTGAATCGGTTACTGTGGTCTCTCTTACTTGAATACAATTGTTATATTGTCCAACTGTTGCAGTTACACTTAGAACAGTATCATACATTGTTTCATCTCCAAAGGTAAAGGAACGAGAAAAGCCTAATGTCAGGTAACCATTTGGAATATATAAATGAGGTACTGGAAAAATATATGCATCGGATGCTAATCCTGTATTTTCCATATTAACTGCCACCATTAAAATATTACCAGTTGCATCTTTTCTTAACCAAAACTGTTGAAATATGCTTGTGTCATTTGGAGAATTATCCCCAATTTCATACGCTTCTTGAAGATATGCAATTTCTCCGTCGATTACATCGGTTTGTTTTATGGAATAAACACTTTTTCTTGCGCCATAAGTGTTATTCTCAGGTGTATAAAAACTGGTGTAATTACCAACACAAAGAGGGATATAATAATCAGAGCCAGTTTGTGAATGAGCACTAATAGTCATTGAGATTAATAATGCAAAAAGAATAATAATTTTTTTCATGACATTTTCGTCAGTGTTTAAGGTGCTGACTCCGCACTTTTGATAATATTATCTTTTGATTACAAGTTTATGCGTTTTATTGTTATTACCATCGCTAAGCTGAATAAAATAAACTCCTGTGCTTAACCCTGATACATCGACTTGTGTTTTGTCTTGATTTATCGACTGTGTTATAACCCTTCTTCCTAGTATATTATAGATATTAAGCGATTTGTATATTTTGTTATTTGTAATAACAATATTTACTTTGTCACTTGCTGGGTTTGGATAAATTGTATAGATTTCTTCACCTGTTCTAATAGGTGTTAGTGATGATGTTGATGAAGGGATAAAGGCTCCATATATATCACCATAGGTGAAATTGCTTGTATCCATTCTAAAGGTTACTACCAAGAATTTATTGTTTGTGAAGAAGTGTCCTGCAAATACAGGTATATCCCCATTTAGTGAGGTAAAAATAGTAAACATTGAATCTATTGGCACACCTTGGGTGTTGTAGTATCTACCTCTAATCACAGATTGAAGCGAAAAGGCATTGTCTGCCCATGTTACCAAATAGTTTGTTCCATCGAATGATGAGTAGCCAAAGCTTGGACTATAGGTTGAGTCTCTTAGACAAATTTTATTATCAACTACTGCCGAGGTTGAAACAAAGCGAGAATATAAATTCCATTCACCACCACCTGATACTTGTGCATGGTAGGTTACCATATAGTTTGTTCCGTCAAAGGCAATGGATAAAGGGTTATCGCTAGCTAAATTATCATCATCTATTAGAAAATTTTGCCCAACTAAGCTTCCTGTACTACTAATAAACTGACCATATATATCTTGTTCATAACCATAATGATTAATACCATGTGTCCACCATGCAACAAGATAATTTGTACCATCAAATGCTATTGCATTATCGCCTATTAGTTGTGTACTCAATTGTACTGGAGTACTTATTGTGCCTGAGGGGTTAATAGTTACTGCGTAGTTAATGTCGTTTTGTTTATAGATAACCATATATAAGCCATTATTATACTCTAAACATCCTCCTTTTGGACTACTTATTGTTGCATTTGCTGCTACCAAGAATCTACTCCCTATAAGTGTTCCACTTGTGCTTACAAACTGTCCATGAACTGAATCTATTATTGATTTGTCTGGATTAAATAGCTGTTTTGGTGAGCTCCATAATAATAAGTATTTTGTTCCATCGAAAGCAACAAGAGGGGCTCCGCCAATATATCCAACGGAAATCTTTGAACCTACTAAAGCTCCTGAGCTTGAGACAAATTGTGCTGTCACATTATTTACACTATCCTCAACAAAACCAAAAAGATAATTATAGCCATCAAAGGCTACGCCTCCTAATGTGGTTGCATTAGTTGTTGTGGTTACTGGAAATTCTTGTGCCCCACTTTTTAGTGGCAAGAATACAATACCCATAAAAAAGAAAGATAAAAATAATACTTTTGTTTTCATGACATTTTCGTCAGTGTTTAAGGTGCTGACTCCGCACTTTAGAAGTAAACACTAGACATTCTTATTTGTTTAGAAAAAACGTCTAAATTTATTGATAATCAGGAATATCTTCTAATAAAACAAAACTATTTGAACTAATATCCTTAGCTAGACAATATGTTTGCTGAGAATTGGTGAGAATAAAATATTTTGCACCTATTGAAAGGTTATATCTTGAGATTTGGTCTAACACTTCTTGTGTTATCTTAATGCTTGGTGCCTTACACTCTACAAGTAGCCAAGGTTTAAACTGCCTATCATAGACAAGGATATCGTATCTTTTAGTTAGATTTCCTACCTTTATTTGCCCCTCTACTGAAATTAGAGATGCAGGGTAGCTCTTGTTATTGATTAAAAAAGAAAGAGTATGTTGCCTAACTTCTTCCTCTGGGGTTGCTGCAACATACTTCTTCCTAATTATACACCTTATTGTATTAATGGTCATGCCATTATTTTTTTGTTTTTCTTGTCTTTGTAGATTTCTTAGGCGGTGCTTCTGAAATAATCTTTCTACACTCTTCTAAACTTAATTCCTCTGCACTCGAACCTTTTGGTATCTTATAATTTGAACCATTACTTTTTATATAAGGTCCATATATACCTTCTAATATTTCAATCTCTGGAGCCTCAGCGAATGTTTTTAGCACTTTCTTATCCTTCGATGGTGTGTTTTTTATTATCTCTACACATTTTTCATATTCAATGGTGTAGGCATCCTCTGTCTTTGGAATTGAGATATTTGATGTACCTAATTTGATATAAGGACCAAACCTTCCTAGATTTACAATTATATCATTCCCTTCATAATCTCCAAGGTTTCTAGGCATCTCGAATAGTTTCAATGCTTCTTCTATTGTGATATCGTCAATTCTTTGAGTCTTCTTCATTGAAGCAAATTTAGGTTTTTCCTCGGTTGAGGTATCTCCTAATTGTATCATTGGTCCAAAACGACCTATCTTTGCATAAATATTTAATCCAGATTTTGGATCTACTCCAATTAATCTCTCTCCTGATGTTCTTTCTGAGTTTTCTGAACATTCCTCTACCCCTTTATGGAAAGGTTTATAGAAAGTGTCTAACATCTTCCTCCAGTCTAAATGTCCTTGAGCAATATCATCAAATTCCTTCTCTACTTCGGCTGTGAAGTTATAGTCCACAATATCTTTAAAGTTTTGAGTTAAGAATCCATTGACAATTGTTCCAATATCTGTAGGGAATAATTTTAATTTTTCTGCCCCATAGTTCTCCACTCCCACAACTTCTTTTATCTGTCCTTTCGATAGTGTTATTGTTTCAACATCTCTTTTCTTTGCTGGACGATTTTCCAAAACAACATATTCTCGCTTTTGTATTGTAGATATTGTTGGTGCATAGGTCGATGGTCTACCGATTCCTAGGTCTTCAAGTTTTTTTACAAGCGATGCCTCATTGTATCTTGGAGGTTGTTGAGTAAAACTTTGGTTTGCTTTTGAAAGTAATAGCTCTAGATTATCTCCTTGTTTAATATTTGGCAATAAGGAAAGGTTTTCTTCATTCTCTGTGTCATCGTCGGTAGAAACTGAGTATACCTTTAGAAAACCATCAAATAATACTATTTCTCCTTGTGCAACAAATTTTTCTTTTCTTGTCGAAATATTTATATCTACATTGGTTTTCTCAAACTTAGCGTCTGCCATTTGAGATGCTATTGTTCTTTTCCAAATTAAATCATATAGTTTTTTGCCCGATGCATCAGCTTCTACAACCTTATTATTTAGGTATGTTGGACGAATTGCCTCATGCGCCTCTTGTGCTCCCTTGCTCTTTGTTGTATATTTTCTAATATGTAGATATTCTTTGCCAAAACTACTTTCAATCTCTTGCTTTGCCAGCTCTAATGCTAGTTCTGAAAGATTAACAGAGTCTGTTCTCATATATGTTATATACCCTGCCTCATATAACTTTTGTGCAATGGTCATTGTCTTTGAAACAGAGAAACCTAATTTACGAGAGGCTTCTTGTTGAAGTGTAGATGTTGTAAATGGAGGAGCTGGAGATTGTTTTGCTGGTTTCTTCTCTACTCCATTGACTGTAAATGTTGCATCAATGCAAGACTTCAAAAATGATATTACCTCATCTTTTGTCTCAAACTTCTTATTTAAAACTGCATTTAGTGGTTTTGTATCTGTCTCTACTTTGAAGGTTGCATTTACTTTATAGAAAGTTGTTGAAACAAAATTCTTTATTTCTTCTTCTCTTTCTACAATCAGTCTCACAGCTACAGATTGGACTCTACCTGCTGATAATGCAGGCTTAACTTTTCGCCAAAGCACTGGTGATATTTCATAACCCACTATCCTATCTAAAATTCTTCTGGCTTGTTGTGCATTGACAAGATTGATATCTATCTGCCTAGGGTTCTCTACAGCCCTTAGTATTGCTGTCTTGGTTATTTCATTAAATACAATACGTTTTACCTTAGAATCATCGAGTTTAAGTGTTTCCTTTAAGTGCCAAGCTATGGCTTCTCCCTCACGGTCCTCATCGGATGCTAGCCATATGATTTCTGCTTTGGCAGCATCTTTTTCAAGTTCAGCAACTAATTTTTGCTTGTCTTCGGAAACTACATAATTTGGTTCAAATTGATTTTCAATGTCTATACTTATATTCTTCTTGGTAAGGTCTCTTATGTGTCCGAAGCTTGATTTAACTTTAAAATCCTCTCCTAAAAACTTCTCTATGGTCTTTGCCTTGGCAGGTGACTCAACTATTACAAGATTTTTTGCCATATTTTTTTATAAAATTTGAGTGCAAAAGTACAACAAAAATAAAAACTGCAAGGAAAAAAATTATTTGTTTCTATTTTATTCTATACTATATAATAAAAAAGCCCTCATTATTACATGAGGACTCTTAGGAAAAAATATTTATTTCTTAGCTTAGAATAGATATGCTGCTGACACGAACCATCCATTCGATTTTCCAAATGAATCAATGAAATCATCTGAAAAACTCATATTATTTAACATGGTTGCATCAAATTCAAATGCTGAACCAACAGAATGGGTGTATCCAACACTTACTTGAACATGTTTCAATACTTCAAACCCTACTCCATAATTCATCCCCCAGTTCATCGACTTAGGCGTAAAATCAATACCATTATATTGGGCATTAAAACTTTCTAATGTAACCACATCTCCATATATTTTAAAATTAAAATATGGTCCTAAATAGGCATATACTTTGAGAAAATTACTCATTATAGGCAAACCCATTTTGTATTTTAAATAGATAGGCACCTTGCAATAACCTTGATTGAAAGATTTATCTATTGATGACATATTGATATTTGCACTACTAAATTCAAGCAATCCTGATGCCTCAATACCTAATCCTAAAACGGGGATTATTCCCTCGGCTGTTACACCAAAATTAAATGGTTGTTTTGTTTCTAACTGCATTGTGCTTGTATTAGGAGCAGAAAGATTAAAATTTTCTATAGTAAATGGCATTGTTGCTTTAATACCAAATTTGAATTGTGCATTTGCTCCATTACTAAATAGCGCAATAAATGCTACTAAAACTAATAATTTTTTTTTCATTTTATAAGTATTTCAAATTAATAATTATTCAATTGTATATATAACATTATTAATAATAAAATGTTTTTTGTACTTTTGTCGATATAATTCTCAAAAGAAATGAAAACAAAGTATTTATTAATATTTTTTGTTGTTTTATCCTTTGCAAATATAGTATTTTGCAATGAAACAGATAAAAAATCTTTAAAATTTATTGAGAACAAGGGTCAATGGGTTAACAACGTACTCTTTAAAACAAATATAAAAACAGGCAGTGCATTTATAGAAAAAGATGGAATTGTTTTTAATTTAAGTGATAGAAATAAAGGATGTTCTCATGACCATAAAGGCGAAAGCAATTCTTGTGAGAGTAAAAAAATAATCAATAATCACGCTTTTAAACTTAGATTAATAAATTCAAATAATAATTCTCTTATATCTACAAAAAATGAAAATAGAGAGTATTATAACTATTTCATTGGTAATGATAAATCTAAATGGGCTTCTAATGTAAAGGCATATTCTGAGATTACTTATAATCAAATCTATAATAATATTGATTGGAAAATATATTCTGAAGAAGGGAATATAAAGCATGATTTCATTGTAAAGAAAGGTGGGAATATTGAAGATATTTCTCTTGAATATATTGGTCTTAATGATATTTATATAAAGAAACACAACCTAATATTAAGCACTAGTATTGGAGAACTTATTGAGTTAAGACCTATTGTTTATCAAATAATCAATGGAGAAAAAATAAAGATTGATGCCAATTTTATCCTTAATGGCAACATTATTAAATATAAAATCGACCAATATAATAAGGATTATGAGTTGATTATTGACCCTATACTAATATTCTCAACATATTCTGGTTCAACTGCCGACAATTGGGGTTTTACTGCCACATATGATAGGAAAGGAAATGGTTATTTAGCTGGCATTACCTCTGGTACTGGTTATCCGACTACAACTGGAGCTTATCAAGAAAACTTTAATGGCGGAAACTGGGATATTTCAATTTCAAAATTTAATCCAAATGGAACAGCATTAATTTATTCCACATATATAGGGAGTTCAGCTAGTGAGATGCCTCATTCAATGATTGTAAACGAATTTGGTGAATTAGTTATTTTTGGAACAACAGGAGGCTCAAATTTTCCTATTACATACAATGCTTTTCAATCAACATTTAATGGGGGAGAATATGTGAATTATGACGGGAGCATACTTTTTGCCCAAGGATGCGATATTTTTGTAAGCAAATTGAATCCAAGTGGAAATATACTTCTTGGCTCAACCTATGTTGGGGGGTCAAGTAATGATGGATTAAATTTCCTCCCTAGATATCCATTGTATAAAGGAAATGACTCTTTATATGCAAATTATGGTGATGGAGCTAGAGGAGAATTAATAACCGATGACCAAAACAATATTTATGTAGGTTCGTGTACATATTCTTACGACTTCCCTACAACCCTTAATGCATTTCAAAGAGTGAAAGGAGGAAAACAAGATGGAGTCGTTTTTAAATTAGATTATTCACTTTCAACAATGCTATTTTCTTCTTTCATTGGTGGTAGTGAAGATGATGCCGTATTTTCTGTTGATACTGATAAGGAATACAAACTATATGTAACAGGGGGTACGGTATCTCATAATTTCCCAACAACCTCTGGTACTTTTTCTCCCTCACATAATGGTGGAAGCACTGATGCATTTCTTAGTCTTATTTCATATAATGGAACACATATCTTAGCATCAACATATTTTGGGTCTAATGCCTTTGACAATGCTTTTTTTGTTAGAACAGATAGGTTTAATAATCCATATATTTATGGGCAAACAAAGGCTCAAGGTTCTACACTAGTGCATAATGCTTTGTATAATATTCCAAATAGTGGCCAATTTTTTGCTAAATTTTCTCCAGACCTAAAATCAAGAATATGGAGTACAGTTTGGGGTAGTGGAAATGGTAAAAAGAATATATCTCCTACAGCATTTTCAATAGATATATGTGGAAGAATATACGCCTCAGGTTGGGCTGGAGGACCAACATTTGGAGAATTATCCACTAATAATCTTCAAACAACTCCCGACGCATTTCAATCAATAACCGATGGAGAAGATTTCTATATAATGTCTATTCCTTCAAATGCCTCTTATTTAGATTTTGCAACATTTATCGGTGAGAATAACTCTTATGACCATGTTGATGGTGGAACAAGTCGTTTTGATAGATTTAGCAACCTATACCAAACAGTTTGTGCAAGTTGTGGAGGCACAGATGGTTTCCCAACAACTATAAATGCCTATTCAAATCTAAACAATTCAAATAATTGCAATGCAGCTCTATTCAAGTTTAATGTGCATAACGACTTTCCTGTAGCCGATTTTGAATCACCCGATGTTGGATGTGCTCCTATTGTTGTTAATTTCGTAAATAATAGTAGGGGGACTTCTTTCCTTTGGGATTTTGGAGATGGTAGTACGACTACTCAAACAAATCCATCACATACATATAATAATGGAGGAATTTATAATATTAGATTAATAGCATACCAATCCAATGGTTGTAGTATTGCAGATACTATTACAAAAACATTAGTAGTACTAAGTGATACAACAAGAGTTTTACCCGATATTAATACATGCCCAAACCAACCAGTACAAATTGGAATCCCTCCAATCTCTTCTAATAATCTAAGCATACGTTGGATTCCTACTAGTGCAGTAACCGACGATAGCATAACTAATCCTTTTGCAATTGTTAGTACGACAACAAATCTATGCTTATTACTTAGCAATGGGATATGTACCGACACAATAAAACAAAGAGTTGTAATCTCTCCAATATCCATTAATCTTCAAGATACAATTACTACTTGTAATTCCCCATATAATCTCACTGTTAGTTCTTCAACAGGCTCTCTAATAAGATTTGCCTATGATAGAAATTTCAATAATATGATTAGTTTTGATACATCAATAAACACAACTCCAATTTTTCTTAATGGCAGCGAATATATTTACGTAAAAATATCTAAGGATGGATGCCTAGGTGTTGATAGTGTGTGGTTTGATTTTACTGGCACAATTATTAATTTAGAAACCAAGGATGTAAAATGTGCAGGAGAAAGTACTGGATATGTGATAGCAAATGTTAGTAAGGGAGTTCCTCCATATAATTTTCAATGGTCAAATGGTCAAACTGGTATAAATTTAGATACCATTATTAATATTGGAGAAGGCAATTACCAGCTAAATGTTATTGATTCTCGAGGATGCAATTCAGCTATTAACTTCACTATAAATGCTCCTGACACTTTAAAAGCATTAGAAGAAGTAGTAAATAATCCATGTATTGGAGCTTGCGTTGGCTCAATAAATATTATCCCAAGTGGTGGTCATCCTCCTTATAATATTTTGTGGGATAATGGTTCAAAAGCATTTAGTATTAATAACCTTTGTTCTAAAACATATCATTATACAATTACTGATAGTGAGCTATGTACTAAATCAGACTCAGTGACTATAACTAATAATGGAAATTATGAAATCAACATTCTTAAGGTTGATAATAATTGTTCTGATGAATGCATAGGCACTGCCACTGCATATGTTTCATCTGGAACTCCTCCTTTTATCTATCGTTGGAGTAATTCTCAAAACACTCAGACAATAAACAATCTATGTACTGGTAACTATTCCGTTGAAGTTGAAGATAGCGTTGGTTGTAAGGCATCTAAGGATGTTTCAATCATTGACCTTGATTTGTTTAGTGATTTTTGGGTAATGGCATCGGCTGTTGAGATTTATGATGGGCAGGTAATTACTCTCTCTTCAAAACAAATTCCTAATATGCTTTATCAATGGATGCCAGCAAATGTTTATAGTCCTAACTCTCCTATCACAAAGGCAAGACCATTGACTACAACTACCTACACTGCATATGTTACAGATGAGAAAGGATGTAATGCTCAAGATAGTGTGACAATAAAAGTTAATGTTGTTATATGCGATAAACCTAATATTTTTATTCCAAATATATTTACTCCAAACAATGATGGGAAGAATGATGTAATAAAAGTTAGCGGAGATTATGTTAGAAGTATTAATTTTTGCATTTTCGACCGTTGGGGCGAAATGGTATTCTCAACAAAAGATATTAACGAGGGCTGGGATGGAAAATTCAGAAGCAAGGATTGCATACCTGGAGTATATTTCTACAGACTAGAGGTAGAGTGCGAAGCAGAAAGAAAATATTCATCAAGTGGGGATATTACATTAATAAGATAATTGTAGGGGCGCTGTTTATCCGCGCCCAAAAAATAATATGTAAATGGCAAAGAAACAAAAATACTATGTGGTATGGAAAGGACACACACCTGGAATATATAATACTTGGGACGAGTGTCAAGCGCAGACAAAGGGATTTGAAGGAGCACAATATAAATCGTTTGAGAGTGAAACAGAGGCTAAGTTTGCATTCAAGGAAAAGGCAGAAAAGCATCTTTACGCAAAGACAAAACCAACTCAATCTAAGGAATCATTACTCGAGGTTGGTAAACCAATAATGGAGAGCATAGCTACTGATGCTGCTTGTAGTGGAAATCCTGGAGCAATGGAATACCAAGGAGTAAGCTCAAAAACAAAGAAGCGCCTCTTTCATTACTACCACCCAAGAGGTACAAATAATATTGGAGAGTTTCTTGGCTTAGTTCATGGACTTTCATATCTAAAACGTCATAATATTGACCTTCCCCTTTACACAGATAGCGTAAATGCAATAAAATGGGTAAAGGCTAAGAAGTGCAGAACCAAACTTGAGAGAACTCCAGAGAATGAAGACCTATTTGAGTATATAGAAAGAGCAGAGAAATGGCTTCAAGAAAATACCTATACTACTAAAATTCTAAAGTGGCATACAGAATCATGGGGAGAAATCCCAGCCGACTTCGGAAGAAAATAATAGTATATAATAAAAACCCGCTATAATGGGTTGCTTTAAATCCTTAAATTTATTTGATATAAATCTCCTGAATCCTTATTTTGTTCTGGGGAATCCTTGTTTTGAAGTATTTTTATTTGATTCTATTCTTGCTATGGTAGGTACCCTAGCAGTGTTATGGTAGCTACCGTAGCAGTGCTGGGGTACCTACCATAATTTATTAAGATGTGCATCTAAATTTTTGGGTATTGTTTTGGCGCAGGCAAGCGGCGCCCGTACATATGCAAATATTGTAATTGTACTATTGCAAAGTTAAGGAAAAAAACTCAAACTTTGCTCAAAATTTTTATCTTTTTGATGGATTTGTCACAGCTTGCTTTGTCCAGTTATTTAGGAAGGAGATAACTTCTTTTTCACTATATCCATTATCTTTTTCAAGATAGGCTGAATTTTGCGTATGTACTCTTTCTCCTTTTTCGTTTAGTATAACAAAGACTGGAAAACCAAAACGATCAGGATAGCCTAAACGTTCCATTGCCTTTGGGTTTTTGTTATCTTTTGACCAATTGATATGAATGAAAACAAAATTATCATCAAATACTTTCTTTACATTCTCGTTTGTTGTTGCAAATTCATTAAACATAAGACACCACTTGCACCAGTTTCCTCCAACCATTGCAAATACATATTTGTTCTCTTGAGATGCTCTTTTTACTGCTTGGTCTATTTGTTTTAAACCATCGGCTTTTTCATCATAAGGCTTTTGTGCAAATAAACTTGATGCACATAATAGGATTGTAAAAATAATGAATAGTCGTTTCATGCTTTTTCTATTTTTTTATTGGGTTTATTGATGTGTATAAATAGCGTTTGATTGAACGTTTAGGAGTTTTCTCAAACTCTTCTTCCTGAATATAAATATATGATATTTGAGAATAGGCTGGTAAATCTTTATTTATCGCTTCCCTAATCTCTAACATTTTGTGTTTTGAATGAGCTAAATCTATCTTTTCATTATCTAGTTTATCTTGGTCAAGATATACTAAGGCCACAAGTTTTCCATCCTGTTGCATTACTATGCTTTCAATAATATATTCTGTTGAGTTTAGTCTATCTTCTATCTCTTCGGGATAAATATTTTGTCCACTTGCACCCAGAATAAGGTTCTTTGTTCTTCCTTTTATAAATATATTACCCTCTCTGTCAATTAGCCCTAAGTCTCCTGTGTGAAGCCACCCTTCTTTTATTACTTGCATTGTTGCCTCAGGGTTTTTGTAATAGCCCATCATTACATTATCTCCTCTTACTAATATTTCTCCAACCTCGTTATATGGGTCATTAGATTTTATCTTTAACTCCATACCACTTACAACCTTTCCACAAGAATACATCTCAAACTTCGACCAATCTTCGTAACCAACAAGAGGTGCGCATTCTGTCATACCATATCCAATTGTATATCTAAAACCAATCTTTTTAAAGAAAGCTTCAACCTCTTGGTTTAATGATGCTCCTCCAATAATAACAGAATTAAATCTTCCACCAAAGGCTTCGTTTAGTTCGTTTAGTATTTTATTTTGAATTAAAGTATCAATAATTGGAGTCTTTAATAGAATCTTCATTAGAGTTTTATCCAATATTGGCTTTAGTTTTGCTCTATATATCTTTTCTATAATTAATGGTACTGCAATTATTAGGTCTGGTTTGACGCTTGAGAATGCTTCTGCTATTATTTTGGGACTTGGAACTCTTGTAAGGAAATGAATATGCACTCCAACCATGAATGGGAATATAATTTCAAATTGTAGTCCGTACATATGAGCCATAGGTAACATGGAAATCATGTTCATCCCTTGCTTAAGACTTGTCATATTTTCTCTCGCAAAGATATAGTTTGAATTAACAGCCTTATATGATAGCATTACTCCCTTGGAAAGAGATGTTGTGCCTGAGGTATAATTTATAAGTGCTAAATCCCCTGGTTTATCTTCTTGATATTTTACATCATCTTTAGTAAACCCATTTGGATATTTCTTTAAAAAAGAATTCTCTAAATTCTCATGTGCTTTTTTGTAGTGTTTATCCTTACATGAGGCTAAACTAAAATCTTGCATAATAATAATAGCATGAAGATCTGGCATCTGATTTGCATCCAAAGCCTCCCAAACAACATCACCCACAAATAACATTTTTGCCTCAGAGTGATTGACCAAATGATGAACTGAGTCTGGTTTGAATTCATGCAATAATGGTACTGCAACAGCACCATAACTTATTATTGAAAAAAAAGAAATAGCCCATGTGCTTGAATTTCTTCCACAAAGAGCAATCTTATCTCCTTTCTTAATACCACATTCTTGGTATAAAATATGTAGTTTAGCAATTTGCTTGGCTACTTCAGAATAATACACCGGAGTTGATTTATAATCAGAAACAGAAGGCAAATCCCAATTATTCTTCATTGCCTCTTGAACATTGACAATTAAACTGTGTTTATACATTATGTAAGTTATTAGACTGACAAAAGTACATTTTTTTAATTAATAAATGCAACTATTCAATTTTTCTATTAGTTGATTGATTAAATTTATTTGCATGATAAATTAACTTGGCGTAATTTTGCTATAACATTTTGGAACAAGAATAAAATTATTATACTAACCAATAAAAAAATAATTATTATGAGCATTAAAGGAACAGAAACAGAAAAAAACTTATTAAAATCATTCGCAGGAGAATCTCAAGCTAAGAATCGTTACACCTTCTTCGCAAAGCAAGCTAAGAAAGAAGGTTATGAGCAAATTGCTGCATTATTTGCTGAAACAGCAATGCAAGAAGAACAACACGCTAAAGTTTTCTTTAAATTTTTAGAAGGTGGTATGGTTGAAATTACTGCTATGTATCCAGCAGGTGTTATTGGAACAACAGCCGAAAACTTAGAAGCCTCTGCTAATGGAGAGCATGAAGAGTGGGCTGATTTATACCCTGAGTTTGCTCGTATTGCCGAAAAAGAAGGTTTTCCAAAGATTGCTACAGCTTACAAATTAATTTCTAAGGTTGAAGCTGAACATGAAAATCGTTACAGAAAGTTATTAGAAAACGTGAAGAAAAATCAAGTTTTTGAAAGAGAAGAAGAACAAGTTTGGGTTTGCAGAAACTGTGGATATCACCACAAAGGAAAGAAAGCATTAGAAAACTGCCCTTGCTGCGACCATCCAAAGGCTCATTTTGAACTAAAAGCTATGAACTACTAAAATTACACAGGCATAAAAAATCATATTATAGACGTCGTAGACTTAAGACCTGCGGCGTTTATTTTTGTGTATTAATATAGTCTGTTATCTCTTCTATTGTTTGAAGATGATTAATTTTGTCTAGTTTTTCTGCCTCCCAGTTAAGCCCCTTCGAAAAATAACCCCAAAACTCTTTTATCTTATTTACTGAAATACCCGAACCTACTAATTCATTATTAAAGGCTATAAGTCTTTCCATTTTATCGGGATAATTAATCCCTCTTATCTGAGCTGCAAGAAATGGATTATATATCAACCAACGACCAATCATCCAATCTTTAATTTGAGGGAATCTATTTTTCAATATCTTAAAGTCATCGACAGTCTTAATATCTCCATTATAAATAATCTTCTTATTAATCGTCTTAGAAACTTCTTCAAAAATATCCAAATCGACTTCAGAACTATATTCATCTACTCCAAGGCGAGGATGAATTGTAATGGAACTAATTGGGTAAGAATTTACAATAGGAATTAATCTAAAAATATCTTCCGTTGAATCATAACCAAGACGAACTTTAAGAGATAAATGCATATCAGTCTTTTCAAATACTTCTGAGATAACCTTTTCAATATATTGATTATCCTTTAATAAGGCTGCTCCTCTATTCTTATTTGTTATCTTCTTAAAAGGGCATCCTAAATTCCAGTTAATCTCATTATAACCCATGGTCTTTAGGGTATTTGCAACCTCTATTATTCCATTAATATCATTCCCAAGTATCTGTGGGATTAGCTCAATATCATTGTTATTATTTATTGGCAAAAGGTCTTTGAATTTTCTTGTAGACTTCTCTAGCTTACCATGTGTGAGAGAAAGAAAGGGGCTTATTGCCTTATCGATTGTGCAAGGGAAAACCTTTGCAAAAGCATTACGGAAATAATAATCTGTCAATCCATGCATAGGAGCCATATACATTTTATCCTCAGAGCTCCAAAGAGAGGTTTCGAAAACAAAGGTATCTGCAACCTTTACTTTTGGTGTAATAAAACTAATCTCGTATGCCATTAATAATTATAATAATCTTTCCACATAATGGATAGTGACTTTAATATTTCTTTTTCCTTAGAGTTGTTTGCTGGTTCATAAAGCTTTGTTCCAATAAGTCCATCGGGAAGAAATTGCATTGGGACAAAATTATTCTCATAACTATGTGCATAATGATAATTTTCTCCATAGCCTATTTCCTTCATTAGCTTTGTCGGGGAATTTCTTAGATGCAAAGGAACAGGAAGGTCTCCAGTCTTTCTTATTAGTTCAAGAGCTGAATCTATTGCTAAATAGGTTGAATTACTCTTTGGAGAGGTTGCAAGATAAACGGCAGTTTGCGAAAGTATTATTCTACACTCTGGATACCCTATTTTATTTACTGCCTCAAAGCATGAATTTGCAATTAGTAGAGCATTAGGATTTGCTATACCTATATCTTCAGAGGCAAGTATTAGCATTCTTCTTGCAATAAACAAAGGGTCTTCTCCCGAGGCAATCATTCTTGCAAGCCAATATACGGAAGCATTTGGGTCTGAACCCCTCATTGATTTTATAAAAGCAGAGATAATATCATAGTGCATCTCTCCTTTCTTATCGTATATTGAAAGATTCTGCTGAATTATTGTGGTTACTCTTTCATTGGTTATAACTCTATCTTTGCCTATTTGAGAAACGACAATTTCTATTGCATTTAATAGCTTTCTTGCATCTCCTCCACTAATTCGCATTAGAGCTTCTGTCTCTTTAATCTCTATTTTGATATTATGTTGAGAATAATAATCCTCAGCCCTATTTATTAGATTAATCAAGTCTTCTTTTTCAAGATTTTTTAAAACATAAACTTGGCAACGAGAAAGAAGTGGAGAAATAACCTCAAAGGAAGGATTTTCTGTTGTTGCGCCAATTAGGGTAACTATACCTTGTTCAACTGCACCAAGCAAGGAGTCCTGTTGAGATTTTGAGAAACGATGAATTTCATCAATAAATAATATTGATCTATCTCCTTGTTTTGCTTTTTCAATTACATCCCTAACATCCTTTACTCCTGAATTAATTGCACTCAAGGCATAGAATGGGCGAAATAGTTTGTTTGCTATTATATTTGCAAGAGTAGTTTTCCCTACACCTGGAGGTCCCCATAGAATCATTGAAGGAATAGAATCATTTTCAATAGCATTCCTTAGAATAGCTCCTTGCCCTACTAAGTGGCTTTGTCCAATATAATCCTCAATTGTTGAGGGTCGCAATATTTCTGCAAGTGGTTGCATATTATTTATATATCAAAAATACTGTATTTCTCTTATGTAAATCGATCTTAGTACTCTTCCATGCCTTAGCACTCTTAGTTATGATATTCTGAGTATCTAACATTATATCAACTCCAACACATATTAAAGTATTTGGATTTAGATTTGTTATTAGGCTTTCAAGCATATGATTATTTCTATAAGGAGCCTCAATAAATATTTGTGTCTGGTCGGTCTTATAAACAATGCTCTCTAATTCTTTTATTCTTTTTATTCTTTGAGTCTTATCAACTGGCAAATACCCAACAAAGGCAAAGTTCTGCCCATTGAAGCCAGAGGACATAAGGCTCATCATTAATGAAGATGGTCCAACAAGGGGTATAACTTTTATTCCATTTTTTTGAGCGGATTTTACAATCATTGCTCCTGGGTCTGCAATACAAGGTAGACCTGCTTCGGACATCAGTCCAATATTTTTCCCTTTTGAAATTGGAACAAGGAATTCTTCTATCTCATCTTCTCTTGTATGTTCATTCAAAAGAAAGAACTCAACTTCTTCAAAATCTCTTTTATATCCTGCCTTTCTTAGGAATCTTCTTGCGGTGCGCAACTCTTCAACAATAAAACAATCACATTCCAATAATAATTCAAGATTTATTTCCGGAATAGACTCCTTTAAATCCCCTTCTGCAATTGGAGTGGGAAAAAGATATAATACTGCTTCTTTCATAGGCTTGCAAAGATAAACAAACTAATTTTCAAAAAGAACTAAAGAGAATAAAATATCAAATATTACTAATTTATTGCCTGCCATTAAAAGATTTTTTAATTTTGCATGAATAAATCATAAAATATAACTTATTATGACTAAAAACAAGCGTCTAATTGATTGGGTAAACCAATGGGCAAACCTATTTGAACCTGATAATATACATTGGTGTGACGGAACTGAGCAAGAAAACCAAAGAATCTTAGATGATATGGTTGCTTCCGGAGTAGCAGTCAAACTTAATGAAGAAAAGAAACCAAATTCATATTATTTCCAAACAGACCCTTCTGATGTTGCAAGGGTTGAGAATAGAACATTTATTTGTTCTAAAACTAAAGAAGATGCAGGTCATACTAATAACTGGGTAGCCCCAGATATTATGAAAGAAACCATGCGTAAGATTTATAAGGGAGCAATGAAGGGAAGAACAATGTATGTTATTCCTTTCTCTATGGGACCTTATGGAAGTGATAAATCATATATTGGAGTTGAGATAACAGACTCTCCTTATGTTGTTGTTCATATGAAAATAATGACAAGAATGGGTAAGAGAGCTCTAGATATTCTTGGAGAGAATGGAGAATTTATCCCTTGTATTCACTCCATTGGTGTACCTCTGAAGGAAGGAGAAAAGGATGTTAAGTGGCCTTGTAGACCAATTGAAGAAAAATACATTTGTCAATTCCCTGAGACAAAAGAAATTTGGGCTTATGGTTCAGGCTATGGTGGTAACGCATTATTAGGAAAGAAATGTTTTGCTCTTCGTATTGCATCTGTTCTTGGAAAAGAAGAAGGATGGCTTGCAGAACATATGCTCATCTTAGGAATAACTAATCTTAAAGGGGAAAAGAAATACATTGCAGCTGCCTTCCCTTCGGCTTGTGGAAAAACTAATTTAGCAATGCTTATCCCAACTACTCCAGGATGGAAGGTAGAGACTGTTGGTGACGATATTGCTTGGATGAAGTTTGGAGAAGATGGTAGACTATGGGCTATTAATCCAGAGAATGGTTTCTTCGGCGTTGTTCCTCAAACCTCTATGGATACTAACCCTAACGCATTTGTTTCTATTCAAAAGAATACACTATATACAAATGTGGGTCTAACCCCTGATAAAGATGTTTGGTGGGAAGGAATTGGCTGGGATTGCCCTGAGGGCACTTTAGATTGGAAAAATAAAGTATACGATAAAAACTCTGGAGAGCCATGTGCACAAAGCAATTCACGTTTCACTGCTCCTATTGCACAATGTCCTGTTGCCGACAAGGCTTTCGAAGACCCTATAGGAGTTCCAATTTCTGCAATACTATTTGGAGGACGTCGTCAAAGCACTATACCTTTGGTTTATGAGGCAAATAATTGGAATCATGGGGTAATGATAGGTTCTGTTATTGGCTCAGAAATAACCTCTGCAGTAATTGGTCTAAAGGAAGGCGAACTTCGTCACGATCCTTTTGCAATGAAACCTTTCTGTGGATATAATATGGGTGACTATTTCCAACATTGGGTTAATATTGGAAAGGATGCTGACCAAGATAAACTCCCAAAAATATTCTGTGTTAACTGGTTTAGAAAAGAAGAAGGCAAGTGGTTATGGCCAGGATATGGGGAAAACTCAAGAGTGCTTGCTTATATTTTTGATAGATGTAATTCAGAAGATATTGCTCAAGACTCACCAATAGGAAAAATACCTAAGGATGGAGCAATAAATATTGAAGGCCTAGACCCAAAGAATGTAGATATTAAGGCTGCAATGAAGATAGATAAAGAAGAATGGGGAAGAGAAATTCAAACAATTGATTCTTTCTATTCTGAGTTTGGAGAAAGATTCCCAATGGAGCTTAAGCAAGAGCTTAATAAACTAAAGGATAGATTCAAACAATAGTATTTTGATCTACTATTATAAATACGGAGATTAAGAAATTAGTCTCCGTATTTATTTATCTAATAAGATTAACTTCTCCTACCTTTTCTTTAATCCTATTCCCTGAATATTTTGTTTTGTAAAGGAGCTGCCAAATATATGTATCGCTATTACAATCCTTTCCTTTATACTTTCCATACCAAACTTCATTTATATTTGTAGATTCAAATACTTTAGTCCCCCATCGATTAAATATAATAAAACTTAATATCTCTATCTTATCCTTATTATAAGCATGTATTCCAAATGAAGAATTTGACTCTTGACTTGGAGTAAAAGTATTAGGTAAGTAGATTTCTATAATAGGGAAAATAATATTAATATTATTCTTTATTACCCCACATTCATAATAAGCTTCGACACTATAATACCCTTCGTAATATACATTTAATATAGGAGTAGTATCTCTTGTGTTCCAAAGATATTTTGTGCATCCCTCACAAGTTGCATCAAGAACAATTGGATAATCCTCGGCTACAATTTCATCTTCCAGAATAAAATTCTCCATTATTGGAACAACATACTCATTAAGTATTAAAGTTATTATGCTATCGCATCCATTATTTTGTTTTAATTCTAAAGTGTATACACCTCTTTGATTAACATTAAAACCATCTTTTGAATATATTCCTCCTGGACATATTTTGTCAATTATTGTATCATAATAAATCGGATTAACTTTTAAGACTAAGTTTACAATACTGTCACACCCATTTATTGACTTTAAATACTGTGTATATGTTCCAGCATTTGAACAATAGAAGTCATTTTGAGAATATATTTCTCCTTCACAAATTTCTGCATTAATATTGATATTAAAGGATGGCAATACATCTACTCTGATATACTTTGATGTTGAATAATCTCCCGTATTATAAAAATAAAATCCACCTGCTGAGTAACTATTATCTCCATAGGAAAATGGTAATTCATTCTCACAAATTGTAAACTCCAAAGTGTCAAAAATATAATCAGCTAATTCAATATTTATTGTGTCATATGCCTTGCATAATTTCTTAAAGGATACATTATCTAAACAAAAATCATTACCTCCTGCTTGTGTATTTTGATTTAATATCTTAATATCTGCTGTTGTATTACTACCACTATTCCATATCTGATAATATTTATTCCAATCACATTGAGTTGGTTTGATAGTAAAATTACCCCCTAATTGTTGTGAATTTATTGAGAATTGGAATATTGGGAGCTCAGACTGCAAAGTTGATGATGAAACGTTTGTTGCTTCAAATGAAACTATATAATCTGTATTTGGTTGAATAGGGACATTTGTTTGATAAACCACTAAATTAGCTGTTGATGCTCCATTTGCCACAAAAAATCTTCCTCCATTATGCGTACATGGCATAAATCCACTATGATACCTTGTGCCCAATGTAGCAATATTATATGTTCCTGCTGACCATAAGCTTGATTCAAAATCCAACTGTGTTGTAAATCCTACATTTCCCAATTCGAAATCTCCATTATAGACTAAATTTGAATCTATTTCAAACATTGCTTCTAGAATATATTGAGATGTGCCTGAAACTGTCGCTATTGGATTTCTAATTGTTGTGTCTGATAGTCCTAAACTTGGTTTCCATCTGTAATATGTGGCTACCTGATCTGTGGATAATTGATATTGTATTGGTGTGGTTGAATAAATAATTGTATCATCGGGTATCTTTATGGTGCAAGTATCATTCTGCCCTTGTAATTTCACACTAATAAATATAATGAAAACTAAAATAATCTTCAAAAAACTTTTCATACTGCCCATTAACATATTTTACAATGCAAAGTAAACAATATTTTCTGAGTATTTTGCATTTTGCTAATAAATTATCTAATAAAAATTATTACATTTGCCAATTGTATTAAAAATAAAATACTATGAAAAATAAAATTCATTATTCTTTTATTATTTTTTGTGCCTTATTAATTGGTATTTCTTATTCCAATATCATTGCTCAGGACAAGAAGTTTTCAATCATTCCTATGCCAGCAAGCATAAAGTATGATAAAGGTTTTTTCACATTTAACGATGACACTAAAATTATTTGCAATGTAAATAGCTATGAGTATTCTGTTGCTGAATATCTTTATAATAATCTTGGCAAGACAAATACTAGAATAAAACCTATTCTTGCAAAGGTCGACAATCCTAAGTATAATACTGCAAACTCAATAATTTTCATACTATCGAGTGATAAGGTTTTAGGAAAAGAGGGTTATCAAATAAACATATTAGGAGATAGGATTATCCTTAGTGCAAATGAAAATGCTGGATTCTTTAATGGTGTTCAAACCTTGATGCAAATAATTTCTAGTGATAAAAAGATACCTTGTTCTGTTATTATTGATTATCCTCGTTTTGCATATAGGGGAAAACATCTTGACTGCTCAAGACATTTCTTCTCAAAGGATGAGATAAAGAAATATATAGATATTCTTGCATATCATAAGATAAATACCTTTCATTGGCATTTGACCGATGACCAAGGCTGGAGAATAGAAATTAAAAAATACCCAAAACTAAATCTTATTGGATCAAAGAGAAAAGAAACTCTTGTTGGACATTATTCAGATAATTTCCCTCAAAAATTTGATGGGAAAGAATATGGTGGATATTATACACAAGAAGAGATAAAAGAAATTGTACAATATGCTAAGGAAAGATATATAACAGTTATTCCTGAGATAGAGATGCCTGGTCATGCTCTAGCTGCTCTTTCTGCTTATCCAGAACTTTCTTGTAGAAATAAGCCTTTGGAGACTGCCTGCACATGGGGAGTCTTTGATGATGTATTCTGTAATAAAGAAGAAACATTCACCTTTCTTGAAGACGTATTAGAGGAAGTCATTGCATTATTCCCTTCAAAATATATACATATTGGAGGAGATGAGTGTCCGAAGACTCGCTGGAAAGAATGTCCAAACTGTCAAAAGGTTATAAAAGACAATGGTTTAAAGAATGAATATGAATTACAATCATATTTTATGAATAGGATTGAGAAATTCTTAGAAACAAAGGGTAGAAAAGTAATTGGATGGGATGAAATTCTTGAAGGAGGACTAAACGGCAATGCAACCATTATGTCGTGGCAGGGAGAATCGGGAGGTATTGCTGCAGCAAAGAGTGGTCATGATGCAATTATGACGCCATCGGCTTATTTATATTTTAATTTCAACCAAGGCAATCCCGACCAAGAACCTCTATCTATTGGTGGATATACATTATTAAAGAAGGTGTATAACTATGAGCCTATCCCTCAAGAACTAAATGAGAAAGAAGCTAAGCATATTTTTGGTGTACAAGCATGCACTTGGACTGAGTATATTCCAAACTTTGATATGCTTCAATATATGGATTTACCTCGTCTTTCTGCACTAAGCGAAATTGCATGGACGAAGAAAGAGAACAAAAACTACGACGACTTTCTGCTAAGAGTTGAAGAGCAATTAAAAAGATATAAGTCCTTGGGGCTAAAGTTTGCACTGTCTCATTATGCTATTCAGACCTCAACAAACTATAATGAAATAAAGAAACAAGTAGAAATAAAACTATCCTCCTATTCTAAGCAAGCAACAATATACTACACACTAGACGGAAGTGAGCCAACAATTAAATCGAAGAAGTATTCTAGGCCAATAATAATTAAGAATAACTCTACTCTTAAGGCAATTGCTTTTAGAGACCAAGAGAAAATATCCCCTCTATTTACTCAAACATATGCAATAAACAAGGCAACGGGTAAGAAATACATTATGGAAAATGTGAATCCTCAATACCCTGGCTCTTCTCAATATGCATTAACTGATGGTCTTTTTGGCACAAAGAAAGGCTTTGACCGATGGGTTGGGACATTAGGAAAGGATTATGTTGTAAGTCTTGACCTTGGGCTAAAGACAAATATCAAGACAATCTCAATAAACTTCTTAGACGAACAAGGTTCATGGGTTTTTGCACCAAGTGAGGTAACATTCTTTACATCCACCGATGGGAAACAATGGAAAGAAATAAAAAAGATTCTTACAAAAGACCTAACTCCAAAGGAAAAAATATATAATTATTTCGCACAAGAAGAGGTAAAGGGTGTACGTTTTATAAAGATTGAAGCAAAATCAATAATAACATGTCCAGAAGGACATCCTGGATTTGGATACTCTGCACATTGTTTTGCCGATGAAATTACAATTGAATAATAAATAGATGAAAAAAGAAAAACTAAAGAAAGAATTTAACCCAAGTATCTTAATGAAAATTGTTTTGATACTTTGTATTATTGCTTTTGGTATAGGATTTATCATAAATGGATTTGTAGGATTCTTTAACGAGACCACAAAAGACCTAATCCTAAGCGATGCCTTTCCGACCTATCTCTACTTCCTTAGGAATAATCTCTTAGATAATCTTACAAACTTTCACTCCTACTATATTATTTCTTTCTTCCTCTACGCATTAATCCTCTATGGCTTAGTCCTTATGCTAAAAGGTAGTAGACTAGGATTTATATTCTTTTTCTCAAGCGAAGTAATCCTAATATTAACCCCATTAATGATATTCGGAAGAAGAGCAGTAGCCTTAGGAGATATAATGATTTCATTATTCCTAATAATCTTCTTCTTAATCCAAATAAACCGAAGAAGAATAAAATCCCAAGAAGAAATAGAAGAAGAAGCAAAAGAAGAAATAAATGAAATAAACGAAGAAGATATATAAACAATAAAAAACAAATTATAATGAAAATAGACGTGGCATGTGCCACGTCTATTTTCATTTAAACATCTATTATCTAATAAAGGACATGTCATGTCCCTACAAATCTACTCCACAATAAACTTCTTAGAAACCAAACCTTGCTCTGTATTTAGCTTAGCAATATAAATTCCCTTGTTAAAAGAAGAAATATCAATACTCTTAGAATAATCCTTAACCTCTTTTTGATAAACCCTTCTACCCATAATATCATAAATTTCAATATCCTTAATCATAAAAGAACAAGAAAAATTAATATCTTCCTTAGCAGGGTTAGGATAAGCAAATATATTTGCCTTATCTTTCTCAATTGTACTCAGCCCAACCGAACTAGAACAACCTACAAAACCATGCAGACTATCTCTTGCACTATCATGATATTGCAATTCCCCATTATATTCATAACAACGAGTATAACCACTAGAACCCCCTGAAACAAGTCTATCGTACATATTATACAACAAGCCTTGGTCATTACCTATACCTTCTATCCAATTGCCTGTTTCAATAATGGTAGTATCAATATCTAAATATACAGCACCAATATTAAATATTCTTCTTTGAATACCATTAATATTAATTGTGTCTATAGATCTAACTATATGTTTATACGACATTTGATAACTACTAAATGTGTCTCCTACTGAAAGAGAGAAGTCATATAACATACCATTTGGCCAATACTCAAAATTATATCCTTGTTTTCCCTTATAAAAAACCTGTTTTTGAGAATTTTCTCTTAATCCTCCAATACATTCTGCTGTTGAGGAATTAAAAACAGAGTCTTGAAACCAGTAGAGTTTTTTATAAGTTTCATTTTCAATTAGTGTATCTTCATCTGTAAGAGCAAATCTATTATAATGATTTCCTGATGTTGATTCACTACCAAAAAAAGTAGTCCAAATCTGAAGACCGGGTTTTACAATTGGTATATACTGATACTCTTGAGCATTAACCGATAAACTACAAAGGGAAATTACTATTCCTAAAACAAAGCTATAAACATTCACTTTCATAATTTGTGTTTTAAATTTTTATTGAATACAATATCAATTACTTTTACAAAAATAGATTATTAGTTTAATATATGCAAGTAATTTTTATTTGATATAAATCTTCTGAATCCTTATTTTGTTGTGGGGAATGCTTGTTTTGAAGTATTTTTATAAGGATTTATTATTGCTAGGGTAGCTACCCTAGGTGTGTTATGGTAGCTACCCTACGGGTGCTAGGGTACCTACCATAATTTATTAATTTATTAAGATGTGCATCTAAAGTTTTGGGGATTGTTCGTAGGGGCGAACCTATGTGTTCGACCTAAGGGGAATTTGTATTGCAAATATAGTGATTTTTCTTGTGTTTTGGGCTTAATTTCTTGATTTTTTTGCAAAAAAAATAGAGGCAAATTGCTTTGCCTCTATTAAATATTTTGTTTAGATAAATCCTAGGTGTGTAAAATAAATTTACTGATTAGTATAAATACCCCTGCTCCTGCAAAATAACCTAATAATGCCCACAAAGAAATTTTCTTTAAGTACCAGATAAAGTCTATCTTTTCCATTCCCATTACGGCAACTCCCGCAGCAGAACCGATAATTAATATACTGCCACCTGTTCCTGCGCAATAAGCAAGGAATTCCCAAAAGGCTCCATCTTGTGCAAAATGACCTACCTCTGCAATTGGATACATACCCATTGCTGCTGCAACCAAAGGAACATTATCTATAATTGATGATAATAAACCAATGATTATATTAATTATATATATGTCTCCTAATTTATCAAGCGACTTTGAAAGTAATTCTAAGTGTCCTGCTGTTTGCAATGCTGCAACAGCCATCAAAATTCCTAAGAAGAAAAGAACAGAAGATGTATCAACCTTTCTTAGAATTGCATTTACGTTTAATTTTGTATAGTTATCTTCATTTGCAACGTGCATAATTTCAGTAATAACCCACATTAATCCAAGTCCAAATAATATACCCATATAAGGAGGAAGATGAGTTATTGTCTTAAAGATTGGAACAAATAATAATGAACCAATTCCTATGAAAAATATTAAATTACTTTGTTTATTTGATATAACAACTGGGTTCCCTACACTATCATTTGCCTCTGGTCTTTTTACATCTCCTTTTAAGACAAATGTAATTGCTGTTAAAGGCACTAACAATGAAACTAAGCTCGGAATAAAGGTTTCAACAATAATCATTCCTGCTGTTATGTTTCCTTTTATCCATAACATAATTGTTGTTACATCTCCTATTGGTGACCATGCGCCACCTGCATTTGCGGCAAGAATAACCATACCTGCAAAGAACCAACGTTCTTGTTTATTATCTATTAGCTTTCTTAATAATGCTACCATTACAATTGCAGTGGTAAGATTGTCAAGAACTGCTGACATAAAGAATGTCAAAATACTAATAATCCATAATAACTTTCTTTTGTTGGTTGTCTTGATTTTATCAGTGATAATACTGAACCCTTCATGACGATCAACAATTTCTACAATTGTCATTGCACCTAATAGGAAGAATAGTATCTCAGATGTTTCTCCAAGATGTTCTACCAAAAGATTATGCTCAAATCCTGGACCAAAAACAGAAAATACAGTCCAAATTACAACTGCTAACAATAATGCCGTGGCAGACTTGTTAATCTTGATTGGATGTTCCAAGGCTATCATTGCATAACCAAGAATAAAAATGATAATCATTAATGTAAAATACATAGGCTTAAATTTTTAATTTATAAATAATATATGTTTGGTATATAATTCTTTGTCCTATTTTTTATTTTTTTGTCTTTGTTCAACAAGAGTTTTGTTTTGTTTTTCAAGCGCTTCAATTCTTTCTTGCCATTTCGATTTCTTCATTGGTTTGTTAGAATTAGCCTTAAGTGTATCTAATACCTTTTGTTCGTTGATTGTCTTTTTAATCATCCATACTTGAATGAAAGTGAAACACATTGAAACAAAATAATAGTAATTCAATGCAGCAGAGAAGCTATTCAACATAAATAGCATCATAATAGGCATAATATACATCATTGTCTTCATTCCTGGCATTGAGTTTGTACCTTGTTGTTGTTGCATTGTCATCTTAGTATAGAAAACTTGTGCAACTGTCATAAGAAGACAGAACAAACTAACGTGAGAACCATAGAAAGGAATAGTAAAAGGAAGGCTTAGGATTGAATCATAACTTGAAAGGTCATCAGCCCAAAGGAAAGACCTTTGACGAAGCTCTATAGATGCTGGGAAGAATCTAAACATCGCCACAAGTATTGGGAACTGAAGAATCATTGGCAAACATCCTGCCATTGGATTTATACCTGCTCTCTTATAAAGTCCCATTACTGCCTTTTGTTTTTCTAAGGCTTGGTCTTGCTTTGGATACTTCTCACTTATCTTTTGAATCTCTGGTTGAATAACCTTCATCTTTGCCGATGAAGAGAATGATTTATATGCTAGTGGGAAAAGAACAATCTTAACTAATATAGTAAGAACAAGAATAATTATACCCATATTCCAACCAAATTGGCTCAAAAAGTCAAACACTGGAATAATTGCAAAACGATTAACCCATTGTAAAAGGAAGAATCCCCAACCAAGTGGAATGATTTTCTCCATATCAATATCATAGTCGCTAACAACATTATATTTATTAGGACCATAGAAGAAATCCATTGAGTAAACATAGTTTTGCTTATCAGCATCGAAAGGAAGAGAAATTGTCGATTTCATCGTTCTTAGGTAAGAAGAATCCTTAACAGATGGTTTGTTTTCTGTGATAGTTTGCATTTGAGCAGACTTGAATTGCTCTGTTTTTGCAATAATTGCAGCTGAGAAGAATTGTTGTTTCAAAGAAATCCACTTTATTTCAAAGTCTTCAGATTTCTTATCATCTGTACCATTTTCCTTTAAATAGTCAACCTCTTTCTTATCTTCTTTTTGGAACATATAATAGATAGAAGAGTTCTTTCTTTCAACCTCTTTATCTTTTTCTTGTTTGTTTAGCTCTGCCGACCATGCAAACTCAACGAAGCTTTGGTCAGTTATTATCCCCTTTAAATTATTAAAGGCAATATCATAACCTACTCTATAATCATTCCCTCTAATTATATATCTAAACTCAAGTGATGAATTAGGAAGACTATCAACCTTTGCTCTAAAAATAATTACTAAAGAATCATTTCCAGTTACCTTGATTGGTTTTGTGATATCTTTGTTTGCTGCAATAGGCTCGAAATATAAATCTTCAGTACGAAGAATGTTTTGTCCCACAGAAAGATTTAAGCCGTAACTGTTACCATTGTTTGTAAACAATACAACAGGTTTCTTGTGATATGTCTTATATTCTTTTAATACAACTTGTTCAACAATACCTCCAAGAGTAGAAAAATTAATATCTAAGAAATCATTAGATACTTTTATTGTCCTCTTCTGCCCTTGAGCACAAGATGCAAACCCTCCATATTGTAGTGGGTCAATTGCATTTGATAATGAATCTTGTATTGAATCATTTGCAATAGTTTTTACTTTTTCAACTTCTTTACTTTCTTTTGCTGCTGCCTGCGCAATGGCTGCTATTGAATCTTGTTTACGCTTTTGAGCCACTCTTTCTTCTTCAGAAGGTGCTGATAAAATTCCATATCCAATAAATACTGCAAAAATCAGTACTAAACCAATAAGTGTCTTTTTGTCTAACATATTTTTATTTCTTTTTTCAAAATTACAAGCTACAAAGGTAATAAAAATTATTTGTTTAGCAATTTCATTGCAAAATGTGGAATATTAGCTTCATAGAAACGTTCTCCATATTTCTCAAATCCAAAGTTCTCATAGAAGCTAATAACCTGTTCTTGAGAATTTAAATATATTGGCAAACCCATAGTCATTATATCATTTAATACAAATTCTACCATTTGTTTTCCAAAATCTCTGCCTCGATATTCTTTCAAAACAGCTACTCTTTCAATTTTTATCTTTTCATTATTTATCCTCCATCGCAAAGTTCCAACTGCTTTGTTATCATCAAACACAAGATAGTATTCACAGTTATACTCAGAATCGTCCCATTCCTCATCCTCAGGACAATTTTGTTCATTCACAAATACTTCTTTGCGAATATTCATAACCTCTTGCATCAAGGTTTCATCATTCTTGTCTACATGAATTAGTTTTGTCATAATAATATTATTTTGAAAATATCAACTTTTTTGAAAAATACCACGAAAGAAAACTCCTAATACTTAAATATAGTATAAACCCTAGCCATAAAGCAGAGTTACCTAAGATGCCCGATAAAGAAAAGTACACAATAAAAAAGGTTGCTGAGGCAATAAACATTACGTTTCTCATTATTGAAGAGGCCGTAAGTCCAATTAATATTCCATCATAGAGAAAAGCCAAGAAACCTGTTAGTGGAATAATCAGTGTCCAATAAAAACTATCTCTTGAAGCAAGTATAATATCTTCTTTATTTGTAAGTAGTCTTAGAATATTCTGACCAAAGAAGGTATAACCTATCATAAAAAAAACGCTAATACCTAATCCCCATCCAATAAGATATTTTACAACCTTTTTTAAGTTTACTCTATCCTTTGCTCCGTAATATCTACCTGCTAAGCTTTCTGCTGTATAGGCAAAGCCATCCATAAAATAACTGAATATAGTAAAAAGCTGCATAAGTAAGGCATTCACAGCAAGGGTTGGATAGTCAAACTTAGACGAAGCTATAGTAAAATATGTTGTAACTAAAACTAGACATAGGGTACGAAGGAATATATCTGAATTTATCTTGAAAAACAACTTCATTTCTTCCCACTGAAGACTTTCTTTAATGTTTATGTATTTCTTAAGTTTAGAGTATTTCAAGAGCCAAATAGTAATAGTGGTTATTAGTCCTCCATATTGTGCAATCAAAGTGCCCCAAGCAACACCCTCAATCTTCATCCCAAAATAAAGAACAAATATAAGACTAAAGACTATATTTAAAACATTGATAAATATAGAAATCCACATAGGACTCTTAGCATCTTGCATGCCAATAAACCATCCTTTAAGAGCATACATACCTAGTGTTGCAGGTGCAGCCCATATAAGAATTGAGAAGTAACGCATCGCTAAATCCCATACTCCATTATTATTCTCAATCAATAATTTGGTTAAGAGAGAGATTGGGTATTGAAGTATTATCAATATTAAAGATATAATAATTGCTATCGATAATGCTCTGGTAAGAATATTCATTGATTCTTTTAAATTTCTTGCACCATAAGCCTGAGCAGTAAAGCCCGATGTTCCAAGTCTTAGAAAACCAAAATTCCAGTAAATGAAGTTAAATATCATTGTTCCTACTGCAATACCTCCAATATAGTCTAGCCTTGAGCTTCCAACATCTAAATGTCCAACAATAGCAGTATCGACCATTCCAAGAAGAGGAACAGTAATATTTGTAATAATACTAGGTAAGGCTAAACGAAGAATTTTCCTATTCATCCTTATGCTTTGCCAAACCAAAAAGTCTTTTGAAATAAGGCAGATGCCACAGAATATGAATAATTGCAATTAATGTCATTGCTATTCCAAATTCGACATGGAGTTTAAGATTAATAAGATAAAAACATATTAGAACACCATAATTCAATTGAATAACTAGTAAGAAACCAAGCAGACAAGACATAAGAAATGTTATTAGCAAAAGGAAATTCCAAATCTTGCGATGACTTGCTTTTCTTAGAACATTTCTTTTTACAAGAAACATTGTAAAGAAATAAGCTAAGAGGGTAATAATAGTTATTGATACTAGGCGATACGGTTTTTCTTTTACTTCAGTATTAACTTCATCAACAATAACTTCTTCTTGCTCCGTTGCTTTTTTACTAGCAACCTTTGCATCCATGTTTTGAAGCTCATCATCATTCTCAACTGGAACAGATATTGTCTCTGTTGTAATTGATTCCGAAATACTATGAGCAGTTGATGTTAAATCTACTACAGGTTGTTTTTCCTGAACTTGATTCTTTGAATCTATTGTAGTTTTTTCTCCCTTTGTTTGAGATTTTTGTTTAGAATTAATTGGAGTACCAATATCACACAATTCATCTCCATTTTCATCAACAAAACGACCACACTCGCCGTAGCAAGTAGTTTTATTCTTAGGACATTTTACTTGTGCCTGAGAAAAAGAACAAACAAAAAGTATTGATAAAAAAACAACAAACCTAAGCCTCATAGTAGAAAAAAGAAAAAGTTATATCACAGCTAATCTCAGTCTTTGAACAAGATAATTTTCAAATTCTTCTTTTATTTTTGCAAAAGTTTCTTTTACAGTAATAATTTTTTCAGCCCTATAAGCATTTACCCCTGCAAAAGCATAACCCTTATCCATATTGCCTTTGTATGCATTGTAAAGAGCCAACATAATACAATATGGACTATTTTCAATATTACAAGTCTTTATACAATGGAAAGGACAAGACTTTGGTTGTGTCTCCCCTCTTTTAACCTTATCCAAAAACTCGTTATTGATTGCCCTACCAGGCATACCAACAGGACTTTGGATAATAGTCAAATCTTCTTCTTTTGCTTGAATATAAAGATTTTTGAATTCTTCTGAAGCATCACATTCTACTGTAGTAACAAACCTTGACCCCATTTGTACACCAGAGGCACCGAGTTCAAGCATTTTTGCAATGTCTTCACCTGTATATACTCCTCCTGCTGCAATAACAGGTATCTTCTTATCATATTTTTCTTCGTAGAACTTAACCTCCTCAACAATTTGAGGTAAAAGATGTTCTAACGTAAAATTTTCATTTGATATTTGTTCTATCTTATATCCTAGATGTCCTCCTGCTTTTGGTCCTTCAACCACAATAGCATCTGGAAGATAATTATATAGATTACTCCATTTATCGCAAATGATTTTAGTTGCCCTTGCCGAAGAAACAATAGGTACTAACTTTGTTTTAGAACCTTTTGTAAGATATTTTGGGAGATCAAGTGGTAAGCCAGCACCTGAGAAAATAATATCTATTTTTTCAGAAATAGCTGTTTCAACCATATCAGCAAAATTTGTCATTGCAACCATTATATTGACTCCAATAATTCCACTTGCCTTTGATTTTGCTATACGGATTTCTTCTTTTAGACCTAAAATACTTGCTTGAATATAATCTGAAGATAAATTTCTATAATAAAGGCCTAAGCCAGCAGATGAAATAACTCCAATCCCACCCTCATTAGCAACGGCAGAAGCAAGTCCAGATAGAGATACCCCAACACCCATTCCTCCTTGAACAATAGGTACATTTGCAACTAAATTGCCAATTCTTAGATTTTTCATTTATTTATATATATATTTGCAAAGATAGTGTAATATATAAGATAACCTATATGATTAACATTTTTTCTGTAATGATTCACACCCTTCTGCCTCGTTATTGTTATGGCTGTGAGGACGTTTTGGTAGAAGCAGAAGAAGTGATTTGTTTGGATTGTTTATTAGAATTAAACAAAACTCATAACCTTCACGAAACAGAAAGCGAATTAACGAAAAAAGTATCCTTTAGTTTTAATGTCGAAAATGCTGTTTCTTTCATATATTTTGATTCCGACTCAATAGCACGAAAACTTATTCATAGGTTTAAATACGAAGAAGATATAATAATAGGAAAGTATCTCACAAGACTTTTCTGCCAAGAGCTAAAGCAAAAAGATTGGATTAAAGACATTGATTATATAATCCCTCTTCCCCTGCATTGGCTTAAAAAAGTAAAAAGAGGATACAACCAATCAGAAATTATATCAAATATCATTGGAAAAGAATTTGACATTAAGGTCAAAACGAATTATTTGAAGAGGATTAAGTACACACAAAGTCAGACAAAGAAATCAAGAGAAAAACGCTGGGACAATGTAAAAGGAATATTTAGAGTAATAAATCAAGACAAACTAAAGAATAAACACATACTCTTAGTAGACGATATAGTAACCACAGGTTCCTCAATATACTCCTGCATAAATGAACTCTCAAAAGTAGAAGGAATAAAAATCTCAGTCCTAACCCTAGCCTCAACAAATTAAACCTTATTTGATAAATAATTATTTATAGACAAGATTCCTTGAAAAAGCACAATAATAACATTACCATTTAGTATCATCATTTATTATATCATCTAAATCCAATTCATTAATATTGACCCCATACCTCTTGGCTTCTGACTGTAAAAAGGTGTAATAATCATTATATTCTTGAGTGACAATAACTCCTTTTTTTAAAATTTCTGGCAGCTTCCTGAAGGACACCTTACCTCTTTTCATTGATATATATTCATTGTTTATATCAAGCATAAATAAGTATATATGTGGATTTTCAGAATAAATCCCTGCTGTTATGTATTTCTTAACTTCATTTGCTCCTACTTTATCATACAAAAACATAGCTTGCTCTAGCATGTATTCAAATTGAAGTAAGAACCCCAAATCTAATTTTGATGATTCTATAATTTTTGTATTCTCTCTTATAGAGTGAATAAAGAAAATTATATAAACCCATGTGAATTTAGTCCCAAAATATATATTTCCATTATCTACTTTAGTTAACCTTTGCCCTTGATATGCTTTTCTAACATTATAATTAAAATTTGAAATAATCTTACTTCTTGATATATAGGAGTCGTTATTTAATTCATCACCCCAAAGATTATCAATAATATCGTGAATAGTTGTCAAGTCGTTATAATCACCCCATAATTCTATTCCAAGACCATTTTTTGTTGGTAGAATGTAAAACATAAATTTATATATTAGTTTATAATAAGCTTCTTCATATAATAGTTTTTATAAAGTTAGTGAATTATAATTTTTTAGTCTCTTTTATATTAAACCTTGCCCTTTACTTTTATCCCATTCTTTTATAATGAATTTTTCAAAATCACTATCGTTTGCATGTTCTAGAACAATAATTTGAGGCTTAAATCCACAACTTTTGCTAATTAGCTCAATTTCCGAATCTAATACTTTGAATATTTTCCTAACTTGTTGGATATTGTCATCATACTTTTCTAACTCTTCATTATCCATATTTCCCTTTATTGTAGTTCGAGGAAAATATACTTGACTTGGTTGATCTAGCATCAAAAAAGTTGGTATAACAGACTTCTCATTTTCACAACTTAATTGAAGGAATGATAACATAATAGATAAATGGCAAGCCAACCAATTAGCTCCACTTCCCATTTCATCAAGACGAATTTCGTCACCTTTATGTTTATGTTTAAAAATAAATTTATCAATATCAAAATAAAAATCTATTGGCTTCAATTCTTCTTCAAAATCTAATTTTTCTGCAATTCTATCCATAATGCCCTTTAATGTTTTTTCCGTAGCCTCCTTAAAGGTATTAATATAAGAATATTTTTTTAATGCTATTTCAATATCTCCTAATTGTTTTTTGAGTCCTTCTAATAATTTATCATATTCATGAATGTTATTTTGCCCTATACTGTTAATAGTTGTTGTAATAACACCTTTCATATAAACAATTTGATCCCTCTTGCTTTTAATTTTTTCGTATTCTTCTGTATTTTTTGATAATTCATTTATATTGCGTGTAATACTTCTAATTTTATAATCAATTTCTGTTTTTCTTTCCTTTAGTCTTGTTATTATTCTAGAATTATCTTTTGAAAAACTACTTATTTTCGACAATTCATCAATAAGATTTTCCTTTGCCGATTCAAGTTGTGTAATATTATTATTCAACTCATCAACTAAATTATTACATAAAGGACAGCAAATTTGTTTTATATTAGCATTATTATATTTTTGTTTTGAGTAAGTATTTACCAATATATCTGCATACTCATATCCGTCAGAATTATTTGAAAGTAAATTTGATAAAGATCTTTCTATTTCCAATTTTTCTTCAACTAATTTTTCTTTTTCATCTTCTAATTGAACTATTTTATCAAATGCTTTTGTTTGATCTGGAATTATTGTAGGTGGGAAAGGGAGATTTTGCCCAATACTAATCAATTTAGGTTTGGATAGCCCTTCCTTTAAGGTCTCTCCAATATTTGAATAGTACAATTGTATTAAATCTCGTAGTCGTTCTGTATCATCCTTATCATTTATGTCGAAATTTTCAATTATCTTTTTCTCATGTATAATTTTTCTCGAAATAACTTCCTTTTGCTTTATTAAATCATAATATTCTGCATCAACACATCCTAATAATACGGGTATAGCTTTAATAACTCTATTCCTTTTATTTATATCATCAAATCTGTAAAATAATGCATGTTTATTCGCAATCAAATTTTGATGCTGAAAAAGAAAAGAAACTGTATCTCTTATAGAAAGTTTTGAAGTTTTTTCATTTTCTTGCTCAAGTTGATTAAATGACAACCCTATTAACTCTTCAAAATCTGTTTGAACATTATTTTTTATAGGTTTCAAAGATAATTCATTAAAATATTCAAATTTTATATTATCTATCCTTTCAAAAGATGTTTCTACTTTCAAATATGCAGAATTATGATTGCTATTACCAAAAGCATGTCTTCCAACAACAATATAAAAAGTATCCACTTGGAATATTACAACATACAAATAAGCAAATTCGGTAATTTTGCCTTTTGGAATACTTGACCGTGAAGAAAACAGACAGTAATCTACTATTTCAATGAGAGCACTTTTCCCTGTTTTTGAATCACCAGTTATGATATTTAATCCATCTTTTAGAATTATATTTCTTTTGTCACCATCTTCATTAAAAATTGCAATTTCTTTAATTATTTTTCTCATAATTGATTAATCCTTAATTTTTTCATAATTATTATACAATCTTCTTTTGCAATCAACATTCCTAAATTGTATGATGCCTTATATATATCCTTCAATATTTTATCATCTTCTTTTTTGAAACTGATTTTTTCTTCTATTTTTATATAATCATCAAAAGTCATATTTGTTGCGGATGCTAATAAAATAAGACTGTGTTTTGTCTTTTTTTTAGTGTAAAGTATTATTTCATTTAATTGACTCATAAATACTTCATATGATTTATTTTCAATAATAACATTAAGTCTCGAATTTATATTTAGATTTTGAAGTTTATAACATACTTTTTCATCTAATACAAATGGTATTACCAAATATATAAGTTCTGATTTTACACCTTTATCATCTAAAGATAAAACACCTGATAAAAAATGATGTAATATCTTACTTAAATGAAATGGATTATAAATTAATAGTTCTAAGTCCTTTGCATTCATATTATTGATCTAATTTCCATGTAAAATCTTTATTTTCTTCAACTTGATGATGAACCCTCCCCTTTGGATAATACGATTTTACTCCTTGTACTCCTTCAATTAATGTCTTTGTTTCAATTTTACTCATGCAATCTTCAAAAAATAATTTTGACTTTTCGTCAATATTTGGAGAAATAACATATGTTAATCTATCCATATGTGTTAATCTTTTATCATTCATCTCACAATAAATCTCATCATCCAATTCTTGTAGTGAGTCTACTAAGATTGGTCTTTCTCTCAGCATTTTAAATTGACTATCTGCTGCTCGTAAATAATCTCTAACAGCTCCTCCAATTTTACAATCATAATCTATTTTTCTTAATTCTTCTACAAATCTAAATTTGGTTGATCCATTATTGCATCCAATGGATGAAAAAGGAAAAATTAATTCGTCAATTTTATATCTATTTAATAAAGAACGGTAATTACCTCTAAACCACTCTAAGTCAATACACCAGTCCATTCCTTCTTTTTTTATTAATTCAGAGGAAATTACACCGATTAATGAAACTACAAAAGACTCTCTATAAGCTTCTTCTAATGGATTTACAATTGATGAATGTTTCAATAGTTTTTCTTTATAAAATTCCTTTGCTGCTGGCTGACTAGATTGTATCGTAAACTTTCCGAGTATTTCTTGTAACTTGACAATATCTATATTTCTTATTCTATCATAATATTTTATATTTGTTTTATTATCACTCGTATTTATAACTTTATAAACTTTGTCCTTTTTTTCTTGTGGTTTTAATTTATCCCAATTTTCAAAAATAGAATCTTTTCTTATTGAAGCTGTAGTATGCAAAATATATGAACTAAAATCTTTCACTTCATTGTAATTCTCCACCAAATTACCTAAGGTTTTCCAAAAGTCAATATGAGTGTCATATAACATCTTGTCTTTATCTATTGAATTTTTTATTTCTGTAATATCTGTTTCATCAGAAACATCACCATAACATTCAAGATAAATTTTAGTTTCGTCTTTTGCATCAAGACATTTCAATAATGCTACCATTTCTTGATATTTAAAACCTAATATTTTAGTTGACGCATCTGATTTTGAAGCCATATTTTTAATTTTGTATTTAATTGACCTTATAATTGACAAAATAATTTTATGATTATTATTTAATTATCAACGAATTTCATACATATGGCAAAGTTAAAATAATTTTTAATTAATAAGCAATATTTACTTGAAAAATATTTTCATCTTGGTACTATTTTTTAGAAGATATTGTTATATTATAGTATATTTAGATTCAGATTTTTAACAAGCTTGCTCGTTGGATGCTTTTTCTTTAGTTGGGGTTTGGGAGATATCTCCTTTTCTTTGAATTGCTTTATTATCTATTTTATTATTTGTGATTTTTCTCTATCTTGCCCTACTTGAGATTAGATATATTAGAGCTTCATTATTGTATATTTTAAGGATAATTATATTCACCCCTTGAATATTTATATTTTTTTATGATTTAATAGGGTTTGTGTTGGGCTTGTTTGGTGTTAAGGGTGGTTAAAGTTTTTAGGGGTTTTTAAGGATATTTTGAGATTTGGGTTTATTTTCTTGAAATAAGAACTAAATTTCTTGGGATAAGGATTGGATTTTTTCAAACAAGGACTTAATTTTTTCTGTTAGGTAACAAAAAATATTCTGTTAGGTAACAGAATATTTTTAAACAGCGTTTAAATTTGCGCTTTCAAAGAAAAAAGACCGTCTTTTTAGGACGGTCTTTCTTCTGTTATGGGGTTACGGGATTTGTTTTTGATTCTCTTTTAACCTTTCTTCTTGGTCTTAGTTTTGAACCTTTGTCAAAACTTTTTTAAGGGTGGTTTTTTATTTTCAGACGAAACAAACCTCGTCTAAATGTATTATGGTGTAGTAATTTGTTCGTTAATTAATATATTATCTAAGACCTTTATACTTCTATTTTTGCCGATGGCGAAGTTTATATTTTCTATTATTGATTTCATCTTAGTAATTATTAAATTGTAAAACTAAGTATTTTCGAAAACTATCTAGGTTTAAATTTTCTATACGTTTCAAATCTAACGCCAAATTAAAGTAAGATATTATTTAATTATAAAAATATATACCCTTCTTGGCTTTTGTGATTAAATTCTTTTTATTGTTTCGATTCCGTCTATGGCTTCTAAGTTTTTTATTAGCTTGCTTAGCTGCTCTGCATCGTAGATATATACCATCATTGTTCCTTCAAAAAGCCCCTCACTACTTTCTATAGCTAATGCTCTAATATTGACATTCCATCCCTCTGAGATTACCCCTGTTATTTCTTGTAGTAGTCCTTTTCTATCAATACCTTTCATCTTTATACCCGCTAAGAAGGTAATCTTTTCGTTTTCTCTCCATTTTGCCTTGATGATTCGGTGACCATATTGTGACATTTCATTTACTGCTTTTTTGCAGTTTGTTCTATGAACTTCTATTGAATTTTCGTGAATTAACCCCACAATATCGTCTCCTGGCAGAGGGTTGCAACATGTTGCTGTTACGTATTGCATATTCTCCATATCTTGCTGTATCAATACTTGCTCTGGATTATTCTCTATCTGCTCCTTTATCTCTTCTTTTAGGGATTTTGTTTTCGAGGATTTCATTGTACTAAATGGATTTCTTAAGAACATCCATGTCGATGTTTTTTGTTTCTTATCGAAACACTGCCTAACATCTATCTCCGTTATTTGTTCTTTATATATCTTGTAATAAAAATCTATTTGATTGGGTCCTCCTGCGTACTTCCTTAACTTCTCGATATTAATTTCGTTATATTCAAGATTAAACTCAGAGAATATATGTTTTAGTTTTTCAATTCCTTCTTCCAAATAACCTTTTCTAATATCTCTTATATAAGTTTTTATCCCTTGTATTGCCTTTGAAGTCTTGACAAATTTAAGATATTCCTCCTTTGGAAAAGAAATATTTGAGGTAATAATTTCTACTTGGTCTGAAGACTTAAGCTTATAATCTATTGGGACAACCTTATAGTTTACCTTTGCTCCCATACAATTTACTCCTAATTGAGTATGCACATTGAATGCAAAGTCTAAAACCGTAGAGCCTTTTGCTAGAGTAACAACCCTACCCTTAGGTGTAAATGTTGTTATCTCGTCGGTGGCTAAGCTTAGTTTAAAATCATTCACAAAGTCTACTGCCGATGAGTTTTGGTTATCAAGCAATTCCCTTACTCTCCCTAACCAATTGTCAAGGTTTTCATCAAGGTCTCCCTCCTCTACTTCCTTATATTTGTAGTGAGCCGCTAAACCTTTCTCTGCAATATCATCCATCCTTCGACTTCTTAGCTGAACCTCAACCCACTTACCATTATTAGCCTGAACGGTAAAGTGCAATGCCTCATATCCATTACTCTTTGGTTTTGTTAACCAATCTCTAAAACGATCAAATTTCTGTTCTCTGTACATTGAATTTATTACAGAATAGGCAGCAAAACATGATTCTTTCTCTTGTTCTATTGGAACGTCTAATACTATTCTTATTGCGAAAATATCATATATATCATCGAAGGCAACTCCTTTTTTCTCTATCTTACCTAAGATAGATGTTATTGATTTTACCCTTCCTGTGCAAGTAAACTTAAACCCTTTTTCGAATAATTTATCTTTAATTGGATCTGCAAAAGACTTTATAAAACTTGCTCTCTCTTGCTCTGAATCTTTAAGCCTATCAACAATTTCATTATAACCAGATGGGTTTATATATCTTGTTGCAAGATCTTCCAACTCACTCTTTATTTGATATAAGCCTAAGCGGTGGGCAAGTGGAACGTATAGTATTTGAGTCTCTGATGCTATCTTTAATTGTTTATCTTGCTTCATTGAATCAAGGGTTCTCATATTATGAAGTCTATCGCATAACTTCAAAAGAATAACCCTCACATCATCGCCCATTGCTACAAGCAATTTCTTAAAGTTCTCTGACTGAATGGAATTTGTTGCATAGTCGAAAACTCCTTCTATCTTTGTTAACCCATCAATGATTTGAGCAACCTTGTCATCGAATATTGTTCTTATATCATCAAGAGTATATTCTGTATCTTCAACCACGTCGTGCAAAAGGGCACAAACTATTGCTATTGTACCTAAACCTAAATCCTCGGCAGCAATACGTGCCACCTCAATTGGATGATATATATATGGTTCTCCAGTCTTCCTTCTTACTCCTGCATGTGCCTTCATAGCAACTGTGAAAGCTTTTCTAACTTGTTTCTTTTGTTCCCTTGTCGAAGTTGAAGATACTAATCTAACAATATTCCGGTATCTACTAAGTATTTCTTTTCTCTCTAATTCTTGGTCTACAATATACATATATTAATTTCTTTTCTTTTTGAAAAAATCCTTGACTAAGTCCGAACACTCTTTTTCTAACAATCCAGATACAACTATTGTTTTAGGATGATAAACATATATTCCTTTTGAAGATACACCTCGCCTTTCATCCTTTGCTCCATATACTATCTTACCTATTTGAGCCCAATAGCTTGCTCCTGCGCACATAACACATGGCTCCATTGTTACATATAAGGTGCAATCGTTTAAATATTTACCTCCTATTGCATTTGCAGCAGCAGTAAATGCCTGCATCTCCGCATGAGCTGTAACGTCATTGAGTCTTTCTGTTAAATTGTGAGCCCTAGCAATTATCCTATCTCTACATACTATCACCGCTCCTATTGGCACCTCATCCATATCATATGCTAATTTTGCCTCTTTTAAAGCCTCTTGCATATAATAATTATCATCTTTAATTAAAACAGAACCCATATACTATATTTTTAATTTCCTTTTAAATTCTGAGCAAATTATTGATGTGGCTATTGATGCGTTTAGGCTTTCTGGTCCTTGCCCTTTGGAAAATGAGGGAATTGTTATGGGATGGGTTATTAGAGGGCTTATCTGCGGGCTTATGCCGTGTGATTCGCTTCCTATTATTATTATTCCTTCTCTCTCGAGATTGGTTTCATAGATATTCATTCCTTTTTCAAGAATTGTTCCGTAGATTGGGAAGTCTTGTAAATTGGAAAGCATCAAGTAGATGTCTTTATAGGATACATTTACTCTGAGGAATGAACCCATTGTTGATTGAATTGTCTTGGGGTTATATAAGTCGACTGTGTCTTCTGAGCATACTATATCTTCTATTCCGAACCAATCGGCTACTCGGATTATTGTTCCTAGGTTTCCTGGGTCTTTTATTCCGTCTAAGACTAGTACATAGTTCTCTTTGTACTTTATTTCTTTTTCTCCTATTTGATTAAGTACTGCTAGTACTTGATTAGGTGTGGATAGGCTGCTTATTTTCTTAAGTTCTTCCTGACTCACTTCTATTATCTCTTTGGTGAATTTTGAAGCCTTATTGATGTTTTCTTCTATCCAGTCTTTGGTTGCACAAATTGTTTTTATGCTTATTTGTGATTCCAATAATTCCTGCACAATTTTTACGCCTTCTACTACAAAGACCTTCTCCTCATCTCTAAATTTTGCCTGTCTTAGGCTGGAAATTCTTTTTATCTGTGCTTTTGAAATCATGATATAATTTTTCTTGTGCAAATGTATGATTAAATCGCATTTGGTGCAAATAAAAAAACCCCTAATTATTAGTTAGGGGTTTTGAAATATTTATTTCTAAATTATTCAGCTACTACGTCGAAAGTTATTTCAGCTTTGATATCTTTGTAAACTGAGATGATTGCTTTATGTGTTCCAACTACTTTTATTGAATCACCTAATATTGCAATTTTCTTTCTGTCAACATCTAATTCAAATTGTGCTTTGATTGCATCAGCAATTTGTATTGTGTTAACTGAACCGAAGATTTTTCCGTTTTCTCCTGCTTTTGTTCCGATCTTCAATCCTTGGATTTTTCCAAATGAAGCTACTAAACTTTCTGCATCGCTACGAATTTTATCTTCTTTAAATGCTCTTTGTTTAAGGTTTTCTGCTAAGATTTTTCTATTTGAAGCAGTTGCCATGATAGCGAAACCTTGTGGGATAAGAAAGTTATTTGCATAGCCTTCCTTAACTTTAATTATTTCGTCTTTGTAACCTAAGTTGATTACATCTTGTTTTAATATGATTTCCATCGATTTGCTCTCCTATTATTTTAGTAAATCTGCTACGTAAGGCATCAAAGCTAAGTGACGAGCACGTTTTACAGCTTGTGATACTTTCTTTTGATATTTGTTTGAAGTTCCAGTGATTCTTCTTGGAAGAATTTTACCTTGTTCGTTAACGAATTTCAAAAGAAAATCTGCATCTTTATAATCGATGTATTTAATACCGCTCTTTTTGAAACGGCAGTATTTTTTTCTTTGTGTTTCAACCGCAATTGGGGTCAAATATTTTATTTCTGTATCGTTTGCCATTTTCTTTAAATTTTAAATGTTATTCAGCAACTACTTCTTGTTGTTGTGCTAATGCAGCTTGTTGTTTCTTCATTCCACCAGAACGTTTCTTTTCGTTGTAAGCAATAGCATGCTTATCTAGTGAAACTGTTAAGAAGCGAAGAAGTTTTTCGTCACGTTTGAAAATTGTTTCCAATTTCGCAATAACATCACCTTCTGATTTAAATTCAATTAAATAATAGAAACCAGTAGATTTCTTTTGAATAGGATAGGCTAACTTGCGCATTCCCCAATTGTTTTCATAAACAATCTCAGCGCCACTTTCAGTCAATAATGACTGATACTTTTTTACCGTTTCCTTTATCTGTTCATCAGATAAAACGGGAGTCATAATGAAAACGGTTTCATACTGTTTTACCATAGTAGTAAAATTGTTTTGTTGTTAATATATAATTTTCTCTCAAAAATTGAGTTTGCAAAAGTACAATATTTTTTCTATATTGCAATGATTTTCCTCATTTTATTCGTTTTGCCCATGGCAGTTTTTATATTTCTTTCCACTTCCACATGGGCAAGGATCGTTTCTACCAACTTTTTTCTCAACATGAACTGGTTGAATTTTTTGTTGTTCAGAAGGATCGTTTGCTTTCATCTCTTCTCTAGATGTTTTTATATCTTTATTATTTGAATGAGGTAAATCGGTATCTCTAACTTCTTTCTCCCCTATAGGAAGTGATGCACGACAAAGGAAAGAAGTAATATCTTTATTTATCTCATTAATCATTTTTTCAAATAATCCGAAAGATTCAAGTTTATAAACTAATAATGGATCTTTTTGTTCGTAAGTAGCATTTTGAACAGATTGTTTTAACTCATCAAGCTCTCTTAAATGTTCTTTCCATGCGTTATCAATAATGTGTAAAGTAATGCTCTTTTCAATAGAAAGACCTATTTCTTTTCCATTTGTTAGATAAGATTTTTCAATAGGTGCAATTGCATTTAATATCTTAAGCCCATCTGATACAGGGAAAGCTATGTTTTCGTAAGTGTAGTTCTTACTTTCAAACATACTCTGAACATAAGGGAAAGCCATTTGTGCAATTCTTTCCATCCTAACTTTATAATTACTATATACAGATTCAAATATTGATTCAACAATTTGAGTTTTCTTTGAGTTTAAAAACTCTCTCTCTTCTGTAATCGGACATTCCATTCCTGTTAGTGAAATAAACTCTAATTGGAAACCTTCAAAATCATGTGCGTTATGATACTCATTGACCATAAACTCAAGAGAGTCATACATCATATTTGAAATATCAATGGCAAGCTTATCTCCATAAAGTGCATTACGACGCTTAGAATAAATAACCTCACGTTGGTTATTCATTACATCATCATATTCCAATAAACGTTTTCTTGTCCCAAAGTTATTTTCTTCAACCTTACGTTGAGCTCTTTCAATGCTCTTGGTCATCATTGAGTGTTGAATTACCTCACCCTCTTTAAGCCCTAGCCTATCCATCACCTTGACCATTCTTTCAGAACCGAAAAGACGCATTAAATTATCTTCCAACGAAACAAAAAATTGGCTACTTCCTGGGTCACCTTGACGACCTGCACGACCTCTTAACTGACGGTCAACACGACGGGATTCATGACGCTCTGTACCAATAATTGCGAGACCTCCTGATTCTTTTACTCCTTCTCCTAATTTTATATCAGTACCACGACCAGCCATATTGGTTGCAATTGTTACTGTTCCTGCGCGTCCTGCCTCTGCAACAATATCAGCTTCTTTCTTATGTAATTTTGCATTTAATACTTGGTGCTTGATCTTACGCATTGTAAGCATCTTGCCCAATAACTCAGATGTTTCAACCGAGGTTGTTCCTACTAGTACAGGTCTACCTTCACCAATTAAACGCTCAATCTCTGTAATTACTGCAGTAAATTTTTCACGTTTTGTTTTATAAATTAAATCTTCTTCGTCTTTTCTTGTTATTGGACGATTCGTAGGAATAACAACTACATCTAATTTATATATATTCCATAGCTCACCTGCCTCAGTTTCTGCTGTACCTGTCATCCCTGCAAGCTTCTTGTACATACGGAAATAGTTTTGAAGAGTAATTGTTGCATATGTTTGAGTCGCTGCTTCAATCTTAACATTTTCCTTTGCTTCAATCGCTTGATGAAGTCCATCAGAATAACGTCTACCTTCCATTATACGACCTGTTTGTTCATCAACAATCTTTACTTGATTATTAACTACAACATATTCCACGTCTATTTCAAATAACGTATAAGCCTTAAGTAATTGATTGATTGTATGCACTCTATCAGACTGCACTGCATAATATTGCATTATTTTATCCTTTGCCTCGGCTTTTTCTGCTGTGGATAATCCTTTTTTCTCAAGGTCAGCTATCTCAGAACCGACATCTGGCAACATGTACATCTTTGGATCTTCTCCCAATTGAGCAAGATAATCCATACCCTTATCTGTTAACTCAATTGAGTTTTGTTTTTCATCTATGATGAAGTAAAGTTGATCGTCAATTATATGCATATCCTTACTTTGGTCCTGCATATAAGTATTCTCTGTCTTTAATAATAAAGATTTAATCCCTGGTTCTGATAAGAACTTTATTAATGCCTTGTTTTTTGGAAGACCATGATGAGCTCTAAGTAGTAATTTCGATCCTTCTTTCTCTTGTTCCGAAGTCCTTCCCTCTGATAAGAGTTTTTTAGATTCTGCAAGAATTTGTGTTACAAATACTCTTTGTACATTATATAATTTCTCTATTACAGGTCGAAAACGATCAAATTCTTGATCATCACCCTTAGGAGTAGGTCCTGAAATAATAAGTGGAGTACGAGCATCATCAATTAAAACAGAGTCAACCTCATCGACAATTGCATAATTATGCTTTCTTTGAACAATTTCATTTGTATTGTTGCACATATTATCCCTTAGATAATCAAAACCAAATTCATTGTTTGTTCCATAAGTAATATCTGCATTATAGGCCTGACGTCTTTCTTCGGAGTTTGGTTCATGCTTGTCAATACAATCTACTTTTATTCCATGAAACTCAAACAACATACTATTCCATTCAGAGTCACGCTTTGCCAAATAATCATTAACAGTTACAACGTGAACCCCTTTTCCTGGAAGAGCATTTAGATACAAAGGTAAAGTTCCAACAAGAGTTTTTCCTTCCCCTGTAGCCATCTCAGCTATCTTACCTTGATGAAGTACTGTTCCTCCAATAAGTTGAACATCATAATGGATCATATCCCATTTGATCATATTTCCACCTACCATCCAGCTATTATCAAAATAGGCCTTATCTCCTATTATATTAACATTATCTTTCCTTGTTGCTAAGCCTTTGTCATAATCATTAGCAGTAACCTCTACTTTTTCATTTAGAGTAAAACGACGTGCTGTTTCCTTAACAACGGCAAAAGCTTCTGGGAGAATATCATCTAATACTTTTTGAGTTTTTTCATATATAGTTTTTTCCAATTCCTCCATTTCTGAATATATCTGTTGTTTTTCATTTACAGGCATATCAAGTTCTGTATCTATACGATTACGTATTTCATTTACTTGAATATCCTCAACAGAAATTGCATCAGCAATTCTTTGTTTAAACTCTATAGTCTTTGCTCTAAGCTCATCATTTGAGAGAGTTGTTATTCTATCGTATGCTTTTAAACATTCATCTAAAATAGGTTTTAATTCTTTTAAATCTCTTTGAGATTTATTCCCGAATAATTTTGCAAGAAAATCTGCCATTGTATTTAATATTTTTACTTCTTTAATTACAAATAATTGTATTATTATTTGAAATAATACAATTATTTATTGTTCTTTAATTTCTTTTTTCTTTGAATAAACATCTAATGCTACTAATGAGGCTGTGAAGAGCCAAAAAGGAACCGACAATTTGTCAGTATCTAAGAAATTATTCAAAAAACCATGCGTATAGTAGGTTACAAGAGACATGGTCAAAAATAATGCCAAAAGACCAACCTTCTTATCCTCTGATGTTTTATATACTTTTATCCCTATCGACATTACTGTAATAAATAAAATCAATACACTTATCATCCCAAATAATCCACTGTCGGCTAGAGCACCAAAATATTCTGAATGTGCATTTCCTAAGTTTCCAGCATTTGTACTAATTGTTGAAAGCTGATTTGATTTCTGGAAGCCTGCATATTCAAATTGATAAGTCCCTGGTCCCCAACCAAAAAATGGTTTTTCTCTAAACATTCTTGAAACACAAAACCAGCGATTCAAACGTTCAACATTCGATGCATCAGTACTAATATTTGAAATAGAAGTTATATGCTCTAGAATATTCCCTGATGAGTCTTGATTATTTTTTTCTAATAACTGAAGTATCGAGCTCTGAAACATAAAGAATATTAATATACTCGATATTATTATACTAAGTATTAATTTCAATTTTATTCTGAATTTCAAAATAAAGTAAATGCCAATGGAAGGGAGAATACTCATCCATGCTGCACGAGAATATGATAATATTAGTCCTAATATATATATTGAAAACAGTATGAAAAAGAAAAAACGTTTCCACTTTGAATGGTCTTTTGAAACAAAAAACAAAAATGCTAAAGGTGTAAACATAGCAAGAATAGCTCCATAAGCTGTATGATCATTGTAGAAAGGTTGCATTATATAGAATGAATATTCAAATTCAAATCCCTTTAATGCAAAAGCAATACTTGCATATAATACCACTAAAGCTAATGAAATCCCATAAAGGGTATATAAGAGTTTTATTTTCTTGATATCCTTCATTAGAGGAATAATTGCAAGATAGAAAGGAATAATAAAAAAAAGTTTAGAAGAAAAGTATTTTAGCGAAACAAGTAAATTAGTACTTGAAAAAGCAGTAATCAACATCCAAGAAAGATAAATGTAGATTGAAATACTTATTGGATGCTTTAATATCCTTAATTCATAGTTCCCTTCAAGAAAAAATTTCACGGAATAAAGTAATGCAAATGTAATCAAAAAAGGTTCTGTTAGAATAGAAATGGCAGTTGTCTCCCCGACTAACATAGTTATTGAAAAAGGGGTCAAGAGGGCAACGAGATAAAGTACCTTGTCTAATTGGAAATAATAAAGAAGTATTGCCAATAGTACAAAAGGAATAATTCCATAATAATAATATTCAAAATCAATATATGAATATCCGTAGCCAATAAATAATACACAACACAGAAATACTGAGACGTAATTCTTAGCATTATCCCCTAAACTAGACCAAACTTTATTAAAAGGAATAAATATTTTTCTTACAAACTCTAATGTAAAATTAAGCAATTTCATTTTCAGCCTTTGCAGCCTTAGCTCTTTCTCTGATTATTAACACAAAGATTGCAAGGAATGAACAACAAATACCACCTACTAAAGCAATAATTGATCGTTTAGGTTTATCCTTTAAATCCGAAGGATAGGCAACATCAATAATAAAATCTGTAGGTGCATTACTTTCCGCATCAACCTTAACTTGCTCAAGTTTTTCTTCCCAAATTCTCAGACTTTCTATTTTATTTTTTAGTCTATCCCTAAGGCATACAATAGTTGATCCACTCTCTCCAATATCAGATAGTTTGCTCTCTAATCTTGCAACAGCACCTGTATTCCCATTTGCAATTTGTTTTGCTAGTTCTTGACTCATCCTGTCTGACATCATATCTGCATTAAATATCTTCTTTTCCTTAGTTAATCTAGCTAAGCTATCCGTAATCTGCTCAATCTCCGATTTAATCCTATCTCTTGAAACAGTTAAACCTACAACCATAGAATCCATCTTTGCTTTTTTCATATCATTTCTAAGAGTTTGAACCTCTTGAGCCATATAGTTTGCAATATTGGCAGCATACTTTGGATCTGTATCCCAAACGCTTATCCTGACTCCCAAATTTTCTGTCCTCTTAACCTTAATGTTTGAAACTAGTCTTTGATTAAGTTTATCGCTTTTAGCTTGACCAATATCTTTTATACCATAGTGTTCAGCGAGATTAAACTTTTCACAAGTTTTCCATAGTAATGTACCTGAGTTTAGTAATTCTAAAACATATTCTGCATCTTTTTCTTTACCATAAGCCAAGGCATCAAAATTTTCCATTTGAGAAAGTACAGCCTTAGAAACAGCATTAGAATCTGCAGGCATTAATGCTACTTGAGCCTTAAAATAATTTGGAAGCATTAATGACATTGCTCCAATTGCAATTGCAGATACAAAAAAAGTAATAATAAGTATTATTTTATTTCTTAGGACAAAGCTAATAGTGCTTTTAAGATTAAATTCGTTATTAGAATTATTTTGATTCATAAGATATAATTATGTTATATACTGAATATAATTAGCTGTATAAATATTCATTTTGTACCTCCGAGCAGAATCGAACTGCTATCTAAAGTTTAGGAAACTTTCGTTCTATCCGTTGAACTACGGAGGCAACCTTATTTATTTTAAAGTTCTTTTTACTTCAACTTCATCATAACCTTCAACTATATCTCCTACCTTGATGTCATTAAAGTTTTCAATATTCAAACCGCAATCTTGTCCTGAAACAACTTCTTTAACCTCATCCTTAAAACGTTTTAAAGAAGCTAATTTTCCAGTACAAACCACAATACCATCTCGAATAACACGTACTTTTGTATTACGATTAATTTTACCATCCAAACACATACAACCTGCAATAGTTCCAACCTTAGTGATTTTGAATACTTCTCTAATCTCAAGATTACAAACAATCTTTTCTTGAATTTCAGGAGAAAGCATACCTTCAATAGCATCCTTAAGTTCGTTAATAGCTGTATAGATAATTGAATATAAACGAATATCAATTTGTTCGCTTTCTGCAAGTTTACGAGCATTTACCGATGGGCGTACTTGGAATCCAATAATAATAGCATTTGAAGCTGTAGCCAGTAAAACATCACTCTCAGTAATTTGACCAACAGATTTATGTATAACATTTACTTGAACTTCTGGAGTAGAAAGCTTCAATAATGAGTCTGATAATGCCTCTACTGATCCATCCACATCTCCCTTAACAATTAAGTCAAGTTGTTTGAAGTCTCCAATAGCAATTCTTCTACCAATTTCATCTAAAGTAATATGTTTTTGAGTTCTAAGTCCTTGTTCTCGTTGTAATTGTGTACGACGATTAGAAAGATCCTTAGCCTCTTTCTCCGTTGCCATAACATTAAATGTGTCTCCAGCCTGAGGAGCTCCATTAAGACCTAAAAGTAATAATGGAGTAGATGGTCCTGCAGTAGCAATAACTTGGTTCCTCTCATTATACATAGCTTTAACACGACCATATGTTGAACCAGCAAGAACAATATCTCCAGGAGAGATAGAACCATCTTGAACTAATATTTTACAAACATATCCTCTACCCTTATCTAAAGAAGACTCTATGACTGTTCCCTTAGCTCTCTTGTTTGGATTTCCCTTTAATTCTAAAAGTTCTGCTTCTAATAATACTTTTTCTAATAAGGCTTCAATATTCACCCCTTGCTTAGCAGAAATCTCTTGGCATTGGTATTTACCACCCCAATCTTCAACTAATAAGTTCATTGCAGCAAGTTCTGTCTTAATTTTTTCTGGGTCAGCACCTGGGCGGTCAATTTTATTTAAAGCGAATATAATTGGAACACCAGCTGCTTGGGCATGATTTATAGCTTCAATTGTTTGTGGCATCACTCTATCGTCACAAGCAATAACAATAATTGCAATATCTGTAATTTTAGCTCCACGTGCACGCATAGCAGTAAAAGCCTCGTGACCTGGAGTATCTAAGAATGTAATTTTATTATCCCCTACCTTTACTTCATAAGCACCAATATGTTGAGTAATACCTCCCGCTTCACCAGCAATAACATTAGCTTTTCTAATATAGTCAAGTAATGATGTTTTACCATGGTCAACGTGTCCCATTACAGTAACGACAGGAGCTCTGTGCACTAAATCTTCTTCTCTATCAGCTTCTTCTGTTCCTTCTAAAGCTTCAACAACCTCAGCAGAAACAAATTCAGTAGTATAGCCAAATTCTTCCGTGATTAATTGGATTGCCTCTGCATCAAGACGTTGATTAATTGAAACAAACATTCCTAGACTCATACAAGAAGAGATAATCTTAGTAACGGGAATATCCATCATCGTTGCTAACTCATTAGCGGTAACGAATTCTGTTACCTTTAAGATTTTTTGGTCTTCCATTGCTTGATCTACATCATGTTGCATTTGTTGAGATACAGTTTGACGTTTTTCTCTTCTATGCTTAGATGTCTTAGATTTTCCTGATGGAGAAAGGCGAGCAAGAGTTTCTTTGATTTGTTTTTCAATATCCTCACTACTAATTTCTGCTTTTTTAACCATCTCCTTTTTAGGAAGCTTACTAAACTTACTCTTATTATCTCCTTTTTTATGAGGATTAGAGTTAGTTTGAGTCGGTTTACCTTGACCTGCACCACCTGAGGTAGGTTGCGGATTTTTTTGTATTCCCTCTTTAGCACCTGGAGGTGTTGTGGGTTTTATCCTTTTACGCTTCTTTTTATCTTTATCCTTATTGGCATCTTGCTTGATTGAAGAAGAAGCAACAGGTTGCATTTTCTTTGGTTTATTAAATTGAGACAAATCTATTTTATCTCCCATTACCTTTGGACCAGAAAGAGTGACATATTCAGTCTTAATAAAATTGTCTACTTTCTCTTCTGTGGCTACATTAACTTGTTCTTTAACTTCAGCAGGGATATTAATTTGAATAGCTTCTACTTCTTCAATAGGTTTAACTATATGTTTTTTTAAACCCTCCTTAGGTTTATTTTCTTTATGAGTCTTTTCTTTATGAGAAGGATTTGTGTTAGCTGGTAATTTTTCTTGTTTTAAAACCTTATCAGACTTGTCTGCTTTCTTTTTATCCTCACGAGCCTTAGCGAGTTCTTCTTTAGACTTTTTGTCTGGTTTCGTCTTAGAATTTATTGAACTGAGATCTATTTTTCCAACGATATTAAAAGGAGAATCTTCATTAATAGATTCGTCATCCAATTTTTCAATAACAACCTCTTTAACTACAGATTTCACTTCAATTACTGGCTCAACCACTGTTTCAAGTATAGGTTTTTCTTCATTCATGTCTTGAGATTCATCATGATGAACTGGTTTATTATTATCAAAATCTATTGTTTTTGATTTTATCATAATCTCTTCCGAACTAGACTCTTCTTCTAAAGACTCATCTCTTTGCTCTATATGAGTAGACTCTGCCTCAACAGAGGAAGAATTACTTTTAGCCGTAACTAAAGTAAGTTTGCTTGCGTCCTCCTTAACCTTTCTTTCTGATTGGAAAGCTGAGGCTAATAAATTATATAACTCACCATCGATTTTAGTATTGGGGTTATTATCTACCTTCTTACCTTTCTTGGCAAGAAATTCAACCAACGTTGAAATTCCAACATTGAATTCTTTTGCTACTTTGTTTAATCTAATGGTTTTATTCTCTTCAGACATCTTATATTTTTTATATCGTTGAATCTTTTTTCTATTTCATCACGCTTCACGCGGATTATTCTGTTTTAATTACTCTTCAAACTCTGCTCTTAGTGTATTTAAAACTTCGTTTATTGTTTCTTCCTCAAGGTCTGTTCTTTCTTCTAATTCTTTAACCGATAGAGCTAAAACATCTTTTGCTGTATCGCAACCGATTGCTTTTAGGGCTTCAATAACCCATCCTTCAATTTCGTCCTCAAATTCATTTAAGTCAACATCTTCAAAATCCATATCTGAATCACGATAAATATCAATTTCGTAGCCTGTAAGTTTTCCTGCAAGTTTAATATTATATCCACCCTTACCGATTGCTAATGAAACTTGGTCTGAGTTCATAAATACATCTGCTCTACGTTCATCTTCGTGAATTGTTACGGAAGAAACTTTCGCAGGGCTTAGTGTGCGTGTAATATAGAGTTCTTTATTAGGGGTGAAATTAATTACATCAATATTTTCATTTCTTAACTCACGAACAATACCATGTATTCTACTACCCTTCATCCCTACACAAGCACCAACAGGATCTATTCTATCATCATAACTTTCAACAGCAACCTTAGCTCTTTCTCCTGGTTGACGAACAATATCCTTTATAGTAATAAGTCCGTCATAAATTTCAGGAACTTCTTGTTCTAATAATCTTTCTAAGAATATTGGAGATGTTCTTGAAAGGGTAATCTGTGGAACACCATTACGCATTTCTACCTTAAGAACAACAGCTTTAATAGTATCGCCTTTACGGTAAAAATCTCCTTGAATTTGTTCAGTCTTAGGTAAATTAAGTTCGATTCCCTCTTCATCCAAAACCATAATCTCTTTTTTCCAAGCTTGATATACTTCTCCAACAAGAACCTCTCCTACCTTTTCCTTATACTTTGTGAAAACATTAGCTCTCTCATAATCTTGAATCTTTGCAACAAGATTTTGACGAATAGCCAAAATATCTCTACGTCCAAAATCAGCAAACTTAATCTCCTCACTCAACTCTTCACCCACTTCAAAATCTGGTTCAATCTTCACAGCCTCAGAATAAGCAACCTGAGTATTTTCATCCTCAACAGCTCCATCCTCGACAATCACACGATTACGCCAAATTTCTAAGTCTCCTTTATCTATGTTAACGATAATATCTATATTGTCATCTGAGCCATATTTCTTTATTAATAAACCTCTAAACACATCTTCTAAGATACGCATTAGGGTTTCACGTTCAATATTTTTGAACTCTTTAAACTCCGAAAATGTCTCAATTAAATTCAAGTTTTCCATAACTTAAAATATCCTTTATATTATTTGAATGAAATTATAATTCTTGCTTCTTTAATTTGCTCATATGGAAATATTGCTTCTATTGGAGCATCTTTTTTCTTTTTTGCAGGCACGCTAACAGTAATCTTTTCATCATCCGCTGCTATCAATTCTCCCTCTACCTTTTGACCTTCAAGTGAAATTACCTCAATATCTCTTGAAATGTTTTTCTTATATTGACGTATCATCTTCAATGGTTCACCAACACCAAAACTCATAACATTAAGCTCAAAGTCTTCTTGCTCACGATCTAGATTATGTTCAATTGCACGAGAAACATCAATACAATCTTTAACTGTAACCCCATTATCTCCATCCAGAAAGACTGTAATCTTATTATCTTTACCTATGTTTAAGTCAACAATAAACAAATCTGTATTCTCAATATGCACATTTGCTAACTCAATAATCTTCTCTTTACTAATCATAAAATATCAATATAACAAAAAAGGGGCTTACATCGCCCCCTCATATTTTTTCCAATTCGTCTGCAAAAGTAATACTAAAGTTCGAAATATCCAAATAATTGATACAGAAACTATAATATTGATTTATTTTTCAGTAGTATTTGTTTGAGAATTCTTTTGTTCAAATTCTCTAATCATATCCATCTCATTTGGCATATCCATCATTTGAAGCATAACGGCAGCATCAGTTGCTAAGCGAGACTTAGGGTATTTCTCCATAAAATATTTGTAGTATTCTTTTGCCTTTTCCTTGTCTTGACATTGTTCATAGACTTGAGCCATTCTAAAATAAGCAGCCTCTACCAGATAATGCTCAGGAAAATCTCCAACTAATCTTTCTAAATACACAATAGCCTTATCACAATACTTCACATTTGCACATACATCAGCAGCCTTAAAAAGAATAATTGCAGAATTTGAATCCTTTGGAAATTCAGCAACATAGGTATTATACATTTCAAGTAAGCTATCTGCTTTAGACGTAGAAATTGCCTTTGCATCAACCAATATCTCTTTTTCTAATGTAGATATTCTTTTCATTTGCTTATTCTTTGTAGGTTCACAAGCCACAAAAGCTAAAATAGCCAAAGCCAAAAATAAATACTTTTTCATAACAATTTATTTTTTAACAATTTTCATCCTATAATCCGTTCTGACCTTACCTACAGAAATGTCGTTGAGTTTTCGCTTCAACAATGTCTTTCTAAGCGGAGATAATCTATCTACAAAAACCTTCCCTTCTAAATGATCATACTCATGTTGAAAAACCCTAGCTCTAATTCCAGTAAGATATTCTTCTTTCTCATTGAAGTTCTCATCAAAATATCTAACCTTTATAATTGATTTTCTTGATACATCTTCATGAATATCTGGAACAGAAAGACAGCCCTCCTGGAACACCCATAACTCTCCACTCTCTTCGATAATCTGTGGGTTAATAAAGGCTTGTTTAAAACCCTCAGCCTCTGGATAATTTTCTACAAAAGGAGTTGCATCTATAACAAATAATCGTATTGATTTGTCTATTTGAGGAGCTGCAAGACCTACACCTGAGGCATGATACATTGTATCGAACATATCTTCTATCAACTTATCTAATTCGGGATATTCTTTATCAATATCCTTTGCAACTTTTCTTAATATTGGATTCCCAAATCCAACAATTGGTAATATCATTTCTTCTTTTTTATTTCATAAAATCTTGCAAGATAATCACTGCACTAACTGTATCAACTAGAGCCTTATCTTGACGTTGTTTCTTTTTCGCCCCACAATCACGAATGGTTTGCGTAGCTATCTTAGATGTAAAACGCTCATCTATCCTATTTATTTTTTTTGTTGGATAACGTTTTGAGAGTTCTTCAACAAATGGCTCAATATAAACTGAACTTTCCGACAATGTATTATCCATTTGTTTTGCCAAACCTACAACAAACTCATCAACCTCCTCTTCTTTAAGGTAGTTCTCTAAGAATTCAAATAAATTCTTCGTCTCTACTGTAGTTAAAGATGTGGCGATAATTCTCTGCGTATCGCTTACAGCAAGTCCAGTCCTACGCTTTCCGTAATCTATCGCCAGTAATCTTCCCATATTTTAATTATTATTTTCTTACAAAATGATAATGTGAACCATAGCGTTCAAACGCTGCTCTATCTAGTTCTTCTCTATGGTCTGGATGAGCAACAGAAATAAGCAGTCTTGCTCTTTCTTGAAGACTCTTCCCATATAAATTAACTGCTCCAAACTCAGTAACAAACCAATGAATATGATTTCTTGTTGTAACAACACCGGCTCCAAGGTTTAGAGTCGGAGCAATTTTAGAAATCCCCTTATTCGTTGTTGAAGGCATAGCAATAATTGATTTCCCTCCCTCTGAACGTGAAGCTCCATAAATAAAATCTACCTGACCTCCAACACCAGAGAAAAATTTAGTCCCCAAGCTATCTGCACAAACCTGACCTGTAATATCTATTTGAAGTGCAGAATTAATTGCAGTCATCTTAGGTTGTTGAGCAATAATAAATGGATCATTGGTATAAGCCACATCCATCATTGCAACTCTTGGGTTATTATGAATAAAATCATAAACCTTTTGAGAGCCCATTAGGAAAGTAGACACCATCTTTCCATTATCTAGCTTCTTATTTTTCCCATTTATTACACCACTCTCAACCAATGGTAAAACTCCATCGGCAAACATCTCTGTATGAATACCAAGATTTTGATGTGTTGTTAGTTGAGTAAGTACAGCATTAGGTATTGCTCCAATACCCATTTGCAAACAAGCTCCATCTTCAATAAGTCCAGCACAATGTTTACCTATAGCAATCTCTTCAGTAGTTGGCTGGGTGAAATGTGCAGGCATTAGTGGTGTATTATCTTCAACGAATACATCAATCATAGAAACAGGGATAAGAGCATCGCCAAAAGATCTAGGCACACAAGGATTAACCACTGCAATAACAGTCTTTGCTGTCTCAACGGCTGCAAGTGTTGCATCAACAGATGTCCCCATAGACACATAACCATGTTCATCAGGAGGGCAAACTTGAATCATTGCAACATCGCAAGGCAAGTATCCACCACGATATAGTTTTTGAGTTTCAGAAAGCATAACAGGAATATAGTCAGCAAATCCTGCTTGAACATCCTTTCTCACATTTGCTCCGACAAAGAAAGCATCGTGCTGAAAAGCTTTTTCTAATTCTGCGCTAGCATAAGGTGCGGGACCTTCAGTATGAAGATGGTGTACATAAACATTAGAAAACTCTCCTCTTCTTCCTCTTTCAACCATTGCATCAACTAAGCATTGAGGTACAGATGCCACAGAGCTTAAATGCACATGGTCACCAGATTTAATAATCTTTACTGCCTCTTGAGGGCTAACTATTTTATATGTTTTTTGTGTCATAAAAGTTTTAGTTTATACGTTTTAATGTCTGTTCTATCAACGATTTCGTACAGAATAATGTGCAAAGGTACGAAAATAATAAATTTGACAAAATCAAGTCCATTTAAAAGTAGTAAATACAAAAGAAAAATCTAAATCATACCTAATTAATCCTCACAAGGATGTTACTTACCTCTGGTTGTTTGACAATAATTGCAATCAAATATTTAGTATCTACATATTTTTATTAACTTTAAATCTCTTTTAGTTTAGTTTTGTTCTAGGGAATCCTTGTTTTGAACTTTTTTTACGAAGATTTGATGTCAACATCATGCCATGATATCGGTCACTTCATGGCATGATCTTATAATCTTCATGGCATGATGTTGATAGGATCATGGCATGATGTTGACATCAAATCTTCGTAAAAAAAGTTTGTTATAAGAAAATGCTAAATCTGAACAGGGTTATTTTAGTTTTTTACTTTATCTTTGCATTAAGATAAACCTTTAAAAATAACATTATGAAAAAATTATTATTATCACTTATCCTTATTGTTCCTTTATTATTTTCTGGTTGTAGTTCAACTCAGAAGCTAATGGATAAATATACAGGAAATATGTCGCTAAAAACTGGAGGACAAGAATACAAACTTTATGCCTCTAATTTTTATATCAAAGATGGAAAAACATATGTTGTTGCCTCCAACGGAGATAGAACAATAACAATTAGCTTTAAGGGAACAACACCGGGGGTTTATCCTCTGGGTATGGCTACAAACCTTCAGGATATTGCTGCATTAGCATCAAAGGGCTTAGGTGGTATTCTTGATGCCGATAATGCATTAATGCATGTCCCTACAGAAGCTTATAAAAGTACATATCTTTCTCTTACTGGAAATCTAGTTATTACTGAATATACAAGTGGAAAGATTGTTGGAACATTTTCTGGAGTAGGTATAAATAAAGATTTGTTAAGTGTTCAAGGTATTTTGAATATATTAATAAACAATAGCATGGACTTTTCTGGGTCTTTCTCAGCAGTGAAATTATAGTTAAAACCTATATAAATAAGAAAAAGGTTGGAATTCAATTTTCCAACCTTTTTCTTATTTATATAAAGATAGTTTTATTTCTTAGATAATAACACAACAGCTTGAGCTGAGATTCCCTCATTTCTACCTACAAAGCCTAGATTCTCTGTTGTTGTTGCCTTGATTGTCACATCATCAGAGTCTAGTTCTAGAATTTCAGCTAGAATCTCCTGCATACTTGGTATATATTTTCCAATTTTTGGTGATTGCAGAGATATCGTTGAATCAATATTTTCAATTTTAAATCCCTTGGCTTTTACTTTTTCAAAACAATCCTTGAGTAATAATTTACTGTCTATTCCTTTGAATTTATCATTTGAATCAGGATATTGATAACCAATATCTCTTTGATTAGAGGCTCCAAGGAGTGCGTCAATTATTGCATGAATGAGAACATCAGCATCTGAATGTCCTACTGCACCTAAGGGACTTTCAATTTTTATTCCTCCAAGGAAAAGATCATATCCTTCCTTTAGTTGGTGAACATCATATCCTATACCTACCCTTAGTTGCATTATATTATTTCTTTGTTGGAGATAAGTCGAATGTTAAAGAAAGACGTAATGTATTTTTTAAAGGGTGATTGTTTGCCACAGTTGGAACAAGGTACGCAATATCTAAACTCATTACATTATATTTAAATCCTCCTCCAAATGTTGCATATTGACGTCCCCCTTTTTTATCGCTTTCGTAAAAATATCCACCTCTTAGATAAAGAAATTTGTTATATGTATATTCTAACCCTGCCGATAACATTATCTCTTGCATCTCTTCTTTGAAACCATTTGGAGCATCGTAAAAAGATTGTATCGCCCCTTGTAATATTCCTACATTTGGGTTCATGCCAGCTACAATATCTCCTACTGAATCATAAACTGCTGGTGTTGGAACTAAAAGTTTATTGATATCCAACATCATAGATAATTTATTAAATTGGTCAAAATCCATTGTATAGCGCCCACCAAGTCTTAGATTTGCTGGTAGAAAACTTTTCTCCATATTATCTGAATAAGAAATCTTTGCTCCAAGATTAGATATTTGCATACCTATGGCATATTCTGATGCTTGGTCGATGTCTCTTTGGTAATAAAGACCAATATCAGTTGCTGCTGAATTTGCAGCCTTTGTAGCTGTTGTTCCTACATTCTGTCCCTGGGTTAAATCGGAACGAATATATCTTCCTGTTACGGAAGCAGAAAAATAGTCTGAAAGTTTCATTGTATATGCAAGGTCAAGTGCAAATTCATTTGGTTTAAAATTACCCATATCTTGTCCCTCTTCACTAAAAAAATTAATCCCACCTAAAGAGAAGTAAGTTAATGATCCTCCTAAAGCACTTCTATCGTCAAGCTTATAATATCCAGCTAAATACATTAAACTTATATCTCCTACCAAGTCTCTAAGCCATGGTGTATATGTAAATGTTAATCCAGTCTGATTCTCTGCAAATGCAAGTTTCGCAGCATTCCAATGTATTGAATTCCCGTCTGGAGTAGAAGCTGCTCCAACATCTCCCATCGAGCCTGCCCTTGAATCTGGTGCAATTAGTAGTACAGGGACACCAGTCATAATTACTCTTGCTCCTTCAGTAATCTGCTTACGAAGAATGGTTTCCGTAATATTGTCATTATCTATCTGCGCTTCTGCATTCTTAGGAGAAATGAACGTTATTGCCAATATTGCAATAGGGATTAATCTTAAATATTTCATATATGTTTTTTTGTCTTAACTTTATTAAACGAAATGATTTGTAGTTTTATTATTTTGGATATTAAAAAATCACTAATTTTTCTGCTTTTGTCCATTGAGTTCCTTGATCCATATTTAGTTGCATTCTATAAAAATATATACCAGCTTGGAGTTTTCCTCCTCCATCTATAGTCCCATTCCACTCAATAGGTCCAATTGTATAACCGTTGGTAGGAGTATTAACTTCAATTGTTTTCACCTTCCTTCCTGACGAATTAAATATATGAATTTGTGCAGAATTAATATTGCCTCTTTGGTTGTGCTCTAGATAAAACTTCGTTAAACCAGAAAATGGGTTTGGATAGTTTTTAAGGTTCATAAAGGTTTCTTCTTCTGAACCGTGTACTTTAAATATTATTGTTTCTGAACCAGAATAGTTAAATATATTCCAAGCCTTTAGTGTTAAAGTATGTTCTCCTTCTGTTAGGGAAGTAAGAGGGAATTTAATATACCCTTTATTTGGATTCTGCTCATCTTGTTCAAAATAATCATTTAAGATAAATGTATTGGCTGCATTATCTAAGGTTGCTGTAATATCATGCCCTAATCCAGAACCTACAGTGTTTATTGCTATTTTGTCAGATATGATTGCAAAAATCTCTGCATTTTCATCTGCTATTCCTCCTGAAACAAAGTTTGAATCAGAGATAAATAGCCTAACCAAAGGTCTTGTTTCTTCAATTGTTACACTATTATCTATTCCTCCTATTATCACCTTGTTGCAATATCCCCCTGCATCTAGGCTGTCATTCTGAGCATAATAACTTAGTTTTCCATATCCGTAATTGTATGCTATATCTTTTGGCATGGTGAAGTTCTGAGAAAAAACTCCATTTACAACCTTGGTTTTTCCTTTATATAAAATATTCTTTTGTTGCTCAAATGTAATAGCTGATCCAGAATTATCGTTATCTAATGTTTGGAAATTAGTAGTTTTATCATATAGAGAAATTTGAACTATACCATTAAAATCTGTATTAACATTATTACTATCGTCAACTATACTTCCAACAACTCTAATATTTGATAATGCACTCAAAGTGTCAATATTTATTTCTGGATTAATAAGATTTATTGAATCTGTTCTAACGGAATATTTAGGAAGGCTTATCTTTAATGCAGGATCTCCCATAAGTACAACAGATCTTTTGTTCTCACTTTGAGTATAATCTCTTTCATTTTTAGCTTTGATGAATGCTTCTCCAAAAGTATTTGCCTTACCAGCTTTCTTTTCTAAAGTATATTTGTGAAAATCCTTATTAATTGAATCGTCAGAATTGATTTTTCTTGAAGCAGTAATTATTGCTATTGCTCCACCATTTTGGTTATATAATGTATATTCTCCAGCACTAGGTTTATCCACAAGGTCAAAACGACCAAATTCACAAGTTGATGTAATTATTAATGGCATTGAATTATAATTATGCCAACCCATTATATCTGTTATTGTTATAAGTCTTTCACTTGAAAGATGATCTTCAGAACCATGACCTACATAATTTAAGATTAAAGCTCCCTTTTTCATTTGTTGATTTATTGCCTTCGACGCATCAGGATATGTATTCCCAGCCGAAGATGCAAATTGTTTATAGGCATCTGAATAAACCTTTATTGGGTTGAGTTGAGGTTGAGTTTCCTTAACTTGAAAATAAATATTTTCTGCGTGAGTAACAAAATATTTATCCCCATCTTCTGCATCATCGGAAGTTAACAATATAGAGTTCCTCCAATCACCCATGGTTTTATCATCTGTAATATCTTTTTTTAATAAATATCTTTCTGTTTTGTCTACTAAATTCTTAGCTTGCTCAATGTTATTTACAGGGAAACGTCCTACTCCTATCATCATTGTATCTCTCAAGCTCATTTCATTTGCACCTTTTGCAAAAGGAGAAAGATAAGTGATATAGTCCTCACAAACATATGACATTACATCATCTAATGAATTTACACTTTGCCAAGTAAGTACAAAGTTATTATTATACTTTAGTATATTTTTATTATCGAAAGTCCCATCTCCAAACAATAATACATTTTTGGGAGCTTTGCCTATAGGATTATATTTATTGTACAACATCCTCAAATATTCTCTATAAGCCATATAATCTGGAGTCCCTGAAGAAAACTCGTTATATATCTGCTCAGTCGTTACTACTACAGCTGATGTATTATTATGATTTTGATGAATCTTTGCCAAACGCTCAGCTTGTTCAAGGAATATTGGGTTTGTGATAATTACATAATCTATTGGTTGAGTAGCATGAAGATTTTGATTTAAGACTTTCCCTCCCGGCTTAACAGAATTAAAATTTGAATTAGTATTAAATGCAACAACTTCTCGTAAAGTATCTGTTTTTAAAGTAAAACAATATGTTTTATTTGATAAATTATAATCTCCAGAAATTTGCTTTGGATTAGTAAAGTTTGTCACATCCCATACCATTAACCCTGCCGATGTAACATTAGTAATCTTATTTTGAACATTCATGTTTTTCCCTACTAATTCTGTTGTCTTATATTGTAATACTGAAGGATAAACATATTTTAATTCTTTGTCATAATTGACAAGTATATAATCCAACCAACCTTTTGCTGTACTTTCTCCCCTAAAACTAACAGTCATTTTGTTATTAACCAAATTTGCAGTTGTTATATCTCTTTTTATTAATCTTGGATTTGCAATATATCCCTGTGAGTTAGATACTATTCCATCGATTTTTATTGTATCAATTAAAACTCCATTGTAATTCATAACAAATGACGTTTTCTCTTCACTTTGAGCTACAACTCGATAAACTAATTTTGCTGGATATAGCAGATTATTATTAATATCTAAAATAGCATTCTTAATATCTAAAGGATAATCCTCAGGCTTAGTCGTATTAATAAATTGCTTTCCAAGCCATCCTCTACCCGATTTATTTGGATTGTTTAGCTCTTGCTTTGAAAAGAAATATTCTCTTGAGGTATTAATGATTGTATCAATAGTTGAATTGTTGATTGCAAGGGTCTCTACCCTTTTCTTCTCACCAATTTCTTCATCAAAAGTTATAAAATATGTAGTCATATCAGAATATGGGTGTTGCTCAAAGCTATATGTCCTATCTGTACTGTTATATGCCCATTTCGTATTCCCTCGTCCATAAAAAATTGCATACCCTCCTTGCGAAAATGTTCCACTAGGATCATTAACATATATAGAGTTTTCTATTAAATCAGAATTTTTATATTCAGATGTCTCTAATGGCAATTGAATCCCTCCATTCCCAAATATGGAAAGACTTTGGGATTTAATTTCATCGGAAGGGATTCCTAATGCAATAAAATCATTATATGTCAATTTATACAATCCTGAGCTCGGAATATATATCTTGTACCAATTACCATGTGATAGTACAGAAGAATCGGGATAGGATATTGATTGGGAGTATAGATTAGAAAATGAAATTATTGAGAAAACCAGTGTTATAATTTTAAAATGTTTCATAAATCAGAATGCTAAAAATATTTATGTTTATTATAGTAATAACAATGAAACTATGATTTTATTGTGATTGGGGTATCACAAAAAGTAATATTTCATGTAACTTTGGTCAGTACTATAAGTATAAATATAATCTTTTGAGATTAAATACGTGTACAACTCAGTCATTTTACACGTTGAAAAACAAAGATTAAGAGAATAAAAATTAAAAATTAATACAATAAAAAGTGTTTTATTTGTGTTTTTTTTGTAATATTGCCAATTGAATTAGTCATTTTTATTGACTTAATATAAACTGATAATGAAAAAGACCATATTATTGTTACTTATTGCTGTCGCTGCTTTTTTTAATGAGGCCAAAGCTCAAGATCCTCATTTTTCGCAGTTTTACGCTAACCCTCTTTACATTAATCCTGCTTTAGCTGGTTCGAATATTTGTCCTAGAGCAAGTATAGTTTATCGTAATCAATGGCCTACATTAGGGGCATTTAAAACTTTTACTGCTGCGTATGATCAATATTTTGAAGCTTTAAGTGGAGGTATCGGGATTATGGTTATGAATGATAGACAAAGCGAAACATTTAATAGTAGTTCTGCATCTTTAATGTACTCTCTTAGACTAAAACTTACAAGAACAATAAATTTAAATCTTGCTCTTTCTGCCGCTATTGCGAATAGAAGTTTAGATTGGAGTAATCTTACATTTGGGGATATGATTGACCCTAGGTATGGTTTTATTTATAACACTCAGGCACAAAGACCAGAAAATCTTTCCCATACTTTTGCTGACTTTGGAGCTGGAGCTCTTGTATATGGAGATAATTGGTTTGGTGGATTATCATTTTCTCATCTTACTCAGCCTGATGATGGATTTATTTCATACAATAGACTTCCTCTAAAGACAACTATTCATGGAGGAATGAAATTAAATTTAAGTAGAGATAAGCGTAGAACAAATGCATTCTTTGGTGCTCCTGTTATATCTCCAAATATTATTTACCATAACCAAGGTAAATTTAATGATTTAAATTATGGACTTTATTTAGATTGGAGTCCTTTTATTGTTGGTGCATGGTTCCGTCAAGCTATTTCATTTGATAATGCAGATGCATTTATTTTTATGGTTGGCATACAACAAGAGACTTTCAAAGTTGGATATAGTTATGACTTAACAGTTTCCTCTCTTTCAAATGTATCAGGAGGAGCACATGAAATAACTTTAGGTTATCAGTTTAACTGTCCGGAAAAACGTAAAGTGATCAAAGCCATTGATTGTCCATCATTCTAATTTTGAAACAAAAAATCATTACATATAGTATAAAAACAAAACTCAATATAATTTGAATATGAAAATAAGAGCATTCAAAAAAATCATCTTAAGCCTTTCAGTAATAGCTTTATTATTTGGATGTAAAGGCGAAGAAGTTTCTACTACTACAGGTTGGAATCTTAATGATTCTGACTGGGGTGGATATGAATCAGCTGTTTATAACGAACAAATGGATCCTCCAGGAATGGTATTTATTGAAGGTGGATCTTATGTTATGGGTAACCAAACTGATAATTCTAGATATGATTGGAATAATCAACCAAGAAAAGCTACTGTATCTTCATTCTATATGGATGAATGTGAAGTTACAAATCATGCATACTTAGAATATCTTTATTGGATACAAAGAGTTTACGGAAATGACTATCCTGAGGTTTATAAGAAGGCATTGCCTGATACATTAGTATGGCGTTCAAAATTAGCATATAATGAACCTTATGTTGATTATTATTTACGTCACCCTAACTATGCAGAACACCCAGTTGTTGGAGTGAATTGGTTACAAGCTGTTGAATATTGTAACTGGAGAACAGACCGTGTTAATGAAAAAATATTAATTGACAATGGCTATCTCGATGTAGATCCAGATGCACAAGGAGATAACACTTTTAACACAGATGCTTATTTCGCAGGATTATATGAAGGTATTGTTCTTGATGAACAACCTGATTTAAATTTAAACTCATCTGGAGTTAGAAAATTAAAGATGGAAGATGGTATTTTATTACCTCGTTTCCGTTTACCAACTGAAGCAGAATGGGAATTTGCTGCTTATGCGTTAATTGGTAATTCAATTGATGAGAGAGTTATAGAAAGAAGAGTTTACCCTTGGAATGGTTATCAAGTAAGAACTGATGATAAAAAATATTACGGTCAAATGTTGGCTAACTTCAAACGTTCTCGCGGAGATGCTATGGGTGTTGCTGGTTCATTGAACGATCATTGGGATTATACTGCTCCTGTAGCATTCTATTTCCCTAACGATTATGGTTTATATAACATGGCTGGCAATGTTGCTGAATGGACAATGGATGTTTATCGTCCAATGACAAATATGGATGCAGAAGATATTAACCCTTTCCGTGGAAACTTCTATGTAACAAAAGTACTTGATGCAGATGGAATGATTTCAGAGAAAGACTCATTAGGTAGAATTTCTTATCGTGAGGTTACAGTTGCAGAAAACATAGATCGTTCAAACTACAAACAAGCAGATAACATTAATTATCTTGATGGAGATCTTCGTTCACAACTTGCAAGTGAATGGAAAAAAGAAGCTACTGAAGAAGAAGTTGCAGCTAATATTCCTGAAGAAGGAGCTACTACTGTGAAAGAATCAAATTCGATGTATGAATATGGCGTTGCTTCAATGATTGATGATAAAGCAAGAGTAATAAAAGGTGGTTCATGGAGAGATAGAGCTTATTACCTATCCCCTGGACAAAGAAGATTCCTTGATCAAAACAAAAGAACAGAATGGATAGGTTTCCGTTGTGCGATGGATAGAGTAGGAACAAAAAGTCTGTATTAAATCATAAAAAACAAAATATAATTAAGGCTACTTCAAATTTAATGAAGTAGCCTTTTTTTTATCTGAAAATTTATGTACCTTCGCAAGCTGTTATGGCAAAAAATTATCGACAAATTATTTCAGAATTAGAAGCCCGTAAATTTAGTCCAATTTATCTGTTAACAGGAGATGAATCATTCTATATTGATGAATTAACCAATAGGTTTGAAAAAGAGATAATGGATGAGAGTGAGAAGGATTTCAACTTTACCCTACTATATGGAAGAGATACCAATATAGGAGAAATAATATCCAACGCCAAGCAATACCCTATGATGAGTGATTTTAGACTTGTCATTATTAGGGAGGCACAAGATTTAGACAAAAAAGAGTGGGAAAAATTGAGCTCTTACATAGATAATCCAACAACCTCAACCATAGTTGTAATATGTTTCAAATATAAAACCTTCGACAAAAGCCTAGCAAAGAAAATTGACAAGGTGGGGACATTATTTGAAAGTAAGAAGCTATATGACAATCAAATCCCTCAGTGGGTAAGCAATTATGCGAAATCCATTAATCTAAATCTAGACTTAAGAGCATCGGCATTAATTGCAGATTATCTTGGCAATAATCTTGAAAAAATTGCCAATGAACTTTCAAAACTAAAACTTAACCTAAAACAAAACGAGCTAATCACAATAGAACATATTGAGCAGCATATTGGAATTAGCAAGGACTATAACGTATTTGAGCTACAAACAGCTCTTGGTAAAAGAGATATACTTAAGGCAAACAAAATAATAGACTATTTTGACTCCAATCCAAAGGATGGTCCCATTCAAATGGTTATATCAACACTTTTCTCATTCTTTTCAAAAGCACTAATTGCCTCACAAGTCAAAGATAAAACCCCTGAAAATATAGCCCAAGCAATTGGTGGTAGTCCTTATTTTGCAAAAGATTACCTAGGCACAATAAATATTTACCCACAAAACAAACTTTATCAAATCATCTCTTTGCTTAGAGAATACGACCTAAAATCTAAGGGCTTAGGGATTTCTCCCAATGCATCACCAGGAGATTTGATGAAAGAATTAGTATTTAAAATAACACATTAATAGTATGAAAAAGTTATCTACTTTTTTACTTTTTATTTTCTTCTCAACTCTTATCTTCTCTCAAACAGGTTCTATAAGAGGATTTGTTTATGACAAAAAAACAGGAGAACCAATAATCTTCACAAATGTTTATCTACTCAATACTAGCCATGGTAGCAGTACAGACGTTAATGGATATTTTGTAATTTCAAAGATACCAAAAGGAGATTTTACCCTAAAGATATCATCCTTGGGTTACGAAGAAAAAACAATACCCGTAAAAATCAAACCTAATGATATTCTAAGTTTAAAAATTGAACTTGAACCAGCATCAAAGATGCTTTCTGCAGTTGAAATTTCAGCAGAAAGGCAGGCATCAAGGACAGAATCTCAAGTATCGATAGAAAAAATCACATCCAAAGATATAACACAAATGCCTGCAATTGGGGGAACTGCTGATTTAGCACAATATATGCAAGTTTTACCAGGGGTTGTATTTACAGGAGACCAAGGAGGACAATTATATATACGCGGAGGTTCTGCAATACAAAACAAAGTGTTGCTAGATGGTATGGTTATCTTTAATCCATTTCACTCTATCGGTTTATTTTCTGTTTTTGAAACAGATATTATTCGTAACGCAGATATATTCACAGGAGGTTTTGGAGCAAAATATGGAGGGAGGTTATCCTCTGTTATGGATATAACCACAAGAGATGGGAATAAGAAGACAACACAAGGGAAGTTTGGCGCAAGTACCTTTGGTGCAAACATACTATTAGAAGGACCAATATTCAAGGAAGACACAAGCAGGAGTTTTACATTATCATATTTGCTAACAGCCAAAAATTCTTACCTATCTTATTCCTCAAAAAAGATATATTCTTATATAGATGGCTCCCTACCATATGACTTCTTAGACTTATACGGAAAATTGACTCTTGCGGCAGATAATGGGTCTAAGCTAAACTTATTTGGATTTAACTTCACCGATAAGGTAAATAAATATAAGTCGATTGCTAATTTCGATTGGTCAAACAAAGGAGTTGGAGGCAACTTTATTATCCTTCCTGGTAACTCTTCTGCCTTGATAGAAGCCGTCTTCGCATATTCAGACTACACCGTTAATATGGAAGAAACCACAACAGGAGATAAAAAAACATCTAATATCGGAGGTTTTAACGTAGGGATAACAACAACAAATTATTATGGAAAAGACCAATTTAAGTTTGGATTAGAAATGCTTGGCAACACAACCAAAACAAAGGTAAACTCCCTTGAGCAAACCGATTATTCTACCGAACTAGGAGCCTTTGCAATATATAAAGGAATATGGGGTAAATTGGTATATGAACCAAGTTTCCGTTTGTCATATTATGCCTCAATAGGAGAAGTTTCTCCAGAACCAAGACTAGCCTTAAAATATAATATCACAGACTCATGGAGAATAAAAGCTGCAACAGGACTTTATTCCCAGTCTTTTATTGATACAAAATCCGATAGAGATATAGTAAATCTATTTACAGGATACCTTACCATTGCTCCTGATGGAATGAATATAGTTAGATCCTTTAGAGGAGAGGAGCTCAACTCTTATCTTCAAAAGTCTACTCATTTTATTTTTGGTACAGAAATAGATTTAACACGAACTTTGACACTTAATATTGAAGGATATTATAAGACAATGAATAATCTTGTTTCCCTTAATCGATATAAGGATGACTTAGAGCATCTCGAATATGGAGAGAACCCCGTTCCTGATTATTTTACAAAAGATTACGCAGTTGAGAATGGGAAAGCTTATGGAATGGACATTAGTTTAAAATATGATGACGATAGATTATATATTTGGACTGTATATTCCTTGGGCAAAGTAACAAGAGAGGATGAGCTTGTTGAATATTCTCCTCATTACGATAGAAGGCATAATGTAAATGTTTTATTATCATACCAAATGGGGCTTGACCGTTCTTGGGAAGTAAGTCTTCGTTGGAACTATGGTTCAGGTTTCCCATACACTCCAACAGCAGGAGCACAAGAGCTTCTTGACTTCCAAAGTGGAATAAACTCTGACTATGTATACTCTAATGGAGAGTTAAAACAAATCTATGGTCAATACAACTCAAAGCGACTACCAGAATATCATCGTTTAGACTTTTCTGCAAAGAAAAAATTCACACTAAGCAAAAGGTCATTGCTTGAGCTTAACCTAAGTGTAACCAATATCTATAATAGAGAAAACATGTTCTATTACGATAGAATCTCTGGGCAAAGAGTAGACCAATTACCAATCATGCCAAGCTTTGGAATGCTCCTAACTTTCTAAAAAACATAATCTAATATCTTATAATAATAGGCGAAAAATCACTATATTTGCAATAGAAATTCCCTTTTGGGCGAACACATAGGTTCGCCCCTACGAAAAATCCCCAATAATTTTAGATGCACATCTTAATAAATTATGGTAGGTACCCTAGCACCCGTAGGGTAGCTACCATAACACACCTAGGGTAGCTACCCTAGCAAGAATAAATCCCAGAGATTTCCCACAAAAAATCAAGGATTCAGGAGATTTATATCAAATAAATATATTTTCATTTTTGAACTCTGCTAATAATAACATTATCAAATTTGTAATTATGAACAAGATTCTTTACTTTTGCATATTAAATTTATCAACTATTTTAATACTATGAAAAAAATAACAATAATTCTTTTACTTACGCCTTTCTTTCTTTTTTCACAAAAATCAGATTTAAAAAAATATCTAAGTTTTGATTCAACATTATTTGTTAATGAAGAAGTTATTAAAACCAAATTAAATATTGCTTATACTTCTGATAGCAATAATATTTATTTTGTAGATAAAAATAACACTAATAGAATTGGTACACTTGATATATCAACAAAGAAAATTATATTTACACCCTTAAACTTAAGCGGAAAAGAAAAATATGTTTCTAGACCTAGCTCAAGTATTGTTTCCATTGATTATTTTAATAATAAAGTATTTTTATTTTATTATGAATATGTATTAATATGTCAGAAAAAAAATGGAGTATATGATTTTATTGAAAAAATTGATATACCATTCGATTCGCCAATAAATTCTGCAAATGTTATATCTGAAAATAAAATATTGTTTTTTATCAACTATCTTGGATTAGGAATAGACTATGATAAATCCACAAGTTTTATTATTTTTGATTATAAAACAAAGGAAATAATAGAGAAAAACATTGAATTTAATAGCCCATTATATACTTATTATGGAATTAATATGCTAAGTATTGATTCAGATAGGATTTATGTTTCTCAGGCAAATGAATTTAATATAAGAGTTTATAATAAAAATCTAGAGCCTATTGATTCTTTGGTTTTCAAAAAATCTAATTGGGAAAAAATCCCTAATAAAAAAATGGAAAAAATATTCCAAAAAAGTCCACAACCTATAAATAGGATGAGTTATTTTAATTCTATTTTTATGAAATACCCATCAATTATTAAAATATATGCAGTGAATGATTTTATTCTTGTTTCATACTTAAAGCCCGAGTCTGAAGGGTTGTCTGTTAAACTAGATTTATTTAAAAAAAATAATGGTGAATATAAATTATTAGTTGAAGATAATAGTGGAGGGATTGATGAAATAGAAAGATTTAGTGGCTATTTAGCTTTTCACTCAGATTGTATGTTTGTAGGAGATAAAATTATTCAGTTCAGAAAGGGCACAACTGTAGACAAAAGTAAATTTAAGAGTGAGAGCGAATATGAACAAGCAGTAAACGAATACTACAAAAATAATGATGGAATATTAATTATTGATATATTTAATTCAAGTATAAAATGAAAAAAATAATAGTAATTATATTAGCTCTCTTACCTTGCTTTCTGTCTGCTCAAAAAGTTAAAACATTTGATTTTATTGATTATAAAAATGATACAGTAACAATTAGTACATCTAGCAATAACATTTTTATAACATTTTCAGAATCTAATTGCCATAATTGTTATTTGTTAATCAACGAATTATTTAGAAGCATTGACTTCGTTGAAAAAGGCTATAAGGTAAATATTTTAGCAACAATTGATAAAGAATCAATCAAAAATATTGGATTCAAAAGACAAATTTCCAATTCAGCTATTAATTATTTCCCCAACATAAAAGATATTTATTTCATTTCTAACATTAATAAGAATAAATATAGAATACTTGACAACAAAATAAAATTAAAAGAAATGCCATCAATATTTATCATTAGTGAAAATAAAATATATTGCTTTAAAGAATCAGAAATTTTCGATAATTATGGTTTGGATCAGAAATTTGTTGAAATGATACAACAACTCTAAAATAATACTAACATAATAAATACCTCAATGCTTCTGAAATACTTAGATTAAGTTTTGGAAAATACATAATAAAAATATTTCATATTTGAAGCGCTTATAGTCTACTTTTTCTTCTTCCCCATATCTGTTTAATTTTTCATTTTGTGTGACGCATTTGAAAAATAATTTAATAAGAGAAATTCAAATATTTTTTCTTATTTTTGCAAGTGATAATAAATAAAAATATAATAACTATGAAAAAAATTGTTTATAAACTAGTTTTAGGTATTTTCTTTACCTTATTCTGCACTTCTCTTAATGCTCAGGAATATCAATATATTCCAATGGTTAAATCTGGTCTTCAGATTTGGACAAATGATTTTGAATATTACGAACAAGTTGGGCAAGATTTGCAAAAAAGCTTTATTTTCAATAGATATGCACTTACCAATGAAGACACAATAATTCAGAATGAGACCTATAAGAAGCTCTATTCTTTTACTAACAATAATTTTGATGTAGATTCAGCTATTTGTATTGGTGGAATAAGAGAAAATGCACAAAGGCAGGTATATTATAAAGATGGTTCTTTGCCAATTCGTTTACTATGCGATTTTTCTCTCTCTGTGGGAGATACTTTTAGTATTCCAAACACTTGTACTTTTGAAGTTAAATCAATAGATACTATTGATTATGAAGGTGTACAAAGACGAAAATATACAATTTGGGGGGCAAGTGGAGCAGTGGTTTGGATTGAAGGAATAGGTAATTATGAAGGTTTGTTGTTCGATATGTGGTATCGTTGCGCTAGCGTTGATCCTGACGTTTTGGGGCGAATACGTTGTTATGAACATAACGGCGCATTGCTTTATCATAATTATTCTTATGGCATAGAGGATTGTATTACTCCATTAGTTGGGCTTAATGATATTGAAAAACAGATTGAAAATATAACTATTTATCCTAACCCTGCAAGAGAGGATATTAGCTTTTCTTCTTCTTTAATGATTAAAAGAATTGAGATTTATGATATTATGGGTAAGAAGGTTTATTCTTTAGATATTAATAATTATTCGAAGACAATTAATGTATCTTCTTTTAATAAAGGGATATATATAGCAAGACTAAACACAGAGCAAGGTTTAGTTTCCAAGAAGTTTATTGTGGAATAAGGTTTTATTTATTTAAAATAAGGACAGGCTGAATTGAAATTAAAACTTCAATTCAGCCTATTTCTATTTAAAAAATAAGGTTTTCTTATTTCAGTTTATTCTTTTTGTAGTGATTTTTGACGTAGAAGATAAATAATAGTGTTGCTATTATATTGATAATTGTCCCTACTGCATACATGCCATTATATCCTATAGAAGAAATTAATGTACTTCCTACAAAAATACCCACTCCTATTCCTAAATCAAAACCTGTGAAATAGGTTGAATTAGCTGTCCCTCTTCTATTATGAGGAGCTATGTTTAAGATTATTGTCTGAAAGGCTGGCGACATTACTCCAAATCCAACTCCTGACAAGAAACCAAGAACATAAAATAAAGCAGTGTTATAACACACCGAAAAACCTGCAATTACTACAATCAATAATATTAAAGAGGAGATTATTATTGATATTTCATGTCCTTTATCTATCCACTTCCCAACTGTAAAACGAGAAATAATTGTACCTAAGGACATAAATATAAAGAATAATCCTGTATTTTCAACTCCAATATGTTTTCCGAACATGGCAACATAAGAAACAGCAAAACCATAAGAAATGGTTATTAGAGTAAGTACAAACACCTCTGGCAATGCTTTTACTAAGAAGAATCTATCCAACGAAATAGCCGACTTCTCTACTATAGGTTTTGGAGTTGATTTAATAAACAATGAGATTATAAAACCAACTAAACTAGCTCCCAAAGCCGTAATAAATATATAATCGAAATGGAAATTATCATATAAAAACAAACCTACCATTGGTCCTAATGCCATTGCCAAGGTCATTGAGAGTCCATAATAACCTATGCCCTCTCCTCTTCTTTGTGAAGGAAGAATATCTATGGCTAAGGTACTACCAGATGTTGAAGACATACTCCATGAAACACCTTGCATTATTCTAACTATTGCAAAACATAGTAAGGTTGCTGAAATTAAATAAAACCCAAAAATCACCGAAAACAATGCGACCATAATAACGTAAAAAGTCTTTCTAGGAAACTTATCGGTAAAATATCCAGAAAATGGTCTTGTAGCCAAAACAGCAAGCACATAAAGAGAAAGATAAAGCCCAATCTCTGTCATTGGAAGCTTGAGAGTATCTGTAAGATAAAAGGGTAGTGTTGGCATTAATATATAAAAAGCAAATGCTACCAATAAGTTTGACACAAATACTAGGATAAAGTCTTTTGTCCAAATTTTAGGTTTGGATTGAGTTAAATTAGATTCATTCATTGTTCTGAGTTTATTGTATTTAGTTTATAATTTAATATTGAGAAGTAAATTTTGAAGACTTAGATAACATCCTGAGATAATTTCTTGCATTCTATCCTTAGGTATCCATTCAGCTTTTTCAATACCTTCTTCTCTCTGAGGCACAAGTTTCTGAGTATTTGTTCTCATAAAATACCAATGAGTTTCCTTAAGCTCATGCTTACCATTCATATAATAGGTATGATATGTAACACCTGCTTTGTTTTCAAGAATCAAATCGTGTAAACCACATTCTTCCTCAACCTCTCTTACTGCCGTTTGATCGATTGTTTCATATACCTCTTTATGACCTTTTGGAAGATCCCATTTCCCATTGCGAAAGATAAATAATATCTCATTTTCAGTGTTTCTAACCAAGCCTCCTGCAGCCTGCACAAAATGATAATGTTTTATGCATTCCATTAAGACTTTGCTCAAATCCATCTCCAAAACTTCGACAATAACAGACTGCTTATTAGGACTTTCTGCTAAAATTTCTTTAAAATTCACACCTCTGTAATTACTAGGATTACAAGAGATAATTATCTTGTTTTCAGCGTCTAAAGTGTTATTTATTTGATTTGTTAAACAAACACTATGATATTTTGTAAAAATTGTATACTTTTGCATCATGAATACTAATAAAGAAACAGCCATTCAAGCCGCTCAATTTCTATTGCAAATTAAAGCAATTAAATTGAATAATGAAAATCCTTTTACTTGGGCTTCAGGGAGAAAATCTCCAATTTATTGCGACAACCGTGTAACACTTTCATATCCAGAGATAAGAACTTTTCTTCGTCAACAATATGTTGCAAAGGTAAATGAATTATTTTCTGATGTAGATGTTATTGCTGGTGTTGCAACAGGTGGAATTGCTCAAGGAGTTCTAGTTGCTCAAGATCTTGGTAAGCCTTTTGTATATGTTCGTCCTGAAGAAAAAAAGCATGGACTAACCAACAAGATTGAGGGAGATATTAAACCTGGTCAAACAGTTTTAGTTATTGAAGACCTTATTTCTACTGGCAAGAGCAGTCTTTTGGCTGTTGATGCACTACGTGCAGCAGGTTGCGAGGTTAAGGGTATGGCTGCAATATTCACTTATGGATTAGATGTTGCTGCAAAAGCTTTCGAAGATAAGAATGTTGCTTTACTAACAATAACAGACTATGATACTTTAATTGAGACTGCTATTGAGCATGATTATATTAAAGAAGAAGACCTTACTTCATTATCTAAATGGAGAGAAAATCCTGAAAAGTGGTCTGAAGAAAGATTAAATGGATAAATAGAATATATAAACCTAAAAAGGCGTTATGATTTAACGCCTTTTTTTATATCATAAAACCTATGACTAAGATAGAAAGCAAAAAAGTAGAAATAAATAAATCATCGAAGGAAGTATTTGATTTCCTAGCAAACTTCACAAATTTTTCACTTTTAGTCCCTGATAAAGTTGAAAACTGGAAGGCTACAATAGATAATTGTTCTTTTACAATAAAAGGTCTAACTGACTTTGGGATGAAGATTTCTCAAAGAAATGAGTTCACCTCAATAGTAATTGTAAACGATGAAGCTGTGAGTATGCCTGTAAAATTTGTTTTCAATTGGTTTTTTAAATCTATTTCGGAAAACAAAGTTGAGGTAGAAATTGTTTTTAATCTTGATATTAATCCAATGATGGCAATGATGGTTAAAAAACCTTTGGGAGATTTTGTAAATGTATTGGTTGATAAATTAAAAGAAAAAATGGAATCTAATTAGTACCATGAAAAAAATCCTTATTCTATTATTTGTTATTATTCCTTTCTTTGGTTTCTCGCAAGAGAAAAAATTGATTGATTATGATTTATGTGCAGATAATATTAATAAGAAATCAAAATCAAAATTCGACAAAGCATATAATCTCTTCTCTAAAGGCGAGTACAATGAATCATCAGAGATACTTAGAGAACTTATAACTAAGGAACCAGAATTTGCATCTGCATATTTTCTTATTGCACTTATAGGAATAGAAAAAGAAAATATCGCTACCATAGAAAAATTCATGCCTAAGGTTTATGAGGCTTGCCCCGATTTCACTCATCCTCTACTCTATTATTATCTTGGACTTATGGACTATTCTAACGAGAAGTTTGAAAGTTCAAAAAAACATTTTAATCATTTTATTGAACTTGCAGGTGAATATACACAGACCTATGATAGCTTAATCAATGAGGCTGATAATTATCTTCAATGGTCTGGATTCTTAGACAAGACAATCAACGAAAAGGTTGAATTCAACCCATCTAAGATTAATTATCTTTGTACTGATGACGACGAATTTCTCCCATTTATTTCTATCGATAGAGAAAAAGTTTTTTTTACCAGAAGAACAGAAGTTAAGACAGAAGTAGAACAATCCTTTTATCAAAAAGCAAATATTGAAAAAAAAGAACTCTTTTGCCTATCAACTCTTCAAAAAGATGGCTCCTATGACAAGGGATTCCCTTTGCCTGAACCTTTCAATATGGGAAATAATGAAGGAGGAGCAACACTAACAGCAGATAATAGAGAGCTTTACTTTACTGTATGTAAACCCATTGAAGAATATACAAATTGTGATATCTTCTACTCTCTGTGGCTTGGTGAATATTGGAGCGATGTAAGTAGTGTTGGACAAAATATTAATAATACAGGAACATGGGAAACCCAACCTTGTATATCCCCTGATGGCAAAACGCTTTACTTTGTTTCGAACCGTCCTGGAGGATTTGGAGGATTAGATATTTGGATTTCTAGGAAACAACCTAACGGCACTTGGGGTAAACCTTCCAATGCAGGAGCAAAGATAAACTCCCCTGGTGACGAAAAGGCACCATTTATGCATCCCGATGGAGTAAGTTTTTATTTCTCTTCAACTGGATGGAAAGGTTTGGGTGGATATGATTTGTTTTATCTTAAGCTCGATGACAAAAAAATGCGCTCTCCAATCAATCTAGGCTATCCTATTAACACCGATGGAGACGAAGTAGGGGTTTATGTTACTTTAGGCAATGAGATGGCTTATTTTGCATCAAACACATTAAACAAAAACAATAATTGGGATATTTATCGTTTCGATCTTAACGAGAAATATCAGCCTTTAAAGGCAAAACTTATAAAAGGAAAGGTAATAGATAGCACTAATAATCTTGATGGAGCTAGCCTTGAACTAATTAGAATTTCTGACAGAACTAGAACTAACTACGATATTGATCCAAATACTGGTAATTTTGCTATGGTAGTATTGGAAGAAGAGCCTTATCTTATAAAAGCAAAGAAAGAAGGTTACGCCTTCGAATCGAAACTTGTGAAAACAACCAAGGAAGAAACACAACCCAAAGAAATTGAAATGGAATTAAATCCACTAGAGATTGGGGCAAGCTATGTGATTAAAGATATTCTCTTTGCTACAAACTCATATGAGTTAAACAAAGAGAGTCAAGAGATAATCGATGCCTTTATCGAATATTTAAACGAATATCCTAAGATTCGTTGTACAATTGAGGGACATACCGATAATATTGGTTCTGATGAAGACAATCAAATTTTATCTGAAAATCGTGCTAGGACTGTAGTTGAGTACATAATTAAAAGCAGGATAAGAGAAGACAGAATAAACTATAAAGGCTATGGTGCAAAGAAACCAGTTTCAGATAATAGCACTCCAGAAGGCAGAGCCAAAAACCGTAGAACAGTCTTCAAAATAGACTCACTTTAAATTTTATTGAAAAGCTCTTGGATAAAAAGGAAGAGTGTTTAACCTCATTGCGTTCTTACACATACCATGTGCTATTATCAAACACTCTTCCCTATTCGAAAGGAGACGAGAAAGAAAAACACTTAACTAGAACATCATCTTTATGTAACCCTCTTTATTACTTAATTTCTTTCTCTGTGGCAAATATACAACCTAAGAAAAGTTTTGTCAAGTTAAAAATGCACATTGCCTTATTTTTTAACATTACTTTACTTTCTAGTACTTAGTTTACTTATATAATTTTCAAAGGTCATAGAACAAAATATCATGGTTTTGGTTTTATAATTATGAGTAATATAAAACTAGAAGAAAGTATTATGGATAAAACATTTGAAATAAAATATGATCAACAAAGTGGAGTAATAAATCTAATTGTAGATAATGAGATTGCAGGCAAGATTGGCTTCACGTTCAAAGAAGACAAAAAAATAATAATCGACTCAACAGATGTTCAAGAGAAGCACTCAGGGAAAGGTTATGGAAAAATATTAGTGAATAAGGCTGTTGATTTTGCAAGGGAAAACAATCTAAAGATAATTCCTGAATGCCCATTTGCAAAAAGAATACTAGAACTCTTTCCTGAGTATAAAGATGTATTAAACTAGAATAGGTAATGAATCACAAAACGAGGATAAATAAAAAGACCTTGTAAATAATTTACAAGGTCTTTGTTGCTGGTACTCCGGGCGGGACTTGAACCCGCACGAGCGCAATGCTCACAGGATTTTAAGTCCTGCGTGTCTACCAATTCCACCACCAGAGCAACTCTTTTGATTTTTGGTAAAAAGTTTCATCGTTTTGAAACCTTTTGAGCGAAAGACGAGACTCGAACTCGCGACCCCAACCTTGGCAAGGTTGTGCTCTACCAACTGAGCTACTTTCGCAATTTTGCAATCCTTATTTGCGAGTGCAAAGATACTATCTTTTTCTTTTCCACCAAACTTTTTCTAAACTTTTTCAATAATTTTCTTTATCGAATGAAGCTTCATCAAGGCTTCTATTGGCGTAAGATTATCAATATCAGTTGCTAGAATATCATCTTTAATTTGCAGTAATAATGGGTCGTCAAGCTGAATAAAACTTAGTTGATATGAATCATCGTTCTTCTTTTTCTTCTTAGCTACTTCACCCTCTTTTGTCTTATGCTTCTTCTCAAGGTTTTCCAATATATCCTCTGCTTCTTGCAATACCTCTCTTGGCATTCCTGCAAGCCTTGCGACATGAATACCGAAACTCTGAGAACTACCCCCTGAGGCAATCTTTCTAAGAAAAATTATCTGCTTACCTATTTCTTTTACCGTTACATGAAGATTATGTATTCTAGGATATATTGACTCCATTTCAATAAGTTCATGATAGTGCGTTGCAAATAGAACCTTTGCCTTAGCCTTTGGGTTATCATGAATATATGAAGCAATTGCCCAAGCAATAGAAACTCCATCATAGGTACTTGTCCCTCTTCCTATCTCATCCAAAAGTACCAAGCTCCTATCCGAAAGATTATTCAAAATACTAGCCGTCTCATTCATCTCAACCATAAAGGTACTCTCTCCCGATGAAATATTATCCGAAGCCCCTACCCTTGTGAATATCTTATCAACTATTCCAATATCGGCACTCTTAGCTGGAACGAAACTTCCTATCTGTGCAAGTAAAACTATAAGCGCGCTCTGTCTTAGATATGCACTCTTTCCCGACATATTTGGACCTGTGATAATACTTATCTGCCTTGTTTGTTTATCAAGATAGACATCATTTGCAATATATGTTTCCCCAAAAGGCAGCATTTTCTCAATAACAGGGTGGCGACCATCTACAATCTTTAGACTAAAGTCATCACTCATTGTTGGACGAACATAATTACTCTCTAAAGCAATTTCTGCAAAGGACAAAAGACAATCAATCTCAGAAATAGCCTCAGCATTCTTTTGGAGAGGGTTAATAAAAGGCATTACCTCTGAAAGAAGTTTATTATATAGTCTTGTTTCTATTTCAAGTATCTTAGATTCTGCTCCAAGTATCTTTGTTTCATATTCTTTTAACTCCTCTGTAATATAACGTTCGGCATTGGTAAGAGTCTGTTTTCTAATCCAATCTTGAGGAACCTTATCCTTATGTGAATTTGTGACCTCAAGATAATAACCAAAAACATTATTAAAGCTTATCTTAAGAGAAGGAATACCTGTGATTTCGGACTCTCTCTCTTGTAGTTTTGCAAGATAATCCTTTCCGTGATAGGCAAGCTCTCTAAGCTCATCAAGCTGTTCATCTACACCCTTGGCAATAACATTCCCCTTTGAGATAGCATTTGGAGCATCTGGGTGGAGTGTTAGAGCTATCATATCGATTAATTCTTGGCATTTGTCCAAAGAATCGTGATGCTGCTTTAATGAATCGATAGAAATAATGTTTTCTTTAACCTTACTAATCTCGCAAAGTACCATCTTTATTTGTAAAAGTTCATTAGGTTGAACTCTTTGATATGCTATCTTTGAAACCAATCTCTCTAAATCTCCAATTGTCTTTACACTTTGTCTCAATCTATCCGAAAGGCCTTCATCATTAACAAAAGCATCTACAATCTTATGCCTTTTCTCTATCTCTACCTTGTCAATAAGTGGTAAGACAACCCAACGTTGCAGACGTCTTGCTCCCATATTTGACTTGGTACGATTAATTACTGAAAGCAGGCTTGAACCTTTTTCGTGTGAAGGATATACTAGTTCAAGATTACGAATAGTGAAACGATCCAACCAAAGATAATTACTATTATTTAGTTTGGATATTTTTTGAATATGAGATAGTTCTGTATGCTGTGTCTCATTAAGATAATGAAGACAAGCACCTGCTGCAATAACTCCCAATGGGCTATCATCAATACCATAACCTTTTAAAGAATTAGTATTAAAGTGTTTTTGAAGAATATCCGTTGCGAAATCTTTACTAAAAACCCAATCTTCAAAGGTATTTGTATAAAAGTCCGATTTAAAACTTTCTTGAAATTCTCTAAGTTTTTGTTTTTGAAGTATAACTTCTTTTGGCGATAGGCTTTGAAGAAGTTTCTCAATTTCCGTTTTCTGTCCCTGAGAGATATAGAACTCTCCCGTCCCAATATCCACAAAGGCTACTCCCATTTGGTCTTTCTCCGAATGAAGAGCTGCAAGAAAATTATTTTGTGTATGGTCGGAAGTCTTGTCGTTATATGATAATGATGGAGTAACAACCTCTGTTATCCCTCTTTTCACAATACCCTTAACCGTCTTAGGGTCTTCAAGCTGTTCACAAATTGCGCAACGCCTTCCTGAACGGACTAGTTTAGGGAGATAAGTGTCGACAGAATGATAAGGAAAGCCAGCAAGCTCAAGGTCTTTTTGAGAACCATTAGCCCTCTTTGTAAGAGTAATACCCAATATCTTTGAGGCGTCAATAGCGTCTTGTCCAAAGGTCTCATAAAAGTCACCAACACGAAAAAGCAAGATAGCATCAGGATATTTAGCCTTCATAGCATTGTATTGCATCATAAGCGGAGTAACCCCATCAATATTCTTTCCCATCAAAACAGTATATTTCAGTTAAGATGCAAAGATAAAGAAATAATAGAATTTATGGAAAAAGAATTTTTACACCTAATAATAATAACTTTGTTTGGGGAAATTTAATGCTTGATTTGATCTACCAAAACAAGGTCTTTTACTATTTAAAAGGCGATTTGTACTTATAAATAGGGGATTTAATGTGTGAATGATGCACATCAATTGATATAAATGATGCACATCATTTGGGGTGAAAGATGTGCATCATTTTTTATTAAGGAATTTTAGGATGGGATATTGATTTGGGCAAACACGTAGGTTTGCCCCTACATATATATTGCAAATATACTAAAAAGAATTGAATTAATCTATCCTTTAAATTTCGCTGCTTGGTATGGGAATTCGTCGGCTAATTCTCCTGAGTAATAGAAGTCGAATCCTATTGCCCCAAAGGTATAAACCTTATCTCCTACATTAATATGCGAACCTCCACATTGAGGGTTTGGACCTGGATTGGATTGTGGAAAGCCAACGTTGAATAATGTAAATAGGATTTCTGGACGATTCGAAATATCATATTTCGCTCTCTCCCATTGTTTCTTTGTTTGGTGAAGGATACAACCAGTATAAACATAAGAATAGAAGTGATTGCTATAATCAACAAGTCTATTTACTCTTTCTGTTGTAGGGTCGGGTGTTCTGAAATTCAAAATATTCTCAAATCTCTTACCCATATAATAAACAGAAGTGTCATTCTTTAGATTACTCTCAACCTTCATTGCTGTAAAATCCTTAATACCATTTACTCCTAAAGAGAATTGAGATTGAACAGAAAGAACCTTTACTGGTCCAAGATATTTCTTATACATCTCGCGCTTTGAGTTAAAAAGACGTATTTGTTCTCCTACAAGGCAACCTACAATTAGTCTTGGCTCTACTCCTGTTACGGCAGCAGCACTATCTATTAGGTGTTTATCCTTAATTATCGCTTGCTTAAGAGCTGCCCATTCAGGAAGATTCATCCACTCGATTGCATTTGTTCTTTCGCTTGTAACAGAGATTGATTTATACATCTTCTCTCCTTGTGCAATTAGTCTTGCATACTCCTCATTATCCTTTAGATAAAGTTCACATGCTGCAATCATCTGAGAAACCATTTTATCATCTTCAGAGTTTCTCAAACCTTCGGCAATAAGTTTTGCATTTTCTGGAAAGAATTTACTTATTACCATAATCTTGTAATAATTAAAAGCTCTCTCAGCATCAATTGCCTCCTTAGATTTGCCTGCAAGCTTTGACATCTCAGAAACATCTGCAAGATAACGATTGTTTTTATCAATTGCGCCAGAGTTATTGGTAAAACCCATCTTATACACGCCCCAAGCACCAAGAACACACATTCCACAAACTGCAAATCCATAAAGACCTAATTTGTATAGAAATCTAACTATACCCTTCTTTGTCTTAAGGTCAATTGCTTTAAACTTTCCTATTATTTTCTTTTTCATTTTATCTTTGATGTAAAAAATCGTGCAAAGGTACTCAATTTGCTAAACCCTAGCAAAAAAGAACAAGAAAAAAGACTACCTCCCCTAAGGAAAGTAGTCTTTTAAACTAAATTAAGTATGTGAGTATTATTTTACTTCTTCGAAGTCGGCGTCGGTTACTTCTTGATCATTGCCACCTTGGTTTTGTTGTCCTTGGTTAGGGTTTGATTGGTTTTGATCTTCTGATGGCGCTCCTTGTTGGTTATACATATCTGCCGATACTGTGCTCCAAGCTTGGTTCATCTTCTCCATTGCTGAATCTATTTGAGCAATATCTTTGCTTTCATGAGCTGCCTTAAGTTCTGTAAGAGCTGCTTCGATTGGTGCTTTTTTATCTGCTGGGATTTTATCTCCCATATCTTTCAACTGACTTTCTGTTTGGAAAATCATTGCATCTGCTCCATTAATCTTATCTGCCTCTTCTTTAATCTTCTTGTCTGAATCTGCATTTGCTTCTGCTTCCGCTTTCATTCTCTTGATTTCTTCATCACTCAAGCCACTTGAAGCCTCGATACGGATTGATTGTTGCTTTCCTGTAGCATTATCCTTTGCATGTACGTTTAATATACCATTTGCATCAATATCGAATATTACTTCAATTTGAGGGACTCCTCTTCTTGCAGGTGGTATTCCATCTAAGTGGAAACGTCCAATTGTTTTATTATCTGTTGCTCTTGTTCTTTCTCCTTGTAAAACATGTATTTCTACAGAAGGTTGATTGTCTGCTGCTGTTGAGAATACTTGAGATTTCTTTGTAGGGATTGTTGTATTTGATTCAATAAGTTTTGTCATAACCCCACCTAGAGTTTCAATTCCTAAAGAAAGTGGGGTAACATCTAGTAATAATACATCTTTTACCTCTCCTGTCAATACTCCTCCTTGGATAGCTGCACCAACTGCAACAACCTCATCTGGATTAACTCCTTTCGAAGGTGTTTTTCCAAAGAAATCTTCAACTATTTTTTGAATAGCAGGAATACGTGTAGAACCTCCAACTAATATAACTTCGTCGATCTTAGATTTATCTAGGTTAGCATCTGCTAAAGCCTTACGACAAGGTTCAATTGTTGCCTTAATTAAGCTATCGCATAGTTGTTCAAACTTAGCTCTTGTTAGAGTCTTAACTAAGTGTTGAGGTATTCCATCTATTGGCATAATATATGGAAGATTGATTTCTGTTTGAGTTGAAGAAGAAAGCTCTATCTTTGCTTTTTCTGCTGCTTCTTTCAAACGTTGAAGAGCCATAGGGTCTTTTCTTAAGTCCACATTCTTATCTGCCAAGAACTCATCTGCCAACCAAGCTATAATCTTTTGGTCAAAGTCATCTCCTCCTAAGTGAGTGTCTCCATTTGTTGACTTCACTTCAAATACTCCATCACCTAACTCAAGAATAGAAATATCGAATGTACCACCACCAAGGTCAAATACTGCTACGTGAACATCTTGAGATTTTTTATCCAAACCATAAGCAAGCGCTGCTGCTGTTGGTTCATTGATTATACGTTTTACTTGTAATCCTGCAATTTCTCCTGCTTCTTTTGTTGCTTGACGTTGAGCATCATTGAAATAAGCAGGCACAGTGATAACTGCTTCTGTTACTTCTTGTCCAAGATAATCCTCTGCTGTCTTTTTCATTTTTTGAAGAATGATTGCAGAGATTTCTTGTGCAGAATATAATCTACCATTAATATCTACTCTTGGAGAATTATTGTCTCCTTTTACTACCTTGTATGGTACGTGAGGGATTTCTCTTTGTATCTCATCCCAGCTTTCGCCCATAAATCTTTTTATTGAAGATATTGTGTTATGAGGATTTGTGATTGCTTGACGTTTTGCAGGGTCACCAACCTTTCTTTCTCCATTTTCAATAAATCCAACAATTGAAGGTGTTGTTCTTCTTCCTTCGCTGTTTGGAATTACAACAGGCTCATTACCTTCCATTACAGATACACAACTATTTGTTGTACCTAAATCTATTCCGATTATTTTTCCCATAATATTTTTATGTATTAAATTATTAATTCAAGTTTGAATATTTTTCGTTTATCCTCCAATATTCAATTCTTATGCCATTATATTTACACACAAGAAATATGACAGATTGTCATAAATAGAAAACAAAAAGCCGTCTAGTTTTCACTAAACGGCTTTGAAAAATATAATTCTCTTATTTTATTTTGCTTGATTAGGATTCAAATTTATTGATAGATATGAGATTGATCTTACTGGCATATCCTTAACTTTGGCTGGAGTCCACAATCCTTTCATTGTAGATACTATTCTAATAGCTTCTGCATCAAGAATTGGGTCAACACCTTTAAATACTTCTACATTAGAAACATCTCCATTTTTCTCAACAATAAAACGAACTTGAACAATTCCGCTTGATTTTCTCGTAAGAGCTTCTTTTGGGTAATTTGTATTGTCGCTTAAATATTTACCTAAGGCTTGTTTGCCCTCTGTAAAACTTGCACGAGAATCTACTTCGTTATAAATTAAATTATCTTTTGATGTTTTATTTTTATTTTGAGCATCAGCATTAAACGAACAAAACATAGCACAACATAGTGCAATTACACTAAAAATTGATTTTGTTTTCATATTCTATTTTATTGTTTTAATTATTTCTTTTCTTGTTTATCTTCTTTGTCAAGATTGAAGCTAACAGGTAGATTAAATTGTTGTCTTAATGCCTTACCTCTTTGTTTGGCAGGATTCCATTTTGGCATAAGCTTAATTACTCTTATAACTTCTTCTCCACAACCATAACCAATATCTCGTAACACTTTTATATCTGATATTGAACCATCTTTTTCGACAATAAAAGTAACAAAAACCCTTCCTTTCACTCCCATTTTCTTAGCTTTCTCAGGATATTGAATATTCTTTGCCAAGAATTCCATTAATGCCTCATATCCTCCAGGATAGGAAGCCTCTTCTTCTAGATTAGAAAAAATTCTTACATCCTCATCAACCTTATCCTTTTCTTGTGAATAAGTATCTATTGATAATAAAGAACAAAACAAGAAAACTAAAGAACCGTAAACTAAAAAAACTGACTTTTTCATAATAATTGTATTTTTTTATTTATAACGCCTAAAAGGCACAAAAGATTATTTATCAATAATTAAAAAGTTTATTGGCAGATTATATTCATGCCTTACTGGTTCTCCTCTTTGTTTTGCAGGTTTCCACTTAGGCATAAGTTTAACTAATCTAATTGCCTCTTCATCACATTCCTTCGAAATACTTCTTATTATCTTGATTTTAGATAAGCTCCCATCTTTTTCAACAATAAAAGATAAATATACCCTTCCTTCTAATCCATTCTCCATTGCAATAGGTGGATATTTCATATTTGCATCAAGAAATTCCACTAAAGCTTTTTGACCTCCGATATATTCAGCAGATTCTTCACAAACCGTAAATACAGGATCTATCTCTTGTTTCTGAGCAAAGATATTTGTTGTAAATAAACTTGAAAATAAGAATAAACCAAAAGCTATTAAGACAGACTTTTTCATAATAATTGTATTTTTATAAATATATAACGCTCCAAAGATATAAAAAATATGTAACATACTATTTTCTTCAATACTTTTTTACACTCAAGCTATAATAATTTTATAACCATTGGATATATTATTTCTTGCCTTACTATTTTCCCATTTTTCTCAGCAGGCTTCCATTTTGGCATAAGCCTTAATACTCTTAAATATTCTTCTCCCAAACCACAACCAATATCTCTAATCAACTTAATATTAGAAATACTCCCATCCTTTTCTACAATAAAACTAGCAACTATTTTTCCTCTCACATCACATTCATTTATATACTTAATATTCTGAGCTAGAAAAACATCTAAGGAGTCTTTACCACCTACAAAGCTTGCTTGCATATCAACTACAGTGTATATAGTGGTATCACTATCAAATAACAAATCTTTCTCGGTAGGTTTAAATAATATCGGCATAGTCAATAATTGCCTTTTTACTCCTTTATCTTTCCCACAAAACTGTTCATAGGGGATCCAATTTGGCATCAATTTCACTATTCTAACCGCCTCCTCATCGCAACCATACCCAATACCCCTCATTACTTTAATATCAGTTATTGACCCATCTACTTCAACATAAAATCTTAGATACACTTTTCCCTCTACCTTATTTTCCAAAGCCAATCGTGGATATGAAAGATTATTTTTAATAAAATCAAAAAGTGCAGCATCTCCCCCTGAAAAAGAAGGACCAGATTCACACGGAATAAAAATATTATTATTTTCAACCGTATCTTGAGACTTAAGCCTTTCAGGAAGTTTAAATAATATTGGCAATGTATACGCTACTCGATCAGGTGTATTTGAAGACCAAAGGTATCCTGGCTTCCATTTAGGCATTGATTTTATTATTCTTATTGCTTCTTCATCACATTCTTTCGATAAACCCCTAAGAATTTTAATATCCGAAATTGATCCACTTGTATCAATAACAAATGATGCATATACTTTTCCTTGAATATTACTATCTATTGCTTTTTTAGGATATATAAGATTTCTCTCAATATAACTCTTTAATGAATCTAATCCACCAGAGAATTCTGGATCTATTGAAGAATAATTTATCAACTGTTCTCTTACAAATGGATTATGATTTCGTATTATACCACAAGAAAAGAAAAGAATGGGAAGAAGAAATACTATCAAATAAAACAATACTTTTTTCATAGAAATATAAATTTAAATAGAAACATTCACCTTGCTATTATGTTTGATTAATGGGTTCAAAGATAGGGGTTTTTATTTTATTATTAGAGAGGGATTGGGATTGTTTTAACTAAAATCGTGGATTTGGTGGATTTTTATAACTTTTTGCAAGTTTTGAGGTTAATTGTTCATAATGGGATTAGGGGTTGTGGGTTGAATATTTGAATAGGGTTGTTGGAGTTCGGACAATGGTTCGTTAATTTCTTGTAATAAATTTCCCGTTGGGGCGAAAAAACGATTGATTTTTTAAATAAAAATGGTTTTTATGGGGCAAAAAATGTTTTGCCCCTACGAAAATTGGATTTTTACCTTATATTTCTAATTTATTATTTGATAATCATTCACAGAAACGAAGTTTATTTTCATGAAAATAAAGATTTTACAAGAATAACTCCTTATTCTACGGAAATAGAATAAGATTCTACTAAAATAGAATTTGATTCTACAGCGATAAAAGAGGATTTTAACCCAAAAATCACAAATCCTATTTCTTAATATTAACAATTGCGAAGATAAAGACAAATAAGTAAAGATGGTGAAGAGAGATTTAGCTAGTGTGCTTACAGAAAAAAAGATTATTTTTGCAGAAATAAAGATATTAATTATGGAAGAACAATCATTATATCCCTTGAAGTTTATGCCTTTGTTTAAGGATAAGATTTGGGGCGGAAATAAAATTAAAGATATTGTTGGTATTGACTATTCACCTTTGGAACGTTGTGGAGAGTTATGGGTGCTCTCGGGAGTTGAAGAAGATGAAACCCTTGTTGCTAATGGTTATTTAGCAGAATGCACGCTTAGCGAGATTATTGATATGTATACCGATGAGCTTATGGGTGAGAATAACTATAATGAGTTTGGAGAACACTTCCCATTGTTATTAAAGATTATTGATGCTAAGGAAAAACTATCGGTTCAGGTTCACCCTGATGATAAGATTGCACAAAGTAAGGGTATGGATAATGGCAAAACAGAGATGTGGTACGTTATGCAGGCAGATGAAGGGGCTGAGATAATTAGTGGCTTCAATAAGAAGATGACCAAGGCTGAGGTTGTAAATAGGCTAAGAGATAATAATATTGCAGAGGTACTTAACACTGAAACCACAGAAAAGGGAGACTTATTTTATATCCCAGCAGGACAGATTCACGCAATTGGTTCAGGAGTATTATTAGCAGAGATTCAACAAAGTTCCGATTCAACTTATAGGGTTTATGATTGGGATAGAGTTGATGATAATGGTAAACCAAGAGATTTGCATAGAGCTGAAGCAATAGAGGCATTGGATTTAAACTATGTTGGACCAAGTGCAAAATCGGGCTATAACTATGCAATAAATAAAACAGTTGAGCTAGTGGAATGCCAATATTTTACTACAAATATTATTCACTTAAGCGAGGGTTTGATAAAAGACTATTCTGATCTTGACAGCTTTGTTATTTACTTTTGTGTTGAAGGATCTGGGTTGATTGATTCCTTAGGTCATAGAATACCACTTAGAGCCGGCGAAGCAATGCTTATTCCTGCTATTGCTGGCAAAACGACTATTGAACCAAATGGATTAATAAAGATTTTAGAAATATATATTCAATAATATTATGGCATTAATAAAATCAGTAAAAGGTATAAAGCCTATTCTTGGAGAGAATTGTTTCTTGGCTGAAAACTCAACTATAATTGGAGATGTTAGGGCTGGCAATAATTGTACTTTTTGGTATAATTCTGTTGTTAGAGGTGATGTGCATAGCATTGAGCTTGGCGACTTTGTTAATGTACAAGATGGTGCTTGTATTCATTGCACGGTAGAAACTCACCCAACAAAGGTTGGAAGCTATGTTTCTATTGCTCATCATGCAATTGTTCATGGATGTACAATTGGAGACAATGTACTCGTTGGCATGGGAGCTATTGTTATGGACGGTTGTGTTGTTGAAAACAACTCTATTATTGCAGCAGGAGCAGTCTTATTAGAAAATACTCATGTTGAAAGTGGAACAATATACGCAGGATGTCCTGCAAAAAAGGTTAAGGATATTGATCCTGAACGTTTGGAAGGTACAGTAAAAAGAATTGCTAACTCATATCCTAAATACTCCTCTTGGATTGATGATGGTGAGGTTGAGTTATAATATTAATTAGGCTTATTATAAAAAGAAACTCCGTTTAAATTCATTTAAACGGAGTTTCTTTTTATTTATCTCTGAGAAAGATTAATCTTTCTCAGAGATATTTTATTTTTTCTCAGAGAAGAAATTACTTAGTAACAACTAATTTCTTAACAGCAGTAGTAGCATTATCTCCAAACATTACCCAATATACTCCAGATTTCATATCTGATGTATTTATTTCAAATGTTTTTTGACCTTTCTTAATAACTGAAGATGCTAAAACCTGTCCTTTGATATTCATTACTCTAACACTAACATTAGACTTAGCTCCATTTGTAATCTCAATCTTTGTTGAAGATTTTGCAGGATTAGGGTAGAAATCTCCCAAGCTTATTGTCTCAATATCTTTAATGCAATTGATTGATGAATAAACATCTGTTTCAGATATTCCATTTACTGTTGTTCCATATACGAATGTGTAGTATCCGTTTGGTGCAGTAATAGGTTTAGCTATTGTCTTTCCATTATTTGATGTTGCTGAAATATAGTAATGGATAGTATCAACAGCAGCAGAAAGATTAATAGTCATTGTTGCATTGTACATATTGTTTCCACTAGAAGTAAGTGCAACTTCATTCCATGTTGTAGCAGATGGTGATTTATAGTATAATTTTGCGTTTGCTATTCCACTCTTGTTTTGACATATTGCATTTACAGCAACTTCTGAAGAAGCAATACTTCCTGTATTTAACCAACGAAGAGGATTATGATATATTCTTACTGGGTTCTCTGCTGGGATTTGTTTTGTGATACAATGGATAGCTCCACCATAACCATCGAAATCTCTTACGTCAATGTTTTCGAAACTATACCCTTTATAACGATCAGCCATTATATTTAAAGCAGTTGTATTGCCTTGAACATCTCCTGTTGATGAATTATAAAATACTGGTTGCATAATAGCCTTATTTACGAAGGTATGGTTTGTATATGAACGAGTATATAAATTGTTATACTGAGTTTGTGAGGTATACCAAGTGCCATCATTTTTTGCAGGCAAAGGAATACGTGTATTGTGATAAGGTACTCCATGGTCAGTATTCATTGCTGTTAATGTAGCCATATTAGATTCTACCTTCATTGGGTCTGAAAGATTAGCCATTACTGAAGGATGTTTAGTTGTAACAAAGGTGTTTTCATCAACTAAGTCTGTATATAAATCAATATGTCCTGTACCTCCGTCGTATTGAAGTTGAGGTAAAACTACGCAACGACTTAGATTCATAACATGTGTCAAACTATCTTTTACTTGTTGATTTGATAAAGATTGTTTTGTTTGGTATGTCCATCCTCTTGTATTATTTGTTTCATAATACAATCCGTATGTATCTTGATTTAGACTATAAACTGCATCAGTTGTGAATAATGTTCCTAACCCATCAACTAATATATTTCCTCCTTCATATTCTATTGTTGTTGTGTAAACAGGGAAACCTGCTTGTGCTCCGATTTGTATTGGAAGTTTATCATCAAGAGGTCTTCCTCCATAATATTCAAAATCCATTAATGCAATAGAGTCATTGTCTCCAAAATAGAAAGCTACTGGGCCACAATCACGATACCAAAAAGAATTACCAGCATTCTTAAAGAAACGATAATTTGTTAATGGTGTTCCATTGCTAGCCATATGACTCTTAATTGATGTTGAGTCATCCCAATTCCAGATATTAATCCAAACTTGAGCATTTTGTTGAATGCCATTAGCAAGAGAACGGAATAATTTTGTTGTTGCACTACTTGATACATCTGGAACAGAATATACTGGCTCTAATACATAAGTAGTTGAAGAATATGGGAAACCTTTATTTTCAAATAATTGTTCTGCATAAGCATTTGATGCAACTGTTCTTGTAATATATGGCCAAGTCATCATGACTGCTTGCACTTCATCAAACTCTCCTGGATAAATAATATCACTTGGAACACTCAAAGCCTTTGTGTTTGAAGTAGATTTTGTTTGTAGTGCTGGAGCATCATTTATTAATTTCTTCTTTGGCATTCTTGAATGCACGTTTGCATAGTACTCTTTGAAATAATCAGCAGGCAAAGTCTTCATATCTTCTATTGCTGCCTTTCTTTTTGATGCTATTACCTCATCACTAACTTGAGCATTTGTATTTAATGCAAGGATTGCAAATAATACAATAAGGATTGTTTTTTTCATTTTAAATTGTTTTGTATAAAAACTATAGAATTAGATTAATTTATTTCTCTTATTTCTTGTCTAATTTTTTCCCAGCGCTCCTTGTCCATCTTTGCTCCATATACTTCAATAACATTTCCCGCTAATACACTTCCCATTTTACCACAATGTCTTAATTCTCTACCTAGACACAATCCTGCTAAGAAACCTGCCGCATACATATCTCCTGCTCCTGTTGTATCTAAACATGTACGAGGGACTTCTTGGATATATGTTACTTGGTCTTGATGTTTTATTAGAGATCCTTTTTTTCCTATCTTAACGACTGCTATTTCACAAAACTCTGCTATTGTATGCAAAGCGTCTTCTGCTTCTTGAGATGTAAAGGCTTTTGCTTCTTCTTCATTTGCGAAAACAATGTCTACATCATTACATATTTCTTTTAGAAAATCAATATTTTCTTCTACAACATTATAACTTGCAAAATCTATTGAGACTTTTAAACCTTGAGATTTCGCTAGTTCTATTGCCTTACGAACTAATGCTTGATTTAATATTAGATATCCTTCGATATGAAAATAATGATACCCCTCAAACAATTCCTTTGTTAGATATTTATCTTGCATTTCAACTGCTGCACCAAGATAGGTTGCAAAGGTTCTCTCTCCATCCTTAGATATAAAAGCGACAGCCCTTCCTGTTGGAGTCGTATCACTAATAAAAAATCTTGGTTGAATTGAATTTTCAATCATATCTTGTGAGTAAAAATCACCTAAAGAATCTTTTCCTACCATTCCTATATATCCACTCTTTACTCCAAGATTTGCAATCCCATTTGCAGTATTAGCTGCTGAGCCTCCTGTTTGCATTTTTGAATTAAGGTGAGATGTTACTTCTTGAATATTTGCAGATACATCTTTATCTACTAATTGCATACTCCCTTTTGGAAGATTTAGTTTTGCTAATTCTTGGTCTGACTCTAATTGAGTTATTATATCTACTAGGGCATTGCCTAAGCTAATTACTGCTTTCATATTTATTCTGGCATGTTAAAGAAGGAAAAGTTTACTTTTCCATAATTACGTTGTTCCGAAAAAAACTTATTATCTTTGAACGAATGTTCTTTTGAGTGTTCTAAAATGAATAATCCTCCTGGTTTTACAAAACTTTTTAGGACTAAATCTGGTATAATATCAAATTGTTTTAGGTCGTATGGAGGATCTGCAAAAACAACATCAAACGACATTTGAGATCTACCTAGAAAGATAAATGCATCGTTTTTTATCGTAAACAGATTTTCTAATCCAAAATCAATTGCTGTTTGCTTAATAAAATCGACGCATCTATGATCTGAATCGACTGATGTTACTTGTTGTACCCCTCTGGATATAAATTCAAAGCTAATTGAACCTGTTCCTGCGAAGATATCAAGGACATTTACTTCCTCAAAATCTATCTTATTTCTTAGTATATTAAATAAACTCTCACGTGCAAGGTCTGTTGTAGGGCGTACAGGAAGATTTGTAGGTGGGTGAAGACGACGTCCTCTTAGTTCTCCAGCAATTATTCTCATTATTACTTTACTAGAGTTAAGAAATACTTCTGCATACTTACTCCATCAAACTCACAACCTACTTTTATTAACTCCATAGGGTTAGTATATAGTACACTCTTAATGTGACGATTCAATACTTTCTTCTCTTCATGAGTGTATTCGATTCCTGTAATTAAGAAGTTTACATCTTCAACATCAATGTCAAGTTTTTCGAAAGCAAACAAAATTTGATAAATCATATCATGTTCATTATTGAAATCAAAACTATTGCTATATGTAAATTTAGCTCCTTTAAATACAACCATGTCACAAGCATTTTCTCTTTTGTGAAGCACAACGGTGTTATTCGCTAATTTAGAAATATCAAAACAATATTCTGCCATTGCTTGATGTTGAGAATAGAATTTTGCTTTGGACATTAAAATTTTTGTTGCAGAATATTGATGCATTGGAAATGCAAAAACAGAAACTGCATCTAATCTTTCAGAGATATTTTCAATGATTGTATCTGAACTTACAATATTTGCAACCCCACGAAGATAATCTTTTGTCTTTGAATTATCGTAAAGTTTATACGGAACAAATATATTTTTATTTGTCAAACAAATAACTTTGATATTTGCAAAATTAAAAATTCTAATCCCTATTGATGCAAAACAGTTTCTGATATTTGTCATTACAGAAGTCATCCCTAAAGACAAATCTACATCAAACTCACCTACAGCTCTTAGAACGTAGTTACTATCTATCAAAGTAAAGAAAAATCCATCCGCCTTTAGGCAAATGGATAAATCTGTATCTTGTGATAGAATACTTTCATCTGATTTTACTAAATTTACTAACTTAAAAGTATCCATATGAAATTATTATTATTCCCAGTTACCATCAATGATAGGCTGATTCAAATCACCTACTTTCCAGCCTGCGTATCTATCTTTTCCTTCTATTTCTGCTTTTCTATTTCTAACATCTTGTTCGTCCATTCCTTTTGTGAAAGTCAATATGCTAGCTTTTGCTTCAAATACAGGAACCATTACTCCTCCTCTATTAATAATATCTGACTTCATTTCGAAAACCTTATTATCTGAATATGGAATAAACTTTAAAGTTTTAAAATCTTTTTCAGCTATTAATAATTTCTTTTCTTCCATCAATTTTCTTAAAGGATTAACAGACACTGTGTCTCTTTTTATAATACCAGCTCTAAGAGCCTGAGCTTCCGTTAAAGAATCTGGAACAATCCCTGACTTAATTACCATTTTAACTTTACCAGTTTCGGCAAAAATCAATAAAGAATCGATACTGCTACAAAATCTTCCATTTGTACTTTTAAAAGTTTCTTGCAAAGTCCTAATATCTTTCAATCTATTAATAACCGACTCAGAACGATTATTAAATTCTGATTCAAATTTCACAGGACGCATAATCCCTGTATACAGGAAATAAGCTAATGTAATTATTGCTACAATTAATACAGCCGAAATAATGTTTCTTGGTTTCATATTATGTTAAATGTTTATTTATTTCCTTTTATTAGTGACTGCAAATTTAAAATTTTTCATTGAAAAAGCCACATTTTCAATTCATTATTTTATTTGTTTTGTTCTACATGTTGTAAAACTATATCTATATCAGGGTTTTGCGATAATATTTTTGCCAATCTTTCTGCAAAATAAACTGAGCGGTGCTGTCCTCCTGTACATCCAAAATAAACGGAAAGATTTGTAAAATTTCTTTCTAAATATTTATTTACACTTTGCAAAACCAAAGAAGAAACATTTTGAAAGAATAGATTCACATCTTCTTCCTTCTCTAAGAATGTTATCACTTCTTGATCCTTGCCTGTAAGTTTTTTGTATTGGTCATAACGTCCAGGATTCTGTATAGCTCTGCAATCAAATATAAAACCACCACCATTTCCAGAAATATCTTGTGGATAACCTTTTTTATATGAAAAGCTTTTTATATTTACTATTAGTTTTTGTTTAGCAATTCCTTTTATCTTTTCTGATTTTGTCAATTGATCCAAGACTTTATATAACTCTGGAATATCTATAGGTAATTTTATATTTTCTCGGAGCCATTTAATATTGTCTATAGCATAAGGAATACTTTTTAAAAAATGTTCTTTTCTTTCAAAATATCCTCTATATCCGTACGCTCCCAAAGCTTGCAATATACGAATATAGACATATGCATAAAAATATTCTTTAAACACTTTTTCTTCAATCTCATAATAATTACTTAGCTCATCTATATACAAGGATAATAACTCTTCTCTAAATCCCACAGAAAGATCTGCCTTTGCATCAAATAATAATGAAGCTAAATCATATTGCAATGCTCCTTTTCTCCCTCCTTGATAATCAATAAACCATGGTTCGTTATCTAAAATCATAATGTTCCTTGATTGAAAATCTCTAAATAGGAAAAAATTTGTGTTGGTAGAAAGTAAATAGTTTGATAATTTCTCAAAATCATTTTCTAGAGCTTGTTCATCAAAAATAATTCCCGATAGCTTTAAAAAATAATATTTGAAATAGTTTAAATCCCAATTTATTGACAGTTTATCAAATGCTTCTCTTGGATATGCATTTGAATAATCAAAGTTTTCACCACCTTTTATTTGAATTTTTATTAGAGATTTAATTACCTTATAATAAATATCCTTTATCTCTTTATCAGAAATTTCATTATTTTGTCTCTTAATAATTAAATCATAGAGAGTAGTATTCCCAAGATCTTGTAATAAATAAATATTATTTTCAAGATCTTCCCCATATACTTTTGGAACATTGATTCCTTTTAATAATAGTTGTTGAGAATAATCTAAAAATGCTAAATTTTCTTTCTTATCTGAATTAATAGCTGCTAAACAGCTTATCTCTCCTGAATTACACCTAAAGTATACTCTTGATGAACCATGAGCATTGATTTTTTCAATATTCTCGATCTCACGATTAAACGTTTTATAAAACAACTCATTAATCTTTAAATTCATTTATCAAAGTTTCAGCGTAAATAATATCTAATTGATTTGTTATTTTTATGTTTTCTCTATTTCCCTCAATAATATTCATTTCTACTCCTAAGGCTTCAACCACAGATGCATCATCTGTAAATCTCTCATCAAAACATTGTGAATATGCATTTTTCAAAGTCCTAGAACAAAAACACTGAGGGGTCTGAATAAGATATACATTATTCCTATCAAATGTTTGAGTCCTTTCATCAACCTTAATTCTAACTGTTTCAATTGGTTTAATTGCGGGTATTGCATTATTATTATTTTGAGCAACTTCGAAACAATTATTAATTACTTTAGATGAGACAAAGGGTCTTACACCATCGTGCACTCCTATGATAGATTCTTCATTAATACAATCAAGTCCATTCTTTACAGAGAAAAATCTTTCATCTCCTCCTTCAACTATTTTATGTTCTAAATCGAAAGAATATTCATTACATAATAAAAGCCAATAGTCTTGATGCTCCTTTGGGAGTACCAAGACTATTTTTATTAATGCATCTGCTTGTTTAATTTTTTCTAGAGTTCTCATCAATATTGGTTTGCCAGCAATTGGAAGGAATTGTTTTGGAATTGAGCTACCAAATCTAAGTCCTTTACCCCCAGCAACCACTATCATATACCTAGGTTTAGATGATAAGCATTGCATCTCCGTAAGTTAAAAATTTATACTTTTCAGCCACAGCCTGCTTATATGCCTCCATTATTAAGTCATATCCTCCAAAAGCAGAAACCATCATCAACATTGATGATAATGGTGGATGAAAATTGGTAATCATTGAGTCTGCAATAGAAAATTCATGAGGAGGGAATACAAATTTATTCGTCCATCCAGCATAAGGTTTTATTTTAGAGGAAATCGTTGTTGCTGTTTCCAATGCCTTCATTGTTGTTGTACCTACACAACAAACCTTACTTTTTCTCTCCTTTGCAGCATTAATTATTTTTGCATTTTCTTCAGAAATAAACATTTCTTCGGAATCCATTTTATGTTTTGTTAGATCTTCAACCTCTATAGGTCTAAAATTTCCTAAACCAGCATGTAAAGTAACTGACGCAAATTCACATCCCTTAATCTCCAAACGCTTCATCAATTGTTTACTAAAATGAAATCCAGCAGTTGGGGCAACTACTGCTCCCTCATTAACTGCATAAATTGTTTGATAACGTTCCTTGTCTTCAGGTATAATATCTCTAATTCTTAATAAGTCGTCAGGAATTGGCGTATTACCCAATTTATGTAATACTGCTTGGAATTCCTCGTGAGTGCCATCATATAAAAACCTTAATGTTCTCCCTCTTGAAGTAGTATTATCAATAACCTCCGCAACAAGTTCATCGTTTTCTCCAAAATATAATTTGTTCCCAATTCGAATTTTTCTTGCAGGGTCAACTAAAATATCCCATAAACGTGTATCTGGGTTTATTTCTCTTAGCAAAAATACTTCAATTCTTGCATTTGTTTTTTCTTTAGTCCCAAACAAACGAGCAGGAAAAACTTTTGTGTCGTTCATTACGAACAAATCTCTTTCTTCAAAGTATTCTAACACATCTTTAAATATCTTATGTTCAATGGTCTTGGTTTTTCTATTAATAACCATTAATCTTGAACAATCTCTTTCATGTGCAGGCTTTTCTGCAATTAACTCTTTTGGTAAATTGTACTTAAATTGAGAAAGTTTCATATATTATATATTCTATTTAATATTATTATCTCAGAAAAAAATTTGCGAAAGGTGCAAATATAACTTCACAAGCATGAAATGTCAAGTGATTTAATAGTATTTATGATTTACAAAATTCATTATCTGAATTTATTCACTATATATTTTTGAAGTTTGAAGTGTCAAATTCATTAATCTCCATTGCATCCTCTAATAAAAAACTACCTATTCTAGTCCTAGTAAGTGATGTTAAATGAGCACCAGAATTTAATGTAATTCCAAAATCTCTTGCAATAGATCTTATGTAAGTCCCCTTACTACATACTATTCTAAAATCTATATCTGGAAGATTTATTCTTGTTATCTCAAACTCAGATATTGTTATTTGTTTTGATTTTAATTCAATGTCCTTATTTTCTCTTGCCAGTTCATATGCTCTCTTCCCATTAACCCAAACAGCAGAAAATATTGGTGGTACTTGATCTATTACTCCTGTGAATTGTTTTGCAGCCAATAAAATATCTTCTTCTGAAATATGATCGTAAGGATAAATATGGTCTATTGGTTTTTCTAAATCATAGCAAGGTGTAGTCGCACCAAGACGAAAAGTCCCTATATATTCTTTTTCAGAGGCTTGAAATTCATCAATCTTTTTTGTAAACTTTCCTACGCAAACAATCAATAATCCGCTGGCAAGTGGATCTAATGTCCCCGCATGACCAATTTTTATTTTTTTAATCCCATACTTGTGTTTAATAAAATATTTCATCTTATTAACCACTTGAAAAGAAGTCCAAGTATAAGGTTTATTAATTAGTAAAGCACAACCATTTTCAATATCAATCATTATGCAACACTTAGATTATAACCGAATAACATCAACAAAATAATAGCAACACCCACAATTATTCTGTAATAACCAAATGATTTAAACCCATATTTTGTAAGGACTGAAATAAAGAATTTTATAGCAATTATTGCAACAATAAAAGCAATTACATTACCAATAATAAGAGTTTCTAAATTAGATTTAAGCATTTCCACGCCACCATCCTCTAAAAGAACTTTTAAAAGTTTATATCCAGTTGCTGCAAGCATGGTTGGAACAGCTAAAAAGAATGAAAATTCAGCCGCTGTTTTCCTTGATAAGTTATTGTACATACCCCCAACAATTGTTGCCATTGAACGAGATACACCTGGTATCATTGCTATACATTGAAATAATCCAATATAAAATCCTTTCTTATATGTTATTGTTTGGTCATCTTGGGGCTTGTTGAACCATTTATCAACAAACAGCATAAAAACTCCACCAATTATTAACATTATAGCAACAACCCAAACATTTTCTAATAATGAGTCAATAAAATCTCCAGCAAGCAAACCTACAACGGCAGCAGGAAGAAAAGCAACTAATAGCTTATAATAAAAATTCATTGATTGAAGAAAACGCTTCCAGTATAAAATCAACACAGACAAAATAGCTCCAAACTGAATGCAAATAGTGAAAAACTTAACAAAATCAGTACTTTGTACTCCTAAAATCCCTTGAGCTATTATCATATGCCCCGTGGAAGAAACAGGCAAAAACTCCGTTAAGCCCTCTACAATGGCTATAATTATTGTTTCAAATAAAGTCATAAAAATTATCCTTTAGATATAAAATTATTTTATATCTGTTTGTTCTTTCGATTGCTTAGGCTTCTTTAAGATAGCATATACTTCAATAACTAAGCCTAAAACCATTAAGATAGGAGCTACAACTAAACGTTGTGCATCAAATAAACTATAATTAAAAGTATCTGGACTATCTGCACCGCCACCGATCAATAAGATATATCCTAAACCTAGAAGAATTAAACCGATAATCATCCAGATATAATTTACTTTTTCAAATGCAAAACCAAAATTTGATTTGGTTTCTGTTGTCTTTTTTACAAAAGAATTACTTGTGTTTGTTTTAACAGCCATATTTTAATATTTTTCTATTTATATAATTTTTCTGCTCTTAAATGCATAAATCTATACACAGAGAACAATGTAAAAGTAAAAGATAGTACAATTCCAAAGACTAAAACACCTATTCCAATTATTCCATAGATTGGATAAAACTCAGGCGAAATAAGTCCATTAAACGAAGATGAAACCCAAAATATTATACCAAGAATAAGCACATCTGCTATTAGACCTCCGAAGAGTCCAAAAAAGAATCCTTTTAATAAGAAAGGCTTTCTGATAAAAGATGGTTTTGCTCCAACCAACTCCATTGAACGAATCAAAAATCTCTTTGAATATATAGTTAATCTTATGGTATGGTTTATTAGTGTAACTGATATAATAAGTAAGCATATAATAAAAGCAAGAGCAAATGCAGAAACATTATATATAACGGAATTAATATCCTTAATTAGGTCGTGACGATAATCTACATTATCAACAATATCCTTTGCCTCTACTGACGTAATGAACTTCCTAATACTAGACATATTTAGAGCCTCTGCTTTTAGATTAACAACTATAGAAGCAGGGTAAGGATTAATTGAATCTAAAACAGCCAAATGATCCTCTCCCATAACCTTATTCATCATTTGAGCTGCAGCACTTGGTGAAATATATTCTGTTGATTTTACATTTGGATTTTTTGAAATATCAGTTTTTAATGCCATTGCATCCGATTCTGAAGAATCTTGAACGAGATAAACCGTAAATGAAACATTTTCTTTTAAATTATTCGATGCCACAAAAGCATGAAAGATAAACAATGAAACAAAACCCAACATAAACAGCACCAAAGAGATACTTAAAACAGTGGAGACATTAGCGCTCCAAAGACTTACTGGATTAAAAATTTTTTGCTTTTTCACCATATTACAAAAAGTATATTGTTGGCAAAGGTACAAAGAATTTTTGTAGTTTTGCAGTTAAATAACAAATTGTATGAACGAAATCTATATAGAAAAATTTGGAGGGGCATCAGTTAACAGTGCAGAGACTGTAAGAAATGTTGCTTCTATAATTTTGACTCAAAATAATAAACGAATAATAGTGTTCTCCGCAATGGGGAAAACCACAAATGCCTTAGAATCTATTGTTAAGGATTTCTACAAGACAAAGAAAATTAAATCGTCACTAATTAAACAAATAGAAGACAACCACTTAGTAATTATCAAAGAACTATTTGGTGATGGTAGCAAGGAGATTGAATCTAAACTTAAAATAGTAATCAAGGAAATAGAGGAAACCCTAATTAAGTATAAGAATTCCACTATTAATCTACTTTATGATGCTATAGTAAGCTATGGAGAAATCATTTCTACTCTAATTATTTCAACATATTTCAAGTGTATAGGTATTGAACATATACTTATTGATGCAAGACAAGTAATAAAAACTGATAGTAATTTTAGAGGGGCAAATGTAGATTGGAGACTTACAAAGAAAACAATAAAAGAGCAAGTATCTCCTCTTTTTAAAGAAAATCAAATAATAATCACTCAAGGATATATTTCAAGCGACGCTAAAAATAATCCTACAACCTTGGGTAGAGAAGGGTCTGATTATTCTGCGGCTATCTTTGCCTATTTTTTAAAAGCAAAGAATGTAACTATATGGAAGGACGTCCCTGGATTATTAAATGCCGACCCAAAGATATTTAGTAAAACAGTGAAATTCGATAAAATTCCTTTTTCAGAAGCAATTGAGTTATCATACTATGGCGCATCTATAATCCACCCAAAGACTCTAAAGCCATTAGAAAACAAATCAATACCCTTATTCGTTAAAAGCTTTATCGACCCCAAAGCTTCTGGTTCTGTAATATGCCATTGCAAGAGCACAACTCCTAACGCACCAAGCTATATATTCAAAGATAATCAAACATTACTAACCTTGTTTCCTAAAGATTTTTCTTTTATTGTTGAAGAAAGAATCAGTGCAATATTCTCAATCTTTGCACAATATGGAATAAGGATTAATCTAATGCAAAATTCTGCCCTTAGTTTTTCTGTATGTTTTGATTTAATTGACCAAGAGTTATTATATGATTTAATAGATAAGCTTGCTCCTAACTATACAGTTAAATATAATGATGGGCTAAGGATGATTACTATTCGTCATTATAATGAAAAAGCTATTTCTAGTGTGATAAAAGATGAAGAAATAATCATTGAACAACGTTCTCGTGTAACGGCTCAATTCCTTGTAAAGAAATAATATATATATGACAAAATGACATTGTTTGAATTTTGGTATATCCTTTGATTATCCCTGAAAACGATAATTATTGATAAACAAAATAAAATTCAAACAATATGAAGGGAAACATTAATGTAAAAACGGAAAATATCTTTCCGATTATCAAGAAGTTTTTATACTCAGATCACGAAATCTTCTTAAGAGAGATTGTTTCAAATGCTGTTGATGCAACTCAAAAACTTAAGACTCTATCTTCTTTAGGTCAATCGAAAGGAGAACTTGGAGGCTTAACAATTGATGTAATAATAGACAAAGATGCAAAGACTCTTACTGTTAAGGATAGAGGTATAGGTATGAGTGAAGAGGAGGTTGAAAAATATATAAACCAAATTGCCTTCTCTGGTGCAGAGGAATTCGTAGAAAAATTTAAAGGGAAATCTGAATTAGAAACCAACCAACTTATTGGACATTTCGGTCTTGGGTTCTATTCCTCATTTATGGTATCTAAGGAAGTTGAGTTTAAGACTAAGTCTCATACAGATGCGCCTGCTGTTCGTTGGTGGTGCGATGGAAACACAGAATATACAATTGACCCAACAGAAAAGACCGATAGAGGAACAGAGATAATCATGCATCTTTCAGACGATAGTCTAGAATTTTTGGAAGAAAACAAAATCCTTGAACTATTAAAAAAATACTGTAAGTTTATGCCTATCCCTATTCGTTTTGGAGAAGAGACCTTTTGGGAAGATTCTGAAACAGAAAAGGACAAGGATGGAAATCCTAAGCGTGAACAAAAGACACGTCAAAGAATAATCAACAATACAGAACCTCTTTGGAAGAGAAAGCCTGCTGAACTTACAGATGAGGATTACCTAAACTTCTACCGTGAGCTTTATCCAATGAATTTCGAAGAACCTCTTTTCCATATTCATCTAAATGTAGACTACCCTTTTAACCTTACAGGAATACTTTATTTTCCTAAGGTTAAGAAGAATATTGATCCAAACAGAGACAAAATACAATTGTACTGCAACCAAGTATTCGTAACTGATAGCGTTGAGGGTGTTGTTCCTGACTATATGATGTTGCTTCGTGGTGTGTTAGACTCACCAGATATTCCTTTAAATGTATCTCGTTCTTATCTTCAATCCGATGCAAATGTAAAGAAGATTTCTTCTCATATCACAAAGAAGGTTGCCGATAAACTAGATGAATTATATAAGAATAAGCGTGAAGATTATGAAAAGAAATGGGATGACCTAAAAGTATTCATTGAATATGGAATGCTTTCCGATGAGAAATTCTACGAAAAGGCAGAGAAGATATTCTTATTTAAAAATATAAATAACGAGATGTTCTCTATTGAGGATTACAGAAATAAGATAGAGCCTCTTCAAACTGATAAGGATAAGAAAGTTGTTTACCTTTACTCAAATGATGTAGATGGTCAATATGCATATATTCAATCTGCAAAGGACAAGGGTTACGATGTTCTTCTAATGGATGGAATCTTAGATAATCACTTCGTGAATCAATTAGAACAAAAGCTTAAAGATTGCAGATTTGCAAGAATTGATTCTGACGTAATTGACAAACTTATTCCTAAAGACGAGGTAATCCCTTCAAAACTTTCAGAAAAAGAAATAGAAAGTCTTAAAAGCTTAGTTGAAGGACAGGTTGACAAAGTTAAATTCACAGTACAGATGGAGTCTCTTTCCGAAAGTGAAGCACCTCTAACTATTACTCAAAACGAGTTTATGCGTCGTATGAAAGAGATGAGTGAAATGGGAGGCGGAGGAATGATGTCCTTCTACGGAGATATGCCAGAGAGCTATAACCTAGTAGTAAACACCAACCACCCAATAATGTCGGAAGTCTTAAACAACACAGACACAGACAAACAAACTCAAATAATTTCTCAACTAAAAGACCTAGCCCTATTAAGCCAAGGACTTTTAAAAGGAGAAGCCCTAAACAGCTTTATCCAACGCTCAATAGGAATAATAAAATAATACTATTAGAAATAAACCAATAAAAAGAGAAGTGGCATGCCACTTCTCTTTTTTTATTCCACAATAAACTTCTTATCAATAATTCCACGTTCAGTATATAACTTCGCTATATACATCCCCTTTCGAAAAGAAGAAATATCAATAGTCTTTACCTTATCCTTAACATCAATCCTATAAACTCTTTCTCCCATAATATTGAAAACATCAATATTATTAATCATAGAAGAGCAATTAAAACTAATATTATCCTTAGCAGGATTAGGATACGCAATACAACTAGAATTTATAGCGATTGAGAAATCTGAGACTATATAATTTAGATCTCTTGGTAAAAATTTAATTATCGCTCCTTGATTCCCTGAACTCGAAAAAGCAGTATAATCAATTATCAAACCGCCATCCTCTGTTGGAATAGCATTTTCAAGATAATTATCAGCATTTGCCTTGAAAACCTTAAATTTATAATTATAATTCAAATTACCATTTACTCCAAAATTTAATATCCCAATAGTCGCTCGATAGCTATTATCAAACATATCTCCAATTGTACGATAAACTAAAAAAATTGAATCTGGATTAATAAATTTAATATGTTCGTACCATTTGATAGTAGGTTTACCATTAGAGAGAGTTGTATCGGAAACAAATTGATATGTCTTTAATTCCTTTGAATTAATATTCCATACATTAATTTTCGCATAACCACTAGAATCATAGGCTCCAACTAAAATTGAATCATTAATTGGTACTGCTACTGCAAATGTTTCATTGAGAGTGTCAACTAATTGCAATGTAGTTTTATTAACCAAGTAAATTAGATGATTTTTATCAAAGCAACGAGAAAAAATAAAATAATTTCCCATCTCTAATAAATATTGATTTCCGCAATACGCATTATTAATAATGCTAGATTGTTTTATATTTCCAAGAGTATCTAATATTAATATTTTGGGATTTTTTGTATGATATTTTCCTTCATCTTCTTCATTAATTAATAATGCAAATTCATGATTCTTTGTAAAAATATCTTTACTCCAATAAATGAGTTTATTGTTATAAATTTTCTTTAAGGAATATTCCTTGGTTGATAATTTATAAGTTTCTAAATCCAACACAGAATCATAACCACCTCCTATTTTAGAATGTAAAGAATATAACTTATTATTATATTTATCACGAAAATACATATTAGCTACTGTTGTATCTATCTTTATTGTATAATAATTATTCAAATCCTTATCATGAGATAAGAGTACATCATCATTTAATAAAGCCCAATAACCACTATCATTATCACAATTATTAAAACCAGAAACAAATCCATCGGTTTCTTTTATTAGAATATTTGTGTCACTATAAATAGTATTTAGAAATTGGGCATTTAATTGATTAGTTATTACAACTAATAATAAAGATAGGATGATTTTAATTTTCTTCATTTGAATAATTTCTAAGTTAAGTTGATAATACAAAAGTATATAAACTGTTTATTAATTACAAGTAATATTTGTTTATTTTTATTGCATGGACACGACAAGTCGTGTCCGCAGATAATTGTTATATGATGTATTATCAAATTGAAGACATGAAGTGTCATGTCCCAACGGATGGGGATTTTTATTTGATTTTAATCTCCTTAATCCTTATTTTGTTCTGGGAAATAGCTGATTTGTACTATTAAATCGGCGATTTAATGTGCAAATGATGCACATCATTTGATACAAAAGATGCACATGATGCACATCATTTACTATGAAAGATGTGCATCATTTTTATTTAAGGAATTTTATATTTTGTTGTTTTTGGGCAGACACATTGGTTTGCCCCTACGTTGGATTTGTTTTACAAAGATAAGCAAATTATCTTGAATATTGGTCGTAATATCCTTTTAATTCACAATAAGTTTTTCTGTCTTTTGAATTTTTTCCCCAATGACTTTAATATAATATAATCCTGGGGTAAATTTAGATAAATCAAGTTTTGTTTCAATTGCTCCATTTGATGGAGACACTTTCATTTTCTTAATTTCTCTAGCTTGCTCATCAATAACAATTATATTTACAGCCTCATTTACTCCATTCATCTTTATGGTTGTTTGTTTATACGCTGGATTTGGATATAATGATAATGAAACATCATAATCAATATCTTCTAAGCCTACTACAATTGTATCATAAGTTGAACCACAACCATTATACTTAGCTGTTAGTATTACTTTATATCTTCCTCCTTCTATATATAGATGAGATGGGTTAATGTTTGCCTCTATTGGATTTGTCTGGCTATTGTAATACAAAATATCACTTCCATCACCGAAATCCCAAAAATATTCTATCAATGCAGTAGTATCTTGCACTGGAAAAGTAGTAGTATTAGTAAATTTCACTAATTCCTCTCCTTCTATCTCTTGCGATGGAATAAACCCAACTTTTGGTTTTGTATTTAATGCTTTAACTTTTATATATGACACATAACCTGGCGTGGTAGAACCACTAGTCATTTGAGAGGTTAATCTCACAAAATAATTGTCTCCATAATTAGCAAGAGTGTTATTCTTTACTAAAAAAGTATTCTTTGCTGGAACGACTCCAACAATATGACTTTCTGCCAAAGGCGTGCCTGTTGCAATGGTGCTAAGTTGAGACAGTGGTAAATCATTCGGGTTAGCAAACCATTCATATTTTGCAAATCCAGAAGGAGCAATAAGTTTTGCTACTGTATCTGCATTATAACATGAAGTTACAATGCATTCAGATGGAGCTACCTTTCCTACAAAATAACCATATGACCAGTGCCCTCCAAGTGTACACCCTGCAACTGTAACCTTCATTCTTATTCTTTTGGAACGAAAATCAGATAAATTCATTCCTATTTGTTTCCAGTTCTGCCAAATCCCACCTGAAAATAGACTCCAACCATCAGGGGCTGGTGTTTTACCAAGTACTTCGAAATATGTTGTTGGGTCTAATCTGCCTATTTCATTATCATTTTGATCTAATTCTATTATTTCTATCTGAAATAATGGATTTTCATAACCAGTATGACCTGGCGCTTGAAGAACCATGGCATAATTAAATGTAACCATTGAGTTATTTTCGCTTACTAACATATCATATGATAACATATTTGAATTAGAGCCACCTTTTTCAACGTTAATAGTCGTAGAACGATTAAATCCGAAGTAAGTAGGTATCTTAATTAATTTTGTTGCCCCTACATTAACATCGTATTCATAATAATTTTTATTAATAATAAAACAAGTATCCCCTGCTGCTGGAGCAGGTTGATTGCCATTCCAAGTACAAGAGGAAGGATTTGGATATAAAACCCAATTAGTAAATGAAATAGTAGTTGGGGTACTTATATTTTTTGACTGATAACCTTTCCAATATGTATAATCACCCATCGAAAAATTAAAATTTGTTCCATCTCCTATCTGAGAATAAGATTGTTCAAATCCTGCAAACATAAATAAAATTGCAAGGATTAAAGAATAATTCTTTGAATGAAAACTTTTCATACTAATATTTTTAGGTTAGTAAATTCTAAAATTAATATATTGGACTACTAATAAATAATTAAATTCTTAATAAGACTCATTTTATAATAAAGATTTAATAAAAAAGATCGAAGGATAAAAAAAAGATTGGCTAGTAAAAGCCAATCTTTTTCTTTGAATACAGAAATAAATTATTGAATAATCAATTTTTCTGTCCGTTGAATTTTATCTCCAATAACTTTAACAAAGTAAATTCCTGAAGAGTATTTACTTAAATCTATTTTCGTTTCAATTGTTCCATTTGAAGGAATTGCATTGATAGTTTCTATAACTTTTCCTTGTTCGTCAACAACTAATACTTTTGCATCTCCATTAACTCCACTTACCTTAACTGTTGTTTGGTTTGTTGCTGGATTTGGATATAATGATAAAGAAGCACCTGATTCAACATCGTCTAAACCAACCAAAGTTGCTCTTATCATAGTATCAAATGTTGTAGCACATCCATTAAACTTTGAAGTTAATTGAACTCTATAATTTCCTTCTTGGCTATATTGATGAGATGGACTTATATTTTCTACAATTGGATTAGTTTGGCTATTATACATTAAGATTTCACTACCATCTCCAAAATCCCAGAAATACTCAATTAATGCAGTTGTATCTTGTACTGGAAAATAAGTATCATTATAGAACTGAACTATATTTGATTGTCCCGATTGTTTGTAAAATCTTGCTTTTGGTTTTGAATTATAAGCTTTCACTTTTATGTATGAAACATATGCAGGAATTGATAAGCCTGTTGGTACTTGTGTTGTCAATCTAACAAAATAGTTCTCCCCATTAGTTGTTAATGTACTTTGCTTTACTAAAAATGAATTCTTTGCTGGAACAGATCCATTTACTGCACTTATTGCAAGAGGAGTACCGTTTGCAATTGTACTTAATTGCGAAAGAGGCAAATCATTTGGATTAGCAAACCATTCGTATTTAGCAAATCCTGGAGGAGCAATTAATTTTGCTATTGTATCTACTTTATAACATGAGTTAACTTGAATTGCAGATGCTCCAACTTTTCCAACAAAGTATCCGTATGACCAGTGTCCTGTTGGAGAACATCCTGCAACAAGAACTTTCATTCTAATCCTCTTTGACCTGAAGTTAGCTAAGTCATATGAGATTTGTTTCCAGTTTTGCCATATTCCATCAGAACTTCCAACAGTAAATTCGCTCCAACCATCTGGTTTTGGGAGTTGTCCCTTTACATCATAATATGTTGATGGATCTAATCGTGCAATTTCATTATCGTTTTCATCTAATTCAAAAATCTCTAATTGAAAGAATGGATTTTGATATCCTGTATGACCTGGTGCTTCTAGAACCATTGAATAGTTAAACGTAACTAAAGAATTTTTATCAGAAACCAACATATCATAAGATAACATATTTGTATTAGCACCATACTTTTGAACGTTAATTTTTACAGAACGGTTAAATCCAAAATATGTAGGTATCTTAATTAATTTTGTTGCCCCAACATTATAATCATATTCTGTATAATTTTTGTTTATAACAAAGCATGTGTCACTTTGCCATGTACATTCTGCTGGATTTGTAAAAAGATTCCATCCACTATATTTAATAACAGTAGCGTCACTATTATTTTTTGTTTGATAACCCTTCCAATAAGTAAAATCACTCATCGAAAAATCAAAATTAGTTCCATCTCCAATTTGAGAGAACGATTGATTAAAACTTCCAAATATCATTAAAACTGTAATGATAAATGTACAAAAACTTGTAGTTAACTTTTTCATTTGAATATTGAATTTAATATATAATTGTCGACTTAATATATAATGTTGCAAATATACAAATTAATTCAACAATACAAATCTTTATAAAGTAAGTGAGTAAGAAAAAAAATAACATTAATTATTGCTACTCAATAATTAATTTTTCAACCTTATTTATATCTGCTCCAATAATTTTTATATAGTAAACACCCGAAATATAACTTGAACAATCAATTATCGCCTCAATCTTACTATCCGATGTATATAAGTCGATTGTCTTTATTATTCTTCCTTGTTCATCAATTACAGATACTTGTAATTTCCCATTTACTCCTTCAATTTTTAGATTTGCTTGTTTTGTTGCGGGATTTGGATATAATGAAAATGAAGGTTCTGAGTAAATTTCATTTAACCCAATAAACGTTGCATGTATTATAGTATCATATGTAGTTGCGCAGCCGTTATACTTCGCAGTTAGTTGTACTCTATAAGTCCCTTGCTCTGAATATTGATGAGATGGACTTATGTTTTCAACTATTGGATAAGTTTGGCTATTATACATTAAGATTTCACTCCCATCTCCAAAATCCCAAAAATACTCTATTAAAGCTGATGTATCTTGAATTGGGAATTCTGTGTCATTGTAGAAGGTAACCAAATTAGAATCACCTGACTGTTTATAAAATCGTGCTTTTGGTTTAGAGTTAAAAGCCTTTACCTTAATATATGATACAGAACCAGGAGTAGATGTACTGGTCTGGGTTGTTAATCTAACAAAATAATTGTCTCCGTAATTTGCATGTGTGCTATATTTAATTAAAAATGAATTCTTTGCTGGGACTGAGCCAATAACATGACTTTCCATAATTGGTATCCCTGTTGCTATAGAACTTAGTTGTGATTCTGGTAAATCATTTGGGTTTGCAAACCATTCATATTTTGCGAAACCAGAAGGAGCAATAAGCTTAGCTACTGTGTCAGCATTGTAACATGAATTAACTTGACATTTTGAATATCCTACTTTTCCTACAAAATATCCATAAGACCAGTGACCTGTTGGAGAGCATCCTGCAACTAGCACTTTCATTCTTATCCTTTTTGTTCTAAAATTTGCAAGGTTAAATGAAATTTGCTTCCAATTCTGCCATATTCCATCAGCTCCACTTATGGTAAATGTACTCCAACCATCTGGAGCGGGAAGTTGACCTATTACTTCGTAATATGTTGTTGGATCAAGCCTAGCTATTTCATTATCATTTTCATCTAATTCAAAAATCTCAAGTTGAAAAAATGGATTTTGATATCCTGAATGACCTGGGGCTTCAAGAACCATTGAAAAATTAAATGTAACTAAAGAGTTTTTTTCAGCCACTAACATATCATAAGATAACATGTTCGTGTTTGCTCCTGGTTTTTTAACATTAATAGTTGTGGATCTATTAAACCCAAAATAAGTAGGAATTTTAATTAATTTAGTCGCTCCCACATTAAGATCGAACTCAGAATAATTCTTATTTATGATGAAACAAGTATCACCAGGTGCTGGAGCTGGCAATGAACCACTCCATGTGCATTCTGAAGGATTAGTATATACAACCCAATTGATAAATGTCACATTGGTTGCTGTACTTGTGTTTTTGGATTGATAGCCTTTCCAATAAGTGTAATCACCCATAGAAAAATCAAAATTTGTGCCATCACCTATTTGCGCAAACAAATCTAAACCACCTCCAAAAGATATAGCTGTGGTTATCATAGTAGACAAAAAATATTTAATTAACTTTTTCATGACAGTGTTTGTTTTGCATTAGTATGACAAATATACGATATTTATAAAAAAAATGCAAGTATTTTTTACATACAAAAATCATTAAATCAATAATTATTTAAATAATTACTATCTTTGCGACTATGATTTACTTCCCTATATGCAAAATAAATATTGGATTGAATATTATTGAAAAACGTAATGACGGATTTCATAATATTGAATCTGTATTTTATCCTATTGAATTTAAAGACGCTTTAGAGATTAGACCAAAGATTGAAGGTGTCACAGAATTGACTGTTACTGGATTACCTATAGAAACGAAATCTACTGATGATAACCTATGTATCAAAGCATTTAAACTCTTAAAAAATGATTTCCCAAATATTTCGGAAGTAGAGATACATCTCAATAAGATTATTCCTATGGGTGCTGGTCTGGGAGGAGGAAGTTCTAATGCTACTTGTACTCTCAAATTACTAAACTATCTCTTTTCTCTAAATCTCAATTCAGAAGAACTAGAAAATTATGCAAGAAGAATTGGATCAGATTGTGCTTTCTTTGTCAAAGGAGAACCTACTTATGCTTATGGAAAAGGGGATGAATTCAAACCAATAAATCTTTCTCTAAAAGGCAAAACTATTATTCTTATAAAACCTGATATTCATATTAGTACAGCTGAAGCATATTCAAATGTAGAAGCTCAAAAGCCCTTTTATGATTTATATGATTTTATTTCTAATGAACCACTAGATAACTGGAAAGATTTTATAAAAAATGATTTCGAAGTTTCCTTATCTAAAAAGTATGATATCTTTGAAAAAATAAAGAAGGAATTGTATAATATGGGGGCAATATACTCTTCTTTAAGTGGAAGCGGAGCAACTGTATATGGAATTTTTGAAAATCAACTAAGTTGTAATGAAATAAACCAATTGGTTTATCCGTTTGTAAAGCAAATTACTTTAAAATAATAACATTTAGAAATTAAATTTATACTGATTATGAGTGAATTAATTAATTTAGAACCAAAAGGTTTATGGAATCACTTCGATAAAATATGTGCTATTCCTCATCCTTCAAAAAAAGAAGCGAAAATTGTAGAGTCAATGGTAGAATTTGCAAAAGCAAACAATTTGGAACATATTGTTGACGAAATTGGCAATGTAATTATTCGCAAGCCTGCCTCAGAAGGTATGGAAAATCGCAAAGGTGTAATTCTTCAAGCCCACTTAGATATGGTTCCTCAAAAGAATGCTGATACAAAACATGATTTTGAGAAAGATCCAATCTTACCTTACATTGATGAAAAATGGGTTAGAGCAAAGGGTACTACTCTTGGTGCTGATAACGGAATTGGAGTTGCTGCTGCTCTTGCAGTACTTGAAGACAAAACCCTTGTTCATGGTCCTATTGAAGCTCTTCTAACTATTGATGAAGAAACTGGAATGACAGGGGCTTTTGGTTTAAAGCCTAACTGTTTGAAAGGCGAAATACTTATGAATCTTGACTCTGAAACAGAAGGAGAATTATATGTTGGATGTGCTGGTGGTATTGATGCTACTATTACTTTCGAATCAAAATTAGAACCAACTCCTTTAGAAATGTCTGGATTTGCATTAAATGTAACTGGACTAAGGGGAGGTCATAGCGGAATGGATATCATTACTGGTATTGGTAATGCAAATAAAATCTTATTCAGAATATTTAAAGCTCTAGAAAAACAAGGATTAAGAATATCTTCAATCAATGGTGGCAGCTTAAGAAATGCAATCCCTCGTGAGGCATTCTCAATAGTTACTTTACCTACTGCAAATATTGCTGATGCTAAAAAAATTATTGAATGTGTTTATGCTGATGCTAAAAATGAATTGTCTTTAGTTGATCCAAATTTAAATGTTTCCTTTGAGGCTACATCTATACCTGCAAATGTAATAGATTTAGATACTCAAACAAAATTAATCCGTTCTGTTTACGCATGTCCTAATGGAGTTATGAGAATGAGTGATAGCATGGAAAATCTTACTGAAACATCTACCAATCTTGCTATTATAAAGAGTAATGGTAATAATATTCAAATAAATTGTTTATTGAGAAGCTCAGTTGACAGCGCAAAGATGGATTTAGCTGAAATGATGGCTTCTGTTTTTGAACTTGCTGGTGCAAAATGCGCATTTGATGGTGCATACCCTGGATGGAAACCAAATATGGAATCCCCAATACTTAAAATAATGCAAGAAACATACAACAAGATGTATGGTAAGACTCCTGAAATAATGGCTATCCACGCTGGTTTAGAATGTGGCTTACTTGGAGGAGTGTATCCAAATTGGGATATGATTTCGTTTGGACCAACCATTATGAATCCACACTCACCAAACGAAAGAGTAAATATTCCTTCGGTAAAAATGTTCTGGGATTATTTAGTTGAAACATTAAAAAATGTTCCTCAAAAGTAAATCATAATTAATGAACAAATTCAAAAAAATAAAAATAAAATTTAGGGCGAGTCTTTCTCGCCCTTTCATTATTATTTTGTTTTTGATTTTACTAATTTCTAATCAAAAAGTATATTCGCAATATTACTCAACTGGGGTTGAAAATGGTTTTTTTGGTTGGAGACAAATTAAAACTGACAAGTTTAATATTATTTACCCTGATTTTTACGAAAAAAAAGCACAGGTTTTTGCATCTATTCTAGATACATTACAACCAATAATTGGAAAATCCCTAAAAACTACTGCTCCTAATATTCCTTTTATTCTTCATGTCAATTCTTCTTATTCTAACGGATTAGTAGTATGGGCACCTAAAAGAGTTGAGTTATGGATGTCTCCATCTCCAAGTTCTACTATAGCATATCCTTGGGATTTACACTTAGCAATTCATGAATGGAGGCATGCAGCTCAGATTCAAGCATTACATAAAGGACCTGCTAAAACATTAATTAATGTATTTGGAGAACATATTGTTGGAGCATTAATTGGTTTATATATCCCAAATTGGTTTATGGAAGGAGATGCGGTTGTTGCAGAAACATCATTAAGCCCTTCAGGTAGAGGGAAAACCCCTGATTTCAACATGTATTTAAAAGCTCAAGTATTAGATAAAGGGGCTTACAATTTCGACAAAGCAAAGCAAGGCTCTATGAAAGATTTCGTGCCTAATAGCTATATATTTGGATATCATATGGTAAGTTATGCACGTCAAAAATGGGGAGCAGACTTATGGGGAGATATGCTTGAAAACGTTGGACAAAATTTTTGGAAATTTGAATTCTGGGGCAAAAGTGAAAGAAGAGGATTAAGTATAAATCAGGAAAACCTATACGAAGAGATGATTAACAATTTATCTTCTAAATGGAAAGTCGAAGACATGGTTTATTATAACTCAAAAAAAGGGATAAAATACAAGATCCTAAGCCCTGAAAAAAAACACTACTCAAATTATCTATCTCCAAAACAAGTAAATGATTCTACTATTATTGCTCTTAAGGTTTCTAATTTTGAAACTCCAAAATTAGTAAAGCTTTCATCAAACAAAGAAAATGAAATTTATTCTCCTGGGAGAATAATGAATAACTATTACGACTCTAGAAAGGGTTATTTATTATGGTCAGAATATAAATCTCATTTTCGTTGGGATCATGAAAATTATTCAGACATTATTGAATACAATATTGATAGTAGTGTATATAAGAGGATAACTCTAAAAAAAAAGCTCTATCATCCATCTTATAATCCAAAAGATTTCAATATTATCGCTGCAATAGAAGATGATAGTCTAAATAATCAGAATATTATTTTAATGAATAGGTTATCATCAGAAATAACTAGATTAAATAATATTGAAGACAAGGCATACTCATTCCCTACTTGGGACGATGATGGAGAAAATATCTATGCCATTGAGACCGATGAAAATGGAAAATCGATTATTTGCATAAATATTAAAAGTAGAAATATTAAAACTATATTAAATTCAGATTATAGAAATATTCAACAATTAGAATTTTATAAGAATAGGTTATATTATATTGGAAGCTACGAAAATAAATACCAAATATTTAGTTTAGACCCAAACAATTTTGACAAGGAAGTAATTCAACATAGCCAATCTAGATTTGGGACTTTAGATTTTTCAATCAACAACGATTCAATTATTATATGTGATTATACTTCTGATGGAACTAATATTGTACTTCAACCATTAACAGAGATCAAAAAACTTTCAACTGATGATAATTTCCCTAACTTACCCCTTTCTGATACTATTACTAAACAAGAAAATTTCTTTTTATATAAGAAAAACATTAAAGACACAATTTGGGAATCTAAGGACTATTTAAAGTCATCACATTTATTCAATTTTCATAGCTGGGCTCCAATGTATTTTAGTATTGCTTCTAGGGACATGGGACTAGGTATATCTACATATTCACAGAATGTTTTAGGAACGTCAACATTTGAGGGTGGATATAAATATTTATTAGATGAAAAAAGAGATGAATTCTTTATTAGTTACACTTTTAAAGGATGGTATCCAATAATTAACACTAGTTTTAGATATGGAGCAAGAAATATAATTTTTGATACAGTCAGAAATTATGATTATTACTCAAGCTGGGATGAGTATACAACAAAAATTTCTATATCATTACCTTATAAGTGGACTTTTAACGATTGGAATAACTATATTGAATTTGATTATAAATATAGCTTCAGAAGTATTACCCCAGGCTATAATTTTTCTCAAGCTCTGACTTTATTCCACACATCTGGATTAGGTTTTTATTGGTCGATTAATAAATCTATGGCAAATAATGATATTAATCCTAAATGGGGTCAAATGATTATGATAAATGCTCAAAGAGCCCTAACATCAGACAACGGTCATATAGGATCTGTATATTCAAAAACATTTACTCCTGGAATTATGCGTAACCATAGTATTGAAATTGATTTAACCTTACAAAAAAATACTCCTAGTATATATTATTTCCCTAATGAAGTTCCATTTCCGAGGGGTGTTTATGGAGAGTATCCAACAATATATTATGGAGCAAAATTTAATTATCATCTACCAATTGCATATCCTGATTTTGCTTTCGGAGCGTTAGTATATATAAAGAGAATTACTGGATGTGGATTTTATGACTTTGGGATGTTTGATAATAAATTTTTATCAAGCATAGGTATTGATTTACAAACTGACTTTCATATTATTCGAATTGAGCAGCCATTAAACATTGGTTTTAGAATTGGATATTTACCACAAATAAAAGATTCCTTTTTAAATATTTTGTTTTCAATAAATATCTAATCCTTCTCTTCTTCCCCTTCTTTACTATTTATCTTAAGCTTCCCAACTTTTTTATCATATAAATCAATAATATTCGTAGCTATTCTTGGTGCAGAATGAGCCGTATTACTTAATGCAATAACAAGTAGCTTTGTATCTGGTCTATATACATAAGCACTTCTATATCCATTCCATCTTCCATTATGATATATAAAATCCCTACCATCTATATTTTTCCATCTAATCCCTAATCCATAAGCTCTAACAGAATTAGGTTTTGATTTATTGAAAGTCAACATTAAATTAATATTAGTATCATTAAGAATCCTTCCTAAGGAAAGACTTCTATACCAATTCAACAAATCTCTTGTTGTAGAGTATATGCCCTTATCGCCTACAACATCATCTAATATGGAATGTTCCCATAAACTAGATCTTTGAGAATTTCCTCTAGAACCTATTGTCACTCTTGATTTATTTATTCCATTAAGTTTATCTACAACGAAAGTATTATTCATTTCTGAAGGTTTAAAAAGCTTAGCTGATAAAAAATCAGAATACTTTTGACCACTTACTTTTTCAATAATAAGAGCAAGTACAACATAACCAGTGTTTGAATATAAAAAATTTGACCCTGGAGTAAAATTTAATGGAGGATAGTAACAATTCAATAAATTAATAACATCCATATTTGATAAGCCCTTTTCTCTATTTGAAACATTATCGGATAAATATTCATATTTAGGTAAACCTGACCTATGTTGAAGTAATTGCAATATTGTGATATTAGGATATTTAAATGAAGGAATATATTTAGTTACCTTATCATCAAGTTTTAACTTCCCTTCTTGCTTCAAAAGCAAAATAGCAGAAGCTGTAAACATCTTGGTTATGGAAGCAATTTGGAATAAAGAGCTATCAGTTAATTCATCCTTTAGTTGAATATTTGAATAACCTTTATTATATTCATAGACTATATAGCCATTTAATGCAACAAGAACAGAACCATTGAAATTATATTTTTTTATAATTGATGAAAATAAATCATCATATATTTTCATTTTTTTTACACTGATAGTTCCATTTGGATAATATTTAGATAATGGAGCAAAAGTCTTATTCTCATTAATATCATTTTTACTTTTACCATTATCACATGATAAAAATAGAAACGATATTATCAGTAAAATAATAAAACAATAAGTATTTATTCTCATTAATTAATATTCATTATCTTTATATTAAACAAAAAAGCCCTGACACAATAAGTATCAGGGCTTACAAAGTCTTGGCGGCGACTTACTTTCCCAGACGGGTTAGTCCAGTATCATCAGCGCGG
>JAFNAQ010000022.1 GCA_017860275.1 Bacteroidota bacterium
TGATAGAAAATATGGATGAATATTTTGATAGATTCGCGATATTATTTGAGTGTTTCTCCTATTTTGTGAATTAACAATAGTGTTAAATTAAAACCCATACAATTATGGCAATTTCTTATGTTAGAGTAAAGAAAAATATCGTCACTGGTTATAACCCTGGCGAGAAGTTTTTTGCTAAGATTTTTAGAAACGGGGATGTCTCTATGAATGATCTTTGTATTGAGATTTCGCAATCAACGACTGTTGGTTACCCTGATGTTTTGGCTTGTTTAAAGGCTCTTGAGATTAATGTCTCTAGGCATATCTTAAACGGACAGGCTGTTAAGTTCAATCTCTTAGGTTCTTTTATACCTTCTATTAAGGCGAAGGCGATGGAAACCTTAGAGGAAGTTGATATAACCACGATTCAAAAGGCTAAGTGTCGTTTCTACCCTTCTCCTATATTTATGCAAGACCTTTCTAAGTCTTCATTTGTATTAAGAGATATTGAGGTTAAAGGTTATCAGCCAATCAATCCTCCTGCGGAACCGGTTATTCCGTAATTTCAATCGTAATTACGGTAGGGGCGAACCTATGTGTTCGCCCAAAAAAAACGGGGGATTATTAAATCCCCCGTTTTTTATTATTTTTGGGCGAATGATGATTCGCCCCTACGATTATTTCTTCTTTAGAAATGAGAAGAATGAACGTTTGGTTTCTTTCTTATCTTCTTTATCTACTTTCTTTGCTTTCTTTAATTCTTCTAAAGCTGCTTTTATTTTTTTAGCTTTTTCTTTTGCGGCTTTTTTCTCAGCTTTGATTCTTTCTTTTTCGGCTTTCTTAAGGGCTTTCTTTTCTGCCTTAATTTCTGCTTTTGTTTTATCTTTTACTACTGCTATTTGAGAGTCTGCCTTTTTTTCTTCTTTCACAACCTTAAGATGTTCTTTTTTGGCTTTCTTTGATTGTTTCTCAAGTTCTTTTTCTTCCTCCTTGGTTAGTTTAGACTCACTCTTTGAGTCTTCTTCATTCTTAGCATCAATGGCTTCTTTCGTTTCTTCTGGCTTTGGAGCAGAAACGTTTTCTGGGATAAACTCTTTTTCTACAATAAAGAAGTTTGGTCTTGATTCTGGCTTAAGGATATCTATTGAAGAAAGAATATTCTTAATTAGTAGACGATCCTCAGGAAGGTCTGCGCTATAGTATTCTATTATATATGTATATCCATTGTCTACTACGCTGTAATATCCTCCACGATAGTAATCTCTTAGAGGGCTATTTGTATATTCTAAAAACTTTCCGCTGTATTTGCCAAACTTACCATCTTTTACTCTTTCAATTATCATATCTTGAAAGCCTTCTCTCTTACTTGTTTCGGAAGATTGATTCACAATAGCGGCTTCAAGATTCATTGTGCGTTTTATACACGCTATTTTTAATGCATTTTGGTTCTTTTCATTAAAAAGTTTTATTGTAAAACCATACTTTTTCTTCTCAGTTTTTTCAACTTTCCAGTCCTCTGGAGTTCTAACACTAATATTCTCTATTTCAACTTTAAGTTGTTGCTTTTGAGCAAAAACAAAGTTAGATGTTAAGCATAGAAATGAAATTAATAAGGTCTTAAATGTACTTTTCATTATCGTGTATAAGTTTTATGTTATTAATTGTAAATGCAAATATACTATAAAATATTTGTTTGATTGAAAAAAATGTTATTTTTGCAGCCTTATTTCTGGAATGACAGAAATATAAGTAAAATAAGTAATCTGATTAAATTTTGCCCTTGGCAAAAGGAATTCTAACATTATTATTATGAATCAAGAACCAAATGTAGTTGAAACTACAGAAGAAAATGCAGCAATTATTGCTGAACAAACACCTATTGCAGAGGAAGTAAATCCAGTTATTGAAGAGGAGGTAAAACCAATTATCGAAGAGGAAAGTCCACTTGCAATCGAAGAAACTCCAATTGTTGATAATCATTCGGCTGAAATTCTTTCTGCTGACCATGAAGAACATATTGAAGAGCACGAAACTGAATCTATTGAAGAACTAACAGCTCATTATTCTACTTTGAATAAGGAAGAACTTTTAGCTCAAATCAAAGAACTTACTAATTCCGAAAACATAAATGCAATGAAATTGCGTGCTAATTTAGTACGTAATGCATTTAACCTCCTTGTTCAAGCTTCTCAAAATGAATTAAAAGAGAAATTTCTTGCAGATGGAGGAGTTGAGGAAGATTTTAAACCAGAGGAAAGCGCTCTTGAGATAGATTTCCGTAAGGTTTATTCCCTTTATAGAGAAAAAAGACAAAATTATATAGAAAGTCAAGAAAAGATTAAGCTTGATAACTTGGCTGCTAAGAATGCTATCTTGGAAGAATTACGTGTATTACTTAATTCTGAAGAGGCATTAAAGAAAATATACGATGATTTTAATGCTATCCAAGAAAAATGGAAAGCTATTGGTCAAGTTCCAAGAACAGAGGTTAATGGTCTTTGGCAAAACTATCATTTCTTGATTGAAAAGTTCTACGATAAGGTAAAAATCAATCGTGAGCTTAGAGATTTAGATTTAAAAAAGAACTTAGATTCTAAGATAGAACTTTGTGAAAAGGTCGAAGGATTATTGATTGAGGAGTCAATTAATAAATCTTTCAAGGCTCTTCAAGAAATTCATCAACAATGGAAAGAGATTGGACCTGTACCAAGTGATAAGAATGAAGAGGTTTGGGAACGTTTCAAAACAGCATCTGATCAAATAAACAAACGCAGAATTGAATATTATGAACGTATTCAAACTGAACTAGAGCATAATTTATTAGCTAAAATTGCTTTATGCGAAAAGGCAGAAGAGGTTATTAAAAAAGAATTCCCTTCAATAAAGGATTGGAATGATGCTACAAATGAGTTGAATGATATGCTTAAATTGTGGAAGACAATAGGTCAGGTTCCACAAAAAGATAATGAAGCAATTTGGCATCGCTTTAAATCGTCTTTAGATACTTTCTTTCAAAACAAAAAAGAAGTCTTCGAAAAGATGAAGGATGAGCAAGATGTAAACTATAACAAAAAGGTTGAAATCTGTGTTAAGGCTGAGGCAATTGCAGAGAGAGAAGACTGGAAGCATGCGACAGAGGAATTACTTGAATTGCAAAAAGAATGGAAGTCGATTGGATATGTTAATAAAAAACTTTCTGATAAACTTTGGGCTCGTTTTCGCTCATCTTGTGATACTTTCTTTGAAAAGAAATCTGCTTTTTATTCTGCAAACAGAGCAAATGAGACTGAAAACTTAGCGAAGAAAGAAGCATTGATTCAAGCTGTGAAGGAATTTACATTTGGAGAGGAAAAGGAAGCTAACCTTGAGGCAATAAAAGAGTTTCAACGTAAGTGGGTTGAAGTTGGATTTGTTCCAGTTACTGAAAAAGAACGTCTTCAAAAAGAATTCCGTAATGCGATTAATTTCCACTTTGATAAACTTCAAATAGATGTTAGAGAAGGAAAACTAAACTCATTTAGAGATAGAATTTCAAATCATTCTGGTGATGGTTCAAACGCTTCTAAGGAAAAGAAATATTTATATGATAAGATTCTTAAGCTTAAGGAAGATTTAAACTTATGGGAGAATAATCTTGGATTTTTAGCAAATTCTAAACAAGCAGATGTTTTAAAGGCTGAGTTTGAAAAGAAGATGCAAAATGCAAGACAAGAGATTGCATTAAATGAAGCTAAGCTAAAAATGTTAGATCAAGCCCCTAAGGCTGAATAACTATTTTTTTAATTAGAGTGCTTGGCTATTAAATAAATATTTGTACCTTTGCACTCCGAAATTGTAAATAATGTTTAATAATCGTTTGATGGATTTACGGTCAAACGGCAATAATTTAAAAAAATGAAAAAAGACATTCATCCAACATCTTACCGCGTATGTGCGTTTAAAGATATGTCAAATGAAGAAGTATTTCTAACTAAATCTTGCACTCAAACAAGAGATGAGATAGAAATTGATGGAGTTAAATATCCATTGATTAAGATGGAAATTTCAAGTTCTTCTCACCCTTTCTTTACTGGTAAGGTTAAACTTGTGGATACAGCAGGACGTGTTGATAAATTTATGAATAAATACAAAAATCGTAAATAATAGACTATTCTTAATAGTTAGACAGTTTAAAGGGTTTCATCTTAAAAGTTGAGACCCTTTTTTTTATTTCAATAAATTTATTTTCTAATCTCTTTGTTTATATGCAACAAAATGCTTAGCTTTGCGTTTATAAAATAAAACAACTTAACAAAATATATCATCATGAACTACATACTTTTTGATGACGCTTCTCGCGAGTCTTTAAAACCATTGTCTTATTTGAGACCAGTTTGCGATATGCGTGTTGGTATTCTAACAATAAGAGAAAAATGGGAAAAATATCTTGGGGTTAAAACTTCAACTCTAACTGAAGATTATTTGTCAGAAAAATTCCCAATTGAGCTTTCAGATTCAATGTTTTTGATCAATGGTTCTGTGTGTCCAACCCCTGAATTAGTTAAGGCATTAAAAAAATTGTCTGTTAATCAAGTTTTGGTCTCGCCAGATGAGAATATCATTGCAATGCACAAAACAAAAGCTGATTTTATTTCAGATAATGACGAATCTGAGAAAGTAGAGTTTGATAAAGATTTTGTTCGAATAGTTAATACTTGGGACATCTTTGTATTCAATGAAGTAGAAATAAAAAATGATTTTGCACTCTTAACAAAGGGAAGAACATCAGCTAAGCTTAGTGATACTGTTAGGGTTATTTGTCCTGAAAATGTTTTTGTTGAAGAAGGTGCAATGATTGAATGTGCAAGTTTAAATGCAAAAGAGGGTCCAATTTATATTGGAAAAGATGCTGAGATAATGGAAGGCTCAGTTGTTCGTGGTCCTTTTGCTATGTGCGAACATTCTGTTCTAAAACTAAATACTAAAATATATGGAGCAACAACACTTGGACCTTATTCAAAGGTTGGAGGGGAGTTGGCTAATGTTGTGATTTTTGGTTACTCAAATAAGGCACATGATGGATATATTGGAAGTTCTGTTATTGCAGAATGGTGTAATATTGGTGCAGATTCAAATGCCTCTAATCTAAAAAATACTTACGAAGAGGTTAAGCTTTGGAGTATTGAAAAGAATACATTTGTTGGCACAGGACAAACATTCTGTGGAACAATATTTGGTGACCATACAAAGTGTGGTATTAATACTATGTTCAATACAGGTACTGTTTTGGGTATTAGTTCAAATATATTCGGACATGGCTATCAAAGAAACTTCATTCCTTCATTTGCTTGGGGTGGGAATGCAGGTCTAAAACTTTACGAGATAGATAAGGCGCTTGAGGTTGCTAAGAGAATGATGGCAAGAAGAGGTCTTGAAATGTCTGAAGTTGATGAAAAAATATTAAGATATATATACCAAGTTACATTAAAAAATAAGAAACTAAGATAACAAATATGAATAAAGACATGATTGAATTCTCGAAGTTGTTTGGGGGGGAGCCTGAGTTCATTCCTTTATTAACTGAAGAAGATACAATAGAAATTGGGGGTGCAGATTTACCATCTGAACTCCCTATTTTGCCCTTAAGAGGAAATGTGTTTTTCCCATCAGTGGTAATCCCAATTACAGCAGGAAGGGAAAAATCTATACAGCTTATCAAAGAGGCATATAGAAAGAAATTAACAATAGGTGTCGTTGCTCAAAAGAACGATGTTGATGATCCAGATTACGATGACTTATACAAGGTTGGTACTGCGGCTCGCATATTAAAAACTTTGAATATGCCAGATGGAACTACAATGGTTATTATGCAGGGCATTGAAAGATTTAAATTAGATTCACTAAATAAAAGTGAACCCTATTGGAAGGGTGGAGTTACTCTTTATCCTGATGGAGCAAAGGATTTGCCGAGAAATGCTCAAGCCCTTGTTGCTGCAATGAAGGATATTTATCTCAAGCTTTTGAAGATGAGCCCTAACTTGCCCACCGACCCAAGCTTTGCAATTCAAAATATTGAAAATCCATATTTCCTACTTAATTATGTTGCTTCGCATTTAGAGGTAAACCTTGCTGAAAAACAAAAACTTCTTGAAATTAACGACTTCACTAGAAGAACAACTAAGGTTCTAAGCATATTGAGCAAAGAATTGCAGATGCAAGAAGTAAAGTTGCAGATACAACAGAAGGTTTCTACCGATTTGGATAAGCAACAGAGAGATTATTTTCTTACTCAACAATTAAAAACAATTCAAGAAGAACTTGGAGGTTCTCCTTCTGATCAAGCTATTCAAGAGCTAATAGAAAAGTCAAAGGATAAACGTTGGAATAAGGAAGTTGATGAGTTATTTCATAAGGAACTTGTTCGTTTGGAGAGAACTCATAGCCAATCACCTGATTTTTCTGTGCAGTTAAACTATTTGAACTTTCTTGTAGAATTACCTTGGAATGAATATACAAATGATAACTTCGATTTAAACAAGGCAAGAAAGATTCTTGATGCAGACCATTACGGTTTAGATAAGGTTAAGGAGAGAATAATTGAATATCTAGCTGTATTAAAATTAAAAGGAGATATGAAGTCTCCAATTCTTTGTTTAGTAGGTCCTCCAGGAGTTGGTAAAACATCTTTGGGTAAATCTATTGCAAAGGCTATTGGAAGACAATATATTCGTATGGCTTTAGGAGGTCTTAATGATGAGAGTGAGATTCGTGGACACAGAAAGACTTATATAGGAGCTATGCCAGGAAGAATACTTAAATCAATAAACAAGGCAAAATCATCAAATCCAGTTTTTGTGCTTGATGAGATTGATAAGGTAAATGGGATGAGTATTAATGGAGACCCTTCGGCAGCTATGCTTGAGGTATTAGACCCAGAACAAAATACCGCATTTCATGATAATTATCTAGATATAGATTATGACCTTTCGAGAGTAATGTTCTTAGCTACTGCGAATACTCTTAACACTGTTCAGCCAGCACTTATTGATAGAATGGAAGTAATTTATATACCAGGTTATATTCATGAGGAAAAAATGCAAATAGCAAAGAAGCATTTAATCCCTAAACAAATTACCGACCATGGTATGAAGAAAACACAAATATCTATTTCTGATTCTGTGATTTCTAAGGTTATTAATGATTATACTCGTGAATCTGGCGTTCGTCAACTTGAAAAAATGATTGCTAAAATTGTTCGCTTTAGAGCAGTTCAACTAGCAAAGGATGAAAAGTATGATAAGGCAATTAAGATTGATGAATTGCAAAAAATACTTGGTCTTCCTATTGCAGAACATGATATGCACTTAGAACATGACACAGTTGGGGTTGTAACAGGACTAGCTTGGACTGCAGTAGGAGGGGAAATACTTTTTGTTGAAGCAAGTACAAGCAAAGGAAAGGGAACATTGACAATGACAGGTAGCCTTGGTGATGTGATGAAAGAATCTGCAACGCTAGCTTATGAATATCTTAAGGCACATGCTGAAATATTAAATGTTGACCCAAATATCTTTGATAATGTAAATCTTCATATACATGTTCCAGAAGGTGCAACTCCAAAGGATGGTCCTTCGGCAGGTATTACAATGTTTACAGCTATGCTTAGTATATTTACTAATCGTAAGGTTAAATCGAAGATTGCAATGACTGGTGAAATTACTCTTAGGGGTAAGGTTCTTCCTGTTGGCGGAATAAGGGAAAAAATCTTGGCAGCAAAGCGTTCAAAGATTACAGATATTATACTTTCTGAACAAAATAGAAAAGATATTGCAGATATTAAAGAGGAATATATTGAAGGTCTAAGCTTCCATTTCATTAAGGAAATGAAAGAAATACCAGAGTTAATCTTGGTTTAGTACTATTAATATATAATCTATGAATATAATTACATTAATCATTACTCTGATTGTTGCATCAGGAATAGGTTTTCTTTTCTATAAAGGAATAATGAAAAAATTAGATACTGATAAAAAAGAGGGTAAACAATTGGTTTATTTAAGCAATACGGGGAGTATTGTATTTTATACATTGATTCTTCTTTTAATTTTGTTTTTTGTTATTATGTTCATAAAGTGGAAAATGCAATAAATAATCGACTATGAATCTTACAAATTTGAGAAAAGACTTTCCTATTCTTAATGAAAAGGTAAACAATAAACCATTAGTATATTTAGATAATGCAGCAACAACTCAAAAGCCTCTTTGTGTAATTGAGGCAATGAGTAATTACTACCTTCATTTAAACTCTAATGTTCACCGTGGGGTTCATACTTTGAGCCAACAAGCTACTACTGAATTTGAACATGTTAGAAAATCAGTTCAAACCTTTCTTAATTCCAAAGAACAAGAAGAAATAATATTTACAAGAGGAACAACAGAGAGTATTAATCTTGTTGCTTCCTCTTTTTCTGAGGCTTTTATTAAAGAGGGTGACGAAATTATTGTTTCAGAACTTGAACATCATTCAAATATAGTACCTTGGCAGATAATTGCACAAAGAAAGAAGGCTATACTTAGGGTTATACCGTTTAATGATAATGGAGAATTAGACCTCAATGTATATAAAACCCTATTAAACGAAAAAACAAAAATAGTATCTGTTGCTCATGTTTCAAATGCTCTAGGTACAGTGAATCCAATAAAGGAAATTATCACACTTGCTCATAATAAGAATATTCCAGTATTGATTGATGGAGCTCAAGGTGTTCCTCATTATAAGATAGATGTTCAAGACTTAGATTGCGACTTCTATTGTTTCTCTGGTCATAAACTATATGCTCCAATGGGAGTAGGTATTGTATACGGGAAAAGAAAATTCTTAGAAGCAATGCCTCCTTATCATGGAGGAGGAGAGATGATTAAAGAGGTTCGTTTCTCTGGAACAACTTTTAATGAAATACCATATAAGTTCGAGGCTGGTACACCTTCTGTTGCAGATGTTCTTGGGCTTAAAGCAGCAATAGACTATGTTAATTCTATTGGCTTTGAAACAATCCAAAAGCATGAAGATGAGCTGATGCAGTACACCACAAAAAAACTATTAGAGGTTGGAGATATTACAATATATGGTAATGCAAAACAAAAGGCAGGGTCTCTTTCTTTTAATCTTAATGGAGTTCATCCATTCGATGTTGGAACTCTCCTTGACCAGTTAGGTATTGCTATTCGCACAGGACATCATTGCGCTCAACCTGTAATGCAACATTATGATATTGTTGGAACGGCAAGAGTCTCATTCGCAATCTATACAACAAAAGAAGAGATAGATTACTTTATTGAAAGTCTAAAAAGAGTAAAGCAAATACTATTATAATTCTGTTGTTTTAAGAAATTCTCTTAGGTGTAGGTGTTTTATTCCTTTATAGTTAGAGTTTATAATTATTGGGTCTAGACTTACGACGTATTTTGGATAATTATTTTCAATCTTGAGAAGGTTGCCGAATTCTCTTTCCCTTGTATTTTCATCTGCAATTATATAACAAACTTGAATATAGATTTTTTTATCATCCTTTATCCCAATAAAATCTATTTCAAGCTCATTTAGCTTTCCAACATAAACCTGATAGTTATTTATTCTTAGATGGAGATAGACTGCATTTTCAATTAATTTATTAATATCGTTAGAAAAATCAAGATATTGCTTGCAATTTCTTAAGCCTAAATCCTCAAAATAGTATTTTTCTCCAACTTCAAACTTTTTCAGACCTTTAATATCTATTCTTTGAGCTTTATTTATAACATATGCATTAGATAGTGCTCTTAGGTAGTTGATAATAATATTTACAGACATATCTACCTTTTGAGACTTAAGGAACTTATGAATATTATTTGCTGAAAATAGACTGCCAACATTGTCGGCTACATAATCTATAAGTGTTTCAAGAAAGTCTACATTTCTTATACCTTCTCTAGAAATAACATCTTTAAGTAAAATAGTAGAATATACATTTCTAAGATATTCAAAGGCAATTTCATTATTAAGTTCAATCTTTGAAAGATAAGGAAGCCCTCCATAGCTTAGATATTTTTTTAGAGAATCATCATTATCTTGAAGTTTGTGGAATTCAAGAAATTCTATATAGCTTAAACTATGAATTCTAAATTCAATATATCTGCCAGATAGATAGGTCGATAATTCGCTTGAGAGCATTCTTGCATTGCTTCCAGTGCAAAATATATCGCATTTATTTTCGGACAATAGGCTTCTTAAAACATTTTCAAAGCAATCAATATCTTGAATTTCGTCTATAAAAAGATAATTTTTTTTAAGAGGAAGAAATTTGTCTCTAAGATAATCGAATAAGTCTAAATCATTTTTTATAAATCTAAACTTCTCATTTTCTTTATTAATATAAATAATATTGGCCTCAGGATTTTCTTTTTTAATATCACTCATTAATTGAAGGAGGATAAAACTTTTTCCAACTCGTCTTTGACCGGTTAATACCTTTATTATTCCCTTATCAATAAATGGTTTTATTCTATTAGTGTATAGGGGGCGATAAAAAACTTCCATATATCTATAATTTATGATTAATAAACAATGCAAAAATAGTAATTTTATTAATCATAAGTAATAAAAAACGAAATAAATCTTTTTTATTACTTATAAGTTATAGAGAGTTTAAGAATTTCATTGTGTCGATATTGTCTGCAAAGTCGAAGATTGTTGGCTCTTGTGCCTTACCTAATGGGATAGAGTTTTCAATTTCTTTTATTTCCGAAACAACACATTGAATATTCTCTTTAAATAAATCTAGCTTTGTTTTCACATCCTCAATACAATCATAATATTCATAGTATACTACCGAAACTGGAGAAAAAAGCTCCTCGTTTTCAAGTAAAATGCAGTTTGTTGTATCAATAAATGGAATAGTATTCATTATATATATAGTTTTATGGTAGTCGTAGTTATTGCGATATTTATTATGGTCTAATAAAAAATTGAATTTTTGGAAGGATTGGACTAATTCTTTAAAATTATAGCCCCTAGGAATAAATATTTTTGAGACATTTCTGCATCCTAACCCCTTATGAGTAAGTATATCGATTGCGAGTTTATCAATATTCTTTTCATTTCCATCTAATACAGCAACAGAAGTTCTTGAATGGCGAATAATATTTGGATATTTCCCAAAATAGTATTCGAAATATCTCGAAGTATTATTACTCCCTGTTGCAATAACAGCATCAAAGCCTTCTATTTTACCTTCTGTAAAAAATATCCTATTTTTAAATTCTGAATCAATTTCGAATAGTATTTCAGCAATTGCAGGTAGAAGAAATTTATCGTCTGAGGAGAGTTTACCATAAAATATATGCCCACTCAATAATACACATAACATATCGTGAAAACCAACTAAAGGAATATTTCCAGCACATATAACAGCAATAGTTTTAGGATTATTGGTAAAAGTATATCTTGAGGCAAAGTCTGTTAAGTTTTCCTCTTTCATCCAAAGGCTTAGAGCTTTTATTGAATAGTCTATACTTTCAAAATCAAACCATTTATTTGCTTCAACACTCTTTTGTGCAGCATCTTTAAGAATTGTATTCTCAACTCCTTGAGCAAGAATTGGATAAAGCAAAGCAAGTTGAGATATAGTTTTAGATTTCATAATTTGATTCATGTTAATTCATTCAATTTATTATTATTGGGATGCAAAAATAAGTTTTTATTTCGTTTAATAAGTAACAATTTATTAGTTTGTAAGGTATAATTTTTTAAATTTGCATTAATGAAAAGGATAATAATAATATTTTTTGTTTGTATTTTGAGTTTCATAAGCACCTTCTCTCAAAGCAACCAAGCAATGAAGGAGTTAGAAGCGAACATGAAACCTTTGGTTGATTTAGTCTTCGATGCCCCAACTGATAATGAAAGATTCAATGCAAATGAGAAGCTTTTGGTAAATCTTGAAGAGGTATTATCAATGAGTAAGTCTTTTTCTTATTCATTTGAGGGATTAAAAAGAATATCAATATTAAAATCTCCAGACAATAGGTTTAGAATCTTTACTTGGGCAGTTATTGCTCAAGATGGAACCTTTGAGAACTTCGGATTTGTTCAATCATTGAATGAAAATAGTGGGGAGTATGAGGTTTATAAGCTTACGGATAGGAGTGAAGAAATTTTTAATCCAAATGAAGCAAAATGTGATAATGCCAATTGGTTTGGTGCTGTTTATTATGATTTAATTCAACTTAAAGACCAAGATAGAACATATTATACATTATTAGGTTTTGATGGGAATAGTATATATACAAAAAGAAAAATAATTGAACCAATAAATTTTAAAGGCAGGTCTTCGCAGCCAGAATTTGGTGCTTCTGTTTTTTTTAAAGAAAGGGATAGGAAAAGATTTGTTTTTGAATATAACCCAGAAACAAGCTTTGTGCTAAAATGGGATAATCAATACTATGAAAATAAAGCAAAACAAAAAAATAACCCAATTTCAGCTTTTTTCAAAAGAACTAATACTCCAAATATTCAAGCAGACAAGAATGTTCCCCCAGACCCAAGCACAGTAATTTATGAGCAGATGATTGTTTATGAGAAGCTAGAACCAATGTATGAAGGAATGGAGAATATGCCTCAATTCTTTGTGGGCTCAGGCTTTGTAAATGGTTTTAAATTTGAAAGAGGACGTTGGAGATTTATCGAAGGAGTTTTACCAAGGAATGATAATCCAAAAAAAGGCCTTGAACCTAAAAGGAAAAGAGAAGGTTCAGAACAACCTATGTATATTCCAAACAAAGGATTTAAAAAAATAACTAAATAGGTGTAAGGAATTAATATTTTCTATGTCTATAGAAGCAAGAAACTTTTATAGATAAAGATAATGAATAGAAAAATTTTCAGATTAACTCTTATTTTAACTTCGCTTTTAAGTATCAACCTTTTTGCACAAGACAAGGTTGAGGGTAATGTATATGATGATAACACAAAAGAATCTCTTCCTTCAGCAAATATTTACTGGTCAGGTACAACCAATGGAACAATTTCAGACCAAAAGGGGAAGTTCTCAATCAATCCTAATTCAAAAACAGATAAGCTAGTTGTTAGTTTCACAGGATATTCCAATGATACCATCTCTGTGAAGAAAGGGAGTAAAAATGTAGATGTATACCTAAAGAATTCAGCTACAAAATTATCACAAGTAACAATAAATGAACGTCAACAAAGCACATTTATTTCTAAGATTTCGGTGGATAAAAAAGAGTTTATCTCGGCAGAAGGATTAAAACATTTAGCTTGCTGTAATTTAGGAGAAAGTTTTGAAAATTCAGCAACAGTCGATGTTGGTTATTCCGATGCTGTTTCAGGGTCAAGACAAATACAATTATTAGGTTTAACTGGAGTGTATTCTCAATTACTTCTAGAAAATATGCCTTTCCTTAGAGGGCTTTCTGCACCATTTGGTTTAGGATATGTTCCAGGTTCTTGGATGGAGAGTATATCAATAAGCAAGGGAGTTGCCACTGTAATACATGGATATGAAACAACTACAGGACAAATCAATATAGAATATGAAAAACCACATAATGCAGACCCATTTTTCGTAAATCTATATTTGAATTCCGAGACAAAGGGAGAGATAAATCTTAAGGCAAATCGTCAGATAACCGACAGATTAAGTACAGGTTTATTAGTTCATGGGTCTTTTTTAGGAAAGGAAAATGATGTTCATAAAGATGGATTTATGGATTACCCAAAGATGTCTCAACTAAATTTTGTAAATCGTTGGCAATACGAGGGTAAAGGCTTTCATAGTCAATCCCTAATAAATTATCTCCATGAAACAAGAACAGGAGGACAATTAGGATTTAAGAGAAGTCAGATAGGGGACACAACAATATATGGATTAGGAGGAGATGTAGATAGATTACACTTCTTTACAAAAAATGGGTTTACCGTAGGAAATACAGGATCAATAGGAACACAAATAACGGGTACATATTTTAGAAATAAGGCTTTCTATGGAATTAATGACTATCTTGGAGAACAGAGTGATATATATGCAAATTTCCTTTTTGACAATGAAGCAAGGGGAGGACATCGCTACACATTAGGAGCAAGCTTTCGTTATACCGATGCAAAAGAAGATTATTTAGGTAGAGCTATTGACTCTAATAAGGTAATATATAATACAATAAATACAAATAGTGAATTAATAAGAGAGAATTTCTTCCGAAAAGAAATAGTACCTGGAGTATTTGGTCAATTTACTTTTATCTATGGAAAGAAATTTCTAGCAACAGCAGGAATGCGTTATGACTATAATTCACATTATGAACAAAGCATAATAACACCAAGACTACATTTCCGTTGGAGATTATCCGACGATATGACATTGAGAGGATCAATAGGTAAAGGTTATAGAAGTGCAAATATACTAGCAGATAACTTTGGTTTATTAGCATCATCAAGACATATTATTATTGACAAGAATAATCCATTGAAAATGGAAGATGCCTTCAATGGAGGGCTTAATATTTCTCATTGCTGGAAAACAAAAGATGAAAGAGAATTTACAATAACCCTAGATTATTACCATACAAGATTTATTAACCAAGTAATAATGGATTTGGAGCAAAGTTCTCATAAAGCAGTATTTTATAACCTTTCAGATATTGGAGGCGAGTCATATTCAAATAGTGTTCAGTTAGACTTCTTACTTGAACCAATAAAGCGTTTCAATCTAACTCTGGCAGTAAGATACAATGATGTTCAATCCACATATAAAGATAGTAAGACAAATGAATATACATTAATGGAAAAACCTTATATGAGCAAATGGAAAGGATTGGTAGTTATGTCTTATAAAACAAAATATGATAAATGGACTTTTGACCTAACAACTCAGTTAAATGGAAGACAACGTTTACCAAATTATATGGGAAAGACAGATGATTATTCTAAACCATACATATATATGTTAGGTCAGATAACAAGAAAATTCAAGAGCTTTGATATTTATGCAGGATGCGAAAACATAACAAACTATACACAAGAGCATTTGGTAATGGGAGCCGACAGACCATTTAGCAGTCATTTCGATGCCTCAGTAGTATATGCTCCAGTTATGGGAAGATTACTATATGTTGGATTTAGAATGACAATAAAATAATAATTATTGAGTTTAATACAGAAATTATAAAAATATAAAGATGAAAAAAACAATTTTATTAGCACTAATGTTAGTGTTCGGATTTGTAACTTTAAATGCACAAACACAAGAACCAAAAGAAAAAACAGTAATTATTAAACTCAATAAGTATTGCTGTAAAAGCTTAAATGAAACTATTGAGAGAACATTGGCTTACGAAAAAGGAGTAAAGGATTTTGAAATTATTCCAGAGGAAAAAGCAGTAAAGGTTGTCTACAAAACTAAATCAACAAATCAAGAGAAAATTGCAAAATCACTTGCAAAAGAAGGAGTTGAAGCAGATGGATTTGAAGCAGATAGAAAGGCAATAGAGAAACTACCAAATTGTTGTAAAAACACAGCAAAGGGTTTAGGCTCTGGTTGTGGGGATTAATTAGTATTTTTGAAAATGGTTAGATAAAAAAGTAGGGGCGAATCTATGTGTTCGCCCTTTATTTATTCTGAAATTTCATCTTGTGTTTCTGTTTTTTCTTGAGTTTCATCTATTACTTCTTCTTGTTTTTGACAAAGTTTCTCAAAAAGGTCTTTTGCTTGAGGATGTTCCATACTTGAGGCAATTTCAAGTTCCTTACAAATAAGATTTTCTAACTTCTTATTTTTCTTAATCCCTTTTTCTTGAATAAAACATTTGGCAACTAGGTAATGGGCATTAGGGTTTTGGAAATTAAGTTCAATTGTCTTTATTAAATCTTGCTTAGCCTCATTTATCCTTCCATAAGTAAATCTAAGTCTACCTCTGTTATAATAAGCATCGGCATGTTTGGGGTCTAGTTCTATTGCCTTAGTGAAATAAGGCTCGGCAGTATTGCTCTGAGAGGCATTAATCTTAGCAAGACCAATATTATTATAGGTAAATGGATGCTTTGGGTCAAGAGCAATTGTTTTTTCGAAATCTAAGATAGCGGCAGCATATTGAGAAACATTAGTATATATTATACCCCTATAATTATATGCTGAAGCATTATCTCCATTAAGCTCAATAGATTTATCTAAATCTTTAATAGCCCCGTAATAATCCCTAATATAATTTTTTGCAATGGCTCTAAGATAATAAAGCTCATAATCCTCAGATTTATGTTTAATGCAATAATCATAATCCTCAATAGCCCCGTTGAAATCTTCTGTAAAACCTTTTGCTATTGCCCTTTGTTTATATACCTCAATATCTTTATAGCCATATTCAATGGAAGAATTAAAGCTAGCAATAGAAGTTATATATTCTTTCCTATTAAGCTTTATCTGCCCATAAATAAAATATAGATAACCATTATCCTTCTCATTTTCCAGAGCAATAATTAAATCGGAATAAGCTTGGTTGAAATTGTTTTGAGAGAAATTTATAATAGAAGATATTGAATACAATAATGAATCTACCTCCTCATTCTTTAATTGGTTATTTATTAATTCAGTAACCTTCAATTTCTCAGCCTTTGAAAGTATTTCTAACCCCTCAAGTAAAGATTGATTACTGAGATTATATTGTTCAAATAATATGTCTAATGCCTTAGATTCATTCTTATTATTTAAATAATATACACAAAGAATACTGTATAGCTTAATCTCCTTAGTCTCATTATCTATTAAAAATTCAATATCCCCAACTGCTCTAGAAATATCCTTGGTCTTATAATAAGCATAAGCCCTTATCTCTAAAAGAGTATTACTCTCGTAATCATTCTCCAGTGCCTCATTAATTGTGATAATTGCTTGCTTATATTTGCTTGAATCAAGCTCAGAAGAGGCCTTTTTTATATAGTAATCTAAATCTAACTCTTGTGCTAAAGAATTGATATTAGAAAATAATAAAACTATAAATTGTAAAACTATAAAACAAGTTCTCCAATACCCTCTCTTATGATATTTATTTCTCCACATGTAAAGTCAATAACTGTAGATGTTTTATCTCCACCAATACCATTGTCAATAATAATATCTACTTTTGAATTATAAATATCTTCCATAATTTCAGGATTAGTATACTCTTCCAATTCCATGTCCTCGGTTGGCAAAGAAGAAGTAAGAATAGGATAGCCAAGAAGCTCAACAATTCTTTGGGCAATTTCGCTATCGGGTATTCTAATACCTATTGTCTTTTTCTTAGTTTGGAGTATCTTAGGGATTTTTGAAGAGGCCTCAAAAACAAAGGTAAAAGCCCCAGGAGTATTGTGTTTTAATACCCTAAAGAAATCATTTGTCAGTGGTTTGATAAAATCTGAAGCTTGGCTGATATTGTTGCAAACAATAGAAAAATTACTTTTTTCGAATTTCTTTCCCTTTAAAGATGCTAATTTCTCGGAAGCTTTTAGATTGCCTAGTTTGCAGGCAAAGGCATAGACAGTGTCTGTTGGATAAATTATTACCCCACCTTTTTCCAAACAATTACAAATAATATCTAATTGTTTTTGTTCAATACCTTGAGGATGTATTTTTAATAACATAGTGCACACGACAAGACTCGAACTTGCACGTCGTAACCGACACCACCCCCTCAAAGTGGCATGTCTACCAATTCCACCACGTGTGCATTGCATTGCAAAGATAGAGAAAAATGCTGAAAATGGAAGAGAAAAATAAAAAAAATTGTATATTTGCCTTTCGTATTTGAACCGAAAATTAAGTTATGATAGATAATCTTCCATTGATATTAATGATTGAAACTTCCACCCAAATTTGCTCAGTAGCAATAAGCAAGGGAAAGGAAATATTAGCAATCAGGGATATAGATATACCAAATGCACACTCCTCACGTTTATCATTATTAATAGAAGAAATATTAGAAGAATCGAATCTAAGATATAAAGATTTATCGGCAATAGCGGTAAGTAAAGGACCGGGCTCTTACACAGGGTTGAGAATTGGAGTATCGAGTGCAAAGGGATTTGCCTATGGTTTAGATATACCACTAATAAGTGTTGAAACATTAAGAATACTTCAAAAAGCAGTAAAGGCTAAATACCCTCAGGCTTATGCTCTAACAATGATAGATGCAAGAAGAATGGAGGTGTACTGCTCTATCTTCGATGAAGAAGGAAATATAGTAAAAGAGCTTTCGGCAGATATAATTGAAGAAGATATATACAAAGACTACTTTAAACTGGATAAACAATTTGTAGTAGTAGGGGATGGAGCCAAGAAATGTTCTGAGGCTTTCTCTAAGTATGAAAACCTTATATTCGATGAGGATATTAAGCTTTCAACGCGTTATATGAGCGAAATGGTATATGATAAATTCGTTACCAAAGACTTTGAAGACGTTGCATACTTTGAGCCGTATTATTTAAAAAACTTTGTGGCAGCACCAGCAAAAGTAAAGGGGCTGTATTAATTAAAAATATAGATGGGGAAAGATAAACTAAGACGATTTGCAGAAAATGAAACATTTCCAAATATGTTTCAACAGCAATATGAGGAGTTACAAACAAGTGGAGGTTTTCCACTAAAAGGGAAATGGAAGCAAGAATTCTTTAAGAACGACAATCCGCTAGTATTAGAATTAGGCTGTGGTAAAGGAGAATATACCGTAGGGTTAGGGGAGAAATATCCAAACAAGAACTTTATTGGAATGGATATTAAAGGAGCTAGAATGTGGAGAGGATGTAAGACCTCGATAGATGAAAATATGAATAATATAGCCTTCGTTCGCAGTCATGTTCAGCTTATTGATATGTACTTTGCAGAGAATGAAGTCGACGAGATATGGATAACCTTTCCAGACCCACAACTAAAGAAACCAAACAAAAGACTAACCTCGGCACGCTTTTTGAACAGATATAAGAAAGTGCTTAAGAAAAATGGTATAATGCACCTAAAAACAGACTCTTTTGAACTTTACGACTACACAGTAAATGAAGTATTAATTCCAAATAAGAATAAGATACATTTTCATAGTCCAGACCTTTATAACTCTGGTTTTAATGATGATGTAATAGGTATAAAAACACATTACGAAGGAATATATCTTTCACAAGGCAAACCAATAACGTACATAAAATTCGAGTTATAATAATTAATCAATTAAAACAAATAAGTATGAAAAAATTATCATTAGTATTTTTATTTGCACTATTAAGTCTAGGTTTAAACGCTCAAGACAATGCACAAGCAGAGAAAATCAACAAATGGATAGGAGTCTTCAATTCAGCAATTGAGGCAAAGGATTGGAATGGAATGCTTTCTCAAGGAGGAAAATGTAAAGCAGAACTTCCAGAATGGGATTTAGTTTACTATTATATCGGTTATGCAGATGTAAATGCAAAGAATTATGACGATGCAATTATGAACCTAACTATTTTTATTGATAAAAATACAACTATTGCAGATGATAAAAAAGATATGGTGAAATCATCATATATCAATAGAGCAAATGCATTTTCAGAAAAGAAAGATGTAAAAAATGCAATAGCAGACTACGACAAATACCTTACTTTCTCACCAAATGATATCCCAGTAATGCTAAACAAAGCAAATGTATATCTAAATTCTAATGATTATGCAGGATATATCAAAGAACTAACAGCAGTAATAGCTCTAGAACCAACAAATGCAACATATTTAGAAAATCGTGCAAGTGCTTACGCAAAAAGCCAAGCATGGACAGAAGCAATAGGAGACTACACAAAACTAATAGCATTAAATCCATCAAACAAAGATTATTATAATAACCGTGCTTATGCGAACTATTCAATAAAGAACCTTGAAAGTTTTAAACTTGCAGTAGCAGATTATAATAAAGTTGTAGAATTGGGCGCAGCAACTGAGCAAACCTATACAGCTTTAACAGTAATCAATAGTGCAATAAAAGACTATAAGGCAGAGATAGCAGCATACGAAAAACTATTAGAACTAAAAGGAGGAAAAGATATTGATATAATCTACCGTCGTGGAGCTGCAAAATTTAATGCACAAGACTATAAAGGAGCAATAGTAGACTTCGATTTAGTAATAGCAGAAAATCCAAAACATCTAAATGCATTAAAACGTCGTGCAACAGCAAAAACAAAGACAGGAGATGCAAAAGGAGCACAAGCTGACGGCAAATTAATTCGTGAACTAGAAGGTAAACCAGCCCCAACAGCACCAGCCCCAAAGAAATAATAATTATAATAAATATAAAATATAGAGACGTGATTTCATTTATCACGTCTCTTTTTTTACCAATATAAATTTCTCTTCCCCCTAATTCAATATTGATAATCAGCAAATTAAATCTCTGGGGTGGAGAGGGGGAAGAGAAATTCATATATTATTACGTATATGTATTTATTTTATATTTTATTTTTTAAATAAAAAAATATTTTTTTGCGCGCGTCATATAACTATATGGTTTTCTCTTCCCCCTCTTCCCCCTAGTTTTGTAAAAAGATGAATTTCAGCAGAGTATCTGGGGTGGGAGCAAAAACAAAAAACATCAAACAATTTTTTCCAAAAACGAAGAAACCACACCCCAATTATTTGATATTTTTTTCCAATAACAAAGCAATTTATAAAAAAATTATACCTTTGCAATCATAGATTTGAGTTTAGCTAAATACATTAAATATTATGATTATTCTTAAAAAAGTAATAGATAAGAAAAGGTTAATAACTATTTATTTAGTAATTCTATTATTATCATTCTTCATTCATTTTTTTATAGACTATATTGTAAATTTCGATTCATTTTTCAAAATTGGGATTGAATTTTACGTAGGATGGAATTTATTAACACTGCCACTTACTAATATTATAAATTTTATTATAGTATTTTTTTTTAATAAAAGCTATTGGAATAATAAATTAATTGTAAGAATAATATTTGAAGCTATTTCATCTTTATTTGCAATAAATTTTATCGTTTTTTTGGGTACATTTTTTATAAAAGGTATGGTGGCTTTTTGGGAAATAAGTCAATTATTTGAAGCCAGATATTTTTACTCAAATGCTATTGAAAATTTAATTGTAATCTTATTTATAGAGATTATTTACTCATTTCAAAGAGAAAAGGAGAGAGAACTAAAACTCGAAAGATCTTACCTTGAGAATGAAAGGTATAAGTATAATCAATTAAAAAGTCAAGTTAATCCTCATTTTCTATTTAATAGTTTGAATATATTAGCAGCTATGGTTTATAAGAAGAAAGATGAGGAAAGTGGGGAGTATATTGAAAAACTCTCTGATGTTTATCGTTATGTTTTAACGAATGAAGAGAAAAAAGTAATAACATTAAAATCAGAGATTGAATTTATAGAGAAGTATATAGGAATTCTAAAATCGAGATTTAGGGAAGGGCTGATATTCGAAATAGATATTTCGAAGGATGTTCTTGATAGATTTGTTCCTACAATGTCTTTACAATTATTGGTTGAGAATTGTATAAAACATAATATAGTTTCAAAGGAGAAGCCCATTATAATAAAAATCTATTCAGAGGGAGATTTTATTATTGTTTCAAATAATAAGAATTTAAGAGAAGAAGAGGTTGTTACAACAGGCATAGGATTAAATAATTTGAATGAGAGATATAAATTGGTTGCGAATAAAAGTATTGAGATAATAAATAAAGAAGGTGTTTATAAAGTTAAAATTCCATTAATATGAGAGTAGTTATAATTGAAGATGAACAAGTGGCACAAGAGTTTCTTGTGGACTTATTGACAAATGATTATCCAGAAATTCAGATTGTAAAGATTTTAGACTCTGTAAAAGATAGCATAGAATATCTTAATGAGCATAGTGTTGACTTAATTTTTATGGATATCCATCTTAAGGATGGAAATTGCTTTAAAATATTTGATCAGATTAATATTTCTACTCCAATAATTTTCACAACTGCCTTTGATGAATATGCAATAAAGGCTTTTGATGTTAATGGTATATATTATGTATTAAAGCCTCTAAGCAAAGGCAAAATTGATAAAGCGCTACAAAAATATAAAGAACTAATCGTTGGCAAAAACTATTTTGAGAAAATGGAAAGACTCTTACAAGAGATTAATCCTGAAAGAAAATATCGTAAAAGATGCTTGATTAGACTTGGAGACAAAATAATTTCAGTTGATGAAAGTAATTTTTCCTATTTCATTGCAGATTCAGGTGCATGCTATTTATATACAAAGGATAATAATAAATATATTGTAGATAATACTCTTGATGCATTATCTTCTCAATTAGACCAAGAAAAGTATTTTAGAATTTCAAGAGAATGCATTTCAAGTTTTGATTCAATAAAAGAGGTATCCAAATACACAAAGGGGAGATTAAAAATCTTGCTCGAACCTCAATACAATAGTCCAATTATTGTTAGCTACGAAAGAGTCTCTGAGTTTATAAAATGGATGAATGGGGGAGAAAAATAACACTTTTCCCTTTTTTATTCTTTCCTTATTACCCATTCTATATTTCCTATTTCCCATTTCATTGTTCCCATTTCCCATTTCATGGGTTTTAACTTTCTATTGATATTAGTAAATAATAAATTTGCCCTAAGATATTAGCAGTCTAGTATAGTGTTTTTGCATAATCTTGATTGCAGATTTATTATTTTTCAAAAATTGATTAACAATGAAAAGAGTATTATTTTTTCTTTTGGCGATAATTTTCGCTATTCAAGGGTGGACCCAAGATGTTCAGATAGGAACAGGGACGGCAACCCAAGGTTATATTCCCGTTAATGCATATTACGGATATACCTATTCACAACAAATAATTAAGGCCTCAGAAATTTCAGCCTCAGGGACTGTTTTAACAGGAGGAACAATTACAAAAATCCGTTATTATTGGACGGGTACTTATAACTTTAATAATTCTACTCAATGGAAGGTTTATTTAGGTCATACGACTAAAACATCTTTCACAAGTACATCTGACTGGGTTATAGATACCTCTATGACAGTTGTTTTTGATGGAAATATAACAGCGCCAACATCAGCAGGTTGGTTTACAATTTATCTAACAACACCATTCGTTTATAATGGAACTAATAACCTAGTTATTGCAGTAGATGAAAATATGCCTAGTTATAATCTTACAGGAGCTATAGCTTATAATAGTTATACTAGCACAAATTGCGGTCTTTATTACTATAGTGATCCAACAAATCCAAATCCTGCTTCTCCACCAACAGGAACAAGGGGAAGTAATGTCCCTCAAGTTAAACTTTATTTTGCAGAAGCCTGTGGTGTGGCAAGCCCAGAAAGCCCTTCTATTATTACATTTAATCCTTCTGATGCTACAATTAATTGGGCATTAGGAGGTTTAGAAACCCAATGGAATTTGCAATATAAACTTACAACAGATGTAAACTGGACACCAATCCAATCAATTACTACCAAACCATATCAGCTAACATCTTTATCACCAAATTCAAATTATCAATTTCAGGTACAGTCAAATTGTGGATCTGGTGTAGTAAGTGGATGGTCAGATACACTATCATTTACAACCCCAGCAATCCCAACACAACTTCCTTTCACAACCAATTTTGAGAATGCTACAGATAACTCAAATTGGCAATTTATAAATGGAACCCAAGTTAACAAATGGTATGTTGGTCAAGCAATAGATGTATTAACAGGTTTACCTGTAGATACCCTAGGCTCTACAAAATCATTATATATCGCAGGTAATGCAACTGGAGATACAAATATGTATTTAGGAGGCTCTTCTGCAAATGTTTCAAGAGTCTATGCATTGAGAGATTTCTTTATTCCATCTGGAACAGCTGAAGTCAGTTTGGAATTTGACTGGAGAGCCAATGGAAATGATGCAACAACAGATTTTCTTAGAGTATATCTTGTACCTACTACAGCAACAATAACAGCAGGAGCAATCCCTCTAGGAGGATTAGATGCTTCAGCAATGATAGGTAATTATACAGGAGGAGTAGGTCAGCATTGGTTAAGTAAGAAAACTTCTTGGCAACATGCAAAATTCAGAATTACAGAAACACAATTCCCATTATTAGCAAATAATACATGGAGATTACTAGTTCATTGGAGAAATGAAAATACTGCAGGTACAGCACAACCACCAGCAGCGGTTGATAATATGTCAATCAATGTTATCACTTGTCCAGCACCAATCACTTTCGCAACCTCAAACCCAACAGTAAATTCAGTAGATTTATCATGGGTTGAAAAAGGAACAGCAACAGCATGGAATGTTTATTATAAGAACATAAACTCAACAGTTTGGTCAATGGTAACAGCAACAACAAATCCTTATACGCTAACAGGATTAAACCCAAGCTCAACCTACCAAGTAAAGATTCAAGCAAGCTGTGCTACAGATACAAGTTATATGACAGGTATTGTAAATTTCAATACAGTATGTGCACCAATTACAGCATATCCATGGAAAGAAGGATTTGAAAGCACATGGGCAACAGCAGTATTACCAGGAAATGATGCAATCCCAGGAAATTGTTGGATAAATGTTAATGGAGGAGCAAGTACATCTTACAAATGGAGAAAATCTACTTCAATAAGTATTCCAGCGTATCAAAGAACAGGTACAGGTTCAGCTCAGTTATATGGATATAATCAATCAATGGGAGACTATTTAATTACACCAACTTTCACTCTTACAGGAGCTGAAAAAATCAACTTCTATGGAAAAGGATACTCTACAACATCAAATTACCCAGAAAATATTTGGGTAAAGGCATATAACGAAACATTATATGGAGCATTTGATTCAATAACAGATACAGTTTATTTTACGGATCTTTTATTTATCAATGATACAAACAAATACACTTGGAACGAATACGAAATTCCACTAACAAATCTTGTAGGAGACTATCGTTTCGTATTTGCAAGAAATAATAATGTAGGTTATTATTACCATATAGATGATTTAGAAATAGATTATCAAGGCTCATGTCCAAGACCAACAGTTGCATCAGTTGCAAATATTCAAGCAATGCAAGCAGATATATCGTGGACTTCA
>JAFNAQ010000038.1 GCA_017860275.1 Bacteroidota bacterium
ACCTCTAGTCTAAAGGAATCTGTGACTTTTCTCTTTTCAATCATTTTTGTTTACTCATTAAGTTTATAAATGTGTAAACTTTTTTCAGTATAAGACAATAGTTTCGTTTTCCTCAGACAAAGATTCAAAGAAACCTCTTAAAATCAAGACTTTTCAAGAATTCATCGAAATAACTCCTTATTCTACGAAAATAGAATAAGATTCCATCACCGTAGAATCTTATTCCAAAGCCCCAAAACAAGCACTTTAAGCCAAAAAGCCAAATTCCTATTTCTTAATATTAACAGACCCTATGGGAGAGAAGAAAATTGAGATAAGGCTTATTCTTAAATTGTATAAACTACTTATTATTCTGTAAATTTGTATCATCTACTAGATACAAAGTACTAATTATTTTCAATTCAAAGTATTTTCTAAACCTAAAAGAGTTATATCCCAATAAACCTATTGTAATTAATAAAATTATAATTGCACCCGATAACAAACAACAATTTATTGGCGAGTTATATGAGCAATGTAAATGACAAGCATTTAATATTAACGTGATTAAAATTATAAGCAAACTAATTGAGGTATTTCTAGCAAGACCATAAAATGTGAGAAATACAAATGCAGTATCATAAACAATAGGATATTTTACTTGACAAAGAGAAATTAAATTTTGCTCGCAGTCATTGAAATCTTTCTCATATTTTTCATTTGCTTTTTTATTTATCTCTTCATAATGGTTTGAGAAACATTTCTTAAAGATATATTTTTTTAGAAATTTGTATACTAATGAAGATATTGATTCAATTATATGTCCGGCTATATATGATAGAACGAAAATTAGAACATAAAATAAAAATGAATTATTTTGAATATAAGGATTAAATACTTTAAAATTTATTTCTGCATTTATATCTAATACCTCTCCTTTTATTATCATAAATATAGAGATAATTGTTAGAAATCCAGGTATAGCATATCCGGTAATATCATAAATTGTAGCTTTTATTCCAAGGTTGTTCATATTTTTATTATTTGTCGAAATCAAGGCATGGTTAAGCCTTTATTCGTAAGTTTATACTTTATTGATGTTTTCTCCAGTAAGTATAATTACTCAATCATTGGTTGTCTGAAGATTTTAAAGGCTCAAAGTTAGAAATTTTATTTGGTTTATTACTAATTATTTAGTCTAATTTCTACGAAACTGTGTTTAATTTCTTTGCTTAAATGGATTAAAGAGATAGTGGTGGTGGATTTTGATTCTAGTGATGTTGTGTTAAAGAGATAGTGATGCTATCTCTTTAATACATTTCAGGCTTTCTTTAATTTATTTTTAGTGAATCAAAACACAGATTATCATCTCTTTGCAAGATATTACGGATAAAAAAAGATTAATTGGTTTTGCTTCATAATTATTCTAATTCTCGAGGATTTTGGAGTTGGTTTGGATTAGGGTTTTGTAGGTTTGTTTTTGCTCTGGGTTTAGAAAGCTTTTGTCTATAAACTCTAGCCACTGGGGGATTACTTTTTGGAATTTATTAAAGTAACTCTCTATTGCTTTTGGTTCTACGTATTTGCTTATTAGATTTTCAAAGTCCTTTTTCTTTAGGTTACTCTTCTTTGAATTTAGTGTTAGTGCTAGGTCTTCTTTGTCTTGAGGTATTACGAGTTTTGTGGAAAGCAAATCATAGGCAGGGGTTAATTCGTATCTTCCTGTTTTATTATATAAAGAGAAGTTCTTTAGGTGCATATCGCTGTTCCCAACAAGATAGGAGAATAGAATAATATCAAAGAAACTTATTATATCAAGGATTGGATTTGCAGAATAATCGATTATCTTCTTTGCAATCTGCTCGTAAGAGCCTTTGTATTTATATTCCGTTAGTCTCTCCGTAAGCTGACACATATCCTCCATCGCTAACTTTCCTTGCTTTTTATCCCTATCTATTCTCTTTGTAATATATGCCAAACTCCCATCACTAAACCTTATTAATGAATGAGGAACTGTCTTTATTTTTGCTATCTCTGCGAGATGCATGGTCAAGTCCTCATTCTCTGGTAATAATTGATATTGGGAGGTCTGAGGCTTTAATATATAATCTCCTAGGACTCCAACAATTGTAAATCGTTTTGGCTCATCTTTCGTTGATTCTATATTCAAGGAAATCTTTGGCTGAACACCTGTTAAGGTAATTTGTGAACGAACTACATCAAGGGCTAGTTTTTCAATATCAGCTAAAGAATATGAGATTGAAGGAGGTGTTGGATATCCAAATATCTTCCTTGAACATTTTGAATGAAAGTCTATTTCTTTTTCATCTAATGGCTCATAACAATATAGACATCTTCTCATAGTTGGTCATTATTAAATGGAATAACACTTATTGCTCCTATACAGTCCTTGCAACAAGCAAGCAATAAGGACATCCTATCATTATTTGTTATTTTCCAGTTCTTCTGTGCAATATCTAATAACCAACCCTCAGGGATTAGTCCGTCGAAGAATGGGAAAAGTATATTGCTTTTATATATCTTATTGCTTATGGGTATAGTTAGACTTATTGGCTGAGGATTATTTCTTAAGAGATAATCTTTATTATACTCAAAACTGTATCCATCTTCATCCTCGATTAATACACCTGCGAATAAGTCCTTATAAAATATTTTTGCTTTTCTCATGGCTATAGGCTTTTAAGATAAGTTCTGTCTAGTTCTACTACTCCTAGTTCAGAGCCAAATAATACTAGGATTTGATTTACCTTATCCATTCTTAAGGTAGTCTTGCCCTGCTCAAGTTCTCTAATAAATCTTAGCCCAACTCCCGATTTTTCTGAAAGTTCTAGCTGGGTTAACCCAGTTTCTTTTCTCTTGAACTTTACATATTCCTTTAATGATAATCTTTCCATATTATACCTTTCCGGGTATAAATATAATAACAAAACATTAAATTATACCCTATCGGGTGCAAATATACAATATTTATTCAATCTTATACCTGATAGGGTATAAAATAAATGAATTGAGAAATCTAATTTGGATTATCTTTAAAGGAATCTTTTGATTTTGTGTAGGTGGTGAGTGTAGGTTTGGGTTGTGGAGTTTAGTATTCCTTCTTCGTCTATTTGGTCTATTCTTACTTGTCCTGAGGAGTGGATAATCTTTCCTTCTCCCATATATATTCCTACGTGGATTATTTTTCCTTCTTTGTTCGAGAAGAAGCAAAGGTTAGAGCTTTCGGCCAGAGATATGTTCTCGATTTCTTCGCCTTGGGTTATTTGTTCTGAGGCGTCACGAAGAAGATTAATGCCAATTTGTTTATAACACATCTGAGTAAATCCTGAACAATCTATTCCAAATAGACTCTTGCCTCCCCAAAGGTATGGTGTTGAGAGGTATTTTATGGCTATGGACATTAATCTTATCTTATTTGTGATAAGTGTCTTGGAAATGGAGTTTTCGGATATTTCGAATAGTATCCCTCCTAATTGAAACTTTAGATTGACTATTTGGCTCCCCATATAGATTGGGTAGATAATTTTTTCTTGAGTTTTTTGATTGGTTTGAAATATATATGCAATTGAGTCTTTTACAAAGCTTTTCTGAGTTTGAATATATGAATAATATTCATCTTCGGTGATTTCAATTACTTGTTTGGAATCAATCCATCCCTTGTAACCATCTTCGAAGTTTTGTATAAAGTATCTATCTTTGTTGTGGTCAAGGATAGTAAAAGCATCTCCAAAGAGGAGTTGAGTAACTTGCTCTGCTCTTTCTTGCATATCTGCTCTTACGGGGACAATGGCAAGATTACAAAATCCGTATTTCATATTCTCTTTATATTTTATTAGTCTCTATTGCATAGATAATCTTTTCTATTAGCAAATCCTCGAAGTTATTCTTGGGATCGAATTTCATTCTAAGATTATATCCAAATAAGCTTCCAATGGCTTGATAGAAAAAGGCACTAAGACTTCCTCTTAGTTCTTTGACAAGAGTATAGGAATCTGTTCCTGTCTCTCTATCAATTAGTCTTAATAGTATTAATCCTTGACTTCTTGTTAGCTTTTTTAAAGAAGCTCCAAATTGTTTATCAATATCCTTTTCTGCTTTCTTCATCATTAGCTTTCTTTGAGAAGAGTTCATATTTCGCATAGAATCTTGATATTTTCCCAAGAGTATACCAGCTTGTTTTGCGTAAGGATAGGTTATTTTTACATTTCGAACTAATTTATGATATTGCTCAAGCTCCGAAGCCTTTATATAATAAACATATCCAATAATATCTACTGCAGGAAGAAAAGACATCGGAATAGTATCTCCTTCGTACTTTATAGCATAGGTTACATATCCTTGCGATTTCTCTTGAGCTTTTGAACTAAAAGCTATTAAAACAAAAAATAAATATACTAATCCTTTCATTGCAGTATAATAAACAATCATACTGCAATCAAAGTTTAGTTTTTACATATTCTTAAACTTTCCTATGCTATTTTCAAACTCTTTTTCTGCAAATTCTTTTGTTATCTCTAACTTATCTTGACCTCTTTCTGGAATCTCAAACATTGCGTCAATCATTATTGTCTCTAAGATTCCTCTTAGACCTCTAGCACCAAGCTTAAATTCGAGAGCCTTATCAACTATATATTCTAAAGCCTCATCTGCAAAACTTAGATCAACACCATCCATTTCGAATAGCTTCTTATATTGCTTGATAATTGCATTCTTTGGTTCTGTAAGAATAGATTTCAGGGCTTTTTTGTCCAAAGGATCTAAGTGAGTTAACATAGGAAAACGTCCAACAAGTTCTGGTATTAGACCAAATTGTTTAATATCCTGTGGCTGTATATATCTTAAGAAATTTGTCTTATCGATATCATCTCTTTCATCTGCACCAACAAATCCAATTGCGTTAGACCTTAGACGAGAAGAGATTATTCTATCAATATTATTAAATGCACCACCAGAAATAAAAAGAATATTCTTAGTATTTACTTGAATATATTTTTGATCAGGATGTTTCCTTCCTCCTTGGGGAGGAACATTTACTATTGTCCCCTCTAGTAATTTAAGTAAGGCTTGTTGAACCCCTTCTCCAGATACATCTCTAGTTATTGAAGGATTGTCGCTCTTGCGTGCAATCTTATCTATTTCATCAATAAATACTATTCCTTTTTCTGCCTTTGCTACATCATAGTCAGCAGCTTGAAGAAGGCGAGTAAGAATTGTCTCAACATCTTCCCCAACATAGCCAGCCTCTGTAAGTACAGTTGCATCGGCTATACAGAATGGGACCTCAAGCATCTGAGCAATTGTTTTTGCCAAAAGAGTCTTTCCTGTACCTGTTTCTCCAACAATGATTATATTTGATTTATCTAATTCAACATCATTTTCCTCATTGTTATGGAAATGTCTTAGACGTTTATAGTGGTTATAAACTGCAACAGAAAGAACCTTCTTAGCATCGTTTTGTCCTATAACATATTGATCTAAGTATGCCTTTATCTCGCTTGGTCTTTTAATAACTAAATCATTTAAATATTGCTTTGAACTGGTATTCTTTTCTTCTTTTGCCATATTGTGTAATTTCTCAACACAATTATTACATATATTAACCTCAGGTCCATAAATCATTAATTCAACTTCGTGGTCAGTTCTCCCACAAAATCCACATACGTTTTTCTGTTTTGCCATTTTTTAAACTATATTTTTTATTTGCTTTTTCCGACTTTATGTCCCCAAATTGAGTAATATCCGATGAAAATATAACAAGGGATTAATATCAAGTAAGGTAATTGCCTGTCTCCAATAGAAGTAACCCATCCTCCATATACTAAAGGCATCACAGCTCCACCTGCAATTGCCATAATTAATAATGCAGATGCAACTGCTGTATGTTTTCCAAGACGATCTATTGATAAAGGCCAAATTCCTGGCCACATTAATGCATGAGAAAAACTAAGCAGTATTATAAATACTACTGAAGTTATTCCAGATGTAAATATTGCAAACATACTAAAGATTAATGCCAAAGAGGCAGAAATAGCTAATGCCTTGCTTTGAGATATTTTTTTAGGTACAAAAATAATTCCAAGTATGTAGCCTATTGTTAAGGCTATTAAACTAAATGTCCCTAGCATTGGAGCAAATTCAGATGAAATACCTTTGCTTATTCCATAAAGCCCGAGAGTATCTATTGCTATGACTTCAGATCCAACATATAAGAAAAGAGCTAATACTCCCAACCACATATAGTAGAATTTGAATATGCTTTTACCTTCTTTACTATCCTGAGGGTCTTCGGAGTTACTAACCTCGGGTAATTTTGCCATTAAGACCATAATGGCCAAAAGGAATAACCCTATTGCAATACAAATATATGGTATAATAAGTCTTTGAGCAAGAAGGTTTAGCTCTGCTAACTTTTCAATTCCATCAAGAGTTTTTATTTGCTCAGTAATATTAGTCATATTTGAGAAAAGTACCTTTGAAAGCCAAAAAATACCTATCATTCCTGCAATTTTATTGAATAATCCCATTATACTCATACGTTTTGCAGCAGATTCAATGGGTCCGAGGATTGTTACATAAGGATTTGCGGCAGTCTGCAAAAGGGCAAGTCCAGTGCCTTGAAGAAAAAGACCAATTAAAAAATAAGTGTAATTTCTTTCATAAGCAGCTGGTATAAAAACAATAGAGCCTGTGGCCATAATAATTAGACCAAATGCCATTCCTTTAGCAAATCCTGTCTTTTTCAAAATCCAAGACGAAGGAAGTGCCATGACAAAATAAGAAATATAGAAGGCGAAGGTAACTAAATAGGCTTGAGAGTCTTGTAGTTCACAGGCTACTTTTAGAAATGGGATTAAAACAGAGTTTAGCCAAGTAATAAATCCAAAAATGAAATAAAGTATACCAATGATTGATAAACTAAATAAAATACTATTTTTCTTCATAGTTAATTTTAAGTTTTGAAATAAAGCGCAAAGATATGAAAAACAATAATATTAAATAGATTCATTCTTCTTAAGATTGGAATTTTGAAGTTAAAAGGCTTTAATATTACTTGAATAGAAGGCATTAATGAAATAAATTGTATTTTTGTAATTCAAATTTTTAATATGAAAAAGTTTTTATTATTTTTCTTGTGTTTTTTTTCTGCCAGTTTGTTATTGGCTCAAAATAATGGTATTGAAGAAATTCGAAAGGTAATAATAGAAAGAGGAGAGGCTAAAATACTTATTCCCAAGAATTCTATTTCTGATATTCAGGCAATTGCAAATATTATTAGCTTAGACTATCCTCAAGGAGATTCATGGCTTGGTTATGTAAATAAAAAACAATACGAATCATTTCTAAAGTTGGGGATTAAACATAGTATATATATTGAAAATGGGACAAAGGCCTTAACAATGGCTTCGACAATGGCTCAGATGAGTAATTGGGATAGTTATCCAACCTATTCTGTTTATGATTCTATGATGAGAAGATTTGCATCTACTTATCCATCTTTATGTAAATTAGATACAATTGGTTTTTCTGTAAATAATAAATTACTTCTTTGCTTAAAGATATCTACTAATCCATTGATAGATATTAATAAACCAAAATTCCTTTATACCTCAACTATTCATGGTGATGAAATAACTGGGGCTGTTCTTTTATTAAGATTAGTAGATTGGTTATTGAGTAATTATGGTGTTAATCCAAGAGCTACAAATATTATTAATAATACTCAGGTATATATAAACCCTATTGCTAATCCCGATGGGATGTATAAACCTAATAATAATAGCGTAAGTGGGGCAACTAGGTATAATTCAAATTATATTGACTTGAATCGAAATTTTCCAGACCCAGTAATGGGAGCACATCCTGATGGAGAGTCTTATCAAAGGGAAACGTTAGCATTTATGGCTTATGCAAATAGTAATAATTTCTCTATTTCAGCAAACTTGCATGGAGGAGCAGAGGTATTAAATTATCCTTGGGACTGTTATACGTCTTCTTCTCTTTCCCATCCCGATAATCAATGGTTTAAATCAATATGTAAACAATTTATCGATTCAATACTTTCTTCTGCACCTTCAAGTTTATTTAAAGACGTAAGCTCAACTGGTTATACAAATGGGGGAGATTGGTATGTGGTATATGGTGGTAGGCAAGATTATCAAACATTTTTTAATAGGGGTAGAGAAGTAACAATGGAAATTTCAAGTGAAAAGTCCCTCTCTACCTCTTACTTAAATAATTATTGGAATTACTTAGGTAGAGGATTAATTACATATTTAGAAAATTGTCAAAAAGGGATTCAAGGAATTATTCTTGATAGTGCTACAATGAAACCATTGAAGGCTAAAATAATGATTAATTCTCATGATGACAATAGCTCATTTATTTATTCAAACTCAAATGGATATTATTATAGACCAATTGCTCCAAACTCTTATTCTATTACCTATTCATTAGAAGGTTATTATAGCAAAACAATTAATGCAACAATCAATTCTAGTTCAATATTAACTAAAGATATTCACTTAGTAAAAAACTCAAACTCATTAAATAGAGTAAACTCAAACAGTAATGATATTGCTATTTTCCCGAATCCATGTAACGATATAATTAATATTGTCAATAGCGATAAACAAAATTATAGCTTATTATATTCTGTTTTTAATTCTCAAGGGCACAAAGTCTGTTCTGGGAATATTATTATGGGATGTAATTTAGTAAGTATTGACTGCTCTAGATTTAATCCCGGATTGTATATTATCAATATTGGAGCTAAATCATTCAAATTTATTAAGAAGTAATGAAAAATCAAATCAAACAACTATTTACTAAGAAAATGATTCACCCAACAATATTTTTTATTGTAGGAATTATAAGTATCATTATTGTTTGGGTTCAATTAATGTTTTGGATTGAACAACTCAAAAGAAGCTCTGAAATAACATTTGATTATTATGTATACAAGGCTGTTGCAAATTTTAATAATACTACAGAACATCAAAAAATAAAAGATATTAGAACTTTTGATTCTTTATTAAATCGAAGTATTAAGAGTACAACTATTCGTTCAAGTTGTCAATATGCAATTTATAATGGGAAAGATAGTCTTTTATACATTTCGGATTCTTCATTTATAAATGAGTTAACAGAATCCAATTATGAATTTCATTATTATTCAAAGGGGTTATTCTCAGGGAAAAATCAGGTAAATGGATTAAAATTATATTTCCCTGAGAAATTAAACTTCTATTTCGCCAGAATAGGTAAAATTACTATTTGGTTTCTAATTTTGGGTTTGTTTATAGTTTTTTCATTTGTATATTCTATAGTCACAATATTTAAACAGAATAGATTAGCAATAATCAAAAGTGATTTTATTAATAATATGACTCATGAGCTTAAAACCCCTATTGCAACATCTTCACTTGTTGTAGATATGCTTATGGATAATTCAATTGACAAAGGGGAGGATCAATTGGCTAATTATTACAGAATTATCAGAGAAGAGAATAATAGATTAAAAAACATAGTAGAAAAA
>JAFNAQ010000076.1 GCA_017860275.1 Bacteroidota bacterium
AGATAAGATTCGAACGTACGACATGTTTTAATTTAGTATTTCAATGGTTATATGGAATGCAAAGTATTGCCTTTATTATTATCGTGTGCGTAAACAGATACAATGTTCTCTAAATTTTGTGATATATGCAAATTATTTGAAGGAAATGAGTTTAAAAAAACAGATTCTCTTTATCCATTTAATATTATCAATAATCTCTTTTGCAACTCAACGCATATGCAAATTGTGTATAATGATAACAAAGTATAGTAATTAAAAGCATATTAATTCAAAAAAGAGAAGAGAGTATGCTTAAAAGTGCGGGTGACAAACATAAGTTCTGGTCATTTTTCCAAGTCTTGTTTTTTCAATCTGTACATAGTTTCAAAATATCAATGCAGCCTTTTAATTTAATATCAGCAAAGAGATGTATTAATAACTATTGCAACTATGCAGCTTATGCATAAAACAACTAAAAATAATAGTCCATATCTAAAATAGCAAGTTGCTTGTATTAACTTACTCCCTTTATTATCATTAATATCTTCATTATTTGTTATAAATTTAATATATAGTGGTATTATTTGTTCGTACATTGTTTCTTTTGTGTCTGGATCATTCTTATCTATAACACTTTGTGGTTCAAAATCACTATAACTAAATTTTCTGATATCTAATACAGAGCAAGCTGTATATATTGATCTTATAAAGCAATACACACAAGAAATAAAAATAAATACGCATATACATACAAAAAAAGTATATATAAATAAGCGAAAAGGATGCAAATATAATGTACTATTAGTAAAGCTTTTAGTAACATATGATGCAAAAAAAGGTATGAACAAAGAAATAATAGCAAGTACAATGCTACTTTGAGATAGCAATGAGGCTATTTTTGATTCAATAACATTAGTTCTTTCATATCCCCTATTATATCTTTCTTTTAATATCTCAAAATGGAATTCTGATAGGTCTTTGATGTATTTGTAATCCATAATCCAATATCAATTTATTAAATAATTACTAATAGCCTTTGATATGGGCATTCCTGTATCAATTTCAATCCATGCCCATTGCCCATTTGGATTTATCTCCAAGAAAGTATATTCACCATTCTTATTTTTAATCAAATCAATAGCACCAAATGATAAGCCGAGACGCTTAATTAACTCAATACATTTTTTTTCAATTTCATCGGGTAATTTATACCTATAGAATTTAGAATCACTTCTTCTCCAGTCAATCTTAGATTCTTCATTTTTTTGAGATTCTGTATAGGCTGAAAATATCTCATTTTCAACGACTGTAACTCTAATTTCAATATCTTTATCAACGTATTCTTGATATATGCTAGGAAAAGGCATTGATTCTTCTATCTTTAACAAATCATTTTTTGTTAGAGCTGATGTGTAAATTATAGATAAATTATCATCTCCAATAATTCTATTATTATATAATGGTTTAATAATAATTTCACCATTACACTTATCATAAAAATCTAATATTACGTCGTGATTATAAGAAACTAATGTGCGTGGGATTGAAAGACCAATAGTTTGAGCTATTTTCAACTGTAGTAATTTATTTTCAGAACGATAAATAGCATTAGGATGGCTCATCCATTTTAAAGGATCAATTGTCTGCCAAAGGTTACTAAAGTACTTTTTCAATTCAATATTCATAAAATCAACATATCCAATGTTAGAAGATTCAAGAACTGGCATCTTAACTCTTCTAAACCATACAGAATGAAATGTATCTATACCATCAATTTTAATATTAAGCTGAGAGTTACTAGCTATTTCAACTTTATAATCAGACAGAATATCTTCAGTATTTAAACGTAAATAAGGTTGACGTTTCTGATTCAGTATATTAATTACAAAATCTGTTGTAAAATCTTCTTTGTATGTAACTATTAGTATCATTACAGATTTCTCAATTTTTATAAATTGCACTTATATCTAACTTATAGACTATATCAAAAAATTATATTTTGTATATCTGTAGATTCTTGACTTTGTCGAGTTTGAGTTCCACCTATTATTGCATTATATGTGATAATTTCACTACAATCAGTAGATTCTATCATTTCTTTAGTAGATGTCTGCCCTTCAATTGCTAACTGCCCACAAATGGCTGGCATTGTTGATCCTTTTATCACATTCAAGTTTAATGAGTGAGAATACTCTGTAAAATTACTATTATTCATTTTACCTTGTTTTTCCGCGAAATTAACTATAAACGGTTTCATTTTTATCATATGTAATATTAATTATATAACACTAAAAAGCAAATGTAATCATCATTAAGTAAATTATATTAATTAGGTTTCGACGCAATATACTTTTTTAGACATATCATAAAATTTACAATTAAATCGTGAAAATTATATATAAATAATGGATTGGCAACTATTCTCATGGATATATTTACAAGTTTAACATTTTATTCTCTCACTTATTTCACAAGAACGCCTGTCAGCTTTGCTTTTATTTGCCTTCATTTTTAATTTGAAAAACTATTCAGAATTCATTTTAAGGGAAGCACACAAATACAATTAAAAGCACTTTTCTTTAAATAGGTTCAAACTCATAAAACTATTTCTCTAGTTTCTCATAACATTTACATTTGCCCCATTGAGTTTCACCTTCTCATTCTCATCATTAATAAGCGTAGCAACAAAATCAAAATAGGAATTATTGAGGTACAATTTGGAGGCTTTCTATCAAAGTAGTCGTATAATTCTTCTTGTGAAGTGGTAGGGTTCTCAGCTTAAACATCGCTATATTTCTTTATTAAACTAAAGATCGCTTCATTGTTAGCCTAACAGTTTGAACTACTACAAAATTGCCCATTTTATCAAGAAATGAATGATATGAAATTCTTTCTTTACAGAGTGACTAAAATTTATGCATAAATGGAGGAAACATTTAACATTCCCACAAAATTTATTGACCGATCCATTGCTTGATTGTTTGTTTCAGAATAAGAACTTTTTTAAAAAGCTGTTTAGTCTTGGCATCCCTGTTCCTTTTAAAGAATTCTCCAGTTAAATATTTAGTTAAAGACTTGTATTTGCGTGTTTTATTTTCTTTAAAACACAAACAGAGTGATGTTTTACCACCTTTCTTTAAGGGAGTATAAAAAAGACGAACCATAATTACAGGTATTAAAATGAATATTAAAAATCTCGCCTAGTTCCTTAAAAGATGGTATACAAAAAGTGTACACAATTGAAGTTTATTTATGAGAGCGGGAGGAACCACTAAAAAAGGCAGTCTGTTCTATCTTAAAGAACAAGTCAATTTAAAATACTCATTTACAATACTTTCTGTTTCTTATATTCGGTTTTTAGTAGACAAAAAAAGAAGCATTAATCATGTTGAAAAATGCTTCTTTAAGTGAGGTGGGCCATCTTGGGCTTGAACCAAGGACCTCCAGATTATGAGTCTGTTGCTCTAACCAACTGAGCTAAAAGCCCGTGCTACCATTTATTGGTT
>JAFNAQ010000039.1 GCA_017860275.1 Bacteroidota bacterium
CGCCCCTACAGGGGTAATATCATCAATAATAATAATCCCATGAATATGATTGGGCATTATACAATGAATATCCAATTTAATATTTGAAAAATGGTTAGGGATATTAAGCCACATATTATTTACAACAATTCCATACTCATTCAAGACCATTTGATTATTTATAATCTCTCCAAAAAGATTTAATCTATCTTTTGTGCAGATAGTAACAAAATAAATCCCAGACTGAGAATAGTCATAATTCTTCAATCTAATGCTACGTCTATTATGTATATATTTATTGTAAACCATTATTAATAATTATTCCCATACAAACAATTACAAATATATTATTGTTCATAATGGGGCGAAAAATTTTATGTTTTTATTTTTGGGAATCCCCCCATGTAGGGGCGAAACATTTTTCGCCCCATTGATAATTTCGTCCCATTTATAATAATCATTATTTTATTATGGGGCGAAAGATGTTTCGCCCCTACGGAATGAAATTCATCAAAAATTGTTCCCATTTTGGAAAATGTCATTTTTCTTTGGAAAACAACCCCGTAGGGGCGAAACATTTTTCGCCCCATAATATAATTTACCCATTACACAATTATTACAAATCGGATTCCGTTTGTTGTTGTTGGGGTTTGGGTGGTTTGGGTTGGGTTAGGCGATGGGTTATTACCATTATGTCTTCTTTGGTATACTTTCTCTTGTTCATACCAATTTCTAGGAAGATGGGTTTTTGCTTCATCTTTGTGAAGGATGAATAGGGAATAGACAGTTCCTCTGCCATCTCCTTGGTGTTTAGAATTAACTTGTCCCTAACAGAGATTTTTGAATTGTTCTTTTTGTCTGAATCTGCTTTTTGTGTCTTTGCAGACTTTTTTGTTGTTGTTTTGTCACATTTCATTTGATAGTTTTTTTATTTATATATATCATAACGTTATTTATATTTACAAATTGTTTGTTTTTTAATTTCTTTATATTTTTATTCAATTTCTTCGTATTTTGAACAAAAATCATCGTTTTGAACATAAAAAACAAGGATTTTTTACTTAATTTCTTCTTTTTTTTCTGTTCAATTTGTTCAATTTCGCCCCATTTTTCACCCCTTTTTAGGCTGGGGTGGAGTGCAAATTGCAGTTTTTTTTGCTAGTTCCACCCCACATAAAAGACTGTCATACTTTAATTTACGTTTTTGGGGGTGGAAGGGGTGGAGGCAAATCCCTATGCGGATAGATTATTTTTTGAATATTGAATATTTTTTTTCTAACGAAAATAATTTATGTTCAAAAATTCATATGCCTACAATGAAATCCACTCCACCCACTCCACCCTGATTTTATAACAAATTGATTATCCGCTAATTTAATGGGGTGGAACCCCTCTCAAACCCACTCCACCCTTTTATTTTTCATCCAAATCTCCCGAGGAATCATTATCCGTTTTATACTTGTAAATATTTATCTCCTTAATCTCTTTTTCAGTCCTTAGATTCACAAACCAAAGATTATTTCCCTTGACCTTTTTTGAGACAAAGCTCTCCTGCCTAAGTAGAATACCCACGGTTCTGATTGATGCTGAACTAATTTGTAACTTTGCGAAGTTGGATATATAGGCTACTATCTCCGAAGAGGTCTTCCATATTGGGGGATTTATTATCCAATCCTTCTCATCACTGGAGGGCTTGACGACATATTGCATAAAAAGCTCCTCCTCTGGGCTTACTCCAACATGTTCTGTATTGACATCCTTTCTTTGATCTATCTCCTCTTGGTTTAGCCAGTAACGCTCTCCTTTATTATATAGGAATAGAGCTTGTGCATAGACCATACGCATATCTACCGTATGTTGGTAATTGATTGAAATTGGGGTATGAATAGCATAACGCCTTTGACCACGGTTAGAGGGTAGGAATATTTCATCGTTTAGTGTGCCACAGAAAGAGGCATGATGCTGGAAATTCTCTGCAAAATGCCCAAACACCTTTCTCATCCTAATCTGAGGCTTGGTGATAAGCTCATTTAGGTAGTTGAAGTCCCTATTTCCAAGGGTGTTTATTTCGTCGATATTGCAGAGCAGAGTCTCATGAAGGAGTTTTAGGGTATCCTTGTCGTCGAAACGAGGCAGACCAGTATAGAAATAACCATGAAGCTCTGGGGGCAGAAGATTATTAAACCAAGTTGTCTTACCTATCCCTTCCTTTGCAATAAAAACGAGCATGGAGTGGTTTATCTCATTCTTACGGTATTTCTTTAGGATTGATGCCACAATGCCTATCATAAAACATTTAAGGTCGTTATACCAACGCTGGGAATCTTTAACCTCAAGGGTTTTTGATAATTCTAAGATATAGTCCTCCATTGTCTCATTCCACTCTGGCAGGTCTTGGAGAAACTGCTTAAAGGGATTAAACTTTTTCACAAAATCGCTCTTCAATAGGTCAACAACCTGAGCTGTAGAGAAATCGCAACGATTATGACGAAGATAACGTGATATTTCGGAAGGGTAATTGGAGTTCATAATCTTATACTTCTGAGCCTTATCCTTATCTTGAAGGTCTATATATTCAATATTCTCCAATATCTCATTAAATATAAGACGATAGCGTTTATTTATCAAATCTTCGGCAAGCTTTAGAGTCTCAAACATATTTGAGCCCTTTCGAAAGGAAGTTTTCTTATTTGTCGGAGTATCATTTTCAACATTCTTTATACAATCGAATATTTCCGTATCGGAGAGTGTAAACTTTGTCTTGGCAAAACTAAAAATCTCCTCCTTGCTAAAATCGTTCCTTAGAGCATTCTTTGCAAAGCGAAACAGGCAGTTATTCCTTGAGCCATCCTCGTTTTTGACAGTGCGTAGGACATTCCTATATATTGTTTCGATATTCTTCTTATCAACAATCGGAATAAACTCTGAATAGGCGTTAAAATATAGGTCGGGATCATAACTTGCAAAGCATAGTCTTCCAATATCTGCTCCTGAGCGGTCTATTATTATATTGTACTTTTCTTCGTAGCGCTGAGCAATACGTGAAAACTCATCCTTATGACTAGTCAGAGGAGTATCTTCGTTTATCCTTACTAGGAATTTCACTCCAACACCCGAAGGAGAGACAAAGGCAGATAAAACATATTTATCTTTCGAGAGGGTATTCCTAAGTAAAATTGCCGAATTTTCGTTATCCAATTTATCAATATCAAAGACTAAAATATGGTTATAAAAAACTATATTTTTTAACAATCTTTTTTCTGAGAACTGTGCCGAGAATGTCACACCAGGGAGGTTTTTTTTGAGAATATCGGCTCCTTCCTTATTACCTTGATGGAGCATTTCCCTAAGAGCTTCGATATGTTTTTGGTACACTCCAGAGCGAATTTGCTCTAAATAATCCACAATTGATATACTACCAATATTATGGGAGAACTTTTCCCACTGACTAATTTTTATCTCTTGAATACTCATCTTTGTTTCTTAGTTAGATTAGAATTTTTAGATATGATATTGACTATAAGGTCAATATCCTTAGAGCTATAGAATCTCTTATCAAGATTCTTTTCAACGAAGAGAGGATTCTTCTTAGCCTTGTAGAAATAAGAGAGACTAACACCCAACTTCATGGTAGTCTCTTTAACTGAAAAAAACTTTGGTTTCATAAAAATAAAATTTTATTTATTAGACAAATCAATTGTATATCAAGCAAATGATATATAAATTTACGAAGTTTTTTTCTTATTCCAAAATATATTTATGGCACTAATACTATTCGGATAAAAAGGGAAAAATAAAGATTTTATCATTAATTGTCATTAGTTATCACTCTTTTGGTCAATGCTTTATATATAACTATCTTTGTATTGTTGGATATTCAACATATAACTCTTTAAAAAGAAAGGAATGTTATGGCTATTGGCTATGTACGTGTAAAACGTATGATTCACACTGGGTATAGTCCTGGTGAGAAGTATTTGGCGATAATCCAAAGAGGTGGGATTATTGATTTTAATCAGATTGCATCTGAGATTGCTCTTGTGAGCTCTCTTGGCGATGGCGATGTGATGAATGTTCTAAAGACCTTAGAACAGGTTATGGTGAAGTATATCACCAACGGATTAACGGTAAGGCTTGGATTGCTTGGTGCCTTTGTGCCTTCAATCAAGGCTACGGCTTGCGATACTTTGGAGGAGGTGACAGGTGCCACTATCACAAAGATTCGCTGTCGCTTCAACCCTTCCGTTTGGTTTAAGCTAAGACTCAAAGAGTCTAAGACAGAGCTAAAATCGCTAGAGGTTAAGGGTTACCAAATAGATGTACCCGTTGTACCAGCACCGTAAACCCCGTAGAGACGCGATTTATCGCGTCTCATTTTGTATCGCGTCTCTCTCTTCGTATCACGTTGATATTAGACGCGATAAATCGCGTCTCTACAGGTTATTTTGATAACGGTAATGTGAATTTAAAATCTGAACCTTTTCCTATTTCTGATTCAACCCAAATTCTTCCGCCATGTTTTTCTACAAATTCCTTACAGATTGCTAGTCCAAGTCCTGTGCCTTTTTCTCCCTCTGTGCCATCCAATCTGTTTGAACGTAATGTGTCCCAAATATTTTTTAGGTCTTCCTTTCCAATTCCTATACCAGTATCTGATATGGTTACTATTGCTTCACTGTCGGTAGTTTCAATATTTAATGAAACCTCTCCTCCTTTTTTTGTGAACTTTATGGCATTAGTTAAGAGATTTCGGATTATGGTTTTGAGCATATTCTTATCTCCCAAAACATTTATATGCTTGCAATTGCATATAAAATTTATATCCTTGGCTATGGCAGAAGGAATTATATATTTAGTGGTTTTGTCGCAGAGCTCATTAAATACTATGTTTGTAGGTTCATATTTAAATTGTCCTGAATTTACTTTTAACCATACTAGTATTTCTTGGAGCATAAAATATGTAGAATTAGATGTATCGTTAATTATCTCAACATATTCTCTTATTTTCTCTTTATCGAAATCATCTAAATTCTCTATTAGTAAATTAGAGAAACCTATTAGAGAATTAAAAGGATTTTTTAAATCATGGGCTAGAATCTTTATAAATCTATCTTTATCCGAATTTGCTAATTCTATTTCCTCTTTCTCTTTCTTTAATTCTGTAATATCTGTAAATGTTGATACTACCAAATCTCCCTCATAATCTAAAGGAATTACATTTGTCGAAAACCAAGTAATATTCTTATTTTCATCCACAAAGCTCAATTCTTCTCCATTTACACATCTATCATCTTGCAGCGATAATAGGTAAGCAAATTCTTTTGTATTCAAGTTATCTTGAATTTTGACATTTAAGAGTCTTTGAGCAGATTTATTACAATCTACAACCTTCCCCTCTTTGTCCGAAATCACTATCCCAACTTGGGTTATATCGAAGATTGTTCTAAACTTTTTCTCACTTTCCTCATATCTTTTAGCCAATTCATCTGCCTCTCTTACCTTTTCATTCAAATTTTTTATCAATTCAATAAAATGGTTATAGAATACTCCTATTGATAGAATAACGATGAATATAATAAATGAAGTAGTAATTACTGCATTTATCAAAGGCATTGCAGAGGTATTAAATAACTGAAAATCTACATCTTGAACTATAATACCCTTATAAATTAAAAAACTAAATATTGAGTTTCCAATTATATATAATGAACCATAGAAAATACCAAATCTTCTTCCATAAATTAATGTTGCAATAACAGTGCTTATTATTCCAAAATATATTCTTCCTGAGAGGCTATAGACATAAATTCCTAAAAAGCCCATTACTATAAATATGATACAGACTATATTTGCTTTAATAATTACTGGAATTCTTTTTCTTTGCAAAAAGGTTATCGTAACTATAAAAAGAATAACTACATAAACATAGCTTAACCATTCATATTTATACACTGGGGTTCTTACAAGAGAAAGACCTAGATTCACCACCGCATACACAAGTAAACCAATTAATGTGGAATCAACTAGTCTGTTTCTTATTTTATCTATTTCTTTTTTGATTTTTTCCATAATATCTCTTGTTTTAATTAATACAATAACTAGATTAACAGCTACGTCCTATCAATCGAATACTATAATTAAATATCTTATAAACAAATGCGGAGATATATTATGCTATCTCTAAATCTGGCTCTCGTATGCCTCCAAAATAGATAAATAATATAACCTCCGCCAAATATCTACATAAGCTACCTCCTACTAAAGTTTCGGGCAGATAACAAACATTGACAAAAGTGATAATATTAATCTTCAATTTGGTTCAAATTTACGAGATTTGATTTAGGAAGATTTAATACGCATTCTAAAACGCTTTCTTCGCATAAACTCTATTATGCGCAATAGTTCTGCAAAAATAGTAAAAAATTCCCCCTTTTATCATTTTTTTCAATATTGTTTGCATCTATTTAACTTTTAACTCTAAACTGCCCGTATAAATTAAATAATAGTTTAACTAATAATCTATACTATATATACAATTTTAGATAAATATTGTTCAAACACTATTAATATTTTCTTATTTTATTATTAAGGAATTCGGGGCTTAATGGACATTTTTATGTTTTTACCCTTAGTCTCGCCTTGTGGTTACTATCTTTGCATCAAATGAAAGGTTATGAATAAAAAAAGTGCATTCACTGTGGAAAAGGATTTGTCAATAAATATGGGAAGATTATACTTACGGCAAACAAACTTAAAGACAAAGGTTTCGATATAATTGCAATTGTTTGTGATGGAAGAAAAGGGTTGATTCAATCCTTTATGGATATACCTGAAGAATTAGCTAAAGAGGTTGCTAATGCAAAAGACAATATTTCAATTAGGGAAATTGGTATAGATTGGGCAATAATGCAGGCTAATGAACTAAAAAAGGCTAATGTCCCTAGTATTCATTTCTATACAATGGGTAAAGCGGATAATATTTATAGAATAGCTCAGAATGTTTTTTGATATTACCTAATATCTAATGATTTTCGCCAATAATCCATTTATAGAAATAGGAAGTTCGTTCTTGACTAATTATTATTTCTGATTGCAATTCTGGGGCTAGAGTTACCTTTAATCTCCCCTTTGTGAACTTAGAAATATCGGCAATTGAATCGAAACGGGCTATACATTCTCTAGAAATTCTAAAAAAATTATTGGGGTCTAATTGAACTGATAATGAGTCTAATGAATAATCTATTATATAGACATCATTTTCCTTTGTATATACATAAGTAATCCTTGATTTTGAGATAAAATATGCAATATTAGATTCTTCTATTACAATTATTTTATCTCCTAATCTTACTAATAATCTTTTTTTATATTTTTTTTCATCCCTAATTGATGAAAGAAAATAATTTATTTTTTCTTTATCTAAAGATTGACTTGTTATTTTTTTATATTTACTTATAGCATTGGTAATACTTTCTTCGGATAGAGGCTTGAGTATATATGCAATACCATTAACATCAAAAGCCTTTAATGTATATTCGTCATAGGCTGTAGTAAAGATTATTGGGAGATTTAAATTTATCTTCTCGAATATCTGAAAGCAATCTCCATCCTTTAGATGAATATCCATAAAAATTAGATCTGCATCATTATCCATAAAAAACTCAATACTATCTTTTACTGAATCTATTACCTTTAGTATATCTATATCTGGATATTTTTTCTTCAGTAAGTAAACCAAAAAATCTTGGGAAATTTTTTCATCCTCGATTATTACTACTCTCATATTATTGGTATTTTTACTTTGTAAATATTAATATCTTGTATTATTTCAATATCTTTTTTTGTCGATATTTTATATCTCTCACTAAGATTTTTTAAACCAATCCCTGTAGAGTGCTTTGAACTTTTCCTAATATTTATATTATTTGATACTGTTATATAATCTCCATCAGAATAAATTTCAATTTTCAATGGATTGGATTCTGATGCAATATTATGTTTTACAACATTCTCAACTAAAATTTGTAACGACATTGGAAGTATATTTCTATCCAAGTGTTCTCTTTTAAAATTTATTTCTATACTTAAACCATCTAAAAATCTAGTTTTCATAATTTCTCCATACTTACGAATAAATTCTAATTCTTCTCTTACACTTATTTGATATTTCTCTCCATTTGTAAGTACATAACGATAAACATCAGATAGTTTCCCAATATAGTCAGCGCTTTCTTTTGCTTCTCTTGTATATACCATACCTGACAAAATATTTAGACTATTAAAGAGAAAATGTGGATTGACCTGGTTTTTTAGTTGATTATACTTATATCTTTCATTCTCGTATTTTATCTGTGATATTTCAATTTCGTTATCTCTAGATTTTAGTAACTGATAACCGATTTCAAGGAACAATACTACAATCAAGCTTTCAATATAACTTGTGTAGGCGTCTTTATTTGAAAATGCAAATTTCACATTTTCGAAAAAATCAGTAAAGGTATAGCATTTATTAATGAATATAATAAATATAAAAATAGCTATTGTTACAAGAATTACGATACAGAATAATTCCAAAAAAAGTCGAATTATTAATTTATTATTCCAATAGCTATTGTTGAAGTAGTCAACCACAAATAAATAAATAAAAGTGAAAATAATTTGAATGGGTATATTTATTGAAAAATAATATTCAAATTCTGAAAAGAAAACATAACCAAAAACAAGGATGTCTATACAGAAATTAATTAAAAAAGAAAAGGTTATTGCACTAAAATACAATAATACTAATTTCTTTACTTTACTCGAAAATGCTAACAACATAATTCTTTTTTGCAAAGATAAGATTGAGGCATCCCTTTTTATAGTTAAATGGGATAAAATTGGATAATATTAAGATGAATAAGGATAATTGAGGGTTGAAACAACTACTCCCCATCAATCCATCGAAGAAATTCAGAAGCTCTCTCTTGACTTATTATAATATCAGATTCATATTCGGGCTCGAGAGTAATTTTAATTCGACCTTTTATATACTTCGAAATATCTTTTATTGAATCAAATCGTGCGTAGCATTCCCGTGATAATCGATAAAAATGTCTTGGATCTAATTGTTTTGAAATAAGGTCAAGCGAATAATCAACAATATATCTATTCTTATCTTTTGTATATAGATAAGAAGTCCTTGATTGAGCAATAAAA
>JAFNAQ010000077.1 GCA_017860275.1 Bacteroidota bacterium
CCGGATGTCGAAGTAATTCATAATTGCACCCCAAATCATCTTCACTTCGAAATAAACAAAGCAGCAATATTAAAAAACAAGCATATAATTTCAGAAAAACCTTTAACAATTAATTCTGTTCAATCCACTGAACTAATAAAACTTTTAAAAAAACATAATGTAGTAAATGCAATTAATTTTAATTATAGATTTTATCCAATAATCCAGCATGCTAAATCAATGATAGCAAACAATGATGTTGGAGATATCTATTTGATTCACGGAAATTATTTACAGGACTGGCTCTATTATAAAACAGATTATAATTGGAGATTGGAAAGTGAATTAGGAGGCGATTCAAGAGCAATTGCTGATATTGGATCCCACTGGTGCGATATGGTTCAGTTTCTATCAGGATCAAAGATAAAAAGTGTATTTGCTGATCTTGTAACAATTCATAAAACAAGATTAAAACCATCAGAATCCGTTGAAACTTTTAAGGGAAAAGAAAAAAATTCTTCAATAGGAACAGACGTTCAGATAAAAACAGAAGATGCAGGTACTGTTTTAATTCATTTTGAAAATGGGACAAGAGGTGTTTTTACAGTATCTCAGGTTAGTGCAGGAAGAAAGAATCACTTCTGGTTAGAAGTGGATGGCAGCAAAAAATCGTTTGCCTGGAATCAGGAAAATCCAAATGAATTATGGATTGGGTACAGAGAGAAACCAAATGAAATATTAATAAAGGATCCTTCATTGCTTAATAAAGAAGCAAGAAAATATGCAGCATATCCCGGTGGACACCCGGAGGGTTATCCGGATGGTCCTAAAAATCTGTTTGCATCAGTTTATAATTTTATAAGGGAAGGAAAAAATCCCAAAAGTGATAAACCTGATTTTCCAACTTTTCTGGATGGGCATATTGAAAATGTAATAGTTGAGGCAATTTTAAAAAGTAATAATCAAAAAAAATGGATTAATATTTAATAATCGGAAGCAATAATATGTGTTAAGTGGCAGGATATCAGAAAAGCTCTCCTTTTATACTTCCTGTATATATTTATTGCTTCCTTTTTATAATTCGGAGTTAATATGAAAATAGGATTTCTTACTGCTTGTTTACCAAATCTTGAATTAGAAGACTTGGTGTTATGGGCTTCTAAGCAAGGATTTAAAACTCTTGAACTTGCGGCCTGGCCTTTTGAATCTGATCGCGACTATCAAGCCCGGCAAATCGACGCCGCCAATTTTACAGTCGATGAAGCAAAAAAGGTTAAGAGTCTATTTGCCCAGAACAATATGGAAATATCTGCTATGGCATATTACGACAACAATCTTCATCCTGATCTGACAAACCGAAAATATTATCTTAATCATTTGAAGAAAGTAATTGACACAGCATCATTACTGGATGTGAAATTAGTCGGTACATTTGTTGGGAGTATACCTGATCTCTCTCCTAACGAAAACATAAAAGAGATAAAAAAAGTTTTTAATGATATTCTGAAATATGCTGCCGATAAAAATGTTAGCATCATGATAGAGAACTGCCCGATGGAAAATTGGATGAAATTCGGTCTTCCCGGAAATTATGCCTACTCACCAGAACTATGGGATGCTCTGTTTAATGAATTGCCTCACGAAAATTTCGGATTAAACCTGGATCCATCTCATCTTTATTGGCTTGGAATTGATTATATCCAAGCTGCTAAGGATTATTCATCAAAAATATTTCATGCTCATGCGAAAGACACTGAAATTCTCGCAGAGGGTGAGTATCAATATGGAATTTTTGGAAGGCAGATTGATCCAATACCGTGGAAGTCAGGATGGTGGAGATACCGGATGCCGGGATTAGGCGAAATTGATTGGTCAAAATTTATATCAACACTTCAGGAAAACGGATATAATAGTGTACTCTCAATTGAACATGAAGATCCTATTTGGGAAGGAAGTGAAGAGAAAATAAAAACAGGGTTACAACTTGGTCTAAAACATCTTTCACAATTTGTAGTATAACTCCAATAGAAATAATATGCGAAACTTAATTAAAGAAACATACATACCATTTGGGTCACAATACTATCGCGCTCCGTCTCCACTCAGAGAAGATTGGGAAAAGGATCTCAGTAAGATGTCTGAACTTGGTTTTAACACAGTTAAATTCTGGGTTCAATGGAGGTGGAACAATCCCGAAGAGGGAGTTTACTATTGGGATGATATCGATGAACTTATGAGGCTTTCTGAAAAGTATAATCTTAAAGTTATGCTTAATACCATTTTTGATGTTGCTCCTTCCTGGATATACAAAAAATTTAATGATGCTTCAATGATAACATTGAGCGGGATGAAAGTTGGTCCTCAAACTCAACCGCACAGACAGATTGGTGGATTAGGTTACTGCTTTAATCATGATGGTATTGCAGAATATTTCTTTGCTTTTTTACAAGAGACTATTAATCGCTATAAGGATCATCCTGCTTTAGAAATATGGAATGTTGGAAGTGAACCAGAACTGACCAGCAGTATGGCAGAGATGCGTGCATATTCAGATGATGCATCAAAAATTGGCGATATGCTCTGTTATTGTCCAAACTGTGAAAAGAAATTTAAACATTGGCTTGAAGAGAAATATAAATCGATAGCAAAATTAAATATCAGCTGGAACAGAAATTATATATCATTTGATGATGTTGAGTTACCCAAAACACGCAACACTTTTAACGATGTTATCGATTGGCGAATGTTCTTTGTTTATACAATCGGTGAGAATGTAAAAAGAAGATTTGAAGTAGCACGCACCGAAGATAAAGGTAAGCATCCTTTGATGTGTCATCACGTTTTCATTCAGGGATTTCCCGTTACATCTACAGCAAGCGATCCATGGAATGTAGGAAGATTCGGTGACCTTCACGGATTTACGCAAATGGATGATATGGCTATGATTGATATTCTTCGATCATGTGCAAAAGACAAACCTGTAATTTCCGCTGAAATGCTTATGCTACCTGGTTATACATTAGATCTTCCCAAAGCAATCGATGCCGATGATGTAAAGAAGTTTATATTCTCAGGTGTTGCCGGAGATCAAAAAGGATTTATTTTCTGGCAGTACCGCCCAGAAATTCTTGGACGCGAAACACCGACTTGGGGATTATCTTTTCTTGATGGTGAAGAAACTACTTGGTTAAAAGCATTTTCAGAATCCGGATTAGTACTGCAAAAGAATGCAGAATTTATTCTTGATGCTAAACCAAAAAAAGCTGAAGTAGCAATCCTATACAATCCGGAAAATCAAATTTTTGCGTGGGCTTCTACTGGAAATGAAAAAACAGCCACTGATTCATTACTGGGCTATCACCGTGCCTTGTATGAAAGGAATTATATAGTTGATTTTATTCATCCAATCGAATTTGAAAAGGATATCTTAAA
>JAFNAQ010000078.1 GCA_017860275.1 Bacteroidota bacterium
TGATAGGAAAGAGGATGGCGATTTTAAATTGGCAAATCAGCACTTAATAACAAATCTGTTTCTGCGCAAACAAGATGGGTATACGGAGAATAAAGTATTCCCTTATCTACGAATGGAGGACTTTGAAACGGAACTCTTTGATACCGTTCGCAACTTAGTGCGACTCACAAGAGCCGATCATCCGTGGATTAATATGACAAATGAAGAGATTCTGATTTCGGCACGAATGAGATTAAGAGATTCTTATACTGGAAAGGAAGGCTATACACTTGCGGCGGCTTTGGTTTTTGGAAAGGAGAATACAATTGCAAGCGTGCTTCCTCACTTTAAAACGGATGCTCTTTGCAGAAAGGAAGATGTGGAGAGATACGACGATAGAGATGATATTCGTTGTAATCTAATGAGGTCTTATTCTCGCCTTTTGGCTTTTATTCGCAAACATTTGCCAGATAGATTTTATCTGGAAGGATATCAAAGAATGAGCATTCGGGAACTGATATTTCGTGAAGCGGTGGCAAATCTTTTGGTACATAGAGAGTTCTCAAACGCTTATCCCGCAACAATGACTATTTATAAAACGGAAGTAGTGATGGAGAACTGGAATCGCCCATATATGATGGGACGACTATTGCTAATTTCTTTAAACAGATAGGTTGGGTAGAAGAATTGGGCTCTGGAGTAAGGAAGATGTATAAGTATTGTCCTATTTATGTGAATGGTGCACTGCCACTTATTGAAGAAGGCGATGTTTTTAAGGTTACACTTAAATATGAAAAAGATGAGATAGTAAATGAGGGAGTAAATGAGCCTGTAAATATCCCTATTAATGGGGTTTTAAGAAAAAATGGACCTGTAAATGATAGAGTAAATGATAGAGTAAATGAGCTTGTAAATAAACCATTAAATGATAATGAAATATCAATTATATCTCTCTTAAAAATAACGCCAGGATTAAATGCAAATGAAATATCAGAGCATATTAAAAAAAGCATACCATCAGTAGCACGTTATATAAGCTCTTTAAAGAAAAGGGAATTGATTGAGTTTAGAGGAGCAGCTAAAACCGGAGGATACTACATCATAACAGAAAAGAAAGAAGAAAAATAGTAATAAAGTCCTTGTTGATATAAGTTTGAGTAGTCACTATGTTTTTAATTAATATGCAGAAGAACAAAACATAAGCCAAGAGAATTCATTCTTTCTATTAAAAATCATAATATTTTTTATATTCTGTGCTCGGATTTATTTTCAATTGTAGGCATTTGGTTCAGGGTAATATATATTCACGTTTGCAAGGAAATTTGATAGAGAGGTTAAAAAATAAGTCAGATTTTCAACATTTCCATTATTAATATGAAGATTCTCAAATTCATAGTCCATATATTTAGGAAAATACATTGGTGTGTTTTGTGAAATTTTTGGATCTATATCATTAAATTGATTTTTATACATCGATACACCATCGCTAATGCTTAAAATAAAATTGTGACGAAATTCATAATCAATATTGTTTTTTTTGTAAAATGTATTCATTTCTTGATTTATTCTTGCATAATTAAAATTTTCTATTTCATCACAAATTAAAAAAGAGAAAATAGTATCATAACAATTAACTTTTGGATTAAATGTATTATTGTTAGGTTTATTTACACAAAAAACATTATTTTGATTTATTTTCTTTATTGCTTTATTTTTAGAAAGCTTTACTAATGCTTCACATAGTTTCTTGATTGTTAGTTTTGATTTGATTTCTCCTATTCCAAGAACTGATTCAACTGGAAAAAATCTGTTGTTAGAGCTATCTTGAATTAGAGGTGTGTTGCTTAGATCATAAATAACAATGTCGCATTGAGTTGAGATTTCATCAAAAGAGTTAATTAAGAAGCCAGTTCCAGTATTATATTTATTTGGAATTGTGAATTTAATCAATTCATCACAAATATTCTCTCTAAATAATCCAAATTCTCCAGGATGAAAAAGCTTGTTTTGATTATCTAAACTTTCAAATAATTCCTTTGATGACTTGAAATCTGTAATAAATTGATCTATTTTATTTTTGAGTAATTTCTTGTAAATTTGATTCATTTTAATCTCTTTTTTATATTGAATGCTAATGATGGGGGCTATGGATTATGCCGAATTGCTGCTAAGCTTGCTGTTGTGGTATGGTTGATGCGGCAACAAAATCTACTAAAAGCACGCTAGCTGCCAATTTCTCATAGATGTGTATCAGCTGATGAGCATTAGTGCTGTCAAAATAGTTCGAGCTGATTTTTATCTGCTGTTTTCTTCTCTCTATATTTTTTCCCTTGAGGTGTTTCTATTGAAATACCTTCATCGTGTTGCTTTAATACTGTAATGACTGAGAAATTTGAATTGAACATATTCCCGAGATCATCTATTTTCCTTTCTATTTCTAAAATACATTCAATAAAAGTCCCATTTTTAAAGGGAATTCCTTCTTTTACTACTTTATCTTTAAACTCTTTATCTTTCATTGTAAACTCAATCACATGACCAAGTTTGCCGTAAATTCCCTTCCATTTATATTTCCCTTTTTTAAGTACTGGTGAAATAATTTCAATTGTTGCATTCTCGTCAGATAGCGAAGCAATATTATCACTTTCTAAAATGAATTTTTCGAAGTCTTTGCGTTCAACAAAAGTGGGCTCATCTATTTTCTCTTTTCTTTCATTAAGTTTTGTTGTGGATAGTTTCTTTACTTTTGGATATTTGTATAAATGTTTGTAAAAGTTTGATTTATGCTTGATTATTTTGTAATTGCTATTTAAGACTAAAACCAACTTTTCAAAATTGATTTTGTTTTCGGATATTCCTTTCTTTTGAAGTTCATTTTTTAGAATTTCTATATTTAGTTTTCTCTCTTGAATGCTCAATTCTAAATCTTCTTTTTCAAGTTTAGATTTTCTTAAAGGAATTCTTGATAAAGCTAATGTTAGGATTATTAATATTAAATTAAGTTGTTCGTTGTCTGTTCCTAAGAATGTCCATAGTTCTGTTAGTCCACCTTCTTCATAAGCTTCAGTTTCTATCTTTACATTTACGTCTAATTCTCTCGTGATTTCACTGATAATTTGCAAAAGTTCATGCTCGCATTTGTTACGTATAAATGCGTCCATGGAATGTGTCTTGTCTTCTTTACCAAAGTAGTAGTGTAACTCAAATTTATTATTCATAGGAATTTTAACCATTTTTCGTTTATTTATAGAATGAAGACTATAGTATTATAACTTAAAATATAATTCCAGTAGGTGAACTTGACTGTTACAATTCATGCAACCGATAGCATCTAGTACAGTTAATGTTTTTTTTGTAATATACATATCCAAATATCATTTTAAATTTCAATATTTCAGATACTTATAAAATTTGTAGTTTTTTGTACTTCTGGGCTTATCTAATTAGTTAACTAGGTTTATTGATGAATCTATTTTTGTTTTTATATTTTAAAATTCAAAGATAGAACGGATTCTTTACATTAACAATGAATATTAAAATTATTTTTTAATCTATTCAGCACAAACCGCTTGACCTTCCAAAAAAAACGAATACTTGTATAATGTTTAAAATCAAAACTTTAATATCTCACCGCTTAACAGCAAGACTTTGCGGGAAATTTAAATTTGTATGATGATATTATTGACGATAAATACAAGCAACCAGCTTTGAAAGAAAATGAAAATTATAGCACGATTTGATCAAAACCACCTTATTATAAACCGTTGAACACAAATCTCTTTATATCAAAAATGCAAGTCATAAAATCAAAAAAAGAAGTGATATTGTTATTTTAAAAATATATCTTTATGACTCATTGTTAATCTTTAAAAAACA
>JAFNAQ010000079.1 GCA_017860275.1 Bacteroidota bacterium
ATTTGGGGTATTTCTTTAATTATGATATTAATCAAATTCTCAACAGACGCAATAAAATATTACAAAATTGCAGACCCTGACGAAAAGAAAATGGCTTTGCTTTTTGCATCTGCAATAATATCATTATTCATCTCCAATATCATGAATTCTACTTTTCTATTTTCAAGTTTCGATCAATTTGTTTTTTTGTGTTGTGGGTTTTTCCTTGGGAAATACAGTATTACTAGAAAACATGATAAAACAGCTAATATTAATATATGAAAAAAGTTCTTTTTATATGTAACAATATCCCTCATAATAAAACTGCCGGAGGAATGCTTTACGACAGCATAATCAGAAACTACGGGATAGAAAATTTTTCTATTGTATCGGTCTCTGATAAACTTAAATTTAACGATTTTAATCAAGAATATTTAAGCATACCAATTAAGCAGTTTGCTCTAAGATTTTCGAATGAGAATATTTTTTTTAAAGTACTTAAGAGATTGCCATTAATTGAACCAATTTATCTTAATTTAACAAAGAGACTGTTTAAAAAAAGAATAATAAAGTTCGCACAAGAACAAAACTGTGAAGTCATTTTGGCTCCGCTTCGAGGGGAAGTACTATTGCTTTTGAATGATGTGATTAAGGCGACCAAATTGCCAATAATTGGAATGGTAGAAGATACTGTAGAAAGAGAAATTGACGATCACAAAGCAATCTATAAAATGAAAGAAAAGGAATATTATAACCTTTTACCGAAGATTAGCCGATTAGCAGTCGCTGGAGAATCAATGCAAACCTATTTTAAATCTGAATTCAACATAGATTCTGCGATTCTAAGACCTTCATATTCTAGTTTTTCTAAAGTACCATTAAAATATATAGATAATGTTCTTAATATTTTTTTTTCAGGTAATATATATGCAAATAATGAGATGAATTCATTTTTGAATTCATTGCCATTGTTGTCTTTAAATAATCCTGAATTAGAAATTAATATATATATTGCTTCACATCGGCAAATAAACTTCAAGTCAAAAAAAATTAAGGTTGTGAATTTAGGCTGGACTAGTGAAGATAAACTTATTGAATATATGGAAAAATGTCATGTTTCATATTTACCATATAAATCTGAGCCCCAATTTATGCATTCTATGAAATATGCTTTCCCTGCTAAAGCGGGATTCTATATTTCTAACAATTTACCCGTTTTCTTTCATGGACCATCCTATTCTTCATTCAATACATTTTTAAGTAAATACCAAGTTGGAGTTAGTTGTGATTCAATGGATAAATCTATCATTTCACAAACTTTTGAACGATTTATAAATGAAAAATCCTTTTATTCATCATGTCAGAAAGAATGCCATAGGGCTTTTAATAATGAATATAATATAGATATTTTCAAAAATAGAATAACCAATTTATTTGATAACGTATTATAGAAATATAATCATTATAACATAACAAATTTGCATCAATAATACATCAATTTACAATAATTATCGTCATTCTCTTTTAACAGTGCAATCCAATTGATAATATGCTTTTTAAATTGCACGATATGCATAATTAGCTCTAAGTATATGGTAATAATTGGTTTAGTTCATATTCCTAATTAATTGAATGAGCAATTATCATTCAATTAATTTATTTGTCACCAATTTTATTAGACGAAGAACAACAGCTTCTATGTTAACTAATGAGGTATAAATTTAATATTAAGACAATGAACAATTATCCAAACTTTAATCATGAAAGCAGCTATAAAATGCATGAGGTCGAGGAACTGCAAATGGCAGCCATAACTCCCAGCATTATATCACAACCGGAATCTATCGACAGATTGCGACACCAAAGGATGCTTGATGCTCTTACAACAAAACTAATACCTATTTTTCCAGAAGCATCGTGGCTGACAATTGGAGATGGCAGGTGTGGTTCGGACTCTATCTATTTAAAGTATGCCGGGGCAAAACACATTCATACAAGCAGTATTACCGATTTGTCTTTTAAGACAGCCCAACAAAATGGGTGGATTGATACATATTCAGCTGAGAACGCAGAAAACCTTTCTTTTAATGATAATTCCTTTGATTTTGTCCTTTGTAAAGAATCATACCATCACTTCCCCCGCCCCGCCATTGGCTTTTATGAAATGCTTAGAGTTTCCAGAATTGGTGTAGTTTTAATTGAACCAAATCTCGCCGGCTTTTCTCCTTTGAAGTTCATGAAAACTATTTTCAAAAAAATTACTAGCCGTTCTGTTTTTTCGGAATATGAACCTAGTGGAAACTATATTTTCCGATTGGATCCAAAGCAGCTTTATCATATGGCAAGAGCAATGAATCTGCCTGCAATGGCAACTGCTTTTCACAATGATTTTTATCATCCAAGACTATTTAAATCCGCCGTTAGAACACGATTGGAAACAATTATATTTAAAATTGGAATAGGAATTCAAAATTCTCTTTGCTTTCTCCGATTGCTCGCCCCAGGTGGTGTAAGTTGTGTTGTTTTTAAAAAATCATTAACTGATATAGAAATAAATCAGATGAAAAGAAGTGGTATAAACGTTACTGCTTTAATCAGAAATCCATACATTTATTGTTAACTATAAAACTACAGCTACATAAATGGAAAACAAGATTCTTAATACTAAATATTTTATATGAAAGTACTCGCACCTATCTGCTTGTTTGTTTACAACCGTCCATGGCATACCACACAAACAATTGAGTCTCTTAAAAAGAACATATTAGCAAGTGAAAGCGATTTGTATATTTTTAGCGATGGCTCAAGAAACGATAATGCATCAAACTCTGTAAACGAAGTTAGGTCGTACATTGCAACAATAACGGGTTTTAAAAGTGTTAATATCATTTTAAGAGAAACTAACTTAGGCTTGGCTCAGAATATTATTTCCGGAGTTTCGGATGTTATTAATATTCACGGGAAAATAATTGTACTTGAGGATGATATTATAACTCATCCTAAGTTTTTAAAATTCATGAATGATGCCCTGGATTTGTATAAAAATGATGAAAATGTTGCATCTATTCATGGTTATGTATATCCAATTGAAGGTTTACCGGAAACTTTTTTCGTCAAAGGTGCAGATTGCTGGGGATGGGCTACATGGGCCAGGGCCTGGTCTGTTTTTGAGCCAAATGGAGCAAAATTACTAGACGAAATAAAGCAGAAAAAGGCCGAAAAAGAGATTAATTATAACAACTCGATGAATTATGTGCGTATGCTCAAAAATCAGATTGCCGGGAATAATGATTCCTGGGCTGTTCGCTGGCACATATCTGCATTTTTTGTGCGATAACTATTATGAATTAAAGAAAATTCCATTAGTTCAAAACGAAAATGCCACTATTTTATTTGAGGATTATTTTAATAAAACAAATAAGCCCAAATTTATTAAGGGCATCAACTATTTTATCAATCTATTACGAAAAAGATAATTATAATGAATACGGCAATAAAGATTGTTAAAGCATTTACGCCCCCTATTTTGGTCTCAGCTATAAAAAATTCCTCGCTTATTAAGAGCGGGTGGCATGGTAATTTCAAGACGTGGGAGGAAGCTAAATCAAAAACAACCGGTTATGATTCTGCTTTAATATTGGATAAGGTTC
>JAFNAQ010000080.1 GCA_017860275.1 Bacteroidota bacterium
AAAAATACTGTTGAAATAATATTGCCCAAATGGTGCTGCACTAAATGCGTTTATATAGTTTTCGAATTTAAATCTTGATGGAAACCACTTTGGCGGATATACATATATTTCACTCATATCTTTAAACGAAGTCAGTATCATCCAAATGAATGGAGCTAAAACGGCTAAGGCCATTAAGTAGACTACGATATGTAGAAGTGAAGACTTAATGATTTTAAAAATCTTTATGTATGAAGTTTTTTCTTTCATCATGGAGTTCCATACACTTTTGATTTCATATACTTGACTTGAAGCATAATAAGACAGCAAAAAGGAAATATGAGATTGCTGAAGCATATCCCATCTCGAAGAATTTGAAAGCATATTCATAAACATAAAAAACTAATACTTTTGTAGAGCCCATCGGACCACCTGAAGTAAGAACGTATACAATATCAAAAACCTGGAATGATGAGATCATCGACATTATCATAATAAAGAATGTAGTTGGGGCTAACATCGGAATAGTAATGTGATAAAATTTTGCCCATTTACCAGCACCATCAAGCTCTGCGGCTTCATAATAATTATCGGGAATACCTTGTAATCCAGCAGAAAATAAAATCATATTTATTCCGAAAGTTTTCCAGACACCCATAATTATTAATGCAAACATTGCTGCAGTGGGTTCATTAAGCCAATTAATTGATCCTATCCCTAAAAAACTTATTAGATAATTTACTAATCCAAAATTAGGATCGTACATCCATCGCCAAATAACGGCAGCAGCAACTGGTGAAATGATTACAGGAGCAAAAAATGCAGTCCTTAAAAATTTTTTCCCTTTTAATTTTTTATTTAGTAAATAGGCAACCCATAATGAAAGAGCCATATTAATTGGTATTGTACCAAATGTATAGACCGCTGTGTTTCCTAATACCTGCCAGAATTCAGCATCTTGAATCATTCGAGAATAATTTTCTAATCCAACAAAAGTGGTATCTCCACTGAACATATTCCAAGAATGAAAACTTAAATAGAAAGAAAAGAAGACAGGAAATAAAATAAATGCAGTGAATATGACAAGTGTAGGGGATAAGAAAAGCAGTGCACTTAGAAAATCACCTTTCTTGTATTTCTGCTTAACTGCAATATTTTTACTTGATCGAAACATCTACTTTTTCTTTACAGACTGTAAAAGTTTATTTGATTTATCTGCGGCTTCCTTTAATGATTTTCTAACATCCTGATTTCCGATGGTTGCATTCTCAATTGCTTGAGCTATATATCTAGTTATTTCCAATCCACCATAATCAATAGGTTTTTGAACGTGCCCCACTTCCATCTGTTGTACGAATACATTGAAGTTTGGATTTTCTTCCAAATATTTTTGAAATTCAGGGACTTTTAATACTGCGTGTCGTATGGGTAAATACCCGGATTTCATCGCCCAAAAAGCCTGTGTTTCAGGTTGGATAATCCACTTTAAAAATTCCCAAGCTTCATCAGGATGCTTGCTTTGCTTAAAAATGGCAAGATATTCCCCGCCGACAACTGTGGCTTGTTTACTCGGTCCAGTTGGCAAAGGAGCAAATGCCCAATCAATATTTTTAAGGAGATCTTTATAGCGGGGTAAATTCCAAGGTCCATCCATTGACATAGCAAGTCGCTTTGAGGCAAAAGCGACATCAAAATCAGATGTGAAATTTCTAAGATTAAGATCACGAAAAATTTTCTGCCATAATTCTAAAGCTTTCACACCACCATCACTATCAAAAAGAACTTTTGTTTGTTCATCATTAATCACATCACCGCCGGCTTGCCAGAGAAAAGGTTCCCACTGCCATACCATCCAGGAACCCAGAGGCCCAGCAGCTGGATATATTGGAATAAACATTCCAGTCTGATCGTCTTTACCGTCACCATCTTTATCAAGAGTCATTTTTTTTGCATATTCATAAAGCTCATCCCAAGTTGCTGGTGGTTTGTTCGGATCTAATCCGGCTTTTCGAAACATTTCTTTATTATAAAGAAGAGCCAAGTTTGTTGCTTCCATCGGTAAGCTATAAAGAGTACCTCGCCAAGAGGAAAACTGAATTAGTGCTGGATAAATATCGGCTAAATCTTCTTTAGTAATTCCGTTTTCACCATTAATGAATTCATCCATCTTATAAATTGCGTCAGCCTCGACGAGATCCTCCAAAAAGTCAGAATGTAACCATGAAATATCCGGGGCGGTTTTACTTCTGATTGCTGTGACCAACTTTTGAATAAGAGCATCACCACTTGGGATATACTGCGCATCGATATTGATATTAGGGTGTTCTTTTTCGAACTTATCAATAAGTTCATTTAGTGCTGGGATTGTAGAGGAAACAAAACTATGCCAAAAGACAATGTCTACCTTACCTTCAGAATTTTTTTTATCCTTTTCGCCACAGCTTAGAAATGTAATAACAAGAGCTACTGTTAAGACTAATATGATAATTTTATTCAAGTAAAATCCTCATCTGATTTAAATTATTAAAATATTTAGTTAAATCACCCGTTTAGGACCATAAAACAAACGATTGTGCAATTTCAATACACCATGCTAAAGCAGAAAAAATAATTTACCCAAATGACTCTACATTCAGACTGTAATTTCTTTTTACTGATTCCCTCATAATTATTTTAGTAGGAAGAAAAATCCCCTTAGCCTCAACACTTCTATTAGATTCAATCTGATCAATTAATAATTTGGTTGCAATCTGACCGATCTGTGCACTTTGCTGAGAGACTGTTGTCATAGGAGTTGATAAAAATCTTGAATAGGGCTGATCATCAAATGAAATCATTGAAATGTCATCTGGAATTTTTAATCCTTCTTCAGAAATTGCTCTTATTGCTCCAAGTGAAATCAGATTGCTAACTGAAAAGATGGCTGTCGGCAATAAACTCTTCTTTAATAATAGTTTTGTTTCTATATATCCGTTTTCCTCGCCAAAGCTATCCCCAACTAATAATGATCCATCGATTTCCAAATCATGCTTGCTGTGCGCATCTCTATAACCTTTTACACGATCATTATTAGGAGAAGTATTTTTTAATCCTTGGATGCAGGCAATCCTTGTGTGACCGTTTTCGATCAATAAATTCACGGCTTCTAAAGCACCCTGGTAATTATCAGAAGTAACAAACGGAATATTTAGATCAGGAAAATATCTGTCTAACAGGACAATGGGAATATTTTTTTGAGAAATCGCAACTAAATGTGATACCTCTAATCCGACCGGAGAGATTATTAATCCATCAACTTTTCTATTAAGCATTAATTGAAGAGATTCTTTTTCAATATCCGTGTTTTCCTCACTATCACATAGAAGAATAGAATATCCAAATTTTCTCGCAAATTTCTCTACACTCTTTGCTATACTTGAAAAAAATGGGTTTGAAATATCGGGGATGATGTAACCAATAGTATTTGTCCGTTTAAGCCTTAATCCCCTTGCCAATTGA
>JAFNAQ010000081.1 GCA_017860275.1 Bacteroidota bacterium
AGCAAGAGTTTTGTGGGGAACGTGTGATGATCTTTTTACTCCTCGTCCATTGGCACCTCTTTATGATATTACAGACCAACTTGACAGCAGAATAGTAAATCAATTAGATTCTGGAATACCTCGACCCTCAATTTTTTTAACATTGCTAAAAGAAATACAAAAAAATGAGCCTAATATTATTGTTATTGAAGATGCGCATTGGGCTGATGAATCAACACTTGATTTTATTAAATTTTTTGGAAGAAGAATTAGTAAATGTAAATCACTATTGATAATCACTTACCGGGATGATGAAATAAAATCAGAGCATCCGTTAAGATTAGCACTTAGCAGCCTTCCATCAAATTATTTTAAAAGAATAAAACTTACACCACTTTCAGAAGATTCAGTAAAAGCATTAGCAAAAAAATATGGCAAAGAGAGCGGGAATCTTTATTCAATAACTAATGGTAATCCTTTACTTGTTACTGAAGTTTTAGCAAACGATCAAACTGAAACTACATTAACAATTCAAGAGCTAATGGCATCAAGACTTAATCGTTTATCATCAGAATCACGTTCGGTTGTTGAACTAATTTCTGTTGTTCCCGGTAAAGTTGAAAAATGGCTCGCCAAAAAACTGGATACTAATTTTAATTTAATAGACGAAGCGATAGAATCCGGAATATTGAAGAGCGAAGGAGATGCGTTTTTATTCAGACATGAACTTACAAGAATGGCTGTTGAGGAATCATTATCTGAATCAAAGAGAATTAAACTAAATTCACAAATACTAAGCGTATTAATTGAGCAAAAATATATTGATCATTTCCTTGCGAGAATAGTACACCATGCATCCAAAGCACAATTAAGTGAATCGCTAATTAAATATACACCTTTAGCGGCAGCACAAGCGTCACAACTTGGTGCACATAAGCAGGCTGTAAAGCATTATCAGCTTGCTCTGCAATACGATAATAAAATCTCAGTCGAACAAAAATTGAAGCTGCTGGAAGAAATGTCATATGAATGTTTTCTGGTTGGAATGGTCAAGGATGCAATTGCAGCATCAGAGGAAGCATTAAATATTTTGAAGTTATATCCGGATGCGAAACGTGAAGGAGAAATTTATAGAAGGTTATCAAGAATTTTGTGGTACGACTGTCAGGATGAGAAGGGTGAAGAATATCTTGATAAAGCTATAGAGATTCTTGGAAAACTTCCATCGAGTAAACAACTTGCTATGGCTTATAGCAATAAATCTCAAACGTATTCCATAAGGGAAGATTCTAAAAATGCTATTGAATGGGGATATAAAGCTATTGAGCTAGCTGGAAAAGTAAATGATATTGAAGTAGAAGCTCATTCTTTAATTAATATTGGATGTGCTAAAATGCTCACTGGAGATCAGTCAGGCGAATCGGACTTATTAAGAAGTCTTGATATTTCACTTAAAAATGATTTTTATGAGCAAGCAACCAGATGTTATGTCAATTTGGGTTCAATTTATCTTCAACAACGAAATCTATCTAAAGCAGAAAAATACTTTTCGAGCGGATTAGAGTACGGTAATGAGAAAGACATTTACGTTTTTAGTTTGTGTATGGCTGGGCATTACGGAAAAACCAAATTATATATCGGAGACTGGGAAGATGCTATCGATTTAGCTAACCTGGTTCTAAAGCAAGAAAGTGTTCCGCCTGGAAATACTGTTATGCCTCTGAATGTTATCGCATTGTTACGAGCAAGACGCAACGATCCGGGTGTTTTAAAACTTATCAATGAGACTTCAAAGCTAGCATTTCAAATGGGCGAAATGGAAAAAATTGTAAGCATAACATCCACGAAGGCTGAATACTTCTGGCTTCTGAATAAATTGGGAGATTTGACTGAAGAATTAGAATCGATTTATCTAAGAGTTAAAAAAACAAATAATAGCTGGGCTATTGGTGAATTGGCTTACTGGTTATGGAAAGCTGATCAGCTAAAAGAAATACCAAAAATTATTGCAAAGCCGTACTTACTTCAAATACAAGGTTATTGGAAAGAAGCTGCTCGGGTCTGGGAAGAATTGCACTGTCCTTACGAACAGGCTCTTGCTTTATCAGAGGGGGATGAGGATGCTATGAAGAAAGCATTAGAAATATTTGAGAAACTTGGTGCTTCAGCTACGGTGCAGTTAATTAAGCAGAATATGAGAGAGTCAGGAATTAAGGGTATTCCAAAAGGTCCACGACAATCAACAAAGGAAAATTTTGCAGGACTGACACAACGTGAACTCGAGGTTTTAAAATTAGTCTCTCACGGATTACGCTATTCGGATATAGCAAAAGAATTATTTATTTCACCCAAAACAGTAGATCATCACCTATCTGCTATTTTTTCTAAGCTAAATATTCATTCTCGATTAGAAGCCACAGCATATTTTCAATCCAATTTCGTTACTCAGCCATCCCAAAAATAGGGAACCCTTCCACATAAAATAGGGAATCCTCCCGATTCCTTCCTTTTCATTTCACGGCATATTTACATCAGAAAATTTAATTTAAAAAACGGAGATGATATGCCCCGCTATGTTGTCGAAAGAATATTTAAAAATGGTCTATTAATTCCCATGTCACCGGAAGGTCAGAGAATATGTCTCGGAGTTGTAGATAACAATTTAGAAGACAATGTAACCTGGGTTCATTCATATGTAAGTGATGACAAAACAAAATCATTCTGCATTTACGATGCTCCGACTCCTGAGGCTGTACGTAAATCTGCCAGCAGAAATAATCTTCCAATTGAGAAAATAACTGAAGTAAATGTTCTTGACCCTTATTTCTATATCTAAATCACTCATAAAAAACCTTAGGAGTTAAAATGAAGAGTATCTTATTTGTCCTTTTTTCTTTTTTTATTGCTTGTTTATTTATACCAAACAACTACGCACAGACTAACGATAACAATGATGGCAAAGTAGTTATGCATCGTTACCTGGTTGAGCGCACTTTTCCAGATGGGCTTTATATTCCGGTAAATGCAGAAGGAAGTGAAATTTGTCTTACCGTCGTTTCAACAAATGCTGAAGACAACGTTTCCTGGTTGCATTCGTATGTAACTATGGATAAGAAAAAAACATTTTGCATTTACGATGCACCATCACCAGAGGCTATAAGAAAGTCAGCTAAAAAGAATGGCTTTCCACCAGTGGATAATATAATTGAAGTAAGTGTTCTGGACCCTTACTTCTATAAATAATAATCAACCAACTAATCTAGGAGGCTCTATGAAATCGTTAAGTGTATTTTTCTTTTTCGTGTATTTTTCTTTTTCTCCGTGCTCTTCATAATCCTGATATTTGCAGGATGCAACCAGCAGGAAAACTCACCAGTTGAAGGAAGTATAAATGACGGAAATGGTGATTTATTTCTCGCTAAACATTATAATCTACCCCCAGCAACTATGGCAGAACTTCAGCTTGCTAAAATTGCAACAGCTAGATATAATAATATCGAAAATGCTATTGCTGATGGCTATGTTGACATAAATATAGTTGTTCCAGGAATGGGTCATCATTATTTAAAGGTTGAGAACTTAAATGAGACATTTG
>JAFNAQ010000082.1 GCA_017860275.1 Bacteroidota bacterium
GATCTTATGATGCATGATGAAAAGCTCTTTCAGCAGATGTGGAAAGAATATTTTAAGTCAATAGCTATTAAAGAGCGTATTAACCCACGGCTTCATCGTCAAAACTTGCCCGTCCGTTTTTGGAAATATCTTACTGAGAAACAAAAATGATAGTTCTTTAGACTTTATCTTCATTTTTTTATATATGTTACTTACCTAATGTTTTTTGCTTGATTTTTGCTTTTTTACTGCAATTCTATTAGTGTCTATTTTTAAATTTATTAAGCTAATTCTAGTTTGTTATATGTGAATTCTAATATTAAAAAATCTTTTGATTTTTTATTCGTAAATATGAAACATTAACTGGTAAAAAATATTACGATACTATAAACTTGTAAATGTGTGCTTATAATCTTGTTTTAATATTTGTTATTCATTTAACAATTGAGTAGTGTGTGAAAGTTGCATAATATTGCATGATTAATATTTTTTTTATTTAAAGCATTTGTGTGTTGATCAGTTTTTTTATCTCATTGCATAACCTTTTTATTATGCTGTATTGCTTATTTATTTTTATAATTATTGCATTATTATCCATTTTTGATATTGCTTTTATTTTTTAGTTTATAGACTAATAATAATATATTGATATTAATATATTTACAAATATAAATTTAATATCGAGATGTTTTAACATTGTGAATTAACTTAATGTTTTGATATAAATAATATACTATACTTCTTATTCCTTTATATGTAATAATGCCTTGACTGATAGTTGCCTGGAATGGCATGAATGTATTGCTTTTACTATTGCTTTTTGTGTTGGAAAGCTATTTTATAATGCTGTTATGCAATATTTTAAACTTTATATCCCATGCTAATACTAGAAATAGCTCTGCTTTTTCTGTTGCTAAATGTGGACTTTTATCATATTACTCCATTTAGACTACATTAATCAATTTTATCATTTGTTGCACATCTAAAATTGAAATTGATTTGTTGTTAAAATACATTGTCTGAATTGAAAAATAATATTTTATACATTGAAGTTGTATAATTGAAATATATTTACTTTTAAATTGAATGTGCTAATTGGGGGTTGAAGTGCTGAATATGTTTTATTAAATTATGATATAATTCTTTAGATTGTGCTTGTTGTAAAATAATATAATTTGTATGGTCTTTGTTTTATCTTAATACCTGTTACTTAATATGAAAAATAAATATGTTCGTTTGCTGTTAATTGTTCTCAGTTTATACACAATAACTGTTTGCGATGTATGCAAAAGTCAGTCACAACAGAAAGTTGTAAATTCTTTAACTGAGAAGAATCCTTTGAACAGATCGCCTGACGATTCTATTCAATCTGATTCTACTCAATATTCGGTTCTGATTAAAGGTCGGTCAAACATCGTTAGGATTAATGGGAAAATTGTAAAAGCAACCCAAGATTCAACTGACTCGCAAAAAGAAATCAGCATTCGTGTCAGTGGAGAGGGAAACTCAGTTTTGATAAACCAGACTGATAAGAAATCTGAAGTGAATGTTTTGCAGAAAGGGGAGAATAATCAAGTGAAGATCTCACAAAAAGATAAATAGAATATACGAAAAGCGCGTTTTTATATATTTCTTTTTTAAATTTTCTTAAATAATTGTTAATTTAATAATTTGAATTATGAAAAAGTCATTTTTATTTTTCGCAGCTCTCGCAATTTCAGGCGGTATGTCATTTGCACAAAATTTCAGGCGGTATGTCATTTGCACAAGCCCCAATAAACAGAATTGCAGAAATTTCACAGGAAGGTCTGATGAATAAAGCTGGAGTTAATCAATCTGGTCCTGGTTATATTAGAGCAGAAGTTAAACAAGAAAAAGGTTTTAATACTGCTAAAATAGACCAAATAAATATGCATCATATGCCTGGAGCTTTAATTGAATCCAAAGTTATTCAAACTGGAATTGGAAATGATGCAACTGTTAAGCAGACTCATAATGGTATGGGAATGTTTCCGCTTACTGCAAAAATTTACCAATCAGGTAATAACAATTCAGCAAGTCAAATTCAAGGTCCTGCTCTCTTTAGTCCTTTTCTTGGGCCGTTGACTGCTAAAATTATTCAGACTGGTAATGATAATAATGCTAGTCAAGAACAATACGGTGTAGACAATAAAGCAAAAATTATTCAAACAGGTAATCACAATAATGCTACTCAGTTTCAGACTAGTGCTTCTAATTTAGCTAAAATTTACCAAGGAGGAAATGACAATAATGCAGATCAAAAACAATATGGAATGAATTTGAAGGCTAAAATTATTCAAAAAGGAGATGGAAATACTGCTAATCAAGAACAATACGGTATGTTCAATGTAGCATATGCTTCTCAACCTGGTAATAATAATTTGTCAACTCAAATACAGCACCAATTCTCTTCAAATAACTATGCTTCTGTTTTACAGAAAGGCAATTGGGGAACTGCTTGGCAAGAACAATCAGGTAACTGGAATAAAGCTGAAATAGAGCAGGGAGACTTCTCTTATAAAAACAAAGCAATACAAATTCAAAAATCAGATGGACAAGCTGCTTTTGGTAATTATGTTAATATTGCAAAAATTACTCAAGATGGTTTTGGTTCAAACTATGCTGAACAATATCAAACTAATATGTTTAATGTAATACCAAATGAAGCTACAATCGCACAGCATGGATTTATGAATTATGCTTCACAAACTCAATTTGGTGGAAGTAATCTTAGTACAATTACTCAGACAGGTGCTTTAAACACTGCAGTTGTAACTCAGACTCCGTTCATAATGCCTTAATTTTAACGATATATAGTGATATATTCGCTATACACAAAATCCAAACATCATTAAAATAGTAATTATGGGTTTGTCCCTTGATTTCTTAATATGATGGTTAAATCCCCGGTCTTCACGGGCCGGGGTTACTTTTGAATATATAAATAATTATTCTTGTTTAATAAATAAACGATTGCCTGGATATTTTATTTGAACAAATTAGTCGTTTCAACTGTTTGGTAATAAATTCAAAAGAATATGAAAAAGTTTACTTTCTTTTTAATTTTACTGTTGATTAATCACCTTTCTTGTAATTCACAGGAGATAATTAATAAATCTGGATTAGTCACGAATGAAGCGATTCAACAGATTCAAACATTAGGTATTGATGATATTATGAACTTCCAGGCTTTGAACCAGGGTTTTAGTAATTATGCGTTAATTCATCAAACAGGCAATCAGAACAATACTAGTATCAGTCAGCAAAGCTATGCCGGTTCCTCAATGAACAATAAGTCATATATAGTACAAACAGGAACATCAAACGAATTAACCGTAGGACAGGTGGGAACTGGTAATTTGTTACTTGGTATTCAGATTGGAGGCGAGGGCAATAAAATAAGTATCTCACAGAATGGAATTAGCAACGGAGTTTCAGCTGTTCAACTAGGTTCTTACAATACTATTACTGCTGAACAGAAAGGACAGAATAATTATCTATCGGCTTTGCAAAACGGAACAAATAATTCTGTGACTAACTATAAACAGGAAAATGAATCTGAACAAGTATTGTTTGATAGGATTATTCAAATAGGCGATAATTTAAGCATAACAACTGATGGAGTTGCCAACTCTACTCCCGCTGTAAATAAGTTTACGCAAACAGGCACCAATTTGTCATTTCAGCTTAGTACAAGTTTATTAAACACCGGAACCGGTGTAGAGATTAATCAGATTGGTCATGATATGAAAGTTGTTGTTGATCAATCTTACTTCTCATTTCCATTAGGAAAACCATAAGATCCTAGGTATTAATATTAAAATCATTTAAAGATGGTACTATTAGCAAGTGTTATTTTATCAGCATTTTTAATTAATCCTCCAAATGTGCCTGGTGATTCTTTAAAAAATAAGCCGGTGCCTGTAGAGTTAATTAAAATTGTTGAGCAGGTTACCAAACATTCCGTCAACTCTGATGATGTCGGAATTGAAATTGATGGACTGCTTGTTGATGATACAAAAACGAAAGCAGGAAAGGACTTTTATGATTTGTTTTGTAATACTTGGGAAGCTCCCTTTCAAGCAAAGAGCTATTCAATTACTGTTTCCGAAAAACCATTTCGTTTGAGCAGTACTCTTGTTACAGTTTCAATTAATGATATCCTTGTATATCAGGCAATTCTTCAGCCAAGGCAAGATATTCTTGAAGCCATGACAGGAGAAGCCATAGCAATGACACAAGAGTATCTGGTAAATTATGAAGAAATAATGAAGCAAATTAATGGAGATGACTTGTCAGGATCAGGTATCTATTAATTTTTTAATATAAAGCAAATTACTACATATTAACCCTTAAAAAATATTATCATGAAAATCATTTGTAAAATGCTATTTTTGGTATTGTTTTTCGTTACAGGAAAAGCTTACTCGCAGGATTTCGTTTATACTCCCAAAAATCCTGCATTTGGAGGAAATCCATACAATTACAGTTGGTTGCTTAGCTCGGCACAAGCTCAGAACACTACAAAAGAAGATAAGGGCACTAGTGCTATCAGCAGTTATTCCAGTAGTACCAATTCGCTGACTAATTTTGCTGAAAGTCTTAACCAACAGATTTTAAGTCGGCTTTCGCAGCAAATTGTTTCCAAACAGTTTGGCGAAGGTGGTTTGTCTGCTGGTACTTATGTATTGGGCGATTATCAAATTCAGATTTCCGATAAGACTAGTGGTTTAAATATTACTATACTGGATAATAAAACCGGTAGTCAGACTTCAGTAGTGGTTCCTTATTTTTAGTTTTTTGCTAACCAAAATCTAATACCATGTTAAAAAGAAGAAAAATATTAAGTATCCTTTTTGCGTTGATTGCGATGTTTCTGCTGTCAGCCTGTGGAACTTTTATGCGTCAACC
>JAFNAQ010000083.1 GCA_017860275.1 Bacteroidota bacterium
AGTAAAACAAATCAATAAAATTGCTGTCAGGAATAGTCCTTTTAATGTCTTCTTTTTCATTTTTTATAATTGCCCATAACGACCGAGGCTATGGGCATTTGGCGGTTTGCGGGAGCATTCGCTGTCGTGAAACGACAAAGTGAATGCGGGAGCAAAACTACCGGAATGCACGTCAGCCAGCCAATGCCAATAGGCGTGTGTTATGGGCTTTAGTTTTGTTGTATTAATTATATGTCAACTATTTAGAATGGATTCAAGTGACAACCAGTGTCAATTACGCATTGGCAAAGACAATAATCATTTCCACAATGATGACATTGAGTATTACAGCAACAATCACTTGTAAAAGTTCTCTCGCTATTTAAAGAGTCTTCATTAACAATTTCTTTCACTTTTATGATGGAAGGATTCTTAAAATCACTTCCTAATTCAGTTGGTAATTTAAATTTTTTCATCTCTTTGTTCTTTAAATTGTTTTAAATCTATTTCTGGTATTACATAAGCTCTAATATATTTCTTTTTCAACATGTAAGCTTTTTTAATTCTATGATAACCATCTAAGACTTCGATTAATTCGTCGTCAAATGACGTTTTTAAAATAATAGGATACCTTAGATTTGAATTTACTACAAGTCTCATATGAAAATTATCTAATTCATTTACTTCTTTCTTTGAACGATTTATAAAAAATTTACTCCAATTTATATTATTATGTAAGAATTTTACTTCAATATTGTCAATAGCATATTTGTTGCCGATAAAATCAATTAATTCGCCTACTGTCCAAGATATTGGTTGGTTTCTTAACTGATTCGAAAAAGGATCTCTTTTAAAATTCTGCTTAACAAACAAAAATTTTACTTTGAAAAGACAGTATTTTAAAAATGTATCTTTTAGCATATTCGTTCTTTAATTTTAAGTTCTGTAATAGCAGTATTTATATTGCATCTTTCACTATTTGTAGAATCAAATAAATCTCCTGTATTTTTAAAAACTTTTATTAAGCAATCTCCAGCACAACTATATTTGCAAAAACAGTCTGCACATGATTTCATATTTGTTACTTTTCTTGATTTAAGAATATTGATTTTTTCTTGGTCAAACTCAAACTCATTTAATTCTTTATTAAAACTTCCAATAAGAAATGGTTTTGACTCTTTTTCATTTGTCCGACAAGCTTCAAGACATGTTGAAACAAAAGAATCTGGTGTTACAAAAAAATTCTCACCTGCTCCTCCACAAAATTTATCTGAAATTCTTCCATCACTTGCACCAGAATAATTTAATGTTACATTCAGTTTTTTTGCAATTTCATTTGCCTTCTTAAAGTTATCAATAAATTCATCATAAGGAGGTGCCGTAAATTTTGATGTCTTGCATCTACCACATTCAAACAAAGGTTCAAAATGAAAACTTTTTAAACTAGATATTTTAGTAAAATGCTCTACGATTTCACTCATCCTATTTACGCTATACTGCGTTATTGTCGTACGAATACCATAATCAATATTGTTTTTCTCGAAGAATTTAATTGTCTCTATTGCTGGAGTATAAGAATCTTTATTTTTCCCTCTACGTGGTCTTTGGTGGTTTTGTATGTCAATTGGGCCATCAAGAGAAACATTGAATCTTGTAATTTTCTCCTTTATCCATTTTGGATCAAATTTATCAATATCGACACCATTTGTAACTGCATTAATTGTATATTTTAAATTGTTTTCTTTTGATTTTTCTTCGGTATACTTAATAACTCCTTCAATAAAGGGCATATTTGAAACCATCATTGGTTCTCCTCCTCCATGAAAACCAACAGTTATTTCAGTCCTATTAAGCTCTATAGCATTTTTAATTATAATGTCTATCGCCTTTTTTGCTGTTTTTAAGGGAATTTTGGAAGTAATAAATTCTCCACCTTCAGAATAACAATAAAGACATTCCAAATTACAGCTAAAAGAAGGTAGAAAAGTTACGTCTGTTGGTTTAAATATTTCATTATCAAAAGGTAATATAGGTTCCTCAAAAACGCCTAAATCAATTAATTTGTCAACTATTTCCATTTCAGAATCAATATTTTTTCCTTCACTAATTGCATTTAGTAGTTTGATTGTGTCTTCATTTACTATTACAATTACAGATTTTAAGGGTAAATAAAGGATATAATTTTCGCCATGATTCAAGATAAACAATTCTGAGTTGATTTTCAAAGATTTCATATGCTTATTTTTAAGAGTTTCTTAATTATTTCTGACTTTCTAGACATTTTTTACTATTGCCCATAACGACCGAGGCTATGGGCACGGGCGGGTTGCGGGAGCATTCGCTGTCGTGAAACGACAAAGTGAATGCGGGCGCAAAGACCGCTGAATGCACGTCAGCCAGCCAATGACCATAGGCGTGTGTTAGCGGTTGTTGTTTTTTTTGTCAACCGTCTTTTAAGTTGTAAATATTCGTATAATATTGTCTCGTCAATACATAAATGTCAATATGAGAATAGGCCAATACGAGAAAAAAGCAATATAGTCCATTAAATTGGTTTTTCGGCCTTCTTCATCGTCAAAACGACTGTATCTTGGAGGTATAATTAGTTCTGTTTTCCAAACTGAGTTTGATATTTTTCGAAAGAAATAAAACGCTGTCAAAAAAACTATTGGTGTTTTCAGTCCTCTAAAACCATATGAATACTCATCAGTCAACGATATTGATGCAATCTTCACAAACAAAAACACTCCGAAAAGTAACAAGCAGATTATAAGCCAAATTAAGAAGACTTTGGATTTGCGAAGTTGTCTATATTGAAACATCATTAATATAGAAGGAATTCCCAATGATAAAATAAAAATAGATTTGGGTCGAAAAGTTTGTTCGAAAAATATCAGTCCAACAAATTCAACTAATATTGTCGTTAAAGTTAATCCAACCCAAAACTTATTCCACCAATTTAACGGGTCGTTCTTGTTTATTTTAGTCGCGTAATTTGTTTTTCTTTTTATTTTCTTCTTTCCCATTATATTTAGTTTAAAACTGTCAAGCCTATAGTCAGAAATTAGTCATGTTCTTCATCTTCTTTTTTTTTACAATAACCGCTAACGAACGAGGCTATGGGCATTGGCGGTTTGCGGGCGTATTCGCTGTCGTGGAACGACAAGGTGAATGCGGGAGCAAAACCTGCGAAATGCACGTCATTTATCGACTTCTGTAAAATATGGAACGCTTATTTGTTCCGCAATCACTACCTGAACTAATCCTTGTATTGGCAATATGTCCTTCACATCCAAAACTTCGTCTGAATCATCATCGAAAATACGTTTTAAAAGATTTTCAGGACTTTCTCCTTCGTTTAAGGATATAGTTTTACCTTTTACAGTAGTGTCTTTAAATATTTCTGACGTTGTTGCGTGTGAATACGGATTTCTAAATTCGTCTTTAAATTTTTTAAGTAACTTTTTTTGTTCTTTTGTGATTAGTCCTTGTGTACAAGCACGATTAATGGTGTCGTCTAAATCAAGTTGGTCAAATTTTGAAATTCCCTCTTTAAAAGCATCTTCTAACTTAATATCATTTTGATTATTTGAAATAGAATGCTTCATTGCTAAACATTTTTTTAAGGAAGATTCTAATAAATGATTAGTCAGGGTAATAGCGGCTTGGTGTAGATTACAAATAATACATTTACAGATTTCATCCCTTAGTGGGTCTAATTCTGGATACCCGTATTCTATGTTGAAAAGATTACTAATCTCTTTATAATTAACTCCAATACAAACGTTTAGTTCATTTACAAACTGCTCAATTCTTTTAATATTTGATTGATTTTCCATCTCGGAAATTATTTTATGACAGAATTCATTTTTGTAACTAATTCATTTAATACGGCTTTACAACTTTTATCACCCCTGAAATGTGCAGTCATAACGATTTCTCCAGTTTTTAAGTCAGTAATTGTCGCGGAGAAACTTGTATAAGAATAATAAAACACATCATAGTAATATGAATAGTTTAAGTCTAAAACATACACTGATTTAAATGTGGTTGAATTCGTGATTTCACCGTGGAATGTTCCATTTTGAGATTCAGTATCCAAATTTAATGCCTTTTTCGCAGCCCCATAAGACATTAATTTGTACCCGTTTGACTGCAACAGAAATTGTAATTCACCTAAAGTACCACTATTATCATCTGAAGATTGATTAATAGTTATTGGATTTTTTTTCGAATAAGTTGTCTCTTGATTTACATAAACTTTCATAGTTCCACAAGAAGACAAAACAAAGCCTAAGATAGCAGTAAAAAACAAAACGTGTTTACTTGTTGTAATTTTTTTAAATTTCATTTTCTTTTCATTTTTTTTGTAATTCTACTCATATGGCTTTTCGATACGCCCCGTTTTTATTGGTCTCTGGTCTCCATTAAAATACTGTCTCGTTTTTTAAGCTGACAGCTAACGAACAGGACTACCCGAAGTGGCGACTGCGGGAACTTTCACTTTAAACTTTAGAAAAACAATCAGGCGGGCGAAACACTTTCAAAAACCGATAATGTAGCCATTTTCGGGTAGTTAGTGTTAGCAGCTGCCATTTGTTTTTCAATGCGTTCTTTGAAATTTTGAGAGTAAATAAAAATAAATACAACATTTGTTGTTAATCTTTGTTAATTGCTATTGTTTATTACAACAAATGTTGTATCTTTGTAGGGTAATCAAAAAGATATACTCTAACAATTAAAGGATACAATATTATGACAACTGAAAATTTAAAATCATTTGAAACAAAAGCAATCACAGGAAAAGGTACTTTTGACGTAAAAATAAGTGTTTGGGAAGAAACCACAGACGGTAAAACTTATTTTGTTACTCGCTCGTGGAAATCTGAAACTACTGTAATCATTGACGGAATTTCATTTAAAGCAGAATTTAATCAATATGCTTCAGATAGAATTAAAAGCTTAGACGTTGCAAAACATTTTGGAATTAAAGACACTGTAATTACATTGAAGTGTGACGTTTCAGAAGTATGTAAATATATTAATAGTATTGAGTCTGAAAGAAGAGCTAAAATGGTAGAATTTCAGGAACAACAACGTATTCAAGAAATGATTCATAATTTATAATTTATACTATAATGGAAAATAAAAATTATTTAGAAAACGAATTAGGAAAAGTTTCTGATTCTATTAAAAATGTAAAACTTTCTGATAATACTAAAAAAATTCTTTCAGGAGCTTGTGATAACGATTTTATTGATAAAGATAAATTTCCTAACAATTCGTATTGGCTTGCATACAATAAAGCAAGCAAAATGATAAATTGGGCTGAATTGAGCAGAACGCTTGCTGGTGATAGATCATCAATCACAAATGAAAGGATTCCGCAAAAACACGTTGCAAAAATTCACGAGTTACGCAAATCAATAACAGAGTGGATTTTATCAAATGATCCTCAATTCAATAAATAATACATAATACAGACTCTCAAAATTTCAAAGAACGACCGGAACAGCAACCACGGTCGTTCTTTTTTTTTGTGGTTGCTGCTAACGGTCGCGGCTATGGGCATTGGCGATTTGCGGCAGCTTTCAACTTCAGTACGGTCACGAAATTTCATGCGGGAGCAAAAACTTCAAA
>JAFNAQ010000084.1 GCA_017860275.1 Bacteroidota bacterium
TCCGGGCATTTTTGAGCAATAACTGCCATTGTCGGGCCTCCAACATATCCTGCTCCAATGCAGCAGATATTTGTGATTTTTATAGGTCTAAGCATAATTATAAATTATTATAAAAGTATAAAAGCAGTTTTAGTTAATGATTTCACCTCTTCTAAATTTAATCCCGTTTGGTCTGCTAAGTTTTCTAAATCCAGTAACAGTGCGGTCGGGCATAAGTTCTAACGGGTAAGCAGTGTCGGATAAATACGAAAATACTACTGAAAAGATGTCTTGATTTAATACCAAGTTTTTATCATACTTTTTCGCTCTGTTTTCATCGGGCCATTTAATAGCAACTAAAGTGCCTAATCTGTCCCAAATCATATCGGCAGTAATATCCTTCGTTTTATAGGAGCTTAATATTAATCCATCTCCAGTCAAGTAGGGTCCGTGGTCACCAATCACAATAACCAAAGATTCAGGATCAAATAGATTAATAGTTTCCAAATCTTTTTCCAGTTGAATAAGTGCTTGCTCGAATCTCATAATCCATAGTTCGGTTTCGTTTGGAAGTAGTCTGCCCGAATTTTGGGAATGAGATGGAAGTGGATAATGATTTACAATAAATGCTTTTTCTTTTGGCATTTTTATAATCTCATTTTTCCTTTTTTGCACATTATCTTCATTATAATCTTCAACAATGAGTCCTTTTGTATCAAAATCTAATTCTCCCTGCAATATTCCCCTTAAAAGAGTTAAAAAAAAATCTATTTGAACTGCAGATAAAACCTTTGGCGGATAATACTCATCAACGATTTTTTTGTTTTGGACAGCATATACACCAGTATGATAATTATTGAGAAGCAAAAATGTTTTATATCCATTTTTCCTTAGAAACAGATTTGCAACAGAATTCCCTGCATATGTATCTTGCATTTGTCCACGGGATCCCTGATTATTTGTAATGTTAAGCATTGACGCCATGCTGGTCATGCTGTTGAACCCCAGTGTATAAGTGTCAGGATATATTTTGTATTTGTATTTAGATAGCAATGTATTCAATTTTTCAAAAGAAATTCCTTGTTGATTGAATACCTTTTCATTTGGCACACCATCATAAATCAATAAATATATATTTGGCTTTTTCTGAAAAGATAGCTTTTTGAGCTGTTCAGGAATCTCAACGTATTGATATGGTTTTTTTCCATCGCTAGAGAACATACAAAACAAAAAATTGCCAATGTTTATTGTCAAAAGTATTGCCAGTAATAGTATGAATATATTTTTAAGTTTTTTAAATTTTATATTATACAAAATAATAAAGCTTACGGCGAGAATTATCCAAAAGTCAATATCCGGCCTGTTTGTAGTTGAAAGCATTGCCCTCACAATGGGCAATGAAAGGAAGAGGAAATCGAATAGGGCTGTATATAATAATAACTTTTGCTTATTATTCTTATAAGGGAATGCGGCAATTGCCCATAAATATGAGATGATTATCAGTAGGAAAATAATCGTAAAATATAGAAAATAATACCATCCGTTTAAATAATCGGTATTTGATGCTGCTAAGTGCAATCCGGGAATTAAAGGCAGCATAAACAAAATTACATACCCTTTTGATTTGCTGAATTTGAATATTTCCGCTTCATTTCTTTTTGTAAAAACGCTAACAGTTAAAGCTGTTAAAATGAAAAGAAAAGTAACAAATAATATTGCTTGATTGCCTTGAATTGCGAATGGGATTATTTTAAGGTAATAATTAATAATGAACGCGATAATTAAAGAAAGGTTAGACGCAATTATAATCAGAATCAAATAATTTTTAAATGACTTCTCGTATTTTCTTGAAAAAGAGATTAATGATAAAATACACCAGCAAAAAGCAGCTATTAAAAAAGATAGTGTTTTTGAGAATCGGTATTGAAAAAGGCTACCACCATTAATATCTGCAATAGCCTGTAATAAATTATAAAGGACAAGAAATGAAAATACAAGACCGGCTAAGTCTATTATTCGCTGGCTCATTATTATGTTCCATACTTTTCGCCATAAAACTCTAGAAAAAGGTAATTCAACCTTCCAATGATCTTTATTCTCAACGTGTATATTAACAGATTTTTTTCTTGCATATACAGCTTGTGCAAAAAAGAGAATATTATTCATTGTCCAGTATATCAGTAAAGCAGATGGTGCTCTATAAAGCAGAATTAAAAACAGCAATGAGATGAGTAGCGCCTGAGTTCGGTCCCTTCTGGACAGATTTAATGATATCATTGCTGTAATTACATTAATAATTGTCATTAAAACCGGCAAAACATTAATGTTTGCAATCAAACGATCTGGTGAACTCAGGTCTTGTATCGCCAGGAAAGATATCCCTTCTAACGCTTTTAGCTGGCTCAGCATATAGAATGACGCGAAAAGAAATGGTAATTGAATAAGAAATGGAATGATTGATCTGAAAGTATAAATAGGATTATAAGAATAACGGTTGTAAAGATTTTTTATTCTCGAATGTCTTTCAGCTCCAGTACTTTCATTTTTTATTTTGGCAATTTGAGGTACAAGAATCTGCTGAATCTGCTTTTCTCTTTTGGGATAAAAGGAAAGGCACCAATTCAGAAAGATAATGACAATGCTGGTTACAAGAGAAAGCAACAGCAAAGAAATACCATAATCCGATGTTATAGAAAAGAGAATGATATATAATTTTTCAATTATATAAACGAAGGGATTTATGAAAATCTCATAAAACATAGTTATTTATTTTTCTTCTGTTGTTCGGCAAAATGTTTTGCGATAAAGGTCCCTGAATCGCCAAAATGATGTATGGTTTGATTCCTTATTTGGCAAATTTTTGAAGGATCAAATTCAATAAATGCTTTTTCAATGTATTTAGATAATTGCCCAATGGAAGCTCGTTCAACTACAAAACCAATTTCGCGGCTTGACTTGTCTGTCCATATTGTACTCAAATAATCGCGCTCATATCCGGGCATTTCTCCGGCATCTATGGCAAGTGTAATGACTGGTTTTTCATATAAAAATGCGAAATCGAACCGAACGGATGAGGTGTCAGATATCAATAAATCGGCCCTACCCATTGACGTGGATGGTGAGATTAATTCATCCCATTCGATATTTTGTATTTGGCTGAGTTCGTTCTTACATTTTTTTATTAATTCCTTTTCAGAAATA
>JAFNAQ010000040.1 GCA_017860275.1 Bacteroidota bacterium
AAAAGAAGGATTCACCTCTTTTGCCAGCGAGCCGGTTCAAATATTCCCTTCACAGATTTATGAGGTAGAGCAGTTTGCCCCGAAATCTTCAGCCAATTATCAAGGATATAAAGGTGATGGTTTTGTTGAAATCAATAAGAAAGAAAACACTAACATTGAGATTGATATAACGATAAGTACAGAAGGTAATTACGCATTCGACTGGCGTTATGCCAATGGTAACGGTCCTACCAATACCGAAAATGAATGTGGAATCCGTACCCTCTTTATTGATGAACAAAAAGCCGGAGTTAGTATATTCCCACAAAGAGGAAAGCATGAGTGGAGTAACTGGGGATGGAGCAATCCTCTTCAAGTTCACCTTTCAGTAGGAAAACACAAAATTGCCCTAACCTATATGCCATATAATGAGAACATGAATCTTGTTATCAATCAGGCTATGCTTGATGAGCTTCGTGTTACCAAGCTGAATTAAGTTGAGTATAATGGGGAGCTATCTGAGTTTTGAGGATAGCTCTCCATTTATTAATTTCTTATTTTATAACAACCAGTCCATGGTTCCCAATTCATATTACTGTGCAGCTAAAGGTGTAAAAAACTCAATTAAATTTTCTTCCGGGTCTCGCAAGTGAACAACTCTCATTCCCCAATCAGGCATATCAGTTGGTTCATTAATAAAGTTTATGCCCTTTTCTAAAAATGCTTGATAAGTATCATCAACATTCTCTACTTCAAAAACAACCATTGATTTTTCCCTATAACCAATCGGTTGTGTTTTCTCCTCATTGCCTACAGCCGGAGCCATATAATCAGAAACGAAAATGGCAAATCCTTCAATCCCGTCTGCCACTTTAAATGAAGCATAACATCCGTTTTCATCTCCCCAAAGAGGCTCAAGCCCTAATTGTTCTGTATAAAATTTAAAGCATTTTTTGTAGTCTTTGACTAATAATCTTACATTACTGAATTTCATAAATATTCAATTTGAATTTGTTTCTATTATTGTTAAATATGCCCTATCTGTGATCTATTGAATAATTCTTCGATGATTATATGCATCTTAGTTTCAGTCGTTTCATTTATCATCAAATATAAAAATATTTTTTTATTAACGACTTCTATTATAACTAATTTCACCCAAACCAACAGTTCAAAAAATCAATAAACTTCTCAAGAAATTTAATTTTCGCGAATAAGTCTAGCAGTCTAGCACCACCCATATAACTAACTGGTTACAATCATATTATAGCTGCTAGACTAAAATAAAGAAGTCTAGCGCCAGTCTAGCAGTCTAGCGTTTTTGAGAGAAATCTATCATAGAGCAGACAACTTATTATAGGATTAAAGTTCATAAACAGCACTTTAAGCTACCAATAACAGGATTATTAAAAAGCATAGTCAACCCACATAAGGACGAATCAATACTTAATCTAAGTGTAGAATTTAAGTATTTTCAAGATATACCTTTCGGATATAGGATTGTTACGCCGTTTAACCAAACTATCTGTTGGTTCGTTACTGTCTCCAACATCCGGTTTTACAGAATTCAAAGGAGCATTAGCAGAAAACTATATATTGCAAAGTCTGAAGACACAACTTGAAGTTCCACTACGCTACTGGACTTTGCCCGCTCAGCTGAGGTGGATTTTATTTTGCAGGACAAAGATTACATATTGCCGATAGAAGTAAAGTCGGGGTACTAATGTACGTGGAAAAAGCTTGCAAATTTATAATATCAAATTTCAGCCTAAGTATAGAATTAGATACTCTGGATTAAATCTTTCAAAAGACGATAATCTTTTGAATATTCCATTATTTATGAGTGATTACACTACCAAAATTTTTAGATTGCTTTAATGTATCTAGCAGAGATAGCCTAAGCCTCGGAAAGTTAAGTAGTAATTCCCTTAAAGAGGAAAACATGAGTGGAGTAATTGGAGATAGAGCAATCCTCTTCAAATCCATCTTTCAGCCGGTAAGCACAAAATTTCCCGAACCTATATACCATGTAATGAGAATATTAATCTTGTTATCAATTAAGCTATGCTTGATGAACTTCGATTTATTAAGCTTAATTAAATTTAATACAATGGGGAGCTATCTAAGTTTTGAGGATAGCTCCCGATAATGTAAACAACCATGTTGAAATTGATTTTATAAATTCAAGATCAATTCAGAGAATCAATACACAGGTTTAAACACAATCAATATTATTCAAAAAACAGATTACAATATATATTATTTCTTCTTCAGAAAATATAAAAATTTATTTTTTACTCTATATTCAAGTTTGTAACAAGTTTTATATTTATCTATCTTATATCCAAATTGTCTCTAATAATATAAAATTGCCAGTCGGCTTTCTGTCGACAAAATGACTTCCTTCTTTAGCGCTAATTCTCCATAAATCGATATTATCATTCTTGCTAGCTACAATAAAAGACAATAAAGTGAAAGGCTTTGGTCCACATGGAGCTAAAATAATCCTATAATTCTGGCTGAGTGAGTCACATAGGTCATGCAACATCATTTGAGTTAAAAGCAAGTTACTTAATGAATATGGAAAAATACATTCTTCATCTATATTTTCTAGTATTTCTTTATTCCTACTCAGTACCTCATCAGTATATTGACTATTTTCTGTCAAAAAGTAATTAACCACCTCTGCATCAAAATATTCCATCAATCCAAATGCTCTTTTCTTTTCATAGCCTAATCCAATAATTAATGCTGTAGGTTTAGCAGGAATAGACAAATTGCAAAAACCTTTTATTGGTGAAAAGTTTATAGTTTCTGGTTCCTCATCAGGGGGAGTTAAAAATTCAGCTTCAGTATACGTAAAAATTAAATGAATAGTCTTTGAAATATTTTCTTGCGTTTTTAAATAATGAATTATAGCACCATACCAAATTCTAGTCATTGATGAATAATCTATAATAATATAAACATGATTTTTATTTATTTTTTTAATCGATTCATCTATCAAATGAATTATTTCTTTTGAAGAAGAACCTGAACAAGAAATCGAAATAAAATTATTACTTAAAAATATATGATCATTCTCAATACGAGTAGTAGAAGAAGTATCAGTAGTGAAATTTAGAACATATTTATTCTTTATCAAAGATATATCTAAGCCACTATTATTTACGAAATATGATGCTCTAGTTTCATAACCAGAGGATGTCACAATTAAGTCAAAGTCAAAAGCCGACAAGGATTCTTTATCTAATTGTCCTATATTTATTACATTCATTTTTTATCAAAGTTTAAGCTTAATTGTTCTCCATATCTTCCTTCTTCAACCATTGAAAGTAATGGTTCTAGAATTCGACTAAGATCTATTACATTATAATCACGTTGAGGCAAATTATAAAAAGGATATAATGAATATGCTAACCTATAAACTTTACTTCCTTTTCTAACACCTTTCACATTAGCTTCTTCCTCTGTCATCAGTATACCACCCGATTCCAATGCAATTTCTAAGAAACGGTGAAACTCTTTTGGACAATTATCATCAAATCTAAAAAAACTATAAGGATCTGCACTAAAATTATCTGTTACAATTTTTTCAAAAAAGAAGTTTCCTATCAAATCTATTATTTTTTGTAAGCTAATTATCTTATTATAATATTGAATATTGCTATCTGGATAAAAAACAATTCTAGGATAGAAATATTCTTTAGAAAATTGTTCAATAACTCTTGCCTGAGTATTCAATTTAATTTTTTGTGGATTCCCTTCAGAATCTAATTTTACATTTTTCAATAATTCATTCATGAGATTAACAAAAGCGCGCAAATTACCATCTGACAAATCATAAATATGTTTTTTCCCATGATTAAAAAGAACAATTTTCCGACTTCTTTTTGAACCTTCTTTTCTAAAATAATATCGATAATATACTAAAGGTTTAATTTTTCTATGAACAGGAGATTCCTGAGATTTTTCAATAGGAGATGGATTCAATGGATCCACACCTTTTTTTAATAAAAATCTATAAAATGACTTATCTATAACAGATAAATTTCTAAACACTTCATAGGCAATACCGCCTGGATAAAATTGATTTGTATCTCTTTCATATGAATTAATATTTAATGATCCTGTCATTGCATCATCAATATTATAATCTCCAAAAATTTTAGATGGATCAAGTTTTTTTTGGAACCTTTTATATAATAAATTTAAAGTGTATCGATCACAGAAATCCCTCCATTCTGTTTGAGAGCGAGAATTATAAACCCACATTTTTATGATTTCATAATCGTCTTTTTTACTAGGTGTTTTCTTCCCTATAGGATTATAATCAATATCAGAATCTGGAGTTGATGTCATTTTGAGAAGAATTTTCTGATTCCTACTTCTTAAACATTTTTGTACCAAGTCATCAAAAAGCCATTTTGGAGCAACTTCCAATTCATCAAAACACAATGCCCAACGAAATTCTCGACTTTGAAAAAAAGATTCATATTTAAAGACTTCTTCAAAAGCATTTATTCCTAATCCTACTATATCATAAAAATCATACATAAAACATTTAGGAAGATTAATACCCGTGTCTCCTTTATTAACTGCAACATTAATATCCCGAACATAAAAATTAAGCTTCTGGGTTATAGCATAAAGAGTTGGAGTAATTGGTCTTTCAAGTTCCCAACACTGTATCAAATATTTACACAACATAATTTCTTCTTCACTATTCTCTTTATTTATTAGTTCGAGTAAAGAATTAAATGTGCTACAAAGCGCAATTAAAATATTCAAATTAACTAAACCTCTAGAGACGTTTTTTACAAAGTCTATGTGATGGTCAAATCGTTTTTCAAAATTTTCTAACTGCCTACTCCACTGTCTATCAGAGGGTATATATATACCATAAAATGGGATCCGGTTTTTTATAGCTATTGCATCTTTACTATCCCAATGATATAATGCCTTAGGATGGAGCATCTTTAATAAAGTAGTCTTTCCACATCCCCTGGAACCCATTAATATGGTATGACAGTTTTCTATGACTCTTTCAAAATCTGCTGTTTTTATGAATGTATTTGCAACCTCATCAAAGGTCATATATCTAGCATTGAATGATTCTGCAAAAAATCTATTTTTAGCTTTCATAATCTTACCTGTTTTATTAAATGCTCTGCTCCAATTTTGATATCTGGCAGAACCTCCAATTTGTATTTTTTTAATAAATACTCAGAAAATACCTTTTGATGATATGGCGAAAAATAATTTATTTCGGGGAATTGATCTATAACAAGTTTAAAGTCCAAAATATTTTTAAGATCATCATTATACCAAGCTAAATTTTTATTAACAATTTCATCAGCTACGTGTTGTGCATTCCCATTAAATCCAAAGCCAGTTTTTGCAGGAAACATTGCATCAACATCTTTAGTTCTTAACCATCCAGAACTATAATTATACTTCCATGTATTTATTATTCCAACGCATTTATCTTCTTTGAGAGAAAGGTTCATTAAATGAACTGTATTATCTGCACCAAAGTATTCAACATTTTCAAGGGAAGAAAAACTTCCAGAACAGAAAACAGGAAGCATGCCATCATACTTCAACCTAGGCAAATGTTTATGCCCATGCGCAATCAAATGAAAATTCATTTCTTTCAAAATCTGAATTAGTTTATCCGCATGATCTATTAAATCATTAGATGTATATTGGTCGTCTATATCAGAATGCTGCAAAGGATGGTGATGAAATAATGTTATTTTTATTTTATTGATATCTTTATATTTTCCAATAGCTTCTTTTATACTACAAAGATTTAAATCTCCAATATTGGGTGGCATATTTAGGCCATCAGGATTTTGTAAATGAGTACATGTATTAATAATTAGTGCTACAATTTTATCATCTTCATATGTGCAAAAATTATTCCCCCAATATTGATCTTGTAGTAATGAATTAGATAAAGGGTAATTGTTTGTCGATCTTAAAACGAAAGTATAATCATTTTTTCCACTAACATTCATAGGATCAACGTCGTGATTGCCTGTAACAAGAAAAAGTTCTTTTGCATTTATCGATTTTGTAAGATCATTGAGATAATCCTTACCCTTAATAAAACCTGCTTGATCCGCTTTATCTGTAACATCACCTAAGCATATAACATAATCGGCATGTAGATGTTCTTTTTCTATTATTTGTTTAAAAGCCTCTACGGGATTTCGACTCACAGGTTTATCTAACAAGCCACAATATAACCGAGAATATCTTGATTTTTCTCTACAGCAATGCAAATCACTTAATATTAATATATTAGCTTCTACATTAGACATATAGTTTAATAATTTGTTATTAATAATTCTTTTACCTTTCCTCTTTTAGATATAATACTGGGCATTGTTTTATGTGAATAAATGTATGAAAAGTAATATCCTTTATATAATTCACTTATAATATCATTAGTTTCTACATATGAATTACTTAACATCAGTTTAGTCCCACTTTTATCTAAATCTCTAAATAAATTAGAAAGTCGTACTTGATCTTTATGATAAAAATTGCCTTTACAATATGAAGTAAAGTTTGCTGTTTTACTAACAGGACTATAAGGTGGATCAAAGTAAACAAATGAATTACTTTTCACATCATCACAAGACGAACAAAAATCTTCGCATCGGATTTCCACATTTTGCAAAATAGTTGATATTTTACACAAGTTATTACTATCAACTATTTGTACATTATAGTTTTTACCAAAAGGAACATTAAACTCTCCTTTAAGATTTTGCCTAAAAAGTCCATTATAGCAAGTTTTATTTAGAAAAATCATTTGCGCAGCTCTAGGAATATATAATTCTGAAAACTTTTTAAAGTTCACATTAAACCTTTGCATATTATAAGATGCTCTCATTTCATAAAAATATGATTCTTTATCTTTGTCAGATAAAGAATTGTATTTTTTTTGATATTGCCACAGATATTCCAATAAATCAGAAACATTATATTGAACTACTTTATATGTCAGTACCAATTCTTCATTCAAATCTGATAAAAAAATAGAGTTAAATTTATATTGCTGTGCTAATCTAAAAAACATAGCCCCTCCTCCCAAAAAAGGTTCATAGTAATATTTGATTGCACCCTCATTTAACTCAGTTGGCAACTTATGACGTATTTGCTCATAAAGCCGATATTTTCCACCAGCCCATTTCACAAAAGGTTTTACCCCAATATCTATATCCATATTAATTATAAAATCATTATTATTTGCAAATATAAAGAGATTCTAACATTTTCCACTTAATTATTTGTAAAACTATTCAAACTTTTAAAATCAAACTAAAACTTTATCTGCATAAAACTTTCTTTTTTATTTTGTAGATCATTCATTCATATTTAAAAATGAAATTTTATAAATAACTATAATTTATGTATATATTGAATATAATCATACAAAACCTTTTTTTTGTAAAATTATCAAATTTATATTATTGTCTTAGTGTTCTCTTTGAGGAAGGCAACCATAAAAGTACATAGAAAATCAAGGATAAATCATGGGATATACATCAAACTAAAAAGGTTAAGAGAAACGAAAACTAAGAAAATCCGACAAAAAACCAAAACAGAACATAAAACAAAAACGTTCTCCAACAAAATTAAAAAACCGCAAAAAAGTCTAACAGTCTAGCGATTTAGCGGGCAAATCGATCACAAACCAAACAACTTATTAAAGAATTAAAGCTGATAAACAGCATTTTAGACAACAAATATCAGGTTTAAGAAAAGCAAAGTCAACCCTCTTCAGGACGAGACAAAGTGCTAGATTGCTAGATCAACGCTAGATCAAATTATTTTAATCTAGCACCTCTATCACACTTATAAACAACAACTTAAAGGTTTACTGCTAGATTGCTAGATCAATTTCGAAAAATTAAAATTTATGTAGTGATTCTGCAGGTTATAAATTCCTATTCCGGCTTTCCGGAAACATCCAACGGGAGTTTACTCAAACTCCCGAGTGGCATTTTATATCTTAGGCGGGAAGTTGATATATTCTTGTACAAAACATTGTTTTCTTCTGTACAAAAGAATTAATTGTTTTGTACAGAAGAATGCATTCTTTTGTACAAGAATGCACAAACATCCGGAATAGTTTTTAAAAAGATAAACCGGAGTTTAGCAAAACTCCGGCATGGTATATCTTAAAACACTATGTAAACTCACACCTGTAGTTCAATAATATTTTTAATAAATAAAATTCGCCTATTAAATATTATCTATATTTGTATTTGTAACAAAATATAGCCTCAATCTAGGTAAATTGGCTATTTCAGTTGTATATAGAAGTGTATTTATCCTGAAACCTTTTAAAAAATTATATGAAGAAATTAGTCTTAGCAGGAATGATGGGCTTGTTTACTTGTCTTCCAAGTCAGCTACTAAAAGCGCAGCCCGCGCCTTGTGGTCCGGTGCCCGATCAGCGTCAGTTAAAATGGCAGGAAATGGAGATGTATGCTTTTATCCATTTCAGTATGAACACGTTTACGGATATGGAATGGGGATATGGC
>JAFNAQ010000010.1 GCA_017860275.1 Bacteroidota bacterium
TGAAAAAAGAAGGAGAGTTTTCAGAAAAAATCGGTGATTTTTTTTGGAAAATCAGCCTCAAAAATAACGTGAAAAAAGATGAAAAAAAGATGAAATTTTATTTGGTTTTGGGCGAATTAATTTTCGTCCCTTTTTTTCCATTTTGTTTTGGCGGTGGCACATACTTTATTGTCTTTCTTGGTCTTTATGGTGTGGATAAAGCTGTCTTGTTCTATATCTTTTTCTATAAATGAAAGTATTGTATCTCCATAATTTGCCTCCGAAATAAATCTTCCATCAATGCTATGCAGATAATAGTTTTCGGTAATATCCTCTGGCAGGGTTTCTACTAGCCATTGCAAGTATTTTATATTACTTACGTGGTGGTAGGTATCTACATCGAAGGCTTTGACTTCAAATGTATTTGTTGGATTGGCAGATGCAATTGGTGGTATCTTTTTCGTTATGTCATGGCTTATACTTTGAGCGCTGCACGATAACCAACCTTCTTTTATTGAATCATATATCTGCGTTGGTCTTCTGCGGCTAATATCAAAGAATACCCATAGTCCTTTTGCTCTGCCTATTATCTCCCCTTTTTCATCATAGATGATATTCTCTCTTTCTCCCTTTATCAATGAGTAATTGGAGAGCCATGTTCTTATGATGATTTTTTCTTTATAGATTGGGTATCGATACATTTCGATAAATCCTGAGAGCAATACCCATCCAATATTTTCTTTCTCAAGGTCGTATAGGCTATGATTTATTGAATAGCAATGCTCAGCAGCCGTCTCTTCTAAAAGTGTTAAGATGGTTGTTGAGCTTGCCTTACCAAACTTGTCCATTTCGAAATATCTCAACTCAAATTCTTTCTCAAAATAATTTTCAATTAATATGTCTTTCATAAGAGTAGAGATTTTTTAATGCCTATTTGACTATTATTAAATAGTAGTTCTTCTTGCCTTTTTGCACTAAGATATATTTTTCGTTTAAGAGGTCTTGTTTTGTTGCCACAAAATCTTCTTTTACCTTAGTCTTATTGATGCTTAGGGCATTTTCTTTTAGTGTTCTTCTTGCCTCTGCCTTCGAAGGAAAGATTGCTGCCTTTTCGCTTGTTAGGTCTACGATATTTACTCCCTCTTCAAGCATTTCCTTATCTATTTCGAACATTGGCACTCCTTCAAAGATTGACAATAATGTATCTTCGTCAAGGTTCTTTAGGGTTTCTGTTGTTCCTTTCCCAAATAGTATCTCCGATGCTTCGAGGGCTGAGTTATAGTCTGCCTCTGAGTGTACTCTTATGGTCATATCCTTTGCAAGTGCCTTTTGAAGTATTCTTAGATGTGGTTCCTTATCGTGGTTTTCTATCATTTGTTCTATCTCTTCCTTAGAAAATAAAGTAAAAATCTTAATAAAACGCTTTGCATCTTCGTCGGAGCAGTTTAACCAAAACTGATAGAAGGCATAAGGTGTGGTCTTCTTCGCATCTAACCATATATTTCCCTTCTCTGTCTTTCCAAACTTTCCTCCGTCTGCCTTAGTTATTAGTGGGCAGGTTAGTGCAAAGGCTTCTCCCTTTGACATTCTGCGTATTAATTCTGTCCCTGTTGTAATATTTCCCCATTGGTCTGAGCCTCCCATCTGTAAGCGGCAGTTATAGTTATCATATAGGTACTTAAAATCATATCCTTGGAGTAATTGATAAGAGAATTCTGTGAAGGATATTCCTGTTTCCATTCTCTTCTTTACGCTATCTTTGCTCATCATATAGTTTACAGTTATATGCTTTCCTATATCACGAATGAAGTCGATAAAGCTAAAGTCCTTTGTCCAATCGTAGTTGTTTAGTATCTCTGCTTTTATTGGTGATGGTGTGTCGAAGTCCATAAACTTAGATAGCTGCGATTTAAGACAAGCTTGATTATGATTTATCTCATCTATTGTCAAAAGCACTCTTTCTTGTGACTTAAAGGAAGGGTCTCCAATCATTCCTGTTGCTCCTCCAAGTACTACCAAAGGGCGGTGTCCACAACGTTGAAGGTGGGTTAGCATCATCACTCCTACTAAATGTCCTATATGTAGCGAATCGGCTGTGGGGTCTATTCCTACGTATGCAGTTGTAAGTTCTTTCTTTAATTGTTCTTCAGTTCCTGGCATTACGTCGTGAATCATTCCTCTCCAACGCAATTCTTCTACAAAGTTCTTCATTATTTTATTATTGTATAATTTTTATATTCTCCTATTCTCCACCCTATTAGGTTTTCTACAAGGTGCAAAATCCTTGCCTTTAGCCCAAAATTCTTCTTTGTGGGGTCAAAGTCAAAGCTCCAGTTTGCTTTCTCTATCCTATCTTTCATTACTTGAGGGTGTGTGCCTTCAAATTTCTTAAGTGAGTCTATTGTCCCATAGTCAAAACTATCCTCTGGGGCTATATTCTTCTTCATCCAATTATCATCATGCCAAAGAGAATTAAAGTATTTCTGTTTCTCTTGTTGCAGAAAGGGTGACTTAACCCATCCATAATGATATACAAAGGCATCTATTGGCTTTACTCTTAGCTTCCTTGCTTCTATCCTAAAGCCTTGTGCATCTCTATATGAGCTAATTGTTTTCCATGGTCTAACAACTCTTATCTCCTTCCTGTACCAACGTCTTGAATTGCCTATAAAATCGTATGAGCCATAGAAATGTGTGTAGTTTAATAGCAATCCTTCTACACTCTTATCGTCTTTGTATTTCAACATTCCTTGGCGTATATTTTCTAAATAATCCTCATGTATTACCTCGTCTCCTTGGATATAAAATGCCCAATCGGCATCCTCAGAAATTGAGGCAAAGGCTTTGTTTGTCTCATCGGCTAAGACTCTTCCTCCTTCTCTTAGAGAGTCGTCCCATACTGTATTTATTATTCTTATCTTATCGGAATTGATTGATGAAATTAATTCTAAGGTCGAATCTTCGGAGTTTCCTAAGGCTACTACAAACTCATCGCAAATTGGTAATATTGATTTAATTGCCTCAACTATTGGATAGTCAAATCTTACGGCATTTCTTATAAAGGTGAATCCCACTACTTTCATAGCTTGCAAAGATAATAAGAATTAAGGGAATTGAAAATTTTTGGAATAAAAAAAGGAGAGTAATTTCTTACTCTCCTGCTCCCCCTCTAGGACTTGAACCTAGGACCCCATGATTAACAGTCATGTGCTCTAACCAACTGAGCTAAGGAGGAATGTTTTGATTTGGTGTTCAAAAGCGAGTGCAAAGTTACGACCTTTTTTTAATTGCCCAAATTTTTGAATAGTTTTTTTTGCATTTTTTTTTCATAAGACTGATTTCCAACACAAAAAATTTAATCATTACTTCCTGTACAAAATTCTTGTTCTATATAAGCAAAGCCATTGTATGCCTAATATTTTTTTGTATGTATTGTATTTTTAAGATTTTATGTGTACATTTGCATCTTGGTAAAATTAAGTTTTGAATGTATAAGTAAACCAATATGAAAAAGATTATTTTATTTCTATTTACATTAATATGCTTTATATCTGTAAATAAAGCAATTGCACAACCAACTCTTCAAATGGCTGGTGTGAATAACTCTTTATACGATAGAACAACAGTCTCTGCTGTTTGCACAAATCTTGGCGGATGGCCTTCTAGTGGTTTTGGTTATGGATTTATATATGATACTGTTACTCCTCCACTGAAGAAGACTGGGGCTAAACTAAAACAGGTTTCTGCCTCTGCACCAGTTGTTAATACAATTTTCAATACCACAATAGATGGACTTGTATCTGGGAAAACTTATTATGTGAGGGCTTATGCAAAAAGGACATCGCCTGCTGACACTGTATACTCAGATATTTTAACAGTTAATATTCCTTTGGCAGATGATCCAATTATGGTTGCATATCCTGCATCGGGCATCGGTTTGAACTCTGCTACAATAACTGGGGAGATTACCGATAAAAAAGATGCTCCAGCAATTTTGACTAAGGGATTAGTTTATGATACCCTACCTAATCCTAAATTAAAAGTTGGTACTCATATATTTTTCACTGCAGCAATTACGTCCTACCCTTTCACAATGACATCCAATCTTACAAATCTTAAGGAGGGACAGGATTATTATTTTAGATCATTCTGCATCATAAAATTTGCTAACAGAACAAAAAATGACACTATATACTCCGACACTATTATGTTCAAAACATTTCATGCTTGTGGTAATGTCCCAACTAATGTTGTTATTGATAGCATTGGAATAACATCCGCTTTTGTAAGCTGGACAAAGGGAGAGGGACAAACAAAATGGGAGATAGATTGCGACATTGCTGGGCATGTACCTGGTGGTGTAGGTGTTAGACCTACTATTATGAGTACAAATGATACTATCACATTAACTGGTTTAACCGGTAACGTATCATATACAGTTTTTATTCGAGCCGTTTGCCCAGATAGATATAGCGATTGGTCATTAGTGAAAATATTTACAACCCTGCCTCCGCCATGCGCTCCAATAACTAATCTTTCTGTGGTGTCTTACGAAAATTCTTCGGCTATTGTAACATGGACTCCAGGTTCAATGATACAAAATCAATGGGAAGTATTATTTGTAAAATCAAATCAAAATTTTCCTGATAATGGTACAATAATAAGGAATAATCCTATTTTTCACCCTATCGGTCTAACCGATACTACTCAGTATAAAGTAAAAGTTAGAGCTATATGTGAAAATGATGTAAATAGTGAATGGTCTGATGAATATAGGTTTAGAACCAAGCTTAGTGGTTTAGAAGATATTGATAATGAAATACCAAAAGTATCAATTTATCCAAATCCTACTGATGGAACTATCAATTTCAAAACTGAAAATAACGATGTTACTAAAATTGAAATCTGGAATAGTTTGGGTGAATTAATTTTCTATTCTGATAAACTGCCTAAAACTTACACTCTTAATAACCAATCTAAAGGCTTGTTCTTGATAAAAATATTTACAGGAGAAAAAGTTCAAATTGAGAAAGTAATATTAAAATAATAACTAGAAAAAAACATTTATGTTAGCTAATGTTCTATTACAAATACAAGAAGGTGCTCAAGCAGCTGTAGAAACTGCTCAAAATGTAGTACAGACTGAAAAAACATTGAACATCATAGACCTTGCAATTAAGGGAGGATGGATAATGATTGTTCTTGGGATAATGTCAATTGTCGCAGTATATATCTTCGTTGAAAGATATATTGCTCTAAATAAAGCGGGTAAAGAAGATAAAAACTTTATCAATAATATTAAAATGCATATACACCAAGGAAATCTTCAAGGTGCAAAACAACTTTGTGCTAGTAATAAAACTCCTATTGGTGCAATGATTGATAAGGGTATTTCTCGTCTTGGACGTCCTCTTAATGATATTGACCAAGCCGTTGAAAATGTTGCAAAACTCGAAGTTGCAAAACTCGAGAATGGAGTATCTATGCTCGCAACAATTGCAAACTTAGGACCTTCTCTAGGTTTCTTAGGTACCGTAACTGGTATGGTAAAAGCATTCTTTGATATGGCTGCTGCTGGGAATAATATTGATATCCAACTTCTTTCTGGTGGTATTTATGAAGCTATGGTTACTACCGTTGGAGGTTTAATTGTTGGTATTATGGCTAGTTTTATGTATAGCGTCGTTGTGGCAAAAATAAATAAGATGGTATTCTTATTGGAAGCAAGAACTATGGAGTTTATGGACATGTTACATGAACCAGCTTAATCTTTTAGAGTATGATTGAAAATAGAAATAAAATAGACCCTAACTTCAATGCTGCTTCTATGAGTGACTTGGTTTTCTTGTTGCTTATATTCTTTATGATTACATCAACTCTTATTAGTCCTAACGCAATTAAAGTGCTTCTACCTAAGAGTACTTCTGGTCAAACAATGGCTAAGCAAAATGTCGTTGTGACTATTGATTCTAAAAATGAGTATTTTGTGGAAAACCAACCAACACCTACAAATGAATTGGTTGCAACAATTTCAAACTACTTAGGGAATATTAAAGATGGAACAATAAAACTTCACGCTGATAAAACAGTCCCTGTTCAATATGTGGTAAATGTAATTGATGCGGTAAATAAAATTAATGCTTCTACAAATCAAAAACATAAGGTAATCTTAGCTACTCAGGCTCCAGAATAATGGAAATAAAGGATAAAGATAATAAACGAACAATTATAAGTATACTTGCAACTATTTTATTCCACGTTGCATTTGTGCTATTATTGATGTTCATGGGCTTTAAATATCCCGACCCTCCTCCTGCGGAAAGAGGTGTAGAAATGGATATTGGCAGTCTTTTAGATGCTGGGAATGCTATGCCTGGAGAGCTTGGAGGAAGCGATGAGTCTAATCCGATTCACGATGTTTCGGATGTAGATGAAAATACTGTTAATCAGAATTCTGAGGAGGCTCCTATTTCTTCTAAGAAAGTCGATAATAAACAAGTTAATAAAAAGAAAGTTACTGATAAACCTAAAGAAGTTGAAGAGAAAATAAATCCTAATGCTCTTTTTCAAAAAGGTAAAGTAAAGGCTTCAGGTTCTGGAGAAGGTACTGGAAGTGGTGATGGAAAAGGTGATAAAGATGGTGGTGGTGGTGGAACTGGCTCTGATATGAGTGGTTCTGGAACATCTTTTTCTTTAGCAGGTAGAGGAAAGAAATCAATTGGACTACCAAGCTCTAAAACAAATGAAGTTGGGTCAATTATTGTTACTATTTTTGTTGACCAAGATGGGAATGTAACAAGAGCTATAGCTGGTGCTAGAGGAACTACAATAGATAATAAATCTATGTGGAGACATTGTGAGTATGCAGCTAGACAGTCAAAATTCTCTTCAAATCCAAATGCCCCTGAAGAACAAAAAGGGACGATTACCTATAAATTTCGAAGGTAATATCAAGTTTTTCATAAAAAATATTCAATTAATTAGGGCTCGAATAAATAAACTTATTCTTTTCCTTTTCTCGTATACTTCTGGAATCAATACAATTATATTAGGATTTAATATGCCATAATTAAAAAAAATATCTTATTTTTGCAACGAAAGTGAATATTGGTTATATTTATGTATTTAACTAGAACAAAAATATCGATAAATATAGTTTAAAAGGCATAAAATTTAGAGCCCAATACAATATGTTTAGCTATATTTCGCTATCCAACGCCCTAAATTCTTATTTAGGGCTAAAACTAAAAAACATTTGAAGCTTATAGTATATATTTATTACTTATTAATAACTTTATCACCATTGTTTTGCTTAGCAAATTCTGATGGTGTTTTTAATGTTAATAAAATAGGGGGGACACAAAGAATAAATGACTATTCTAATATTAATTCATCTATTATTGATAGGGGGGATTTTGAATTATTAGAAGGTCCAAAGAAAAAGAAAAAAGGAGGAATATTTGGAAATCCAAAAAAGAAAAACAGTAAGTTTAAAGGAGTAATTAAAAGTAAATCGAAATCTAGTAGATATGGACGAAATGAATACTTTTCTTTGCCTTTTCCTTTAGCAATAAAGACAAACCTTGCTTATAATGCAATAATAACACCGAATTTAGCTTTAGAAATCCCTTTTAAACGGAGATATTCGATTGAGATTCATTCAACATATAATGCTTGGGATATGAAGGATAATGTTAAATGGAAAAATATAATTGTAATGCCTGAGTTGAGGTATTGGCTAAAGAGAAGTATGGATGGAAATTATTTTGGAGCTCATATAGGCTGGTCAAGATACAATATTGGAGGATTAATGATGCCATATTTCTCAGATGCGAAATATTATAGATACGATGGATGGGCTGTAGCTTTAGGAGTGTCATACGGCAAACAAACAAGATTGTTTGGAAATCTATATTTTGATATGAATATTGGTTTAGGAGTAATATATACAGAATATGATAAGTATCTTCAGCCTAAATGTGGGGCATATTGGGGAACCTTCAAAAATATATTAGTTGCACCAACTAAAATTGGCCTGAGCTTAGTATACTTAATTGAATAATAAAATGAGGAAATTTTTGTATTATATTTTCATAGTTTTACCATTCTTGTGCAGTTGTATAGGAGACGATTGTTCTACTTGCGTAGAAATGGCATATGACACTAGAGTCACTCTTAAAATATCAAATACTAACTCCCTTTCCAAGTCTAGTAATCCTGAATTAGATATTAATAATATTGCTTTTTTTGTGTTTAATGCAGATGGTTCTCTAAATACTGTTAAGAAATTTATAGTTTCGATGCCCTCTTCTTCGTCCCAGAATTTTAACCTAAACATTTCCTCTGATTCAAAATCAATATACGCTATTGCTAATTGCAGCGACATTCTTACTTCAAATCCTTCTTCTTTTATTGGAACTCAAATTAATAGTTCTGCCGACTTATATGTGCTATTTTCTAAGTTGGCTGTCTCTCATAATGAAATTTTTGACGGACAAAACTTAATCCTCACGGGTTACACTAATTCTATTTCATTAATAGGATCAAATCCATATCAATATCAGGCATCAATTACTCTGAAACCAATTGTTTCAAAATTCTCAATCACTGTTGAAACCTCTGGAACACCTCCTTCCGATTTTGTGACTTCCATAGACTATGTTAAGACCTTTGTACTTAATGCGAGAGATAGTGCATCTCTTTTTGATACTAATTTATCCAACTTTAAGTATATGCATGGCAATTATCAGTCTTTTTGGAATGGGACAGATTTCTCAGCACAAAGCATCTCTCCTATTATTGATAGCAATTTGTATAGCCAAACGTTCTCTATTAACAACTCCTCTCCTATCGTCTTTTATATTTCTCAAAATAATACAACAATAGGTTCTGGTTATAGAACAATTGCTGTCCTTGAAGTGGGTTATAAGATGATTAGCATTGATGGAAATGAGGAGCGTTTCACAAGGTTTTTCTCTGTTGCACTTATTCCTCCAACAAACTCTTCTCTTTCAGTTGCTAGAGGTAAGAACTATAATATTTCTTTTAAACTATCAGGGAAATTTTTTGGTGCATTATCACCTCTTTCTTCAATGATGGCTCCTTTTTCTCCAATTCCTTCGAAAAACACAAAGGGACTTATATATGTTCCTCAAGAAAAGTATTCAAAGATAGTAATAAATGACTGGCAATAATTAAATATAACAATTTAAAAAATAAATAGATTTAAACAAAATGAAAACAAAACATTATCAATTTAATTTAAACAAAATGAAAACAATGAAAGTAAAAGCTTTATTATTAAGCCTCGTAGCTGTTCTAACCCTCGGTTTAACAAGCTGTACAGATGAATTAGGTGACAACACACAAGGTCAACCAGGTTATTTAACCTTAAACCTAAAAACCCTAAAACCAAAAGCAACAAAAGTTGGAACAGCTGCCGCAGATGACTATAAATTTATTAAAGACTTAAATATCTTTGTATTTGATGGATCACATAACTTAATATTGAATAAATATTACGATAATGCTACAACTACATTTGATTTAACTGGAGGAGCAACATCTCTTAGTATACAAGTTAATACACTCCCTTCGAATGCTTATGTTGTTGCTGTTGCAAACTATGGATCAAGAATGTCTACTATAACAAACTATACAGACCTTGAAGCTACACCAATTGTAACAGTAAAAGATTTTGCGACTAATGGTTTACATATGACAGGAAAAGGAGATATTGTTCATGCAGCGGGTACTTATGTATATTCAGCAGTAGTTAAAATTGCTCCTGTTGAAGCAAAAATAACAGTAAATTGGAATTTTACTGCAGGGTCAGATGCAGAAAATTATGATGTTACAGGCGTTTATGTTGTAAATGCAATAGACAAAACTACAATGCCAATTATTTTAAATACAACAACAGTACCTGCAACTGGCAACATAAATCCAACTGCAACCACTAATAATATTACTACTGTTACCGGTGCAAGAACTGCCTCAACAGGTTTAGCAGCTGTAGCCTTAAGAGATTTTAATTTCTACGGAGCAATGAATACAAACACTGCACTTTTAAGTGATGAAAAAACAACAGAAATTACTGGTAATGTATTGGATGCCGGATACACAGCTATGACAAAACCTTACCATTATTATGTAGGTGAAAACTATAATACCGATGCCTTTCCAACACAAGGGGGCGGAGCTATTCGTGCAGACAATACTGCTCAAAATGAAAACACATTAGTTGTAATAAAAGTTACTCCAAAAAGTACTGCACCTTCTTATATTAAAGCAATGGGACATAAATACTATACTTATGAATTTAATAAAAATAGTGCAGCTCAAAATAATACTAATTTAGGTAGTGTTCCTGCTACCGGATTTTCAGTAAGAAGGAAAACTAATTACTCGTTAACATTCAACTTATCAGAAATTGGGGCAAATCAACCATTTACAAGATTATCAACTTTAAACGTTTCAGTTACTGCTGAAGGATGGGACCCAGCAACTGTTACTTTCTAAAAATAATATTTATTACCCCTCTCTGAGAGGAGGGGTAATTTTTGTTTTTTCTCTAATGTTTTATTTAATTATTTATGAATAAATTCTTCTATATATTCATATTCTGTATTGGTATGTTCTGTGTTAGCTGCGATAGTATCGAGGACGATTTATCTGATTGTGTACAGATGAGAGTATATGCTGATTTTGATGACCCAGAACCTATTGAATGGGGTAATTATTTTGGCACAAGAACTTTAATTGATAATCATAAGTATGCTAAGATATATATTTTTGATAAGGAGTATCATTTTATTGCTTCTCATATAATAAATACAACCACTGTTGTTGAGCTACCATATAAACAATATGACTCAATAAGATACGTGTTAATATCTAGCAATGACATAAATAATAGTATCTTCCCTGAATATCACTCTGGTGACAAACTAAATGACAGCATATTTATCTCTCTTGATAGAGGAGAAGATAGATGTAATATAAAAAATATTGCAAAATCCCCTGTAGATTTCCAAATAGATAATGGATATATTAAAACTATACGTTCTGATATCCCAATGGCTCCTCACTATTTGTATCTAAAAAGAAAGGTTGGTGCAATTAGATGTATTGTTATAGGATTGGAAAAATTCTTAGAAAAAAACTATGCAAATAAGTATAAAAATGATGACCCTGTCACTGTTATTTTTGGAGACACAAAAAATAAAATAAATTATAAAGGCAACTACGTTGGAGAATGGGTTAGCTATGCCTTTTCCCAGTATAATAACAGAAATGACACAATAGTAACTGAGTATATTAACTCACTTGCCTCACTAGATGAAAAAGAAAGTGAAATAAAAGTATTTAAAGGTGATCTTTTAGTAAATAAGAAAGATGCAACAAAAAATGCTGCAAGGGTTCGTCAGGGACAGGTTACAACCGTAATAATTAACTTCAATGAACTATATTCAAGTGAAGGAGGGTTCGGCGTATCAAGTGACGAATGGGACCCTGTAAACGTTGATGCTCAATTCTAGTATTATAAAAATAGAAAATAAATAATATCAACATATAAAATGAGGAAACTACTAATACCAATAATTATTACCCTTCTGCTAACAATAAGTAATAATACCTTTGCCCAATTCGGAGGAGGTACAGGCACGGCTGGTAATCCTTATTTAATAAACAATAGAACTCAATTAAATTATTTTTCCTCAGAAATAAATGGGTCTAACTCTGCAAATTATATTAATAAATATTTTAAGATAACAACAAACATCAACGTTAACACTATCACCCCAATAGGAACAGCAATTAAAAGTTTTCAAGGACATTTAGATGGAGGAGGATATACGCTTTCTAACGTGAATATTTCATCAAGTACTTATGTAGGAATATTTGGATATATTTCAGGGGCTACTATTAAAAATGTAAAAATTGGGAGTGGGAGTAATATTAGTTCTGCTACTAATGGATACACAGGTGCACTAGTTGGATATGCAGTAAATTCAACAATAGATAATTGTAATACAATAGTAACTCCATCGGGTAATAGTGGATGTAGTTTAGGAGGATTAATTGGTTATGCAAAAGACTGTATAATTAGCAATTGTAGTAATACATCAACTTCTTCAATTAATAGTTCAAATAGTAATTATGGAGGGATAGTTGGCTATGCTAATAACACAACATTTAATTCATGTTATTCAACAGCAAGAATGGAAGGGAATAGTAATAGCAAGATAGGTGGATTGATAGGTTATGCTACTAATAATTGCATAATAAATGAATGCTATTCAACTGTAATTTTTAATAATGTTAATGGTTATATAGGTGGCTTGATAGGACATTCTAGTGGTTCTCAAATATATAAATCATACTCAACCCCAAGTATAACTAGAAGTGATAATAGTAATAGAATAGGAGGATTAATTGGTTCTGCAGATAGCACAATAATTAATAATTGTTATAGCAAAGCATCTTTTTCTAGTATGAATGGTTCAGGATATACTGGAGGGTTAATTGGATATATTGGAAATGGAACAACAATATCAAATTCTTATTCTGCTCCTTCAGGTCTTGGCACAATAACAAATTCAGGTTTTCTATATGGCTATTGTACTTCTAATTGTTTTACTAATTCTTATTATCTAAGTGGAGGGAATACTCAAACCTATGGAACATTAAGAACAGAAGTACAAATGAAACTACAACCATTCGCTATTGAATTAAATGCTTGTCAAAATCAAACATGGAAAAGTGTAACAAGTAATTATCCTATACTTTATTGGCAAGCGGGGGGCAATACTCTTCCACGATGTTTAGACGGTTCAGGAACAGAAGCAGATCCTTTCAGAATTAGATGTGTGGCTGATTTAGTTACTCTCTCAAATAATGTTACTGGTGGAACAACATATTCAAGTAATTTTTTATTAGTAGAGAATGAAATTGATTTTAATAATGATACAACAGGAACTTCAAGTGATTTTAGTCCAATAGGGAATTCGACAAATACTTTTCAAGGTAAGTTTAATGGAGGTGGAAATATTATTTCAAATCTAACTATTACTTCAGGCTCTTATGTTGGTTTGTTCGGCAATATTGTAAATGCAAAAATTGATAGTCTTGGAATAGAAGGTTTTAATATTACTACTGCTGAAAATAATGGTTATGCTGGTTCATTAGTAGGATATGCTAGTAATTCTGAAATAAATTGGTGTTATTCTGTTAACTCCACCATTAATGGAAATAGGCAGAGCCTTAATGATATATATATTGGAGGTCTAGTAGGTTATTTAAACGGTACGAGTAAAATAAATAACTCTTATTCAAGATCTTCTTTAGAAGCATTAAATGATAATGGTTGGTTTTTCCGAGATTTTATAAGTTATGTTGGTGGGCTTGTTGCATATATTTCCGGTGGTTCAACAATTTCAAATTCTTATTCAGCTCCACAAAGTTTAGGTACAAAGGGTACAAGAAGAGCGTTTTATGCCAGTGGAACGGTTACAACGGTGAATTCTTATTATGATAATGCTAATACTAATAATAACAATACTGGTTTAACTTCAAAATCTTCCTCTGAAATGAAATCTGGTTGTTTTGTTGTTAGTTTAAATAATAGCCAAAGTCCTATTGTATGGTTTAAGGCAAAATCGGGAGTTAATAGTGGTTATCCTGTTTTATCTTGGCAAAAGCTTAGTGACAATATTACTCCTGCAGGTTTTGAGGGAAATTGCTTAAGTGTTAGTGTAAATGATGGGCATCAAACAAATCCTTATAAAGTAAAATATGTAAAAGACCTTATTTATATTTCTAATATGGTTGCAAATGATACAACCTATAATGAGAATGGAAATAAAAAATATTTTCAAATGCTGAATGATATTAGTTTTATTAAATATGATAATATTAATACAGTAATAGTCGATAGTTCAAATCTATACACTGCAATAGGGAATTTCACAAATAATAAGCCTTTTAGTGGAAGTTTTAGTGGGAATAGATTTGCTTTAGCTAATTATAGTTTTTCTGATGTAACAAAAGATAATTTTGGATTATTTGGATATATAAAGAATGCAACAATAAAAGATTTAGGTATTAGCAATATTAATATTAGGGCTAAAGATAATGTTGGTGGATTAGTTGGAAATATGGATGCTTCTTCTGCAATAGAGGCATGCTTTGTTTACGGATATATCAACGGAGTTAGTAATGTTGGTGGTTTAGTTGGTAATTCAAGAACGGCATCATGTAGTATTCTCAAATCTTTTTCTAATACAACTATTGATGCGCAAACAAATGTTGGAGGACTCGTTGGAAATCATAGTGGTGGAGCAATTAGTAATTCCTATTCTAATTCAGAGATATATTCTTCAACTTATGGGAATAATTATGTTGGAGGAATTATTGGTCTTGCTAACTCTGCCTCTAATCTTACTAATGTTTATTCTACATGTAAGATTATTCGAAATGGAACAAATACAAATTTTGGTAAGATAAAGGGTAACAATATAGGTTCTAATACAAATTGTTATTCTCGCGATAGTGTTTTTGTGAATTATACTAATATTACTCCTTCTGGATATAATGAAACAGCTATGACTAATGCAGATTTAAGAAATTCAAGTTTTATTACAACATTAGGTGGCAGTACATATTGGAAGGCTGATTACTCTTCTGGGAATATTAATGATGGTTATCCTATATTAAGCTATCAATTATCTCCAGTCATACTTAGCGTAACAGGAAGTTTGCAAAGCAATTTGGGAGGAGCTCTACCAATCGCCTCCCAAGTAGTAATAATTCCTTCAGGGAAACAATTAAAAATTGATTTAGCTTCTTCACCAATGTGTCCATATATTATCATTGAAAAGGGGGGGGAGTTATATAATAATACAGATATTAGTTTATTTGGAGAACAAAGAAGAGAACTTGTGCTAGGAAAATGGAATTTTATTGGAATTACTACAAATAATCCAACAATGTCCTTTCTATATAATTATTCAGATATTCCCTATAAAACCTTCGTGAAACAATTTGACCCAAGCATAAATAACTGGGCGACAACTACTATTCAAAATAATAATGCTCAATTAAACTATAATACTGGCTTTTTGGTTATGCCAAACTACTCTTTGGATGCTCAACAGCTAACGACATCAAAAATTGCTTCAAAAGGAGTTCTTTATAATACAAATACCTCATCCAAAACATTTACAAATGATGCTACAAAACTAGTCCCATTAGCCAATAGCTATAATGCAAACCTTAGTATCAATCAATTCATAACCTCTAACCCGACAAAGATTCAAGGAGGAATTGTCTATGCCTTAAATGCAAATTGTAGAGATTGGAATAATAATCTAAATAGTGCAACCTTAATTACTAATATCAATCCAAGTGAAGGTTTCTTTGTTTTTGCAACAAATGCAAATTCATCAATTGACTTTTCTAGGTCTCAGTTAATTTCATCTGCAAAGAAGGTTGCATTTAAAGAGCTTATGTATGTGAAAGTAAAGACTAACGATATTACAAGAGAGGCTTTTATTGAGTTTAATGAAGATTCAGAGAATGGATTTGATGTTGAGGATGGCTTAATGTTATTCGGAACAAATGAAGATATTGTAGAACCATATTTCAAAAAAGAAGATAATGAAATCCTTAAGGATGCCTTTTCTTCTCTTCCATATAGTACTGAACTAAACCTGAGATCGTATTCTGCAAATAATATCAATTTAGAATTTTCAAATATCCCTAAAGATATAAAGGTTTATCTTATAGATAGCTTAGTTAGAAAGGTACAGGAACTTAATTCCAATCCTCTATACAATTTAGATATTAGCGAGGGAAATAATGATAATAGGTTAAAGATTCTATTTACAAATAACGAAAAGGATATTGTCAATTATTTTAATACTGACGAATTAGATAAGATACAAATTTGGAATTCCAATTCAATAATAAATATTAATGGCATAGGATTAAATAGTTTTGAGGTTTATGACATAATGGGGCAAAAAATTCTTCAGCAAGTAATCACTAGCGACGAATACCAAACCAATCTCAACCTAAAATCTGGTATATATATTATAAAAGCTTATTCACAAACATCTATCAGTTCTAGAAAAATTAGTATTTGCAGATAGATATCTGATCCAAAAAAGAGATACTAATAATCTAGTTTCCACCTAGTAACAAATCATAAAAAAACACAAAACAAAACAAAGACAATAATTCTGTGTTATCTTTGCAGAGTAAATAATTTATATTTACCTACAAAAATAAATTTGAATTAATATGAAAAAGATAATAGCAATAATACTAGGGGTTGTAACTTTAACCTCTTGTATGTCGGACTTTGAACCAAAAAAGATTGACCTAAAAAACCTCGACCCTTATGTAACAATGGTTGCTCCTACTGAGGAAGGGAAGCTTACTGTGATTAGAATTGGTACAAGCATTATAGGAAGAACAGATGTTGCCATGGAATTTCTTGTTCCAAAAGGCGTTCAACCTACCTATGAGTTTATCCCTCAAACTAAAAAATATCAAAATGGAGGATGGTTTTCATATCAGCAAATGGCTTGTTTCGAAGATACAAAAAATGGAGATAATGATTATAATGATTTCGTTGCGTTCATTACAACTATTGTAACAAACGATTACTCTGATTGGCAAAACCCAACAACTAATACAACTGTCTATGTTCAGCCTATAGCTCTTGGTTCTAGTCTTGATTTACAGTTTGGAATTCGTTATCCTAATGGACAAATATGGATGGCTACAGATAATATTAGAAGAGATTTCTTTAAGGGTAAAGTTGGATTTATTAATACAGATGTAGATACATATAATAAGCCTAATCCAAATGCATATTATACTAAAGATAAAAATCATATAATGAGAGCACCAGTTATCACATTACCTATTAATACTTACTCTCAAAATCCTAGAATTAATCCATTTATAATAAGTGGTACAGATACTATTTATCTTGCAATTTATAGTCATAATCTTGAAACCACAAATTATAATAACACAATAGGGGGACTTGGTTATCCTTATGGTATAACCTTCGATGGTTCTTTCAGTTACCCTTATGAAAAGACAAACATTATAGGAGCTTATGAAGATTTTTTACCTTGGGTTAATGGAACTAAGGATAAGATTAGAAAGAACAAAAACAATCCTAATAAAGTACATGGAAGGATTGAAGACTTCATATTATACAATCCTCAAAATCTTTCTTGGAACTAGGTAATCAATATTAGGCATTAAAGAAATGCCATAAAAAAACCTCGTAATTTTTTCAAATTACGAGGTTTTTGATATATAAACTCTTCGTATTTTTTCTTGAAAACGAAGAGTTTTTTTTTAGAACTTTGCACTTATCCAACGGAATAGGTCGTTTCCATTTGCATAGATTAGTAAGGCAAATAACAATGCCATTCCAACCATCTGCGCTCTTTCCATAAACTTATCACCTGGTTTTCTTCCTGTAATCATTTCCCAAAGAGTAAACATTACGTGTCCTCCATCAAGAGCAGGGATAGGAAGTATATTCATAAAGGCAAGGATTATCGACAGAAAGGCCGTCATATTCCAAAATATTTGCCAATCCCATGATGTTGGGAATAGGTTTCCTATTGTTCCAAAGCCTCCTAATTGAGATGCTCCTTCTTTTGAGAAAACATATTTGAATTGTTTTACATAGTTCACAAGGCTTTCTGTTCCTTGAGCAATTCCTGCTGGGATTGATTCTAAGAAACTATATTCTGTTTTCTTAGTTTGATACATCTTATAAGGACTTCTCGAAACAGCTCCAATCTTTCCTGATGCGTCAAGCTTAAATTTTGTTTGAGCAAGAGTACCATTTCTATAGTAATCTACCGCTACTTCTTTATTCTTTAGATTTGCTATCTCTGCAACAAAGTCAGTAAATGTTGGAGTTGGAACACCATTTATTCCTACAATACTATCCCCTACCTTCATTCCATTCTTTTCTGCCAATGATCCAATGGCGAAATTATCTATTACAAAAGGAAAACGAGGCACAGCAAATATCTTTGAGTTTTCTGATATTAATTGCTTCGCAAAATCCTTTGGAATATCTATTTTTACTATTTCATTTCCTCTCTTTACAGTACAAGAATTAGAACCATCTAAAAGCATCATCTCAATAACTTCCGACATCTCCGATACTGGTTTAGCATTTACAGCAAGAATTATATCTCCATTCTTAAATCCATTCTTAAGAACAGCCTCTGTATAGTCATAACCTTGTGTTGCATTTTGAATAGGGAGAGATTCTCTACCCCATGTAAATAGAATAAATGAGAATATTATTAATGCTCCAACGAAATTCATAATAACTCCACCAAGTACAATAAGAAGACGTTGCCAAGCTTTCTTAGAACGATATTCCCACTTTTGAGGCTCTGATGCCATTTTTGAGGCTGAGGTATTGTTTTCATCAATCATTCCTGCAATTGAACAATATCCTCCTAGTGGCACCCAACCAATTCCCCACTCAGTATTATCATTATCTTGTTTAAAGCTTTCTGGAGCTGTTTTACTAAAGAAAGAGAAAGCCCATTTCCCATTTACTTTCTTTGCCCTAAGGATTGAAAAGTAAGGATTAAAGAACAAGTAGAACTTCTCTACCCTTGTCTTAAAGAGTCTTGCAAAAAAGTAATGCCCTAGTTCGTGTATAAATACTAACAACGAAAGGCTAAGTAATAATGCGATAATTTTCATATTTGATTATAATTTGTATCTAATTAATTTAGTGTTTAATATTATATTTTGAAGCAAGCTCTTCTCTTACCAATAAATCTGTTTCAAAGAAATCATTAACGCTTGCAGAGGCAATAAAATTGTACTCACTCATAGCTTTTTCTATGATTTCTGGTATTTCTAAGAACCTAATTTTTTCATTTAGAAATGCTTCAACAGCAATTTCATTCGCTGCATTCATTATTGTTGGAATATTCCCTCCCTTCTCCATAGCCATATATGCTAAGGATAGACAACGAAATATATCTGTATTAGGACTTTCGAAACTTAGATTTGGATAAGCTAAGATATCTAGTTTTGGAAAATTAGTCTTAAGCCTTTCTGGATAAGTGAGTGCGTATTGAATTGGAAGACGCATATCTGCAAGACCTAATTGTGCCTTAATAGAACCATCTTCAAACTCAACCATAGAATGTATTATCGACTGAGGATGAACTACTGCCTTAATTTTCTCTCCCTTTAATCCAAATAACCATTTTGCTTCTATAACCTCAAGTCCTTTATTCATCAGGGTTGCAGAATCAATAGTTACCTTCTTACCCATCGACCAATTAGGGTGATTGAGTGCTTGTTTAACTGTTACTTTTTCTAATTCCTCTCTTAACCAACCTCTAAAAGGGCCTCCAGAAGCAGTAAGAATTATCTTCTCGATTGGATTATAAAACTCTCCTGCTAAGCATTGAAATATTGCAGAATGTTCAGAGTCAACAGGGAGAATGGGAACATTATTTTTTGCAGCAAGTGAAGTTATCAACTCTCCAGCAACAACTAAGGTTTCTTTATTTGCAAGAGCAATAGGCTTACCTGCTTCAATTGCCTTAATGGTAGGTCTTAGTCCGGCAAAGCCAACAAGTGCAGTAAGAACCATATCTATTGTTTCCATTTGCACTACTTCTTCAAGAGCTTGTTGCCCTGCAAAAACCTTTACATCTGTCGAAGATAAAGCTTCTTTTACCTTAGAATAGTATCTCTCATCTGCAATAACCACAGCATTTGGGTCATATTTTAAGGCTTGCTCTATTAATAAATCTGCCTGAGTGTTGGCTGTTAATACTTCAACTGATAATTTATCACTGTGATGTTCTATAACCTCTAAGGCTTGTGTCCCTATTGAGCCTGTGGAACCAATAATTGCTATTCGTTTTTTGTTTGTCATTAGTTTTAGAAAGATATATAGTCTGAAGGGTTTACTGCATTACCACTATTCCATAATTCAAAATGGAGCAATGGTACTTTAGAACCATGCCCTGATTTTCCGCAAAAAGCAATTGGTTCTCCTGCTCTAACATAATCCCCCATACTCTTGATAATTGAAGAACAATTTTTATAAACTGAAATAAATGAATTTGAATGTTGAATTCCAATTACTTTTTCATCCTCAACTGTCAAATAAGAAAAGATTACTACTCCATTAGCAATAGATTTTATGCTTTCATTTAGATTAACAGAGATGTCTACACCATAATTCTTTTTAGAAGGATTAAAAGGAGATATTATCCTCCCCTTTATTGGAGTAAAGAAAAAACTTTCTTTCAGATGAGAATAATTACTAATTTGAGTTTGAGAGGAAGCTACTTGATACTTATCTTCGTTTTCAACAGATAATCTAAATAATGAATCTGCTTTTGACCTCTTTAATTCAATTTTATCATAGTCTTTGGTAGAGTCACTTGTTTTTGAATCATACTTAATAGTTGGAATATCTTCTCCATATAATACCATCTTTAAGTTTTTTATCATATTCTCTTGCATATTTACATAGTTCTCAAGAGAATCTAATTTTTGATAGTTTCGATATGACTCTCTCTCTAGTTTTACACTTGGGTAGCCTGGGATATATTCTCTTAAGGGAGTAAATGCAATAATAACAGTTGTTATTAAAACTAAAGCAATAGCAGATAAACCAATAGCGGTAAAGAGATTTACTGCGGTTAGATTAAAACTAAACTTTTCAACAAAAGTATTAGCATCCATCACAATCAATCTATGCTTATGCTTTAATTGAGGATAGATATCCTTCCAAATATCTTTTATTTTTCTAAAGTTTAATTTCATAATTATCTTTGGCGAATAGAGGTTCCCCACATTAATTTATTTCTTATTGCTGTATAGAATGATTGGTTATGCATTCTAATTACCTTTACCTTAAATTCTGCCTTATTTATTGTAACACTAAATGGAGGTTTCATTTCATTTGTTAATGAATCCATATGTAGTGAAATACTTGTACTTGTTTCTGCTACTTCTAATCTTAGCTTTGAACTATCTGGAATAATTATCGGACGAAAGGTTAGATTATGAGGACATATAGGTGTTATTCCTATACAAGACGATTTTGGAGAAATAATAGGTCCTCCTGCACTCATATTATAAGCTGTAGAACCAGTAGGTGTTGTAATAATTACTCCATCGGCTGTATATGTAGCTAGAAATTCATCATCAACAAAAATATCAATATCTAATATATCACCAGCCTTACTACTACGCAAACAAATATCATTCAGAGCATATTTATCCTCAATACCCAAATCCTTATCATTAATCATGAGTAAGGAGTGATTCTCTATATTGAATTTCTTTTGTTTTAATTCCTCTATTAGGTTTTCTAATCCATTGCGACCAACAGATGTTAGAAACCCAAGATGCCCAAGATTAATTCCTATAATTGGTATTTGACTATCCTTAACTATTGGAAGTGTGTCTAAAAAAGTACCATCACCTCCTAAAGACAAAAGAATATCGGCACCATTTATAAGTTCTTCTTTAGTATTGAAAAGCTTTAGTGGTTTTGAAAAACAAACCTTCTCCTTTATCTTGTTATAAAATTTCTCGTGTATAAAAACAAAATCGAAGTTCTGCTCAATTTGATTTATTAGATTTTGGACATAAATAATATCTTCATCCTTTGGTCTTCTTCCAAATAAAGCAACTCTCATCGTGTTATACTTTTGATAGGTCTATTTCAAATGCTAAATCAGGAGTAGAGCAATGTAGCACACAGTTATCACAAGTAGAAAGTTCTCCATGTAAACGGCGCTTAATAATATCTGCTAATCTCTCCTTTAATTCTTCAAGTGAAGCTTTTATTAGAACATCATTACAGAAAGCATACATTAGTAGCATTTTTGCACTACGCTCAGAAATACCTCTTGAACGAAGATAAAACATTGCATTATCATCAAGCTGACCAATTGTAGCTCCATGAGAACATTTCACATCATCGTTATATATCTCTAAGAATGGCTGAGTATTTACTGTTGCCTTATCTGTCAATAATATATTCTTATTATTCTGCATTGCAACTGTCTGAATTGCTTTCTCTGCTACATACACATGACCTTGAAAATTTGCTTTAGCACTATCATCAAGTATACCCTTGTATAGTTGATTAGAAAAACAATTAGGCTTATTATGATTAACAGTAACCTTATTATCTACAACCTGATCTCTATCTGTAAGATATAAACCATTTAATTCTGCACTAGCATATTCTCCTTCAAAGTCTATAGTTAGATTATTTTTAATATCTCCTCCATTAAGACTTAGCCAAAATGTTTTTAACTCCGATGAATCCTTTAGAACAAAACTTGTATTAGTTATAATTGATGCATGGTTACTAATATTCTCCATTTTATAATACTCTAAATTGGAGTTTTTATCCAAGAATATCTTTGTGGAATTATTTGAAACACTCTTGTTATTATTTATAGAGTCATCGCAATGTATTAGTATTAGCTTACTATTTTCCCCAAGAATAACAATATTATTAGTCTGAATCAAAATTGGTTCTTCAGCCTTTATTACATCTAGCATCTGCAAAGGAATTTCTACTTCCTTATTAGCAGGGACGAAAACAAATACTCCTTCTTCAACTAGTGATTCTAATTCTATCTCTGAGTTTTTTATTAAATCTGAATAATATTTTTTTGCATCGTCAAGACTACATACAATAACATTATCTAAATCTTTCTTATCTACACTATTTCTTTCCGAATAGAAACCATTTGCTTGAATAATTCTATTTGTCTTAAGTTGAGGAATATTACAACTAAATCCTTGAAAATCTTCATCTCTTGGCCTAAGCGCTTTTTTAATCTCTTCCATCTTCAATCCTTAGTTTAATTTATAAGCCTCTTAACCATTCATAACCTTTTTCTTCTAACTCGTATGCTAATTCTTTTGTGCCACTCTTAACTATCCTACCTTCGAATAATACATGAACAAAATCAGGAACAATATAATCAAGAAGTCTTTGGTAGTGAGTAATTACAATAGTTGAATTTTCTGGAGAACGAAGTGCATTAACCCCTGAGGCAACAATTCTTAATGCATCTATATCTAGTCCAGAATCTGTTTCGTCAAGAATTGCAAGAGTTGGGTTTAACATCGCCATTTGGAAGATTTCGTTCTTTTTCTTTTCTCCTCCCGAAAATCCTTCATTAACTGAACGATTTGCAAGCTTGGCAGTCATCTCTACAACTTTTTTCTTTTCTTCCATTAATTGAAGAAATTCCTTCGCTGGCATTGGGTCTAATCCCTTATATTTTCTTTGCTCATTGATTGCAGTCTTCATAAAGTTAGCTATGCTTACTCCAGGTATTTCGACTGGGTATTGAAACCCTAGGAAAATCCCTTCTGCCGCCCTAGCCTCAATAGGCAAATCCATTATATTTTTTTCATTGTAGAATATCTCTCCCTGAGTAACATCGAAAGTTTCTTTCCCTGCTATTATAGATGCAAGTGTACTTTTTCCATTACCATTTGGTCCCATAATTGCATGAACCTCTCCTTTATTTATCTTTAAATCTACTCCTTTTAATATCTCTTTTCCATTAATTGAAGCGTGTAAATTTTTTATTTCTAATAATGACATATACTTTACTTTTCGTTTTTCAATAACTTAATTTCATCTCTTAACTTTGCTGCAATATCATAATCTTCTTTTTCAATTGCAACCTCAAGCAGAGATTCTAAATCCTTAATTAGATTAGCCACAGGCTTTTCAATAATAATAGAAATTTCATCAAGAACTATTTCATCTTTCTCAATTTCATTTGCTGAAAATCCAACCTGTTCTAATATTTCTTCGTTTGCAAAGATAGAAGTTTTATATTTAAGAGCCATATTTATTGCATCGGAAGTTCTTGCATCAATTACTTTTCTATTGATACCATCAAAACAGACAATATTTGCATAATAAATTCCTTCGTAAAATCTATCAATACAAACTTCCTCTACTTCAATATTGTATTCTCGTAATACGTTACAAAACAAATCATATGTCAAAGGTCTTACTGGAGCTATTCCATCTATTTCTATTGACATCCTCTGAGCCTCAAATTCACCAACGGTTATATTTAATACCCTATCGCCATCTTCTTCTTGCAAGAATACATTAAAAAAACTCCCAGTCAAGGCTGGTTCAATCTTTTTAATAAACATCTTCTTCTTTCCCATAATAAATATTATTATTTTCTCTTCATTACATTATGTATCTAAATAACGACGAGAGGCAATAATTGTTTGCAAAAATAAACTATTTAAGTTATTTAACTCTATTATTAAATATTAAAAACACTGAATCGTATTTGTTTTATAAAAAAAATTCTTTTCTTTGCACTCTGAAAAATAGTCAAAAATTTAATCTCTATTAACCTATGAAAAAAACATTTACGACATTAACTTTTTCCTTGCTAGCCCCTATTATGCTCAAAGCAAGTGAAGCTGATTTGAAAATCCCCGACGCTGTTCATGAATTTGGAATATTGCATTGGGGATTTTTTGTAACCATACTTGGTTTATTATTTGGTCTTTATCAATTTCTCCAAGTCAAAAAACTACCTTCTCATAGTTCAATGTTAGACATAGCTGCAGTTATATACAAGACATGTATGACATACCTTAAACAGCAAGGGAAGTTCTTAGCAATATTATTTATATTTATAGGTACTGCTGTTGCAGGTTATTTTGGTTTTCTTTCAAAAGGAGAAAATGGAGAAAATCTATTTGGAATAGGTGGAGTATTACTTATATTGTTCTGGACAGTAATAGGAATACTTGGTTCATATTCTGTTGCTGCCTATGGAATAAGGATGAATACTCTTGCAAACTCAAGAATGGCTTTTGCATCTTTGAGAAGAAACCCATTAAAGCTTCTAAATATCCCTCTTGCTGCGGGTATGAGTATAGGTGTTGTTCTTATCTGTGTAGAGCTATTTATGATGTTAGTCATATTACTATTAGTTCCTGGACATTTAGCAGGAGCTTGTTTTATTGGTTTTGCAATTGGAGAATCTTTAGGAGCCTCAGTACTTAGAATTGCAGGAGGAATATTCACTAAGATTGCAGATATTGGCTCCGACCTAATGAAAGTTGTATTTAAGATTGGAGAAGATGACCCAAGAAACCCTGGAGTAATTGCCGATTGCACAGGAGATAATGCTGGTGATTCAGTTGGACCTACTGCCGATGGTTTTGAAACTTATGGGGTAACGGGTGTTGCATTGATTAGTTTTATACTTCTTGCTGTTTCGGGTTTAGAAATACAAACAGAACTTCTAATTTGGATTTTTGCTATGCGTATCCTTATGGTTATTACATCTGTTGTTTCATATTATATTAATCATGCATTAAGCAATTTCAAATATAGCAAAAAGGATGAGCTTGATTTTGAGCAACCTCTAACTAACCTTGTTTGGATTACATCTATACTTTCAATAATCGTAACCTATATCATTTCCTATATACTTATCCCAAATATAAATGGTAATACCGATATTTGGTGGATTCTTTCATCAATCATTAGTTGTGGTACTCTTGGTGCTGCACTTATCCCTGAAATTACTAAGATATTTACTTCTCCAAAGTCTAAACACGTAAAAGAAGTAGTTACAGCATCTGAAGAAGGAGGAGCTTCTCTAACAATACTCTCTGGATTTGTTGCTGGTAATTTCTCTGCCTTTTGGACTGGACTTGTATTTGTTTTCTTAATGTTTGGAGCTTATCTTGCATCGACATTTATCCCTAACGACATGATGCTCTATCCTGCAATCTTTGCCTTTGGGCTTGTTGCCTTTGGTATGCTTGGAATGGGACCGGTTACAATAGCGGTGGACTCTTACGGACCTGTAACCGATAATGCTCAATCTGTTTATGAACTTTCACTTATTGAAGAAATTGAGGATATTGATAAAGAAATAGAAAAGGACTTTGGCTTTAAACCTGATTGGGAAAAATCAAAGTACTATCTTGAGGCTAATGATGGAGCAGGAAATACATTTAAAGCTACTGCAAAACCTGTATTAATTGGAACTGCTGTTGTTGGAGCTACAACGATGATATTTTCATTAATTCTAATGATAAACAAGACTCTTGGTGTTGACCCAGCCACCATTCTAAATATTTTAAATCCATACACTATACTTGGATTTATTCTTGGAGGTGCAGTTATATATTGGTTTACTGGTGCCTCAACTCAAGCAGTTACAACAGGTGCATATCGTGCTGTTGAATATATTAAGAAGCATATCAATCTTGACCCTAATGCTCCTAAGAAAGCAGATGCTAAGCAAAGTATTGAAGTTGTAAAGATATGCACACAATATGCTCAAAAGGGTATGTTTAATATCTTTATATCAATTTTCTTCTTTGCTCTAGGCATTGCTTGTCTTTCTTCTCCTTCAAATATTGGAGGCAACGAGGCTGTTTCATTATTTGTTAGTTATCTTGTTGCAATTGCATTATTTGGTTTATTCCAAGCTGTCTTTATGGCGAATGCTGGAGGTGCTTGGGATAATGCAAAAAAGGTTGTAGAGGTAGATATGAAACAAAAAGGAACTCCTCTTCACGATGCAACAGTTATTGGAGATACAGTTGGAGACCCATTCAAAGACACCTCATCTGTTGCCCTAAACCCAATCATAAAATTCACAACCCTATTTGGACTATTAGCAATGGAGATTTCAATCTCTGAATCATTCAGAGACTTCGCCCCATATTTCGGGATAATATTCTTCCTAATAGCCCTATACTTCGTATGGCGTTCATTCTACAAAATGCGAATAGAGAAATAAAAAAATAAAACAAAAAAAAAGCGTTGCCAACCACAACGCTTTTTTTATTAAATAACTGTCTAGTCCTAACATAGCGTTACACAAAAAGTAACAAAATGGAAGAACAAATTAAACCGCAGTACGTTAGGCGCACGCAAAAAGACTACACCATGTCTTTAAAATTACAAATTGTATCCGAAATAGAACACGGATTACTTACAAAAAATGGTGCAAAAAAGAAATATGGTATTCAAGGAGAAGCAACAATTGATGTTTGGTTAGAAAAATATGGTACTTTTGACTGGTCAAATAAAAATCCTTTAGCCATGGGAAAGAGTCCAGAACAAAAAGTCTTGGAGTTGGAACAAAAAGTAAAACTCTTAGAGAAACAGAAACATCTATTGGAACATCAGTTGGAAAATGCAGAGCAAAAGGCTATCTTTTTTGATATGATGATAGATATAGCAGAAGAAGAGCTAAATATTCCAATAAGAAAAAAATCTTTACCCGAACAGTCGACAAATTCAGACACACAGAAAATAAAACGATAGGTTTTACCTGTAGACTGGTCGGGGTAACGAGACAGGTTTATTATAGAAATAATTGGTCTGTAAAAGAGAAGCAAAATAAGGCATCTCAAGTTGTAGATTTGGTTAATACCGTTCGTAATAGTATGCCTAAACTAGGGACTAGAAAATTATATTATATCCTAGAAAGAGAACTTAAAACATTAAACATAGGCAGAGACAAACTCTTTGATATATTAAGAGCTAATAGGATGTTAATACAACCAAAACGCAGTTATCATATAACTACTAACTCTCATCATCGATTTAGAGAGCATAAAGATCTAATACAGAATATTCAATACACAAGACCTGAGCAAGTGTGGGTAAGCGATATTACATATATTGGAAATAGGAATAATCATCAGTATCTGTCATTAATTACAGATGCTTATTCAAAGAAGATAGTTGGATATTGTGTTTCTGACAGTCTAAGTAATTCAATTGTAATCAAAGCGTTAAAAATGGCTATAAAGAATAGAAAGTACAAAGAACAACCATTGATACATCATTCTGATAGAGGAATACAATATTGTAGCGATGAGTATCAAAAACTTTTGCGCAAACATAATATCATTGTAAGTATGACAGAAAGTTATGATCCTTATGCAAATGCAATTGCCGAAAGAGTAAACGGGATACTAAAACAGGAATTTCTGATTGAAGATTATGCTCTGAGTTTGGATAATATGAGATTATTAGTCAAAGAATCTGTGGAAATATATAATACTAAAAGACCACATTATTCTTGTTATATGAAAACTCCTGAACAAATGCATAACCAAGAAAGAACCTTGGTAAGAAGATATAAAAAAATAACCCCAAAAACTTTTTGGGGTTATTGAGGTTATTTTTTAACTTTGCCCAAGAAAATAAGTGTAAAATCTGTAACGCTTATTTAGGACTAGTCAAACTTATTCCTTAATAAACTTCCTATTAACTATTCCCTTTTCGGTTTTTAATTCAATTATATATAATCCTTTGTTTAAGGTTGATATATCAATAGTTTTATTCGTAGTATTTATCTTTTCTCTGTATACTCTTTGACCAAGTGAGTTTAAAATATCTATTGAGTTGATAATACATTGAGAAGTGATATTTATTTCCTTACTACTTGGATTAGGATAAACTTCAATTCTATTATCAATATCAACATCATCCAACGAACTTAAAGACCTTTTAAGAATTGGAAAAACATTCATCTCATAAGGAACAGATGTAGAATCCAAAAATTTGGGATCATTTGTATTATTAATAAGTGATTGCAAAATAGGTTTCCAACCTCCTTGCTCTCCTCCTATTAATATAGGAAAATCATCCCTATCATTGCATTCGTAGAGATTTCTAAATACAGAACCAAAACTGAGATTATAACCATCACAAAGTTTATTTACAGTAGAGAAAGTAATTGTTACATAAAAAACACGGCCAGTTACAGTAATTGCACTGTCAAATAATGCTTCAATATATCTATTATTAAATGATGAACTTGGTTGATTCACAAAAATATATGATTTAGGTATCAATGTATCATATCTTATTTGAGCAAGAACATTATTCAAAGAGGAATCTCTTATTTGTAAATATCTAAAATTATCATCATAAATAGGACCTGTGTAATTAGGTTTAATAACAAAAGCTCCAATTCCTTTAATTGAAATTGATGAATCAATAAAAAATGGCTGGGCAATAATCGTTTCGTTAGTAGGGAAAGAAGAACAATTCCAAAAGTAACTAACTCTATTTATACTTAAATCATTTGTATCATAACAACCACTTGCCATATAACGTGGGAAAAGGTAATCATCAAAATATAAAGGTCTTTGCCCTGATTGTCCTATTGCAGCCAAACAACTTATCGTTGCTAATACTGCTATTAATATTTTTTTCATATTTAATTGCATAAAATGGTTTTATTTACTGATATTATACTATTAGTTCCCCTAATCCATTCAAAATTATACCAATCTTCCAGGTATAGGTAAAAATGAAATGACGGTTGTATAGTCACATCGTTCAATTCGTATGGACGTATAAGATTACAATTTCCACCCATTATCGACCTATTCCCTTCCCATAACTCAACTTGATTATTTGATGGATTTATCCCTGTTGCAAGAAAAACATAAGGATCTTTTTCTATTAAATTGTTATATTTATGGTCTATTCCTTGAATATATGAATATATTGCATCTCTATTAGTTAAAGATTGAACAATATCTAAAACCATTATTGAAGTTATTAATTGTGTAAATGGAGAAGGAGCTGTAAATGAATATGGATATTCTTCCAGAATAAGAAGCTTATTATCAGCTGTGCTAAACATTATATCTTTTATACGTGCGAACTCTCCATTATTTCCTTTGTATTTGTCTGAACCAAACCATTTAGTGAAATGAGGAATAGCATTGTTTAGATCAACGAAAGAGGCTAAAGTAATAAGATTATCCCCACCGTCCTCTCCTTCTCCAACTATTGCTATTGAATTGCCATTTAATGGGGTTGCTAATAATCTATTTGTATAACTCCAGCCAGTACCATTGTCATATCTGTCATAAAATGTTTGAGAATAGTTATATCTGTCAAATCCTCTAATAATAAAGTCAGATGCGTAGTTTGGGTCTCTTCCAACTATTATTATATCTTGACCTTGTAATATTAAGTCATCAAATACTTCATTTTGAATAGTGGTTTTAAATATTTCGATCATAGTAGAATTTAACTGGCAATGTACAAACATTGATACTCCAGTATTGTCTATACCTATGCATGCAAGATTATATGTTCCACTATATGTGTCTAGCAACATCTTGTCGATGGAAATAGCACCTCTAACATAAGTAAAATAATATTCATTATTGGTAAAGAAATCATTAAGATTAGCTCTTGCAATAAATCCTAATCCTGATGATACTCCACAAAAAAATAACTGTGTCCCAAAGATTGCAAAGTCTTTTACTTGAATATTACTTGGAAGAACTGCTACTTGTGAACTATTTACTTTATAAATCTCTGAATTAGTCCCGTTTTGTGATAATATGTATGTTATATTATTATCAATTACTGTTCTTTGGGTGTATATATCACCCGTGCGATTAAAATCTTCAACCACACTACTTATTGATTGCGAATTTGCTTGGATAGTAAGAAGCGAAACTATCCCGAATAATATTAATTTTCTCATATTCTATTTTTTTGTTTATTAAATTGAAATATACTTTAAAGCGTTTGGTTTATCTTGGAAATAATGATAAAGCAAACGCTAAATCGTTACAAATTTATTCTTGCAAATAAAAAAAATTGAAAGTTTGAGGGATAGGTTAAATAATGTCTTTTTACTTTGTAATGTTTGCAGAAAATTTAGCAAAACAATAGTCAGTACTATTATGAAAACAATGGTACAAACACTTTGTAATAATGGATAAATACATGATATCATATTAGATCCTATTATAATTCTTTGGCAAATATACTATATTTATTTAATTGAAGCATAAAACTTGTTATTAATTCATTAATTATTGACTTTTATAACATAATCTTCAGAATTATCTTTAACTAAAACACCATAAAACCTGTATTGTTCTAACATTATGTAAGTTTTGATGTTAATTGTTCACAAGATAATTGTGGCTCAAGACTTGAATATTTGAAGAGGACTTGTGAGAAAGAGAAAAAGGCTTGTTAATTACTCATAATAAAATTGAGAAAAAAGGCTTGAAATTATGGGAATTTGATGTGTTTTGAAAAAATCCTTGATTTTTTGGAAAAAGACTTCGTTTTTTTGTCTAGAAACGAAGTCTTTTTAGATTTTTGTCTGATAAAAATTTACAGAAACAGCGTTTATTTTCAAGTAAATAGCGATTTTATTGAAATAGAACTTGATTCTAGCAAAATAGAATCTTATTCTACAAAAATAGAATAAGATTCCAGAGCGATAAAACAAGAAAATCGGGTTTTAGTGAGGATTGTATTTCTTAATATTAACAGGAGAGAAAATTACTTCTTTTTTATTTTTGGTGGGGCGATGGTAATTCTACATTCTAATCTTGCAAGATATGATTGTTTTCTTACATTATCCCAGCGATAACTCACATCGTTTGAGGTTAATGTATTCTCGTTGTAATTCAAATACCCAAATATTCCTGAAAGGTATACATTATTAAACCTTTTGGAGATTGAAAAATCAAATTCATTTAAACCATTACTTTCAAACTCTGAGGTATATTGTGCCTTGAAATGTAGAGAGTATTTTGGTAAGGAATGACGTATTGAGGCTTGATATAAAGGTGCATCACGAGCATCTAAACGCACAACATCTCCTAAGAATAGATTACTAAATGAATTTCTTATTATTGCAGCCTTATCCATCTCAAGAACACCTATTGCACGAGCATAAAGCTCTGTTCTATGACCGAAATCCCAGTTTATCATCTTCTTCGCACTTAGGCTTAGGATATATGCTTTTTCTTTTTCAAGGGTTTGGTATTGACAATTTGCATTAAGGTCTACACCAAATACATTCATGCTACCAAAGGCTCCAACGAGTAGGACATTCTTATTAAAAGATGTATCACTCCTATTAATATAGAACTCATCATAGATAGAAAGTCCAAACTTAGCCTTAAGTTTTGAATCCTTTGAGGTCTTTATTGCAAGTGTTGCTCCAGCAAAGTTTGTTTCTCCTAGCTTACTCCCAATAAAGCCCCTATCTCTATAAAGAATATCATATACATAACCAACATTACAGAATAAACCATTTCTTGCAAAATACTTCATCACTGTACCTGAGGCAGCTTGAAGCTCCAATTGCTTGAATCTATGTTCAAACTTAAGTCCTAACATTCTTTCATTAACCAAATAATCATCACCCAAGGTTGTGGTCTGAACTCCGGCTCTTAACAATGTATTAGGTAAACTCAATTGATAAAAAGCCTCACGAAAGCCTCCAAAACGATTATTAAAGTTTTGAGAATTGTTATTATCCCAACGAGAAAACCCCTTAGCACCACCTTCAAGATATATATTATGCACTCCCTTAGTATAATCTATACCTAAGTATGCAGCATAAAACCCATAATAATTATCGGCAAGATAACCTGTGCTACCTGTAATCTCTGCTCCAATCTTTAAGCCTGGAATCATAGGCGAAATAGGTTGGATAACAGAGCCTAGCTTACTTGGACAGTTCCACTGAGCATTAGTATTAAAGTATGATAAAAGAGCAAATAAGATTATTAGAGATACGTTTTTCTTCATAAGTCTAACTATGTTTTATTACTAATCGACCAAAGCCACCCTCTCTTTCACATGTTCTTGTCATTGTAAGTCTGGCATCCTTTGGAAAATTAGGCATAACCTTTAGAGTAATTTCTTTTTTATAGCCTCCATCTTCTGTCTCTATCCATTTTGATTCAGAGACAACTTCCAATCCCTCAAACTTAAGCTTCGATTCCTCTATACTTAGAGGACAAGGCTTGTGTACAAAGTTCATAAGAATAGTTACCTTTATTTCTTCATTTGGTTGATAGACCTTTTTGCTGTCATATTTCTCTAAACCATTAACCAAAAATTTTATATCACATGCATAAGAAGTGAAGGATATAAAAAATAATGCTGTAATTAATAATAAAATCTTTTTCATACTATCTTGAGATATTAATCTTTGATGAATACTTATTCGAAGGAGTTTCAACAACTATAAAGTAAACTCCATTTTTAATGTTTTTATTAGGAGAATAAATTATCTGAGAATTTGAGTCAATTGATTTATGATTAATAATATCTACTCTCTTTCCTGTTAAATCAATCAAGTACATTGATTTGATTTCTTTAGATATAAAAGAAGACATTGCAATTACTGCGCTATTATTAATTGGGTTAGGATAAACTGATATATTGTTATTCTTTGGATATATATCCACTAAAGAAGAAGTTGATGGAGTCCATGTTAGGGTTATATTTTTGAAGTTTGTTGTAGCTGCTGGAGTTAAACTAACAGCCGAAGGTCCTTTCACAAAAGAATAAGTAGAATATGGACCACTTCCATTACTTTCTGTAAATTCAACACATACTCTATAATTGCCATCTTCCACTATATTTCCATCTACATCTGTTGCGTTCCAAGCTACTGTTCTTGCTGCATGCGAAGAATATGTTGCACCAGTTGCAGCATCAACACTATTATATGTATTGCTTGTCGCTGCCTTAAAGTTTGTCAAATAAGTTCGGTACCCAGTACCTCCACGAAAAAGCTTTGTTTTAACAAAACTACCTGTTGTCCCATTATCTTTTTCTATCCAAATAGCCAAAATATGTTTTGGTCTATATTGTCCATTATGAGTTACTGTTGTAACACCAAAGTTTAATGTTCCTTGAGTTTGTGCGCTTACAAACCCTGCTGCCATTAGGCAAAATACAAATGATAGGATAAAATATTTTCTATTCATTTTCTTTTAGTTTAATATTTTTTTTTGTTTCTAATTAAGAAAAATAGCTTGCAATATTACAATAATTTTGAATTAGAAAAAACAATATTCAAAATTAATTCTATCTTTGCTAGGAAATTAACTGAAAAAATACACATAATTAAAGATGAAAAAATTACTTATTTTAATATCAATAATCTTTATTTTTATTGCATGTGAAGGAAAACCTGAATATGCTGTTGACAAAAGCAAATGCACAGGATGCTGGAAATGTATGAAGAAATGTCCTAATAATATGATTGTAAAAGATATTGACTCAACAGATAAAGAAGCAATTAAAGAAACAGCTAGAATAAGAACAGAAAGATGTGTTGGTTGTGGAAAATGTTACAAGGAATGTAATGAAGTAGGCTCTAAAGCAATATATTGCGTAGATGGCACTCCAGATATAGACACCAACGAAAACCATCAAGAGGATAATTAAACTAATAATCAAAAAATAAATATTATGAGAAGGTTTTTACTACATGCTTTTGGAATAATTCTCTGCCTACCATTTTCCTTTCTCACTCTCAATGCACAAATAACATTAGATTATTGTCAAACCAAAGCAAGAGAACATTATCCACTAGTTGCAAACTATGGTCTAATTGAAAAGACTAAGGAATATAATCTTGAGAATGCAAACAAGTCTTATCTCCCTCAACTTTCGCTTTCGGCAAAAGCAACTATTCAATCTGATGTAACAAATCTCCCTATTAAACTACCATTTATTGAAATCCCTCAGCTTAATAAAGACCAATACCAAGCAACCCTTGAAGTTTCTCAAATTATTTGGGATGGTGGAATGATTAAGTCAAATAAAGATATTCTAAAGGCAAGCTCTGAGGTAGAAAAGAATAATTTAGAGCTTAATTTATATGGCTTAAAGGATAGGATTTCCGAACTATATTTTGGAATTCTCCTGATAAAAGAACAAATTAAGCAAGCAAAAATAATGGATAGTGAGCTTAATAGAAATCTTGATAAGGTAAAGACTTATATTGAAAATGGTGTTGCAAACCTTTCGGACGAAAGTCTAATAAAGGTTGAGATACTAAACAATAAACAAAAGATAACCGAAGCAGAAACTAGGCTAAGAACTTATTGCAAAATACTCTCCACATTTATTGGTCAAGAAATAAACCAAGAAACTCAACTTGAGGCGCCATCATACCTATTAGTAGATAACGAACAAGAAAAGATAGGAGTCTATTTTTCAAATCGTCCAGAGCTCAAACTCTTCGATTCCCAGTATTCTGTCTTGGAATCGAATAAGAAAATCATAGATTCAAAGAATCTTCCAAAGATTGGAGCCTTCGCTCAAGGAGGATATGGTCGACCAGGTTTAAATATGCTTACAAATGAGTTTTCTTTTTTTGCAATAGCAGGACTAAGACTTAATTGGAATTTTGGTAATTTATATACAATGAAGAATGAGAATAAAATTATCTCAAATAACCAAACCAATATTCTTAACCAAAAGGAAACCTTTGTATTTAATACAAATATGATGCTTGAACAACAAAAAGCAGATATCCAAAGATTAAAACAACTACTGATTACAGACAATGAGATAATCTCACTAAGAGAATCAATAAAGAAAAGTACTGAATATAAGGTTGAGAATGGCACAAAGAATATCAATGATTTAATGCAAGATATTAGTTATGAGGATATGGCTAAACAGACAAAAATCCTTAGAGAAATACAACTACTCATGTCAATATATAGATACAATACAATTATTAATGAATAGAAATAAATTATAGATATGAAAAAAATATATTTAATAATTACAATAGGAGTTTTACTTATTGGCTGTAAAAAAGATAATCAAGATTTTGATGCCTCAGGAGTCTTTGAATCAACAGAGGTATTAGTATCTTCGGAGGTTAATGGAAGAATTTTAGAATTAAATATTGAAGAAGGACAAAGTCTTGAACTTAATCAAACAATTGGACTTATAGATACTGTTCAACTTTATCTAAAAAAACAACAATTAATATTTAGCACAAAGGGTGTTCAAAGTCGTAAGCAAGATATTGCAACACAAATCTCAGCAATTAAACAACAAATTATTACTGCCAAAAGAGAAAAGACAAGAATTGAAAGACTCCTTGCTAATAATGCAGCAAACAAGAAACAATTAGATGATATAAATTCTCAAATCTCAGTTCTTGAGTCTCAACTTGCAGCACAAACCTCATCTTTAGAAAAGGGGAATAATGCAATAGGCTCTGAGAAGTCTGCCCTTGAGGTTCAAATATCTCAGATTGAAGACCAACTAAAAAGGAGTAGTATAAGCTCTCCAATAAAAGGTGTAGTATTAGTGAAATATGCACAAGAAGGAGAAGTAACCTCTGCTGGCAAACCATTATTTAAGATAGCAGATGTGGATAATATGATTCTTAGAGCATATATTACCTCTGAACAACTCTCAAAGATAAAGCTCGGACAAGAGATAAGAGTATTTGCTGATTACGGAGAAAGCAGGAAAGAATATAAAGGGAAGGTAAGCTGGATTAGCTCAAAAGCAGAATTTACTCCAAAGTCAATACAAGTAAAAGACGATAGAGATAACTTAGTTTATGCAATTAAGATTGGTTTGAAGAACGATGGTTATCTAAAGATTGGAATGTACGCAGATATTTTGTTCTAATAAAATATGAATCCAATAATTGCAAAAGATATTAAGCGCTCCTATGGTAAGGTTGAAGCACTAAAAGGCATAAGCTTTGAGGTTTCTAAGGGGGAGATATTTGGGATTATTGGTCCTGATGGTGCTGGGAAGACTACTCTCTTTAGAATACTCTCCACTCTTTTGCTTGCCGATAGCGGAGAAGCTAAAATTGATGGATTTGATGTAATAAAAGATTATAAGGCAATAAGACAAATCGTTGGTTATATGCCTGGAAGATTCTCTCTTTACCAAGACCTTAGCGTTGAGGAGAATATTAATTTCTTTGCAAAACTCTTTAATACTAGTCTAAAGGAGAACTATTATTTGGTAGAAGAGATATATCGTCATATAGAGCCATTTAAAAAACGTAGAGCTGGAGCACTAAGTGGAGGAATGAAACAAAAGCTTGCCCTTTCTTGTGCATTAATCCATAAACCTTCGGTGCTTTTTCTTGATGAACCAACAACAGGAGTTGACCCTGTATCGAGAAAAGAGTTTTGGCATATGCTTAAAATGCTCAAAGCTCAAGGAATTACTATTTTGGTTTCAACTCCTTATATGGATGAGGCTTCACTTTGCAACAGAGTAGCACTAATTCAAGAAGGAAGCTTTCTGGATATAGACACTCCAGAAAATATTGTAAATAAGTTTGACCAAGAAATATGGAGTGCAAACTCAAACAATATGCCTAAGCTACTCATTGACCTTAGGAACCTTAAGGAAATAAAATCTGCCTTTGCCTTTGGAGATACTAATCATATTACTATTGATAAGGAAACTTTCAATAAAGAAATTATTGAAGAAAAGCTCAAATCACTTGGGCATAAGGATATTATTCTAAAGGGTATAAAGCCTACAATTGAAGACTGTTTTATGGAACTTGCAAAAAAATAAGAGGATGGAAACAGTAATAAAGGTTGAGAATCTGATAAAACGTTTTGGCAATTTCACTGCCGTAGATAATATCTCTTTTGAGGTAAAAAAGGGAGAGATATTTGGATTTCTTGGTGCAAATGGAGCAGGAAAAACTACTGTAATGAGGATGCTTTGTGGTTTAAGTAAACCTAGCTCTGGAAAGGCTATAGTTGCTGGCTTTGATGTGGATAAGGATGCAGAAGAGATAAAGAAAAGAATTGGATACATGAGTCAAAAGTTTTCTCTCTACGAAGACCTAAAGGTGTGGGAAAACATAAAACTATTTGCAGGCATATATGGAGTAAAGAAAACAGATATTAAAGCCAAAACAGATGAATTATTAAGAGAGCTTGGGTTTGAATCAGAAAGAGAAACCTATGTAAAGGCCTTGCCTCTTGGTTGGAAACAAAAGCTAGCCTTCTCTGTGGCAATTTTTCATGAGCCAAAGGTTGTTTTCCTTGACGAACCAACAGGAGGAGTAGACCCTGCAACAAGAAGAACTTTTTGGGAGCTAATTTATAAGGCTGCCGAAAAAGGAATAACTTGTTTTGTCACCACACATTATATGGATGAAGCAGAGTATTGCGATAGGGTATCGATAATGGTTGATGGAAGAATAGATGCTCTTGACACTCCAAAAAGATTAAAAGAGATTTACTCAGCAAAGAATATGGATGAGGTCTTTCAACACTTAGCCAAAAAGGCAGAAAGGCAGGCAGACTAATGAAACAACTATTATCATTTATACATAAAGAATTTCTTCATATCTTTAGGGATACTTGGACAATGATGATAATTATTGCCCTACCAATAGTGATGATGATTCTCTTTGGATATGCAGTAACAACGGAGATTAAGAATACAAATTTTGGAGTATTAGATTATTCTAAGGATGACCTTTCAAAGGGTATAGTCAATAAGCTAAAGTCTAGTGAGTATTTTATTTACGAAAACGATGGTTATAATAATTATCAAGAAGCAGAGGAGTCGTTTAAAAATGGAGACGTTGGGATAATTCTTGTTTTTGAGGAGAATTTCTATGAGAATCTTACTCATACAGGAAAGGCAAATATTCAAATCCTTGCCGATGGTTCTGACCCCAACACAGCAAGGACATTAGTTACCTATGCTTCGAGTATAATAAATATTTATCTTCAAGAAAAGAACCCAAGCCCAACACCTTATCAGATTACTCCCGAAATAAAATTCCTTTACAACCCACAACTTAAAGGCTCATATAACTCTGTACCTGGAGTTATTGGGATGATAATAATGCTTATATGTGCTATGATGACGGCCGTCTCGATAACAAGAGAGAAAGAAAGGGGGACTATGGAAGTTCTACTGGTTTCACCAATCAAACCCATATATATTATAATAGCTAAGCTCACGCCCTATTTCGTTATTTCAGTAATAAATGTGATAATAATTTTTATTATATCTCATTTTATAATGGGTGTTCCTATTGCTGGCAATATGTTTTGGATTACAATCCTATGTATATTATATATCATTGTATCTCTAGCCTTAGGGTTATTGATCTCCACCATTGCACATACACAAGTAATTGCATTACTTATTTCAGGAATGGTAATGATGCTCCCTGCCGTATATCTTTCGGGTATGATGTTCCCAATTGAGAATATGCCATGGATACTTCAATTTATTTCAAATATTATTCCTGCTAGGTGGTTTGTTGCTGCAATTAGAAAGATAATGATAATGGGTGTTGAGGTAAGATATATTGTAAACGAGATGGTAATCCTTGTAACAATGATTATTGTTTTGGTTGCAATTAGTTTAAAGAAATTCAAGCAAAGATTGGAGTAGATTATGTTTAGATACTTATTAGAGAAAGAGTTTAAGCTTATATTTCGTAACAAGATTTTTGTTGCAATTATATTTGTATTCCCAATCATGGCACTTATTCTTATGCCCTTTGCTGCAAATTTTGAGATAAAACATACAAGGGTAACAGTTATTGATAATGACCATAGTTCATATTCTTCTCAATTAATAAATAGAATATCATCAAATAAGTATTTCCAATTATCTAGTATTAGTACAAATTACTCCTCAGCAAAGGATGAAATAGAAAAGAACGATGCCGATGTTATACTTACCATTGATAAAGATTTTGAGAAAAACTTTATTAATGGCAAACCCACACTTCCTATAATTAGTGCCAATGCTGTTAATGGTATGAAGGGAAGTATTGGAGCTGCATATTTAATGAATTGTATAAATGAGTTTCTTTCCGATAAAAAACCATCAATAGCGCCTATTCAATCTACTTACCAACTAAAGGTTGCCGAGAATTACCTATACAACAAAACACTAAACTATAAACTCTTTATGGTTCCTGCTCTAATGGTAATGCTACTGACAATAATTTGTGGTTTCCTTCCTGCTCTTAATATTGTGGGAGAAAAAGAAAATGGGACAATAGAGCAGATAAATGTTACACCAATAAGTAGGTTCTATTTTATTCTTTCCAAACTAATCCCATATTGGATAATAGGTACATTTGTAATAAGTATAGGCTTCTTGGTAGCTTGGGTATTATATGGCATAACTCCTAGTGGTAATATATTGGTATGTTATCTTTTCTCCTTTGTCTTTATTCTAACGGTTTCGGGTCTTGGGTTAATACTTTCTAACTATGCTCACACCTATCATCAAGCAATGTTTATGATGTTTTTCTTCCTAATAATACTTATACTTATGAGTGGACTCTTCACTCCTATTCGCTCAATGCCAGAGTGGACACAATGGATAGCAAAGGTTAGTCCTCTAAGATATTATATCGAAGCAATGCGTGCGGTATATATTAAAGGAAGTGGAGTATCAAACCTCATCCCTCAATTAACATATCTCACAAGCTTTGCAATAATCTTCAACCTAATAGCCGTCTGGTCATACAGAAAGAAAAACTAATTACACAAAAAAAAGAACAAAACAAAAGTTTAATACATTAAGAATATGTATATCTCAAATTGAATTTACAGTTTTGTCTCTAAGTCTATAATAGAATTAATTTTTACTGTTTCATCAACTGAGTAAATACCTTCTGAGATAATGTTTAGATTTTTATCTATTAGAAGATAAGCATTTAATCCTATATCTAATTTTGATGAAGGAGATAAATCTTTTGCAAATGCAATAAACTTATTGTGTAGATTAAAACCATTTCCATATTTGTGCATATCGAGCATAAAGCTTGGGTATTTATAGTTATTCATCTTTAGATATTCGAGAGTTTGCTTTTTGTACATCCAATCATCAATACAAACTAAAATAAGTTGAGTATTTCCTTTTTTACCATACTTGGGTAAAATATCACTAAAAAGAATATTTGTTGAACTTGCACACCAACTATTATACCCTATAATTAAAAAATATTCTTTTGAAGAATTATTTACTATACTTTTAAGAATCTCCTTATCTAACAAATAGATTTTTGGGATTTTATTAATATAGTTTAATATATCCTTTTTATCAAAACTAATGTCTTCAGGTTTGTATTTACCTTGCTTCTCAATAGGCATTCTAACTGCTTTATGCATATTGATCGTAATACAAGATGAGAAACCAACAGCTAAAAACACTAATATTATAAACTTATTCATTGCCATTTGATGTTTTAATTAATTCAAGCATCTCTTTATATGTTGAAGATTTGTATAAACCTTCACTTATTATATTTAGGCTTTTATCTAAAAATACATACGAATTCATTGATTCAGTAGTTTTTGTTCTTGGATTTACATCAGAAATAAAAGATGTATATCTGGCAGCTGAAAATAAATTTCTTTTGTTCCCATATTTGTTAGCATCAAGAAAAAAAGTAGGATAATAAAATCTATAAGCATTTAGGAATCTCTCTGTACTTTCTTTTTCCAGAATATTATCGGCACAAATAAGTATTAATTGAATATCTCTTGTACCTTGAAAATTATGCAGAACAGTATCAAAGTAACCACATTGAGCACTAGAACACCAGCTATTGTATGCATACAACATAAAATAATCCTTATCGCTATTATTTATAACGGATTTTAATATATCCTTATCTAGCTTATAAATTTTCACTTCCTTTCCCTTTGTTGATAAAAAGTTTCTACATGATAAATCCACATCAGCCAGTTTATATTTCTCAGGGTTCTTTTCCTCTAGTCCCATATATGATGGGTTCACAACGCATGAACCCATCATAAAGGAAATAGACAATAAAACAGCTAAGAATAATAATACTTTTTTCATATTGTTTTTATTTTTCACATTTATCAAAATAAATTACTCGGCAAATATATAAATTATTATTTATTATGCTGTTTTTTTAGTAAAATATTTAATTGAAAATTTATTTATTTAAATAACTGCGTATAGGTCAAAAATCAGAGATTTTCTTTAGTGGCTTTATGTTTGTTTTATCAATTTAGTTTTTAAAAAAAGGTGGTCAGAATCTCTTCCGACCACCTTTAGTGTATTTGATATTTTGTATCGTTTATGATTACATTTTGTCTGCGACTTCTCTTCCTGCTCTTAGGGCTGAAATGTTTGCTGCTACTACTGCTTCTCCTTTTCTTGAGAAGATATCGCTGATTGCTTTTTCAAGTTTTTCGATATCTATCTTAAGATATTTTGAAGCTGCTCCCAAAACAACCATATTTGTTCCTTTTGGGTTTCCTGATTCTCTTGCTATTTTATCAGCATCAAATACTATTGAGTTCTTTACCTTTCTTACCTCTGCTAAAACTACATCCTTTTCTGGGTAGTTAGAGATATTGATAAATGGATTTTCGTTTGTAATTACCCATCCTTCTTCTCTGTTTAGGAAAGGAAGATAACGTAGTGCTTCCATTGGTTCAACAGAAAGAATAATATCGCATTGTCCTTCTGGGATTAAGTCTGAAGCAATTTCTTTATCAGAAAGGCGAAGGTGAGATTGAACATCTCCCCCTCTTTGGCTCATACCATGAGTTTCTGCTTGCTTCATATACATTCCCATATCTAAAGCAGCTTGCGAGATAATAGCAGCAGTACTTAATGCTCCCATTCCTCCAACTCCACATAATATAATATCTATTTTCATATTCAATATCTATTTAAAAAGTTAATTACTCAGCCTTAGCTGCTTTACGTTTTTTGTTAGCTGCAACAATACAGTCACGTCTTGGAATAATTACTGATACTCCTTGGTATGCTAATTCTTCTTTTACCACTTGAAGATTTTCTTGGTGGAATTTCTTCAATGGGTTTAATACTCTAATATGAGCTGGGTCTACACCTATTCCTGCACATATTGCCTCAACACGACCTGTTGCAGAAGATTTTTGAGAACCTGTCATACCTGTGATTTCATTATCTAAAATCATTACAGTTACAGGAGTATTGTCAACAACACAGTCCAAAAGACCTGTCATTCCTGAGTGAGTGAAGGTTGAGTCACCAATTACAGCAACAGCTGGTAAAAGACCTGCATCAGCAGCTCCCTTAGCCATTGTGATTGAAGCTCCCATATCTACAGTTGAATAGATTGCATTGTATGGAGGTAATGCTCCTAATGTATAGCAACCAATATCTGAAAATACTTTTCCTACTCCATATTCTAACATTGCTTCATTGATTGCAGCGTAAGAATCGATATGAGGACATCCGTCACATAATTTTGGTGGACGAGCAGCAACGATTGAAGGAACTGGTAAACCTTGAGAAACTGGTAAACCTAATGCCTTTCCAACTAGTGCTGGGTTTAGTTCTCCATCTCTTGGAATAGAACCATCTAATCTTCCCATTACTTTTTTACCTTTATTCAACATACCTCTAAGAAGTCTTTCGAAAAGAGGTTGTCCTTCTTCTAAAACTAATACGCTATCACATTCTTCGTATAGCTTATTAACCATAGTTTCAGGCATAGGGTATTGAACAATCTTAAGTACTGGATAAGGACATTTTCTATCTGAATAGTTTTCCATCAAATAGTTGAATGAAAGACCACAAGCAATAATACCTATTTTCTTGTTATCTCCATCGATATATTGGTTAAATCCTTTTGTTGCAGAAGCATTCATTAGTCCTTCTTGCTTTGCCATAAGCTCTTTGTATTGTTTACGAGCAATTGCAGGAAGAAGAATAAATTGTTTTGGGTTTTCGTGAAGTTTCACTGGGTTTTGTTCTCTTTGAGTGTTTCTACGAACAACACCTGCACGAGAGTGAGCTAAACGAGTAGTGATACGAATCATTACAGGGATATGGAATTCTTCTGAAAGGTCAAAAGCGTAGTGTACCATATCATAAGCCTCTTGTTGGTTCGATGGTTCAAGGATTGGAATCATTGCCCAATCACCAAAGAAACGAGAGTCTTGTTCGTCTTGAGAAGAGTGCATAGATGGATCATCAGCAGCTATATAAACCAAGCCACCGTTAGCTCCAGTAATTGCTGAGTTCATAAAAGGGTCAGCAGCAACGTTCATACCTACGTGTTTGCAAGTAAACATAGCACGTTTTCCTGCATAACTCATACCTAAAGCTGCTTCCATTGCAGTCTTTTCGTTTGCGCCCCAATTGCTTCGGATACCTTTTTCCTTAGCCTCTTTTGATTCTTGTATATATTCTGTAATCTCTGTTGAAGGAGTGCCTGGATAACCAAAGATACCTGATAATCCTGCATCAATAGCGGCTTGAGCAATAGCCTCGTCGCCTAATAGAAGTAATTTCTCCATAGAAAAATATGTTTTTTTAATGAATAAATCTCAAATACTATATAGGTATTATCCTATATAAATAAAAGCCCAAAATTAGTCATATTCTACCATTTAACCAAATAATTGGATTCAAAATAAGAAAGATTAAGAACCTTACAACAAAGCAAAAGGAAGCAAAAAGTGATTATATTTAATCTTTTTGGTTTTTTATTAGCTTTCTATCATTTTTTACTTCGTTTTGTTCTATGGAAACCTTATTTTGTTCTGAGGAATAGCTGATTTAAACTATTAAATCGGGGATTTAATGTGCGAATGATGCACATCGTTTGATACAAATGATGCACATCATTTACTATGAAAGATGTGCATCATTTTTATTTAAGGAATTTTAGGCTTTGATTTTGATTGGGTGGGCGAACACATAGGTTCGCCCCTACATAACGCTTATGCAAATATACAAAAAATAATTATAGAAACAGCCATTTCCGAACTGGTCATTTCTATTTACTAAACTTTTGGATAAAGGTTTTGAGTTTTTCTAGTATTATTGGGGAGATGGTTTGTTCTATTGTTTGATATTCATCTATTGTACCTTCTTTACATTCTTGGCTAAGGTGATTCATCCCCTTTGCTTCGAAGTATTCGAAATTATTGTTTTTGGCAACCTTCATTGCCTTCTTAATTGCTGGAAGATTATATCTGCTTATAACTTGAATATCCTTGTCTCCGTTTAATGCTAAGACTGGTTGGCTAAGTTTTGTAAGATAGTCTTGAGGATCAAGAACAAAGAATATCCTCATCCAAGGTAAATTGATTTGAGAAATAAACTGAGTTCTTGCAGCAGGGCTTGTGTATTGGTAATCTTTCTTCTTCTTTTCTGAAAGCTTTGAAATAATACTATCGAAGTATGTATTCATCTTTGTTTCAAGTTCTGAGCTAGAAACATTAGACCTAATTAATACATTAATCTTAGAAAGAGCATCAAGTTGACTATTTATCTGAAACTTGCTTGCCTTTGCCTTTTGCATTATCTCTTTATTTTGCTGCATTAGTACATCATATCCACTAACACCTGGACCTGCCAAAAGTATAACGAAAGCAATATCATTATTCTGAGAAGCACATATTGGAGCTATCAATCCTCCTTCGCTATGCCCAAGCATACCTATCTTCTTAGAGTCAATATTAGGATTGGATTTAAGCATATTGAAAGCACTCTGTGCATCCTTTACATAGTCAAGACTTGTAGCATTAAAGAGATCTGCATTCTTAGAACCCCAGCCTCTATCGTCATAACGGAATACTGCTATACCATTCTTTGTTAGGTAATCTGCAATAACCTTAAATGGTTTATGACCAAATACTTCTTCATCTCTGTTTTGAAGCCCAGAGCCAGTAATTAATATAACACAAGGATACTTACCCTCTTTTGAAGGAAGGGTTAGAGTTCCTTTGAAATCATAATCTACTCCAGGGGTAGTAAACGAAAGCTCTTGCTCAACATAAGAGAATGGTGGCTTTGGTTCTTGAGGACGTTTGTATTCAAACTTCTCTTGAAGTTTTTTAAAGGTTAGGTCTGTAAGTAATAGACCTTGTTTGAATACTCCAACTATCTCATCCTTTGACTTATTAAGTTTACCCCTATATACAATACTCATATTCTTAATTGAGAATATTATTGAATCGCCTTCTATTCTTTGTTTTGTAACAGAGAACATCTCCTTTGTTTGAGCAGGAGAACCCATAAGAATAATTGTGGTGTCTGCTTTCTTCTCAATATTCAATGTTATTGGAAGCACAGCCCCCTGAACCTTAATCTCTCCATACCAATTTGTGGTTTGAGCAAATGCACTTGCACTAAAGAAGATTAAAAAAAGAGCAAGACATATCTTGCTCATAAAATTATTATTTTTCATATTCTTAGTATCCAAAAATTTGTTCTAATGTTAGGGTTTGAACCTTGCCAAACTTTTCTAATCCTTTTAGGTTTACTTGGTCTTTGTTTCCTAAAACTATATATGTTCTTGGCTTGTTCTTGATATATTTCTCATTAAAGGCTTGAACATCTTTTATAGTCATCTTACCTACTTTTTCAAATAGTTCTTTTCTTGAATCGACCTTTTGACCAAGTCTTTCTGCTGAAAGGAAGCTAGAGATAATTCCCATCTTAGATATTCTTTGAGTACGGATATTTGAAATGATTCCATCCTTTGCTAGTTGGAAGTTTTGTTCAGCAATTGGCATTTGATCGAAAAGTTCGTTGAAAGCATTGAAAGCATCAAGTACTTTATCGTTTTGTGTTGCAATATGCGAAAGGTTCATATAGCTATCCTCAAGTCTTGAAGGAATAGAATAAGAAGCTGATGATTGGTAAGCAAGAGAGCGTTTTTCTCTCATTTCTTGGAAAACAATAGAGTTCATTGAACCACCAAAATATTGGTTATACATTGTGATGCTTGGGTTAAGCTTAGCATCGTATTTTCCTCCTTTTGTGAATTGACGGCAATAAGATTGTTTTGCATCATAATGAGTGAAATATACCTTAGATTCTTTTGTTTCAAGAGGTTCAAATCTCTTAACCTTTGGTGCTTTCACAAGTTTCGAAGGAGATTTATGTTCTTTGTCTAAAAGATTTTTTAAATCATTTACTTGCATATCTCCATAGAATAATACTCTATGCTCGTAACGAGAAAGGTCTTTGAGGTCTGCAATTAACTGCTCTGGAGTAATTGATGAAAGTTCTTTTTCTGAAAGCATATCGGTTTGTGGATTCTTTTCTCCATACATAGCATAAGATTGTAATGCAGATAAAGCACTTTGTTGTTTTGCCTTAGCATCTTTTCTTGACTTAAGAATATTGCTTACAAGTTTTCCAAGTGCTTCCTTGTTTGGCTTAGCATCGCTTAAAAGATTTTCCAAAAGAACAATAGCCTTTGGTAGATTTTCTGTCAAACCACTAATTGAAACTGTTGTTACATCATCCCCAACTCTTAGAGAATAGCTACAAGCTAGGTTGTAGAACTCACGAGAGATTTGCTCAGCAGTCTTTGTTGAAGTTCCAAGGAAATTGATATAGCTTGACATTAAGCCTAAACGTTTATTGTGTAACTCACCAAAATCATATCTAAAGGTTAGATCAAAGGTTTTGTTTTCCTTGTTTTGAACATAAAGGATTTCAGCACCATTTTTTAGTTTCGCTCTTGTAATGTCTTTATTAAAGTCAACAAATACTGGTTCTATAGGGTTAACTTTGTTTGATTTAATATCAGTAAAGAATGAACTTTCTGCATCACGATTGATAAATATTGGAGTAATTGGTGGTTTTTCTACCTTTTCTGCTTGCTCAGGTTTGCCTTGACGTTTGTTGATAATAACATAGTTATTGTCTAAGAACATATTATTTGCAAAATCAACCAAGTCTTTCTTAGTTATCTTAGACAAACGATCCAATTCTCCAACGCTTTCTTCCCAGCTTTGACCAGAAAGATAACTCATTGACATTTGCATTGCTCTTGAATTATTGCTTTCTTGTCCTTTTATTTGAGAAAGACGGTAGTTATTGATTGTAGCCTCCATTAATGACTCATCCCAATCTCCTTTTTTAAATACATTTATTTGTTCTAATAATATCTTTTGAGCTTCTTCAAGGCTTTGTCCTTGTTTTGGTGTTGCAGAAAGGATTAGAGCAGTATAGTCATTCATACCATAGGTTGAAGCACCTGAACCCATTGTCAATTGTTTCTTGTTCACATTTTCGTCAATAAGTCCACATTTACCATTATATAATATTGAACCAATAAGGTCAGCGTACATTGCTTCTTTAGATGTTTGTCCTGCATTAATTCTAAACGCAATTCTTGTATTTTCAGCTTCCATTCCAACAACATCAACAGTCTTCACTGTAGTAATTGGAGCCTCATATTCGAACTTAAATGGTTCAATTGGCTTTGGTGCAATATTTCCAAAATGTTTATTGATAATAAGAATTGCTTCCTCTGGGTTGAAGTCTCCACTCATAGAAATACAATAGTTATTTGGAACATAATATTTATCGAAGAATTTATTGATTGCAACCATTGAAGGGTTACGCAAATGTTCTTGTGTTCCTAAAGTCGTTTGTTTTCCATAAGGGTGATTTGAATAAAGAGCTTTAAGCATAGCCTCATTAGCCTTTCTTCCATCATTTGTCAAAGACATATTCTTTTCTTCATAAACTGTTTCAAGCTCTGTGTGGAAAAGACGAAGAATTGGGCTTTGGAAACGATCGGCTTGAATTCTTGCCCAGTTTTCAATTTGATTAGAAGGGATATTCTCTAAATAATATGTGTAGTCGTTAGATGTTGCAGCGTTTGTTCCTGTAGAGCCAATAAACTTCATAAGTTTATCATACTCATTTGGAATAGCTAGCTTAGATGCTTCATAAGAAACAGCATCAATCTTCTTATATATCTCATTTCTTTTTTGAGTATCTGTCTCGCCTCTATAAACCTCATAAAGTTCTTCTATTTCCTTAATAAGTTTTGACTCTTTTTCCCAATCGGCTGTACCAATTTTCTTAGTACCCTTAAACATCATATGTTCAAAATAATGAGCAAGACCTGTTGTTTCTGCTGGGTCATTCTTCGAACCAACCTTTACAGCGATAAAAGTTTGTATTCTTGGCTCATTTTTGTTTACAGACATATAAACCTTTAAACCATTTTTCAATGTATAAATTCTTGCATTTAGAGCATCATTCTTAACGCTCTCGTAAGCAAACCCATTCTTATCTACACCCTTAATTGTAGAAGTAGGTTTTCCTGCTACATTAACACTAGGTTGCGCAATAATACCAGAGGTAAAAAACGCTAGTGCAAAGACTAAAATAAATAATTTAATTCTTTTCATAATATATATTTTAAAATAATTCAGCCGTCAAAGTTACAATTAAATATCAAATAAAAAAATATCCCTGCTAAAGTATATTATAGCAGGGATATTTTAATTTATCTACCAAATAGTTTTATCAATCTGGGTTATCGTGTAGGTAGGTGTTATTCATCGTTATATTCCCACCGTTTAGATTTATTCTTGAGCTTTCGATTGCTGATGAGGAAGCTGGTTTTCCTTCTATATCCATACCATATTGTTCGTAGGCTGGGGTATTGATTATTCTTTCTAGTCCATCTTTATCTCTCATTAATTGTGAGAATAGCTCCATTCTCTTTTGACGGTCTGCAACAATCTTTTCTTGATTTTTGTTTTCATCGAAGAAAGGGTTCTTTGTTGTTTGTTCTCTCTGCAAAGGTTTTATTTCTACCTCAGGTTGAACAGAAAGTGGTTTCTCTATTGGCTCGTCAATAAATGTAATTGTTGTAGATTGCCTTGGCTCGGTTTGAATAGCTTGTGGTTGTTGAATTGTTTGAGTTGGTTGGTTCTGACGAGATGGTTGTTCTACGACTGAAGGTCTTGAAAATACTTCGTTTATTTGAGATGTTGGTATTTCAACATCAAGATAATGTTTTAAAGGAGCATTCGCCTCTACCTCTACTTTAGCAACTTCTACAATAGGTTCTATTGCCTTAACAAAATGAGGTTCTTCTACTACCTTTGCAATAGGAGTTGTTACTATTGTATTTGTTTCTATCTTGTTTTCTTGAGCTATCTCAGCTGGCTTTACTGGAGCTGGTTTCTCTGGAGTCAATACCTTAACTCTATTGATTGAGTCCATTGTATGAGGATTATATATTTCTCTTTCCTCAAAGCCTGTTGCTATCAAGGTTAGGTCTATCCTATCCTTATATGACTTGTCGAATCTTACTCCCCAAATAATATCAGGTTCGCATCCTGTCTTTTCATTTATGTATTCAGCAATAACAGCTTGTTCGTCAAGAGTAATTGCATATTCATCCTCTGGAGATGATGTTATATAAAGTAAAATATTCTTTGTTCCTTTGATATCACAATCATTAAGTAGATCAGATGATGCTGCTTTTGCAATTGCCTCAAGTGCTCTTTCTTCTCCAGAACCATAAGCTGTGCCTACGCCCATTAAAGCAACGCCAGATTTTTGCATTACTTCTTGAACATCTCTAAAGTCAACGTTGATATGTGAGTTATCTAATGTTATGATTTCGGCTATTCCTTTCGATGCTGTTAATAATACATCATCAGCTATTGGGAACATCTGAGGGAGAGTTACATTGCCTCTATCTCTTATCTTATCTGTATTCACAATGATTATTGCATCAACAACTTCCTTAAGATTTCTAATTCCCTCTTGTGCTTGTTCTTTTCTTCTCTTTCCCTCGAATGATAATGGCAAGGTAACTATTGCAACTACCAATATTTCATCCTCTATCTTCTCTCCGTTATCATCTATAAATTCTATCTCTTTTGCAAATTTTGCAATCACAGGAGCTGCCCCAGTTCCTGTTCCTCCTCCCATACCTGCTGTAATGAAAAGCATTTGAGTTCTATTACTCAAAAATGTCTTTATCCCTTCTTCTGCTGCAAGAGCTGCTGCTCTCCCAACCTCAGGGCGATTTCCTGCCCCAAGTCCATCTTTGCCAATTTTGATTTTATTTTTAACTGGACTGGCATTTAATGATTTTGAATCAGTGTTGCAAACAATGAAATCAACACCTTCAATGCCTTGGTTGAACATGTGGTTTACTGCATTAGTACCACCTCCACCTACACCAATTACCTTAATATAATTGGAATTTTCTTTAGGTGCTTCAAATTGTAATACTTCAAATTCTGGCATAAGATTATATTTTAACTATAAATTATCGTCGTTCTATATATATGTTTTCTTGCTTTTGTATATTTAAAATATTAAATATCAATCAAGATAGTATTATTAGTAATATGTTATTGATGTGTAAAATTACAAACAAAAATTTTCTAAAACCCATCATGTTTAATTACTTTCTAACAAAAACCTGTTTATAACTCTACTCAACTCCATCATCTTTGAATAGATTTTTCAAGAAGTTGTCAATTACACCACTCATTCTTCCTTTTTTTGGATCTTTATTGTTGTTTGAAACTTCGGTTTCTTCAGGCTCTGGCTCAACAATTGGCTCATGAGTTATTGGTGCATCTTCTTCAATTTTCTCAGCCATTTTAGAACCTCCAATTTTATCTTCTTTTTCAATCTCTTTTAAGCCTTCAAGCAATAAACCAATACCCGTAGCATGCATAGGATGAGTCATTTCTTCGGTAATTGTTCCTCCAAGATGATCATGTGGAGTACCAATTCTTGCGTCAATACCACTTATGAACTCAGAAAGTTGAACAATATCCTTCATCTTAGCACCTCCACCAGAAAGCACAATACCAGCAATCATCTTTCTTTCGTAGCCCTTGCTCTTAATCTCAAACAATACTTGCTCAAGTATCATCTGCATACGAGCCTGAATGATTCCAGCAAGAGTTTTCATAGAAATTTCTCGTGGTTCACGACCTCTGAAACCTGGTATTGCAATTATTTCATCCTCTCTTGCAGATGCTGCTAAACAAGAACCAAATCTACATTTTAAAGCCTCTGCCTGAGTCTTAATAATTGAACATCCCTCTTTAATATCTTCTGTTATTACGTTACCAGCCAATGGAATAACCGCTGTATGACGTAAAATCCCTTCATGGAATATTGCTATATCTGTAGTACCACCACCAATATCGACCAAACACACTCCTGCCTCTTTCTCACTTGCATCAACAACAGCCTCTGCCGAAGCTATTGGCTCAAGAATCAAATTCCTTACCTTATATCCTGCTATTTCAACACTTCTATATATATTTTCAATATTAATAATATTACCAGTAATAATATTAAAATTACCTTCTAAGCATGAACCTGGAACTCCTACAGGACTAGTAATTCCCGTCTCCCCATCAACAATAAAGCTTTGTGGAATAACATGAATTATTTTCTCCCCTGCATTTAGAACAAGATTATGCTGATCCTTTATTAGTCTATTTACATCAGAATCCTTAATAATATGACCTTTGCTTTCAAGCATAATCTGACCTCTATGTTGGATATTGCGTATTTGATGACCAGCAATTCCAACAAAGACTTCTCTGACAATATAGCCTGTTTTTTCTTCAGCCTCTTGAACGGCTTTTTGAATTGAATTGGCTGTCTGTTCAATGTTTTTTACAACACCTCTGTCAACCCCAATTGACTCAGATTTACCCATACCAAGGATAATAGGTTCTCCTTCTTCGTTTCTTGAACCTATAAAGACTGCAATTTTTGTTGTACCTATGTCGATTCCAACAACTATTTCTCTTTCCATAATATTATATATTTAATTTGTATATTTCCTTTATTATTTGTTTCATTTCCTAGTACATACAACTTGATCCTTATAGCAAAGATTAACAACACTATAATTATCCCAGCCAATTACCGAAAATGCCTCCTTATATAAATAGTTTAACTTATTAAACTTTTCCTCCAAATTATTAATATCCCCAACCTTTATTGTATAGTCTCCAATCTTAGGGAAAAACTCAAACTCAGATTGATTAGGTATATATATTTGATCAATCTGATAAGCTAATATTGTATCATTGTATAGCTTTAGTGCCAAATAATAAAGAGAGGATGCTGTTTTCTCAACACCTTTCTTTGAATCAATATCAATTGTGTCCAATCTCCCTTTTGATAATAATGCAGTATTTATAATAATATCTCCACTAGCAATAACAACATCAGAAAGAGCATCGTCCTTAATATTTATTATCTTCCCAACCCTGTCTATATAAAACTGCATACCATTTCTAGAGTATAGCCTAAGAATAGGCACAGCTTGTGTTATAGTTATCTTTACCTTTCCAGTGAAATTAAGATATACTTCAGCATCCTCAATATAAGGTTGAGATTTTAAAAACTTCTCCACCTCATCTGCATCAACATCCTTTATATTCTTTTGAGACAAATCTCCAAATCTTGAGATCAAATCTAGTCTAATTGATTCAGAAGATATTATTGTATCCGAATTACCATAGCTAACACTAACAACAACCTTATCGATGGGTTGTCTACCAACAAAAATATTAGCACCTATTATTAGAATAACCAATAATATTATGGCAATTAATGAAACAAATATTCTTCTACGTTTTTTCATTACTTTGAAAATCTCTCCTCAATTGGTTTAACTAACTTATCAATATCTCCTGCTCCCAATGTCAAAAGAACTTCTGGGTAAAGAGCCTCCAATAAATCTAATAATGTATCCTCAGTACTATAATACTTATCCATCTTATCTATCTTGTGAAGTAACATCTTTGAGCTAACTCCTGGCAATGGTTTCTCCCTTGCAGGATAAATATCTATTAGCACAACCTCATCCAAAAGCTCTAAGGCTCTAGCAAAATCATCGGCGAAATCCTTAGTTCTCGAAAAAAGATGCGGCTGAAAAACTCCTGTTATCTTCTTATTTGGATAAAGATCTCTCACAGATTCTATACAAGAGCGCAGCTCTTGTGGATGATGGGCGTAATCATCTATATAAACAAAATCATCCCTTTTTATCCTATAATCAAACCTCCTCTTAACTCCAGAGAAAGAAGAAATAGCCGTTCTTAACTCATCCTCATTTACCCCACAGTTCCATGCAATAGCCATAGCCAAAACTGAGTTTTCAATATTATGCAAGCCAGGGTAATTTAGGCAAATATCATAAATAACCTTCTCTGGAGTATGGAAATCGAAATAATAAGCTCCCTTATAATTTCTAATATTCCAAGCATAGTATTCTGCCTCGTAGCCCGAAATTGTATATATCAATGTCTCAATACCCTCATTAACTTCAATATCAAGACCCTTCTTTAAGAATAGCTTTTCCTTAGAGTCATTGGTTTTAATAGGTATCTTGTTAGCAAACTCAACAAAGGTATTCTTCATTTCTTCGTGTGAGCCATAAATATCTAAATGATCTGCATCAACAGAAGTTATTGCAGCATAATATGGAGATAATTGGAGGAAAGAACGATCAAACTCATCTGCCTCAACCACCACAAATTCACTATCCTTATTAATTACAAAATTAGATCCAAAATCCTTAGAAACACCACCAAGAAATGCGCTACAACCAATTGAGCTATTATGCAATAGATGAGCAACCATTGTTGTTACCGTAGTCTTTCCATGAGTTCCAGCAATTGCAATACATTTCTTCCCCATTGTCAACTCTCCCAACACTTGAGAGCGTTTCTTCATTGGAAAATTATTATCGATAAAATAATTTAGCAGGACAGAATCCTTAGGGATAGCTGGAGTAAAGACAACTAAATCTATATCCTTAGGTAGATAAGAAATATCATCCATATAAGAAATCTCAATACCTTCATTCTCTAGTTGCAATGTAAGCTCTGTCTTTGTTAAGTCATATCCACAAACCTTACATCCCATACCATTGAAGTATCTTGCAATAGCACTCATTCCAATGCCACCAATACCTAAAAAATAATACGTCTTCATTTTACTAAACCCTCAACAATTTTTAAAATTCTTTCATCTGCATCTTTTATCCCTAAGCTAAGAATATTCTCGCTCATACGCCTTTGTTTATCTTCATCCTTAATAAGCATATCAAGTTGAGCCAAAAGAGTATTTCTAGAATCAACATCCTTAACCAAAATAGCTGCATCCTTATCAACCAAAGCCATAGCATTCTTGGTTTGATGATCCTCAGCAACATTAGGACTAGGAATTAATATTGTAGGTTTTCCAACAATACAAAGCTCACTTATAGCAATAGCTCCTGCTCTTGATATTATTATATCAGCAACAGAATAAGCCAAATCCATTTCATAGATAAACTCAAAAACATTAATATTCTTACTATTAATCGTAGCGCTCTGCTCTTTAGCCTTTTCGAAATATCCCTTACCAGTTTGCCAAATCAACTGAATATCATTTTCCACAAAATAGTTTAGCCCTGTGGTAATACTCTCATTAATCGTTCTTGCTCCAAGACTTCCACCCACCACAAGAACAGTTCTTTTATTTGGATCCAAGCTAAAATGTTTAATAGCATCCTCTCTTTTATTTGTAAGAGAGCTTATCATCTGACGAATAGGATTGCCAGTAAACTCTATCTTAGAGGCATTAAACCAACGAGTCATATTATCATAAGCCACGCAAATCTTATCAACCTTACTTGCTAACATCTTATTGGTAATCCCAGGATAGGAATTTTGTTCCTGAATTAGAGTTGGCACTTTGAGTCTTGCAGCAGCTTCAAGTGTTGGACCAGAGGCAAAGCCTCCAACACCAATTACTATATCTGGTTTAAATCTTTTAATAATTCTACGAGCCTTGAGGGTACTACAAATAACCTTTAGAGGAAAAAGAAAATTCTTCCAAGTGAAGCGTCTTTGAAGACCACTAATCCATAAACCTTCAATCTTATAACCCGCTTGAGGCACCTTCTCCATCTCCATTCTACCCTTAGCCCCAATAAATAATATTTCTGCATCGGCATATTTAGCCTTAATTGCATTAGCAATTGCAACGGCAGGGAATATATGTCCCCCTGTTCCACCTCCACTAATTATTGCTCTCATATTATTATATTTTATAAATTAAATACTAAACTAATTACTCCCCTTCTCAGAATCTTCAACACTTTCTTTCATTTCACCCTCTTCTTGAGATTCCACATCTTGTTCTAGTTGTTGCTTGGCAAGGTCTTTGTTTGCCTCAGCACTAATACTTAGCACTATTCCCAAGGCAACACAACTAAATAAGAAAGAAGTACCTCCATAACTAATAAATGGCAGAGTTTGCCCCGTTACAGGAGTTAGACTCGTGGCAACAAACATATTAATCATAGCTTGAAAAACAATCATAACTATCAATCCAATAGAACAAAAAGCTCCAAAATATCCCTTTGAACGTCTTGCAATAATAATTCCTCTATAAAGAAGAATCATATATAAAGCCATTAATAGAACTCCAAAAATCATACCTCCCTCTTCAATAATAATGGCAAAAATAAAGTCATTATGACTCTCACTAAGGAATCTTGCCTGCTCTGTATTTCCTAAAAACTTACCAAAGAAACCTCCAGTAGATATAGCCATACGAGCAAGATTAGGCTGAGTGATAGCATCCAAATCAACATAATACCAATCCGAGATTCTATTAGACCAAGTCATAAAACGATCAATCAAATCAGGATTAATCGTATTGACAATAAAGACTATAAATAAGAATCCAAATAGTATAATAGGCAGAATGCTTAAATACTTAAGACTCACCCTTCCAATAAACATCATTATAAAACATACAGCAAAAAGAATTGCAGCAGTCGAGAAGTTCTCTGGGAAGATAAGTAGACAAACAATAATAATTGGAATTATCAATTTCTTAAATACCTCCTTAGACTTTATATTGTCTTGATATAAAGCCAAAAGACGAGCAATATACACAATAAGAATTATCTTAACAATCTCTGAGGGTTGGAACTGCCCAACAAAAGGAATTGCTATCCACCTTGCAGCTGCCTTACCACCTATAGTACCAATCAATAGTGTAACAGTTAATAAGGCAATAGAAACATATAGTCCAATCTTAGAGAATCTTGAGAAGAATTTATATTTAATATTATGAGTAAGATACAAGACAACAGTACCAAGAAGCAAAAGGAATATATGCTTACCAAACATAGAGGTAGGGCTCTTATGATTGTCAAAGACTTCCTTTCCTAAGGTGCTATAAACCTCTAAAATAGATATAGCTACGAATAATAGAAATATCATCCATATAACCTTATCTCCCTTGAGCTTTATTTTAAAGTTTCTTATATCCATCTTAGCTTTGTTTTTCTATAATGTATTTACAGCGTGACGAAAGCCCTCACCCTTAATGTCAATTTCATCCTCCATACCATTGGCAGGAGAATACATAACAACATCTTCGCTTTCTGCAATTGCATTAGCAAGCATAACAGCCTCATTAATATTATTAACCTCGAAGATATTATGAATTAACCCTTCGAAAGTATTTTTAAGATTTAGTCTTTCCTTACCAAAGCAAATCATTGCACCCACCTTCTCTCTAGCTATTGGGATAAGACAAGTGAAATTATTGTCCTTGCTATCAACATCTGCAATCCAAACAATTTTATTTGTTACCGATTCCATTGAAAACCAAGTAGCATTAGGATTGATTGAACGAGCGTCATTAACAAATGAAACATCCTTAATCCTTGCCACAAGTTCTCTTTTATGTTCTTGTTCAACATTATTCCCAAAACAATTTAATAAGTTTTGTCTCTTAGCTAGAATATCGTTATAATTTCTGCCAGCAAGAGAAGAATATACCTTTTCTCTACCTTGATTTGCTAATAATTCTAAAGTCATACTATCTAAGTTTTAATGTTATTACAGTTACTACAGCTAAGACTATTGAGATAATCATAAAACGCTGAACAATTTTTGGTTCCGCAAAACCCTTCTTCTGATAATGGTGATGAAGTGGAGCCATTAAGAATATCCTTCTACCCTCACCATATTTTCTCTTTGTCAATTTAAAATAGAATACCTGCATTACAACAGAAAGATTCTCCATAATAAATACCCCACAAAGAATAGGTATTAGTAATTCTTTTCTAATAAGTACAGCAAACACTGCTATAATACCTCCAATTGCCAAAGATCCCGTATCTCCCATAAATATCTGAGCAGGGTAAGTATTATACCATAAGAAACCTACTGTTGCCCCAACAAAGGCACTGATAAATATTGTAAGCTCTCCAGAATTTGGAATATACATTATATCTAAATAGTTGGCGAATATAATATTTCCCGACACCCATGCCAAGATAGCAAGAGTGGCACCAATTACTGCCGAAGTACCCGTGGCGAGCCCATCTATACCATCTGTGAGATTAGCACCATTGGAAATAGCTGTTACAATAAATATTACAATAGGAATAAAAATAATCCAAGCCCAATCTCTAAAGTCATCTCCTATCCATTTCACAAGATAAGCATAGTCGAACTCATTATTCTTCACAAAAGGAATAGTAGTCTTAGTAGACTGTTCTGCTTGAGCTGAAAATACACTCTTAGCCTTATCATAAGTCCTATCGTTTTGTAGGTTATGAGACATTGCATATCTTTCAACATCTTGTTTTTCCTTAATAGAAATATCTGGATGGAAATACATCATTGCTCCAACAACAATACCTAATGTTACTTGCCCCACAACCTTGAACTTTCCAGAAAGTCCTTTTTTATCATGCTTAAATACCTTAATATAATCGTCTAAGAAACCTATCAAACCAAGCCAAATGGTAGAGAATATCATTATTATTACATAGATATTATCTAGCTTAGCAAACAAAAGAGTAGGGATAAGAATAGCACCAAGAATAATTAATCCTCCCATTGTAGGAGTACCCTCTTTTTCTTTTTGACCATTCAAACCCAAGTCTCTAACACTCTCTCCTATCTGTTTTCTGCGTAAATAATCAATAATCCTTTTACCATAAACTATGCTTATAATAAGCGATGTGATTACCGCAGCAGCAGCTCTAAAAGAAATATATTGGAAAACACCTGCTCCAGGTATTCCAAATTCTGTATGTAACCAAGTAAATAAATAGTACAACATATGCTTAATATTTTAAAGTTTCTTCTTTGTCGTCGAAATGATGTCTTACACCATTAATCTCTTGATACTTCTCATGCCCCTTACCAGCCACAAGGATAATATCTTCCTTTTGAGCAATTTGGCAAGCAAGCTTAATAGCATCATGACGATTAGTTATAGTAAAGGTCTTCTTCTGAGTTATTATATCGAGTCCCTCTTGCATTTGACGAATAATTTCCTCTGGGTCTTCCGTTCTTGGATTATCACTAGTAAGGATAACATTGTCTGAGTTTTCGGCAGCAATCTTAGCCATAATAGGACGTTTTGTTCTGTCTCTATCTCCACCACAACCAACAACGGTAATAAGTTTGCCCAATCCTTCTCTTATAGTATTAATAGTATTTATCACATTCAATAAGGCATCAGGAGTATGAGCATAATCGATAATAGCCTTAGCACCAGAGGATATTGTAACACAATCGAACCTACCCTCAGCAGATTCTAACTCACTAATACCTCTTAGGGCCTCCTCTTTCTTTATTCCACAAAGAATTGCAGTAGAATAAATAGCAAGAATATTATAAGCATTAAACTTTCCAACAAGTCTTGTCCAAAGCTCAATACCATCAATATTCAATAATATTCCCTCGAAACTATTCTCTAAAATAATTGCATGAAAGTCGGCTAAGGTCTGAAGGCTATAGCTATATTTCTTTGCCTTAGTATTCTGAAGCATAATATCTCCATTCTTATCATCGATATTTGTTAGAGCAAAGGAAGTCTTTGGAAGAAAGTCGAAGAATTGTTTCTTAGCCTTGATGTATTCTGAAAAAGTCTTATGAAAATCTAAATGGTCATGGGTGATATTTGAGAATATACCTCCATAGAACTCAACTCCTTCAATTCTATGTTGAACAATAGAATGAGAGCTAACCTCCATAAATACAAATTCGCAACCTGCCTCAACCATTTCAAGAAATAACTTATTCAAAGAAATTGCATCTGGAGTAGTATGAGTTGCCTTAACCTCAAGGTTATTTATCTTATTTACTATTGTAGAAACGAGTCCTGTCTTAAACCCAAGGTTCATAAAAAGTCTATGAAGAAGAGTAACCGTTGTCGTCTTACCATTAGTACCCGTTATCCCAATAATCTTTAGCTTTGAAGATGGGTTATCATAATATTTAGAAGCAATAATACCTAAAGCCTTTGAGGAATCTTCAACCTTAATAAAGGTTACATCATAATCCTCTTGAGGAATATTTTCACAAACAATAAACTTTGCACCCTGTTCAATAGCCATAGGTATAAACTTATGACCATCTACCAAGGTACCAGTTTGAGCAACAAATAGAAAACCTTCTGCAACCTCTCTTGAGTCGAAGCAAATACCCTTAACTAAGTCAAGTTTATTAAATAATTCATTTAGTTCTATATATTTTGCCATATTATTTCTTCTTTTTATCCTTAGGTTTCTCTTGTTTAACTTTTTCTATCTTAGTGGCTAAAGTGTCTATCTTTGCAATTGTTGAATCCAAAAGCACTGGTCTAAGCTCATTTATAGTAGCTGTATTTAGTTGAAGATGAATTCTATTTCCTTTTCTAAAAGCCGAACCTCCTTGAAGCGACTGAGAGGCAACTTTTCCCTTACCCTCAAAACTTACCTTTAAGCCAGATTTCTCTAATAGAAAAACTGCATCTCTAACACTCATCCCAATTACATTAGGGACAATATTCTTTGGTGCAAAGCTAGTCTTTGGAGCAGGTTTTGGAGCATTAAGTTTTAAGTTAGTGCAGAACTTTGTAAAGCTCTTAACATTACCATTTACATAGGCTGGAGCAGTCTTAATGGCGGAATTATTGCTCTTATATGTTATCATTGTACCCACAACCCTATCGGAAAGGTCCTTGAAAACGGGAGCTGCTAAATCTCCACCATGAGTCCTCGATTTCTGAGGTTTAGAGATAACCACAATACATGAGAACTGAGGATTATCTGCTGGAAAATATCCAACAAAAGAAGCCCTATGTTGAAGGATATTTTGTTTATTATCATAACCTATCTCGGCAGTACCTGTCTTTCCTGCAATTCCATAGTCTGGATTTCTCAACCTCTTGGCTGTACCAAACAAAACAACCTTTTCCAAAATATCTCTAACCTCTTTCAGGGTCTTATCCTTACATATCTTATCTCTTAAGACAACAGGTTCAAAGGTCTTAAAAGGCTGACCGTCTTTCATAACTTGAGAAACAAACATTGGCTTAAGCATCTTTCCATCGTTAGCAATAGCATTATAGAAAGTAAGCAGTTGCAGAGGAGTCATAACAGAAACATATCCAAAACCAAGGCGAAGAATATCATCTACCGAGGTAGCCTTTTCGTTGATATATGGCTTAGGTTCGTCTAAATCGATATCCAAACCAAGTTTCTCAAACAAGAAGTATTCCTTTAGGTCCTTAGCTATCTGAGTTCTCTTGCCCTTAGCAATATAATTATTGTAAACAAGCTGACTTATTGAAACATTGGAACTCATCTGCATAGCCCTTGTCAAAGAAACCATACCATGATTAATCTCTCCAACGTCTTTTATAGGTTTAGTAGCACCAGGGAACTGTTTTGAGAAGGTAGGCAACATAATTGAAGTATCTGCCATGCCCTTATCGAGCATCATCATTGCAGTAATTGTCTTAAATGTAGAACCTGGTTCTAGCAAATGTGATACGGCAATATTCTCGCTCTCTAAATATTGACCATCTTTGTTAATAGTAAGGTTTGAGATTGCACGAACATAACCTGTCTTAACCTCCATAAGGATTACACAACCACTCTCAGCACTATTAGAGTCTAAACATTTTCTAAGACTATTTTCTGCCAACTCTTGTAAACGAACATCGATAGTAGAGACAATATCCATACCATCTATAGCCTTAATTTGCTCATTATCATCGACAGGAATCCAAATACCTGGGTTAATCTTTTTCTCAAGACGCTTCCCATGCATACCTCTTAGGTAGGAGGAGTAGAAACCATCAATCCCATTATAGCATGTGTCGCAACCATTAGCCCTTACCATAGTGCCAATAGTCCTTCGAGCCATATTACCATAAGGATAATATCTTACCGTTCTCTCAACAATACTAATATAATTTGCAGTGAAGAACTTACCCGTGCCGATAGTTCTTTTAATTATCTTTTCCTCTCCTCTAATTGTTTTTTTCTCTCTGATAGTTTTCTTTTTCTCCTTAGAAATTAGAGGGAACTTCCTAAAACGCTCATATTGTTCGAAGGTTATATCCTTTTGAATAAGTACATATTTATTTCCAGAGTCCTTACCCCTAAAACTAGCGAAATAGTTCATATACTCACGCTTTGACTTAGGATTCTTAGAGCCCTTAAACATAAAAGCCAAGCTATCGCATAGCTCGGAAATATTCTTTCTATAAATTGAATCTTCAAGAACTCTCACCCTCTCCTTCTTTCGAGTATCCTTGTTCATCCTGTACTCGTAACCAAGGTCTATATAGGCATTATAAAGAGGTATATCCGTTGCCAAAAGGAGTAACTCCCCACTATCCCCATCCACAGAATATATATTTCCCCTCTTAGCCTTAACCTCCTGCATCTGAACATATCTCTCCTTGGCCTTCTTTTCCCAGAAATCTCCCTCAGCAATTTGAAGATAGGCAATTCTTGCAACAACGCATATAAACCCAATAAGGATTAATGCATAAACCACTGCAAACCTTGCTAATATGTCCTTCTTTAAATCGCCCACCTTAGTATAATATTGTCTGTTTAATCTTTTCCTTAGAAACCTTCACCCCTTGAGCCTGAAGTTTATTATCAATCTCCAGCATCTGAGTAGTCTTTTGATAAGCGCCCTTTTGGTCAGAATACTTCTTTTGAAGAGCATTTATCTCAAGTTGCATATTATCCATCTTCTTCAAAGTAGTCTCAATATAGTATCTATTTCCAATATACACCACAATCAAAACCACCCCCAACAAAATAGCAGGAAGGAAAGACAAGAAACTTTTCTTTACCAAAAATCCTCCATCCAATAGGTTCTTAAACTCAAAATTCTTCATCCTCAACTGGGTCTATTATCTTTTTTCAGCAATTCTCAACTTAGCACTTCTCGAACGAGTATTCAGAGCCTGTTCCTCATCGCTTGCAATAACAGGCTTACGAGTAATCAATGTATAAGGAGAAAGGCTATTTCCATAGAAATCCTTCTCTACCTTACCCTCAAAGTTTCCACTCTTAATAAAATTCTTTACCAGCCTATCTTCCAAAGAATGATAACTCATCACAACCAATCTACCACCACTCTTAAGCATCTCACCCGACTGCTCAAGCATCATCTTAAGCGTCTCAAGCTCATTATTCACCTCAATTCTTAGAGCTTGGAAAACCATAGCATAGAACTTATTCTCAATACCACGAGGAGCAAGTGAGGAAAGAAGTTCCTTAAGCTCCATAGTAGTATTTATTGCCTCTGAGCGAGAGGCTACAATCTTCTTTGCAACCTGATAAGCATTAGGAAGCTCGCCATAAAGACGAAGCACCGAGCGAAGCTTATCCTCAGGGTATGAATTAATAATATCCTTAGCCGAAAGAGCTTGGTCTTGATTCATTCTCATATCCAGCTCACCATCATAGCGAGTTGAGAAACCCCTATCTGGGCAATCAATCTGATGAGAAGAAACCCCAAGGTCAGCAAGAATGCCATCGACCTCAAACTCACGGTATAGTCTTAGATTTTCCTTAAGCGTAGAGAAATTGTCGTTGATGAAGATAAAACGATTGTCCTCAATAAGATTTCTTTTTGCATCATTGTCTTGGTCAAAAGCATAAAGCAGACCATCATCCCCAAGCTTATCTAAAATAGCACGAGAATGACCGCCACCTCCAAAGGTAACGTCGACATAATGTCCATTAGGCTTAATATCCAACCCTTCGATGCACTCAAGGAGCATCACAGGTTTATGATAAGAGCCCTGTTCCGAGTAATTCTTCTGCTGTTGCGACATAATCGAATCCATCATTATCAATATTCTTATAAGTAGAAGCATCCCAGATCTCCATGCAGTTAGCAGCACTCACTATCACAATATCCTTGTCGATACCTGTTAGTGAACGTTGCTCCATAGGGATCAGAAATCTGTCATTAGCATCTAACTCAATGATGTTCGATTCAGTTAATTTTCTAAACAAACGTTTAGCGTTGGGATTGTAGAGATTAAGCTTTTCTCTTAAAATGGTAACCTCAGTTTGGAAATCAGAATAGGTGAAAATTTCGAGACATTTGTTGTAGATAGATTGGCGAATGACAAAACGCACATCATCAGTAGGCACGAGTTGTTTCTTCAAAGCAACAGGGAGTTTAAACCTGCCGTTCGAATCAACCTTACAATACTCTATACCAATAATTGATGACATTTTTCTACACTAATTAATTCAGGATTCAAAATTACAACATAATTTCCAAAAATATCCATTTGTTGATAACTTTTTTACTTTTTGTCCCAGAAAATCCCATTTCTGACCAATATTTACGAACACTTCACAAAATGGTTTCAAAACATTAATAATAAGTTATCAACCAAAAAAGAAGAAACAGAAAACCTTAAGCGAAAAAATCCCACAAAAAAACCACCCTTAAAAGAGTGGTTATATATCAATAAAAAGAGGCTATTTAATTTAACCTATTAAAATCAAAATGGATTTTATTAACTTCTCCGCTTCCATCATCAAATACTCCATAAATATTGAGAGAAGACGAATTTAAAAGCTTAATATTAAATTTTTGAATTTCTCCATTATTATTAAAACTCAAAGTATCATTTACAATAGAATAATTCATAGTGTCAGACGGACTACCATCAAAATATGTATTAATCATCTTTCCATTACTTGCGAAAACAACCTGAACATATTCAGGATCATCTGGATTAATATATGTAGTGTCGGAATAATCAAGTTCCCCATTAACATATGATTCATAACATATTTTATTCATTTCCCATTTCCCAATAATCAACTCTTTGTAATTTAGTGCTATGAATTCATTATCCTCATCATCTTTGTCAGGATCACAAGCTACAAAACTTAAGGAAGAAAGTAATAGTGAAGCTACAAATACAACCAGCTTCCAGTTTAAGATTCTTTTCATAATAATTTTATTTGTTTGTTTATTTATAATGATATTATTTAGGTGCATCTCACCTTATATAAACTCTTTTTCTCTAACAGTTCTATCTATTTACTTATTTTAGAAAAGTAAAGCGACCTCTTTGAAGTATATCCATTATCAAAATCTTGCTCAAGGTACAGATTAAGAGAAGATGAATTTAAGGTTTTTATACTTAGGGTAGAATGACTATCCTCTTTAGTTAAATATAAATCATTATTCAACACATAATAATCTATAGTATCGGATGAGCTATTGTTTCCATATACAGTAATCGCTTTGCCATTATTAGTAAAGGTAATAGCGAGATAACCCAAACTAGTTGAATCATAAATAAGGGTATCAGAAGATTCAATCTCTCCATTAATAAGACGCTCTTCAATCACTTTATTCACACCCCATTTACCAATAATTAATTCTTTATAGGTTGGTGTTGTGACATCTGTATCCTCATCTTCTTTGTCAGGATCACATGCTACGAAACTTAAGGAAGAAAGTAATAATGAAGCTACAAATAAGAATAGCTTCCAGTTTAAGATTTTTTCCATAATAATTTTATTTGTTTGTTTAAATTGTCTGTTTTTAACGCGATAAAGATAAAATCTATTATCTCAGACATATAATTTAACAATAAAACGATTGAATTTTATCTTAATGAATCTTTTTCACGGTTTTGTTATATCGTTGGTAATATTCCCGCTACCATTCTTCTTCATCATCATCTTCCTCCAGTCCCTTGATTCTATCATTGATAACTTTAAGCTTTTTTAAAGAATAGCTATCGCCCAAAATCCCCAAAACCTCAAGTATTGCCTCATCAACCTCGCTGCAATGCCAGCCATATAGACCAGAAATATAATCTATTTTTTCTTTCTTTGTCTTTAATACACGAAATCTAGAATCGTCTAATAAATCAGTACAGAAATCTCCAAGTATATTATCCTCCTGAGAAATCTCTTTTAATAACCTAATCATACTATTCTGTTTTGAAACTCTTTCAAGCTTAATTATTAATTAATGTACAAAAATAATAAAATAAATACTCTCACAAAATCAAATTATTGCTAATGATAATTAATGATAAATAATGACAAAATAAATTTGCTCTAACCTCTTAGCAGAACTATGTTTTTGGGACTTGATTTGTAATTTCTCATTTGGGTTTTTACCCTTCGAATCTTCTAGCTTATTTACTTATTCTGCTAAAATAAGTTGATGTTTTTGCAACTAAGCCATCTCCTAAATCAGATACAGCATATATATTAAGAGAAGATGAATTTAGGGTTTTTATATCTGTCTTAATATATTCTCCATCTATGTATATATATAAATCACTATTCAATACATAATAATCAGTTGTATCAGGTTCGTTATATTCGGTAGATATGGCTTTACCATTACTAGTAAAGGTAAGAGTAAAATAATCCTCATCATTTGGATTAAACATCATTGAATCAGAAGATTCAACCACACCATTATTGATAAACTCTTCATAGTATTTTGTAACACCCCATTTACCGATAATCAACTCATTGTAAGTCTTGTTATAATTGTTATCCTCTTCATCCTCTTTGTCAGGATCACAAGCGACAAAACTTAAGGAAGATAATAATAATGAAGCTGCAAATAAGACCAGCTTCCAGTTTAAGATTCTTTTCATAATAATTTTATTTGTTTGTTTAAATTGTCTGTTTTTAACGCGATAAAGATAAAATCTATTATCTCAGACATAATCATCATTCGAAAATCACCAATAACGATTATTTTTTCAAATTACTTAACCCCCCGAAACGGAGTGGCATTATAAAATCAGGTTTTTAATCCTACTCCACAATCAATTTCTTTGAAATAGTTATATCCTTGTTTTGCACCAAGACATTATAAACTCCCTTTGCAAAGTCACGGACATCAATTTCAATTTTCTTATCCTCTGGGTTGATAACCAAAGTCTTTATAACCCTACCAGTCACATCTGCAATGCCTACGTGTGCCTTAGACCTTAATTCATCAATCTCAAGAACAGCCTTATCACTTGCAGGGTTAGGATAAATCTTCAAAGAAACAGGAGCTTCTAATTCCTTATCCAAACCCACTATACATCTTAATTTAGAAAAATATTTCCACCATTCAGCTTGTTTATAAAGACTATACGAACTACAAGGAATATATACGGGAGTTGCTTTATTTACATTGAAAAAAGGGTCTACATCCCCCATTAATGGTGGATTTAATGCTTCGCAAGTTATTGAGGTTAAACCTATGCAATTACCAAATGCAAAGGAACTAATTGAAGTAACAGAGCTTGGGATTGTGATTGAAGTCAAACCTGTGCCTGAAAAAACACTCCAATCTATTGCAGTAACTGAATTTGGGATTGTGACCGAGGTTAAACCGCTGCATTGTTTAAAAGCACAATCAGAAATTGAAACTGTCCCCAATGGAATATTTATAATTGTACCAGCTGGCATTACACCTTTATATTGGTGTAGCACATTATTAATATATACAAGTCCATCAGGCTTATTGTTAAAATAAGGTGTATTATAAAATGCATTACTTCCAATATAAATAACAGAGTTTGGGATTGTTATTGAAATTAAGCTTGTGCAATTATAAAAAGCATTACGACCAATTGAAGTAACAGAGTTTGGGATTGTGATTAAACTTAAGCTTGCGCAATCACAAAATGCACCACCACCAATTGAAGTAACAGAGTTTGGGATTGTGATTGAAGTTAAACTTGTGCAATTCTCAAATGCTCCAGCACCAATTGAAGAAACAGAGTTTGATAATGTTACTGAGGTTAAATTAATGCAATTATCAAATGCATAATTATCAATCTTAGTAACAGAGGTTGAAGTTGTATCGGAGTTTAAAATTGTAACAGAGGTTAAGCCTGTGCAACTACAAAATGAACATTCCCCAATCAAAGTAACGGAATTTGGAATTGTAACGGAAGTTAAACCAATGCATTCAGAAAATACTAAAGCTCCAATATAAGTAACAGAATTTGGGATTGTTACTGAAGTTAATCCACTGCATTGACTAAATGCCCAATTCCCAATCGTAGTGACTGTGTTTGGAATTATAACAGAAGTTATACATTTGCACTCCGCAAATGCCAGAGCCCCGATTGAAGTTACGGAATATTTTATTCCGTTAAAGGATACCGAATCTGAGATTATAAAATCCCCAGATTGATTTGATGCTGCAGCCCAATCTGTAAGCTGAACAGTATTTGAGGAAGTAATAGTATAATATAATGTATGTCCTGATGGGGATACTGCGCTAAAGTCATAGGCTTGGACTTTTGTACTAATGCCTATAACAAGAATTACAAAGAGTAATAATAATTTCTGTTTCATAAATTATATTTTTATTATTCCTAAACATCCAATCGGTATATTAGCTGAATTAAAGTTGCAAATTCAACGTCTTATTCTCTTTATTAATACCTTTTTCAATCTTCAAATCTACGGAAAAAAATTACAATTGAAGAAATAATATTAATTTCTTTTCAGTATCCCTCTTTATAACCTCTTAGTTATTTTGTTTGTTTTGGGACTTGTTTTGTAATTTCTCATTTGGGCTTTACCCTTCTAACTTTCTATCTATTTACTTATTCTAGTATAGTAAGATGTCATTTTATAAGAATAGCCATCTCCATCATCCTCTGAAATATATAGATTAAGAGAAGATGAATTTAAGGATCCAATACTTTGCTTAAAGTTTTCGCCCCCTTCAGCTAAGTATAAATCATTATTCAATATATAATAATCAGTAGTATCCGCTCCACTAGAGTGGTTAAATATGGCTTTACCATTGCTAGTAAAGGTAACAGTATAATAATCCTCATGACTTGGATCATAATTATTATAGTTTACGGATTCAATCACCCCATTAAAATAATCCTCTTCACATTCTTTTACAATACCCCATTTACCAATAATCAACTCTTTGTAATTTGGTGTTGTGACATTTGTATCCTCATCCTCTTTGTCAGGATTACATGCTACGAAACTTAAGGAAGAAAGTAATAGCGAAGCCGCAAATAAGAACAGCTTCCAGTTTAAGATTCTTTTCATAATAATTTTATTTGTTTGTTTAAATTGTCTGTTTTTAACGCGATAAAGATAAAATCTATTATCTCAGACATAAACTATCGAATTTTATCTTAATGAATCATTTATAATTCTTACAATCAGGACAATCAATAGGTATCTGACCTTGTCCATAACAAAATGAACAAAATTCCTCTGATATTCTACCGCTCCCTTGACATGTTTGACAAGTTCCCTCTAATCTAGCATCTTTACAATCCGGACATATCAAGGTTCTACTACCTGTTCCTTCACAAGCCATACATTCTACTAAGATTTTGCCTGTGTCACCACATCTTGTACATTCTTCCATAATTTTATTTTTTGATTTTACGCCTACTTCTTTCTGATTTTCAGTATTAGTAGCGATATATTTAATAGTTAATACTTTAGATAAACAAGCTACCTAATCCTTTGTTCATCTATTAATAAAAATTGAATCCCGAAAGGCATAAAAAAAGAGACGCAATTAATATTAACTACGTCTCAAAAAAATCAGATTTAATACTTATAAAGTATCTAAGAAATCATATAACTCTGGAAGTATTGCTCTATCAAAACTAAACTGGGTAGAATGTTCTGGCAACCTTTTATCATAGATATTTCTTTCTACATCCCCTACGGTTTATATTACCAAAATTCAAATCATCATCCGAATAATTACCAATAACGATTATTATTTTTCCAAATCATTAACATTCAAATACTCCTGAAATTGTTTTTCAATCTTATCAAAAATAAGTTCTGTTTCTTTATCACCATAATAATATAACTTCATAAAATATTTAAAAAAATCATTACTACTCGCTTTTGTACCTATCCACGTAAGAAAATCTCCATCTTCATATGAATAAAGAATCTTCTCTATTTCGTACTCATTTTCTGTATACAATTCAGATAGTTTAAGGTAATCCTTTAAGAAAGTTTCTTGTAGTTGAACAAATAGCATAATATTTTTGTATAGTATAAATTCAATATCAAATAAAAATTGAGTACTATAAGTATATTGCTTAAGCACCCTAAGTGTTTGAGCTAATTCTTGATGAAAATTATTGTTTAGTAACTTAGATTTAGAATTAATTATATCACTATAATCAATTTCAAATTTTTCTCTAACTTCTAATATAGCTAAATATATCGGATACCTTTTTTCAAATAACTGCAATTTCAAATTTCTTTTCTGTAAATCGTCTTGATTCTTTGAAACCTTCTTATTTAATTTAGCAATATAGATAGTAAGAATAACAAAGGCAATTACATTAGCAGCAGTTATTCCAAACATCCACCAATCGTAGTCTCTTGGCGTTGATATTGCATTTTCAATTCCTTTTAATAATTCAATGTGACTTGTATCCATTACCTATTATATTTTTAAATTTATACCCTAACCTTCCCGCTCATAAGCTTAGGCAACAAACTATCCCTAATCTCCTAAGGGTTTTATGTTCTTAACTATTGTATAGTATTTTACCTATAAGATGTTTATTTTTTTCTTCAAATAAAGAATTTTTCCGTCACAAGGGGATTCTTTGCTCTGCAAAGCGACAAGTCGATAAGTATTCCGAAAGATGTATTCGGTGTAAAATCTCTTTTTTTCTCTCCCCAAATTTACAAATTATATCCCAACCGAAGGAATAATAGTTATTTTTCTTACTACAAAACTACAAATTATAATTTAAGCTATGAAATTAATTTTAATTTTATTTTCTTCTTTGTTCTTAATTTTCAATTAGTTTATGGTTTGGGGTAAGAGGTTTTTGGGGTTTTATGTCATTTTTTTTATTTAATAGAAAATATTATTATTTCTGTATCGTTTTTTTGTTTGTTATAATTATAATATTCAATGCTGTTTAACCCCTATGATTACTGGCTTTAGAGATAAAAATAATTTGGTTGATACATTACATAATTTGCCCAAACATCTTGTCGATATTTTTGTTGAAGACCTGCTTAAGGTGCATGGTATTAATATGGAAAACTATATCGATAGATATATTAAAAAGGAGACAGAAAATAATGAACCAACACCAAACAATAATTTCTCTCACCTAAGCTATAACTCATATTATGGCATTCTATATTACGTTAATCAGCTCCTAATAACACAAATAAATGTTGATGAGCTTATCTACATACACGAACATCAACGCCTTCCTAATCATATAAAGATAATATTTATTTCGAAGAAAAGAGGCTCAAAGGCTAATCTTGCAAGATTGTTTATGCTTCTTGGAATACCAATTAGCAAGGCAAGGCATATTTTCTATGATGCTTTTTCCTATAACGATATTCCTTCCTCTGAAAGATTCCATAATAGTTTCTATTTTAATATCAAGAATCATATTCCAAACATGGTTAATCTGGTGGAAAAATAGATATTAATCAAATTTATTTTTCAAAGTTTCCGACCATTTTTCCGACTATTTTTCCGACCTCTCATAAAGCTTGGAAGTAAGATAATTACGCAATTTCATTAACATTTTTCCGACTAATTATCCGACTAATTATCCGACCAAGCACAGGCCGAAAACCTGCCCTTTACCTAAGATTTTGTATATATATTTGCCTCGAATTCAAAGCAAAGAGAAAGGCGCCAATCTCATTTTTATTAATCCCTAAAAACGAATAAAAAAATGGGAACAAAAACATGTAAAGACGCAACGCATTGCGTCTCAACAGCAATCGAAGATTACAAAAAAAGAGCATCAAAGATTATTGAGGATGCAATTAATTGTAGAGACGCAACGCATTGCGTCTCCACAGAAAATAATGATATCCCTAATGCAAGCGGGATGGAACTCCTGAATGATGATATTGCAGAGATTCCAAAACTTATTGACCCTATTTTTCATAGGGTAGGTCTTGCAGCCCTTATTGGCTCTTCGGATGGTGGTAAATCGTCTTTGCTAAGAGATTTGGCTGTAAGTGTGGTCTCGGGAAGAGATTTCCTAGGCTGGAAGATAGATGCAATCCATAAGAGAGCTTATTATGTCTCAACAGAGGATGATAAAATGGCTATATCGTATCTTTTAAAGAAACAAAACACTGACTATGGTCTAAAGCCTCAAGAGCTAGAAAACTTGGTTTATATCTTCGAAACGGATAATCTTGTCGATAGGTTAGAGAAAGAGCTAAGAAACAAACCTGCCGACTTGGTTATTATCGATGCCTTTGCCGATGTTTTTACTGGGCAGCTCTACGAAACAAATAGAGTTAGAGCCTTCTTAAATGAATTCTCTCAGCTCTCGCAACGTCATGGATGCTTGATTGTCTTTCTTCATCATACCAATAAACGCTCCGACGAAATTGCACCATCGAAGCATAACGCCTTAGGTTCTCAGGGTTTCGAGGCTAAAATGAGGCTTATGATTGAACTAAAAAGCGATATTCAAACCAACAACCTAAAACACTTCTGTATTGTCAAAGGCAACTACCTTTCGCATAAATACAAGACTCACTCCTACCTAATAAAATTCACAGAAAATATGACTTTCAGCAACACAGAACAAAGAATACACTACGACCTACTATACCAAAACAAAGAAAGAGTAGAGGTAATAGAAAGCGAATATAACGAGATAATGAAGATGCATAAAGAGCATAAAATGACTTATAAGCAAATCGGATTAGAAATGGGCGTATCAGACGCAACTATATCAAGAAAAGTAAGAGAATATAAAAAACTTAAAGCCCTTGAAGAATCTAATTCAAAATAATTTTTAATAAACAAAGAGTTGAGACTTGGCACTAAGCTAACTTGTCTTAGTGCAAGTCTTAACCTATTAAACTCATTACACTATTACACTATACTAAGGGGTGTGTAATGATGTAAGGAGGTTGAATCACAGCTACTTACAAAAAACACATGTAATAAGCAGTAAAAAACAATGAAAAATGCGATACGAATTAGAAAAATATAAGGGACAGAGTACAAGGTTTACTTGCCCTTCTTGTGGAGAAAAGAGAGCCTTCACAAGATACATTGATACCATTACAAAAACGTATTTGGGAAGCGATATAGGAATATGCAACAGATTGATAAAATGCGGTTATCATCGTCCGCCACGTATGGGCGAATGCAATTCGCCCAATAATAATGGGCAAATTCAATTTGCCCCTACGAAAACGATTATCCCGATAAAAAATATTGACCCGAAATATATGACGCCTACAATCGGCAGGGAATCCAATTTCCTGAAATTCCTCGGCAGGGTATTTTCGCAGGATACCGTCGGCAGGCTTGTGGGAGATTATTATATCGCAGGCACAAAAAACAAAGAGGTAATATTTTGGCAGATAGATTCCATGTACAGGGTTCGCACAGGAAAAATAATACAGTATGACCCACAAACGGGGAAACGCATCCGTAGGGGCGAATCGAATTCGCCCAATATTAATTGGGTACATTCCGCATTAAAGAAACAAGGCAAATTACCAGAGAAATGGCTATTAACCCAATGCCTATTCGGCGAACATCTAATAAATAAATATCCACAAAAGCCAATATGTTTGGTCGAGGGTGAGAAGACGGCAGTAATTATGAGTGGGTTTGAGCCTGATATTATTTGGATGGCAACAGGTGGTGTTCAAAACCTCAACAAAGAAAGGATATATCCAATAAAGAACCACCCTATTATGGCATTTCCTGACCTCAAATGCTTTGAGAAATGGAAGGAAAAGGCGGATAAAATAAATTCCGAAACAGGCTCTAGAATCATAGTATCCTACCAATTGGAGAATGAGGCAACAAAGGAGGAAATAGACCAAGGTTTGGATATTGCCGACTTTATGCTAAAAAGAGGCTGATTTTGGAAAAAAAGAGTTTGATTTCTTGGAAAAAAACGCCGAGTTTTTGAAAAAAGAAGGAGAGTTTTCAGAAAAAATCGGTGATTTTTTTTGGAAAATCAGCCTCAAAAATAACGTGAAAAAAGATGGAAAAAAGATGAAATTTTCTTTGTCTTTTCTTTGTGGATTTGGATATTTTTTGTATCTTTGTTGTAGGTTAATGATTTAATAATCAA
>JAFNAQ010000085.1 GCA_017860275.1 Bacteroidota bacterium
AAATCTATTAGGATTTTCTCTATCAAAAGCAGCAACATCCAACACCTTAGATTTTGTTGAATTTTCCCCCATATATTCCTCAGTTACATCATAGCCATAACCCAAAACATCGTACTTGCCATCACCAGCCGTACGTGTATAGATAGTTTTTTTTACCTGATAACCACTAATATCATTACCACTCTCAAAGTCTTTAGAACAAGAAAATAAGCACAAAAGCATGCTTATAGAAAATAACATTTTCTTCATAACATAATTATTTATATTAATATTTTTACAAAAAAAGTATAAATAATTAATATATAAAGCTATTATTAATATTTTTTAGCAAAAAAGTGATTTATTATAACACTTTACCAAAAAATAACAAACATAATATTAAGATTAAATAGAATTAATAAGATGAATTAATTATAATATAATATGTAAAAACAAAAAGTTATTATATTTATAATATTTTCATAGTCATATATTTCTCAACTTGGTTAACCTAGCAAAGAGACAGTTTAAATTATTACTAGCTCAAACCAAGTAATACTAAAACAATCTAACAACAAGATAAATTTACAGCTCAAATAAAGTTATTATAAATAAACATTTTCTTCATTTTCTTATATAATGATATTATTTTAACAGCAAATAGTAATATTAATAAATTTAAAAAGAAGTGTCCTAAAACCATTAGTATGCTCTAGATATAAACATTTACTTCAGGTCAAAAAACTTCAATGATAAAAACTTCTTTTTAAACAAGAGTTACTCAACTGTTTTCTATTCTTTCATAAAACTGCATCTTATAAAAATCTCCAACAGGTATTAATTTATCAGATATCTTTATATGGTTTCGTTCAATAGATTCAATTTTAGACAGAGCAACAATATAGGATTTATGGACCTGAATGAATTGATCTTCGGGGAGGATCTTCAATATAGCTTTCATGCTTTGCTTGGTAAGAATTCTCTTATCAGAAAGATAAATTTTTAAATATCCCTGCATTCCTTCAATATACAGAATATCATCGAGATGTACATTTTCACGACGATATTCTGTCTTTATAAAGATTTGGGAACCACTAGTTTCATTATTTGCTCCAGCTTTCTGTTTCAAATCATCGGATACTCTGTTAACAGCCATTTGAAAGCGCTCGAAAGAGTATGGTTTAAGCAGGTAATCAAAGACACTCAACTCATATCCTTTTAGGGCGTAATCTGAATATGCAGATGTGATGACAACATAAGGTTTTGATGAAAGATTTTCAAGTAATTGAATGCCGGTAATCTTTTCCATCTGAATATCAAGAAAGAGCAAATCAATAGTATGCGTTTTCAGGAATTGTAACCCCTCCAAGGCATTATCAAAACTACCTTCGAGCTTAAGCAAAGGAATTCGAGCGACAAAACTTTCCAGTTTTTCTGCTGCCAACGGCTCGTCTTCAATAATGATACATGATATTGTCATAACTTTATTGTTAATTCAGCTCTAAAGGTATTCAATTCCTTTATTATCTGCAACTCATGATTCTTGGGATATAAAAGAGCAAGGCGTCTTTTTACGTTTTCTAATCCTATGCCCGATTGGTTGCTTTCTTTTGAAACTTTCTCTGTATCGAAATAGTTTACACAAGTGAAGCTTAATATATTTTCATTTAAATCAATGTTTATATCAACAACCGGCATAGGTTCTGCATAGCACGAATGTTTAAAAGCATTTTCTACAAAAGTGATAAAAAGCATTGGGGCAACCTGCACCTTACAAACCTCTGGCTTTGGAAAAGAGTAACGTATATAATCTACATTCTTAAAGCGCAGTTGTTGAAGTTGTATATAACTAGTAAGATAGTCTATCTCTTTTTGCAAAGGAACAGTATCTGTTTTGGTTTCATAAACCATATATCTTAGCATTTCAGACAGAGTAATAAGCATTTTTGAAGCAGTTTTAGGTGATTTACTAATTAAAGAATCAATATTATTCAATGTATTGAAAAGAAAATGAGGATTAACCTGGAGTCTAAGCAACTTAAGTTCGTTCTTAAGATTCTGGTTCTCTATTTCTGATTTCAGTTGAATATTAGCAAACCAGTTTTCAAAACCTCTAATCAAGCATCCGCATTGGGCTATAATAAAAGAACCAGCCATTGATGGCAAAAGGAGAACATAATTCTGCAAATTTATTCCTGGGGTAATAAGTTTTGAGATGATCAAGAAAACAGCTGAAACAAAAACACTTATTAGCACTGAAAGAATAAGGTATATAACAAGTTGACTCTTCTCAAAATATCGTATCAGCCAATAATAGGATAAATAGAATATGACTGCCGCCCAAACAAAATTGATATAAAACTGGATAGTAAGTTCCTGTAATGCAATTGAGAGATCTCCCTTTGGCACAACATATAATACCAGGTAGAACAGAACGAAAACCAACCAGAAAAGTGAATGGATCAGTATTCTCAGAATATATTTCATAATTTAATTTTAATCTACAAAGCTATTAAAAAAGTTATATATGCAAAGGAAATTTACCAAATTATTACTACTTAATAGTCTGTTTCGAAAACAAAGGAATAGAATAAAAGATCATCGGTACCAAACACATTATCAGTATTGCCGGACTACTGGAACTAATTCCAAAATGAGTAAATTCTGCCACTATACGAATAAGATAAAATAATGAAAAAAGACTAAGGATACCATATTTTAGAGAACTACCTAAAAGGGATTTTGTTTGAAAGATTGGAATAATGCCCATAAAAAGCAGCATCAAGATACAAATTGCATGGTATGTCAGAAAAATCGCCCTATTCATACCTGATAAACCATTCAGTGCATTTTCCCAATTAAACATCGGATAAAAGAGTAAGTGAAAGACAACAAACAACAAGCTGATATAGCCAGCAATACGAAGTAAGAGAATCTGAGTTTTCATATTATATTTTATTTAGTAATTAGTGATTCTGACAATTTTTGAATAAGATTATTCCAAAAGATATCCACAATATTGTTTCACAAATAATGGCTATCAAGATAGAAGAATTCACTGTCCCTCTAATAAATTCATAACTGCCTACACAAGATAATCCAAACAGTGTAATTCCTGTAGCCATACA
>JAFNAQ010000086.1 GCA_017860275.1 Bacteroidota bacterium
AAAAAAATCTAACGAAGCTTTTAACCATTCAATATCAGATAATTTTTTGATGCCTTTCATCTCGAGTTCTTTTCTGAGCATCTCTCCTCTTTCCTCAATATCGTTCATTCCTAAATGATGAAGATCGGCATCACAAATTATTTCTTCTAACTTAGTATTTGGTGAATGCGGAATTTGAGTGGCTTTAATACAACTAATTATCTTAAGAATTTTTTCATCCGGATAATTTTCTCTCTCTAAAAAATCCCTTGCATACTCAGAACTCTGTTCCTCGTGCCCTTTACAGCAATGAAAATATCCTGTGTCATGAAACCAGCAATGAAAATATCCTGTGTCATGAAACCATGCTGCAATCAAAAGTATCTCAGTTTCGTCTTTGGATAATTTTTCTGCTTCTGCAATTTTAGCAGCAACCTTCACAACTTCAGTAGTGTGCAAAATATTATGGTAAATATTTTCAACTGCAGATCTTTTTTGATAAAGTTCTCTAATATGATTTTCTATTTTATTAAGAATTGAATTCTCTGACATTACAAATCCTTGATATTTCAATTTTATGCTTTATATTTTTTAATTTAATTTAGCATAATATTTATTATAGATTTATTATTATTTCGATGCGAAACTATGGTAATTATTTAGAAGGAATGGTGACAATTATCACAGTTGTGATATGGAAAACGAGACATAAAATATGAGAAAATTAATACTATTAAGACACGCTAAATCAAGCTGGAAAGATACTTCACTTGATGATTTTGATCGACCATTAAATAGGCGAGGTAAAAAGGATGCCCCAATAATGGCTGATAAATTATCTATGCGTAAAATTAAAATTGATTTGATTATTTCAAGCCCCGCAAAAAGAACAACCGAGACTGTAAAAATATTTGCTAATATTTTAGGATATCACTCTGAAATAATTTTCAATGACAAACTTTATGAGGCTTCGTACAATGAAATTTTAGAGGTAATTAATTTGATTGATGATAAATACCAAAACGTACTTCTTGTTTGTCACAATCCGGGTATTACAGATCTTGCGAATTATATTTCAAATTATTTTATTGAAAATATTTCTACAAGCGGAATGGTTGGCTTATCTACTAGCAGCAGTTGGAAAAATATTAGTGAGAATGGATGTTCTTTCCTTTTCTATGACTATCCAAAAAAGAAATAAAATTATTTTAAACTTTTATTAAAACAAATCTTAAATCTTAATCAAAAGGAAGATTCATTTTGAGTATTAGCTCCTTAAATCTTGGATCGTCTTGAATTTCTTTCCAATATCTTCCTCTTATAAAAATTAAGCCACCTATTTTTTCTTCAAAGGCACGCTCCAAATATTCAAACGCTTTATCATAATTTTTCATGCCCATATTTATTATGGCATAATCAAATAAAAATGAAACGTCTTTTTCATCCCTGGTTCTTTCTTCTAACTTTTTCAAACATTGTTCAAGTTCATTTTTCATATCGAGTTTGGCATAGATGTAACCAAGGGCAGCATTAGATTTTAATGGATCACTTAATAAATCTTGTGATTGTCTCAATCTTTTGATAGCAAGTTCATGTTCTCCTAAGAAATAATGAGTCCAGCCTAAACCATTTAGAGCAGCTCTAAAATTATGATCCAATTCCAGAGTTTTTAAAAACTGTTGTTTAGCTTGATCAAACATTCCGCAATGCGCATAAGTTTCTCCAAGAGTTGTATTGATTGTAATTGAAAGCGGATCGATCTCTAATGCCTTTTCTGATTCTGCCACAGCTTTTTTATTATTACCAATCGCAATCATATAGTAAGCAAAGTACTGATGGGCTTCTGCACTATTGGGATTAAGTTCTAGAGTTTTAATAAACGATTTATACGCAGCATCCCAATTCCAATCAAAAAATTCGACCATTGCAATTGATAAGTGAGATTCAGGTAATGAATCATCAAGTTGAAGTGCTTTATTAGCATACCCTTTTGCTTTTGGATATGCTATCGATGCTGGCATTTGTCCAAATGCTCCAAGGTAAACATAACACCCTGAAAGTGCAGAATAAGCTTTCGCAAAAGATTCATCTAATTTAATTGCTTGTTCTAAATACTCAAGAGATTTTCTTATATCAGCCGGTGTCCACTTTTTCCAAAAATGTGATGACTTTAGATATAAATTATAAGCCTCCATATTTTTTGTTGAAGATTTTACAAGAGTTTTGTGCTTATCAGTAAATGTTAAATTTTCAATTAAATTTTTTGTAATTGTTCGTGCAATCTCATCCTGAACAGCAAATATATCTTCAATATCTCTTTCGTAAATATCAGACCATTTATGATAACCACTTTTTGTTTCGATTAACTGAGCTGTGACACGCACTCTGTTACCGACTTTTCTGACACTTCCTTCTAAAACAGTTTTAACTGCGAGCTGCTTACCAATTTCTCTTATATCAACACTTTTGCCTTTAAATGCAAAAGAAGATGTTCTGGAAGTAACATGCAATTTTTCTACTTTTGCTAATGCATTTAATATTTCTTCAGTAATTCCATCGGAAAAATATTCATTATCAATATCTGAAGTCATATTTATAAAAGGTAAAACTGCAATTGATTCCTTTTTCAAACCAATTAATGTATCTATGGAGGTTGTTTCTGGTATAGTTAGATTATTACTTTTTATCGCATAAACTTCGATGGGTGTTCTAACGTTTTTAAACTCGTGATAACCAAGTGAAACAGCATCAATTTCTTTATGATTACTTAACTCATCATAAACTTTTCGGGAAATTAATACAGATCCGCCAACTGCCGAAGCCTCAATTCTTGATGCTACATTAACACAATCTCCAAAAATTCCATTGTCATCATATACAATATCACCTGAATGAATTCCAATTCTAAGATTTACTTTGGGATCTTGTTGTAATTCTTTTTGAATATTGATAGCACACAGAACGGCTTCAACTGCACTGCCGAAGACTGTTAAAGTGCCATCACCAAAATATTGTATTATTTTGCCTTGATGTTCAAGTGTTAGACCCTCGAGTACTTTGCGATGTCTGTCGTTGAGACTTTTAGCCTGTCTTTCATCTTCCTGCATCATTGCAGTATATCCAACCATATCTGTAAACATTACAGCGGCAAGCATTCTAATACCGTTTGGATGCATGAAAATTTCTCGGGATTTATTATTGTAAAATACAG
>JAFNAQ010000023.1 GCA_017860275.1 Bacteroidota bacterium
CAGGATTAAATGATATCGAAGTAAACACCATGTCAGTAAGCCTATATCCAAACCCAGCAAGCACCACATCTACATTAGTAGTAAAGGGACTAGTTGGAGGAGCTAAGGTAATCATCACCGATGTACAGGGACGCACAATAAATACATTCACAATGAAATCAATTAACGGCGAGGCAACAAAATCAATCAATGTTAATGAATTTGCAAAGGGAGTATATTACTTACGCATCCAAAATGTAAATACAATAAGCACACAAAAGCTTATTATAAGATAAGGAATCTTTTCATGTAAAGATTTTGATTAATAGATTAGACTATGAAGGGGTTCCGTTGTGAAACGCCACCCCTTTTTTAAATGACATTAATAAATAAGCATATAAAAGCTTATTGTAAGATAGAAATCTTTTCATGAGAAAAGTTTTTGGTTAATAAATTAGACTATAAAGGGGTTCCGTTGTGAAACGCCGCCCCTTTTTTATTGAAAACTATTAGTGGGTCTAAATAGGCTTACTTTCAAATAAAAATCTTTAAAATAGTAAGATTTTCACCAATAGTTTTAATTAATTGTGTTTAAGGGATACGTTGTAAAACGCTATCCCTTTTTTGCTTAATTATGGGAGGGTGCCTCTTTAGAATAAATTATAAAAACAGCTGCTTTTACTTTACTAACTTAGGTCAATAATAAAACAAAATGATATTGACCACAAATTTTTTATATTATGTCAAAAATGATAAAAAAATCAGATAAAAAGATACCAAGATCTGATAAGAAGCTTATTAATGGTAGAGAAGTAGCTGCCGAGCTAGGCATTTCGGAATCGAAATTCTATAAGATGAAAATCACTGATGAATTTAAAGAAATGGGTATGAACAAGAGTTATTACACATGGGATGACTTTATGGTTATTATGCTTTATGTCTCCAAACCTAAAAAAAGAAATAGATGAAAGCATAAAAAACAAATAGAACGAGGGGCAAAATATTTTTTGCCCCTTATGTTTTACTAATAGTAAACAATTTCCAAAATAGAAAATAATTCGAACAATTTTATAATTTAAAATCTATTAATACTTTTGAAAATTGAAAATATTTTAGAATAAAGAGGTCTAAGATTTCAATTCGGATATTAATCCTTCGATGCTTAGCAGTTCTTGCTCTCCGCTTGCCATATTTTTCAGCATTAACTTATCTTCTTCAAGTTCTCTTTCGCCTACCATAGCCACAAATGGGATATTTTTATCGTTTGCGTACTTCATTTGCTTTTGAAGTTTTGCTTTGTCGGGATATACTTCAGTAGATATGCCGTTCTTCCTTAGCTCTTTTGCCCAAATTGTGCATTGTTCTGTTTCCACTTCACCAAAGTTGGTAAACATTATTGTTGTGGTATTTGATATTTCTTCTGGAAAACGCTCTAGGTCTTCTAAACAGTCGTATATTCTATCTGCTCCAAAGGATATTCCTACTCCAGAAACGTTTGGCATTCCAAAAATTCCTGTTAGGTTGTCGTATCTTCCTCCTCCTGTTATGCTTCCCATTGAAGATTCAAGACATTTTACCTCTAGGATTGCTCCTGTGTAGTAGTTTAGTCCTCTTGCTAGGGTAATATCGAAGTCTATCTCTGAGCTAAGATTTAGCTTTTCAACACCACTAAAGACAAATTCTAGCTCTTGCAATCCTTTGCTTCCTATTTCTGAGTCTTTGAGTATTGTTTTTAAAGTTTGTATTTTGTCTTTAACTCCACCTTGTAATAAAAGAATTGGTTCTATCTTTGTAATATCATCTTCAGTTAATCCTCTTTCGATTAATTCCTGACATACTTTCTCGTAGCCAATTTTATCTAATTTATCTATCGCTACTGTAATGTCTATTATCTTATCTTCTTTGCCTATAAGCTCTGCAATTGAGGCAAGTATCTTTCTATTGTTTAGCTTAATCTGAACCTTTAGGTTTAGCTCCGAAAATACTTCGTCGATAATTTCGCATAGCTCAACTTCATTCAACAAACTATCGCTTCCAATTATATCCACATCGCATTGATAGAACTCTCTATAACGACCTTTCTGAGGGCGGTCGGCTCTCCATACTGGTTGTATTTGGTAGCGTTTGAAGGGAAAGGTGATTTCATTTCTATTGTTTACTACAAATCGTGCAAAGGGTACAGTTAGATCGTATCTCAGTCCTTTCTCAGAAATCTTATTGGTGAGTTTTTTGTAGTCATTTGATTCCTCATCTTGGAGGTTTATCTTGTCTAAAAAGTTACCAGAGTTTAGTATCTTATATAATAATTTATCACCTTCTTCTCCATATTTTCCCATTAAGGTTGAAAGGTTTTCTATTGCTGGAGTCTCAATAGGAGAGAATCCGTGAAGTGCAAATACATGTTTTATTGTATTGAAAATATAGTTCCTTTTAATCATCTGACTTGGCAAAAAATCTCTTGTCCCTTTTACAACATTGCAATTCATATAAGAAAGTTTTATTTAGTTTATCCTTTTTTTGATATTAGCTGCAAAGATACAAAAAACATTATTAATTATTAATTACTCGCTGTTTACTTACTTTTTAGCAAGATTTTATGTTCTTTCTAGCAAGTGAGCAAATATATTTTAATAAATATTGAGTTTTTATTGCTCATTTTGGAATAAATTTATATTTTTGTAAGTTGTAATACAATAATTATATGAAAAGAATCATTTTTATTTTAAGTTTAGCTGTTGCGTTTTTTGTTTCAAACAACCTGATTGCGCAAACTGAATATAAATTAAATTCGATTAACAATGGGAAAACCATCAATGTTAGTTGTACTGGGAATAATTTTGCTAGTGATGATGCTGGTGGGATAGCTACTGATGTAATAAATAATCATGGTGTGGGTTATAACTATTATTACATAATCTGTTCTCAAAGACCTACTCCACCAGATGTAGTAAATAGTCAAGTGTCATTATTCTTTGAAGAGTTTAATTTGGCTCCAGGTGCTTTTATGCAGATTTTTGATGGAAAATCTATCGATGACCCAACAAAGCAACTAAGAACTTTTTACTTTACAGATTTTACAACAAACTCTATTAAGGGGATGACTTTTACATCTTCTTTTGCAGATACTACAGGATGTTTATCTGTAAGAGTTAATACATTAAATGCTCCAACAAATTCAGGTCCTAATGCTGTCCCTGGTTTTAAGGCTAAGGTATCATGTGTTCAAAGATGCAAGTATCCAGTTGCTGCTTTAGATACTTTCTTTATTAAATATGACGAGCAAGGAAATACAGAAACTAGACCTGTTAGATCTGGTATAGATACTTTATGGGATGAAACTAGAACAAGTTTTGAATTAATTAGATTTAAATCTGTAGATATTTGCCCAGGAGATTCTGTGCTTTTATTTGCAAAACCTGAATATCCAGATAATGATACAATAGGAGGAGTTCCTGTACAAAGAATTAATACGTCTAGGTTTGAATGGGATTTTGGAGATGGTTCTCCAAAAGCTTATGCAGATTATGATAATAGAGCTGCGCACCGTTGGTATACACCTGATGGTTACGATTTACAGCTTTTTGTCACTGATACTAATAATGGTGGGTGTAAGAGTAGAAACCCAATTGATACTCGTATAAGGATTTCAAGAAATCCTATTAAAACAATTTCTCCACTTCCTGATATGTGTTCTGGAGATATATATAGACTGAATGTTGGTTATGGTGGAGGTTCTTCAATTGTTGTAGACTCTATTGCTTCAGAAAAACAAATAAAAGAGATATTCGATTCTGTTGTCTTTATACCCGATGGACCTACTTGCGTTGAAGGAGAACCTTATGTGTGTTTTGAGTCTCCAATCTTTTTTGACCAATTTAGACCAGGCACAACAATTCAAACTGCAAGTGATATTATCGCTGTTTGTATGGTAATTGAGCACTCTTATGTTGGAGACTTAGGTATCGAACTTATTTGTCCAAGTAGTGCATCAACTACATTAAAAGGTTTTAATCCAAATGCTCCAATATCCTATCTAGGAATTCCTTATGGTGGAAATAATCACGGAGATCCTCTCTATGATAATTCAATTCTTTGTACTGCTCCGCCAAATCAAGCTGGATTAGGCTATGCATATTGTTTTTCAAATTTATTGACTAAGAACCAGCGTGGACTATTAAATAATTGTCCTACAGTGACAGCAGATGCTCCGATGTACTTAGCTGCAGGTTGTGTTACCTGTGATTCAACAAACAGACTAGATACTACAGGTTATTATGTTCCAGATGCTAATGGTGCACCAGGAAACTTCAATTCTTTAATTGGTTGTCCAATGAATGGAGAATGGAAAGTGAAGATTTGTGACTACTCAATTGTTGATAATGGTTTCCTTTTTGCTTGGAATATGGAGTTAGCAATTACTAATACTGCTTCTTGGACATACCAAGTTTCACTAGATACTGTAATTTGGCAAGGACCTTTTATGCATCCTCAAACAAATCTAACCTCATTAATTACTCCTCCTATAGAATCTTGTGGAACCTATACTTATGATATTAGTATCATAGATGACTATAATTGTAATTGGGATACTGTGACTACCTTGGCAGTTGTGTGTACTCCCGTAGTTAATCTAGGTCCAGATACTGCAATTTGTGAGAAAATGAGTGTATTATTAGATGCTGGAGATCCAATGCCTATTGGTGTAACAACTTATAAATGGGAACCTGATGGTCAAGACACTCAAACAATTATTGCTCAAACCCTACCTAATTCAAATTCAATAATAAAATATACTGCAAGCGTTACAAATTATAACGGTAAAACATATTGTTATGGTGCCGATAGTATTAACTTAATTGTTTATCCTGCTACAATGGCCTCTTTCACTATGGATAAATACCCACTTGAAGGCTGTGAACCTCTAGAATTTCAACTATTATCAACATCAAGTAATGCTGTAAAATACGAATGGACTGTTGGTCAAACTAAGTCTTTTGTTGAAAATCCTACTTATAGCCTACCTTATGGGAACTATGATTTAAAATTAAAGGTAACCTCAATAAATGGTTGTACAGACTCTGTTTCTCAAACTGGTATTATAAATGTCTATAAGAGCCCTGTTGCTAATTTTGGATGGAATCCATTGAATCCTTATGTAACCAAACCTACTGCTTACTTTGTTAATCTCACAACACCTAAGGATATATCAAACCAATATCATTGGAAGATTCAACCTGATAAAGACTATACTGACTTAAGAGAAAACGTATTTGGGTTAGAGCCTGCTTATACTTGGTATCCACAACCTGGAGACAATGTTGCTGGCGATTATTATGTAACCTTAGATGCATTTAGCGTAAATAAAGCTCCTAGTGGTTTTACTTATGAGTGCCATGATACAATATCAAAGATGATTACAATTATCAATGACAACCTATTATTCCCAACAGTAGTTACTCCTAATGGAGATGGAATAAATGATGTATTTGTAATCAAAAACCTAATAGAAGGACAGGCATTCCCTGATAATGAACTTTCAATCTTTAATCGTTTAGGAAAGCGTATATACTTTAAACAAGATATTAGAAATGCTGATGAATTCTGGGACCCAGCAGTGACTAATTCTCCAACAGGAACCTATTACTATAAATTTGTAGGTCATGGTTCTATACGTAATTTAGAAAAGAATGGAGCTGTTGAACTATTAAGATAAAAGTCTTTACAATAAAATATAAAAGCGCAGTATTTATTATCAAATACTGCGCTTTTTTTTATAAATACGAAGATTTTTATAAGGCTTGCCTGATTCTTACTAACTTGGTTAGAAGCTCCTCGACCTTATCAAGAGCTAACATATTTGCACCATCACTCTTTGCTTTAGATGGATTAGGATGAGTTTCCATAAATATCCCATCGGCTCCAACTGCAATAGCAGCCTTGGCTATTGTTTCAATCATCATTGGCTGCCCACCAGTTACTCCAGAGGTTTGATTCGGTTGTTGAAGGCTATGAGTAATATCCATAATCACAGGCACATCGTTTTCTCTCATCTTAGGAATACCACGGAAGTCGACCACCATGTCTTGGTAACCAAACATAGTACCTCTATCTGTAAGCATAATATTATAATTTCCTGTTTCTCTAACCTTATCTACTGCATGTTTCATAGACTCAGGAGACAGAAATTGCCCTTTCTTAATGTTTACAATCTTTCCAGTCTGAGCCGCAGCAAGTAAAATATCCGTTTGACGACAAAGAAAAGCTGGTATTTGTAGAATATCTACATATTTAGCAGCAAGAATTGCTTCTTCTGCACTGTGAATATCTGTAACAACAGGAATATTATATTTATTTTTTATCTCAAGTAGTAATTCTAAACCTTCAATATCTCCAATCCCAGTAAAGGAATCTAAACGAGATCGATTAGCCTTACGATATGATGCTTTAAAAATGTAAGGAATTGATAATTTAGCAGTTATCTCTATCAATCTTTCAGCTATTTCGAAAGGATTTTCCTTGTTCTCAATCACACAAGGACCTGCTAAAAGGAAAAAATTATCAGTATTGTATTTCAGTTTTGAGTATAAATCCATTATATCAACATTCTTTGTTAGTAAATCTTTATAAATTATGTCTTATATTATCTGCAAAAATAATAATTTTGAAGCCAAATCGGTAATAAATGGTAAAGAAAAATACAAAACCATCAGTTCATAAGATTAAACTATCGCATGCAGACCAAAAAATGTTGGTCAGGTATTGTGCAATAAACAATGTTAGTCAAGCCATTGCAATAAAACGCATCATTAAAACCTATCTTCAAGAAAACCTTCCTGAGATAGAAGACCCAGCAGAAAATCAATTAGGTTTATTTGACCCAGTACAGATGAATATCTTTGATTAGAAAGAAATAGGTACAGAAATCCCGAAACGTTCTTTTACTTGTACTTTTGAATTAAAATCTTTATTCATAACAAGTTGAATATTTAAGAAAGTTGATATGTATTTATTAACCTTCATAGTAATTAAGGTCTCAAAATTAATGTCGGTATCTAGGAGAGATGTTTTCTCATAATCATAGAAAAACTCTAGTTTCGAAACCATATGTATGTTCTTGAAAATATCCTTATCGAAATAGACTTTAATATAAGATCCTAAAGAAAAATTGAAATGGTCACCCCTTGCCTCAAGACCAAAATTACCTGGGATTGCTAGAGAATCTACCATAACATAGGTTGTCTTACCTGTAAGAAAGGAGAAAAGTGTAGAAATATAAGGTCTAGGTTTGTATTCAAAACCAAGAGAAGAGGTAAGAACAGCAGGAGAAAGAGTACTTGAAACAAGGTTTCCATCCTTATATCCATTGTCGAACTGTGATTTAAAGTTTATTAATCCAGAATAGTTCCAATTCTTCACAGCCCTATAACCAAAAATAGAGTTAAGCTCTATCTTATCATCGCTCTTCTTAAAAACATTAGACTTATCTAAAATCCCCTTTTCGGTAACATCTTGTCTTAATAAACCATATCCCAACTCAACTGCGTTATCCCATGTCGTTTTATTCTTCTTATAATTATAAGACCCCCTATAAAAGACAGAGAAAGAGAAAGAACTAATACCACCAGACTCCCAATTATCATAAACATTTTGATCTGAATTTAGAGTTATATTGTTTTTAATTAGCCAATATTTAGGTTTGACTATTGAATCAGACTTAGTTGAGTCAGCTACTGAAATCGTATCATTTACACCATATGCTTTTGCATAAGAAGTATAAACAATAAACAATAAAATAAATAAAACTGAATTTTTCATTTCTCTTTAAGTATTAGAAAATAGCTCTTGATAAAAACAGATTAAATTCATAGGATGCCTTAAATACCTCAACTACATATTCTAGAAAACCATCTTTCATTGATTTTTCAGTAGAGCAATAATGTACAGGGCAGAAATGTTTGTTCTTTAAATAATCAATATATTCCCAGTCTTTTGGATATCCTCTTGGAGCATTCTTTAGCTTTTCATCGGCATCAATACCCTCGTAATATTTTTTGAATTTTTTACCATTTAGAATAGAATTAAACTCATCTACATTATAATATATCTCATCTCTAATCTTTTTTAAATTAACTACATCTGGAGAATATACACCAGTAGCTAACATAACAAAACCCTCTTCAATATGAATATAATAACAAGGAACACCCATTTGTTTTATTGAACCATGGCAAATAATTGCAGCATAATGAGTCTTAAATGGAGTTTTATCCTTTTTGAAACGAATATCTAAATGTTGTTTATACATTGTTTTTTTAGCCTCAATCATTTCAACCTTAGAGTCAAATTTTCTAATCAAGGGCAATAGTTCTTCAACAAACTCTTCAAGTTCTTTTCTTGAGGAGTTTATCTTTTCTTTGTTTTCACTATACCAACTGCGATTATTATTTTCTCTAAGCTCCTTTAAGGAAGAAAAAACCTCACTGCTAAAGTATGATTTCATATCGATTATTGTTATTTAGTATGCAAAGTAAAATATTATTTTTCAATAGACAAACATTTTTTTCAAAAATTTTATAGTGTAAATTCCGATGGCTTTTTATCATTAATTCTATTATCCCAAGCTTAGTCTTTAATTTACGATAAAATTTATTACATTTGCAGACTAAAACTAAAGAAAATAGGATGATACATTACGAAAAGTTTATATTGGATAATGGATTAAGAGTAATTGTTCATAAGGATGAATCAACACCACTTGTAGCTGTAAATATACTTTATGGAGTTGGGGCTAAGCATGAGAATGAAGACAAAACAGGCTTTGCACATTTGTTTGAACATCTAATGTTTGGAGGGAGTAAGAATGTTCCAGATTTCGATGATATTATTGAGAAAATAGGAGGGGAGAATAATGCATTTACTAATAACGATTACACAAACTATTATCTAACTGTTCCCAATAATCAATTAGAGACAGCATTATGGGTGGAAAGTGATAGAATGGCATATTTAAACATGAGTCAAGAATCGCTTGATGTTCAAAAGAATGTTGTTATAGAAGAATATAAACAAAGATATCTAAATCAACCCTATGGAGATGTTTGGATGCTTATTCGTGAGCAAGCCTACACTAAACATCCTTATCGCTGGTCAACAATAGGTAAGGATATTTCGCATATTGAGGATGCAAACTTAGACGATGTTAAGCATTTCTACAAAAACTATTATAATCCAAATAATGCAATCTTATGCGTAGCAGGTAATGTTGAATCGAGCAATGTTAAGGCTCTATGTGAGAAATGGTTTTCAGAGATACCAAAAAAGGATATTGTTTTCCCAATAATTGAAAAAGAGCCCCTACAAGTTAAACCAAGACGTTTAGAGGTAAAAAGAGATGTGCCTCAGTCTGCTATATATATATCTTTTCCAATGTCTTCACGTCTTGAAAAAGAATATTACGCATTTGATTTATTAAGTGATATTCTTTCAAATGGGAGAAGTTCACGTCTTTATAATGCACTTGTAAAGGATAAGGAGATTTTTACAGAGGTCAATGCATTTATTAGTGGAGATATTGATGATGGGTTGTTTATGGTTACAGGAAAGTATCGTGAGAATGTAAGCATAGAAGAAGGAGAGAAGGCTATATGGGAAGAGCTTAGAAAGATAGCTTATGAAAAAATTCAAGAGCAAGAATTCGAAAAGGTTAAGAATAAGTTCGAATCCACAATGACTTTCTCTCAACTCAAGGCATTGGATAGAGCCATGAATCTTTGCTATTTTGAATATCTTGGAAATATTGATCAAATAAACAAAGAGGTAGATTTATATCATGAATTAGATATAGATTTTATCCAAGAATTAGCAAAGAAAACCTTTGTAGAGGAGAAATCAAATACATTATTATACCTATCAAAATAATTAATTATCATAATAAACTATGAATAAAAAAAGTACTAACTTAATACCGATGATTTCTATCACGGTATTGTTCTTTATGTGGGGATTTATTACATCATTAAATGATATACTCATCCCTTACTTCAAAAGCATATATCAACTCTCGCATTTCGAAGCGAATATTGTTCAGTTTGCATTCTTTATCGCATATTTTGTTGGTTCATTAGGATTTTTTCTTCTTGCAAAAATTGGTAAAGACCCAATACACTTAATTGGTTATAAGAAAACTCTTGAATCAGGTCTAGCCATTGCAGCAGTAGCATGTTTAATATTTGCATCATCTGCCTATCTAAACTTAGGCTTTGGTGTATTTCTTTGTGCTTTATTTCTTCTTGGCATTGGGCTAACCTTCCTACAAGTCGCAGCCAATCCCTTTGTTGCAATGTTAGGAAGTTCTGAAACAGCATCAAGTAGATTGAACTTATCTCAGGCCTTCAACTCTTTGGGAACAACACTAGGACCAGCCCTTGGAGGTTATTTTATTTTTCAAGTTTTTTTAAAGGATTCTGTTGGAGCCTCAGCAGTTACAATTCCTTATATTATTCTAGGTGTTTTACTTGCCTTACTTACAATATTTATACATAATAGTAAGATTAAGGAGCCTATAATTGAAAAAGAAAGTTCTGACAAAAAAGAATCGATATTTCACTATCCTTATGTATGGTTAGGTGCATTAGGTATATTCTTCTACGTTGGTGCAGAGGTAGCAATAGGAAGTAATATGGTTTCCTTTCTAACAGAGACATCGGGTGGTAAGATAACAGAGGGAATTGCTAGTAGTTTCCTTTCATATTATTGGGGTGGAGCTATGATAGGTCGTTTCTTAGGTGCAATATCTCTAAGTAATATAGAGATTAAGAAGAAGGTGGCTTATATGATATTATTAGCCGTAATGAGTTTTGCAGTGATATTCTCTGTAAACTATTACCTTCACTCGCTTTGTTTTGCTCAAGTATGGATGTTCTTAATATTCATTGCTCTTAACTTCCTTTTCTTCTATCTTGGTAGATCTAAGCCTGCACGTTCTCTTGCAATATTTGCACTAGTAAACTGTGCCTTGGTACTTATTGGTATGAACCTTTTAAATGAGTTTGGTATTTGGGCAATGCTTTCGATAGGGTTGTTTAACTCCATTATGTGGTCAAATATATTTACACTTGCAATTGATAAGCTAGGGGATAAGACAGCTCAGGCTTCTTCAATGCTTATTATGATGATTCTTGGTGGTGCAGTTCTTCCTCCATTTCAAGGTTGGATTGCAGATATGAGTGGTCAGATACAAATTTCATTTATAGTTCCGTTAATTGCCTATGTGTATTTAGTATTCTATGGAATAAAAGGATATTCAATTGGAAAAAAATAAGCAAAAGATTTATAAGGCAATAATAAATACTCCATTAGGAGATGCTATTGCTTGCTCAACGCTAAAGGGTATATGTTTCATTGACTTCGTTGACAGAAAATCCTTAGACTTTCTAATCAAGGTAATGATAAGAGAGCTAAACGGCGAAATCATAGAAAAGAGAAATTCATTAATAGAAGAGTTAGAGAAAGAGATTAATGAATATTTCTTAGGCAAAAGAAAGGAGTTTACTCTTAGTTTAATACTATCAGGAACAGATTTTCAAAAAGAGGTTTGGCAAGAGTTACTTAAAATACCATACGGCGAGAAGATAACATACCTTGAGGAAGCTATTTCAATGAATAGAAAAAAGTCTGTTAGAGCCGTTGCAAATGCAAATGGTAAGAATAAGCTTTCAATATTAATTCCTTGTCATAGAGTTGTTGGAAGTGGGGGTAAGCTAGGAGGATATGGAGGAGGAATAGATAAGAAGAAATATCTATTAGACTTAGAAAACGAAAATAAATAATAAAATTTATTGTCTTGTGTAAGGTTTTGACTATATTTGCGTCACAATAGAGATAAAAAACAATTTATTAATTAAATAAAAAAAGTACCTATGAAAAAATTAATGTTATTAGCGTTGGCTTTATTTTTAGTTTCAGCTACTGCTACAATTGCACAAACTCCTGAAAAGAAAGAACAAAAGAAAGAATGTTGCGATAAAAAAGGCGACAAAAAAGACACTAAAGGATGTTGCGATAAGAAAGATGGAAAATCTGAAGCAAAAGACACTAAAGGATGTTGCGACAAAAAAGCTAAAGCTGAAACAAAGTCATGTTGTGACAAAAAAGGTGATAGCAAATCTTGTTCAGACAAGAAAGACCATAAAGGATGTGCTGAAAAGAAAGCATAATTCATTAATAAGTTAAGCTAAATATAGCAGGGTTTATTATTAAATCCTGCTATAATTTTAAAGGAATGGACGATATTCAAATAGCACAAGAAATAGCAAATGGAAACCAAATTGTATTCGAGAAGTTTTTCGAAGAATATAAGTTGAAGGTTGTGAATTTGTGTTATGGTATGGTTCACAATAAGGACGAGGCAGAAGACCTTGTTCAAGATGTTTTTATTGAGATATTCTCATCGGCAAAGAATTTTCAAGGCAAATCGAAGCTCTCTACTTGGCTTTATAGAATTGCAGTCAATAAGACAATCAACCACCTCAGAAAAAACAAGATTAAAAAGTTTTTCCTCAATATTGATGACAATGAAAATTGTCTTATCAACGAAGAAAGAATAGACCTAACTATTGAAGAAAGAGAAAAAATAACTCATTTGCATAAGGTTATAGATAATTTGCCGTCTAAACAAAAAACTGCAATAATCTTATTTGTCTATGATGAGTTACCACAAAAAGATATTGCAGAGGTAATGGGTTGTTCTGTTAGTGCCATTGAGGTATTAATATTTAGAGCAAAACAGTCAATAAAGAAAAGAATGGTTAATAATTAAGGGTTATGATAGATTTATTAAAGAAGGACATTGTGGGTGAGGTTAATCCATATTTGTTCCAAAAGATTCAAACAAAGATTAATGATAGACAAAGAGGCAATATCCCTGCTTGGTCTGTTGTCACATTGAAATATGGTTTAGCAGCATTAGCTTTACTTATGGTGTTTAATGTATATTCAATTTTTTCTCCAAAAGAAGATTCTCAAAAACAAGATATTGCATACAACAAGTTCGTTGAAGATAATTATTTCGATGTACTAGCAGGTACATTCAATAGCGAAGTTTTATTCCCAGAATAACATGAAAAAGTCATTATTTATCACATTAATAGTATTTATAGTTATTCTTGTAACTACAAATCTATTTCTTCTATCTCATTACAATAAATGTTCTTGTTCAGTAAAAGAACACAACGAAAAGAACGAGGTAGAATGCAAATGTTATGTTAGCGAAACATTGAAACTTGATGAAAATCAATCAATGAAGTATGAGCTTATAAAGAAAAAACATCAATCAATTGCATCAACAATAACCGATAGCCTTCATGTTACTCAAGAGGCGATGATGGATTATCTTTCATCTAACGAAAATGATAGAGTAAAGATAGAGTATTTTGAAGATAAGATTTCAGACTTCCAAAAAGCCTTATTAGAACAATCGGTAGAGCAGTTCAAAGAGCTTAAGGCAATACTTAAGCCAGAGCAAATAAAGCCAGCAAACGATTTATTCAGAGGATTATTTGTTTGCCGTCCAACCTGTTCACACAGACAAAACAACTGCGAACACCAAGCCGACAAGCATTAATATTTCCCCAAAAATAAAGATAATTTCAAGTAATATCGACGTCTAAAGTCGATATTTTTTTGTATATTTGCAATACAAATTTATCGTAATGGCGCCGCTTGCCTGCGCCCCAACAAATAAAAATATAAAATTCCTTAATAAAAAATGATGCACATCTTTCATAGTAAATGATGTGCATCATTTGCATTAAACGATGTGCATCATTTGCATACTAAATCCCCTATTTAAAAGTATAAATCCCCTTTTTATTAGCACAATAAGCCAATTCCTCAGACTAAATCAGCCATTAAATTCCCAAAATCAAGAATACAATTTTTTCTATCCCCCTTTATAGAAAATTATACGCCGTTTCTCCAAATTTTTCCCAGAGAAAAACCCAACTTTCTCAGAGAAAAAAATATTTATATCAAAGAAAAATTCCCCTTTTATCTAAAATTATTCCAAAAACTCAATATAATTTTAAAATATATTCCTATCTTTGACGAGCAATTAACACTCAAAACAAGGTGTTTGAATGTTAATCATTAAAAATAATTTAAACTAGATTAATATATGAGTATAATGATGCCAAAAAAGTTTATTCAGCAAGTATTAATAAAAGAAATAGATGAAATACATAAAGACCATCCTTATATTGCTTTTTGTATAATGGCTATAGGGATTGAATTTTTAGGTAAATGTTTAAATAAATATGATGATTGGAATAAATCAGGAAGATCGAAAAATGATTTTGAGTTAGCAGTAAATAATCTAGATTCATTAGAGCCATATAGAAATTTATTAGTAACACATAAATTGTGGGATAGTTTGAGGAATGGGTTTGCTCACTCTTTTGTCCCAAAAGGAACATTGACATTGTCAAGTGACAAAGAAGATCCGCATCTTACAAAGAGATCAGAAACTATAATAAATTTGAAATGTGAGGATTTTTACAATGATTTTAAAAATGCTTGCGAGGAAGTAGTAAAGATGGATACTTTCATAAGTAAAAAGATGAATTATCCTTTACTTTTTATGTTGCCAGCAGTTGAAAATTAATAGTATAAACAATTTTTTATTAGTCGTGATGAATAAAATAATAATTGGAGTATTTATAACCTTGTCATTATTATCATGTGGAAAGAAAAGTGATAATGTAGAGAAAGCTAAAGCTAATGATATTGAAAATAGTATCAATAAGGATGATAGAGATAAATCATTATTGCAAGGTATATGGGCAACGAGTAAAGAAGAAAATGCCTCATTTATAATAGAAGGAAATAAAATTGAATACTTTGAAGTCGAAGACACTTCCTTTCATTATCAATTAAAAGATAATATTTACATAGTAATGTCAAATAATGATACGATTTCCTCCTATAAGGTTATTACATTAACCAAGGATAGTTTAGTTATGATGGCAAAGGAAGGTAATATTATTACTCTTATAAAAATAATAGAGTAATGAAATTTTATGTTTTGTATTTTGGATAATATATTATAGTTCATGAAAAAGAATAACCTAATACTTATTTTAACTTGCGTATTTTTCTATCTTGCATCAAGTAATGTTTGCTATGCAAAGCAAGAAAGAAATTATAGTGAAAATAAATTTGTTAATAAAAACTATGATAAATATGATTCGATTTCTAATTGTAAATTTCCCGAAGAGATTTATAATTATCTAACATCAATATATTTAGGAGATGTATGGGAAGATGATAAAACTACGAAAAGTTATTATTATCGTATTTTGGTTTGTACTATTGAAGAGACTGCATCTGTGTATGTAGAGTTATTTGAGGTTATGGATGGGGATATAACGATATTAGTAGATAGGAATAAATTATCTCCAAAAATTTTTGATGATGAAAAGTTTAGGTTAACCCCTGAATTATTAGAATGGTTATCACCCACAAAAATAAGGCTAAAAGCAAATGACAATGTAAAATTAATAGATATTAATTCACATAGTTTCAAATTATGAACAAGATAATTCATATATTACTATTTTTTGCAATATCTCTAACAGGTTTTTCCCAAGAGGAGAAGGAATATAGGTTTACACATACTTTAACCGAAAGCGTGGGTTTATTTTATAATTATGATAATCTTTTTGGAAAAGAATATTCATTCTCTGTATGGGAAAAGTATGGGTTAATTAATCTAATTCCTTCCTATGAATTGGGATATAATAATATGTTATTTGCAAAAGTTAAGGTTAGGAATTTTGAATATTATAAAGGTTCAACTACAGAATTTAATGATTATCCTAATAATTTGAAATTAATAAAAGATGAGAGTAATAGAAATGCTTTTTCTTTAGTTTTGGGCTATAATTTTTTAAAGAAAAACCCAAAACATTCTTTGAGGTTGGGAGCTGGTCTAAGTTGTTTAAGAAGTTATTCAAAAGAGGAATTAGTTTATCCAAATAGAACTGATTCTCATAAAGTAGTGCAATACAAATACCTATTGAATCTTGAGCTTTCATATAGATATATGATTAGTAAGCATTTTGGAATAGGAGCTGAGTTTGAAAATTATGGAGTGACTTCCTCTAAGTATTTTCTAAACGGAACTCTTAGTTATACTTTTTAGATTTTTTTATTTCAACGGCGTGTAAATTTATCTAGTCCAAGTTTTTTTGGATTTTTACTCAACAAAATTTCTATCAAGATAATATAATTAAAAAATATATTTCATCCTTTGACGAGAAAAGGGATTTGCAAATAAACTTGTCGCTTTATTATTTGACCAATTCGTAGTTGGTGCTTCTTCCTCCTTGGGGTTCTTTTCTTAGTATATTCTTTGAGATTAGGTCTTGGATATCTCTTAGGGCAGTATCGTTAGAACATTTGCTAATCTTCGCCCATTTTGAAGAGGTTAGTTTTCCTTCAAAACCATCAAGAACTTTGTTCAGCATTAGCTTTTGTCTCTCATTAATAATGGTCTTTGAATTTATTTCCCAAAATTTAGCCTTAAATAGAATAGACTCTAACATGGTCTCTGTCGAAATAAGAGCAGTATTTAAGCAATTTAGAAACCAAATAATCCATTTTGTTATATCATTATCTCCACGTTGAGATAATTCTAATACCATATAGTATTCCTTTCTTTCGTTTAGAATTTGAGTAGACATACTATAAAACCTTTGAGTAGAATTATCGCTACGTGAAAGTAACATATCGGTTATTGCTCTGGCTATTCTACCATTACCATCATCGAAAGGGTGTATAGTAATAAACCAAAAATGTGCAATAGCTGCCTTTAGAATGGAATCTACTTCTGTTTCACCATTTAGCCATTCTAAGAAATACAGCATCTCTTTTTCTACTCTTTCTGGTTTAGGAGCCTCATAATGTATTCTTTCCTTACCCATTGCTCCTGATACAACTTGCATTTCTCCACTTCTATATTTTCCAATCTCTATTTTATGTCCTGAGCTCCATCCACTAGGGAAGAGGCAAGAATGCCAAGAGAATAATCTTTCCTCGGTAAGCGGTGATTTGTAGTTTTGGGTTGCATCTAACATCATCTCAACAAGTCCATCAATATCCCTTGATGAATTTACTAAGCCAGATGCATTTATTCCCAAACGTCTTGCAATAGATGAACGAACCTCTTGCTTGTTTAAGTTCTCTCCCTCAATCTCTGAAGATTTAATTATATCGAATGTTAGGGTAGAAAGTAGAGCTTCTTCTTTTAAAAAAAAGCCAAGGCTATCCATTTTCCCAATTATCTTTCCTTGATAATAACGCACATTAGCAAGTGCAGACAAGACTTCTTTCTTATCATAATGAAAACAAAACCAATCTAAATGCTCGTGAATAAACATATCATTTTATAATTTATGCGGCAAATATACTACAAATATTTAATTTTATAATTTATTCGCCGCAAATTATGCGGTGAATAGAGGGTTTATTCGCCGCATAATACTAAAAAAGGCTTTCTTAAATTAATAAGAAAGCCTTTGTAAGTATATTATCTCATTTCTTTAATTCTTTTGTTCAATTTGTTTGAAGAAATAAAGGATTGAGAATGATAATATTCCCAATATAGGGAAGAAATATGTTGCAATAAGTGTTATAATTAGATTTTTTAACTCATGCTTTCTGAAATCATAGATTAAGTATCCAATGATAATTAAGTTGAATATAATACTTAAATATGATGGGATAGAAAACATATATTGATTGAAGTCGAGAAAAATGTTTTCTCTGAAGTTAATCAAGAATTTATTGTCTATATTACCATATATCTGAGTGATAAGGATATTCCAAGCTAAATTGAATAATTCCGGAATTAATAATAAGATTGCGTATTTGTTTATGATTTTAGTAAATTCTTTCATCTTGAGAGCTTTTTTGTTTTTGAATGTTTTTATATGTTATGGATAGTAAAAATAAAAATAAGCCATACAAAGAGCTGAAAAATGTTAGAATCAATATTAATTTATTGACAGACTCTTCTTTCTTCATATCTTTATAAATAATTATTACATAAATGGAATTTATGATATAATCAAATAATAGATATATACTTTGAAATGTGAATTTCGAATCAAGGTTAAAGTGCTCAAGAACTAAATAAATAAGACTTGATAATCCTGTCTGTATAATGAATAATACTACAATTAATATGGAATATTTTTTTAGTAATTGGTGTATCTTTTCGTATAAGGTACCCCTAATTATATTGTTCAATACAGACATTATTTTATTTAGTTATTTGTTTTGCGAAGATACAAACTTTTATTCTTTTACAAATTAATAATTTGGACTTTTCTCCTTTCTAAGTATATTCTTTGAGATTATTCGCCGCAAATTATGCGGTGAATAGAGGGTTTATTCACCGCATAATACTAAAAAAGGCTTTCTTAAATTAATAAGAAAGCCTTATGGTATTTTGAAAAGTAAATACTACCAAGCGAATAATGGGCGATTGCTCATCATTTCGTTTACTTGTTTTCTTACCTTTAAGATGTTTTCTTCGTTATTAACGTCAGAAAGGATTAGGTCTATCATTTCAGCTACTGCTTCCATTTCGTTTTCCTTTACTCCACGTGTTGTGATAGCAGCAGTTCCTAAACGGATACCTGATGTTTGGAATGGAGAACGTGAATCGAAAGGTACCATGTTCTTGTTGATAGTGATATCAGCCTTAACCAATGTGTTTTCAGCAACCTTACCAGTAAGTTCTGGGAATTTAGCTCTAAGGTCAATCAACATTAAATGATTGTCAGTACCATTAGAGATAACTTTATATCCTCGTGCAATCATTGCATTTGCAAGTGCATTTGCATTCTTTCTAACTTGTTTGATATATTCTGCGTATGCAGGAGTAAGAGCTTCTCCGAATGCTACTGCCTTTGCTGCAATAACATGTTCAAGTGGTCCACCTTGGATTCCTGGGAATACAGCTGAGTCTAATAATGCAGACATCATCTTAACCTCTCCCTTTGGAGTTGTCTTTCCCCATGGGTTTGGAAAATCTTTTCCCATCATAATCAAACCACCTCTTGGTCCACGAAGTGTTTTATGTGTTGTTGTTGTACAAATATGACAGTATTGAACAGCATTGTTTAATTCGCCCTTAGCGATAAGTCCTGCAGGGTGAGAAATATCTCCCATTAATACTGCTCCAATCTTATCTGCAATCTCTCTCATTCTCTTCCAATCCCAATCTCTTGAGTAAGCAGATGCTCCTCCAACGATTAATTTTGGTTTGTGCTCAAGAGCAACAGCTTCCATCTTGTCGTAGTTGATTGTTCCTGTTTCTTCTTCTACTCCGTAAGCAACTGGTTTGTAGTTAAGACCTGATGCATTTACTGGAGAGCCATGAGTTAAGTGACCACCATGATTTAAGTCTAAACCCATAAATGTATCACCAACATTCAAACAAGCTAAGAATACAGCCATATTAGCTTGAGCTCCAGAGTGAGGTTGAACGTTTGCCCATTCAGCTCCGAATAATTCCTTTGCTCTATCAATTGCTAATTGTTCTGTTTGGTCTACAATTTGGCAACCACCATAGTATCTTTTTGCAGGATAACCTTCTGCATATTTATTAGTTAATATAGAACCTTGAGCTTCCATAACTTGTTCTGAAACAAAGTTTTCAGAAGCAATCAATTCAATGCCATGCATTTGTCTTTCTTTTTCCTTTGCAATAAGGTCGAAGATTTGAGTGTCTCTTGTCATTTTGTATATATTTATTTTATAATTTGTTTTCTAGATTAAATTTCAATCTGCAAAGTTAAGATATTATTTCAATTTTAAAGAAGATTTCCCTACTTTCTAATAAACTACAAGGGGTTTAATTCTATGGGGGATTGAGAAATGTTAATTATGTGGGTAAAATGTATTACCTTTGCACGTTTTTTAAACTTCAAACTAATTTTAAATTTCTATGAGTATTATTAAAAACGAAAAATTATTTTCGAAACAATGGTTTATTGCATATACCTATATTATACTAGGTAGCCTTTTATTTGCAATAGGTAACGTGATTTTTGCTTCTCCTTATAAGCTTGCTCCAGGGGGAACTTATGGTATTGCAACTGTATTATTCCATTTATTTAGTTGGAAGATAAGTGTTTCTGCTGCATTTATGGATATTCCATTACTTTTGATTGGTAGCTGGATTCTTGGTCCTAAGTTTGGTATTAAAACAATTGTTTCTACTGTTGCAATTCTTTTATTTGTTGGTATAATTGAATCTACTTGGGGAGTTATTCCTGTGATTCATGATGGAATTTATACTGCAACTGAGGCAGCTAAGGCAGGTGTTAGTCTAAATTCTCTAATACCTACTGCAGATGGAGCTTACTTTGTCCCTGATTATTTCCTAAATACATTAATTGCAGGTTTGATCTATGGACTATCTATTGGTTTTATTTTTAAATCGGGTGCAACATCTGGAGGAAGTGATATTATTTCAATGATATTAAATAAGTACACAAAAATATCTTTAGGGGTTTTAGTCTTAATTGTTGACTCTGCAATTACTATTTCAACTTTATTCGTTTCTAATCAATTCCGTCTACCTATTTATTCAATATTATTAATCGTTGTGGAAAGTAAGATTATCGATATGGTTGTTGATGGTATTAAGTCTTATAAGACTATATTTATTATTACTAATAAACCAGATGAGGTTAGAGATGCGATATGTAATGATTTGAATAGGGGGGGTACTTGTTTTAAGGGTACTGGTCTTTATCAAGGTGCTGAGAGAAATATGATTTATACAACTGTTTCAAGAAGTGAGTTTGTTCGTTTGAAAGAGGGTATTCATCAAATAGACCCAGATGCTTTTATTAATGTAATTGATAGTAGTGAGATTATGGGTAGAGGATTCAAAGCCTTGCCAACTGCTAATTAATTCCAATTAATTCATGACTAGTCCTAAATAAGCGTTACAGATTTTACACTTATTTTCTTGGGCAAAGTTAATAAATAACTTCAAAAACCATTAAAAGTTTTTGAAGTTATTTT
>JAFNAQ010000087.1 GCA_017860275.1 Bacteroidota bacterium
AGTTCACATTGGTTTAATGCCTGAGTTAGATTTTTTTCAACTGGTCTTTAACATTTTGGTTTAATGATATTTGAGCTTCAATTAATCTTTTATATTTATTCTGTATTTTTTTTATGTCTCCGGATAAAATTGCTTTCAAAAGATCGCCCTCCATCTCCGCTACATCTATTCTTAAATAGTAATCTATCATTTCTTTAAGGTGAGCGAGGACTATCTTGCCAGTGAGAATTGGATGATTGTTAGTCACATTTGCATCTTCGAATCTTGTTCCGTGTTCAAGTTCTACTTCTAACCCTTTTCGAAATTCTTCAAGGGAAATATCCATTTGCCTAGTGTTTACGATCTTAAGGATTATTGATGCTTCTTCAATAGTAACATTCGGTGATTGCATTGTTGTCCAATCGCTCAAGCATAATTCCTTGCATACTCTTTTCACTTCATCTATAGTTACATATTCTTGAATCTTCATGTTTTTCTCCTTATGGTATCTTGGTTATTTAAATTGACTTGCGCTTTATCAGCCCAGAATTAAAAAATTATAATTATTGAGAACCATTTATAAATAATACCGAAAATTGAGTACTCTCAATCAAATAATTAAAGACTCAACACTTAAAGTTTTAAATTTTGTTCTATTTTATAGAATTCAGAGTACAACACTAACTCCAAAATTAAAGCCTTCGTATCTTAATGGAGCTTCAGTACTGAATGGCCAGTTCATATTTTTTTTCCTCACCAAATAATAACTATATAAATACGCTGACCTGACTAATATATTTATAATTGGTCCTGCCACCGGATAATCATCTACAAATTTACCCAGAGCATAGTCTATGACCTGGTAACCCGCCTCAGCTAAAATAAAACTGACAGACCATTTTAAAAAGAGATAACGGGGATAAATAATACTCGTTTCATAATTTGCAGTTAATTGAAAAGTGGACAGAATATCTGATTTAAAACCATACAATGTTCTATCACTGAACCTTAATGCATTTAAATAATTGTTTATAATCTCCTGATCGTTAATAGGTAATTCGTCTTGTCCAGAACCCTGTGAGTAACCAAAGTCATCCAGTTTTGTCAGCATTAGTGATTGAGAAATAAAAGGAATGAATGAGAGGTTAGGTCCATAATATCCAAGACCTTCAGTTTTTCCAAAACCAAATCTTATTAATTTGGTTGATACTTCATCTGCTTCTATTTTGCTAATAGCAGAACTGGTGTTAATATAGGAGAAGAAAGCATACCATTCATTTAAGGATGCATTAGTCTTTGAGAACTTATCAATTTCACTTCTTCCGACTTTTAGTTCAATATTTCCGACTGGAGCAAAATTACTAGTAAAATTACTTTGATGCAGATTACCTTGCCCATATGTCAGTTCCAACAATGTACGGGATTGAAACCAAAAATCTGCAACAAAATTATTGTAAACTCTTTTATAAATCGGATTGGTGAATTTTTCTGTCACTGTATCTTTAACAGCAATTACTAAACCCTTTTCCCTGGCATATTTCATTTGATGCAGTGCATATTGATAGTATGGAATATCAAGTAAAATAAAATCCGGGTAGAACTCATTTTCACGTAAGAAGTTCAACCTCCAATCTTTTGCAAACGTCCACATTATGATTTTGTAATTGTTTTGCTGTGATAGCTCCATTGCTTTTCTAATCATCTCTGTACTTGTTTCAATAGATTGAGTTGCTAGAATAATATTTGCACCGAATGAAATGGTATTATGCGATCCACGTGGTAAACCAACAGATTCAGGATAGTACTTTTCCAGTTCCTCAACAGGCTCCGGTCCAATTGAACCTTCAAGAGCTATATCAGAATTTGGACACAGTTCCCTTAATAATTTTGCTGAACTTTCAGTACGCGTAAGGAATAAAATCTTTTTTTGTTGCGCTTCAGTGAGTCCTTCAAAATCGTGTTTGGCAGCCTCATATATATTTTCATCCGTATCAGGTTTAATATCAACTACCATTTTTTGTAATCTGGGATCATCAATATAATGGTACAATATATCGTAAAGGGGTCTCATAGGTGCAGCAATATATGCTTCATAGGCAGTAGATTTCTTTTCTGGTATAAAAGCACTCTTTATTACGAGCGCATTTTGGAAATCTGATAAATATTTATCTTTTACAAAACCGTGTAAAGTAGTTGCTGCACTTAAATCTTCATCGTGGCTTATGATGAATCTTTTATCCTTTGTGACTCTGACGTCTAATTCAAATCCTTCATATCCGGAAGCTAAAGCAGTTTCAAAAGCGGGGCCGGTATTCGCTGGAAAAATACCATCATAATTATTTGGTGGTTGATAACAAACACCTCTGTGTGCTATTGGAATTACTTTCAAACTATCACCAGAAATCTGAGAACGATAAAATCTAAATTCAACTTCTTCTTTTTGATTTTTATTAGTGGTTATTTCTGCAACAATTCTATTCTCAGTAATTTCGTATAGCTTAATATTACCGTTCAGATCCTCATTTTCAGTATCCTGCCAGAAATAAACATTTTTTGAATTAACCAGTTTTGTCTTTATGTAATAATTTGGAAGGAAAGATCCTTTAATACCACTGTAGTATTTCTTGTCTATAAAAAAATCATCTTTGTACAGATAAACAAGTTCGCCCAAGAATTCCGAACCTATTTTCTCGGATGAAACACCGTTGACTATTGTATGAACAGAATAGAAACCTGTTGTTATTGGCGGCAAATTATCTGTGTAAGGGGGGAAATCTAGAAGAACATTATGACCTGCACAACCGGTAAATACGAGTACGGTTAGGATTAGCAGGTACTTCTTATTTTTTAATGAACAAATTATTAATTCTTTCATATCATTAAAACTCAACCTTTTGAAGACTATAAATTATATTATTCATAATATTAAAAAAACACCGTCTGCCAAGCGATCGAAACAATAGAGAAGTCAGCACCAATTCTAATTACTTCACCTGTACTGTATGCTAACTTTATGGAATCCTTTAATCTTCACGAGATTAAATAATCTTTATTCAAAGAATAATCTTTATTCAAAGAACACGTGCAATATTAGGTTCAACGCATAGAGATTTTGCGTATTATAATGTGAATCATATTGATAGGTTATGTTTCCCTCTATTGCGAAGGTTGGACCCAACGACAAAGTAGTACCTCCAGCTAAACGGACCCGGTTGATAGTAGAGTATCGCGAATCCCAATAAAGTTCTGCATTTAAATATGGGACGGCTGAAAAATTACCATCTATAAACTCTTTTTCAACCATAAGTCTATAACGT
>JAFNAQ010000041.1 GCA_017860275.1 Bacteroidota bacterium
CTACTTTTGCACTCCCTAATACAAGGTGCCATAGCTCAGTTGGTAGAGCAAAGGACTGAAAATCCTTGTGTCCCCGGTTCGATTCCTGGTGGCACCACCCAAAAAGGTTAAAAGGCCGCATAAGCTTCGTTGCTTGCGGTCTTTTTTTGTGCTCACGTACCAAGTGTACGTTGCGCATAAAAAACCTTAGCGCCTTGCTTCTACGGCCTTTTAACCTGCGCGGCTTCGCGGTGCTGTGGCTGTATAAGATTAGTTTACGGAGGCAGTCCAACGACAATCTAGCTACGCTTATAGTTCACTTTCTTTTTTCGATTTACTTGTTATAAAAAGAAAAATACACCGCAATCCTCATATTGAAAATTAGGGTGTAAACCTATAAGCTACGCTTCCGGGTAGTATTTCCTGTATAAGTGTTGCCTTATTTATTCCCTACATGGGAGAGATGTTTAGCATATACAAAAGGTGAAAATTATGTATGAAGGGTATTATTCTATTTTGGAACGCTCCAAAGAAGGATGTCTTAACGGGGTAATTTCATCTTTTAAATCGGTTGAATCTACTTTTAGCTTGAGAAATGCTAAATTTAAATCAATATGAGCATCCTCCGAACTTGTAAAAAAGAATTTTCTGCCTCCTTGATTGATGATTCGGTTAACTTTTTTTGTTGGTTTTCTATATTCTTCAAAATTGTTAAGTAATTCTTTGATATACTCTTCAGAAATAAAATCATCAAAAAAGAGTTGTGAGTTAGAATTGATGAGTTGAAGACCATTTAATTGATGTATTTCCCCAATTGATTCTGTAGACCAACAATCAGTACTCCCATTACCAAAATAATAGACATTTGAATCGTATAGACAAATCATTAATCTGGGATGAATTGGATAAAATATTTGAAGACCTTTCGCTACTAATCCCGTAGCCCCCATATAATTTTCTGCTTGCTCCATTAATTGATTATATAGAATTACAGGAGCATCTGATGTTATAAATGGCAATAAAGAAAGATTTACCAAAAACTTACAATCAAGAAAATTTAAAAGATGCTCGTATTTAATTGCATGAAATAGCCCTAGTAAAACAGGGTTTTTGTGTATGAACTCTCCTTCATTAATACTTTCCCGCAACTCAGGCTTAAATTCTTTTAAAACAGTTTTCAAACCTTGATTTAGTATTCCCATTAAGTCATTACCTGATTTAGGAGTTCTAAAAGCCTGGTATAAGATAAATCGTTTGAGTAACTTGAAGCCATTGGTTTCAATTGGGGGCAGATAAAGTAATTTTTTCTCTGTCCAATAGTAAAACATCTTAGCTACAATATTTTCCATCTCCGCTAAGGCATTTTCTATTTCATCATCTTCTCCATAAAAAAAGTTTTCGTAGGCTTGACTTTTTAATGGTGCAGTTTGTATAAATTTCTTATTGTTAAGATTATATAGCCCTATAAATTTGCCATCATTATTGACAGAAAATCTTTTCAAATAAAATCTTGGAATATAATGGTGTCTTTTTTTCTTAGTCACTCAATCCATCATATTACGTTAATGCAATTATTCCAATAATAAGACCAACAATTGTAGCACCCCAACCAATAAAAGTAAATATTGGATGATTAACTGCATCAACAAAAACAGCATAATGATTTTTGTTTGATACAACCAACTTCCTCCGGATCAATTTATTTGTTGCTTTCTTTATAAAATCCACTTTTAAATCAACAGATTTTACAATATTGGTGAAATTCTTATGCTCAAATTCTGTTGATTCAATATTTGAGCTTAAATATGCATTGTTATCAATGTTACCAGAATTACACTTTAGTAATGACTTCAGGGTGTCAGGCCCATTTACAAAACTCTCTCCAAACATCCCTTCAATAATATCTCTCAAATTTTTCTTGTTATTTATGGGGATTTCATAATAATCTTTCAAGTCTCCAAAGATTTTCTCGTACCGATGTTTAATCGCCTCAAAACCAAAATGAATATTTTTCATATCCCAATGAATCCAGTTGCATTCACGATGTCTTTTAACAAAATCATTAAAGGCCTTTAATATCCGTAATTCTAAATCACGATATGAATATTGGATTTCATCTATGGGGATATCTGCTTTGTCAGCTTCAAAATGAATTGCAAACTGCTGATCTATTTGGCCATCCAGAGATTTTATCACTATTGATGTTATTATTGGTGAAATATTCCCATAGTCATCATCATCAAATGTATTACTTTGGGAGTAGTGGATAAATAGTACCTTACTCGGATCTTCTGTCAGTTTTTTTAGATTAGAAGCAGCTAATCGTCTTTCCTTAACAACTCCCATTATCTTTTAGGTTTTAAATTATATTTAATTCTATTACTGCATAGTCTAATTTGATAGCAGTTTTCACTGCAAATCTTACTGACATCCGTTTTTACAAATTTTTCATCCCGGATTAAAGCTACAGCATCTTTGATTTTTTGCTGGATTTCCTCTAAGTCATTATCATATAGTTTCTCTGGAGTTTTTGGGCGATTTTTCCCTATTACATAGGTCATAATATAATTGGCCGTTTCTCCTGTAAGTTCTCTGTGACCTAAAGCATATAGTTTTAATTGGTCTTTTGTAATTGGCGCATCAGCATTATCTTCATCACTTTTGAATTCAACAATAGTTGTCTCATAGTAACCTGATTCTCCAATCTTTTTTATCAAATCAATCCTCCCTACAACAAGTATGTTTCTATCAATTTTATACTGAATTTCTTGTTCAACAAATTCGATATTTTTAAATTCATCCAAATTATCTGTATAATACTCTTCAACATTATTTTTTACTTTATCTAATAAAGGCTGAGTGAGCTGTTTTGATTTCGTTAAATAAGGGAAATGTGTTTGTCTATCAATTAATGATTTTAGCTCATCTGCACTTAAAAGGACACCTTTCTTTGCTTCTTTATGTATTTCCATTAAACAGTTGTGAAATGATTTCCCAACCCCCATCCTTTGATTTAAAGGGTAGCAAAAACCAAAGACAGAAATTAATTTAAATCGATATGGACAATCAAATATATCTTTAAGACTTGTAAAGTCTAAAGATATATTTTTGATTTTTTCCTTCGGTTTTTGTTCAATTTTGTCACTGTCTGGAAACTTGTGTTTCAAGTCAGTAATCATAACCGGAAATGAGTTTATTTTAGCATTAGTGAGTTCTTGAATAAACAGAGATTCTTTTTTATATAATTTATTATTTAAATCCGGAGCTTGAGTCAGCAATAGATATTTTTGACTTCTTGTCAAAGCAACATAGAGTAGCCGTCTTTCATCCTCTTTGTCTTCATCCCCTTCATATCGAGACTGTTCTTCAATTAGATTTCTATCTAAAAAATGCCACTCACTTAATCCTCCTCTTTTTTTAGACGGTAAGTAATTCTGATTCAACCCCGGTACAATTACACAAGGAAATTCAAGTCCTTTTGATTGATGTATTGTCATAATCTGAACGGCGTTGGGAGTTTTATAAGGATTATTTAGCCACCCTTCAGGATAATAATCTTTGGCTACATATGTGATAAAACTTAAAAAACTAAAAAGGTGAAATGATGGACTGGTACTATTAAAATTGATTGTTTCAAAATCATTAATAACTTGACTAAATTTCCCAAGGTTAAAAAAAACAATTTCAGCCCGTTCTTTACTTCTTAGTTCTATATCCTTTGATGTATTATTTATGAAATTTTCCTCATATACTTCTGCATCGCCTAAGAAATTCCAAAATATATCTTGCAATGAATACTCCCAATTATCTTTTACCTTCTTTATGTTGGGATTCTTTTCAGAAAGTTTTGATATTGCAAAATCAATTTTGTCTGCGGAAACCTTTGTGTGCGGGATATTTAACCATTTCTCCTTAAGTTCACCAGAATTAATGTCTCCATATAGGTAATAAAATATTCCAAGAGCCGCTTGAACCTCATCCATCTCAAATAGTTGATTGACTCCAGCTGTAATATATGGTATATTATGCCTTTCGAGAGCTTCAACTATAGACCCAGCTTTATTCCATGTTCGCAACAATATAGCAATATCAGAAAATGCGATGCCTCTAGGTTCTTCGTCATCGTTTTCTTTAAATTTGACACCTATTATATCGTCAATATATCGTGCTATCCCATCATTTTCTGCATCAACATCTTCATATCTATTATATAAAATGTCATTACCCCTTTCAAAAATTTGTTTCTTTGAAGACTCCATCTTTTTATCAGGAATCCTTTTTAGATTATTAGAAATTAATGTTTCGGATAATTTGGTTACTCCTTCAGAGCTTCGAAAGTTAACAGAAAGAGGGATAGTTTTTACATCTCCTTTATCAAATTTATTTTCAAAATTTATAATATATTTATTGTTGCTTCCCCGCCATTGATATATATTTTGATCATCATCTCCGACAACAACCAATTTACAATTACTAATTTCTTGAAGCCTATTTATGAGTTTTTCCTGTAATGGATTTACATCTTGATACTCATCAACAATCAAATATTTTAAATCATCCTTGATTGATTTTGTTAGATTCGTATCATCTTCAAGGCACTCCAATGCTTTTTCCATTATCATGGAAAAATCAAAATATCTTTTTGAGATAAGTGTTTCCTTATATTGTCTTTTTGCTTTTAAAATATTACTTGGAAAATGAACGCCATTTCTAACCTCAGACTCTCTAACAATATCCATAATTCTAACAAAAAGAGAGGTGTCTATAAAGCGACGAAGAGATACTGATGGATTAGAAAGTTTAGTAACTTCTTTCATCCCAATTACATCATAATACTTGTCAACGAACAATTTTAATTTTATATCATCTAATACCGAAAAGCTTTGATATTTATACTCGTTCTCTTGTAATGATTTTAAACACCAGCCGTGTATTGTTCCAATATACATATTTGCCATTCCTCTATATTGCCCTACATTATTGAGAATTTTATTTTTTAATTCTCCGGCTGCTTTTTCAGTATAAGTGAATGCTATGATATTTTTAGGTTTAATCCCAAATCCATTTACAGGATCTAATAAATAAGCGACCTTTCCTGCTACTGTTGTTGTTTTTCCAGAACCGGCACAAGCTATTATCCTCAGATGCTTATCTTGGGTTGTAATCGCTTCTTGTTGACTTTCCGAAAAGGAATCTAAATTTATCATCCTATCCATTAATTATTTTTTTTATATATCAATATACTCTCCTTGCTCATTGTATTAGAAAAATTATTTCTTCCAGGCATTCTTTTGCTTAGTATGTCCCTTTTTAAGCCAGTAAATAATTCAATATCGTTTGAGAGAAAGAGTTCACTTAGGATTAAATCGTTTCGCACTACTTGTTTATTCACATTTCTGTTCCCAATAGTCCAAGCTAAAAAGGAGTTACTTCTCATTCTTGGAAGCATTTTTTCGATGCTACAGTCCAGTTCATAAATGAATCTCGTAACTTTTTCTGCTTTCTTTTTTTCGCCATCCTTAAACTGTGTAATAAACTTTTTTAATGTTTGAGATTTTTCAAACATCCGTTCCTCTATATCCTTAATATTTCCTTTGACTTGTCCACCTAAACTTTTGGAATCAATTTCTTGGGTCGTCCTAAGATATTCTAAGTCAATGGTTACATCAATATCATCAAGAGGTATCCATTGTAACGGCAAATACGAAAATTGGCCATAAGTTACTGTTGTTTGATTGTCCCCATAAGGAGGGGATGTCACGAGCAAGTTAAATGTTTTTCTTGTTTTGATTCCAGATAGAGAATCACCCCAAACCACTTCAGCTTTTTTAATGTATTTCCCTCTCTTAATATTTCCATTTAGTGTCAAAATTGAAATATAATCACTTATATTTTTGATATTCTTTTTTGAGACAATAGTAAAAGTCTTTATGGCAGAGACAAGCCTTGCGTTTATTTCTTCAACAGGACGCATATGCATCTTAAATGTGGATGTCCTATCATTACTAGTCAGTCGAATAGTTTCGGCTAAGACCACCCAAAAAAATTTCCTTATTTTTAAACTATGTTCTTTGCGAATAGCCCGGTATATTTTTGACAATTCAATCTGAATGCTCATGGTAAACCATTTATCAATATTAATAAATGATACTTCAACTATATTTGACTTATCAGAATTAATACCACTGATAAGTCTTTCTTCGGCATCAATAAGTTCGCCAATTTCATAGAAACTAGTCTTAACTTGACTCAACAAAATAGAAAGTGGGTTAATGTCTTGACCAAATACATTCATCCCATACTTCATTCCTGTAACGAGTGTATTTGATGCTCCCATAAATGGGTCTAATAGCGAGACTTCTCCATTTATAGCATGAGATAATTTTTCAATAATAGGCTCTTGAACGGAAGGAACCATCATTGCCGGATAGTTAAGAATGCTTCTTGCAAAATCATTTCTAGAATAATTTTCGCCATTCAGTACTTCCGAGCTTATGCCATTTATACTTTTTCTTATATTTTTAATGTCCTTATTCACTTTATATCAAACAAATGAAATTGTATATCTTTCAAAATAAATAAAATAGATTATGTTTATAGTTCGACTTTTTTCAAAAAATCACTCAATCCGCAAACTTCCACATCATTTTTAAATGGATAAGATGCTGATACTGGTGCAACAATATATGTTTTATCCGGTTTTATTGTTTCTATAGCACTCCAAAAGCCTTTAGTTACCTGTGGCGCCGATGAAGCCTTGCATTCTACGGCTATCGTCCGTGTACCCCTCTCAATAAGCAAGTCTAACTCGTCACCTATAGCACTGCGATAAAAAGAAAATTTGCAATCCCTCAATGAAGAAATAATATTTTCAATTACAAAGCCTTCCCAGGATGCTCCGAAAACGGGATTACCCATCAGTGAATTGAAATCATCCACTTGTAGCAGCCGATGTAACAGACCGCTATCTCTCACGTAAATTTTTGGAGATTTAACCAAGCGTTTCTTGATATTCTTTTCAAATGGTGGTAATGAACGGATAATAAAGGTTTGCTCCATCAGGTCGATGTATCGGCGAACAGTTTGATAAGTTACACCTAGTGATTCTCCCAATTTGGAAGAATTAAAAAGTTGCCCTTGATTGTGCCCACACATAGTGAGTAAACGCCGAAGTTGCAATGCGGGAATTTGAAACCCGAGTTGTGGAATATCCCGTTCTACATATGTTCTAAGAAAATTTTCCCTCCAAAGTACGCTCCCCTGGTCTGATGATGTGAGATAACTATCAGGATAGCCGCCACGAAGCCAGAACTTATTCAATTCAAAATTTACATTCCGTTCAACCTCTTCAATCGTAAACGGAGTGAGTTCAATAAGTCCAACTCTTCCGGCCAACGATTCTGATGTTTTCTGAATGAGGTCTTGCGAAGCAGACCCAAGTAAAATGAAGCGTCCCGGACGACGATTACGGTCGATCTCACTTCTTAATACGGAAAAAAGTTCCGGGACTAACTGAATTTCGTCCAAACAAATCGTTGCGTCCTGATTGGCTTGAAAGAATAACGTAGGTTCTCTCAGCTTATTCAGGTCATCCAAATTCTGAAGGTCTAAATACAGATAGGCATCCGAATTTTGATAGAGCATTTTCACCAAAGTGGACTTCCCGCATTGCCTTGAGCCTAAAATAGCAACTGCAGGAAATATGCTTAGATTCTCATTTACAAAAGATTCTATATTTCTATCAATAAACACTTGCATATCATAAATATGATTTCTATTTTGCACGAATATAATATTTGTATTTAAAACTACCAAAAAAGAGAGAGAATTAAGCACTACGGATAATTTCCTTTGCGATTTTAAGAGTGTTTGTGTTGTTGGAAGCGTAAATGAAATACAGGACGTTGGTACCATCGGGGTTTTTGAGGCAGATGGGCTCTTCGATTACATTGGCCCAGATAGTTTTGAGCTGGCTCACATATAGTCCCGCGATTTT
>JAFNAQ010000088.1 GCA_017860275.1 Bacteroidota bacterium
GGTAAATCCGGGGTTCATACTTTAAATGATAACATTATCTACAGCATAATGATAGATCGTTTTAGCAATGGTGATAAATCAAATGATAATCCAATTGTTCATGATTCTCTTTTTGCGCCGGCAAATTATCAGGGCGGTGACTTGCAAGGTATTATCAATAAACTTGAAGAAGGATATTTCGATAAGCTTGGTGTAAATGCATTCTGGATTTCTCCAATTGTTGATAATACAAATAACGCTTATCGTGAATATCCTGCGCCGCACAGATGGTACACTGGTTATCACGGTTATTGGCCTGTTTCATCAAACAAAGTTGAAGAACATTTTGGTGATATGAATCTTTTTAAAAAATTGATTGATATTGCGCATAAAAAAGACTCGAAAGTTTTTCTGGATTATGTTGCTCATCATGTTCATGAAGAACATTGGATGTGGAAAGATCATCGCGATTGGTTTGGAACATATAACCTTCCAAACGGAAGATTAAATTTAAGATTGTGGGATGAGTACCGATTAACAACCTGGTTTGAACCTTATATGCCTTCTTTTGATTTTGTTAGCTCTTATGAAGCCCTTGAATTTATGACTGACAATGCTGTCTGGTGGTTAAAAGTTACAGGTGCGGATGGCTATCGTCATGATGCAGTTAAACATGTTCCAAATGAATTCTGGAGATTACAAACAAAAAAATTAGAGAAGGAAATTGCAATTCCACAGAAAAAAGAAATTTATCAGATTGGCGAATCGTTTGGTGGAATTGATATGATTGCCTCTTATGTTAACAATGGACAGTTAAGTGCGCAGTTTAATTTTAATCTTTATGATGTTGCTGTTCCAACATTTCTTGATGAAAAAGCTTCATTTAAATTGTTGGATTACCAGATGCAAAAAAGTTTTCAGGTTTTTGGATACAACAATTTGATGGGCAACATAATGGATAGCCACGATAAAATCCGTTATATGGCTTATGCAGATGGTGATCTTGCAATTAATGATGGACGCGCAGGAGATTTTGCATGGAACAATCCGCCGAAAGTTGATGATCCAAAAAGTTATGATAAATTAAAATTACACCTTGCTTATATTTTAACTATTCCTGGCGTTCCAATTATTTATTATGGTGATGAGATTGGAATGACCGGCGCTGCAGATCCTGACAACAGAAGAATGATGCGCTTTGATGATGAACTTGACCAATATGAAAAACAAACTCTAGAAGATGTAAGCAAACTAATTCACATGAGAAAAGATCATCCCGCATTGCGGTATGGTGATTTTTTAACTTTACAAGCTGATGAAAATGTTTATGCTTATTTAAGATCGGATATGAATGAAAGAGTTTTGATAATTGTTAATAAAAATTTAAATCAACAAAAAGTTGAGTTTACTTTACCCGGAATGTATAAGATTACAAAAGCTAAAGATCTTGTAAGCGGAAAAGAGTTTGATGTAAATAATAATAAATTCGATGTTGATGTTAACGGGACTCAATATTTGATTTTACAACTCAGGTAAATATTCTTGAAGTATAAAACATAAATAACTATGTTAATTATATAAATTTTCAGGATATAAGAAATGAGCGATCAAACGTTAACTATAAATAAACTAAAAACAGCAAAGCCGGTTTTATTAAAAGATTATCCTATAAAACATCTTGCTTTATTTGGTTCTATAAGCAGACGAGAAGATAATAAAGACAGTGATGTTGACATTATGGTTGAATTTGATCGCCCAGTTGGAATGGAGTTTATTCATCTTTGTTATGAATTAGAAAAAATCTTGGATAGAAAAGTTGATCTGGTTTCCCGCAAGGGGATTAAAGAAAAATATTTTAATGAAATAAAAGATGATTTGATTTATGTCTAAAAGATCTGTTTTACTTTTATTGCAGGATATTCAAGAAGCAATTCAAAATATCTTAGATTACACTCAGGATTTATCGTTTGAAGATTTTTTAGACGATTCCAAAACAAAAGATGCAGTAGTTCGTAATTTTGAAATCATTGGTGAGGCTTCGAATAAATTACCTAAAGATTTTATTGCAACGAATAAAGCCATTGATTGGATTGGCATGATAGGGTTTAGAAATATCTTGGTGCATGATTATTTCGGTATTGATTATGAAATCTTGTGGAAAATTAAATCTGAACATCTTAAACTATTAAATGAAAACATTGGATTACTTTTAAAACAGATTTAGTGTTAAAAACGTCTTCTCTTATTTCTTTCAGTAATAAATTAGCTTTAAAATAATAACAGACTATTTTCTAATATTTTGGAGATACAATGGCTAAATTAACTATCGTTTATGGTGTAATATTTATTGTAATGGGATTATATGGATACTTCGGAATTAGCAGTGAAAGTATAACTGCACTTATTCCAACTTTCTTTGGAATACCTATGTTGGTTTTTGGCTGGTTGGCACTAAATGAAAAATATTTAAAACACGCAATGCATGGTGCCGCGGTTTTAACTCTTTTGGGATTTGCAGGAACAGTTGGCGGATTATTTAAATTCTTTAAAATGCTTGGCGGAGCAGAAATGGAAAGACCTGCCGCTGTTACAGTGCAAGCAATTATGGCTATTCTATGTTTGGTATTTCTAATTTTAGCAGTTAAATCTTTTATTGATGCCAGACGAAGCAAAACGGAGTAATGGAATGATTTTATTCCACTTCTGCAACATTCCATTATTCCTTTAATATTTATAAATAAATATAAGCAATTATGAAAATTTACTTTTTAATTATCGTAACCTTATCGCTGTGGGCTTGCAGTGAAAAAAAAGAACCAATTATTCAAAGCGATCTTGAGTTGAAAATGAATGATATAGCAGAAGATTATGTAAAGCTTGTATTAAACATCGGGCAGTATGATGCTGATTTTGT